>NZ_JALGRP010000023.1 GCF_022815605.1 Microbacterium sp. VKM Ac-2923 | reverse complement strand
CATCTCCGGCGAATACTTCCTGTTCATCGTCTTCCATCCTTACTTGAAGAACGGAACGAAAGTCAGGCCGGTTCACCCTCGCTTCACCAGATCCGGGTGGCGCGGCGACGTCGGGGCGGGTTGCAGCCAACCTTCGGAGACACATCTTGATCGGCCCGCGGGGAGCCCCGTCCTATCTCATCGAACGGGACTCCCGCCTGCTGAAACCCGGCCTACCGGCTAGCGAGTGTTGGAGACGTCCATGCTCTTGCCGGTCAGAACCGAGCCCCACTCGATCCAAGCGTTCTTCCCATTGCGAAGAGGCATGCAGACCGTCTTCGCTATGCCCGAGGGCTGGGGGTCCACCCAACAAGCCTTGACGTAGTAGTTACCAGTCCACAGCTTCGTGCGGCTGCCCCATGTGCCATTCGTGGCACCGTACGAGAACTGGAGGTTCAGCGTCGGCGCTGCACCGTACCAGCACGTCGCGGATCCAGCACTGGAGCACATGTTCCACGTGGCGGAAAGTGGGGACACACCGGAACCGGCCTTAGCCTGACCCGACGAACGTAAGGCAACATCGACCTCCCCGTTCAGTTGTGCGCGTGTGAGCGGCTCCACGGATGTCACGTCGCCGCTGGACGGGTCGACCGTCACCCGCTTTAGCTTGTCCGATTCCAGCAACGCGGATTCGTCGGCTGTGAGGGATTCAAGAGACCCGATGACGACTTCCCCAGGCGCCTCGCCGGTGGAGCTTGCGCTAGCGCTCGTTGCCCCAAAAAGCGACACAGCAGCGAATACGAATGCCATTGTGATCGCAATCGGTCGTCGAGAAGAGCCAATCATATTTCCTCCAGTTCCACCCCGCCATCACCAGCGTGGGTGGTTTCATCATCGACGCCCAACTGTTGAAGGGCACGCGATGTGTCCCAGATCTATGTACCGGCTAGACGCAAGCTCGATGAGGATCGAGTGAAGAACAATCAACGAAGGGTCACCAATGAAACTCAGAAAGAGCCTGGGCGCCTCGCTCGTGCTGGCTATTGTGCTCACTCCTGGCATGGCGATGGCAGACACTGAAGCGCCTGACGGGCTGGATAGCCTTCGCGAGGTTGCCCCTGAGCTTGCGCAGCTCGCCGCACCAGCATCGGCCGACACGTCGGAGTTCGGTGGTGCGGTTGCTGAGGCAAGCGGGGACACCATCGAGATCACATCCGATCAGGGCACCATCCAGTTGACGTCTGAGAACACAGCGACGGGAGCCGAGGTCAGCTCCGTTTTGATGCAAGATGCCTCGGCCCTCTTTGCGATCCGTATCGAGAACCTCTCGGCGCCGGCGAGCTACGACTTCACGCTCTCGATTCCTGAGGGGGCCGAGGCGACAACGCTTGAAGACGGCGGGATCATTCTCCGTGACGCTGAGGGCGAGTATCTCGGGGGTGTCGCACCTCCTTGGGCTCGTGACGCAGACGGCTCCGACGTGCCGACTTCCCTCACTTTGACGGGCAATAAGATCACCCAGCACGTTGACTTCTCTGAGGTCAGCGCAGACAAGTTCCCCGTGATCGCCGACCCCTACCTTGGCAAGTGGCTCGTGGAATCCGCGTACGTCACCAACCAGGGTGGGTCAAATTACGTCGTCCGCGCGGTTCCCACTGCGTACGGACGTCACGCATCTGGTGCCGCGATTCTCGCTGAACACACGAAAGACCTTAAGTCCCGCCTGGGAACGCTTGCCTATAAGGTGAATTCGACTATTGAGAACCAGTTCCACTGCCACGTCGTCTACAACGGACAGGGCGGCGGCGCGACTTACGACATGGAGTCGTGGCGACCGGACGTGTGGTGGTGGGTGCAAGCCGCCAAGGGCTGCAATCCCTGACCAAAGTATTTGGGAGCGCCTCCTAGCCACCCGCTAGGAGGCGCTTGCCTTTCTTCTCCGACTGCGCCTATACGCAGAAGGAGCGACACCCGCAACCCGTTTGAAGTTGTTTCGAAACGTATTAATGTCGGCGTAGCCGACAGCCGAAGCCACTGTCGCAATGCAAGACGAATCATCTGAAGCCAGCAATCGCATTGCGATCTCGACGCGCGTTCGCGCGATCGTCGCAGCCACCCCGCTGCCGGTCTTTGATTTGAACTCTCTCGCCAGATGCCTGCGGGAGATTGCCAATTCACGGGCGAGGCAGTCTGCACTGAATTGGCAATCCGAGTACGAAATTTTGATCTGCTCAAGGGCCTTTTCTAGCACCGATTCGTTGCACATGGGATCTGTCAGCCGATTCTCGGAAGAACGACAAACCAAGTTCCGGCAGCGACCAGGAAGACAGTGATGAAACAGATCACGAAACCCCCGATGACACCCATCAAGACCCACTCTCTGCGGAGAGTAGCCGCCGCGAACGCGAGCGCAGTTCCGGCGGCTATCGTGGACAGAAGCGCGACCCACAGAAGCGTATGACCGGTTTCCCACGTACTGATCTCAGCGAGCGTGGGGTCATCGACGGGCAACTCGCCCGACAATGAAGCCAGGTTCGCAGATCCGTACCCGGCAGCGACCATCGCCACAACGAGCGCCGCAGCCGCGATGAAAATACAAATGGTACGCAAACGAATAGATGTTCTGGTTGTGACCGTACTCATGTCATCCACCCTGCCATTCGCTTTGGCCGGATGGCGCCAAAATACGTGGAAGATTTGAAGGTACAGTTCGAGAATATGCAGGTACCATCAGGTCCCTCGTAGACACCTGTAGGCCATGGCGTAGGGCGGCGTACTAAATTGAGTAATTGTCCCCCAATTGGGGGACGAATTCTGACACTCAGTAACCGTTGGATGTGACATCCCCGAGCAGCCGCCGAACAGAAGACTCCGTCCCTGCAGCGTGGTCTCAGCGTCAGACTGACGATGCGCCAGCAGAGCGGGTTCGCCGAACGCCTGCCGGCGACGGTAAATCGCCCCAGAAGCCCGCAGGTCGAACCTGCGGGCATCACCGCGCTCGCACTCCAACGCTTGTAAGGGCGGGCGCAAAGGCCTGCAAGACCGCATCCATTGCGTTGGAGAGGGCGTCGTAGCCTTCACGAGCTTCCGTGACAACAGTCTTCAAGGTCGGCGGAGTGTGTCCAGAGTGGTGCCCCGCCTCCATCGAGGGCGTCCCGTCGCCATGGTCTACCCAAGGGTTGATGGTGGCTACGCCGCCGACGAGGCTCTGCGGTCGCCAGCGGTGGTAACCGACGTGGCGCCGCTCCTCGAGAGCCGCCCACGCGTCACCTGCGACCAGATGGCCGAGGGGCTCAGCCAGGTCGACGAGCGAACTTTCCCCGGTTTCCCTGGCCGCGCGACGAAGCTTCTTGACCGTCTCCTTGTTGAGCGAGAGGTTCGTCTCCCTGGTTTCGACGAACGGAGCCGGCCCGCACATCGCCCACCCGGGGTCGGTCTTCCGCCAGATCGCCTGGCGCAGCGCGAGAGCGGTGTTCAGCGACGAGGGTGCCCCGGTGAAGACCATGTAGCCGCAGATCGCGCGGGAGTGATCATCCATCACGGTCGTCAGCCAGGGACGGTCGGGCTTCCCGTTCGCTCCGACGATGAGGATGTCGAGTTCTGTGTGGTCGGCCTGCCAGATCTGATTCGGCCGTTCCGCCCGACGGCGGAACACCAGCTCGTGACGATCGCGATAGGAAGCGGGACCCTCCAACGCGAGGGTGACGAGCGCCGGGTCGAGGGCCTGCACGATCTGCCGGACGGTCGCGTAGCTCGGCGCCGGCCGGTTGTCGCACAGGCATTCCTCGGACGTGAGGCGATGCAACGTCGCGATCGACGGACGAGGCCGAGTCAGGGCGAGCCGCTCGATGGTGGCGATGGTCGCCGGGTCAGTGCGCCGGCCGCCCTTGTCCGTCCTCGCAGTGTCGTCGAGCCCGGCGAGCCCGTCCTTCTTATAGAGCTGATGCCAGCGTTGAAGTGTCCGCGTGCCGATGCCGCCCTCGCGAGCGAGGGCCGCGAGGGGGACCTGATCTTCGACGTGAAGTCGAAGGATCCGCCACCGCTCGAGGCCGTCCATCGCTCGCTACATCGCTGCACTCTCGCGGGCCGCGTGAGCCTGCTGGTGGCGATAGAGCGTCGCGCGACTCCACCCGACGAGACGAGCGGCGTCCTCAGCGGTGCGACCGCGCGCTCGCGCATCCGCGGCGATCGCGAGCTTGTCCGCGATCACGACCGGATCCGACAGGGGCCGGCCGAACCGGGTGCCGTTCGCGCGGGCGGCCGCGATACCGGCATTGACCCGTTCCACGATGAGTTCACGCTCGTACTCCGCGAGCGTGGCGAGCATGTTCAGCATCAGCCGGCCCGTCGACGTCGATGGATCGATGCCGTCCGAGATAGACCGGACCTGCACTCCGCGCTCGCGCAGCAGGTTCACCGTGTTCAGTACGTCGATCAGAGAGCGGCCGAGGCGGTCGACTCGCCAGACGACGACGGTGTCGCCGTCCTCGGCGTACTCAAGGAGCTTCTTCATCCCGGTTCGCTCGATCGCGGTCTTGCTCCCCGAGGTGACGTCCGCGAAGACGTCGCGCTTCTGCACGCCGGCGGCGACGAGCGCATCGAGCTGCAAGTGTGCGTCCTGACTTGACGTACTCACGCGCGTGTACCCCAGAAGTCTCACGACCTCATTCTGACTCGAAAACACCCTCCGCGACGCCTCCTGAGACGAAATGCGGCAAGAGGTTTTTCCAAGACAGCAGGCATCCCGAAAACTCGGACCTTTCGAGGCGGATCGACCGCCGAACGGTGTGTCTCAGAAAGCTAATGTTTCTACGACACCTGCGCGGGGCAAGAAACCGCCCGAGTGGGGAAGGTTGCACTTCGATGCTGGGTAGCATAACGTTTATCGTGAGCAACGATAAACGTTAGGGAGCACAGGGTGACCTCTTCAATGCACGCAGGGCTTCGGATCGCCAACTCCACCGAACGAGCCCTGCTCTGGGGTTTTGTCATCGGCGGAGGGACAGTGGCGTTGGTGAATATCGCTCTCGCTGTCGTGCGCATCTTCTCGGTGATGGTCGGGCCAGTGACCCTTCCGAACGTCGCTACAAGAGGGCTCGAGCCGGCTGGCTTTGCGGGCGCTACCTTTGACGCCGTCTCCTTGACGTTGCAGGATCCGTCACCGGGCGTGCGCTGGTTCCTTGTCGCAAGTGCATTGCTCTCGAGTCTTCTCATCGTTGCTGTCAGCCTGATTGTCGCGTGGCTCAGCTTCCGGCTTCTCCGGGAGCGTCCGTTCGGTCGTGTCGCAACCTGGGGTGCTGGCACAGTTGCGATTCTCGTGTTCTTGTGTGGGCTAGGGGGGCCGGTCCTCGACGGCATGGCCGCCCAGCGTGCTGTTCTTCAACTCGGCGTGGAGCAACTGCCCACATTCTTGGTCGAGGTCGATCTCGCGCCCGTTGGCTGGGGACTGGCCCTGGCCGTGGTGGCGGCGGTCTTCGAGATTGGGCAGCGAATGCAGCGAGACGCGGACGGCTTGGTCTGATGGAAGATGGTGACCGCTCGGGTGACGTCACGTGCCATCTCGATGCCCTCCTCAACCAGCGGGGGATGACTCTTACTGAGCTGTCACGGCACGTAGGCGTCAGCACAGTAAATCTCTCCGTGCTGAAGAATGGCCACGCGAGGGCAATCCGGTTCTCAACGTTGAAAGCGATCTGCGCCGCACTTGGGTGCCAGCCCGGAGACCTCTTGTCCACCGATTAAACGCCACCCACGTCGTGAGTTGAGCGGCTCCGACTCGAGGTCACCCCGCCGCTGTGCGCATGCGGCCCCGCCTGTCGCCTGGGCTGACAATGTCACATGCCGGCCCCATCCACTGACCGCGCCCCAGCCGTTGCTTGTGATTGAACCCAACACCCCGTCCGAACTACTTCTCGCGCGCCCGCTCCCTTGCAACAGTCCCGTCGGGGATCACCGAAGTTGAGTGATCACCGTCACCCTGTCGATACGCGCGTCAGCGCGTTGGGCAAGGCCATGATTGCGCCGCAGAGCGGTCAAACTAGAACGCCACCGATCGCGCAACCTCACACGTCCCGGATACCCGGCCACGCGAGAGGAGCCCCCAACTGTCACGTTTGGCGATCCCTATCCGGACACGACGCGCGCCGGACTTTGCACCACACAGATCGGCAGAACCATGACCTCGCGCGTCACATCATCGACGCAGTTCTGGTCGGTCTGCGTGAAGCTGATGCCTCTGTCACGGCCCCTCAGCAACCGCGATGCGTTCAGCGCGAGGTTGGCCGTCGGGTTCGTCTGCCCATTCCACGATGATCGTCGGTACGGCTGCGGCACCCCAAAAGTTGAGAGTTCGAAACGGTATCGGAGCGTTCGGGTCTGCCGTCATTGGCTCACTGTCGGAGGACCAATCGAAACGGAGTCGCTCAGTATCCTGCGTGGTGGCTCCAGTTATGCGCACGTTCCACACCCTGTGGTCACTCACATTTCGCAGCCACCACAAGTCCTTCGTGGGTCTCTTCTCAACCGCCCACACGGGATCGCCCTGCGAGCCGCGACTCAACATCTCGGCGAGATGCGGATCTGTATCCAGCGCCGCGGTGGCGCGCTCCTGTGCGTCAATCGAGCGTCTCGAGTTCGACAACGTGAGGATGCCGAACACAACGGCCACGCCGACAGCAGCCACAGCGGCGCCAGAACCCACCCACTGCGCCAGGAGGCTCGCCGCCTCAAATTCGGTCACCGCTCGAGCCTACGCTCGCAGTGCTGGTGATCGTCAGGCCGAAATTTGCTCGGAGCGCCATCCCCTTCTTGCGATTCAGGCTCAGCCATGATGCGCAAAGTGGGCACCGGGCCGCCCCTCAACCAGAGACTCGTGACGCGCGTCTTTGAACACGTAGTCATCTACGCCAACCGCCGCAGATGAACGAGAAAAAGCGTTCCCCGCCTACCGGGGCACGGCCGCTCAGCGTGTCGGCCATTTCAACGGGGAACGTAGGTTCGACGATATCAAGACAGAGTCACCCGGTCGGCGGGGCCGGGTGATCCGGAACCACTCGGTTATCCTCGGGATGCCTTAGCGAGGGTGTGCCACAAACCAGGCGTATGCCCTTTCCAACGGTTCCGCCAGCGACTTCCAGCGCACCTGCTCATCGTAGAGAGCTTGACTTGAGGCGTAGGCGGGTCGGGTTGTCGGGCACTCTCGCCAGAGCCAGCCCCCGCCGAAGGGTCCGAATCCGAATGGCGCTTCTCCGAATCCTGCCGCCATTCCCACATGCTTCTTCTGGTGTTCGGCCTCGCCCCGTGCGTACACCAGGCCCACAACGTTCCGCCGCTCCGGATCTTCCGCGGCCCACGCGACTTGGTCTCGTCCCCTGACCTCTTCGAACAACCAAACGGAGTACAGCGCAGACCCGGCTTCGTTCAGGCTCGCGAGAACTCTCCTCTCATAGCCCGACGCGACCGCGGCCTTGAGGCCCTCGATCGCCTGCTCGAGTCGAAAGAGAGCAACATCGGCAGGAGAGGAATCTGGCTCAGGACTCATTTCAGAACGGTAGCCGTTTGGGTCCATCTATCTCCTGCCGCATGGACGTTTACACGGACACCGGTCGGTGCTTTTCGCCGCTGCGCGGTGGCAGGATCCGGCGCGGAACCGGTCGTTGCTAACCGGCTCGCACGCTCGTTGCCTCGACCGCGATGACGGAGCCTTTACAGGCGATCGTGTAGCCCATAGAGTCCCCCTCACGAGGTCACTGCGCCGGGGGGTAGCAATGTTCAAACGTCGGAAATCTGTCCTGGCGATAGCCACATCGCTCGTTCTCGCTGCGGGCTCCGTGGCCTTGGCGGCGCCGGCGCATGCCGCGTCTGACATCGGTGGTCTCAACATCACCGGGTATTGCAAGGCCAACTTGGGCAGCCAATGGTCGGCAATCACCGTCAACGCATCCGACCCATACGGCTGGCGGTGCGTGAAGCCCGGATCGTCGATCGCAATCTCCGGCAAAGCCGCCATGAATGACGTCTGCTACTCGAACTACGGCGCTGGCGCGTATGCAGTGCTCACTTACAGCTCGTCGTACGGATGGCGTTGTTACCGCTAGTAGTCCATACCGCAGCACGCGCGCCGAGCACGTCAGCCATGCGCAGCTATGCCCGGCCGCATAGAACCGATGCCACACCCGAAGCGCCTCTGCGCTCGCCTGAGCTAGCTGGCGACACACCGAGGGTCGTGCTCAAGGGGCGCAAGGTGTGGGTCCTCATCAACCGGACAGTCCGCCACTTTGTTCTGAACGATCAGCGCCTTCGATGATCGCACCTGGGCCCGGGAGCATGGACGTCCCTCTCAATCACCTGGGCGACTGAGCTCCGCCCCGGCCTGAAGCGTCTCTCACCCGCCGGGCACCCGTGAGGACACTCCCCCGTTCAGCTTCGTCCGCAGTGTTCCTCACCCGCCCAGCGGCGCCGCAGCCCCCTTCCGCAGATGCGTCAATCTGGGCGCATGAGCGTATTGACGGTCCGTTGCGGAAAGTCCACCTGCGATTTCGTGTGGGAGGGCCCCCTCGGGGTCGTGGACGGCATGGGCTCGGCGGTGGAGAACGCCCTCGGCGCGCTCGACGTCGACGCGATCGTGGCTCAGGCGGCGAACGCGGTTGTCACCAAGCACGTCACCAACCTCGCCAAGGAGGCGCTGAGCGACGCTCTCACGCCCGAACGGGTCGCCACGCTCCAAGAGCGCGAGGCCGCAGCGGTAGAGAGCGCATTCGAGCCTCCACATGTGCGGGGCGGCGTGGTTGATCCACCAGGCGCCTGTGCCAAGGCCCGGGTCGAGGCGTGCGGCTTCCCAGCCGCGCCACAGCGTTTCGAGCAAAGACACGGACATCGACGTCGACGCGGACACGGAGACGGGTCGGTAGACGAGTGGCTGCGCAAATACTGGCGGTTCACCTACCGCCGCCGCGTCTCCGCCAAGGGCACCGGCACCGATAGGTGAAAAGCCGAATGGTGAAACACCGACGAGGCCGTGCAGCGCCTCTGCTCGCCGTCGACGACCCCTTCGCGGACTCCAAAGATGAGAACCAGGTAGGGGAACCCCTGCCGTACCGCCGACCGCCGGAGCATCTGTTTCCGCCTGACAAGCAAGGCATGCATGCTCTTTAGCTAGCTACGGGTGCACTAACTGTGACGTAGATGGTCAGAAGGCCTTGAGCAGGTGGGCAAAGTCGGCTTGTGGTCTCAGTCGTGCCATGCCCTTCCAGTTCTTCGTGAGGAATGCGTGCTGACTCGCGACGATGCCGGGACCCACGCCGATCTCGTTAGCGAGTTGACGAACCTGATCGGCTCTGGTCGCTTGCACAACTTGATCGCGCATGTGGCGGGGAATGAGAACGTCCTGCGCGAAGTGGTTGGCCGCAGTCTCAAGGGCATCGTCGTCGTCGTGGGCCGATCCATCGATGTCGATGTATGTGGCTCTCTTCGGGTGCAGAAGAATGTGGGCAACCTCATGCAGAACAGAGAACCAGAAGCTGTCGAGGTACTTGTTGCGGTTCGTCACTGCGACCACGGGATGACCGCCGACCCACCTAGACGCGCCGCTGATGCGTGTGCTGTCCAACTCGGGCACAAACACTAGTGCGACCCCTGCTTCTCGGAGAAGATGCTGGGCACGACGGAATCCCTCGAGGGGTTCCTCGGCGGTCACAGAGCGAATCTGCTGAGCCGCCTCCCGTAAACGTCCAGCGTCGTAAGAGCCCGCCCCTTCCAGGACACGTGCGGCCTGCAGCTCGGCGAGACGAAGCCATAATGCGGTGATGTAGGGATCAATGGTGTACACCTGGCTCCGCTTATAGGACGCTTCGGCGTCCAGCCAGGTGCGGTCGAACGCGCTGGGAGACGCCACCCCGAAGAAGCTGAGGAGCTTGGCTACGGTCTCCTTCGTTCCGTCACTTGCTCCGATCACGTGCCGGCTGACGAGCATATTGCGCGGGAAACGCGCGGCCCACTCCGTGAAAGTCGCCCATGATTCGCGCCGCTCCTCCCGTGCAGCGGCAGCTTGGAAGGCCGCCTCCCACCTCAACCAAAACTCTGCCGGCACACCCAGGACTTGTTCCAAGCTCACTGCTACATCGGGAGAGAGCAATGCTGTGCCTTTTACGACAAGGTTCACGTGTTTTGTGCTGAGCCCGGTACGCATCGCGAGTTGCGCTTGGGAGAGCCCTTGGGCGTCGAGCTCACGCTGCAACATCCGACCCGGGTGATTCGCCCAATCGAGCGCAACCTCTTCTGGGTTGTACGTCTCAGTCATTTCAGCCCGCACGGCGAGTGACGGATTGGGTGCCCACAGCGAGGTCGTCAATGACGAGCCCCTGCGTGGATGCGTATGCCGACAGCGGATCTTTAAGGCGTACGACTCGCACGTTTCCGGCGGGGTAAAGCAGTCGGGTGTACATGTGAACCTCCTCGAGGGACAGGATGATGCCAGGGCCATTCGGAGTCATGCGAATGCTGCGCAGCGCTATCAAATCGCCGAAATCTGACGCGTGCACGACTGCTGCGACAAGGTCGCGAGCCACGAGAGCTTGGATCCCTGCCGCGGCGCTGAGGCGGTGGGCGGTCGTGCAACATTCCCGCAACTCGGGGGCGCTCCAAGCGATCCGCATCGTTTACCTCACAGGTATACGTCAGGCGTGGTACTATGGGTTTACCCGACAGGTAAAGACTACCTCGGTTCGCGGGCTTCGCGGGCCGACACGCCTAGGAAAGGAGCCCATCGTGGCTACCACTGCTCTTCACATCACCATCGACAACACCGCCTACTCCACTCGCGATGACGACCAGCACGCTTCTGAGCTGCTGCGACTTGCGGGCAAAGACCCCAAGGCGTTCGACCTGTTCCGGATCAAGGGGGGCGTTGAGACGCACCTCAAGGATGGTCAGATCATCAATCTGAAGGACGGCGATCGGTTCGTTGCCCGCCGCCGAGTCCGTTTCACGATTGATGGTGAGCCCTTCACCCGTTACGACGACGACATGGAGCGAGCCGCACTGCTCCGCCTCGCCGGCGTGAACCCCGACGAAAACGACCTGGCGCGCGTCGGCTCCAACGGGACCGTCGAGACCTTGTCGGACGACGGGCTGATCAAGATTGTCGACGGTGACAAGTTCGTGACCGCGAAGCGCATCGGCGGTGTCGCATGAGCGACCCCACCGAGCCGAGCAAGGCAACACTGCAGTTCATGACTGACATGGCCGACATCGGCCATCCAGCCACCATCGACGGGGACCGGATTCTCTACGACGTCGACGCCATCGGCGGCCCTCGCGTCGGCCAGTTCATAACCACCGGGGTGAGCGTCTCAGAAGTGCAAGGTTGGCCCCTCACGCCGCCGCATTGGATTCACCTTCCCGAGAACATCACGTTTCCAGGGACCAACGTTGACGTGACCGACTGCCCACCTGGGTGGCGACGACACTCTCGAGACTTCTCGTTCACTGACATGTCTGTACCTCCGGCGTTGGCGTGGCTGCGTCACGTACGCGGGCAGATGTCGATGATCATTCCGATGGCGGCATGACATGTCGTACTCCGTTGTCATGACCGGCACAGTCGATGAGCAGATGCGCGATCACTTGATCCGGACCGATGGACAGGAGGATGTTCTTGCCGCCACCTACCAAATCTCCACCGGTGCGACGCGCACGACAGCCGTAATCCGAAGAGTCATCGCACCCCGCGACGGCGATCGCCTCGTTCACGGCAATGCATCTTTCACCAGCGGCTATGTTCTACGCGCGGCCGCTGAAGCACGATCGCACGGTGAAGGACTCGTGCTCCTTCACTCGCATCCCAAGGGACGCGGATGGCAAAGATTGAGTCGTCCCGATCGCGCCACCGAGATTGCTTATGGGCGCACCGCGCGAGGAGTCACAGACCTACCTTTAGTCGGCATGACCCTGGCAGGCGACGACGCCACTTGGTCTGCTCGGTTCTGGACCGGCAACGATGAGCCCGCTTGGGCAGAATCGGTGCGGGTGGCGTCACCGGAGTTCCGCATTTGCTGGAACAACGACCTGCGGCCAGCCCCACATCCGACTGCCTCGCAGGTGCGCACCGTTTCATCGTGGGGGGACGCAACGCAAGCTTTCATTGCCCGCACCCGTGTTCTCGTCGTTGGAGTCGGTAGCGTCGGCCTCGATGTCGCGCAGCGCCTGGCTGCAACCGGCATCGAGACTATCGGCGTTATGGACTTCGACACCGTTGAAGCTCTCAACCTCGACAGGATGATCGGCGCGACCCGTCTCGACGCCGCCCTGCACCGACGGAAAACAGACGTCGCCGTGAGACTCATGGAGAGCGCCGCCACCGCCGATAACTTCACTGCCGTGGTCCACGACTTGAAGATCACCGAGCCCGACGGACTGCGATCCGCTCTCGAGTACGACATCATCTTCTCCTGCGTCGATCGCCCCTGGCCCCGGGCCGTTCTCAATCAGATTGCCTACGCCGACCTCATTCCTGTCATCGACGGAGGCGTCGCCATCGTGACCTTCGATGACGGGCGGCTACGCAGCAGCATCTGGCGCGCGCACACGCTGGTTCCCGGTCGCCCATGCATGGTCTGCAACGGACAGCTAGATCTTGCACAGGTGCGCCTTGATCAGAACGGTCATCTCGATGACCCTGCCTATATCGCGAGGTCAGGAAAGGAGTCTCCCTCCAGCCAAAACGTGGCTGCGCTATCCGCTGGCGCAAGCGCGGCTTTACTCGCCCAGTTCGTCAGCCTGCTAGCGCACCCCGGCGGCCTAGGAGCGCCTGGACCCCTTCGGTTTTTTCTGTCTACACACCATCTCGAGCACGTTCCCGCATCCAGCGGCAAATACTGTCCCTACGAAGCAGAGACGGCGAGGGCGGACGAACGCCACAACCTGGCGACAGCTGAAGGCACGAAAGCGCAGCGCGGTGACTCCACAACGACGCCGCCGGCGCCCGGGCTGGAGGAAGCAGCTCGACTCGAGCAGGCGCTAGCCGAGGCGATAAATGGCCTCAGCTGATTACGACGACGACGCGGCGTCGCGTGAGAAGCACCGGCTGATGGACGGCCGCAGGGTGACTACCAAAGAGGAGGTGGTACGCCATCCTGAGCAGCTCTGACACGGGTCGCTCACGAGGAGTAGCTGTAGAGGGGGCTGACGCGAAGCTGCCAGCCCCTGGTCTCGCACCCTCCGCGGAACGTTTCGCATATTGCCCCGCTATACGGCGGGAAGAGGACACTATTCCTTCTGCAGACTTACACTTGTGCGGGCGCGAGCTCGTGTCGCGCCACTTGTGCCGACCAGGCGCAGAGTGCCCTGTCTGGCAGACTCGAGATTGTGCACCTCTGCTACATCGATGACTCGGGGCACCCCCAGACCGGAATCACGCTCACCGCCTTGCTGATCGGTGAAGATCACTGGAACCAGGTGCTCAGCGCATGGCTGGACGGGCGGAGGGAAATACACCGAGAGTTCGGCGTCCCCAAAACTGCCGAGCTCCACGCGGTGAAGCTCTACAAGGGTCGCGGAGAGTTCTGCGAAACTGCGGAGCAGGAAGCCAAATTCTCCTCCATCGCGCGAGCTGCCGCAGGGAGAGTGATGCTGAGCCACATCAGCAAGAACAGCAGCTTCACCGTAGTAAGCGTGGGAGCAAAATCACGAAGCACCGACGAGCTTTACGCTCGCTTCATTGCATTCCTGGAGGACTGGGCAGAGACACGGGACACACGGCTTCTCGTGTTCTACGACGGCCAGACAGGGGTCGACGAAGACGGCGAACGAACAGCGGAAGAACGCTCGGACCTGTGGGAGCGCGCGATTCGCGCTGCTGCGCCATATCGCGCCGTCCACCGAAATCTCGACCTGTCATCTCGTCGTGTGATCGAGGACGTTGTCATGCAGGACAGCAAATACAGCCAGCTGATTCAGGCGGTCGATCTCATCGCCTACGGGGCCTACCACAAGCACCTCCAGAACCATCCTGAGATCTGGGGACAAAAGCGCGCTGCGAGCTCCGGTGCCATCAGGGCGTACATGCAGACGTCGGGACACTGGCTCGAGGGCAGTGACTTTGGGATGGAATGGCTCGACTGAACGCAAGAACCCCCGGCCGAAGACCAGGGGTTCGCGAGGTGCAAGACCTCTTGGTTGACCTTGAGAGCCACATGAGGCCTTGCGCGTGCAACGATACCCGATCGCGCCGCAGATGGCTAGCCCAGCGCGAGCCGTAGCCCCCATCGGGCACTCGACGGGCAGGGGAGTAGCAGATCACGGCGCATGGGCGAAGAGCGAGTACTCGACGATAAGGCTAACCTGACGTAACGTTGATTATCGGCATGCATGCATACGTTCGCACCTACTTATCCGATCGCGCCCGTTCCCGTCTGGGCGGGTGACAGCTACGCCCGCCTTGACAGGCGGCGTGGTTGCAGCAGCCACGGCGTCGCGTCCCTGACCTGTGCGTCACGGAGATTGCGCAGGGCTCGCGCGATCTCACTCGCCTGAGGTGGGTTCTTTCGCAGTCAGATCAACAAAAGACTTGCGAGTCTTCGTCCTGACCGGTGTTGGGGGTTGCGGACCGACCGACAGGCAGTGCCGATCCAACGACGGCGGTGATGACGCTGACCGCGGCGGCGATCAGCAGAGCCGGGGCGACACCGATCCCCTCCGTGAGCAACCCAGCTGCTCCAGCCCCGAGCGGCTGACCTCCCCACGCGATCATGCGGGCGGTCGTGTTGACCCGACCCTGGAGGTTTGCGGGCGTTAGAGCCTGCCGCGTGATGATGCCGTTGAGCGAGACGGTGGTCGTCCCTATCTGCCACATGCCCAGCGCGATACAGCCCACGAGGAACGACGTCGAGAGCGCCCATCCCACGATCGCCGCAGCGGCCAGGAGAAGGGCAATGATAGTGATCACACCCACGCCGACCCGCTTCTGCAGCGGACCGATTATCCAGGAGGCGGCAAGCGCGCCCACCGCCCCCGCCCCGAACAACACCCCGATGGTCGGCGAGTCCGAGCTGAGTCCAAGCGTGCGGACAGCGGCGACGATCAGCAACCCGGAGACGGCCACCGGGCGAAGGTTCGACAACGGCCACGACACCCGCGCCGACCGCGTCGCACTCCTCGGCGAACGCGCCGCCGAGCAGCTCGGCATCAA
>NZ_JALGRP010000022.1 GCF_022815605.1 Microbacterium sp. VKM Ac-2923 | reverse complement strand
CGCTTCACACTCCGCAAAACGCTGAACACAGCCACGCCCCTCAATCAGGGTGTTGCACTGACCCAATGAGACCGCCCGCGGCTGTGGTCCTCCCTCCGCGGGACATCCTCCCCGCGGAACGGTCAGCGGTGCCCCACCGCGCCCGCCGCCGCCCCCACACCTCTCGCGCCGTGGAACGCTAGAGACACCATGACTTCCACCCCCGCCGAACGCCTCCGCGCGGCCCTCGCGCAGTCCGATGCCTCGGCCCGGCTGCAGGCCGCGCTCGCCGCCGGGACGCGGCCCCACGACAGCTACATCGCCGAGCTCGTGGCCCGGTGCGCGGTCGAGGGCGACTTCTTCGTGCGCGACATGCTGACGTGGGCGCTCACGCGGCACGAGCCGTCGAGAGCCGTCGCGGCGCTGCTCCCCGAGGTGGGTTCCGACCTGCCGCAGGCGCGGAGCCAAGCGCTGCACACGCTGTCGAAGATCGGCGATCCCGCCGCGTTCGCCGTGATCACGCCGGCGGTGCTGCGCGACCGGCATCCCGAGGTGGCGCGGGCGGCGTGGCGGACGGCATCCGGTCTCGTTCCCGACGACGCGCACGAATCGCTCGCCGAAGAGCTCGCCACCCAATTCGGGCGCGGCGATCACGACACCCAGCGCAGCCTCAGCCGGGCTTTCGCGGTGATCGGATACCGTGCCGAGACGGTCGTCGAGCGGGCGGCCGCGTCGCCCTACGACGTCGTCAGCGCGCACGCCCGGGCCACCGCGATCGTGATGGACGACCCCGACACCGAGTTCGCCGAGGCCGTGGTCGAGGCGCGACGGGTCGTGGCACAGCGGGCGCTGCCTGCTCCCGACTGAGTCGACCGCGCGCCCGGGTCAACCCCCACCCTTTTCAGGAACCTCCAGACCGAGGAGGAGTACCTTCTCGGGAGGTCTGCGCGACTCCACGTGCTCAGGTCGGCTCCAACGGTGTCGTCGATCATCACGCGGTCGCGCTCGCACACGACGAGGGGAGGCGACCATCACCAGCACGATGACGGCACCCGTCGCACCCCCGAAGGCAGCCGCTCCCGGACCCCTCGATCACCTCCGCACCCTGCCTTCGCTCACGGGCCTGCGCTGGGCGACGGCCCTGCTGATCTTCGGACACCACCTCATGGCGGTCGAGTACTTCGGGGGCAACGCAGGCGTGGTGTGGGGCGTGCTGTTCGAAGCAGGCAAGACCGGGGTGACGCTGTTCTTCATCCTCTCGGGCTTCGTGCTCGCGTGGGGATACAAACCGCAGCAGACCGCCCGCTCGTTCTGGTGGCATCGCGTCGCGCGCATCTACCCGCTGCACGTGGTCGGTGTCGTGCTCGCGCTGATCGCCGCGGCGACCCTCGTGCCCGAGATACGCACCGACAGCGCGGCCCCCCTCGTCGCCAACGTCTTTCTCGTCAACGGCTGGGTGCCGGACTGGTGGCAGGCGGGCAACCCCGCAAGCTGGTCGCTGGTGTGCGAGGCCTTCTTCTACCTCAGCTTCCCGTTCCTCATCCGCCCCCTCGTGCGGGCGTCGAGCCGGGCGCTGACGATGGTGGTCGTGGCATCCCTGGTGCTCGTCGCGCTCGCCCCGCAGATCGCCGCCTTCGCGCCGGGGTTGCTGTCGTCGGCATCCACCCCGCTCCTGCGCCTGCCCGAGTTCGTCATCGGCATGACCCTGGCCGTGATGATGAAGCGGGGGGAATGGATGCCGCTGCGCCTCCGCATCGCGGTGCCCCTGGCCGTCGCCGGCTACGCACTGTCGGAGGCGCCGATGGTGCCCGGCACCGACATCCACCCAGGGCTCGCCGCGACCGTCGGCTTCTTCGCCCTGCTCGTCGCCTCGCTGGCGAACGCCGACGCGCGCGGCCGGTCGACCTTCCTCGCCCGGCCGCTCTGGCAGGAGCTCGGCCGACTGTCGTTCGCGTTCTACCTCGTGCACCTGCTCGTCATCGCGTCGGTGTCGTCGGGCTGGACCGACGGGCACCCCGAACTCCCCTGGCGACAGGCGGTGCCGCTGGCGCTCGCCGCCTTCGGCATCGCGCTGGCGATCGCGTGGGCGATGCACAAGCTGGTCGAGATCCCCGCCCAGCGGTGGTTGCTGCGGTACGACCGGGACCGTGCGCGGCGTCAGGCGAGTCGGATGGATGCCATGACTCCGGCGCCGCATCGCGACTGAGGCCGTCCGGGACGCGGCGCCCGGCACGGCGAGGCTCGCCGGATGTTCTCGGACTTGCGGACCGCACCTGTCCTCCGTCTTCTCGCGTGGGGCTTCTCGCTTGCCGTCATCGGCACCGCCGCTCACGTCGTGGTGCTTCTGGCAGTGCTGCGCGCGCTCTCGGCGCACACCCGATGGGTCGCGGCGGAAGGCAGTAGCACCGCCCCGCCAGACCGAGGGTGCCCACGGAAGCTGTGTCTTCGAATCGAGACAACCGTTCTGAAATCGAGATAAACGTGCCAATATCGCTACATGAACTTGTCGGAACCGCTCGAGGGGCTCACGTCGAAGGTGGCGGCTGCGGTGCTGCGTGTGCTCAGTCGGACGGATGCGGGACTATCTGGCCGACAGGTGCACAAGGTCGCCGGTGTGGGATCGACGTCGAGCGTGCACAAGGCTCTGACCGACATGGTCGCGGTCGGATTGGTGACGGTCGAGTCGCGGCCTCCGTCGCTCATCTATCGGCCCAACCGCGTGCACGTCCTCTGGAAAGCCGTCGGTGAAGCGCTGCTATCTCGCGACCGCGCTATCGAAGAGATTCGGCTGTTCTTCATCGACGAAGTGCCCGACGAGGTGCCGGAAGACTGGCGTGTCACCGCGACACTCTACGGTTCCACGGCACGTCGGGACTCGACTCCTCAGTCCGACGTCGACGTTCTCGTGGTCTTCCCCGACGGTTTCGACACGGACGAGCGTGCCGATCTCGCGCTGAGGCTCGCCGAGCGGATCGAGGAGCTGACCGGGAATACGGCCCAGGTGAACACGATGGATCGCGGGGGGTTCTTGCGCCGCCAGTCCGACGGAGACGTGTTCCTCGCCAACGTCCAGCGTGAGGGAATTCACCTGTTCGGACCACCGCCGGAGACCTGGAGAACGCGATGACACCGCGGATGAGTTCGCGTCGGCAGAGTATGGATGCCGCCGCGGTCGCCATTCGGATGCAAGACGCAAGAACGCGTCTGGATTCCGCGGAGTTGCAGCTTGGTGGCGACAGTCCTCACGAGTGGAAGCACGCCGCGGAGATCGCGGTCAGCGCGGGAATCGCTGCGAGCGATGCGGTCTGCGGTCGCGTCCTGGGGTACAAAGTCGCCGGCGAATCGCATCGCGATGCGGTCGCCGCCCTCTCTCAGGCGGCGACCATGTCGGTGGCGAAGCACCTTGATGCGTTGATCGCGGCGAAGTCCGTGCAGTCTTACGGAGATCGTCTGCCTGGTCGCGATGACGCCGCGCGACTCGTCCAGCATGCGAGCCGCCTCATCGAGGCAGCTGAGAGGATCATGCAGTCCTAGGACGACACGCCCGGCCCACCTGCTCTTCAGCAACGCTCCGATACGATGCCCCGTGCCCGAAACACAGCTCTTCCCTGACCGCGATGCCGCGCGGTCGGCATCCATCGACCCGGCCGAGCTCGAGGTCGCGCTGCGCGTCATCGACGCCGCTTCTTCGCTCGACCCCGAGGACCCCGCCTACATCGCCCTGCGCCGCCAGACCGGCAAGCTCTATAAGGACGTCAAGCGGCAGTCGCGCAGAGAGAAGCGTCAGCGCATCGCCGACGCCGACCGCGCGGTGGTCGCCGCCACCGCAACGGGGGCCGCCGATCGCATCGACGACGAGACCCGCGGCATCCCCCTGGCCGCGCGTACGTCGATGCCGTTCGCGGGCGAGCTGATCAAGGCGCGCGCCTGCTACATCTGCAAGCAGGACTACACCCTCGTCGACGCGTTCTACCACCAGCTCTGCCCCGACTGCGCGGCGATGAGCCACGAGAAGCGCGACGCCCGCACCGACCTCACCGGTCGACGCGCCCTGCTCACCGGCGGCCGCGCGAAGATCGGCATGTACATCGCGCTGCGGCTGCTGCGCGACGGCGCGCACACCACCATCACCACGCGCTTCCCGCGCGACGCCGTGCGCCGCTTCTCGTCGCTGCCCGACAGCGCCGACTGGCTGCACCGGCTCAAGGTCGTCGGCATCGACCTGCGCGACCCGGCCCAGGTGATCGGTCTCGCCGAGTCCGTGGCATCCGAGGGTCCGCTCGACATCCTCATCAACAACGCCGCGCAGACCGTGCGACGCTCGCCGGGGGCGTACAAACCCCTGGTGGATGCCGAACTGGCACCGCTTCCCGACGGCCCGCTGCCCGAGTTGGTCACCTTCGGTCACACGAACGACGCGCACCCGCTCGCGCTCGCGCAGTCGGTGTCGGCGCACCCCATCCTGGCGTCGGCCGCCCGCACCGCCGAGGAACTCACCGCCGAGGCGATGGCCGCCGGCTCCTCGTCGCTCGAACGTCTGCTGACCGGGACGGCGATCGACGCGGGCGGCCTCATCCCCGACGAGGACCGCATCAACAGCTGGACGCAGCACGTCGACCAGGTCGAGCCCCTCGAGATGCTCGAGGTGCAGCTGGCCAACATGACCGCGCCGTTCCTGCTCGTCAGTCGCCTGCGCCCCTCGATGGCGACATCCACGGCCGACCGGAAGTACATCGTGAACGTCTCGGCGATGGAGGGCGTGTTCGGTCGCGGATACAAGGGTCCCGGCCACCCGCACACGAACATGGCCAAGGCCGCCCTGAACATGCTGACGCGCACGAGCGCGCGCGAGATGTTCGAGGCCGACGGCATCCTCATGACCGCGGTCGACACCGGCTGGATCACCGACGAGCGCCCGCACTTCACCAAGGTGCGCCTCGCCGAGGAGGGCTTCCACGCCCCGCTCGACCTCGTCGACGGCGCCGCCCGCGTGTACGACCCGATCGTGCGCGGCGAGGCCGGCGAAGACCTGTTCGGCATCTTCTTGAAGGACTACCGCAAGAGCTCCTGGTGACCTGCGAGCGGCCGTCTGCGTGACGTGTGCGGGCAGGCCGGCGGTGGGTGTGCGCGCCGGCCGGCAGTGGTGCCCGGGGCCGGTGGGTCGCGCGGCCGACGGTGAGTGTCCAAGACACACGGACGTTTTCGGCGCTGTCCGGGTGTTCTGGACATTCGAGTGGGGTGTGCGGGCCGCGCGCGGCGGCGGCGCGGTCAGGCGGGCAGGAAGTACTCCCGCGCGAGCGGGGCGATCTCGATTCCGGATGCCGTCGCGGCGGTGACCCAGCGGAGCTCGGCGATCTCGGCATCCGGGACCGGCTGCTGCTCGCCGATGTCGACGCGGAACACGTCGGCGACCACCTCGAAGCCGGGCTCGTTCGCCGCGCTCGCGGTGAAGCGTCCGAGCGGCTCGAGGTGCTCGGGCTCGACGCGCAGGCCGACCTCCTCGGCGAGTTCACGCGCGAGGGTCTCGGCCGGCGTCTCGTCGGGCTCGGGTTTGCCGCCGGGCTGCATGAACGCCGTCGTCCCGGCCTTGCGTACGACCAGCAGGCGGCCGTCCGCGTCGGTGATGACCGCAGCCGACACATGGATGCGGCGAGGGGGAGTGGCATCCGAGATCACCTCGGCACGGTAGCACCCGCGACGGCGTCGGAACACGCCGTCGGCACGCGGACGGTTCGGTGTCCCGGGCGCGCTCGCCGGGGACACCAACCACTGGGGGCCTCGACGCCCGCCGAACCGCAGTGACCTCGCTCTCCGTGGTCGGGCTCGCGCATGGCGACCCGAATGGAGGGTGCATTGCGCAATCAGTGGGGCGCATTCGTGTTCATTCATCGCGCGGCATGGGCCTTTTCCGGCATACTCGCGAGAGGAGGTTCGACGGTGATGACGAAAACGATGGCGACGGTGCTGGCGGCATCCGTCCTCTTGGCGCCACTGGCTGCGCACGGCGCAGTGGCAGGGGACTCGGTGGACGGCTCGATCACCATCTCGGTCGAGATCCCCGCCCGCACCGGCGCTCCGACACCCCCTCCGACGGCGTCACCGACCGCGACCCCTTCTCCCACGACGACGCCCACGCCCGCGGCGTCACCGGCCTCCACCGCGAGCCCCACCCCGGCCGCTCCGGGGTCGCAGGCCGGCGCCCTTCCGGCCACGGGCGGCGAGATCTGGCTCTGGGGCGCGGCGCTCGCGCTCCTGTCCCTCGCTGCCGGAATCGCGATCCGTTCCCGTCGCCGTCGCAGCGTCTGAGGCCCGGGGTGTCGCCCCCGCTCATCGCCGGCGGACATCCGTCGGGCTGCGCGGGTGCGGAGGAAGAGTCGGGATGCCATTCACCCCGCACGCGGTGGTGGGGCTCGGCGGAGCGGGGCATCGACCGCGCGACCGTGCTCAGCCGATGAGGATGCGCGCCCGCCCGCCGACGTGGACGGACGCGGCGGCGACGCCGTAGACCGCTGACACGCGATCGGCGGACAGAGCCGTGTGCGGCGGCCCGTCGGCGAGCACGCGGCCGCGATCGAGCAGGACGACGCGGCTGCAGTACGCCGCCGCGAGATCGAGATCATGCAGGGTGAGCACCGCTGTCGCGGCGGTGTCGCGCAGGTGCGCGAGCAGCGCGTGCTGGTGACGCAGATCGAGGTGGTTCGTCGGCTCGTCGAGCAGGAGAACAGCGGCCCGCTGCGCGAAGGCCCGGGCCAGCAGCACGCGTCGACGCTCTCCGCCGGAGAGGGAGTCGAGGGTGCGGTCCAGCAGGGCGGTGAGATCCCACCGGGCGGCGACCTCGGCCACGATGGCGTGATCGTCGCCGTCGTAGCGATGCCAGTCACCGCGGCCCGCGGCCCGCCCGAGAAGCAGCACGTCGCGGGCGCGGTAGGGCAGGTCGGTGTGCTCGTCCTGCGCGACGAAGGCGATGTGCCGCGCGCGCTCGCGTTCGCGCAGACGCGAGATGTCCTGACCGTGCAGGCGCACCTGGCCGACGGCCGGTCGGGCGAGGCCTGCGAGCGCCCGCAGCAGCGAGGTCTTGCCCGCGCCATTGGGCCCGACGACGGCGACGCGCTCGCCGGGGGCGAGGGCGAACGAGACGCCCTCGACCACCCGGCGCCGCCCGTGCGCGACGGCGATGCCGTCGGCCGTGAGGATCGCGGGGCGTGCGTCGCGCGTGAGCGGGCCCTGGTCGGGCGTCGGCCGGGGCGGGACCTCGTGGCCCGCAGCCGACGGGGCCGGAGCGCCGACCCCGCGCCCGGGCTCGAGCGACCCGCCGGCCCTGCGACCCGCTTCCCCCGAGACACCGGCCGCGGGCCGCGGCATCCGATCGTCAGCCATGCGTGCCGGCGACGATCTGCTCCAGCCCCGACACCGCGGCCGGCGACGGGCTCGACGTGTCGGCGCTGACCAGGACGATCCGGCCGGCCTCGACGGCATCCAGTTCTGTGATCCCGGGCTCGGCCAGCAGCTTCTCGCGTGCCTGCTGCTCGGTCTCGCCGTACAGGCCGTAAGTGAGCACGAGCCAGGTCGGTTGGGCTGCGAGCAGGCTCTCGGCCGAGACGGTGAGGTACGCGTCGCTCTGATCGGCGTAGACGTTCGCGAGCCCGGCGGCGGTGAGCACCGCGGCGGGCATTCCGGCTCCGCCGTAGGACGAGATCGGGTCCTCCGACGAGAAGTAGTACACCCAGGCGGCCGAGTCGCCGGTGCTCTTCTGCGAGGCCGCGTCCACGCGGGCGTCGAGCGCGTCGGCGGCGGCGTCGGCCGTGGCCTCGGTCCCGAAGACGGTGCCGAGGCGCCGCAGGTCGTCGGTGATCGTCCCGAGGCCCACCGCCTCGCTCGCGGTCGTGGCATCGTGCCCGCATTCGCCCTGGACGGTCAGGATCGGGATGCCGGCGGACGTCACCTGCGCGGGGTCGGCCGTGAACAGCCCGTAGCCGAAGACGAGGTCGGGGGTGGCGCCGATGATGGCCTCGGTGGTGGGGTCGGCCGGGTCGACGATGAGGTCGTCGGACGGCGGTTCGGTGAGGGTGGCGGGAAGGGCGGCGCCGAACTCCGCGGTGCGCGCGGCGATGGCAGAGCTCGCGCCTGCCGCGTCGAGCAGTTCGACGGCGGCTGTGCCGACGGTGAGAACGCGCTCGGGGCGCGCATCGATCTGCACCGGTTCTCCGCAGTCGGTGACGGTGACCGCATACGTCCCGTCCGCCGACGCCTGCGGCGCCGTGGCGGCGGGGGCGGCGCAGCCGCTGAGGACGAGAGCGGATGCCACGAGGGCGGTGGTGGCGAGGGCCGGGCGAGGCAGCGAGAGCATCGGATTCCTTTCGGGTGGGGTGGTCAGGCGTCGCGGGTGCGGCGCGCGATGAGGAGGAGCAGCAACGGGGTGCCGAGCAGGGCGGTGAGGATGCCGAGCGGGATCTCACGCGGCGCCAGCACCGTGCGGGCGAGGGTGTCGGCGGCGACGAGCAGGATGCCGCCGAGCAGAGCGCTCGTGGGAAGCAGCAGGCGGTGCGTGGCGCCGACGAGCCCGCGGGCCAGGTGCGGCACGACGAGACCGACGAAGCCGATCGATCCGCTGACGGCGACGGCGGCGGCGATGGCCACGGCCGTGACGATCGCGACGTGGCGGCGCAGCCGATCGGGGTCGCTTCCGAGGCTGCGGGCGACGTCGTCGCCGAGCCCGATGGCATCCAATCGTCGCCCCCACATCACGAGCACGCCCAGGGCCGCGACGAGTGCGGCGGCGACGAGGGGAAGGTCGTCCCACGCGGCCTGGCCGAGCGATCCCAGCATCCAGAAGGTGATGGCGCGGATCGCGTCCCGATTGTCGGAGAGCACCACGATGAGGTTGGTGACGGCCGACAGCGCGTAGCCGACGGCGAGGCCGGCCAGCACGAGCCGCCCCGATCCCAGCCGGCGGCGGGGGCCGACGAGCACGAGCACGATGGCCAGCGCGAGCAGGGCGCCGAGGAACGCCCCGCCCGACGTGCCGATCGTGCCGGCGAGGGCTCCGACCCCCAGCGCGATGACCGCGGCCGCCCCGAGGGACGCGCCGGAGGTGATTCCGAGCAGATACGGATCCGCCAGGTCGTTGCGCACCACGGCCTGCAGGGCCGCGCCACTCAGGGCCAGGATCGCTCCGACGCAGAAGCCCAGGAGCGCCCGGGGGGCGCGCAGCTGCCAGACGACGGTGTCGGCCAGGCGGGCGGCCTCCGTCGTCGCGGGCTGGCCGGTCAGCCCCCGTCCGAGGGCGTCGACGACGTCGCCGGGTGCGAGCACGACCTGCCCGACCGCCATACCGAGCACGACCACCAGCGGCACCGCAGCCACGAGCAGCGCGATCGTCACCGCGGCGCGCGCGGTGCGGCGGGGCGTTCGCGGCGCCGACTTGACGTCGTCGGCGGAAGCTTCTACGGTCATGCCGTAATGATAACCATTCTCAAGAAGGTGCGCTGACATGGTGCACCTCCGCCTCCTCCGACTGTGGCGCGGCCACCGCAGCGCTCTCGTGCTGCTCGTCGCGATCGGCGTCGCGATCTCGCTCACCTGGGCCACTCAGGCGCTGCTGTTGTCGCAGCTGTTCGCGGCTCTGCTGCGCGGGTCCGCGCTCGTCGACGCGGCGCTTCTGCCGGTGCTGGGGGCGCTCGCGGCCGTGCTGCTCGTGCGCCCGGCGCTGGCACTCGTGCGAGCGGCAGTGGCGCACCGGGCGATGGATGCCGTCAAACGCGACCTGAGGGCCCGCTCCTTCGCCGCGCTCATCGAGCGCTCCGCGACCCGGCCCGGCCACGGCCGCAGCGGCGGCGACCAGGCCACCGTGGTGGACGGAGTCGAGAACCTCGACGCGTACCTGTCGTCCTACGTCCCTCAGCTCGCGGTGACGGGGATCGTCTTCGCCGGCGTCGGCACCGCGCTGGTGCTCGTCGACCCCCTCATCGGCGTCGTCGCCGTGGTGGCCGCGGCTGTTCTGCCGCTGGCGCCCCGGCTCTGGGATCGCGTGCTCGCGAAGCGCGGCGGCGACCACTGGGAGGCGTATCAGGAGCTGCACGCGGAGTTCGTCGACTCGATGCACGGCATGACCACGCTCGTCGCCTTCGGGCAGGAGCGGCGACGCGAGCGCGAGCTCGCCGCGGCGTCCGACACCCTGCTGCGGCGGACGCTGCGTCAGCTGAGCGTCTCGCTCATCGAATCGGGCCTGTCGCAGTTCGCCCTGCTCGCGGTGCCGGCTCTCGTGCTGGTGCTCGTCGCGGTGCGCGGCGGAGATCTGGGTGCCTTCGCGGTGTTCGCGGCGGTGCTGCTGTCGATCGAGCTCGTCCGGCCGCTGCGGGAACTCTCGGCGGCCTGGCACGCGGGCTACCTCGGCACCTTCTCGGGCCCGCCCGTGCTCGACCTCGTCGCAGCCGACCGCGGACGGCGCGATGCGCCCGCGGTCGACCGCGCCGCGGTGGCGCTGCCGCTGGTCGCAGAGGGGCTTCGGGCACGGCATCCGGGGGCGAAGACGGATGCCGTGACCGAGGCGACCTTCCGGATCGACGCCGGGCTGACCGCCATCGTCGGCCCCACCGGGGCGGGCAAGTCCTCGATCGCGGCCGTCCTCGCGGGCGTGCTGCCGGCCGAGGCGGGGGAGATCACCTTCGGCGGCGAGCGGATTCTCGGTCGCGTGTCGGGCGTCGGCGACTCCGGTGCGCCGGGGAGCCCGGCGCGGGATGCCCGCATGGACGCGGCCGCCGCTGCCGAGCAGTTGCGCGCGCGGGTCGCCCTCGTCGCGCAGGACCCGGCCTTGTTCACCGGCGATGTCCGGTCGGAGATCCTGCTCGGGGTCGGGGTCGGGGCCGGGGCTTCGCGCGCGGTCGACGTGTCGGCGATCGCCGCCCGTGCGGGTATCGGCACCGGTGAGACGGCGCTCGACCTCGACACCGCGCTCGGCGACGGCGGCGGAGTGCTCTCGGGCGGGCAGCGTCAGCGCGTGGCCATCGCGCGCGGCGACGCGCAGCAGCGCAGGGTGCTCGTGCTCGACGAGGCGACCTCGGCCCTCGACCCGGCCTCCGAGGCGCGTCTGGTCTCGGCGCTGCGGGCGGCACACCCCGACGACGCGATCGTCGCTGTGACGCACCGCCTCGCGGTCGCCGAGGCCGCCGACCGGGTGATCGTCGTGGTGGACGGCCGCGTGGTCGAGACCGACCACCCGCGCGTGCTGCGGGCGCGCGGCGGGGCGTACGCGCGGCTGCTCGCCGCGGAGGGCGACCCGACCGCCGAGGCCGAAGCCGTCGTCCCCGCTGCGCACGGAGCCCCCGCGTGAGCGCGCTCCGCCCCCTCGGGATGCTGCTGCCGCACCTGCGGCGTCGCCGCGGACTCTTCCTCGGCGTCGTCGCCGTCGTGATCGTCGGCATGCTCGCGGCGGTCGCCGTGTCGGTGCTGTCGGTGTCGGCCGCGTCGTCGCTCGTGACCGCCGGAGACCCCGCGCGCGCCGCAGCCATCGCCCTCGTGGCCGCGGTGGTCGCGAGCGTCGTGGTCGCCGGTCTCGCGGCCTGGAGCGAGCAGTGGTTCGCGCACGTGTTGGCCTACCGCGTGATCGATGCGCTGCGCCTCGACGTGCACCGCACGATCGCCCGGCTGGCCCCGGTCGGCCTCGCCCGCCGCCGCACCGGCGACACGGTGGCGGCGGCGATGGGCGACGTCGAGGCTCTCGAGTGGTTCGCCGCCCACACCGTCGCCCAGGTGACGGCCGGGGTGCTCGCGTGCGCGGTGATCGACACGACCGCCGCCGTGCTGTTCGGGCCGGTGTGGCTGCTGCTCGTTCCCGCGCAGGTCGCACTGGTGCTGATTCCGCTGTCGTTCGTCCGTCGCGCCGGTCGGCAGGGCGAGGAGCTGCGCGCGGCGCTGGCGCGGGTGTCGGCGCGGGTGCTCGCGGCCCGCTCCGCCGCCCGGGACGTCGTCCTGCTCGGTCGGGTCGACGCCGAAGCCCGCGCGGTGGCCGACGAGACGGGGGCGGTGCAGCGCGCACGCCGCGGCCTGGCGCTTCGCGCGGGCGTCGAGCAGGCGTGCACCGACGCGATGACCGTTGCCGTGCTGCTGACGACCCTGCTGCTGGTCGGCTCCGCCGTCGCCGGGGGAGCGGATGCCGCGATCGCCCCGACCCTGGTGGTCCTCGCCGCGGCGTCCCTCGGCCCCGCGGCCATCGCCGCGGGCGCGCTCGCCCGCGTGGGCGAGACGGCCCAGGCGGCTCGGCGCGTCGACACCGTGCTGCGGGCTCCGGACGTGCGGCCGGTCGACCCGGTCATGCGCGAGGGTGCTCACGACCCGGGGCCCGTCGACCCGTCTCCGCACGACGGCGACCCGACCCCTCTCGGGGCCGGCGCCGACCCCCGCGCCGGGGCCCGGCATCCGGGATCGATCGACGCCCGCGCCCTCACCGCCGCCTATCCCGGCGTCGGATCCGCGGCCCTCGTCGACGCCGACGTGCGCGTCGCGCCCGGCGAGCACATCGCCGTGGTCGGTCCCAGCGGCGCCGGCAAGACCACCCTCGCCCTCGTCCTGACTCGGCTGCTCGCCAGCCGCGGCACCCTGCGCATCGACGACGTCGACACCGCCGCCGAGGCCGGAGCCGACACCCGCAGTCGGGTCGTGCTCGTGCCGCAGCAGCCGCACGTGTTCCGTGCGAGCGTGCGCGACAATCTGCTGGCCCCGGATGCCGACGACCCGACCCTCTGGGACGCCCTCGAGCGTGCGCGCCTCGCCGCGCACGTGCGTCGCCTGCCCGACGGGCTCGACACTCTGCTCGCCGAGCGCGGAGCCACCTGGTCGGGCGGCGAACGCCAGCGGCTGGGGCTCGCCCGCGCGCTGCTGCGCGAGCCGTCTGTGCTCGTGCTCGACGAGCCCACCGCGAGCCTCGATACCGCGACCGAGGCCGAGTTCCTCGCCGCGCTCTCTCTCGCGCGCGCCGGTCGGACGACCATCGCGATCACCCACCGCCCGACCCTCATGCGGGCGATGGACCGCGTGCTGTTCGTCGACGGCGGGCGCGTGGCCGACACCGGACCGCACGACGAGCTGCGCGCGCGGTCGCCGCGCTATCGCGCTGTCGTCGACGGCGCCTCCCAGAGCCCATCCGCCCATTCCGACCCCGAGAGGAGGTGACACACATGTCGCAGATCACGATCGTCGCAGTCGAGGAGCAGCGCGCCGCCGAGTCGGTGCTCGCTCCGAACTCGAACCACCACGGCCACGTGGCCACGTCGTTCGCCTGGGCCTGAGCGCCCGCGCGCGGGTCCGGCTCCGGCCGGGCCCGCGCGTCTCTTCCGGCCTCCGGATGCCGTTACCTCGCCGCACCGCGGCCCCCTGAGCGTGTCGAAGGGTCCAAGACCCACCCGCCGGGGTCGAACGCGGGCGCCTCGACGGGCTCAGCGACCGCTCCGTTCCGCAGCGCGGGTCCGGAGTCGCAGCTGAGGTCCGTGAGCCGCAACGCAGGTTCTTCTGAATTGCAACGAAGGTCCCCGAGCCCGTCGAAGGGCCCGGACCCCCCAGTACCCCCACCCGAGGAGACCGCCCATGCCCCCCATTCCGCTCGTCACCGACGCCCGCCCCGCGCGCACCGGCGTCGAGGTGCGCCCTCTCGACGAGCGACGGAGCCTCGTCACCGTCGCCGAGCAGCACCACATCGTCGACGTGCCCGCCGCGGTCGTGCAGGTGCTGCTCTGGGCGTGGCACGAGGGCCGCGACGACCTCATCGGGGCCGAGTTCGCGGCCGCCGCCGAGGGACTCCGACCCCTGCTCGCCGCCGCCGGCCCCGCGGTCGCGCCCGTGGCATCCGTGCCCTCGTCGCGCCCCGCCGCCGGCCCGGCCGTCCGCGCCGTGCTGGCGGGCGACGACGACGTCGTGGCCGCCGCCCGCGCGCGCCTGCGCGGCGACGACGACGTGCAGTCCGCCCCGGTCGCGGCTCCCCGCACCGTCGCGACCGCGGCTTTCTCGACCTCCCGCCTGCTGGTCGTCGCCCTGCGCGGGGGCCGTGAGCGCGAGTTCGTCGACCTCGACCGCATCTGCCACGACCTGCGCGTGCCCTGGCTCGCCGTCGAGCTGTCGCGCGGGCGGCTGTGGGTCGGCCCGCTGGTCACGCCCGGGGTCGGAGCGTCGTACGAAGACGCGGCGGCGCGCCGCACGGCATCCGCCCGCAACGCCGAAGTGCACCGCGCGCTTCGGACTCCGGCCGTGGGCGGCGACCAGGGACCGGATGCCGCCGACCTCCCCGCCCTGCTCGATGCGATGTGGGAGCTGGCCGCGACCGCCGCCGACGCCGTGGCGCGGGGCGGGCTCGACGCGGCCCCCGGCGACGTGGTGCACGAGCTGTGGCTCGACGACGGCGTCGTGCGCCGCGCCGCGCACCCCGTGCTGCCGCTGCCGCACCGGCGAACGCGCCATCGCGCGCACGACGTCGACGATCTCGTCGACGAGCGCACCGGGGTGATCACGCGCATCCGCGACGTGCGCCATCATGAGCGCGTCCCCGCCGGCCTGGTCACGCGACAGGCCGACGTCGCCGACATCCGCGCGGTGACCTCGTGGGCCAACAACGTGCTGTGCCAGGGCTCGGCGTTCGACGATGCCGCCTCGGCGCACGCCGCCGCCGTGGGCGAGTCGGTGGAGCGCTACTGCGGCAACATCCTCGACACCCTGCCGGTGCGGCACGGGTCGTTCGCCCAGCTGCGCCGCTCGGGGGTTCCCGCCCTGGATCCGCGTCGGCTCGTGCTCTACAGCGAGCGGCAGTACGCGGCCCCCGGCTTCCCCTTCGTCCCTCTCGACTCGGACCTGCCCGTGCACTGGGTGCCGGGGCGTTCCGCGCTGACGGGCGGCGAGGTGTGGGTGCCGGCATCGATGGTCTACGTCAACTGGTACTCGGCCGACGTGGCCGCCGCGCCCCCGACCAACTTCTGCGCCTTCGCCGGCATCGCGGCCGGCCCGAGCGAGGACTTCGCGGTCACCAGCGCGATCGAAGAGGTCGTCGAGCGCCACGCGACCATGGTGTGGTGGCTGAACGCCCAGCCGCTGCCGCGCGTCGAGGGGGTGCCCGCTCCTCCGCTCGTCGCGGGCATGCGTGCATCCTTCGTGCACCTCGACAACGAGTTCGGCGTCCCGGTGGCGGCCGCCGTGCTGCACGACGACGATGCGCGCCTGGTGAACGTGGGCTTCTCGGCGCGTCGCGACTTCGGCTCCGCGGCATCCAAGGCCCTGACCGAGGCGTACACGCTGCAGGAGGGCTCGCGCGACCTGCTGCACGCCGACGGGCTGCACTGGCGCGTGATGACCGAGGGTGAACTCAACGGCCGGGCCTTCAAGCCGTGGCGGGCCGATCGTCGCTATCTCGACGACTTCCGCCCCGACATGCACGACTGCGACGACCTGATGGTGCAGCAGCAGGTGTACCTCGACCCCCGCGCCGGTGATCGCATGCGCCCCCTGCTCGAGCCGACGGCGACCCGTCCGCTCGACGCACTTCCGCGGCTGGCCGAGCGCTCGCGCGCCACGATGGTCGCCGCGCTCGAACGGGCCGACGTCGAGCCGATCGTCGTCGACATCACCACCCCCGACGTCGCCGCCGCGGGGTTGAGCGTCGTCCGCGTGATCGCGCCGGGCACGATCGGCAACGCCCCCGCGGCGTTCCCGTTCCTCGGGCACGGGCGGGTGCAGCGCGTCGCCGTCGACCTCGGCTGGCGCGCGGAGGCGCTCGACGAGTCGCAGATCAACCTCTTCCCCCTGCCGCATGCGTGAGCTCGTCGCCCGCCCCGTGCGGTTGCGGCATCCGGCTCCCTTCCCATCGGCGTTCCAGCATCTGCAGGTCGCCCTGCCCGCGGCGGCGGGCGTCGACGCGCACGCGGTGGTCGTCGACCTCGCCGAGGGGATCGACGATGAGCTCGTCGACGCCGCGGTGCGCCGGCACTGGTGGTCCGCCGATCACGGCCAGCTCGTCCCGCGTCGGGCGACGGCGCGGGAGCTCGTCGCCGAGGGCGGCCCGGTGCTGCGGGTCCGAGCGCTCGGCTGGGTCGACCCCGCGGAGCGCGCCCTCCCCGGCTTCCCCCTCGCCGACGATGATGACGACGCCCCGCGCCTCTGGGTGCGCGCTCGGCGCGACGACGCATCGGGAGCGGCCGAGGGATGGATGCCGTACACCCTCGCCATCGCCCGCCCCGCCGATGCGCGTCCCGACGAACCGCTCGCGCATCCCCCGCTCCTGGGTGGCTTCGGCGCCGGAGTCGACCCGGTCGCGGCGTCCGACGCGGCCTGGCGCTCGATCGTGATCGACGACGCGCTGTGGTGCTGGTGGACGGGCCTCGCGCGCGCGGCATCCGTCGACCCGTCGCCCGAGGTGCGGCGACTGTGGGCCGACGCCGACCTCGGTCTGACCCTGCGCCGCCTCGACCGCGGCGTTCTGGCCCCGGTCACGCTCGCCGTCGTCGACGACGGTGTCGCGCTGACGATCGGGGGCGGTGTCGGTCTGGATGCCGCGGCCCAGCGTGCCGCGATCGCCCAGGCGCTCTGGCAGCTCGTGATCGCCCGCGCGCTCGACGATCCGGCGGTGTCGCTGTCGGCGCCCGGGGTCGTGGGGCATCGTCCCGACCGGCGCTACGCCCCCGAGGGGGTCGTCGATCGCCGCCGCCTCCTCGACCCGCTCGCCCACGTGCAGCTGAGCCTCGACCCGGGGGTGCGAGCCGACGTGCGGCGGCGTCTCGACGCGGTCGACGACGATGCGCCCACCGTGGCGGCGGAGCCCGTCGAGACGTGGACGGTCGCCCTCGCCCCCGACGCCGGTGTCGTGCGGATGTTCTCGCCCGCGGCGGTCCCCGTTCCCTGGGGCGCCTTCCGGCTCGACCCCGCACTGGTCGCCCGGGCCGCGGCGCGTACCGGTCGCGCGCCGACCCCCGCCGCCGAGCGGCAGACTCCCTACCCCGGGTGGTGAGCTCCGCCGCATCCCACAGGACGTCACCGACGCGCCGGATGCCGAGGAGATCGGCTCCGCCGCACCCTTCGCCACGGGCGTCCAGGTCGCGCTGAAGGCCGCGGCGCTCGCCGTGGTGGTGCTCGCCGTGGTGATGCTCACCGCCGTACTCGCCGTCCGCGCCCGGCGCCCGCGCGCCGGAGCCGCCGCGGGTCGGTGGCGCCCCTCACGAGCTCGCTCCTTCGCCGTCGAGGTTCCGCGGGGGCCGCCCAGGTGCCGAGGAATAGACTGGATGCCATCCACTCCGCCTTTCCGGGACACTCCGTGACCACTTCCTCCCCTGCGCGTGCCTTCGACATTCGCCACCTTCAGCTTTCGCGCGCCGCTTTCGCCGCGCTCGCCGCCGTCATGGTGACGTTCTCCTCGGATCACTCCGCCGCCCTCGGCCTCGGCGTCTTCAGCGGTTTCGCGCTCGCCACCGGGCTGGTCTTCGGCCTCTCGGCGTGGCTGGTGTTCCCGCGCGGGGAGCGCATGATCCCGGTCCTGCTGGCATCCGTCTCGATCCTCGCCGGGATGGTGTCCAGCGTCGCCGGGTGGCGCACGACGGGCGTGTTCTTCGGCGTCGTCATCGCCTGGGCTTTCGTCTCGGGCCTCATCGAACTGCTGGGCGCGCTGCGCGACCGCAAGGCCGGCCGCACCGCCCATACGCGAGACGGCGTGCTCATCGGCATCCTGGGTCTCGTGCTGGCGGTCGTGCTGCTGCTCACACCGATGCAGTACGCGCTCGACTACGACATCACCGGGGCGGGCTCGTTCACGCTGACCGGCATCACCATCGCCGTGGGACTCTTCGGCGGCTACGCGGCGGTCATCGCCGTGTTCCTCGCGATCGCCGGCTTCTCGCCGCGTCGCCCCGAGCCCGTCGCGGCCGTATCCCCTGAGGAGGCCGCGTCATGACCGACAAGCCCACCACGCGCAAAGACCTGATGAAGCCCGTCCAGCTGCTCGGTCTGGCTTTCGTCGCCGCCCTGTTCGCCGGTTTCGTCACGCTCATGTCGATGGGGTTCTTCCAGTCGCGCCCCGCCGACCAGATCCAGAACGCTCTCATCGTCGCGCTCGTCGCCGCCGGTGCCACGTTCATCGTCGTCCTGGTGAGCGTCGCGCTCATGCTGCTCGCCGTCGACCCGGCCAAGGTCACCGCGACCGTCGATCGTCCGCTGCTCCTGCCGACGGACGCTCCGGATGCCGCGACGCCCGGCGCCTCCACGACCGACCCCGCTGCAGGGCCTGCGGCCGCCGCGGCGTCGGAGCAGCCCGTGCGGCCGTCTGCCGAGACGCCCGACGACGACGCGGCCACCCCGAAGGCCTGACGCGCGCTGCCCGGTTGCGCCTGCCCTCCTGCGGTGACGGGCGGAGGGCGTGGGGTGTACGGAGGACTACGCGGGGGGAATCGATCCTCCGGTCGCCGCATCTCCTCCGCTCCCCACCGGTTCTCACGGCACGCGTGCCCGCGCGCGGCCCCGTGCTGCGCCTGGTTGCGCTCGCCCTTCGCTGCGGTCCGCCGCCGGCCACGCGCGCGCGTTGCGCGCTGCGCCTGCATCCGCCCGTGCGCGGTTCAGCCGCGGCGCGGCGCGGCGCGGTGGCGAGTGGAGGGCATCGGGTGAGCGGAGGAGTCTGCGAGCGGAGCTGATCCTCCCGTCGCCGTATCTCCTCCGCACCGCCCCGGACCGCACCGGCCCGGTACCGGACGGCCACCGCCCTACGCTGCATCCACCTGTGCGCGGTTTTCAGCCGCGGCGCGGTGGCGAGTGGAGGCTGTGCGCGGTTTTCAGCCACGGTGCGGTGGCGAGTGGAGGGCATCGGGTGAGCGGAGGAGTCTGCGGGCGGAGCTGATCCTCCCGTCGCCGTATCTCCTCCGCTCCGCACCGGACCGCACCGCACCGCACCGGCCCGGTTCCGCACCGCACCGGACCGCCCGGCCGCGGTTTTCGGCTGCGGCGCGGCGCGGTGACGAGTGGAGGGTATCGGGTGAGCGGAGGAGTCTGCGGGCGGGGCTGATCCTCCCGTCGCCGTATCTCCTCCGCTCCGCACCGGACCGCACCGCACCGCACCGGCCCGGTTCCGCACCGCACCGGACCGCACCGGCCCGGTTCCGCACCGCACCGGACCGCCCGGCCGCGGTTTTCGGCTGCGGCGCGGCACGGTGACGAGTGGAGGGCATCGCGTGAGTGGAGGAGTCTGCGAGCGGAGCTGATCCTCTCGTCGCCGTATCTCCTCCGCTCCGCACCGGACCGCACCGGACCGGACCGGCACCGCCCCGGCCCGGCCTCGCACCGGACCGCCACCGCCCTACGCCTCATCCACCCGTGCGCGGTTTCCAGCCGCGGCGCGGCGGTGACGAGTGGAGGGCATCGGGTGAGCGGAGGAGTCTGCGAGAGGGCGGTCTCATTGGGTCAGTGCAACACCCTGATTGAGGGGCGTGGCTGTGTTCAGCGTTTTGCGGAGTGTGAAG
>NZ_JALGRP010000021.1 GCF_022815605.1 Microbacterium sp. VKM Ac-2923 | reverse complement strand
GCTTCACACTCCGCAAAACGCTGAACACAGCCACGCCCCTCAATCAGGGTGTTGCACTGACCCAATGAGACCGCCCTGGGATTTCTCCTCCGCCGGCCGAATCTCCTCCCCTCGCCGCGGCTCCCACACGCCGCTCCTCCCCTCGCCGCGGCTCCCACCCGCCGCCGCCCGGTCGAGCACCCGCTAGCGTTGTCCCGCGGCGTACATGCGCCGCATCCCTCACCCCCGGAAGAAGCGCACATGTCGGTCGGTCTGCTCGCCGTCGTCGATGACATCCTCAGTGCGGCCATGAAGGCCAGCGCCAAGACCGCGGGTGTGGTCATCGACGATGCCGCCGTCACCCCTCAATACGTACAGGGCCTCACGCCTGCTCGCGAGCTGCCGGTGGTGTGGAAGATCGCCCTCGGCAGCATCGTCAACAAGTTCGTCATCATCATCCCGATCGCGCTGCTGCTGACGGCCTTCGCGCCGTGGGTGCTGCCGTACCTGCTGATCATCGGTGGCTGCTTCCTCTGCTTCGAGGGGGCCGAGAAAGTTCTCGAGTGGTTCGGCGTGCACCACGGCGCGCACGACGACGGCCAGCGCGACGAGAAGAAGCTCGTGCTGGGCGCGGTGCGCACCGATCTCATCCTCAGCACCGAGATCATGCTGATCGCCCTCTCGGGCCTCGACCCCGACTTCGGCATCTGGATGACGCTGGGCGCGCTTCTCGTCATCGGCCTGACCATGACGGTCGTCGTCTACGGCGCGGTGGCGCTGCTGGTCAAGCTCGACGACATGGGCCTGCGCCTGATGAAGAGCCCGTCGCGCGGAGTCCGCCGGTTCGGGGTGCGCATCGTGGCATCCATGCCCGCGGTGTTCCGCGTGATCAGCATCATCGGGACGGTCGCCATGCTGTGGGTCGGCGGGCACCTCGTGCTGCAGAACCTCGCCGAGACGTTCTGGTCGGGCCCGTACGACCTCGTGCACGTCGTGACGCACGCCATCGAGGCGGCAGGACCGGTCGTGGTCTGGATCGTCGAGACGGCGATCTCGGCGGTGTTCGGCCTCGCGCTGGGGCTCATCATCGTGGGCGTGGTGACGGGCATCTCGCGCCTGACCCGCCGGGGCGCTGCCGCCGCCCACTGAGTGCGGTGCCCAGCGCCTCGCGCACGCCCGGGTCAGACGAGCAGCGAGTGCTCGCCGAGGCGGTGCCCGGCGCCTCGCGCACGCCCGGGTCAGTCGAGCAGCGAGTGCTCGCCGAGGCGGTGCCACGCGCGGTTGTAGTACACCAGCGCCGCACCCGCCTCGCCGGGCTCGAGGTCGCGTTCGACGTCGACCTGCAGCGCCTGAGCGGCGATGACGGTCGAGCCGCCGGCATCCATGCGGCTGACGACCTTGCACCGCAGCCACGCGCGGACGCCGTGATAGACGGGTTCGCCGGTCGCGAGGCGCGACCACGCGGAGGTGTCGGCGAAGCGGTCGAGGCCGCTGGTCGCCCCCGCGCGGGCGAGCGAGATGTCTTCGGCGTCGAGCAGGTGCACGATGATCGTGTCGGCCGCGATGATCGTCGGTGTCGCCGACGACATCGCCGACACCGAGAAGATGAGCAGCGGCGGATCGGCGCTCACCGACGACACCGACGACGCGGTGAGGGCCACGGGGCCGTTCTCGCCGTACGCCGTGATGACCGCGATCCCGCCCGGGTGACCGCGGAACGCGCGCTTGAAATCGTCGGCCGACACCGACGTGCCGATGGCGGGAGTGCTGTCGGGGGTCCCGTGTGCAAGCGAGCTCATACCTACGACGGTAGGCGCTCCCGGACGAAACAGCGCGGGATGGCGCAACACGATGAAACGCGGCTCCTGCTGCGGGGTGTCGGGGTGCGGTCGATCCGCGGGCGCGGGGCGACGGCCCGGATCAGGCCGACTCGACCTCGGCGACCTTCGGCCGGGGCGTCTTGGGTGACCCGAACCGGCGGGCGACCCGTCGCGCGAGGCGGTGGCTGGGCCGTTCGACGAGGCGGAAGAAGACCTCCGCCAGCCCGAGTGCGACGACGATCACGATGGGCGAGAGGAACAGGGGGTTGATGGACTCGGGCAGCAACCGACCGAACGCCACGATCATCGGCTCGTGCACGAGGTAGAGGCTGAACGACCGCGTGCCCAACCAGCGCAGCGGTCGCACGCTGAGGGCGGCGCCCAGGCCCGGCGAGAGGATGACGAGGATGACGAGGAGCGCGGCCCCGAGCACCTGCAGCACCCGGGTCATCGGTGCGACGAGGCCGAGGACGCCCTCGCTGAGCGGGAGCGCGAACACCATCCAGTAGCTGGTGATGAGCAGAACGGTCAGGACGCCCAGCCAGGCGAAGACCGGCGTGGGGTTGCGCAGCCGGTCGCGGAGCGCCGTCAGCCGGTCCCATTCGAAGGCGATGAGGCAGCCGAGCGCGAAGATGGGCAGCTGGAAGAGGACGCCGAGCGCGTAGGGGCGCTCGATCGGTCCCTCGTACGCACCGACGATCAACAGCGCCAGGACGAAGACGACCTTGAGAGCGAGGCCGCGGCGCCACTTGGCAGCGAACAGGATGAACAGCGGCAGCAGCAGCGAGAAGATGATCTCCCACTTCAACGACCACAGCACGGTGTTCGTCATCCCCGGCTGCGCCGGGACGATGAGGATCAGGTCGCGCAGGATGCCGAGCGGCACCGGATCCATGTGGATCTGCAGGAACCGGCTTCCCTCGACGAGGTCGGGGAGCGCGTAGATCCAGATCAACGCCACGCCTACCGAGGCCCAGACGGGGATGTAGAGCCGTACGAGGCGACTCGGGTAATAGGCGCGCCAGTTGATCCGCGCGTGGCGGGCGGGAAGGCACAGGACGAAGCCGCTGAGCACGAAGAACACGAAGACGGCGACCGACCCTTCCCACGGCAGGTGGAGGGGCGTGTGGGTCAGCCACCACATCGCCTCGTCAGGTGAGGTCGTGGGGCGCGGGTCGGCGAAGGGGGTGACGAAGGAGTCCGACAGCAGTAGCGAATGCAGGAGGACGACCACCATCGCCGCCACGCCGCGGAGCCCGTCGAGGCCCTCGATTCTGCGCGAACCCGTGTTCGGCTGCGGCACGCTCGTCGTGGCGTCGCTGTTCATGTGGTCTTCCCCCCGGCTGTGGCCCCGGCGTCAGCATAGGGACTCGGCATCACGGACGTGTAACGCGCGGGTAGCCGCGCGGGTCTTCCGGCTCGCATCGGACGAGAAGGACCCGGATGCCATGGCATCCGGGTCCTCATCCGAGACGGGCTCAGCCCAGCAGCGGCACCGCCCCCACCAGCACCCCGACGGCGAGCATGACGAGCGAGACGACCGTCGCGCGCCACAGCACCTTCTTGTGGTGGTCGCCGAGGTTGACGCCGGCGAGCGAGACGAGCAGCAGGATCGCCGGGACCAGCGGGCTCTGCAGGTGGACGGGCTGGCCGGTGATCGATGCGCGGGCCATCTCGACCGGGGCGATGCCGTAGTTCGCGGCGCTCTCGGCGAGCACCGGCAGGATGCCGAAGTAGAACGCGTCGTTCGACATGAAGAACGTGAACGGGATCGACAGCACGCCGGTGATGACGGCGAGGAACGGACCCATCGACGACGGGATGACCTCGGTGATCCACGCGGCCATCGCGGTGACCATTCCGGTTCCGTTGAGCACGCCGACGAGGACGCCGGCGGCGAGCACCATCGACACGACGCCGACGATGCTGGGCGCGTGGGCGACGATCTCGTCGGCCTGGCCGCGCAGCTTCGGGAAGTTCACGATCAGGGCGAGGGCGGCTCCGACCATGAAGACGAACGCCAGCGGGAAGATGTCCATCACCAGCAGCACCATCACCGCGAGCGTGAGTGCCAGGTTGAACCAGATGAGCTTCGGGCGCAGCGTCGCGCGGTTGGGGTCGAGCATGGTGTCGGCCATCGCGGTGTCGACGACGTCCACGAGCTGCGGGGCGGCGACGGCGTCGCGACCGCCGCGGACCGTGACGACGTTGCCGGTGCGGAGCGACGCGACGGCGCCGGGCTTGGGCTCCGCGCCACGGACGAGGGCGGGACCGCCGAGGCGACCGAAGACGCCGGGGGTGCCGAATCTCGAGGTGTCGACCGAGCCGGCGAGGCGCTTGCGCTCGGACAGGCCCAGGAACCAGGCGAAGGTGAGGGCGACGACCAGGCCGGCGAGGAGCGAGGGGATCATGGGCACGAAGACGTCGGTGGGCTGCAGTCCCAGTGCTGTTGCGGCGCGAATGGTGGGACCTCCCCACGGCACGATGTTCAACGTGCCGTTCATCAGGCCCGCGACGCAGGTGAGGACGACGGGGCTCATCCCCAGGCGCAGGTACAGCGGCAGCATGGCCGAGGTGGTGATGATGAAGGTGGTGGAGCCGTCGCCGTCGAGCGACACGGCGCCGGCGAGGATCGCCGTACCCAGCACGATCTTGGCGGGGTCGTCACCCAGGAAGCGCGTGATGACGCGGATGAGCGGGTCGAAGAGGCCGACGTCGATCATGATGCCGAAATACATGATCGCGAAGAGCAGCAGTGCGGCGGTCGGCGCCATCTTGCCGATCGCGTCGATCACCATGTCGCCCAGGCCGAAGCCTGCGCCGGCGATGAGCCCGAAGATCGTCGGGACGACGATGAGGGCGACCATCGGGGTCATGCGGCGCGTCATGATCAGGGCCATGAACGACAGGACCATGAGGAAACCGAGGGCCACGAGCACACCATCGGCGGGCGTATACGCCACCGGGTACTCGGCGGCCTCGGCCGCAAGGATGAGGGGGGTCATCGCGACTCCTTCGTCGTGACGGGCGCGGCTCTCGCGCTGTCGATTCGGTGACACTACGGATGCCGTGGCTCCGAGCGCGCGCTTGCTCGCATTGCGCGGGGTTATGCGCGTACCGTGTGTTCTGCGCATTTCGCGCAGCGAGAGCCGGAGGTGCGTATGCGATTCGCCACCCGGATGCTCGTGGTCCAGGTCGCAACGCAAGTGGCGGTCGTCGCGGTGTGCACCGCGGTCTTCGCGTGGCTCGGCGTGCAGCAGCTCAAGGCCGAGGCCGATTCGTCCGCCCTGAACATCGCGCGCTCGGTCGCGGAGTCGCCCCAGGTGCGCGACCTCGTCGCCGACTACTCCGCCGACCCCGGCACCCCGGATGCCGCCGACCTCCGCGACGGCGTGCTCCAGCGGTACGCCGCCGCCGTGACCGACCGCACGGAGGGGCTGTTCGTCGTGATCACCGACGATCACGGCATCCGTCTGGCTCACCCCGACCCCGACCGCCTCGGTCAGGTCGTGAGCACGAGCTTCGCCGACGCGCTCGCCGGTCGCGAGGTCGTGACCTGGGAGGTCGGCACGCTGGGGGAGTCTGCGCGGGCGAAGGTTCCCGTGTATCCGCCCGCCGGCGGTGACCCCGTCGGCGAAGTGAGCGTCGGCTTCGAGCGGGCCAGCGTGTTCGACGACCTGCCCGCGTTGACCGCCGGTATCGCGCTGGCCGTGCTGCTGGCGGTCGTGATCGGTGCGCTCGTGGCGCTGCTCATGCGTCGACGCCTGGAGCGATTGACGCTCGGCGTGCAGCCGGAGGAGCTCGCCGCCCTTGTGCAGACCCAGACCGCCGTGCTCGAGAGCGCCGATGAGGGGGTGCTCGCCCTCGACGACGCGGGCGTCGTCCGCGTGTGCACCGCGGTGGCCGAGCGGCTGCTCGGGATCACGGATGCCGTCGGCCGCCCCCTCTCCGACCTCGCCCTCGCGCCCGCGGTCGCCGCCGCGCTCGCCGGAGCCGGGGCCAGCACGGGGCTGCCGGTGGGCGACCGCGTGGTCTTCATCGACGTCCGCCCGGTCCGTCGGGGATCGCGCACGCTCGGCCGCGTCGCGGTCCTCCGCGACCGCACCGACGTCGCCGCGCTGTCCGGGCGTCTCGACAGCGTCCGCGCGATGGGCGACGCGCTGCGGGTGCAGCGACACGAGAACGCCAACCGCCTGCACGCGGCGGTGGGGCTCCTCGACGCCGACCGCACCGCCGAGGCCCGTGCCTTCCTGGCCGACCTCGTCGACCGGGGCTCCGTGGACTGGGCGGTGCCCGGCATCGAACTCGTCGGCGATGCGATGCTGCAGTCCTTCCTCGGCGCGAAAGCGCTCGCCGCCCGCGAGCGGGGAGTGGCTTTGCGCGTCTCCGACGACACCTACCTCCTCGGCACCGTCGACGACGTCGAGGATGTGGTCGCCGTGCTCGGGAACCTCGTCGACAACGCCGTCGCCGCCACGGCATCCGCTCCCGAACCCCGCGAGGTGGAGGTCGCGGTGCTCGGCGACGGCGACGCCATCGTGCTGACCGTGTCGGACAGCGGAGGTGGCATCGCCGACGTGGACGCCGCGTTCGCGGCCCGCGAGCGCGACGACGACCCCACCGCGGTGCACGGTCTGGGGATCGGCCTGCCGCTCTCGCGCGATTTCGCCCGACGCCGCGGGGGAGACGTGTGGGTCGTCGACCCCGGCGGTGACGGACGCGGTGCCGTCGTGGCCGCGCGCCTACCCGGAGTCCTGCGGGGGGAGAACCCATGAGCGACATCCGCGTCCTCGTCGTCGACGACGACTTCCGCGTCGCGGGTCTGCACCGCGATGTCGTGTCGGCCCGCCCCGGTTTCGTGGCCCTCGAACCCGCGCGCACCGTCGGGGAGGCCCGTGCGGCCCTCGGCGCGCACACCCCCGACCTGCTGCTCGCCGATGTGTACCTCCCCGACGGCGACGGGGTCGAACTCGTTCGCTCGGCCGGTGTCGACGCCTTCGTGCTGTCGGCGGCGACGGATGCCGCGACCGTGCGCCGCGCCTTCACCGCTGGTGCCCTGGCCTACCTGGTCAAACCGTTCGACACCCGCGTTCTGGCCGAGCGGCTCGACCGGTACGCCCGCTATCGCAACCTGCTCACCAGCGCCCGGCCCCTGTCGCAGGACGACATCGATCGCGCGGGATCCGTCATGCGCGGAGAACGCGAGGGACCCTCCCTGGCCCGCTCGGCGACGGAGCAGACGGTGCTCGCCGCCCTCGGCGACGAGGAGGCGTCGGCGACCGAGGTGGCCGAACGCACGGGCGTCTCGCGCGCGACCGCGCAGCGACACCTCACGGCTCTGGCCGAGCGGGGGCTGGTGCAGGTGAGCCTGCGGTACGGCTCGACCGGTCGCCCCGAACATCGCTTCCGCGCCGGCGCCTGATCCGCGCAGGCGGCGCAATTCCTCGACGCAGCACGGGGCAGAGGTGGCTGAGCTTGTCGAAGCCACCGGGCGTGCTGCGGGTCCCGGTCCCTTCGACAGGCTCAGGCCCGGGCGCGAGGGTCAGCCCGCCGCGCTCACGCTTCGAGCACCGCCCACCCACGAGGCCCGAGCTCGATCCGACCGTCGGCCGGCGCGCCCTCCCCGGCGACCAGCCCGCGCCCGTCGGCGACCGGCAGCGACACGGGCTCGTCGCCGATGTTCAGCGCGACCACCACGGCGTCGTCGCCGACGGCGGTACGCAGCGCCACCGCCGTGTTCGACACCTCGATGACGTCGGTGTGCGCGCGCCAGAGCCAGGGCTTGCGGCGACGGAGCGCGATCAGCGCCTGGTGGGCCTGCAGGATGCGCTGATCGGCCTCGACCTCGTCGGGGCCGTCCGGGAAGGCCGGCCGCACCGCGTCGTCACCTCCAAGACGCTCCTCCTTGACACCGGTCCAGCCGAATTCGTCGCCGGCGTAGACCGACGGCGTGCCCGCGATGGTGAACAGCACCGCGAGCGCGTGCGGCACGAGCCCGGCGCCCACCGCCGACGTGATGCGCGTGACGTCGTGATTGCCGACGAAGGTCTGCGGGACGAAGGTCGCCAACAGCTCGCCGTGGCGCTCGATCGCGTGACTCAGCTCGAAGAGGTTGCGGTCCGAGATCCCGTGCCAGATGCCCTGCCACAGTTCGTACTGCGTGAGGGAGTCCATCGTCGACTCCTGCACGATCTCCGCGGCATCGCCGTGGATCACCTCGCCGAGGAACCACGCCTCGGGGAAGCGCTCGCGCACCCGCGGCAGCACCTCGGCCCAGAACGTGGACGGCACCGCGTAGGCGGCATCCAATCTCCACCCGTCGATCCCGCGTTCGAACCACTGGCACATGACGTCCACGACGAGGTCGACGACGGCGGGGGAGGAGTGATCGAGGGCGACGAGAGCGTCGTGGCCCTCGAAGACGTCGGCCTCGAATCGGCCGTCGGCCCATCGGCCGCGAAACAGGCGCGGCCCGTCCTCCGCCGACTCGCGGAAGGCCGGGTGCCCGCGACCGACGTGGTTGAAGACACCGTCCAGAAGGATGCGGATGCCGCGCTCTCGGGCGGCCGAGACGAGACGGTCGAAGTCCTCGTCGTCGCCCAACCGCGGGTCGATGCGGAAGTGGTCGACGGTGTCATAGCCATGGGTCTCGGACGCGAAGACCGGGCCCAGCAGCAGACCGTTCAGCCCCAGCTCGATCACGTGGTCGAGCCACGGCTCGAAGCGGTCCAGGCGGTGCACGGGTTCGGCATCCGGATCCACGCCGTCGCGGATGGGGGCGTCGACGAATCCCAGCGGGTAGACGTGCCACCAGATGACGTGCTCGGGCCACGCGGGCATGGGGTCTCCTCGGCCCAGCGGGGTCGGAAGGCCGGGATGCTTCGACGATATCCGCGCACCGCGCCCACCCCGCGGGGGTTGCGACCACGACCCCGAACGGCGAAAGCCGCCATCCATCGCACAGGAGCCCGGCTGCGGCCCTCTCGAGTGCGTTCGTCCGCACGCCGCCGGGAGCGGGGTCACGCCCGCGCCCGGTCCTCCGGCAGGCCGAAGGCGTCGAGATCGAGAGCGTACGTCCGTGCGGACTCGACAGCGGCGGCCACCGCCCCGATCGAGACGATGTCGGCCCCCAGCGTCGAGGCGATGATGCGCGGCGGTGGAAGGTGCAGCGAGTCGGGGATCGCGTCCATGGCCGCCTCGATGATGGGCCCCGCGCCGGCGGCGATCGCCCCCGACACGATCACTCGTTCCACGTCGAAGAGGCTGCCGAACATCGCCGCCACTCCCGCGAGGGCTCCGCCCACCTCGCGCGCGACGGCGAGAGCGCCGGGGTCGCCGGAGGCCGCGAGATCGAGCACGGTCTTGGCGTCCAGGCTCGCGGGATCTACCTCCCGCAGGGCGCTGTCGGCCGGGAGCGAACCGGATGCCAGCGCGGCGCGCGCCGCGTCGACGCACCGCGGAGCGAGGCCCCACGCGCTGCCCACGCCCTCGACGCGATCGAAGGCCACCGTCTCGCCCGCGCCGCCGTGCCTGCCGCGGAGCAGGTGCCCGTCGACGCTGATGCCCGCGCCGAAGCGTTCTCCCGCCAGCAGGGCGACGAAGTCGTCGCACCCCACGGCGGCGCCGTGCGCGCGCTCGGCGACGGCGGCGAGGGTGGCGTCGTTGTCGACGCGCACCAACGGTGCCCACGCGGTGAAGGTGTCGACGAAGTCGGGGTTCATGCGTGCCCAGAACCCGTCGTGGTGCACGGGTGATCGTCCCGCCCGATCGACCGGCGCGGGGACCCCGACGCACACGGCGACCAGCTCGGCGGGGGATCGGTGGGCGCGCTTGAGGGTGGCCTCGACCGTCGCCTCGGCGGCGCGGCGGCGGCGTTCGGGGGAGTCGAGCTCGGGGTCGACCGTCAGCCGCGAGGTCGCGAGCGCCTCGCCCCGCAGGTCGGCGACGGTGGCGGTGAGGTGGCCTCGACCGGCGTCGACTCCGACCACGACCCCTGCTTCGGGTCGGAACGCGAATCGGCGCGCGGGGCGTCCCTTGGAGTATTCGCCGACCGCGCGGGCGTTGGGCATCTCGGCCAGCAGCCCACGCGCAGACAGCTCGCCGAGCACGTCGATCGCCGTCGAGCGGGTCAGGCCCACCGCCGCGATCACGTCGCTGGCGGTGAACGCCTCGGCCTCCCACGCGTACGCGAGCACCGCGTCGAGGTTGTGGCGGCGCAGCGACGGAGTCGTCGGCGTGGCATCCATCGTCACTCTTGACCCCTCTCGCTGTCGATGCAATACTGCCTGCACGACATTGATTTGGCGAGTAGATTTACTCACCGACACAACATATTCGCAGTGCGGCGGAGGAGGACACAGGTGTCGACGAAGACCAGGGCGGCCCGGAGATGGGTCGCAGCGGCAGCGGTGGGGGTGCTCGGGGCGGCCATGCTCGCCGGGTGCTCGGCCGATGGGCGGGAGACCATCCGCTTCACGTTCAGCAAACGCGAGGCCCTGTCGTTCATGAACGACGTGGTCGCGCAGTACAACGCCTCGCAGGACCGCGTCCGCGTCGAGATGGACAGCTCGGGCGTCGACGTGGTCTCGGCGAGCTTCGTCCGCGGCAACCCGCCCGACATCATGCTGGCGAACTACAACTACGAGGTCGCCCGCTTCGTGCAGCGCTGCGCGCTCAGCGACCTCAGCGGCACCGATGCCGCCGCGAGCGTCCGCGACGACCTGCAGCCGCTCCTCGACCAGTACGGCTCGTGCGAGGGGCGCACCAGCGCGCTCCCGTATTCGGTGATGGCGGCATCCGTCATCTACAACAAGCAGATCTTCGAGCAGCTGGGACTCACGGTGCCCACGACCTACGACGAGCTGCTCCAGGTCGCCGACTCCCTGAAGCAGAACGGCGTCACGCCCTTCTACGGCACCTTCAAAGACGACTGGACCGTGGCGCAGGGCTGGTACGACTACTCGGTGGGTGGCTCGCTGGACGTGCTCGACTTCTTCGACGGGCTCGCCGCCGAAGGCGATCAGGTCGGCGCCGACTCCGCCGTGTCGTTCGCGAAGGACTTCACCGAGCCCATGGATCGCATGATGCAGCTCGCGCAGAACTACACGAACGCGGATGCCGAGAGCCGGGCCTACGGCGACGGCAACCTCGCCTTCGCGCAGGGCGAGGCGGGGATGTACCTGCAGGGCCCCTGGGCTCTGGGGGAGATCGCGAAGACGGCGCCCGACCTCCCCGTCGGCACCTTCCCGCTCCCGATGACCGACGACCCCGACGACCTGGCCGTCCGCGTCAACATGGACCTCGCGGCGATCATCCCCGAGGCATCCCGACACAAGGATGCCGCCCGCGATTTCCTCGAGTACCTGTACCAGCCCGAGATCATCGAGGCGTACAACGAGTCGCAGCTCGGCTTCTCGCCGACGAAGGACGCACCGTCGCCGAGCGACCCGCGCGTCGCCGGAATGATCCCCTACTACGACGAGGGGCGCATCTACCAGGGCGCCTCGGTTCTCGTGCCCAAGACCATCCCCACCTTCAACTACGCCCAGGCGATGATCTTCGGGGCCTCCCCCGAGAGCACCCTGCGCACCATGGACGAGGACTGGTCGCGGCTCGCCTTCCGGCAGCCGCCCGCCTCGACCACTGACGCAGCCGTCGAGGAGGACGCGCGATGAGCACCACGACCACCATCGTCACCGGGGGGAAGGCGGCCGCGCGCCGCAGCACCCGCCGCGTCGAGCCGATCTACTACGTCTTCCTGCTGCCGACGCTCATCCTGTTCACGCTCGCCATCACGGTGCCGGGGATCATCGGCATCTTCTTCAGCTTCACCGACTCGATCGGCCTCGGCGAGTGGAACTTCACCGGGCTGACGAACTACATCGCCATCTTCAGCGACCCCGCCATCCTGCAGAGCTACCTGTTCACCTTCGGCTTCTCGGTCGCGACGGTGCTGGTCGTCAACGTCGCGGCGTTCCTGCTGGCGGTGGGACTGACCTCGCAGATCCGCTTCAAGAAGGCCCTGCGCACGGTGTTCGTCATCCCGATGGTGATCTCGGGCATCATCATCGCGTACGTCTTCAACTTCCTCTTCAGCAACTCCGTCCCCGAGGCGGGAGCCGCGATCGGCATCCCGTGGCTCGAGACGAGTCTGCTGGCGAACCCCGACCTCGCGTGGGTGGCGATCGTCATCGTCACCGCTTGGCAGGCGATCCCCGGCACGCTGCTCATCTACATCGCGGGGTTGCTGTCGGTTCCCGGTGACGTCTACGAGGCGGCCGGCCTCGACGGGGCCAGCAAGGCGCAGCAGTTGCTGCGCATCACTCTCCCGCTGGTGGCGGGGTACGTCGTCATCAACATCATCCTGGGCTTCAAGGGCTTCCTCAACGCCTACGACATCATCGTCGGCCTCACCGGTGGAGGACCGGGTACCGCGACCCGCAGCGTCGCGATGTCGATCATCCTCGGCTTCAACGGCGGCGACTACGCGTATCAGATGGCGAACGCGGCGCTCTTCTTCGTCGTCGCCATCGTCATCTCGCTCCTCCAGCTCTCGCTGACCCGGGGAAGGAATACCCTGTCATGACCGCTCTCAATCAGCCCGCGCTCGCCTTCGAGCAGGCCGAACTGGCCATTCCCGACCGCCAGGAAAGCGAGCCGCCGCGGCGCCGCTTCCGCCGCGTCGGCATGGAACGCATCAATTGGTCGACGACGACCATCCTCGTTCTGTGCTCCCTCACCGTGCTGCTGCCGCTGTACGTCACCGTCTCGATGGCGCTGAAGAGCGGTACCCAGGTCGTCGACGGCAATGCCTTCTCGTTCCCCTCGCCGATCAGTTTCGACGGGTTCGTGCAGGCGTGGACGCTGACGAGGTTCCCAGTGGGGCTCGCGATCTCGCTGCTGGTCACCGCCGGCACGGTCGCGGCGACCATCATCCTCGCGGCCTTCGCCTCCTACGCGATCGCCCGCAACTGGGATCGCAAGCTGTTCCGCTACTCGTTCTTCTACCTGCTCGCGGCGATGTTCATCCCGTTCCCCGTGGTGGCCCTGCCGCAGATCCAGTTGACCGGCCGCGTGGGGCTCGACAACCCCGTGGGCGTGATCATCCTCGCCACGATGTTCCAGCTGAGCTTCAGCGTGCTGCTCTTCACGGCGTTCCTGCGTTCGATCCCGCTGGAGCTCGAGGAGAGCGCGCGCATCGACGGCGCGACCACCTGGCAGACGTTCTGGCAGCTCATCTTCCCGCTGCTGGCGCCCATGAGCGCCACGGTCGGCATCTTCGCCTTCCTCTACGCCTGGAACGACTTCATGATGCCCTCGCTCATCATCAGCGATCCGGCGCTGCAGACGCTGCCGGTGCGCCAGAACCTGTTCCAGACGCAGTTCAGCAACAACTACAACGTCGCCTTCGCCTCCTACCTCATGGCCATGGCTCCCGCCATCGTCGCCTACCTGTTCACGCAGCGCTGGGTGATGGCGGGCGTGACCCAGGGCGCCATCAAGGGCTGACCCCTCCACCCTCCCCTCGAAAGGAATTCGCTTCGTGACGACCGCATCCCCCTCCGTCCGCACTCGTGAACTGTCCGACGCCCCCGACTGGTGGCGCCAGGCCGTGGTCTATCAGGTGTATCCCCGCAGCTTCGCCGACACCGACGGCGACGGCCTGGGCGACATCCGGGGCATCACCTCGCGCGCGCCCTATCTGGCGGAACTGGGAGTGGATGCCATCTGGCTCAGCCCGTTCTACCCGTCCGAGCTCAAGGACGGCGGCTACGACGTCGCCGATTACCGCGACGTCGACCCCAAGCTCGGGACCCTGGCCGACATGGACGAGCTCATCGCGCAGCTCCACGCCCACGGCATCCGGGTCGTCGTCGACATCGTGCCGAACCACACCTCCGACCAGCACGCCTGGTTCCAGGAGGCCTTGGCCGCCGGCCGCGGTTCGGCCGCGCGCGAGCGGTACATCTTCCGTGAGGGGACAGGCGTCGACGGCGCCGAACCGCCCACCGACTGGGTGTCGGTCTTCGGTGGATCGGCGTGGGAGCGCGTCGACGACGGGCAGTGGTACTTCCACAACTTCGACGTCTCGCAGCCCGATCTCAACTGGGACAACCGCGAGGTGCGCGACGACTTCCTCACCACCCTGCGTTTCTGGAGCGACCGCGGGGTCGACGGGTTCCGCATCGACGTGGCGCACATGCTCACCAAAGATCTGAGCGAGCCGTTGCCTTCCCGCGCCGAGCTCGAGGCCATGGCGCACGACGGCAACCACCCGACGATCGACCGCGACGACGTGCACGAGGTCTACGCCGAGTGGCGTGCGGTCTTCAACACGTACGACCCGCCGCGCACCGCCGTCGCCGAGGCGTGGGTGCACCCCTCCCGTGTGCCGCTGTACGCCAGCGCCGAGAGCCTCGGCCAGGCGTTCAACTTCGATCTGCTCGAGGCCGATTTCGATGCGGGCCAGTTCCGACGCATCGTGGCCGACAACCTCGCGCTGGCCGCGGAATCCGGCTCGTCGACCACGTGGGTGCTGTCGAACCACGACGTCGTCCGCCACGCCACGCGCTACGGCCTCCCCGACGCCGAGCGCGACGCCGACGGGCGCCCCACCCTCAAGCACGGCAACGAGTGGCTGCTCTCGGGCGGCCAGTCGCCGACGCTCGACGCCGCCCGCGGCGAGCGGCGCGCCCGCGCGGCCGAGCTGTTCGTGCTCGGGCTGCCGGGGTCCGCGTACCTTTACCAGGGCGAGGAACTCGGCCTGCACGAGGTGGCCGAGATCCCCGACGCCGACCGTCAGGACCCCACGTTCTTCCGCAGCCCCGGCATCGACATGGGCCGTGACGGATGCCGTGTGCCCCTGCCGTGGACCCAGGACGGTCCCGCCTTCGGTTTCGGCTCGACGCGCGCGCACCTGCCGCAGCCGGAGTGGTTCGCCACCTACGCGGTCGACGTGCAGGACGGTGACCCGGCTTCGACCCTGTCGCTGTACCGCCGTGCGCTCGCGCTGAGGCACGAACTGCAGACCGCGGAGCAGTTGCAGTGGATCGATGCGGGCCGCGATGACGTGGTGGCCTTCGCACGTCCGAACGGCTGGACGGTCGTGACGAACTTCGGCAGCGAGCCGGCCGGGCTCCCCGCGGGCGAGGTGCTGCTGTCGAGCACCGCGTTCGAGGGCGACCTGTTGCCGGCGGAGACGACGGTCTGGCTCCGCCGCGCCTGACCCTTCCCAGAACCCCGGTGCTGCGTGCGCCGGGGTTCTGTCCGGGTCAGCGCACCCGCACCCAGCCGTCGTCCCGACGCTCGATCGCCCCCGTCGCGGCGAACGCCTCGATCCATCCGCCCATCGGCCACACGCCCCACCGCTCGTGGAAGGTGGCCCCGTTGCGCAGGATGTCGTCGAGGTGCTGCCACGGGGGAGAAGAGACCGGATGCCACTGGTGGTAGGCATCCGCGCCGCCGACCCATCGCATCTCGACGCCCCGCTCTCGGGCCGTCCACGCGAGGTCGGTGTCCTCCGCGCCGTAGCCCTCGTAGGCGGGGTGGAAGCCGCCGATGCGGTTCCAGGTCGCCGGGGTGACGGCGAACGATAGGGACCAGAACAGGTCGTACTCCGCCGCCGACGCCCCGCGGGTTTCTCCGACGGGCAGCACCGGCCGCGCCCGGTGCGGACGGGTGAGGAAGGGCAGGTCGGCAGCGTTTCGCGGACGTTGGACGCTCGCGAGGTAGGTCACCGGGCCGGTCAGCAGTGTCTCCGGGTGCGCCGCGATCGCGGCGCGGTATCTCGGAAGCAGCTCGGGCCCGGGCAGGCAATCGACGTCGAGGAACACGAGCAGGTCCGCGCCCGCGCCCATCGCCGCCTCCGCTGCGCGGTTGCGCCCCGCGCCGACACGCAACCCGTGCGGCCCGGGTGGCACGTGCGCGGTGATCGTCCCCGCATCCCGGGTGCCCTCCGGCGGCGCCTCATCGAGCCACGCCTCCACCCTCACGATGTCGTCCGCCACCTCGGCGAGCACGCGCCGCTGGCGGTCGAGGTGCTCGCGACGGGCAGCCGAGGCGACGGTGATCACCGCGGTCTTCACGGCAGTCTCCCCTCGACGGCCGCGGCCATGCGCCCGGCCGCGCCGGCGACCCGCCACCGCGCCCACTGCGGGGTGTCGTGGGACGCCCGTTCGATGAGATCGACCAGGTCGCGGGGCGAAACGGTCTCGTCGGCCCGCCGCGCCAGACTCCACGAATCGAGGGCCGCGGCGGTCGCGCGCTGTTCGTCGAAGGGGCGATCCTGCGCGATCACGACGGCACGGGAAGCGGATGCCGCGAGGTCGGCGACGCTGTTCTGTCCGGCAGCGCTGACGACGACCGTGCTGCGCGTCAGCAGCGGCCACGGGTCGTCCACGCGCGAGGCGTCGTCCTGCCCGATCGAGGTGACGTGCCATCCGCGATCCGTCAGAAGGGCGACGCTTTCGTCGCGAACGGCTGGCGCGAGCACGCGGCCGAGCAGGGTCACTCGTCGCTGGTCGGTCGAGTTGGAGAACGCCCGCCCGTCGAAGCGGGAGATCCCGCCCGTCCACGACACCCGCTCGGCGTGCGGCTCGAGGCCCGGGGCGGCGACGGCCCCCTCGGCCCAGGGCGCGATGATCCTGTCCGCGAGGTTGTACGCGAGGGTGTGCGCGGGGTCCGTCCGCAGACCCGGCTGCGTGACCGCGACGGTGCGCATACCGAGCAGACGCGCGAATGCGACGACCTCTGCGCTGACGTCGACGACGAATGTCTCGAGCGCTCGGTCCACGGCGATCGACGCGATCGTCGCGAGCCGCGCGCGATGCCCGGGGTGGCCGAGCGGCGCCCAGTGCAGGCGGCCCCGGGCCGTGGGCTCGGCGTCGCGGGGATCGGTCGGCCTCCCCGTCGGTCCTGCGAACGACTCGGCGTCCGGGGGCAGTGTCATCCACTCCACGTCGGCGGCGAGGCCCGCGGGCCGCGGCATCGACGAGAACGCGATCACGGGCGTGCGTAGGTGCGGCTGCACGGCCAGGAACCGTGAAACGTGACCGAAGCCGTGATGGTGGATGTACCAGCCGATCACCACGACACCGCGGGTACGCGTCGCGCGGCGACCGGCTGAGCGGTATGGGCGAGCACGCGCTCGACCTCGCGGTAGCGCCCCGCGAGAGAGTGCTGACGAACGGCTGCTCGGCGCGTCCACAGGCGTGTGAGCGGCTCACGAGCCCCGGCCTCCGCGAGCTGCGCCGCCGCCTTCCCCAGGGCCACGACGTCTCCCGGCATCACCGTCGCCGCTCCCGGCATTCCTGCGAGGACCTCAGATACCCCTCCGATGTCGAAGGCGGCGACCGGCGTTCCGGTGGCGAGGGCTTCGGCGATGACCAGCCCGAACGGCTCTTCCCACATGGGGGTGACCAGCGCGACGGCCGACGACCCCACCAGACGGCACAGATCCGGTTGATGCAGCGGACCGACGTAGCGGGCGTGGACTCCGAGACGCGGGACGATCTCCTGCTCGAAGTAGTCGACGTCGCCGATCCGCCCGGCGAGCACGATGTGCGCGCCGGCCGAGCGTGCGGCTTCGATGGCCAGGTGGGGCGCCTTCTCGGGAACGACGCGTCCCGACCACACCCACGACGTTCCGCCCTCGCCGCGAGTCCACTGGTCGGTGTCGACGCCGTTGGGGAAGACGAACGAGTCGACGCCCTCCACCGACCAGGCCCGGGCGGTCGCTTGGCTCACGGCGACGAAGCGGTGCGGGCTGTCGCGCACCTCGGACGCCGCTTCCAACATCTGCTCGAGGGGCGGGGTGTGCAGCGTGGTGACGACCGGGATGCCGGCAGTGCGACTCCAGCGGATCGGGGCGGGGTTGAGGCTGTGGTTGTCGACGACGTCGTAGAGGTGGCGGTCGGCCATCAGGCGGTCGAGCGCGGCGTCGTAGGCGGCGTCGACAGCGGCGGCGTACCCCTCCGGATACTCGGTGTCCGACGAGTGCTCCGGCCGCGTCCACTCGGGGACGGGCAGGCGGAATTCCGCCACGTCACCGAGGAAATCCGACCCGTCGGCGGCACACAGCGAGACCTCGTGTCCGCGGGCGCGGAGCCACCGGACGCGGTCCCACACGCACGCCTCGAGACCGCCGGCGTGGGGCTGGCGCAGGGGGTAGCGCGACGGGGCGACGACGAGCACCCGCAGCGGACGCGTCCCGCGGATCACGCCGCGACCTCCGCGGAGAGGGCGCGGCGGTACACGGCGACATGCGCGTCTCGGACGCCGTCGAGCTCCTCGATGCGTTGTGTGCGCCGACGCTCCACCTCGAGGGAGCGAGCCGACGATCCGGGAGTCGACCATGCCGGGCCCGTCGCCGCGACGATGGCCCGGGTCAGCGAGACAGGATCACCCACCTCGAAGGAATGGAAGTCGCCCGGGTGTTGCGCGGCGATGTGTCCGACGCGGGTGCTCACGACCGGCACGGCGAGGTCGTAGCAGAGCTCGGCCCACCCCGACTGGGTGCCGTGGCGGTAGGGGAGCACGCACGCGTCGAGGTCGGCGAGCCACGAGGCGAGCGCACCGTCGTCGAGGCGGGCTCCGCGCTCGACGGTGATGCCGTCGACCCCTTCGGCGAGACGATCGATGGATGCCGCGGCCTCCGCGTCGCGGACCCGCTCGTTCATCCGCACGACGGCTTCGATGTGCGCACCGTGCGCCCGGAGGTCGGCGACGGCGCGGACCAGGGTGGCGGTGGTTCCGACTCCGTCGATGTTCGGCCGCAGATCGCGCAGGTGGACGCCCACCCGCACGGCGTCGTGGGCGTCGCCGTGCGGACGCGACCCGTTTCCGAGCAGGGTCGGGTGCGCGATGACGTCGACGGGTCGCCGGGCGATCGCCCGCACCTCGGCGGCGGCGGTGTCGGTCAGCGCGATCAGCGCGTCCGCCCCGGCGGCCAGCACGGAGAGAGCCGCGCGATGATCCTCCTGCGCGGTGAGCTGGGGGTTCTCGAGGTCGTGGACCGTGTAGACGAGGGGGCGGCCGATGCGGCGAAGCGTCGCCACCGTTGCGCGCAGTTCGTCCGGGCTGTACGACTCGATGCCGAAGTGCACGTGGACCAGGTCGAAGTCGTCGACGTGGGCCTCGAGCCACTCGGGAAGCAGCACCTGCGGCGGCCACCATTGGCCGACCGGCGCGCCCGGGGGCTGCGGGTCGGCGAGCCGAACCACGCGAACCGGATCGGTGATGGCTGAGACGTAGGGATGGGCCGAAGGCACGGCGGCGACGCGAACCGGGGGAACGGTGGTGACGACGATCTCTCTCCTCCTCGTGCAGTGATGTGGCCGTGGCGTGCGCGTACCGCATCGCCAGGCACATCGCAATGCAACGGGGCGGTTGGGACGACGATGACACCGACGGATACCTTCACATCATGGGTGGCGAGACGGCGCGGCTGCAGAGCCTTGCGGACCACGGCGACGCGGTGATAGCGCGGCGTCGGCACTACGCCGAATTCTTCGGGGAGGCGCCGCTTCCGTCGGAATTCGGCCTGGTCGTGGGCAATTGCCAAGCAGAATCACTTCGGTTGGTGATCGCCTCCGACGCCCTGCCGGCCATCCGCGTCCCCGCCGTGCACGAGCTCACCGCCGACGACGCGGCCCGGCTCCACGCCCTCCTCGCCGAGGCGGCGTTCCTCGTCGTCCAGCCCATTCGCGATGACTATCGCGGGCTTGCACTCGGCACGGCTCAACTGCGCGCCGCGCTTCCGGCCGCCGCCCGGTCGGTGACCGTTCCGGCCGTGAGGTTCGCGGGTCTGCATCCGTTCCAAGCCGTGTTGCGTCTGCCGGACTTCCCGGAGGATCCGCCCCTCGTCGCTTACCACGACGTCCGCGTCGTCGCCGAAGCCGCGGGCACCTTCGTTCCCGCCCAGCTACCGCCCGGCGCCGTCCACGCGATCGCCGACGCGTCGATCGCCGAGCTGCGCCGCCGCGAGGCCCTCGGGCTCGACATCGTCGCATCCGATCTCTTCGCCCCCGTCGTCGAAGACCTCGCCCGCACCGTCAACCACCCCGGCAACGCCCTGTTCCTTCCGCTCGGCGAGCGTGTCGTCGCGGCCCTCGGTGCGCCCGGTCGCGTCGTCGACCCCGGCCGGCCGATCCTCGCGGGCGTACGCGCGCCGCTGGAGGAGTGGGTGATCGACGCGTGGAACCTCGATGCCGCGCCCCGCGCCGACTGGATCGTCGGGGGCGAGCTCCTCCCCGCGGCGATCGTTCGTGAGGCGCACCTGGCGTACTACGCCGAACGTCCTGACCTGCTCGCGGCCGTCGTGACGCGCATGGAGCCTCTGCTTCGCACCTGGGCGGCCGCCGCATGACGGCCTCGGCGATTCCGGATGCCACCGCGCCGGTGCTCCTCGTGCACCCGGGCCCGCACGGCGTCGCCGCCTACGCCCGGGAGATCGCGGCCGAGGTGGTCCGGCAGCACCCCGCGACGAGACAATGCACTCTCGACGCGCTCGCCGCTCTGCGCTCGGGCACGCCCGTCCACGCGCATGTCACCGACCGCCTGTGGGGGGCGTCGCCCGAGGAGGCGGCGCGGGTGGTGGTCTCCGTCGCGCAGAGGCACCCGCTCACAGTGACGCTGCACGATGTCCCGCAGGCCTCCGACGGGGAGCGCAATCGTCCGCGTCGGCAGGCTTTTTATCGCGCCGTCGTTGGTTCGGCCCGTGCTGTCGCCGTCAACAGCGCGCACGAGAGGGACCTCCTGCGCGAAGAGGGGGTCTGGAACGGCCCCGTCGCGATCGTCCCGCTCCCCGTCGAGTCTGTCGCGCCGTCGGCATCCGTCCCGCACGACGACGCGGTCGGAGTGCTCGGGTTCTTCTACCCCGGCAAGGGGCACGACGAGGCACTGGCGGCGACCGTCACCGCCGGCCTGAACCGGATGACGGTGCTCGGCCGGGCTTCTGACGGACACGCGGCCGACCTCGAGACCTTCGTCCGTCGCGCGGCCGACGCCGGCGTCGCGGTCGAGGTGGCGGGGTGGCTCGACGAGGCCGAGATGGTCGAGAGGGCGCGCCGTGTCGCCGTGCCCGTGATCGCGCATCGGCACGTGTCCGCTTCCGGTTCGTTGGCGTCGTGGATCGGTTGGGGTCGCCGGCCTGTCGCGGTGCGCAATCGCTACGTCGACGAGATGGCGGAGCTCCGCCCCGGCGCTCTCCTGGTGGTCGAGCCGGCAGACCTTGCGGCCGAAGTGGCGACGGCCCGCGACGACCAGTCACGCACGTGGCACGGCCTCGACCCGGTGCCGTTCGGTCGCGCCGATGCGGCCCGTGTCTACCTGCGATGGTGGGCGGAGGCCCCGCGATGAGCGCGGGCCGCGCCGGTGATGACCGGATGCCGTGGGTCCCCGGCAACCGCTGGGATCTCGTCGCCGATCGGCAGCCGGAGCCCCCGCGGGTCAGCGTCATCGTGACGCACTTCGACCAGCCGGAGCAGCTGGCGAGGACGCTCCTCGCCCTGCGACGACAGGACCACCACGCAGGGCGCCTCGAGATCATCGTCGCCGACGACGGCTCACCGACCGAGCCGGTCGTCCCCGCCGGCGTCCGTCTGGTCCGCCAAGACGATCGGGGCTTTCGCGCTGCGGCCGCCCGCAACCTCGGCGCCGCCGCCGCGACGGGTGACATGCTCTGCTTCCTCGATGCCGACACCACACCCGAGCCCGAGTACGTGCGTCGGCTCTCCCGACTCCCCGCGCTCCTCCCCGAAGCGGTGACGGTGGGCCGCCGCCGTCACGCCGATCTGGCGGGTCTGGATGCCGACGTGCCGGTGGCCGAGGCCGGGCTCTCCCGGGAGCTGCCCGAGCCCGCGTGGTTGAGCGAGGCCTACGCGCGCAGCGAGAACCTCCTCCACGCCGACGACCGCTCGTACCGATACGTGATCAGTGCCGTCGTCGCCTGCTCACGCACGTTCTTCGCCGAGCTCGGGGGATTCGACGAGTCGTTCTCGTCGTACGGCGGTGAGGACTGGGAGTGGGCGCACCGCGCCTGGCAGGCCGGGGCCGTATTCGCGCACGTACCGGACGCGGTCGCCTGGCACGACGGGCCCGACTGGGCGGGACGGACGGGCGAAGAGAGAGCGCGCGAGGGCAACCGGCAGTCGCTCGTCCTTGCGCGGAAGATCCCGGTCGACGGATCCCGCGCTCGGGGACTGCTCCCGACGACGCCCGACCTCGTCGTGCACCTTCCGCCGGCCGTCACGCCCGCGGCGCAGTTCGTGTGCGTGGATTCGCTGCTGGCGGCGTTCCCCCTCGCAACCGTCGTCGTGACGCACGCCGCGGACGATTCGCCCGTGCGCGCAGACCCGCGCGTTCTCGTCGGTGCCGAGGGCGCCGGTCTCGACGCGCGAGTGATCCTTCGTCTCGATCGCGCGCTGGTGGTGCAGGATGCCGCCCCCCTCGCCGCAGCCCTCGCTCGGTTCGGCCAGGGGGCGGTTGGCAGGTTGCGGCTGCTCGCCGCGGACGGCATCGTCCTGGCGCGTGCGGATTCCCGTCGTGCTCGTCGTCGCGAGCAACGGTGGGGTTCGGCCGCGGGGTTCGACGACGAGGTCGTCGTCGTCGACGGACTGCTCGTCCTCCGGGATGAGCCCCACGTCGAAGCGTGGGTAGGAGGGTGGGGCAGTTCGGAGCGCTTCACCTGACGCGGCTTCACCCTCCAGCCGGACCAGACCGGAAGAAACCCCGGTTTTACGCGGATTTCAGGGTGCGACACGCCCGGGATGCCCTCAGGATTGGACGAGTCGGCAGGATCCCCGTAACTTATTACTTGTTCGCCCCACAGGGGAGAGCGGAGCGGCCGAAAGGCCCCGCGTCCTCTCAAGCGGCGAACCACCCCCAACAACAGCACTTGAGAGTTTCAACTCTCTGGTCTACAGTTGGGATCCTGCCACTCGGCACACGTCCTCAGCTTTGAGCCTCCTTACACGGAGGTGAATGAAGCTGTCAGACTGCCGAAATCTGGCGTATAAGGTAGTGAAGTTGCCTCGCGGGTAGGTCGAGAGATCGTTCCTGTGGGTGCGTCCGTTCCTTGAGAACTCAACAGCGTGCACTTGTCAAATGCCAATTTATTCCTCGTCGGTCTGACTTTTGTTGGATTGCGAGAAATTCCTTTGGATCAAAGACCAGCCCTTCCGGGGGTTGGCATTCGGAATCGTCAGTAATGATGTTTTCTCTTTGGTCAGTTTC
>NZ_JALGRP010000020.1 GCF_022815605.1 Microbacterium sp. VKM Ac-2923 | reverse complement strand
CTCGACTTCCGCAGCCCACATGTCATGCTGACCGAACTGATCAACGGTGTTGCACTAGCCACCTGAGACCACCTTCGGAACGTCCGGGTGTTTTGGACACTCACGCCCGCGGGTCGGAGACCGTGTACCGCGTGCTCGGTCGCCCGGCGGTGGTGTAGTCGAGACTGCGCGCGCACCCGCCGTCGTCGGCGAGGTGCTCGAGGTAGCGGCGGCAGCTCACGCGCGACAGGCCGAGGTGGTCGGCGACCTCGGCCGCACTCGCCGATCCCAGTTCGGCCAGGGCGGTGCGCACCAGATCGAGCGTCGGGCGCGACAGCCCCTTGGGCAGGGGGCGCTTGGTCACGGGCCGCAGCACCGCGTCGACGCCCTGCTGGTCGAGTGAGCCCGCGACCGCGGCGGAGGCTCGACGCTCGGCCAGGACATCGTCGATCCGCGTGTGCAGCTCACCGGCCGTGAACGGCTTGACGAGGTAGTGCTGGACGCCCATCAACCGGGCGGTGCGGACGGTGTCGACGTCTCGCGCCGCGGTCACGGCGATCACCTCCGGTTGCGTGAGCGTGCCGTCGGCGCGCACCGATCGCAGCGCGTCGAGCCCGGAGAATCCCGGGAGGTGCACGTCGAGCAGCACCCGATCGGGACGCAGCTCGGCGACCGCGGTCACGGCATCCGGTCCGCTCCCGGCGGTCCCGACGAGCTCGCATGCGGGGTGCGCCGAGACGAACCGGCCGTGCAGCGACGCCACGGCGGGGATGTCGTCGACGACGAGCACGCGCAGCATCACGGCACCCTCTCGGCCACGGGCAGCAGCACCTCGAAGCGCGCGCCACCGAGCGGGGACGGCTCGACCCGGGCGTCGCCGCCCCGACGGCGGGCGACGCGACGCACGAGGGCGAGACCGATGCCGCGCGCACGGGCGTTCGTGCCCTTCGTGCTCACGCCCTCGTCGAACACGTGCGCGCGCAGCGCATCGGGTACCCCGGCACCGCTGTCGTCGACCCGCACGCGCACCGAGGAGCCGGTGGCATCCACCGTCACCCGCAACCGGTCGCCGGGGCGGCACGCCTCGAGGGCGTTGTCGACGAGGTTCCCGACCACGGTGATGAGGTCGCCGACCGACTCGGGCGGGGGAGTGCCGTGGGCCACGACCTCGAGCCGCACGTCGAGCTCCCGGGAGCGGGCGATCTTGACCGACAGCAACGCGGTCAGCTCGCTTCCGAGGGCCGCGGCATCCGGTCCCGGATCCAACGGGCCGCCCGGTCGCACCTGCGCGATGAACTCCCGCGCGTCGTCCCAGGCGCCGAGTTCGAGCAGGCCCGACACGACGTGCAGCGAGTTGGCGAACTCGTGCGCCTGCGCGCGCAGCCCCTCGGTGAGCGACTGCTGCCCGTCCATACTGCGCAGCGCCTCGTGCAGTTCGCTGTGATCGCGCAGCAGCAGCGTGCCGCCGACCATCCGGCCGCGGTCGTCGCGGAGCCCCGTGGAGCGGGCGATGACGGGACGCTCGCCCGCCAACACCAGCCGCCCCTCGGGCTCGCCGTCTTCCATCACCTGCAGGAGCGGCCCGTCGAGCGTCTCGTCGGCTCGGCGTCCGCCCAACGTCCCCCGACCGATGAGGCGCTCGGCCGCGTCGTTGGCGCTGGTGACGATGCCGCGGTGGTCGACGCGGATCACGCCCTCGCTGAGGCGGTGCAGCATCGTCTCGCGCTCGCCCACCAGCTCGGCGATCTCATCGGGTTCGAGCCCCAGGATGCGGCGGCGGATGAGGGCGGCGACCCACGCGGCGCCGAAGACCCCGGCCACCGCGGCGCCGCCGAAGGCGAGGAACAGGCCCGGCAGGCGCGCCTGCAGATCGGCGGCGAGCTCGGACTCGAGCACTCCCACCGACACCGAACCGATCACGGGGGCGCTCTCGTCGTCGCCGTCGGCGTAGACCGGCACCTTCACCCGGTAGGACTCACCGAGCGTCCCCGTCTCGGTGCCCGACCACACCTGTCCCGACAGGGGGATCGACGGGTCGGTCGACACGCCCTCGCCGATGCGGTCGGGGTTCGGGTGCGACAGCCGGATGCCGTCGAGGTCGGTCACCACGACGTAGGTCAGCGCCGACGCCTCGCGGATGACCTCGGCCACGGGTTGGATCGCCACCGAGGGGTCGGGGTCGTCGAACGCCTCGACGATGACGGGCAGGCGCGCGATCGACAGCGCCACCCCGACCATGCGCTCGCGGTAGGAGTCGCGGATCGCGCTCTCTTGGATCCAGACGGTGACGATGCCGGCGCCGAGGGTCACGACGCACACGATCAGCGCCTGCAGCAGCAACAGCTGCAGTCTCAGCGACAGTGCTCGGACCACGGTTCATTCTCCCTCGCCGCCCGCGTCGGGCGCAGGCCGGCGTGCGACCAATAGTTGCCGAAGTCGTCGTTAGTTGCACAAGCGCGACGGCCGACTTCGGTGCTGTCTACGGTGAGCCATCAGCGGGGAGGCGACGGCGCCTCCTCGAACTCGAAGAGGAGTACTGCGCATGCGTCGCACCACCATCGCCCTCGTCCCCCTGGCAGCGCTCTCGCTCGCAGCCCTCACCGGCTGCAACCCGCAGGGTGCGGGCGCCGGGGGAGCGGCCGCCTCGGACGATGCCGCCGCGATCGACTCGGTGAACATCGTCGTCCCCGCCGACCCGGGCGGCGGCTGGGACCAGACCGGTCGCGCCGTCTCCGACGTGCTGACCGGGGACGGACTGGTCGGCACCGCGGCCGTCAGCAACGTCGGCGGAGCCGGCGGCACCGTCGGTCTCGCCTCGCTGGCGAACGAGCGCGACCCCTACACCCTCATGGTCACGGGCCTGGTGATGGTCGGCGCCGTCGAGACGAACGCCGCCGAGAACCGCATCGAGGACACCACCCCCATCGCCCGGCTCACCGAGGAACCGCTCGTGGTGGTCGTGCCCGCCGCGAGCGAGTTCCAGACGCTCAAGGACCTGATCGACGCCGTCGTAGCCGACGGCCAGGGCGTCACGATCACCGGCGGCTCCGCCGGCGGCGCCGACCACATCCTCGCGGGGCTGCTGCTCGAGGAGGCCGGACTCACCGGCGCCGACATCACCGAGAAGCTGAACTACGTGCCGAACGCCGGCGGCGGCGAGGCCGTGTCGTTGCTGCTGGGCAACAACGCCGCGGCCGGAATCTCGGGCGTGGGCGAGTTCGCCGAGTACGTCGAGTCGGGCGACCTGCGCGCCCTCGCCGTGTCGAGCGAGGAGGCCGCGACGCTGCTTCCCGACGTGCCCACCATGACCTCCGAGGGTTTCGACGTCGTCTACACCAACTGGCGGGGCCTGCTGGCGCCCGGGGGGATCAGCGAAGCGGATGCCGCGGGCCTCACCGCCCTGGTCACTGAGATGCACGAGTCGGGTGCGTGGAAGACCGTGCTCGAGGAGCGCGGCTGGACCGACGCCTTCCTGACGGGTGAGGAGTTCACCTCGTTCGTCGACGAGAACATCGTCGACGTGTCGGGCACTCTCAAGAACATCGGGTTGGTCTCGTGACGACCACCGAGTCACCGGGGGCGGACACCGTCCGCCCCCGGTGGGGCGCCGACCGCATCGGCAACGCGATCTTCGCGGGCGTCGTATTCGGTCTCGGCGTCTTCGCCCTCGTCGGGGCCTTCGCCATCCGCGTTCCCGCGGGGCAGGCCATCGGCCCGCAGGTGTTCCCCTTCGCCGTCGCCCTCATCCTGCTCGGCTCCGGTGCTGCGCTCGTCGTCTCGGCGCTGCGCGGCAAGGTCGCGCCGCGCGAGGAGGGCGAGGACATAGACCCGGATGCCAAGACCGACTGGTGGACGATCCTCAAGCTCGTCGCGCTGATGGTCGCCGTGCTGCTGCTGCTCGAACTGCTCGGCTGGTGGATGGTTGCAGCCCTCCTGTTCGGCGGCGTCGCGTGGACCCTCGGGGCCAAGCGCCCCTGGGCGGCCTTCCTCGCCGGTCTCGTCATCGGCATCGGCACCCAGCTCCTCTTCGGTGAGGGCCTGGGCCTCTTCCTTCCTCGCGGGGCTGCCTTCGACTGGTGGTACGGCCCCGGACCCCTGTTCGGCTAGGAGGCCGTCGACATGGATTCTGTCAACTCCCTCATGGAGGGCTTCGCCACCGCGCTGCAGCCGGAGTACCTGCTGTTCGCGCTGCTCGGCGTGGTCATCGGGACCGCGGTCGGGGTGCTCCCGGGCATCGGCCCGGCCATGACCGTGGCACTACTGCTGCCACTGACCTACACGCTGTCGCCGACGGCGGCGATCATCACCTTCGCGGGCATCTACTACGGCGGGATGTACGGTGGCTCGACCACCAGCATCCTGCTCAACACGCCGGGTGAATCGGCATCCGTCATCACCGCCATCGAGGGCAACAAGATGGCCAAGCTCGGTCGCGGGGCTGCGGCCCTGGCGACGGCGGCGATCGGCTCGTTCGTGGCCGGCACCATCGCCACGGTGCTGTTGACCCTCTTCGCCCCCCTGCTCGCGCGTTTCGCGGTCAACCTCTCACCGGCCGACTTCGTCGCCCTCATCGTGGTGGCCTTCATCACCGTCGGTGCGTTGCTCGGCTCCTCGCCCGCCCGCGGGCTGGCCTCGCTCGGCATCGGCCTGCTCGTCGGCCTCATCGGCACCGAGGCGACAACCGGCCAGGCGCGGTACACGATGGGCGTGCTCGCGCTGTCGGACGGTGTGAGCGTCGTGCTCGTGGCCGTCGGGCTGTTCGCGGTGGGCGAGACCCTCTACGTCGCCGCGCGCCTGCGGCACGGACCGATCCCGGTGATCCCGGTCACGCGGGGCTGGCGCAACTGGATGACGCGCGAGGACTGGCGGCGCTCGTGGAAGCCGTGGTTGCGCGGCACCTTCATCGGCTTCCCCGTGGGCACCATCCCCGCCGGTGGAGCGGACGTGGCGACCTTCCTGTCGTACGCGAGCGAGAAGAAGCTGTCGAAGAACAAGGGGCAGTTCGGTCGCGGAGCGATCGAGGGCGTCGCCGGACCCGAGGCGGCCAACAACGCCGCCGCGGCGGGCGTGCTCGTGCCGCTTCTCACCCTGGGCCTGCCGACGACGGCCACCGCGGCCATCATCATCACGGCCTTCCAGTCGTACGGCATCCAGCCCGGGCCCCAGCTGTTCCAGAACCAGGGTGACCTGGTGTGGGCGCTGATCGCGAGCCTGTACATCGGCAACGTGCTGCTCATCGTTCTGAACCTGCCGCTGGCGGGACTGTGGGTGAAGGTGCTGCAGATCCCGCGGCCCTACCTCTACGCCGGCATCCTCACCTTCGCGGTGCTGGGCGCGTACGCGGTGAGCTTCTCGACGCTCGACATCGTCATCCTGCTGGTCGTCGGTGCTCTGGGGTACTTCATGCGGCGCTTCGGCTTCCCGATCGCGCCGCTCATCGTGGGGTTGATCCTGGGGCCGATGGGTGAGCAGCAGCTGCGCAAGGCGCTGCAGTTGAGCCAGGGCAACGTCGCCGATCTCGTGCTGCACCCCTTCGCCGCGTCGGCGTACGTGCTGCTGGCGGTGTTCCTGGTCGTGGGTCTCTGGCTCAAGCGTCGGCAGAGCCGTTTCGAGCGGGCGCTCGAGGCGTCGCTCGCCGCCACCGAGGGGCACCCGCAGGCCGGGGTCGACCATCTGTGGGAGTCGGGCGAGCGCCCGACCGATGTGCGCACCGAGTCGATCCGCGCGGAGATCGCCGCCGAGCAAGCCCGCGCCGCCCGGGACGAGCCGCCTCGGGAGTAATCGCGCGCCGGACCCCTTCGTCGAGTGTCCACGACACGCTGCTGCCATTGCTGGGCAGCCGGTGTGTCGTGGACATTCGTCGTGAGGGGGCACGGCGCGGGCCACGCTCGCAAGAACTGCGGAGAGCGCTCGAGTGCGCCGTGTCCGCGGATGCCGTCAGGCCGCATCCGGTGCGTCTGAGACCCTCGTGCGTTCAGGCCGCATCGCGGCGACGCGGCGCGGCGGTCGACCGGCCCACCAGACGTAGAGGCCCGCAGCCAGGACGGAGCCGACGAGGACGAAGATCCACCACGGGAACGAGGGGATGTCGGGGCGGGCGCCTGCCCCGTCGATCTCGGACTGCGGCGTCGGGATGACGCGCTCGCCGGTCACGAGGATGCGATGGCTGTTCACGCCCAGCGGCGTGCACGTCACGAGGGTGACGAGGTCGCGGCCGACGACCGGGGCGAGCGACTCGGTGTCCTCCGGCTCGACGACGCGCGTGTCGACGACGCGGTAGACGAGCACCTCGCCGAACACTTCGATGGTGAAGGTGTCGTCGAGGCCCACGCGGTCGAGGTGGGTGAACAGCTCGGCGGTCGCGAGCCCCCGGTGGGCCGTCAGCACCGAGTGCGTGGTCTCGCCGCCCACGGGCAGCGCGGTCCCCTCGAGGTGGCCGACACCCTCGTAGAGCACCTGCTCGCTGGTGCCGTGATAGACGGGGAGGTCGACGGCGATCGTGGGGATCTTCAGCCGGGCCATGAGGCCCGCGGCATCCGATCGCAACTGTTCGGCGTAGTCGCTGGTCTGATCCGGGGAATTGGCCAGGGGGAGACGCTCGTTTGCGGCGATCTCCGCCCCGCCGTCGATCAGGCGATCGTTGTAGGCCCGCGCGGCGGCCAGCTGGTCGGCGAGCGTGTCGGCGCCGAGGTCGCGGATCTGATCGGAGTACCCGTCGATGACCTGCGACTGCACGTATTGCGCGAACCACGCGGCCACCGTCGGGTACATCAGCAGGCTCACCCCGGCGAGGGCGCCCACCGCGAGAGCGAGGGAGACGAGCGACAGCTTCCACTTCGGGCGACGTCGATCTCGTCGCAGCGGAGCCGACGAAGGGGACGACGGTGCGGCGTCCTGCCGCACCATCGTCCCCTCGTTCATGCGGTGATGCCTTAGGCCGGGGCCTGCACCGCGCGGGCGCGGCGACGCGACACGACGAACGCCGCACCGACCATGGCGGTCAGCAGGGCAGCGCCACCGACGCCGAACCACAGGCCGCCGTCGCCACCCGTGATGGGCAGGGCGAACGCGGGCACCTGGTTGTGCGCGAACTCGACGTAGTTGCGCACGGGCGCGGTGGTCGAGGACGGGCCGGGCACGACCGCGGTCAGGATGCGATCGGGCGAGGGCAGCTGGTACCCGGTCGGCGAGGTGATCTCACGGACCCAGTAGCTGCCGGGCGTGATGATCGGCACGATGACGTTGCCATTGGCGCCGGTCGTCCAGTTGGTCGCCCCGTTGATGACGATCGGGTTGGCGCCGTTGATGGCATCCTGCTCCGTGAGGAACACCTGGTAGACCGCCCCCGCGAGCGGCACGCGGGAGCCGTTCGAAGTGGTGTAGGCCGACACGGTGAGCTGGCCGATCGGCGTGCTGCCGGTGACCTCCTCGGTCGCACCGTTGACGTTGGCGCGCGCAGTGTTGACGATCACGCCGTTGGCCGGGATGGCCGTGGCGCGCGTGAGCACGTTGAACGTCACGGTTCCGCCCTGCAAGCCCGCGAGACGCGCGCGGCCGGCCGCGGTGAAGTCGAGGGTCAGGGTGCCCCCGGTGTTCGTGATCGTGTAGTCGGTGTTCTCGGCGAACGTCTGAGCGGTACCGGAAGCGTTCGTGACCACGACGTTCGACGGCGTGACGCCCGAGGGAACGGTCGCCGCCGTCAGGTAGGTCAGCTCCGAGGGGAGCACGTCGGTCAGGGTGAACACGTCGATCGCGTCACCGGTGGCGAGCGTCGGGATCGAGGAGGCGATCGCCCAACGGATCAGGTCGGGGTTGCGCTGCTCGACGGACCCGGCCGGGGCGGGAACGCGCGTCTTCGTGAGCTGCGTGACGGCGTTCTTCGGGTACACGTGCACGTCGTAGATCCACTGGTTGGCGGGCGAGCCCGCAGCGCCGGTGGGCGTCGGCAGCGTCACCAGGAACGGCGCTGCCGGGTTGGTGGCGGTGGCCGGCAGCTGGGTCTCGGTGATCAGGTACACGCCGATGGGCAGGCCGGTCGGGTACAGCGCCGGGTCGGGCGAGAACGTCGCGACACCGGCGGTGTTGGAGACCGACGAGACGAAGCTCACCGTGTTGGGACGCTGGGCGGCCTGCGCCGGCGTCAGCGAGGCGGCCTGCGTCCACCCGGCGGACGTGGTCAGGTCGACGCCCGACACGAGCGTCGCGGTGAACTGCGCTCCCGCCAGCGGGTCTGCCGGCGGCGTGGCCAGCTGCTGGCCCGTCGAGGTCGGGTTCAGCGGCGTCGAGGGTCCGAGCGCGTGCTTGTGCAGCGTGAGGGTGCGGTTGACCGTCGAGTCGATGTTGCCCGGCAGCGTCACAGCCGATGCGGGAGCGACGGCCCCGACGGCGGTGAGGGCCCCGAGCGCGAGGACGCTCAGAACGGTTGCCGCTTTCTTGCGGATGGACATGGTGGTTCCTCTCGGAAGGTGATCGGTGATGCGGAAGTGGTGCGGTCGGCGGCGTCGCGCGACGGGAGGGTTCACGTCGGAAGGCTCCCTCCCCTGCGTCTGCGATGGATCAGTGCGCCCGCGACGGCGAGGGCGAGCAGGAGGCCTCCGGCGATGACGAACGTGTCGGCGCCGACGCCGCCCGTCAGGGGCAGGACGGGGCCGACGACCGGGGCGTTGACGAAGCGGTAGATGACGCTCTGTCCGGCGGCGGGAGCCGTCACGCTGCGACCGGCGACCGTGGTCCACGTGGAGCCGTCGAGTCGTTCGAGGCGGAGGGTGAGATACGCCAAGCGCGTCCCGGACACGGTGGGCGCCTCCGACAGGGTGTACCCGTGCCCCGGGCGCACCTCGAAGGTGCTCGCCGCGTTGCCGGCGACGGGGTCGTACGCGGCGCCCACGCGGCTCTGAGTCGGCAGCGATGCGCCGGCGAGGGCGGCGGGGGCGGCCGTGACGGTCCAGGTCGAGGGGACGAAGCCGGGGCTGGGAGCGGTGACGTCCTTGAGCACCGTCATGGTGGCGGTGGCGTTCGTGGCCGTGCAGGTCACGGCGGCGCCCGTGCGCAGCGTCACGTCGCCCGCGGCCGTGACGGTCACCTCGGCCCCCGTCGACTCCACGCATCGCCACGCCCCGACCTGGACGTAGGCCGCGTTGGTTCCGGTCTCGGCCAGCCGGTAGGCCCGACCGGGTGAGACGGGGATGTTCGTGGCCGCGGCGCTGCCCGTGCGGCCGGTCGGTCCCGCGAGCGCACCCGTGGGGGCGGTTGCGGAGAGCGTCCAGTCGGTGGCGGGGGCCGAGCCCGACGAGACCGTCTTCACCAGGGTGAGCGAGGTGATCGACTGGTTGACGAGCGTGCACGCGACGACCGCCGAGGGTCCGACGCCGGCGATGGTGCCGCTGACCACCCCGCCCGTGGTCGTGAAGGTCACGGCCGTCGCTGTGCCGTTCACCGTGCACGTGCCGCTGACGAAGGTGAAGCGCGTCTGCTGCACCTCCGAGATCGTGAGGGTGGCACGGGATGCCGCAGAACCGAAGAGGACGCTCCACACCGCGTTGCCCGCGGCGTCGCTGAGCTGACGCGGCGCTTCGCTGGGCAGAACGGTGGCGGTGCCGGCGGTCGCCGTGGCGGCTGCGCCCAGGCTCCAGCCGGCCGCGGGTGCCGACTGGCCGGTCGCGGGGTCGAGGACGCGTTTGGTCACCGTGACCGTGGCGACGGGTGCGGGGGAGTTGAAGAACGTGCACACGACGTTCGCGCCGAAGCGGTCGGGCATCGTGATGGTGGTGCTGGTGGCGCTGGCGTTCGCGATCCGGATGCCGTCTGTCCAACACTCGAGACGCACCGTGTAGGCGCCGATGGCCGACGTGGATCCTGTCGCCATCGTCTCCGACACCGTCAGCGTCGAGCCGATAGTGGCGGGGAAGGGGCCCACCTGCGCCGCCTGTCGGCCGATGGTGGTTCCCGTGGTGGTCGCTGTGCCGAGCGCGCCGTTGGCGTCGGCGAGGGTGAGCTGGAACTGGTCGGCGGTCGCCGCCCGCCCGACGACGTTCTTCTGCACGGTGACCGTGCCGGGGCTGTTGCAACTGGCCAGGTCGGTCGAGGCGAAGTCGATGCGGGGGCTGCCCGAGACGCGCGTCCACGTGGTCGGGTCGAACTCGTAGGTGCTGGTGTTGCTCGACAGGTAGACCGTGCCGCGGGGCGAGAAGGCGATGCCGTTGACGCTGCCGAAGGCAGGCGTGGCATCCAGTCCGATCAGGGTGCGCGTCGTCGAGGTGCTGACGGCGAGGGTGCCGCCGGTGGCACCGGCCAGGACGTCGGCGGTGACGGTGAAGATGGCGGCGCTGCTGGCGTTGTTGACCGTGGCAGCTCCCAGGATGTACAGGTTGCCGCGGTTGTCGAACGCCATGTCGCCGTTGCCGTTGGGGGCGCTGCCGGCGCTGAACGATCCGAGGTAGACGAAGCGGGATGCCGCGGGGGCGGACTCCGTGAAGCTCCACAGGTAGAAGGACCCGTTGTTGTACTTGCCGAAGAGATAGCGGCCGGTCGCGAGGTCGATGGCTCCGGCGACGACGCTGCCGCCGATGGCCGTGCCGGCGCGGTCCGCCGTGGTGTACGCCGTGTTCGCGAGCGTCTCGAAGCCCCCGGTCGGCGACCATTTCAGCACGGATGAGACGTTCACGGCATCCGTCGACCGATTGAGGGCGTACGCACCGGCGCCGCCGGCGGCGACACCGAGGGAGTTCGCTCCGGTCACGTTGCTCCACGTGCCGACGGTGGCCTGGCCACCGCCGGCGCCGTCGGCCTGGATGAGGGCACCGTTCGTCGTGACGCCGTAGAACAGGCCGCTGTCGCAGAACAGGCGCGGCTGCTGCACCGTGTTGGTGAACGTGCAGACGACCTCGGCGCCGTCGTCCTGCGGCATGGTGAGCGGGCCCGAGCGGGAGCTGCCGGTCGCGATCACGGTTCCGTCGCGGGTGCACTCGTACGAGCTTGCGTATCCGAGCGCGGCGCCGGCGGTCGGCACCTCGGCGATCGTGTACGTGGCGCCGGACTCGACGATCTGGCGCGACACCTGCGCCGCCTGCACCCCCGTCGCGGTGCCGGTGGTCGTCGCCGACGCGATGACGGTGGTGCCGCTGCGCAGAGACAGCGTGAACTGATCGGTGGAGGCCAGGCGCGCGGGCAGGTTCTTGCGGATGGTGAGGCGCGAGGCGGGCGTGACCGTGAGGGTGGCGGCGTCGGGCGCGACGAGGGGGGTGACGACGTTACCGGCGGCGTTGGTGTACGTGCCCTCGGTGGATGCCACGACGTTCACCGTGATCGTGCAGGAGGACGCGCCGGTCGCCAGGTCGCCACCGGCGACGGCGATGCCGGACGACCCGGCGAGGGCGGTGACGGCGAACGCGGTTCCCGTGACCTGGGCGCAGGTGCCGCCGACCGCGGGAGTGGGAGCGACGGTGACGCCCGCGGGGAGCGTGTTGGTGAAGGTCCAGTCGTTCTTGGCGATGGCGTCGGACGTATTGGTGATCGTGTAGGTCAGCGTCGAGGCCGTCCCGACGGGGACGCTCGCGGGGCTGAACGACCAGTCGAGACTGGGGGTGACATCGAGCACGCGCAGGTTGTCGACGCCGAACCCGCTGCCGGTGCCGGTGGTGGTGTTGGTCAGGCGCACCTGGGCTGCGGCGATCTGCGCGGGCGTGAGGAGGGCGGCCGAGGTGCCCGTGAAGGTCGCGGCACGCGCCGAGGTGGTGACCGCGGGGTCGAGGAGTCCGCCGGATGCCGTTTGCGTGGGGGATGTGTAGAAGACGTTGCCCGTGATCGTGCACGGGTTCACGGCGGTGGAGAAGGGAGCCAGCAGCGTCGCGGTGCCCGAGAACAGGGAGAGCGACAGCGCCGGTGCGGCCGTGGTGCTGCAGGGCGCCGCTGCCGCGTCGAAGCGCAGCGTGTAGTACCGCGATCCGGCGGCGCTGATTCCGATTCCGCTGGCGGTCTGCGCCACGGTCGTGCTCGTGACCGCCGCGTAGGGGAGGTCGACGAGAGCGTGGTTCGCGCGTGTCGTGGCGGTCGAGCCGTTGGCGGGCGCCGTTGCGGTGGTCGAGCCCGTGGTGCCGGTGGCGACCTGGCCGAGGACGTCGGCGAGACGGCGGACCTCTCGCGCCGAGGCCGTCGACACGGGGATGTTCAACAGCGCCTGGCTCGGGCAGAACTGCGCGTTCGGGTAGACCGCCGAATAGTTCACCAGCACGCCGGTGCAGGTGGTGCCGGTCGCCCACCCTGTCGAGACGGTGTACCGCCCGCTCGCGTACGCGGTGATCGAGGACGGGGTCGTGGTGTTCAGGCCCTGCTCGAAGGTTTCGATCCACGCCTCCGCGGGCGCCTCGGGGATCCCGGCCGCGAGGATGCCGACGCTCGAGCGGGCGGCGAGTGCGCTTCTGGCGGGGGGCGCGCGCTCTCGGGTGTCGCTGGGGTTCCCGGCGGACGGGGGGATGGACGCCGTGATCCGGGGGCTCGCGCTGGGCGACGGGCTCGGACTCGTCCCGGCCGAGGGAGCGGCGGGTGCGGGCGTGTCGTCACCGGGATCGGACGGCGTCGGGGTCGCTTCGACGGGCTCTGCACCGGGGGCCGGTGAGGGCGTCGCAGCGCCGGATGCCGAGGGGGACGACGATGCGGTCGGCGCGGAGGTGGGCGCGGGCGAGACGGCCGCCGGCGCGGACTCCGCGGGGGACGGCGTGGGGGTGGTGGTCGCCGACGCGCTGGCCGGCGTCACACCGGAACCCAGCAGCAGCGCCAGCACGGCCACCGCGGCGGCGGTGGAGGCGGCGCGCGCGCGGGTGGGACGCGTGACGAAGCGACGGGACGAGAACATGGGCCTCTCGCGCGACGGACGGCGTCGCGTGGGGTGTCGGAATCTGGACGGGGCAGCTCGACGAGGGAGCATGCGGCGAGCTATTCAATATCCAGTATCCGTCGATTCATTAAGAGCCTCGGGACCGGTACTTTTCAAACTATAGGGCAAGCAATTGGCTCGCACGCAACCTTTTCGGACAACGTCCGGAACTTTCTTTTTGTGTCGCGGTGATTTCCGAAACGTCGCCCCGATCGTCGCCTGAGACGCAGGGGAGGACAGGGATCTACCTCGCGGATTCCGCAGCCTAAGAGTCCGGAGATGCTTTACCCAGTGAGCGGAAACGGTCGGTCTCCGACGATCGTCGTGTGTTCTCTCGCCGTTGTCGCGGCCGCGGGACAATGGACGAGGGTGATTTGACGTCGGCGTGAAAGGCGGCGCCGGAAATCGACGGAGGGCTCATCGGGACGCCTCCGCCTTGTCGCGTCGGCGATGTGGCGCCGGGAGCGAGCACGCTTCTCTCCGCCGCCCCCGTTCAGCTGCGCGGCAAGAACCCGCCCAGCTGCTCCGCGATCACGCGATCCACCTCTGCGGGGTCAGCGGTGGGAGTCCCGTCGCCGGGCTGCGGACCGTACGCACCGAAGGAGGCGTGCGAGGCGCCGGGGATCTCGACGAAGGTCGCCGTCGGGGGCAGTTGCCCCTTGGCATCCGTGATCTTCTGTGGGGTGCTGAGGCCGTCCTCGGAGCCGGAGAGGCTCAGGACCGGCAGCTCGGATGCCGACAGGTCGTTCGCGCAGTAGGAGGCGAAGAGCACGAGTGCGTCGGCGTCGGAGGCCAGCTGGCACGCACGCACCCCGCCGAGGGAGTGGCCGCCGACCGCCCAGGTGGTGACGTCGGGGGCGAGGTCGGTGAACGTCGACAGTGGCCGTGGATCGAAGAACGCGAGGTTCAGCCACGGGCGGGTGATGACGACCGTGATGCCGTCATCGACGACCGTGTCGGCGAGGGTCGCGATGTAGCCCTCGGCCTCGACCTTCGCGCCCGGGATGAACACCAGGCCCTGGCCGGTCGCCCCGGTGGTGGGGGAGAGGACGATGCCGGCGCCGTCGTCGGTGATCGTCAGCCCGGTGTTCTGTTCCGCCTCGGCGAGCGGGCCGGGCTCGGCTCCCATGACGCCCACCTGGGTGTAGATCAGGATGCCGCCGACCAGGAGCACGACGACGGCGCCGAGGCCCCCGAGCACCCACCGCAGCCACCGGCGGCGACGGGGGCGGATCGCGGACGGGAGCTCACGGTCGGTCACGTCTCGAGCGTAACCCCCGGAACCGCCGCGGCGACGGGCTTGCGGCCGGGGCTCGGAATCCGCCTTCAGCGGTGTGAACAGGCGAAACGACAGCCGCCCGACGCGGCGCACTCGGCGACGCATCGGGCGGCGGTGTCCCGGCCGTGACGGCTCAGTCGGCGAGCGCGGCCTGACGAGCCGCGACGACCTCGACGATCCGGGCCGACAACGGGTGCGCCGCGTCGAGACCGGTCACCTCGGCCGTGAACGCCTCCGCGTCGCGTTCGCGCAGAAGGCGCTGCAGCTCGACGGCCTGGGCGTCCTCGGCATCCGTGAACTCGAGGGCGGCGTCCATCGCGGCGACGAGGGCGTCGACGGGCAGACCCCGCTCGACGGCCTCGGCGGCCGGACCGACGAAGCGCTCGTGCCGCGAGAGTTTGCGCAGGGGCTGACGGCCCACGCGCCACACCGTGTCGGGCAGGGCGGCGTTGCGGAATCGACGCAGGATCGTCGCGCGGTACTCGCCCTGCACCGTGGCGTCGAGCTCGTGCTTCTCGACCAGCAGCGCGCTGGTCTCTTCGAGCGCCGCCTCGACCCGGGCCGCGATCGCGGGGTCGGCGAGGGCGTCGGAGATGCGGTCGATACCCGCCTGCGCCCCGAAGTACGCCGTGGTGGCGTGCCCGGTGTTGACCGTGAAGAGCTTCCGCTCGATGTAGGGCTCGAGGTCGTCGACGAAGTGCGCGCCCGGGATGTGCGGAGGGGTGTCGCCGAACGGCGCCCGCTCGATCGCCCACTCGTAGAACGGCTCGACGGTGACGTCGACGCCGCCCTGTGCCTGGGCCGGCACGATGCGGTCCACGGCGGTGTTGGCGAACACGGCACGGGAGGCTAGGGCGTCCCACGACTCGGCGGCGATGGCGACGATGTGCTCACGCAGCTGGGCGGTCGCACCGATCGCGTTCTCGCACGCCATGATCTGCAGCGGCGCGAGGGAGGGGTCGCGAAGCGCCAGGCCCGCGACGATGTGAGGGGCCACGAACTTCAGGATCGTCGGGCCGACGGCGGTGGTGACCACGTCGGCCGTGGCGATCTCGTCGACGAGTGCCTCGGCATCCACCGAGCTGTCGATCGCGCGGAAACCGGTCACCTCCTTGTCTACGCCGCCCTCGCCCACCTCGTGGACGGTGTACGACGACGCGTCGTTGATGGCCTGGACGAGGGCCGCCGAGACGTCGGAGAAGACGAGGTCGTAGCCGCCCTCGTGCAGCAGCAGGCCGACGAAGCCGCGACCGATGTTGCCGGCGCCGAAGTGGACGGCCTTCATGCGTTGACGGACCCGGAGAGGGCCTCGTAGAGCTCGTCGGGGGAGGAGGCGGCCTTGAGGCGCGCGACGTCGTCCTCCTCGGAGAAGAGGATGGCGATCTGCGACAGGATCTCGAGGTGCTCGTCGCCCTTGCCTGCGATGCCGACGACGAAGGTCACCGGCTCGCCGCCCCAGTCGACGCCGCCGTCGTAGCGGACGACCGACAGGCCCGAGGTGAGGATGGCCTGCTTGGTCTCGTTCGTGCCGTGGGGGATCGCGAGCTCGTTGCCCATGTAGGTCGACACGGTCTCTTCACGCTGCTGCATGGCCGCAAAATAGTCGGCGGTGACGGAACCTGCGGCCTGAAGCAGGTCGGCGGCCTCTTTCATCGCCTCCTCGCGGGAGGCGCTCCCGGGGTGGATGTGGACGGATTCGATGCGGAGCACGTCTGACATGGTTCTCGCCTTTCTCGTCGTGCTGTCCAGCCTCGCAAATCGCGGGCCGGACGGGAAGGCGGAGGGGCCGGTGCTGACGCCCCGGCCCCTCCGTGATAGGGGTGTTACTTCGCTTCGTGCTGCTCGCGGACCATCTGCACGACCTCGTCATACCGCGGCGAGTTCATGAAGTTGTCCACCGACACGTGCACGGAGTCGGGCGACTGCGCCTTCGCGCGGTCGGTGAGCTGGTTCTGCGTGATGACCAGGTCGGCGGAGCCGTCGAGGTTCGCGATCGCCTGGTTGGTGACCGTGACCCCGTCGAGGCCCGCCTTCTTGATCTTGTTGCGCAGGACGCTCGCGCCCATCGCCGACGAGCCCATACCGGCGTCGCAGGCGAACACGATGTTGCTCAGCTGCTTCGTGGCGACACCGCCGCCGAGCCCGCCGAGAGCGCCGTCGACGGCGCGGTCGGCCGCCTCGGTGGTGCCCGAACCGGTGGTGCCCGCCGTGCGGGTGCGCAGAGCCCCGAGCGTTGCGGACTCCTTGCCCTTGTTGGCGGCGGTCTGGTCGATCGCTGCCGCGAAGCTGTCGCCCTCGGCCTCCTGGTCGCGCTTGCGCGAGGCGCGCAGGATGACGCCCGCCACGAGGAAGGTGACGACGGCGGCGACGACCACCGACAGGTAGACCACCAGGAGGTTCGCGGGGCCGGCGCCGATGGCGGCGACGGTGACGGCGATGATGCTGCCGGGCGCGGCCGGGAAGGCCAGGCCACCCTGGAAGATCATGTTCGTGGCGACACCCGAGGCGCCACCGGCGATCAGGGCGAGGATCGTCATGGGCTTTGCGAGGGCGTACGGGAAGTAGATCTCGTGGATGCCACCGAGGAACTGGATGATGATCGCGCCGGGCGCCGAGGCCTTCGCCGCCCCCACACCGAAGAAGGTGAAGGCGAGGAGCAGACCCAGGCCGGGGCCGGGGTTGGCCTCGATGAGGAACAGGATCGACTTGCCGCTCTCCGCGGCCTGCTCGATGCCGAGCGGGGTGAACACGCCGTGGTTGATGGCGTTGTTGAGGAACAGCACCTTGGCCGGCTCGACGATGATCGACAGAACAGGCAGCAGGTTGAACTGCACGAGGAACGCCACGATGCTGCCGAGGACGGCGCTGATGCCGAGGAACACCGGACCGAAGGCGAAGAAGCCGACGATCGCGAGGACCATACCGAGGATGCCGGCGGAGAAGTTGTTCACGAGCATCTCGAAGCCGGGGCGGATCTTGCCGTCCCACAGCCGGTCCATCTGCTTGGTGATCCAGGCCGCGAGCGGGCCCATGATCATCGCGCCGAGGAACATCGGGATGTTGGTGCCGACGATGACACCCATCACGGCGATGGTCGCCACGACGCCACCGCGCGCACCGTAGACGATGCGCCCACCGGTGTTGGCGATGAGCAGCGGCAGCAGGTACGTGATCATGACGCTGACGAGACCGACGTAACCCTGGTAGGTGGTGCCGTCTTCGGTCGCGGTGAGCGCGGTCATGGCGCCGGGCCAGTTGATGACCGCGGCGTCACCTCCGCCGCCGAGGATCTCGGCGACCGGCGACCAGTGCCAGCCGAAGGGGCTGTTGGCGCCGAAGAACCCGGCGGGGATGAAGAGCATGGTGATGAAACCCCATGCGATGAATGCCGCGATGTTCGGCATGATCATGCCGGAGAGGAACGTTCCGAATCGCTGTACGGCGATCCGAGCCCCTCCCGGCTTCTTGGTGGCTGACGTCGTCGTCATTGCTGTGTCTCCTTGGTGTGGTGCACGGGGTCGCCGTGCGGTGGGGGGAGCGGCTCGCGCCGCCGGTGTTCGGTGGAAGGGGGCCGGAGCCACCTTCCGGACTCAGGAGGCCGCGGGCGCGGTCTCGGAGGAGGTGGAAGCGGCCTGAGCCGCCTCGCGAGCGGATGCCGCGTCGTCGGCGGCCAGGGCTGCCTCCGCGATGCGGCGGGCGTCGTCGAGGGTGTGGGTGAGCAGGCTCGCGCGCACGTCGGCGAGGGCGGTCGGAGCCATCGACAGCGTGGTGGCTCCGAGCCCGACGAGGACCACGGCCAGCAGCGGGTCGGCCGCCGCCTCGCCGCAGATGCCGACGGGCTTGCCCTGGGTGCGGCCGGCGGCCCCGACCTCGCGGATGAGGCGGAGGACGGCCGGATGCCACGGGTCCTGGAACGACGCGACCGAGCCGAGCAGGCGGTCGGCGGCGAGGGTGTACTGCGTCAGGTCGTTGGTGCCGATCGAGGCGAAGTCGGCGATCTGCAGGATGCGGTCGGCCAGCAGCGCCGACGAGGGCACCTCGACCATGACCCCGGTGGTCTTCAGCCCGTAGTCCTTCGCCAGGGCGGTGAAATAGCGGGTCTCCTCGACGGTCGACACCATGGGCGCCATGACCCAGAGGTCGGCGGGGCCGGCTTCGGTCTTGCGCGTCGCGGCATCCGCCTCCGCGAGGGCGGTGAGCTGCTCGCGCAGGATGTCCTCGCTCGCGCGCAGGGCGCGCAGGCCCCGCAGACCCAGGGCGGGGTTCTCCTCGTGGGCGTCGTTGAGGAAGGGGAGGGGCTTGTCGGCTCCGGCGTCGAGCACGCGCACGACGACCTTCTTGCCGGGGAAGGTGCTGAGCAGCTCGGTGTAGGCCGCGCGCTGCTCCTCGACCGTGGGGGCGGAGCTGGAACTGAGGAAGAGGAACTCGGTGCGGAACAGACCCACGCCCTCGGCGCCCAGCTCGACGGCCTCGGCGGCGCCGCCCGGCTTGCCGAGGTTCGCCAGCAGAGGCACCTTCGTGCCGTCGGCGAGGGCGCCGTCGGTGATCGGAGCGGATGCCGCGGCGGCACGGGAGGCGGCACGGGTGAGGGCGCGTGCCTTCTCGTCGTCGGTCGGGTCGACGATGACGACACCGGCGGCGGCGTCGACGATCACCGACTGCCCGTCCACGAGGTCCTTCGCCCCCGCGGCGCCGACGACCGCGACGATCGACTTCTCGCGGGCGAGGATGGCCGTGTGAGAGGTGGGCCCGCCCTCGGTCGTGACGAGCGCGAGCACCTTGTCGAGGTCGAGCAGCGCGGTGTCGGCCGGGGCGAGGTCCTTGGCGACGAGCACGAACGGGTGACCAGGATCCGGGATGCCGGGGGCGGCGACGCCCCGCAGACGCGCGATCACGCGCTGGGCGACGTCGTCGAGATCGGCCGCGCGCTCGCCGAGGTAGCCGCCGAGGGCGACGAGCTGCTCGCGGAACGAGGCGAAGGCGTCGTGCACGGCGAACTCGCCGGTCTTGCCCGCGGCCAGGCGGGAGTCGACCTCGGCCTCGAGGGTCGGGTCCTCGGCGATCATCGCCTGCGCCTCGAGCACGTCGCGCGCGGCGCCACCGGCCTGGGCGCCTCGGGCTTCGAGCTCACGGGCGACGGCGGCGACGGCCTCACGTACGCGCGCCGTCTCGTCGTCGAGGCTGAGCTGGCTCTTCACGTCCTTCGGGGCGGCCAGGGGCTCGGCCATGCGCGCGATGGGTCCCTGGGCGACGCCCAGTCCGATTCCGACTCCACGGAGTTCCGTCATGGTGCTTGATTTCCTTTGCTGGGCGTCTTCCGCCGGCGTCATCACGCGGCGTCCTACTCGGCGTCGTGGTCGGTGGTCAGGAGTTCGCTGAGGCGGTCGATCGTGGCCTCGGCGGCATCGCCGTCGGCGGTGAGCGTGACGTAGTCGCCGTACTCGAGGCCCAGGGCGATGATGCCCAGGATGCTCGCCGCATTGATCGGCCTCCCGGCATCCTTCGCGATCGTCACGGGGATACCGGACTCTTTCGCCGCCTGCGCGAAGAGCTTCGCGGGGCGGGCGTGCAGGCCGTGCGACGATCCGATGCGGACGGTGCGGGTCAGGTGTGGCATGGAGTCCTTTCCGTCGATTTCACATCGTGTCCGCGGGCTCGCGGACGCGCAGGGCTTCTTCGACCAGGGCGAGGGTCCGGGCGCCGGTGACGTCGGCGAAGATGTCATCGGGCAGGAGCACGACCACCACGCCCCGCCTCGCGGCATCGTCCCGGATGCGATCGAGATCGGTGGCCAGGTGCGGCCCGACGAGGACGAGGTCGGCGGAGTCGAGGTCGATCGGGAGGGACCGCGCGGTCCCGGCCGACGCGGAGTGGTCCATCCCCCGTTCCTGTGCAGCACGACGGACGCGCTGCGCCACGAACGTGCTCGACGCACCCGCTCCGCACACCACGAGGATCCTCATCGACCGGCCTTTCTCCTCGACAATTCTCCGCTCGGCGTTCCCAGGGGACAACCAGGTTCGTTTCCCACCCCCCGGAACGGGCGTCGGCGGGTGGGGGATCACGTCGCGTCCGGGGATCCTCGTCGGGATCCGGGATGTAGTATCTTCGCATGCACGTAGATAAGCAGGTATGCGGACTCGGCCCGGATTCGGAGTACGTCGAGCTCGCGGTGGAGGTGTTCGCGATGCTCGCGGACGCGACGCGGGTGAGGATCATCCTCGCTCTGCGCCGTGCGGGCGAACTTAGTGTGAACCACCTCGCGGGGACGGTCGACAAAAGCTCTGCGGGAGTGTCGCAGCACCTGGCGAAGCTGCGCATGGCGCGGATGGTGTCGACTCGTCGCGAGGGGACGACGGTGTTCTACCGCCTCACGGACGAGCACGCGTCGCAGCTCGTCATCGACGCCGTGAAGCAGGCCGAGCACGTTCTCGGCCAGCCCTCCCACCACGCGCCCGAGCAGCCTCCCGCATGAGCGGGCACCGGCGCCCCGGTCTTTGGCCGGGCGGCCTCGGACACGACCACGAGCACGGTCAGGATCACGACGAACACGCGCACCCGCACGCGCATCCGCACGGGGGTGTGAGGGGGTTCCTCCACGACCTGTTCGTCCCCCACACCCATGACTCCGCCGCCTCCATCGACGATGCGATGGAGGCGAGCGCGGCGGGCATCCGGGCGCTGAAGATCAGCCTGCTCGTGCTTCTCGCCACGACTGTGCTGCAGGCGATCGTCGTGGCGTTCACCGGGTCTGTCGCGCTGCTGGCCGACACCATCCACAACTTCGCCGACGCGCTCACCGCGGTGCCGCTGTGGATCGCGTTCGTCCTGGGTCGTCGGGCCGCCGACCGGCGCTACACCTACGGGTACGGTCGCGCGGAGGACCTGGCGGGCATGTTCATCGTGTTCGTCGTCGCCCTCTCCGCGGCCGTCGCGGGTTGGCAGGCCATCGACCGGTTCATCTTCCCTCGGCCGATCGAGCACCCGTGGCTCCTCGTGGCTGCGGGCCTGATCGGGTTCGTGGGAAACGAGGTCGTCGCGATCTACCGCATCCGGGTCGGACGCAGGATCGGCTCGGCGGCGCTCGTCGCAGACGGGGTCCATGCGCGACTCGACGGCTTCACGTCCCTGTCTGTGGTGCTCGGCGCGATCGGCATCCTCCTCGGATTCCCCCTCGCCGACCCGATCATCGGCCTCTTGATATCGGTGTCGATCATGATCCTGCTCGGGGGGACGGTGAGGGCGATCGGTGCACGTCTCATGGATGCCATCGATCCCGCGCTCGTGAAGAGGGCGGAGCAAGCTCTGGCGCGCACCACCGGGGTCGAGGTGGTCGGTCGCGTCCGGCTGCGATGGGTCGGACACCGACTGACCGGGTCCGCCACGGTCGAGGTCGACGCCGTCGACCTGGCGGGCGCCGGACGCATCGCCGCGCACGCGGCCGCGCACGTGCGCCAAGCGGTGGGCAACGTGGACGACTTCACCGTCATCCCCGCAGTCCGCAGCCCTCGGCGCACGGCAGAGCCCGAGGACGTCGATTCGGCAGTATGACCGTGCGGTTCTGAGCAGGACGCGTCCCCGCATCGCCCGCCGGATGCGGCCGGACGAGGGCTCACGTTCGAGGGGGACGCGGGTTCTTGGCGGCGCCGTTGTGCCGCCGCTGCCCGGGTGGGGGGCTCGGAATGCGGGGCATCGTGGCGTCCATCGTTTCGACGAGCTGGTCCACCGCGGCGCCCCCGACGCTCTCCGGCGAGGTCGAGTCGCCGACCTCCCACAGCGCCACATCGACGGTGGGGAGCATCGTCGACGAGGCGTTCTCCCGACCGCGACGGGGCTCGCAGACGATGACTCCGTCGACGTCGGGGCCGGGCACCGGTGTCGGGGTGGTATCGCCGGGCGGCTCTTCCTCGAGGAGCACCACGGTGAGCCGGTGCGGTCGTGCGGCGGCACGGATCCCGTTGATGATGCGGGCGGCGGACCCCTCTGCGAGGTCCGCGCAGACGACGCCGATGCGACCGGCCCGGCGGAGACGGAGCGCGCGCGCATGGGTGTTGGGACGGTATCCCAGCTCTTCGACAGCGGCGAGGATGCGGGCCCGCCTCTCCGCCGACACGAATCCCGAATCGTTGAGGGTGTAGCTCACCGTCGTCTTGGCGACGCCGGCGAGACGCGCCACGTCGGCGATGGTGGGCGAGTGCGGCGGCACACCCCGGGGAGCGGGCTGTGCCGCCGCGTTCATCGTCTTCTCCGTTCGATCGCTACTTGACCGACCCGGCGGTGAGGCCGCGGACGAAGTAACGCTGGAGGGCGAAGAACAGGATGAGCGGGACGACGACCGTGATGATCGAGCCCGCGGCGACGCGCTGCCATCCCTGCCCGTACTGACCCAGCAGGTCGTACAGCCCCTGGGTGAGGACGGCATTGGGCCCTGACCCGATGAAGATGTACGCCACGAGGAAGTCGTTCCACACCCAGAGGAACTGGAAGATCGCGAACGACGCCAGGGCGGGGACGGACATCGGCACGACGAGGCGCCAGAAGATCTGGAAGTGGCTGGCACCGTCGACGCGCGCCGCTTCGATGAGCGCGTTGGGAAGAGTGGACATGTAGTTGCGGAGGATGTAGATCGCCAGCGGCATGGCGAAGGCCGCGTGCACGATCCAGGCAGCGGGGTACTGGCCGATGATCTCCACGCCGGTGGTGTCCTTGATCCACACGAACAGCTGCAGGATCGGGATGATCGCCATCTGCACCGGCACGACCAGCAGCGACAGGATGATCGCGAAGTACACCTCCTTGCCGCGGAACTCGAGGAACGTGAAGGCGTAAGCCGTCATCGCGGCGAACATGATCGGCAGGACGGTGGCGGGGACGGCCACCGCGATGGAGTTGAAGAAGTTCGTGCCGAAGTTCAGGCTCGTGAACGCCTCGGCGAAGTTCGCGCCGGTCCACCCGGCGCCGGCGGGATCGATCAGGACGGTCCACCAGCCCGTGGCATCCGCGGCGCCCTTGGTGCGAAGACTGGTTACGACCACCCCGACCAGCGGGAACAGCCAGGCGACGGCGATGACTCCGAGGATGACGGTGACGAGGATGTGGGGTCGGCGCGGTTCGACGACGTCGCCCTTCTTCTTCGCGCGCTTCTCTTCTCGCAGCGTCTGATCGACGACGGGAGCGGGGGTGATGGTCATCGGAGTTCCTCCTGCGCCTTGTAGCTCCGCACCTGGTAGACGATCACCGGGGTGACGGCGATCATCAGGACCATGACGACCGCGGCGGCTTTGCCGGGGTTCTGGAAGCTGAAGAGTTGGTTGTAGAAATCGACCGCGAGCACGCTGGTGTTGTACTGGCCACCGGTCATCGCGTAGATGATGTCGAAGAGCTTCATCACCGTCATGAGGATCGTCACGAACACCGCGATGATGGTGCCCCGGATCTGCGGGATGATCACGAAGAAGAACGTCTTGCGCTCCGTCGCCCCATCGAGGCGGGCGGCCTCGATGGTCTCCTCCGGCACGCCCTTGATGGCCGAGGAGAGCAGAACCATCGCGAACCCGGCCTGCAGCCAGATGACGATCGCCATGAGCAGGAAGCTGTTCAAGCGGCCCGCGTCGATGGTGAGCCACGGCACGGGCTCGCTCCCGGTCACGGACGTCCAGATCGCGTTGAGCAGGTAGATCTGGGGATTCCCGGGAGGGGCGTAGAAGTAGATGAACCGCCATGCCACGGCGGCCGCGACAGCCGAGATCGCCATGGGGAGGAAGATGATCGACTTGAACGACTTCTCGCGCCGGGGTCCCACGCGGTCGGCGAGGATCGCCACCAGAAGGCCGACGATCACGGCGAGCGCCGGCACGAACAGCACCCACAGGACGTTGTTGACCAGCACCGAGAGGAAGTCGGGGCTCGTGAAGAGCTCGATGTAGTTCTGCAGGCCCACGAACGTGTCGCCCTCGCCTCGCCGCTGACCCTGCTCCATGAAGCTGGAGAAGAAGGTGCGAACGGCCGGGTAGACCAGGAACAGGCCGATCAGCAGCAGGACCGGACCGATGAACACGTAGGGGAGGAGTCGCTTCTTCCACTTCTCCTGGGCCCGCTCCACGACCCAGTTGAGAGCCCAATAGATGATGAACGTGATCGCGAGGCCCGCAACCACCGAGAGCAAGGCACTGACAATGGCCATCGCTAACCGCCTGACGTCGATGTGAGGTGTCCGAAAGGTGGGGGAGGGGAGATGTCAGGGGCGGGGGGGGGGGGGCCCCCCCCCCCCCCCCCCCCGGGGGCGGCCCCGGCGGCGCCGGAGTCGGGTGATGGCCTCTCACGACTGGGCGGCCACTCCATGGCTCTTCCTGGCGC
>NZ_JALGRP010000002.1:429896-575645 GCF_022815605.1 Microbacterium sp. VKM Ac-2923 | reverse complement strand
CCCCCCCCCCCCCCCCCCCCCCCCCCCCCCCCCCCCCCCCCCCCCCCCCCCCCCCCCCCCCCCCCCCCCCCCCCCCCGCAGGTGAGGCAGGCATGCCGCCCTCCGTCGGGTGCGCGTCGCGCCCTCGCCACACGTGCAGTCGGCAGCGGAGGAGATTCCGGGAGAGGAGGAGGGATCCACAGCGGGAGATCCTCCGTCGAACGAATCTCCTCCGCTCCGATGCCCCAGGCGGAGAGACGACCGAGTCGGTCGCGACGGGGACCGAGCGAGCGGCAGTCCCGCCTCGTCAGGTGGTCGGCTCGGGGCGATAGGCCTCGGGAAGGCGCTCGAGGGGCTGCGTCTCGATGAGGGCGTGCTCCCGAGCATCGCGGCGATCGGCGAGGGGGAGCGACACGCGGAAGGTCGCCCCACCCCCCGGAGTGTCGACCACATCGACCGTTCCGTGCAGCAGATCCACGATGGACGCCACGATCGACAGCCCGAGTCCCGAGCCGCCCGTTTCGCGCGTGCGAGAGGTGTCGGCGCGCCAGAATCGCTGGAAGATCTGGTCGCGGATCTGTTCGGGCACACCGTCGCCGTGGTCGATGATCTCGATCCACCCCATGTCGCTGTCGATGTCGACACCTACGCGGAGTCCGATGGGGGACCCGTCGGCGGTGAAGCGACGCGCGTTACCGAGGAGGTTGGCCACCACCTGGCGCACCTTGTTCTCGTCGCCGAGCACGATCGGCGCGAGCCTCGGGGGAGTTCGCACCACGCCGGCCGGGGGAACCGCCGCTGCCGGCGGCGGTGGGGCTTCGCCGGGCGTCGGCGAGACAGCATCGGCATCTTTCGCTTTGCGCCGCAGACGTGACAGCGTGGCGCCCGCGATGGCCATGGCCGACGTCGTCGGCGCGGCGCGGCGACGGTTCGCGGCGGACGAGGGGTTGCCGCCGGCGTCCAGGAGCGGGTCGAGGGTGATGGTGGGCAGCACGATCTCGTCGCGCGAGGTGGTGTCGTCGACCGTGACCTCGCGCTGGGGCGACGTGACCCGAAGGTCGAGGGCCGCGTCGCGAGCGATGGGGCGGAGGTCGAGAGCGGTGATGTTGACGTCGCGTCGCTCGTCGAGACGCGCGAGGGCGAGGAGGTCCTCGACGAGCGCGCCCATGCGGATCGCCTCCTTCTCGATGCGTTCCATCGACTGCGCGACATCCTCGTCGGAGCGGATCGCTCCCATTCGGTAGAGCTCCGCGTAGCCGCGCATCGTCACGAGGGGGGTGCGCAGCTCATGGCTCGCGTCGCCGATGAACCGGCGCATCTGCCGGACCGTGGCATCCCGCTGCCCGAGGGCACCGTCGATGCGTGCGAGCATCGCGTTGATCGCCGTCTTGAGGCGACCCACCTCGGTGTCGGGCACGATGTCGGTGAGGCGCTGACTGAAGTCACCGGCGGCGATGTCCATCGCGGTCGTCTCGACCTGCCGCAGGTTGCGGAAGGCGAGAGTCACCAGCCACCGGGTCAACAGAGCGGTCGCGATCAGGATGAGCAGGGCGACGAAGGCATAGATGCCGATGTAGGCGGCGACGATGCGGTCCGTCGGCGCGAGCGGCTGAATCACCATCTGGGTGTAGACGCCCGGGCTGCCGGTGACCTGCAGCACCCCGACACGGGCGAGGAAGTGCTGGCCGGAATCGCCGTCGACGAGGTCGATGCGCCGGTCGATCTGCGCGTACATCTGCTCGACGCTGAACGTCGAGGGGAGCTCTGGCAGCGCCGTGGACGACGTGCCGTTGTAGAACGCCTTCCGCTGCCCGTCCTGGCCGTAGACGACGACCATGGACCCGATCTGCGGCGCGTTGTCGATCGGCGAGAACACGATCTCGCCATCCGTCGGCGCCATCGTGAACACGCTGTTCGCGATGTTTCCCGCCGCCTGCTGTGCGAGCTGCTCGTCGAGATTGTTCACCAGGGTCGTACGCAGGAACACCATGGTGCCGATGCCCGCCGTGAACAAGCCGATCGCGAGGAGCGCGACCGTGACGCCGGTGACCTTGGTGCGAAGGCTCAGACCGCGCCACCAGCGCGTGAGGGAATCGTCAGGATGCGACAGGGCGGATGCCCCTTTTTCAGGCGGTCTTGCCCGACTTCAGCATGTAGCCGAAGCCGCGCTTGGTCTGGATCAGCGGCTCGGAGGAGTGCGGGTCGATCTTGCGACGCAGGTACGAGATGTAACTCTCGACGATGCCGGCATCGCCGTTGAAGTCGTACTCCCACACGTGATCGAGGATCTGTGCCTTGGACAGGACGCGGTTCGGGTTGAGCATGAGGTAGCGCAGGAGCTTGAACTCGGTGGGGCTCAGGTCGATCGAGACGTCGCCGACGCTCACATCGTGCGTGTCCTGGTCCATCGTCAGTTCACCCGTGCGGATGATGGACTCTTCGTCCGCCTGCATGGTGCGGCGGAGGATCGCCTGGATGCGCGCGACGATCTCGTCGAGGCTGAAGGGCTTGGTGACGTAGTCGTCACCGCCGGCGTTCAGACCCTCGATCTTGTCTTCGGTCTCGTCTTTGGCGGTGAGGAACAGGATCGGCGCGGTGTAACCGGCGCCGCGCAGACGCTTGGTGACGCTGAAACCGTTCATGTCGGGCAGCATCACGTCGAGCACGATGAGGTCGGGTTCTTCCTCGAGCACGGCCGAGATGGTCTGCGCGCCGTTCGCGACGGCGCGCACCTGGAATCCCGCGAAGCGCAGGCTCGTGATGAGCAGGTCTCGGATGTTCGGTTCGTCGTCGACGACGAGGATGCGAGGTGCTGTCATGCCCTCATTATCGTGACCTGACCCAGCAATCCGCTGGATATGGAACGGATGGGCGCGCCCTGCTATGGGTCAGGCGGCCGCGGCGGCGATCCCGTCGGCATCCAGGATCGTGTACGAATACCCCTGTTCGGCGAGGAAGCGCTGGCGATTCTGGGCGAAATCCTGATCCACCGTGTCGCGCGCGATGAGCGTGTAGAAGCTCGCCGTGTGGCTCGACTGCTTGGGCCGGAGGAGCCGCCCGAGACGCTGCGCCTCTTCTTGGCGTGATCCGAACGAGCCCGACACCTGGATGGCGACCGAGGCCTCGGGGAGGTCGACCGAGAAGTTGGCGACCTTCGACACCACCAGCAGGGGGATGCTGCCGTCGCGGAAGCCCTGGAAGAGTTCTTCGCGCTCGGAGATCGGCGTCGCCCCGGTGATCTGCGGGGCGCCGAGTGCTTCGGCGAGCTCGGCTATCTGGTCGAGGTACTGCCCGATGACGAGCACCCGCTCACCCGGATGCCGATCGACGAGGCGCCGCGCGACGTCGATCTTGGCGGGCGCGGTCGCGGCGAGGCGGTAGCGATCCTCGTCGGCCGCGGCCGCGTACTCGAGTCGCTCGCCCGCGGGCAGGTCGATACGCACCTCGTAGCAGGCGGCGGGTGAGATGTAGCCCTGCGCTTCGATCTCTTTCCACGGTGCATCGAAGCGCTTCGGTCCGATGAGGCTGAACACGTCGCCTTCACGGCCGTCCTCTCGCACCAGCGTCGCCGTGAGTCCCAACCGGCGCCGCGCCTGAAGGTCGGCGGTCAGCTTGAACACGGGCGCGGGGAGCAGGTGGACCTCGTCATAGAGCACGAGGCCCCAGTCGAGGGCGTCGAGCAGCGCGAGGTGGGCGTACTGACCTTTCCGCTTGGCGGTGAGGATCTGGTAGGTCGCGATGGTAACGGGCTTGATCTCTTTCACCTGGCCCGAGTACTCGCCGATCTCATCGGCCGTCAGAGTCGTGCGACGCAGCAGTTCGTCGCGCCACTGGCGCGCACTGACGGTGTTGGTGACGAGGATCAGCGTGGTCGTACGGGTATCGGCCATGGCGCCCGCCCCGACGAGCGTCTTACCCGCGCCGCACGGGAGCACCACGACGCCCGATCCGCCCTCCGAGAACGAATCGACGGCCTGTCGCTGGTAGGGCCGCAGGCTCCAGCCGTCTTCGGCAAGATCGATGGGGTGGGGCGTGCCCGGCGTGTAGCCGGCGAGATCTTCGGCGGGCCAGCCGATCTTGAGCAGCTCCTGCTTGATGTGCCCGCGAGCCCATGCGTCGACGAGGTAGCTGTCGGGGGTGGGATGGCCGACGAGCAGCGGTGCGATCCGCTTGTTGCGCGAGACCTCGCTGAGCACGGCGGCATCCGTGGAGCGCAGAACGAGGTCTTTGTCGTCATTGCGCTCGATCACGAGCCGGCCGTAGCGATTGACGGTCTCGCGGATGTCGGTGCTGACCGACGCCGGCACAGGAAAGCGCGACCAGCGGTCGAGGGTGTCGAGCATCGACTCGGCATCGTGTCCGGCCGCGCGGGCGTTCCACAGGCCCAGACGGGTGATGCGGTAGGTGTGGATGTGCTCGGGCGCGCGCTCGAGCTCGGCGAAGACCGCAAGCTCATGCCGCGCCGTCTCCGCCTGGGGGTGTGCCACCTCGAGGAGGACGGTGCGGTCGCTCTGCACGATGAGGGGACCGTCAGCCATAGCGTTCGATTCTATCGGGGTCGCGGCGTGGGCGGCCGACCACGCCGACGAATACGCGTCACCCGACGGGGGTCACGCCGTCGATGTGCGACAGCGGCAGCGTCCGTTCCACGTCGGCTCCCCGGTCGCGACCGCGTAGGCGCCCGCCGCCCAGCCCCGTCGCCTCGAGTCGGAAGACGCGCGCCGAGCCGTCGGGGAGGCGCACGGTCACGTCGATGACGGCACGGGCGCGCACGGCCTGATCGAGTTCGCGCTCGAGCCACGCGGCATCCGAATCGCCCACGCCCTCGCGCAGTCGTCGCAGCAGGTCGGCGTAGGTGGCGAGGGGGTCGGAGGCGGGGCGCGCATCGGGGGCGAGCTTCGCCCGCTCCAGCGCTCGTGGACGCCCCTCGGCGTCGACGGCGACGGCAGGATAGTGCGCGTCGGTCAGCGCCCAGAACACCACGTCGCTCGACACGTGCGAGACCAGTTCGACGTCGTCCGTGCGCGAGAGCGCGATCGATCGCAGGGACTGGTCGATCTCCATCGAACGCAGCAGGGTGTCGTCGTCGGTGACCACGCGTGTGAGGCGGGTGGCCGGGTCGCTCATGACCCGTACCCGCCCGTGTTCGGCCGAGGTGCGCTCGATGACATAGGCGAGGGGTTGCGGGAGGCCCGTCAACGAGACCCCGGTGAGGAAGTCGCGGAGGGAGTCCGCCGTCTCGCCCGCGGTGATCGCGGCCCCGATCGAGGCGGCGCTGAAGCGGTAGCTCGAGGCCTGCGCACGCGATTCGCGCACGGCCATCGCCCGTAGCCGGACGTCGAGGTGGGGGGCGAGCGGGCCCGGCGCGATCGCGGTCAGATCGTTCTGCAGGTACACGCGGTCGACCTCGGGCGGCAGCAACTCGCGCAGGGCCGACGTGTCGACGTCACCGCCGCGGGCGAGGGGCTCGGCCCACGGCGCAGCGCGCCCTGCGGCGTCCAGCAGCCCCCACCGTCGGAGGCGGAGCGCCCAGAGGGCCGCGCGATCCGGACCGTCGGGGTCGAAGGGGGTCGCCCCGGCCCATTCGTGGACGGGGATCCACCCTCCGTCGGCCGAGCGATACGCGCGGGGGAGGGCGTCGCGGAGCCCCACCGCCGTGCGCCGCCAGCGTTCGAGGGTGGGCAGACGCAACCACTCGCGCCCGGCCGGTGAGACGAGCCACGCACGGTCGTTCGCGCCCAGCAGACCCACATCGGCGGCGAGTCCCACGAGCAGGTCGGCGTCGGCGGGGGTGGAGACGGCCCCCGCCTCGACGAGTCGACGACGCTCGGTCGCGCCGAGGGAACCGGATCCGATGCGCCCGAGCGGCGCGTCCAGCGTCTGCATCAGGATGTCGGCCACCGACGCGGCGTACGTGAACGCGGCCTCGGAGGCCGTCGCGGTCTCGGCCGAGGCGGATGCGGGCGGGGGAGGCACGGCATCCGGGATGCCGTCAGGCAGAGCCTCTCGAACAGCCTCGGCCACGCTGGGGAAGGGCAGTCCGTCATCTGCCGCAAGGCCACGGGCGACGAGATCGTCGCGCACGTCACCCGTCGCGGGGGTGCCGGCGACGGCGGCGGACAGTGCGTCGGACTCGGGACGGGTGAGTGCCGGCAGGGCACGGGCGACCGAGGCCGGTTCGAGCAGTGCCTCGGCCGCGTCGAACATGTCGCGCCAGGTGACCGACGGCGAGACGTGCCGGTCGGCGAACAGCCGCGCGAGCTCGTTGTCGGCACGCGCGCCCAACGAGACCGCCAGTGCGCGTTGAGCGGAGGTCTCGGCCACGTCAGCGAGCCTTGTTGGCCCGCGCCCTTCGAACGAAGCTCATGATGAGCACGGCCAGCAGGCATCCGAACGCCACGGGAGGCGTGACGAGGACCAGCAGACTCACGACGGGCCAGACGCCCGAGGTCATGTCGGCGTTCGCCGTCGAGCCGATGATGATGGAGAAGAAGCACACGAGAGCCAGCACGAGCAGCCCGAGCGACATGAACGCCAGGATGCGGTCGATGCGGCGGACCGGAACGTCGTCGCCCGGCGTGCTGCTGCCGGAGGTGCGGGTGCTCATCGGGCTCAGCCTACCGCCTGGCGGTGGTGCCGTAGGCTGGAAGACCGGGATCCGATCGGGTCCTACGTTCCGCTGCGCGATCGCGCACATACTCAGCGAGGTGTCCATGCCCACCGGCAAGGTCAGGTTCTACGACGACGAGAAGGGCTTCGGCTTCATCAGCACCGATGACGGCCAGGACGTGTTCCTGCACGCCACGGCTCTGCCCGCCGGAACCCCCGGACCCAAGGCCGGGACACGACTGGAGTTCGGTGTCGCCGACGGCAAGCGGGGTCTGCAGGCTCTGTCCGTGCGCGTGCTCGACGCGCCGGTGAGCCTGTCGAAGCGCTCTCGCAAGCCCGCGGACGACATGGCGATCATCGTCGAAGACCTCGTGAAGCTCCTCGACGGCATCGGCGGCGACCTGCGCCGCGGCCGCTACCCCAGCGGTCCGCACGCGCAGAAGATCGCGGCCGTGCTGCGCAAGGTCGCTGATGACTTCGAAGCCTGAGCAGGCCGTCGATGAGCGCTTGACCGGCGCCCACGACCTGGCGCTCGCCGCCCTGAATGAGATCACGCCCGCCGACACCGTCGGCCCCGCGGCCGGGTACGCGGCCGAAGACGACGGCGCCGTCTCCTTGCGTTTCCACACCCGCCTGTCGGGATACCCGGGCTGGTACTGGACGGTGAGCCTTGCCGTCGTCGAGGACTCCGAGCCGACGGTGCTCGAGATCGAACTGCTGCCCGGAGACGGTGCCCTCCTGGCGCCTGACTGGGTGCCGTGGGCGACTCGCCTGGCCGACTATCAGGCGGCGCAGGTGGCTGCGGCCGTCGTCGACATCGATGAAGACGACGACCTCGACGACGACGACGACGACTCCGACGACGACCTCGACGACGACGACTCCGACGAGTCGGATGACGACGACGAACCCAAGGCTCGCTTCCATGCCGGCGATCTCGACGGCGTCGACATCGACGAGCTCGACGCCGACCACTCCGACGCGGACGACGAGGGTGACGACGACGATGCGGACGACGACGCGGATGATGACGACGACGCCGATGACGACGTGGACGGGGATGCCGAGGGCGATGAGTCCGACCTCGACGACGACGATCACGACGAAGGCGACCGTAGCTACTGACACGAACGACTAAGGCCGTCCCGCTCGATGCGGGACGGCCTTCGTCGTGTCGGGCGTCAGGCGCCGGGGAGGTGTTCGATCGTGTAGTCGATCGCGCCGATGAGACGGCGGACGTCGGCCGGCTCGATCGAGACGAACGTCGCGACGCGCAGCTGGTTGCGCCCGAGCTTGCGGTAGGGCTCGGTGTCGACGATGCCGTTCGCGCGGAGGCTCTTGGCGATCGCGGCCGCGTCGATGCTCTCGTCGAAGTCGATGGTGACCACCACGGGGGAGCGGTCGGCCGGATCGGCGACGAAGGGGGTCGCGACGGCGCTGGCGTCGGCCCAGTCGTACAGCGCGGACGACGACTCGGCCGTGCGCGCGCCGGCCCACGACAGGCCGCCGTTGTCGAGGATCCACCCGAGCTGCTCGTCGAGCAGGAGCAGGGTCGACAGCGCCGGGGTGTTCAGCGTCTGCTCGAGGCGGGAGTTGTCGACGGCGTTCTTCAGGCTGAGGAACTCGGGGATGTAGCGATCGGATGCCGCGATGCGCTCGATGCGCTCGATGGCGGCCGGCGACACCGCGGCGTACCAGAGCCCGCCGTCGGAGCCGAGGTTCTTCTGCGGCGCGAAGTAGTACACGTCGGCCTGCGTCACGTCGAAGTCGATTCCGCCCGCGGCGCTCGTGGCGTCGATGACGGTGAGCGCACCGGCATCCGCGCGGACGCGCTCGACGGGGGCGGAGACGCCGGTCGAGGTCTCGTTGTGCGGCCAGGCGTAGACATCGATGCCGTCGACGGCCTCAGCCATCGTGCGGGTGCCCGGCTCGGCCTTGCGCACGTCGGGAGCCTGCAGCCACGGGGCGGCGGCGGCGGCGGCGAACTTGCCGCCGAACTCACCGAAGACGAGGTTCTGGCTGCGGTTCTCGATGAGTCCGAAGGCCGCGGCATCCCAGAAGGCGGTCGATCCGCCGTTGCCCAAGATGATCTCGTAGCCGTCCGGTAGGCGGAACAGCTGCGACAGACGCTCGCGGGTGCTGGCGACGAGGTTCTTCACCGGCGCCTGTCGGTGCGAGGTTCCGAGAATCGACGCCCCGCGGGTGACGAGGGCCTCGAGCTGCGCACCGCGCACCTTCGAGGGGCCGCACCCGAAGCGGCCGTCGGCGGGCAGGAGATCGGTGGGGAGTTCCACGTGCGGCATGGGACCGATTCTAGGGTCCTCGTCCCGACCGCCCCGCGCTCATGTCCGAGGGGGTCGGTAGGCTGGGAGGACTTGCCGCGCGACATCGAGGACACCTGAATGACCGACTTGATCGACACCACCGAGATGTATCTGCGCACGATCCTCGAACTCGAAGAGGAGAAGATCGTGCCGCTGCGCGCGCGCATCTCCGAGCGTCTGGGCCACTCCGGACCCACGGTCTCCCAGACGGTGGGCCGTATGGAGCGCGACGGTCTCGTCGTCGTCTCGGAGGACCGCCGGCTCGAGCTCACCGACGCCGGCCGGCAGAAGGCCGTCGACGTCATGCGCAAGCATCGTCTCGCCGAGCGTCTCCTCAGCGATGTCATCGGACTCGACTGGGCCTACGTGCACGACGAGGCCTGTCGCTGGGAGCACGTCATGAGCGAGCAGGTCGAGCGGCGTCTGGTCGAACTGCTCGGCCACCCCACGGAGTCGCCGTACGGCAACCCCATCCCCGGTCTCGACCAGCTCGGCGACGCCGCCAGCGCCACCTTCGACGACGGTGTGGTGGGTCTGGTGCGAAAGCTGACCGGCGCGGGTGGACCTATCACCGGCACGATCCGGCGCCTGGCCGAGCCCGCGCAGGTCGACCCCGAGCTGCTGCAGCAGCTGAAGGCCGCCGGCGTGCTGCCCGGCAAGCGGGGCGACTACCGCTTCAACGAGGGCTACGTCCTGGTGCAGATGGACGGCGTCGACGAGGGTCTCGAGTTGCCCGTCGAAGTGGCGTCGCACATCTTCCTCGTCGCCGAGGACTGAGCGCGGGCTCGATCTCACCCGGGACTTCACTGGGGGGCCTGACCGAAGCGTGACTTGTTCGTTATCTTCAGGTAGCCTCAGAGGGTCCACAGGCTGGAAGCCCGCCGTCGGACCCCTCGCATTTTGCCTCACCGGCTCGTCGTCTGCAGAGGGTCGAACCCGCACATCGTGCCCCCATCATCGAGTGCTGACGAGCCAGCGTCCCCGAAGACGCAGAGGCGCCGGAGGAACTTTGGCTGAACACAACGATCCCGCTGCGGGCCTACCCGAGGTTCCCGCGACGGGTCCCACCCGAAAGAGCGCGCGCGCGGCCGTCGCCCGAACGACGAACCGCCCCCCTCGCATCGCGGCCGTCCCGGTCGCCCGCGCTACGGCCGCGCCGGTGGCGCGCTCCATCCCCGCACCCCGCCCGTCCTCGCCTCGTCGTTTCGGCAAGCCGTTGCGCAGCGCCGTCATCCTGTCGATGGTGGCGGGTCTCGTGGCCACGGTTGCCATCCCGGCCTATGCGGCCACCATGCCCGCCGCCGAGACCATGACGCTGCAGCAGATGTCGGCCGCCGACAACCAGTCGCTGGTCGTCGCATCCGACGCCACTGCCGAGACGCTCGACCGCAGCAGCTACTCCGCCACCACCGCGGACGAGATCAAGAAGAAGAAGGACGAAGAAGCCGCCGCCGTCGCTGCGGCTGCCGCCGCGGAGCGCGCACGCCAGGCGGCATCCACCGCCAGCACCTCCGTCTCGTCGGTCGACCTCACCATGACCGCGCCCGGCTCGGGCGAGGTGCGCTGGCCCCTGACCAGCTACGTCCTCGGCCGTGGACTGTGGGATTCCGGTTATCACCAGGGTGTGGACCTTCTCGCCCCCGGTGGTCAGCCGATCTTCGCCGCCGCCGCGGGTGTCGTGAGCATCTCGCAGGAGAGCTACGGCGGGTACGGCGTCGCGATCGTCCTCGAGCACGTCATCAACGGCCAGAAGGTGTCGACCACCTACGGTCACATGACCTACGGCAGCCGAGTGGTGCAGGCGGGACAGACCGTCGCCGCGGGCCAGCTCATCGGCCTCGTCGGCTCGACCGGCAGCTCGACCGCCAACCACCTGCACTTCGAAGTGCACATCAACGGTTCGGTCGTCGACCCCTACGCCTGGCTGCAGCAGAACGCGGGCTGATCCCCTTTTCAGACGGCGTGCCGGAGGACATCGTTCTCCGACACGCCGTCTTCTGTTCGCCCTCCCGCCCGACCCCGGGCGTGTCGTCGTGGGTTAGCCTGTCAACGACGTCGGAAGAACCGGAGGGAACGCCGATGAACGCCAGTCCGCGCATCCGCACCATGGATGCGCTCGGGCTGCTCGTTCTTCGGCATCGTGAGTTCGGATGCCGCGGCCTCGCCGTGGATTCGAAGGCGCTGTCTGCCTAGACAGCGCCTTTTTCATACCCCCTTCGCGCCTGCCGTCGCCGCGAGTCGAACATCCGAGAAGCCGTCTCGGCCATTCGAGAGGAGACGTACATGCGCACACTGGTGCTCAACGCGGGCTACGAGCCCCTCGCCGTCGTGTCGTTCAAGCGGGCGCTCGTGCTCGTGATGAACGAGAAGGCCGTCGTCGTCGAACGCATCGAGGAGGACCCCGTCTGGGCCGCCGCCGGCACGTACGATCGCCCGGCGGTGATCATCCTGACCCGCTACGTACGGGTGCCGGGTGCGCGTCGGGTGCCGGTGACCCGCCGCGGCGTGCTCCGCCGGGACGGTCACCGCTGCGGATACTGCGGAAAGGCGGCGACGACGATCGATCACGTGCTGCCGCGATCACGCGGGGGGAAGGACACGTGGGAGAACCTCGTGGCCTGCTGCCTCGCCTGCAACAACATCAAGGGCGATCGCACGCCGCAGGAGATGCGGTGGGAGCTGCGACTCGTGCCCGCCCCGCCGCACGGCTCGTCGTGGACGGTGCGCGGGGTCGACAAGAGCGACCCGCGGTGGGAGCCGTACCTGGCTCTCGCGGCCTGACGGCGGCCGTCGGGTCCGGGTCGGCTCGGCCCGTCGACCTGGCGGCCCGTCGGCCCGTCGACCTGGCGGGCCGTCGACCTGGCGGGCCGTCGACCCGGCGGGCCTTCGGCCTGGCGTAAGGAAGAGCGATCTGCGGGCTCGACGTCGTGCAGTGAGGTGCGTCGTGCTGCTCGTCGGGTGCGCGCATCGCGATGTCGGAGGTCGATCGTATCTTCGACCCACAGGGATTGAGGGAATAGAACACATGTTCTAACCTGTGGGAGTGAGGGCGATCATGCGAGACCAGGTACAGGCCGTACCCGACATCCATGCGCTGCGCGATCGCCTCGAGCGTATGCAGGGGCGTCGGATGGACGCCGCCGTGCTGCCGACGCATCCGGCCTTCTCGTCGCTGCTCCCGGGCGGAGGGCTTCGCTCCGGCTCGGCCTACGCCCTTGCACGCTCCGCGTCGCTGCTGCTGGCCCTCATGGCGCGGCCCTCGCAAGACGGCGCATGGTGCGGGGTGATCGGCATGCCCGAACTGGGGGCCGAAGCAGCCGAGAAGTACGGTCTCGACCTCGACCGGCTCGTCTTCATCCCCGATCCGGGACCGCGATGGCTCGCGGTGACAGCGACGATCACCGAGGTGCTGCCGGTCGTGGCCGTCCGCCCGCCGATGGGCTCCACGGCGGCACGCGGGGGAGCCGAGACCACGCGTCTCGCTGCACGTCTGCGCGACCGTGGATCGGTTCTGCTCGTGCAGGGCGCGTGGCCGCAGGCCGAAGCCGTCATCGACGTCGCCGACCCGCAGTGGTCGGGGCTCGGGCAAGGGCACGGGTACCTCGCCGGTCGTGAACTGACGGTCTCGGTCAGCAGTCGGCGCTCGCCGAACGCCCGACGTGCGCGCATGCTTTTGCCGGCCGCAGACGGGTCGATCGAGCTGCTGGGTGCACCCGCCGAGCGTCTCGTGCCGCGTGAACGCGATATCTACCCGGTGCCGGTTTACCCCGTACGGGCGGTGAGTTGATGCAGGCACCCACCCGCAGTCTCGTGCTGTGGTTCCCCGACTGGCCGATCACGGCGTTCGCGAACGAGGCCGTCACCCCTCCTCGACCGGATGCCGCGGTGGCGGTCTTCGCCAACAACATCGTCGTGGCCTGCTCGTGGGCCGCCCGGGCGCAGGGCGTGCGTCGCGGTCAGAAGCGTCGAGATGCGCAGGCGCTATGCCCGGCGCTGCAGGTCGTGCCCGCCGATCCCGTGCGCGATGCGCGGGCTTTCGCCCCCGTCCTCGCACGCGTCGAAGAGCACGCTCCCGGCGTGCAGGTGGTGCGACCGGGACTGTGCGCGCTCAAAGCGCGGGGTCCCGCCCGGTACTACGGGGGAGAGCTCGAGGCCGCGCGCATGCTCATCCGCAGGCTCGACGACGAGGGATTCGGTGACGTACGGGCGAGTGTCGCCGATGGGGTCTTCACCGCCGAGCAGGCGGCGCGGTCGGCGCGCATCGACGATCCCGTGCGCATCGTGGAGCCGGGGGAGGCCGGCGCCTTTCTGGCGCCCCTGTCGGTGGCCACACTCGACGACGACGAGTTCGGGAGCCTGCTCTCACGCCTCGGCGTGCACACGTTGGGCGATCTGGCTGCGCTCCCGGTCGAGCGGGTGCGCGAGCGTTTCGGCCCCCGGGGGGTGCGACTGCACGCCCTGTCGGGAGGGCTCGACTCGCAACAGGTGCAGCCGCGCACGCCTCCGCCCGAGTTGCACCGCGACGTGGCCTTCGAACCCCCGCTCGAACTCGCCGATCAGATCGCCTTCGGGGTACGCGTGGCGGCAGAGGAGTTCATCACTCGATTGGGTGCGCACGACCTCGTCTGCACCGAACTGCGCGTCGTCCTCACGGGCGAACGGGCCGAGCGCAGCGAACGCGTCTGGCTGCATCCGGGGTCGTTCGACGCCGGCGCCGTGGTCGACCGGGTGCGCTGGCAGCTCGCCGAAGACGCGCAGGGAATCTTCGGCAGCGGTGTCGCCGGTGTGCGCATCGAACCCGAAGCCGTCGACGCCGCAGCCCATCACGCCAGGGGACTCTTCGGCGCCGGTCCCGATGAACGCGTGCATCACGCATTGTCGCGCGTGCAGGCCATGCTGGGTCATCGCGCCGTGGTGACGCCTGTCGTCGGCGGCGGGCGATGGCTCGCCGAGCGACAGGTGAACGTGCCGTGGGGCGATCGAGCCGTCACAGCGAAGGACCGCGCGCGGCCGTGGCCCGGCAGCCTCCCCGACCCCCTGCCTGCCACCGTCTATCCCGAACCTCGCGTGGTGGGCGTGACCGACATCGCCGGCGCCCCCGTCACGGTGGGCGCGCGCGATGTGCTGAGCGCGCCTCCCGCGATGCTCGAGACGGCTGGCCAGCGTCGCCGTATCCGTGAATGGGCGGGCCCCTGGCCGATCAGCGAGCGCGGATGGGACCCGCTGCGGGCACGCCGGGCGCACCGATTCCAGGTGATCGATGCCGAGGGCGGCGCATGGCTGCTGCTGGTCGAAGAGGGCGAGTGGCGGGCGGAGGGACGGTATGACTGAGCACTCGGGCATGCGCCGCACGGTCTCGCTCGACGGGGCGGGGGCGCGCTGATGGGATGGGCCAACCCACCGGTGAAGTGGTCCGAGCTCGAACGACTGCTGAGCGACGCCCGCCGACCGACCGGAGCACCGCCCAACGGTGATGGCGGCGACAGCCCCGCCTGGTCGCACAAGCGCGGTGCCTACGTACCGCCGTCGATCGAGCGACCGGCCGACACGGTCCCCTATGCCGAACTGCACACGCATTCGTCGTACTCGTTCCTCGACGGGGCCTCCTCGCCCGAGGAGCTCGTCGAAGAGGCCGAGCGCCTGGGCCTGCATGCCCTCGCGCTCACGGACCACGACGGTTTCTACGGCATCGTGCGCTTCGCCGAAGCGGCCGAGGCCCGCACGGTGAAGACCGTGTTCGGTGCGGAGTTGTCACTGGGGCTCACCAGCCCGCAGAACGGCGAGGCGGATCCCGAGGGATCGCATCTGCTCGTGCTCGCCCGACGAGAAGAGGGCTATCACCGTCTCGCCGCCGCGATCACCCACGCGCAGCTCACCGGCGCCGAGAAGGGGCGCCCCGTCTACGACCTCGCAGACCTCGCCGAACGGGCCGGCGGTCCCCGGGATCCGCACTGGGCGGTGCTCACCGGATGCCGAAAGGGGGCGGTGCGGCAGGCGCTGGCATCCGAGGGGCCGGGGGGAGCTGCTCGAGAGCTCGACACCCTCGTCGATCTGTTCGGCACCGAGGCCGTGTACGTCGAACTGATGGACCAGGGCGACCCGCTCGACTCCCGTCGCAACGACGTGCTGGCGGCGCTCGCCGCCGAACGGGGGCTGCCGACCCTCGCCACCAACAACGTGCACTACGCGGCTCCGCAGAAGGAACTGCTCGCCGCCGCTGTGGCCGCGGTGCGGGCGAACCGGGGTCTCGACGAACTCGACGGGTGGCTGCCCGCCCACGCCGGCGCGCACCTGCGATCGGGTATCGAGATGGCGACACGGTTCGCTCGTTACCCGGGGGCGGTCGCGCGCACCGTGACGCTCGCCGACGAGATCGCCTTCCCGTTGCGTCGAGCCAAGCCCGCGCTTCCGAAACAGAAGGTTCCCGAGGGGCACACGCCCATGTCGTGGTTGCGGCACCTGGTGTGGGAGGCCGTGCCCCGCAAGTACCCGAATCTCTCCGACGACGACCGGCGCCGGATCGAGCGGGAGCTCGGCGTCATCGAGATGAAGGACTTCCCGGGGTACTTCCTCATCGTCTACGGCATCGTCGCCGAGGCGCGGCGTCGCGGCATCCTGTGCCAGGGGCGCGGGTCGGCCGCCAACAGCGCGGTCTGCTTCCTGCTCGACATCACCGCGGTCGACTCGATCTTCTACAAGCTGCCGTTCGAGCGGTTCCTGTCGAGCCTGCGCGATGAGGAGCCCGATATCGACGTCGACTTCGATTCCGACCGCCGCGAAGAGATCATCCAGTGGGTCTACGGCGAATACGGCAGGGAGCGTGCGGCGCAGGTGGCGAACGTCATCCAGTACCGCCCCAAGAACGCCGTGCGCGACATGGCCCGGGCACTCGGGCACTCACCCGGTCAACAAGACGCCTGGTCGAAGCAGGTCGAACGGTGGGGGGCGACGCTGGAGACCGGGGCCGATCACGACATCCCCGATCAGGTCATCGAGTTCGCGTCCGAGCTGTTGAAGGCGCCGCGACACCTCGGCATCCACTCCGGGGGCATGGTGCTCACCGATCGCCCGGTGGGGGAGGTCGTGCCCATCGAGCACGCGCGGATGGAGAACCGCACGGTGATCCAGTGGGACAAAGACGACGCCGCGTGGATGGGGCTGGTGAAGTTCGATCTGCTGGGGCTCGGCATGCTGGCCGCGCTGCAGTACTGCTTCGACCTGATCCGAGATGCCACGGGCGAGGAGTGGGAGCTGTCGACTCTCCCCAAAGAAGAGAAGGCCGTGTACGACATGCTCTGCCGCGCCGATTCGATCGGGGTGTTCCAGGTGGAGTCGCGGGCGCAGATGGGGCTTCTCCCACGTCTACAGCCGCGGAAGTTCTACGACCTGGTCGTGCAGATCGCCCTCATCCGCCCCGGGCCCATCCAGGGTGGCGCGGTGCATCCCTTCGTCCGGCGCAAGCTCGGCCAAGAGAAGGTCACCTACGTGCACCCCAAGCTCGAGCCGGTGCTGGAACGCACGATGGGGGTGCCGGTGTTCCAGGAGCAGCTCATGCAGATGGCCGTCGCCATCGGCAACTGCTCCGCCGAAGACGCCGACCTGCTGCGGCGTGCCATGGGATCCAAGCGGGGCTTGGAGCGCATCGATTCGCTGCGCGAGACGCTGTACGCCGGCATGGCCGAGAACGGTCTCGTCGGACAGGTCGCCGACGACCTGTACGCCAAGATCCAGGCGTTCGCGAACTTCGGGTTCGCCGAGTCGCACTCGCTGTCGTTCGCTCTGCTCGTCTACGCGAGTTCCTGGATCAAGCTGCACTATCCCGCGGCGTTCCTCGCCGGCCTGCTGCGGGCTCAACCCATGGGCTTCTACTCGCCCGCGACCCTCACCGCCGACGCTCGGCGGCACGGCGTGGTGGTGCGCCGGCCCGACCTGTTGCGGTCGGGGGTCGAGGCCACGCTCGAGATGGTCGACACGACGGCACCCGAAGGGGGACGGGCGGATGCCGGCGAAGCCACGCCCGCAGCGGAGCAGCGACGAGGCAAGGGGGCGCCGACCGGGCTCGACGCGTGCGCGGACGCGCAGCAGCCGCCGACCGGCGACTTCGACCCGACGGAGCCCGACGAGACCCTGGCGCATCGCCGCGACGGTGGATTCGTCGTGCGGCTCGGGCTGGCCGGGGTCACCGGCATCGGTACGAAAGTGGCCGAGCGCATCGTCGCCGAACGCGAGCGCGGCGGCGCGTATCGCGATCTTCGCGACCTCGTGCGTCGCACCGGACTGATCACGGCGCAGCTCGAAGCGCTGGCGACAGCGGGGGCCTTCGAGTGTCTCGGTCACACGCGACGCGAGGCGATATGGATGTCGGGCTCGGCGGCACTGGACCGCCCCGAGTTCCTTCCCGATTCGCTCGTCGCCGTGCAGCCGCCGTTATTCACCGATCCGTCGAGCTATGAGATCCTCGCATCCGATCTCTGGGCGACGGGTCTCTCGGCCGACGACCACCCGCTCACCCACTTCCGATCCGCGCTCGACGCGCGCGGCGTGATCACCTCGCGGGAGCTCCGCACGTTCGAGACCGATAGGCGCGTGGAGGTGGCAGGACTCGTCACCCATCGCCAGCGGCCGGCCACGGCATCGGGCATCACGTTCCTCAATCTCGAAGACGAGCACGGACTCATGAACATCATCTGCTCGGTGGGGGTGTGGAACAGATATCGCCGGGTCGCACGAGAGTCGCCCGCTCTGATCGTGCGCGGCATGCTCGAACGTTCGGTGGAGGGCGTGACCAACGTGGTCGCCGACGCTTTCACCGACCTGCGCGTCGGAGTCGCCCATGCGTCACGGGATTTCCGGTGAGGATCGACGGTATGACGCAACGTCCGGCCGGTGTGCGCAACTCCGACACCCGCCCCTCGATTCGAGCGAAGGGCGTGCGGCAAGATGGCGGCAGGCCGCGGGGGCGCCTCTCGTCTTCTGCGGCCGCATCCGTCTCGCGTCGAAGGAGCCGCCAGATGTCACTGCCGAAGAAGTGGCGCTCACGCGTCATCGCCGTGCTCGCCGCGATCGCGGTCGTCGCCCCGGTCTCGGTTGCCAGCAGCCCGTCATTCGCGGAAATCTCCTCGTCCACCACACGAACCATCGACGGGCTCGACGCGGCCGTCGCATACAGCGGCTCGTGGCGCACGACGTCGAACCGCGCCGACTTCAACGGCTCCGTCCAGTACGCGAACGCCGCCACCGCATCGTTCTCGCACGCTTTCGTCGGCACGGGTATCCGCATCCACGGACGCCGGACGCCCCTGAGCGGAATCAGCGAGATCCGCGTGGACGGCGTCCTTCTGGCGCGTGTCGACGCCTACGCGCCGACGAACGTGTTCAACACGATCCTGTGGGAGCGGAGTGGCCTCGCTCTGGGCCCCCACACGCTGACGGTGACCGTGACCGGCCAGAAGTCCGCTGCGGCCCAGAACACGAACGTGACGTTGGACGCTCTCACCGTCATCTCCGACGCCTCGACCCCGAGCCCGACGCCGGTTCCGACGCCCACCCCGACGCCGACCTCGACCCCTACGCCCACGCCGACCTCGACCCCGACGCCGACCTCGACCCCGACGCCGACCTCGACCCCGACGCCCACGCCGAGCCCGCCCCCGACCCCGACCCCGACGCCCGGTCCCGTCGACATTCCCCCTCCGATTGCCGAGTGGAGGTTCGACGAGGCCGCACCGCCGTTCCGCACGACCGTCGGAGACCTCCCGCTTCAGCAAGCGGGCTCCGTGCGTGCGACGACGGTCGCCACGCCGTTCGGCCGGGGGGTCACCCTGCCCGGCAAGAGCTTTCTGCGACTTCATCGGGACGCGGTCGGGCGACTCAACGTCGGAGCCGGGAGCGGAACGGTCACCGTCGCGTCGTGGGTGCTGATGACCGACGACAACGCCGGTTTCGTCGCGGGCATGTGGTCGGAGGCGAAGGCCGACCCTCGAAGGTCGTACGGACTCTTCTACGACCTCTCCACCTACGGCGGCGACGAGCGCGGTAACTTCCACGTGTCACGCACGGGAGGCCCCACACCCGGCCAGCCGTTCTCCCTCGACTACTCCGCGTCCGGGCAGACCTTCACGCGTCATGTTTGGCAGCTGCACGTCGGCACCTACGACGGTCAGCAGGCGGTGTCCTACCTCGACGGCACGGCCGTGCCATACGGACCCATCAAGGACAAGTTCGGCAACACCTATGTCAAGAACCCCTACCCCTATCCCGACGGGTTGAACCCGAACCCCGCCGAGTTCACCGTCGGCGCCGTGCAGATGGCGTCGACCCTCGGCAACTATGCCGAGGGGACGTTCGCTCGCGTCCGGGTGTGGGACCGAGCGCTCACCGCCGCACAGGTCCGTGCCCTGTACGAGAGCGAACGACCTCCAGCGCCCTGACGATCGGGTCGAGGCCCCTGCCCTCGTTAGACTCGGGCCATCTCGCCGGTTCCGCACCAGACAGGGGAACGACATGACCGACACACCCACTCCGCCCGACGGCTGGTACCCCGACCCTGCGGGCGGTGGCGGCCTCCGCCGTTGGGACGGCACGACGTGGACCGACGAGGTGCGCCCCGTCGACGGCAGCGGCCCGACCGCCGCGCACGAGCACAACGACGCCGACAGCGCCGAGTCTCCGGCACTCGCCTCCGACCCCACCGCCGCCTACGAGGGCGACCGTGCGGCCGAGGCGCACGACGGCGGTGCTCTGCTCACCCCGTCGACGCCGGGTGCCTCGGTTGACGAGCACGACGCCTCGCCCTCGGTCGCCGCGGCGTACGGCGCCGGTGACTTCGACACGCCGTCGACGCCGGGTGCGTCGTCGTCTCACAGCGAGGAGCCGGCGGCGGACGCCGAATCGCCCGCACGCTCTGAGCCCTACGGGTCGGCCGAGTCGCCCGCGGCCCCGACCCCGGCCGTTGAGCCGGCTGCCGCACCGCCCGTCGACGCGGACACGACGCGCGCCTCCGAGCACCGTGCGGCTGTCGACGTGTCGGGACCCCCTGCCTCGTCCGCCACCCCCGCCGCCGATGTCGCCCCGACGGCCGGTGCCGCCTCGACCACCGGTGCCGCCGCCGATGCCGCGGTGGCAGGTGCGCCGTCCGCGTCGTCGACCAGCAACCCCGTCGCGCCCGCTCCGAGGTTCCCGGCAGCCCCCGCGTATCCCGGCGTGCCGGCCTCGACGACGTCCGGAGCCCCGGCCTACCCGGGAACCGCGTCCGGTGGACTCGGTGCGTACCCGGGTGCCCCGGCGGTCGGACACAGCGCCGTTCTCCATCGCGACATCCCCACGAATACGGTGTGGATCTGGCTCCTGGTCGCGCTGCCCCTGGTGGGCGTGCTCAGCCTTTTCGTCTTCGACTGGGGCTCGTTCATTCGTGAATCGGTGTACAGCAGCATGTACGCCGACCCCCTCGCGACTCCGTCGATGGCCGGCACGGTGCTCACGGCGGTGTCGTCCATCCTGAGTCTCGTGCTGTCGGCCGCCACGGTGCTTTTCGCCTTCCTCGACTGGCGTCAGCTCCGAGCTCGCGGGATCGAGCGACCCTTCCACTGGGCGTGGAGCTTCTTCGTGCTCGCGATCGGCAGCGGAATCGTCTACATCATCGGGCGCAGCGTCATCGTGCGCCGCCAGACGGGGAAGGGGCTCGCCCCGCTGTGGGCCGCCATCGGCGTCACCGTGCTGACCTGGATCCTCGCGAGCATCTGGGTCGTCGTGCTGCTGACGCAGCTCTTCGCGGTGGTCCAGGAGTTGCAGTACAGCTACGGGTATTGAGGTCGGAGCGCCCGGGGTCGCGCGGCGCATCCGTCGCGACCCCGCGGTGACGGCCCGGTCGGCTGCGGCGTCGGCTGTGGCGCCCGGCTGTGGCGCACGGCGCACGGCGCACGGCGCGCCGCGCACGCCGCACGGCGCACGGCATCTGTGCCGATGACGTCCGATGACGCCGTATCTCGCCGCGTGACGCGATCGGCCGTGCCCCTCGCTGGCGCGCATACGCTCCGGGAACCGGCGCCAGACGCCGACGACGCCGGGGAGGCCGCTCATGTCCGCACCGTCCATCGCTCAGCAGATCGATGACTTCACCACGGGTTTCGACGCGCAGATCGGGGACCGCCTGGCCGGGGTCTTCGCTGGTGAGCAGACCGATCTGCGCAGCGCCGGCGTTCCCGACGCGGCGCTCGGCATCGGCGATACGGCCCCCGACGCGGTCCTCGTCGAGGTCGACGGGACGACGAAGACGTTCTCGGCGGCGAGGGGTGGGGCTGCGACCGTCGTCGTGTTCTACCGCGGCGCGTGGTGCCCGTACTGCAACATCACTCTGCGCTCCTACCAGGAGACGCTGGTTCCGGCTCTGCGCGAGCGCGGTGTGGGGCTGATCGCCGTGTCGCCGCAGACGCCCGACGGGTCGGCGCAGAGCACGACGAACGGATCCCTTGATTTCCGGGTGCTGTCCGATCCCGGGAACGTCCTCGCGGAGAAGTTCGGCATCGTCACCGAGCCCAGCGCCGCCGCGCGTGCAGCGCACACGGATCTCGGCTTCGACGTGGCCGACAGCAACGCCGACGACACCGCGCGGGTGCCGTTCCCGTCCGCGTACGTCATCGACGAGACGGGCGTCGTCCGTTTCGCCGACGTGCACGTCGACTACACCACGCGCACCGAGTCCGAAGAGATCATCGCCGCTCTCGACCGGCTCCCCGCAACGTAGGACCGACCAGGAGGGTGCGCCCCCAGAGGACCAGCAGGGTGCGCGCCCCTCAGCTCGCCGTCGTCCGGCGCACCGCGACGATTACATCGAGCAGGGCGTGCGCGGTGTCGTCCTTCGACCCGGATGCCGTGGCGACGACGTCTCCGTCGCGCCCGACGATCGTGAGGGCATTGTCGACGGTCTCGAAACCCTGGGCCCAGCCGACCGCGTTCGCCGCGAGCAGGTCGACGCCCTTTCGCGCCGCTTTCACCCGGGCGCGCTCGCGCAGTTCCTCGTCGTCGGCCACCGTCTCGGCGGCGAAAGCGACGATGGTCTGACCGACGCGGCGGCGAGCCACCAAGCCCGCCACGATGTCACGGTTCTCGACGAGCTCGAGGGTCAGGCCGCCGGGGGAGTCCTGTTTGCGGAGTTTGTGGTCGGCGACCGCGGCGACGGAGTAGTCGGCGACGGCCGCGGCCATGACGATCACGTCGGCGCCGGGGGCCACGGCATCCATCGTCCTTCCGAGGTCGTCGGCGGTGCCCGCGGCGATCACCTCGACCCGCGGATCCGGTCGGACGTCGGCGTCGAGGTGTGCGGCGACGAGCGTGACGTCCGCGCCGCGGTCGGCGGCGGCGCGCGCGATGGCGACACCCTGGCGTCCGCTCGAGCGGTTGCCGATGAAGCGCACCGGATCGATCGGCTCCCGCGTGCCACCGGCGCTGACGACGATCGACAGGCCCGCCAGGTCGCGCGGACGCTCGACGAGGGCCAGGGCGGCGGCGACGATCTCCTCGGGTTCCGACATGCGTCCGGGTCCCGAGTCTCCGCCCGTCAGCACGCCGTCGGCGGGGCCGACCACGTGCACCCCACGGGCGCGGAGCACCCGCATGTTGTGCGCGGTCGCCGGATGCCGCCACATCTCAGTGTGCATCGCCGGGGCGACCACCACCGGCGCGGTCGTGGCGAGCAGCGTCGTGCCGAGCAGATCGGATGCCAGGCCCGCGGCCATCGCGGCGAGGGTGTTGGCGGTGGCGGGGGCGACGATGACCAGATCGGCCGACTGACCCAGGGCGACGTGCCGCACCCGCGCGACGTCGTCGTGCACCGACGTCGTGACCGGGTTGCGACTGAGGGCTTCCCACGTCGGCAGTCCGACGAAGCGCAGGGCGTCTTCGGTGGGGATGACGTGCACGTCGTGTCCCGCCTTCACGAGCAGCCGCACGAGGCTGACTGTCTTGTACGCGGCGATGCCGCCGGTCACTCCCACCACGACGAACATGGGCCCAGTCTTCCAGGTCGACGAGGCGGCCGGGGAGAGCCCCCACCGACACCTCCCACGGGTAGCGTGGACGGAATGTGCACGGTCGTGATCGACGTTCCGGAGACCGCGGGGAAGCCCGTGCGGCTCCTCGCCGTCCGCGACGAGGAGCGTGACCGCCCATGGCGCGGCCTCGGGCCGTGGTGGCCGGAGCGCGCCGGCATCCTGGGCGTCCGCGACGACCGCGCGGGCGGCGCCTGGCTCGCGGTCGATGCCGAAGCCGGACGGCTGGCCGTGCTGCTCAACCGGCAGGACCTGTCCTCTCGCTCCGACGACGAGGTCGTCAGCCGCGGCGGCATCCCGCTCGATGCGGTGGGAGCCGGCATCCCGGAGCGTCCGAGCACGCGGGGATTCAACCTCGTCGAGGTGGATGCCGACGGAGCCCACCTCGTGGAGTGGGACGGCCTCGCGGCCCGCCGCACACGGATCGCGCCCGGCACCCACATGGTCGCCCACCACGCGGTCGACGATCCGGCGACCCCGCGGATCGGGCGATGGCTCGACGACTTCCGGCGCGCGGGCATCGGACGCGGCGACGACTGGTGGATGCCGTGGCTCGACGTCGTCGCGCACGCGACGATCGACCCGTCGGCGTCGGTGTTGCGGCGAGACGCGCACGACGGTCATATGCTCGAGTCGCTGCTGCTGTGCGTGGCGACCGTGGGCCCCGACGGCGTCGACGTGCGTCAGGCGACCCCCGCCGAGCCCGGTCGCTGGGACGACGGGCTCATCGAGGGGCTGCGTCATGGCATCCCCGGCATGGGCGATGCAACGGCCCGTGGCGCCGCCGATCCGGCATCCGAGGGGTCGACTCCCGCGCAGTAGGCTGGTGGCATCCCGCCTTCGTAGCTCAGGGGATAGAGCGCCGCACTCCTAACGCGGGCGTCGCAGGTTCGAATCCTGTCGGGGGCACATTTTTTTGCCGGCGTCGGGCGGTGTTCGCGCCGGGTACAGGCCGGAAGCGAGCCACATGTCCGGAGCGGCAGCGCCGAGGTGTCGCAGTCTCCGGGCGACGAGCGCCCGAGCCGTACTCGCGGTGTCGAGCGGCTGGCCGTCGGGTACGCGGAGGCGGCGACAGCGGTGGTGGGACCGACTCGGTGGCGGATTGTTCATCCTGGCGCTTGGGCGTACGGGGTGACCGGACAGGGAGCCGTTTCCGGTACGTCCGATCGGACGCCGATACGGGACGGCTCGCTCGCCAGGAATGACGCGGGTGGCCTGCGACGTGATGGAGGCTTCGTCCTGTCGCGGTGAGCGATCCTCATTCGGACACTGCTCTCACGGGGCTTGCAACACGACGAACCTCCGGATCTTGGGGCCTCACCGGTAGCTTGCACATGTGGGTTACTCGTTCCTCGTGCGCTTCGCCCTTATCGGGTCCGGTTGGGATGTTGACGAAGATCAACTGACCTTGATGACGCATGGATCTGAAGAACTCTGGATCGATGCGAACGGCCCCCTGCGAACAGCTACTCACTTCGTTCTCCGCGGTACCGAGTACGACACATACAACGCAGCGCAGCAGGCGGGCGAACGCGCCTTCGCCGCGCTCCGAATCAGTCTCATCAAGACTCACAGCCCCGCTGACTTCCACGCACGCAAATTCATGGGCCAGTCGTCAGAGGAGGCTCTGGCACTCATGCAGGCCGCTGGTGACACTCAGTGGGAAGCGGACGGCTCCCATCCCCCACGCCCGGTGATCACGAACGAGAACCCGGGAGTGGTCGTGCATCCGTCCGACGAGTTCTGGCTCGTTATGCGTGGGTCTGCGACCGGCGTTGCCGTCAAAGGTGCTTCGGCTCTGGCCGATGAGTTCGCGCCCGCAATGGAGTTCGCACGAGCTGACAAAGCAGCCGATCTGGCGTTCGACCTTTGGACCGCTGCAGGCCTGATGCCCTCTGGGGACTCACGATTCCTCACGCTCGTCAACGCCGTGGAAGCACTCGCTGAGCAACGGCCGATCGAGGGCGAAGAACTGGCAGCGCTCAACGATCTGCGATCCAAGGTCAAGACGATGGATGTCGAACCAGCGGTCAAAGATTCACTTCTCGGCAGGTTGGTGAGGAGGGAGGGTGTTGGGTTGGCACACCGTCGCCTGCTGTCCACGTTGTCAGGCAGGCTCTACGACGGTAAGTCCGCCCCGGACTTCTACAGACGGATCTATGACATGAGAAGCCGGCTTACGCACGCCGATGACGCTCCGACCCATCAGGACGTCGCCGCGGTGACGAATGAGTTAGGCACTCTCGTACGCGACTTGATCATGCGCCGATACGGCGCGACTCGAGATCCTGGCTGAGCCGGGCGTGGCGCCGATGCCGCGACACCCCGCGACCAGGGTTCTGCTCGCGTACGGAGACGCGCGCGTACCCGATCGTGGCCACGCGCACAGCGCAACGCGAACGCCGCCTCTGTTTGAGAGATTGCCGACACGAGTTATGAGACGGGATGCGCCGGTGGGGGCGGGCCGTTTCGGAGTCTCCCACGAACGGTCGTTCATGACTTGCCAGACTCGAACACGGCGAGCGGGCACGACCTCCACCGCTGCCCCGCCACTCCCCCCAGCCTGAGTAGCAGGGGCTGCAAGCCCTGCGGTGCCGAAAGGCCGCTACGGTCACGGCGTGGATAGCGCAACGACCGGCCTCATTAGCGTCATCGTCGGTGCCGTGACCTCCCTCGTGGCCTCGGTGTTGTGCCCTGGATTCGCGACGAACTGGATAGGCGCAGGGTGACGCGCAGTCAAATTGCAGCGGAGCGCAGGCAGTGGCTCATGGCCTCTCTCACTGCTCTCCTCGAATACCGCCAGGCAGGCGGGTCCAGAGCAGTCATCGAGGCCGACCCCGGTGCGCGGGGAGCTGCGCAAGCGCGGTTCGCGACAGCTCTCAACGGACTCACCGTCCGACTGACCCCAGACGAACAGCCAATCCTTGACGTGCTGATGGCGATCTTCGTGATGGTTCAGCGTCCCCGCCCCGGAATCGAAGAATTGGTTGGTGAGGCTATGCTCGTTCTCACGTTGTGGGCGCGAGGCGATGTGGACACAGCAGACGTCATTCAAGAGGTAGAGCAGCGAGCCGGCGTTACATTCTCGAAAGACCGTCGGAGCGTCTCCCCGTGGTGCCGTCCACCGCTTCGTAGGGTCGCATGTGCGGCCGATTCGCCAACGACGCTCCACGGTGGCGCTACCCAGGTCCTTCTCAGGCGGTGGGTCTGACGGGAGATCTCACCTTCGCGCCGTCTGGCCGGTATCGTTCCAGCGTGCCGGCCGATACCCCTGAAGCGCCCGCGTTTCGTGGCCTACATATGCCCTTGCCAGGCCAGGTTCGCATGACAGGCATGACACGCACTGCGAACGGAGAACTGACTGTCGATGGCTGGGAGGTACGGATCGAGCTTTGGCCTATGTGGCTCAGACTCGCCGAGGAGTCCGCCGCGAGCAGCTCAGCAGCGCGGTTCACGAACCCGGGGCCGGACGACAGGAAAAGGTTCGATGCCGACCTCGTAGACGAGCTGCGTCACGCCATGACTGCAATTTCCGCGGCAGCATTCACACTCGAGGCGTTCACGGCATCACTCCTAGACACCGAGCCGGCTGTGCGGCCACCTGAACCACGTAAGGACCAACGGACCCCCCAGCACAAGAAGGTCGCGGAGGCCTGGGGGCGGGCATTTCAGCTAAGTAGTGCGGACCTTTGCGCCGCGCGTACCGATTTGAAGCAGATTTTTCATCTGCGCAACCAAGCGGTGCATGTGAAAAGCGAGTTCGTGACTCCCGGCATGAACGATTATTTCCAGGTTGCGCTCCACCCGCTGTTCCTGTGGTTCAGTCATGGGAATGCGACGGCCACAGTTCAGAGGACACGAAATCTGTTGACTCAAGCAATAAGAACGCCCAGGGAACGGCATGAGTCGATCGTGAGATGGGCGAGCGCTCAACTCCCACTGCTTCAGCCGTAGGGCGGCGAAGTACGAAAAGGTTTCACTTCACCGAGCCGCCACGGCTCCCACCCTCGAGCGGCAGCAGGCCATTCGCTCGAACCGCGATGCACACTCTCGGCCCTTGCGCGCGCAATGATCTAGTGTCTGCCACATGGAATGGTGGGCTGGTTGGTGGGACAGTGTCGCCGCTTTCTTCGGTTACGACTCATGGCAGTGGGGAAGCGCTGCGGATTGGTTTGCGGCAATCGGCACGGTAGGCGCTCTGCTGCTGGGGCTCGAACTACTACGTCGTGAGCGGCAACGAGAACGACTTCGGCAGGCGAACGAGCTCATCTCGTGGATAGAGCCGATCGAAGGGAAACCTGCGGCCACCGTGCACGTTTACAACGCGGGATCTCAGCCGATCCCCTACGCGATGCTGGTCGTCGATTACGTCGGGGATCGGCTGTGGAAGACACAGTTGCGCGGTGAAAACGGTGAGCATGTCATCCCTCCCGGACACACACGCGTCGGCGGGCTCGTGCTGGCGGCCGGAATGGGTGTACGTGGGGTTTGGCTCCAGTTTTCGGACACTCACGGGGCCGTATGGACTCGCGACCTCCAGAAGGGCAAATACATCCGCGGGAGAGCGAAAAAAGCCCTCAAACGCGAGGATCGAATCGAAATTTAGTACCCGCAACTCCGCTCTGATTGTGCCCGCCGAATATGGGGCGCAGATCCGTGCCGAGGAGAATGAACCGAGGAAAGCCTGTGCGGTCAGAGTTTCGTCTCAAGAGCGGCAGCGGCGGTCCCCGCGATGAGGACTTCACCGAGCTCCGTGTTCTTACCGATTCGACCCTCGTTCTTCATGTCGTCGACGATCTACTTCGCCTCAGCCGTGAGTTAAGCGTCAGTGGAAAATCGCATCGCACGCGCACGTTCCGCGGGCGTGAGAGGTCGATCCTGGAGCTGCATCTGAGGGCGCTCGTACATGAGCTTGTTCTCGACACTCCGTCGACGACGAGGCAGACAGCGCACTGTGTGGAGTAATCCACTCCTCGATCGCGTCCCGAAGCCATGCTGTACCTCAACCACCTTCCGCCGCCGATCTACACACCACCGGAGGCCCCGCATCATGGCAAAGGGCCTCGGCTCCATTATGGAATCCGAGGCCCCCCGGGTTGCTCAAGATCGAGAGCTGCGACGTCCGGTGAAGACGCGGCCCCGTCCGTCCTCGATCTGGTCGCGGCCTCGCTCGAGAACTGCAACGAGCCATTCGTTTGTGAGTAGGGCACGCTCGTAGTCGCTGATAGTGGTGACCGGTTTCGGCGCCATTTCATCGATGGTTTCGGCCTGGGTCGGCATCGCTGTCCCGCTCCTTCTACTCGCATTCGCGCGGTTCATGTGACAGAGATTCGCGTCCCGGTGCCGCCGCGTCGCGCTTCGTGGCGTAGCGGACACCGCTAGCCAGTCGCTGGCGGCGACTGCGTGAGCCAGGCCCTCGCGAGTCCGACGCGGCGGCGGCGCACCGTTGCCGCACGCTCTGCCGTCTGACATGATTACTGAACGATCGGTCGAAAAACCTCGCGGATGAGGCGGACGACCCCGCGGAACCAGCGGGGGAGAGGATGGCGATGTCGCTCACGCTTCCCCTCGAGTGTGCGCGTCTCTCTGTCGCGGAGCGCGTCGATGGCTGAGGCGCCGCACGGCAGACCGCCCGCTGAAGAGCTCGATCCGCCCGCGGGGCGCGCGGCCGATGCGTGGACGCACCCCGCCCCCAACAGCGACGTGCCGCGCGAAGCGGACCCCACCTTCGGCCCCCGCGCGACGCGCGAAGCGGGCGACGCCCCCGTCCCCGGCGCGACGCGCGAAGCGCACCCCACCCCCGTCCCCGGCGTGACGCGCCATGCGGGCGACGCCCCCCGCCTCCGCGTCGACGCGCGCGACGACCGCGTCGTCGCCACCCTCGATCGCCCCGACCGCCGCAACGCGATCGACCAGACCATGATCGACGAGCTGCACACGCTCTGCGCCGAGCTCGAGCGGCACCCGCGCACGCTGATCCTCACCGGCGCGGGAGGAATCTTCGCCTCGGGCGCCGACATCGCGCAGCTGCGTGAGCGCACGGCCGACGACGCGCGCCGGGGCATCAACGCCACCGCCTTCGACCGCATCCGACACCTGCCGATGCCCGTCATCGCCGCCGTCGACGGGTTCGCCCTCGGTGGGGGAGCCGAGCTCGCGTACGCCGCAGACATCCGTCTCGGCACGCCCCGGGCGCGCTTCGGCAACCCCGAACCGGGCCTCGGCATCATCGCCGCGGCCGGCGCCGCGTGGCGCCTGCCCGAGATCGTGGGCCACGCCCGCGCGAGCGAACTGCTGCTGACGACGCGCGTGATCGACGCCGACGAGGCGCTGGCCTGGGGGCTGCTGTCGAGCGTGCACGAACCTGACGCCCTGCTCGACGCCGCACACCGGATCGTCGACCGGATCGCGCAGAACTCCGCCCGCGCCACCATCCTCACCAAGCGCGTCCTGCTCGCCCCCCGCGCCGCGCATCCCGAGGTGGACGGTGAGATGCAGGCCGAGCTGTTCGACAGCGCCGACAAGCGCGCCCGCATGACCGCGTTCCTCGAGAGGAAGAAGCGATGACCCACCACGGCGCCCCGGCTCGCCTTCCCCGCTCCGACTCCGCGGCGGCTCGCGAGGTCATGGATGCCATGGCTTCGGCATCCCTCCACGGCGCCCCGGCTCGCCTTCCCCGCTCCGACTCCGCGGCGGCTCGCGAGGTCATGGATGCCATGGCTTCGGCATCCCTCCACGGCGCCCCGGCTCGCCCTCCCCGCTCCGACTCCGCGGCGGCTCGCGACGTCACGGGCACCTCGGCTGCGGCACCCATCCCCGACGCGAGCGGCGTCGCGGATGCGCCGGCTCCGGCATCTCTTCCCGCCGTGGTCGGCGTCCTCGGCGGCGGGCGAATGGGCGCCGGCATCGCGCACGCCTTCCTGCTCGCCGGTGTCCGCGTGCACGTCGTCGAGCGCGACGCCGGGGCCGCCGCCCAGGCGCGCTCCCGCGTCGAGACGGCTCTCGGCCGCTCCGCGGCGCGAGGCGGCACGGTCCCGGATGCCGACACCCTCGCCCTCGGCACCGACCTCGCCGCCTTCGCGGGTGCCGGGCTCGTCGTCGAGGCCGTCCCCGAGGATCGCGCCCTCAAGCTCGACGCCCTCCGGCGGATCGAGGAGGTCGTCGACGAGGACGCGGTCGTGGCATCCAACACCTCCTCGATCTCGATCGACGCGCTCGCCGCATCACTGGCACACCCCGAGCGGTTCCTCGGCCTGCACTTCTTCAACCCCGTGCCGTCCTCGGCTCTGGTCGAGGTCGTGACCGGCGCGCGCACGCACCCGGGAGTAGTCGACAGCGCGACCCGGTGGGTCGAGGCCATCGGCAAGGCCGCCGTCGTCGTGCGCGATGCGCCCGGCTTCGCCTCCAGCCGACTCGGCGTCGCCCTGGGCCTCGAGGCCATCCGCATGCTCGAGGAGGGTGTCGCGTCGGCGCGCGACATCGACACGGCGATGGAGCTGGGCTATCGGCATCCGATGGGCCCCCTGCGCACGACCGACGTGGTCGGTCTCGACGTGCGCCTGGGCATCGCCGAAGAACTCGAGCGCGCGTTCGGCGCGCGCTTCACCCCGCCGGCGCTGCTGCGGCAGCTCGTCGCCGAGGGGCACCTGGGTCGTAAGACCGGCCGCGGCTTCTACGAATGGAGTGAAGGATGACATTTCTCCCCAGCTACGTGAGCGGCGCGTGGTGGACGCCCGCCGAGGATCCCGAGGCCGCCGTCGTGCGCGACGCCTCCACGGGCGAGGAGGTCGTGCGGGTCAGCACCCGCGGGCTCGATCTGGCCGGCGCGGTCGCCTACGCCCGCCGCGAGGGCCGGGGAAGCCTCGGGGCGCTGACCTTCCCCCAGCGTGCCATGGTGTTGAAGAACCTCGCGATCGCCTTGAACGAGCGCCGCGAAGAGCTGTACGCGCTGTCGATGCGCTCCGGCTCCACCCGCCGCGACTCGCTCAGCGACATCGACGGCGGCATCGGCGTGCTCTTCACCCTCTCGTCGAAGGCGCGTCGCGAGCTGCCCGCGGGCACGGTCGTGCTCGACGGTCCGGTCGAGCCGCTGTCGAAAGACGGCTCCTTCCTCGGCCGACACGTCTACACCCGCCTGTCGGGCGTCGCCGTGCAGATCAACGCCTTCAACTTCCCCATGTGGGGTGCGCTCGAGAAGTTCGCCCCCGCGTTCCTCGCGGGCCTGCCCACGATCGTCAAGCCCGCGACCCCCACGGCGTACATCGCCGAGGCCTGGGTGCGCATCGTGGTCGAGACGGGGCTGCTGCCCGAGGGGTCGCTGCAGGTGATCAGCGGCGGCATCCCGGGCCTCTTCGACCTGCTCGACGTGGGTGACACCGTCGGCTTCACCGGGAGCGCCTCCACCGCGGAGCGCCTGCGCGCCCAGGCGAAGCCGGGGGTGCGCTTCACGAGCGAGACCGATTCGATCAACGCCTCGATCCTCGGCCCCGACGCCGGCCCGGGCACGCTCGAGTTCGACGCCTACGTCAAGCAGCTCCTTGTCGAGCTGACCACCAAGGCGGGTCAGAAGTGCACCGCGATCCGTCGTGCGATCGTGCCGGCGGGAACCACGGATGCCGTGGCCGCCGCGCTCCGCGACAGGATCGATGAGCGCGTGGTCATCGGCGACCCGCGGGTCGAGGGCGTGACCATGGGGCCCGTGGTCTCGATGGACCAACGCGACGAGGTGCTGCGGCAGGTTCGGGCGCTCACCGACGCCGGCGGACGCTTCGTCGTCGGGTCGGCCGAGGCCCCTCCGGGGGTGTCCGCCGACGGCGCCTTCCTCCAGCCGATGCTGCTGGCCTTCGCGGATGCCGCGACTCCCGCCGTCAACGACATCGAGGCGTTCGGCCCGGTCGCGAGCATCGTGGAGTACACCGACGTCGCGGAAGCGGCCGAGATCGTGGGCCGGGGAGGCGGCTCGCTCGTCACGAGTGTCGCGACGCACGATCCGGGGGTGGCGACCGAGCTGCTCACGCGCATGGGCGCGATGAACGGTCGCGTGCTCTTCCTCGACCGCGACGACGCCCGCACCTCCACCGGTCACGGCGCGCCGGTTCCCCACCTGGTGCACGGCGGTCCCGGCCGCGCGGGCGGCGGCGAGGAGCTCGGCGGCGTCCGTTCGGTGCTCCACCACATGCAGCGGACCGCGATCCAGGGCTCCCCGCGGATGCTGACCGCGTTGACCGGGGTGTGGCATCCGGGGGCCGACACCGACATCACCGGCATCCACCCCTTCCGGAAGCCCCTTTCGGATCTTCGGATCGGGGATGCCGTGGAGTCGGTCGAGCGCGAGGTCACCCTCGACGACATCGAGGTGTTCGCGCGGTTCACGGGGGACACCTTCTACGCGCACATGGACGAGGAATCCGCTGCGGCGAACCCTTTCTTCCCGGGGCGCGTCGCGCACGGGTACCTGCTCGTGTCGTGGGCGGCGGGGCTGTTCGTCGATCCCGCGCCGGGCCCGGTGCTTGCGAACTCGGGCCTGGAGAACCTCCGCTTCGTCACGCCGGTGTCGCCGGGAGACCGCATCCGCGTCGCGCTGACGGCGAAGCAGATCACCCCGCGCGAGACCGACGAGTACGGCGAGGTGCGGTGGGATGCCGTGATCCGAAATCAGCACGACGAGCTGGTCGCCCAGTACGACGTGCTCACCCTCGTCGCGAAGACCTGGCAGCCGGCGGCGGTTCCCGCGTGAGCCCGGGTCGGGCGCTCGTCGCGCCCGCGGCGGGGTCGTTGCGGCGGGCCGTGAGCCGGGGATACAATTTACTGAACGATCGGTCTGTTAAGGAGTCGACGATGACGACAGCACTCGTGACGGACGCCGAGCTCGACGGCGAGGCCACGTTCGACGCGCTGATCGAGGCCGACGGTCGTGTCGAACCCCGCGACTGGATGCCGGACGGCTACCGCCGCACCCTCATCCGGCAGATCTCGCAACACGCGCACTCCGAGATCATCGGCATGCAGCCCGAGGGGGCGTGGATCACCCGCGCCCCGAGCCTGCAGCGCAAAGCGATCCTGCTCGCCAAGGTGCAGGACGAGGCGGGACACGGCCTCTACCTCTACTCCGCCGCCCAGACCCTCGGCATCACGCGTGATGAGATGACGCAGCAACTCGTGGACAGTACCGCGCGCTACTCGTCGATCTTCAACTACCCGACCCCGACCTGGGCCGACGTCGGCGCCATCGGCTGGCTCGTGGACGGCGCCGCGATCTGCAATCAGGTGCCCCTGTGCCGCGCCTCCTACGGCCCGTACGGCCGGGCGATGGTGCGCATCTGCAAGGAGGAGTCGTTCCACCAGCGTCAGGGCTTCGAGATCCTCCTCACGCTGATGCAGGGCACCGACGCCCAGCGCGAGATGGCGCAGGACGCCGTGAACCGCGGGTACTGGCCGAGCTTGATGATGTTCGGACCACCCGACGACGACTCGCCCAACTCGGCGCAGTCGATGGCGTGGAACATCAAGCGCTTCAGCAACGACGACCTCCGGCAGCGCTTCGTGTCGATGCTCGTGCCGCAGGCCGCCGTGCTGGGAGTGACCCTGCCCGATCCCGCGCTGCGATTCGACGTCGAGATGGGGCGTTACGAGATGGGCGAGATCGACTGGACCGAGTTCCACGAGGTGCTCGCCGGCCGCGGACCGCTCAACACGACGCGCCGGCAGCACCGCCGCGACGCGCACGAAGAGGGCGCGTGGGTGCGCGAGGCCGCGGCGACCTATGCCGCGAAGAAGAGCGCGAAGGCGGCCGCCTGATGGCGACCCCCGGTGCGAGCCCCGCCGAGACCTGGCCGCTGTGGGAGGTCTTCGTGCGCGCGAGCCGCGGACTGAGCCACGTGCACGTGGGATCGCTGCACGCCCCCGACGCCGACCTCGCCGTGCGCAACGCCCGCGACCTCTACACGCGCCGCGGGGAGGGTGTGTCGATCTGGGTCGTCCCCGCGGATGCCGTGACCACCAGCGACCCGGGAGCCAAGGGTGCCTTCTTCGAGTCGCCGGCGGGCAAGAACTACCGGCACGCGGTCTCGTACACCGCTTCCGAGGGGGTGCCGCACCTGTGAGCACCGACACCGTGGCATCCGTCCCCTCCCACGACGCGCCGCACGGCGACGTCTCCATCGCGGCGCACGAACTCTCCGCCGAACTGCTGGGCGGCGAGGAGCGGGCGAGCAACCCCGGCGTCGCCGCGTACGCGCTGCGCCTGGGCGACGACTCCCTGATCCTCGCGCAGAACCTGTGCGGGTGGATCGCCCGCGCCCCCGAGCTCGAAGAAGACGTCGCCCTGGGCAACATCGCCCTCGACCTCCTCGGCCACGCCCGTTCCCTGTTGCGGTACGCCGGCAGCCACGACGGCCGCACCGAAGACGATCTCGCCTACGGGCGCGACGAAGCGGAGTTCCGCAGCGCCTGGCTGTTCGAGCTCCCCAACGGCGACTTCGCGCACACGATCGTGCGGCAGCTGCTGGCGTCGACGTATCTCCTCGAGCTCTACCGCGACCTCACGGCATCCGCCGACCCCGTCCTGGCGGCCGTGGCCGCCAAGGCCGAGAAGGAGGTCGACTACCACCGCGACCACGCCGTGCAGTGGATGCTGCGTCTCGCCGGGGGCACGGAGGAGTCGCGTCGGCGCCTGCTGATCGCCCTCGACGACACCTGGCCCTTCCTCGACGAACTGTTCCGCGACGACGCTCTGCACGACCGACTCGAGGGCGTGGCAGTGCGCCCGTCCGCCCTTCGCGCGCGAGCGGATGCCGTGATCGACGCCGTGCTCGCCGAAGAGGACGTCGCCCGACCCGACGTCGCCGCCTCGTCGGCCGGAGGTCGCCGCGGCATCCATCACCCCGCCTTCGGGCCGCTGCTCGCCGAGATGCAGGTGCTGGCCCGCCGTCACCCGGGGGCGACGTGGTGACCGCGACCCTCGAGCACGCCCGGGCGGTCGTCGCCGCCGTCGTCGATCCCGAGGTGCCCGTGCTCACCATCGACGACCTCGGTGTGCTGCGCGAGGTCCGCCTCGACGACGACACCGTGACCGTCACCATCACCCCCACCTACTCCGGATGCCCCGCGGTCGAGGCCATCCGCGACGACATCCTGCTCGCACTCACCTCGGCCGGATACGACCACGTCGTGGTGCGCACGACGCTGACCCCGGCGTGGACCACCGACTGGATGAGCGAGGCCGGCCGACGCAAGCTCACCGCGTACGGCATCGCCCCGCCCACGGGACGCGCCCCCGCCGGCCCCATCCGCCTCACGCTCAGCGTCGCGTGTCCGCGCTGCGGCTCCCTCGACACTCGGGAGCTGTCGCGCTTCGGTTCCACCTCCTGCAAGTCGCTGTGGGAATGCCGCGCCTGCCTCGAACCCTTCGACCACTTCAAGGCCCTGTGATGAGCCTCACGGATGCCACGACCTCCGGTCCCGCGGCGGCCGACCCCGCGCCGCGCTCCCGCGCGCGCTTCCACCCCCTGCGCGTCGCCGAGGTGCGCCCGCTCACGCCGACCTCCGTCGAGGTGACGTTCGCGGTCCCCGACGACCTCGCGGATGTCTTCGCCTACGCGCCCGGGCAGTACGTGGCCCTGCGCGCCACCGTCGACGGCCAGGACCTCCGCCGCTCGTACTCGCTGTGCCGCCCGCCTACCCGTGGGACCATCAGCGTCGGCATCAAACGCGACCCGGACGGGCAATTCTCCCGGTGGGTCCACGAAAGTCTCCGGTCCGGCGATGAGATCGAGGTCATGAGCCCCCGGGGCACCTTCGTCTCACGGGCTCCGGCCGGTGGTCACATCGTCGCGATCGCCGCGGGCTCCGGCATCACCCCGATCATGGCGCTCGCCGCCGGCGTGCTCGAGCGCTGCACCGAAGCCCGGATGACGATCGTCTTCGTCAACCGCTCCTCGACCGACGTGATGTTCGTCGACGAGCTCGCCGACCTCAAGGACCGGCATCCCGCGCGTGTGACCTTGCACCACGTGCTCTCGCGCGAGCAGCGCGTCGCTCCCGTCTTCTCGGGTCGCCTCGACCAGGAGCGCCTCCGCCTGATCCTCTCGCGACTGATCGATCCGGCATCCGTCGACGAGTGGTTCCTCTGCGGACCTTTCGCCCTCGTCGAGCTCTGCAGGGAAACGCTCGCCGACGTCGGGGTGCCGGGCGAGCGCGTCCGCTTCGAGCTGTTCACCGCCGGTGACGCGGACGCTCCCGCGCAGACCGGGGGAGCGCGTGCCGTGCGGGCGTGCGCCGACGAGCTCGTCCGCTCCATCGATTTCACCCTCGACGGGCAGTCAGCGCACGTGGACAGCCCGGTCGCCGCGAACGAGACGATCCTGGCCGCCGCGCTCCGCGTCCGCCCCGACGTGCCGTTCGCGTGCGCCGGAGGCGTGTGCGGCACGTGCCGCGCACGCGTGCTGGAGGGCTCCGTGACGATGACCGAGAACTACGCCCTCGAACCCGAGGAGGTCGAGCGCGGGTACGTCCTGACCTGCCAGTCCCACCCGACGTCCGACGCCGTCCGCGTCGACTACGACGGCTGAGGGATGCCGTGATCGACTACGCCTTCGCCGACGGACTCGCCACCGTCACCCTCGACGCACCCGCGCGACGCAACGCCCTCCGCCTTGACGACCTCCACGCGCTCGCCGACGCCTACGACCGTGCCGAGGCCGATGAGGCTCGCGCGGTGCTGCTGCGCGGCGAGGGGCCGTCGTTCTGCGCCGGGCGCGACATCTCGGGCGTCGACCCCGCCACCGACGACGTCGCCGGATACCTCGACGGCACGCTCACCCCTCTGCTCCGCCGCCTGGCGTCGTTCCCGGCGCCGACGTTCGCCGTCGCCCATGGAGCCTGCCTCGGCGTCGGCCTGGGCCTGCTCATCGCCACCGACGTCGTCTTCGCCGCCCATGACGCCCGGATCGGTTCGCCCTTCGCCGCCCTGGGGGCGATCCTCGACTCCGGAGGGCACAGCCTGTTCGTGGAGCGCCTCGGCACGCACGCCGCGCTCGATCTCATCTACACCGGCCGTCTGCTGACGGGTGAGGAGTCCGTGCGCGCCGGACTCTTCTCGCGGGTGGTCCCGGCATCCGAGGTGCAGGATGCCACCGCGCTCGCCGCACGTCGCGCGGCGGCCGGACCCACCGAGGCGTTTCGCGCGAGTAAGCGCATCGTCACCGCCATCCGCGACGAGAGGCTCGGATTGTGGGCGGCGATGTCGCTCGAGAATCGTGCGCAGGCAGCTCTCACCCGCACCCACGACTACCGAGAGGGCTTCGCGGCGTTCCAGGCCAAGCGGCCGCCGGCGTTCACGGGGCGGTGACGCCGGAGTGTCTGCAGAGTGCTCGGTGCTGACCGCGGTGCGGCGGTTCTCTGTGGCGGGGTCAGCGGTGGGACTGCCGAGCGCTCTGTCCCGAAGCGGGGCCCGGCGATTCCCGTCCGCCGAGTGATGGGCGGTGACGCCGGTGGGTCTGCGAAGCGTGCGGTTCCGGCCGCCGCGAGGTCCGGCGGTTCTCGTCCGCCCACGGCGCGCGACTGATTGAATCGACGGATGGCGATCGACGACGACGAACTCGCCCGGCTGCGCCGGAGGGCGTACGCCGCCGACGCCGACATCGGGTCCGACCCGGCCGCGCTGGCTCGCCTGCAGCACCTGGAGCGCCGCGTAGCCCAAGGAGCGCCCGCGGACCTCGAGCCCGACCGACCGCCGACCGATGAGTCCGCCGCCGACGAATCCGCTGCCGACGAGGAGGCGGTCCCGACCGAGCCGCCGCGGCGGCGCTTCTCGTGGCCGCGTCCGCAACGCTCGACCGTCGTGCTGACGGTCGTCGGCGCGATGGTCGCGGTGACGGCGGTCGTCGCTCTCACGCTCGTACAACGCGTCCAGACGCACCCGCTGCAACCGGATGCCGAGCAGGTGGCGCGGATCGCCCCCGACCCGTCGTTCGAAGTCCCCGACTACTTCCTCGGACCGGCGGGCCAGGCAATCGGGTTCGCGGAGACGCACGGGTTCCGCGTCGTCGTCACCCCGCCCGGGGGCGCGCTGGGCGAAGGCGAGTACTGCATGACCGTCTTCCAACCCGAACTGGTCACCGCGCAGGGCGCCGGCAGCTGGAGCTACTCCGGGCAGTACATCTCGCCCGCGTGCTCGGCCGGGACGTTCCCCGCTGCCGCCACCGTGCGACTGCTGCCCGGATCGCCCGAGCTCGAGCACACCGACTTCCCCGCCGACACCGCCCTGCAGTTCGTCTACGACCAGCCGAGCAACGAGGTCGTGCTGTTCCGCGGCTGACCTTTCGCTGTGGACCGAGCGGTCTCGCACGCGGCCACGGAACGTGACGATGCCCCGGCACTCGGCCGGGGCATCGTTCGACGGACGCGGGCGTCAGACGGCGCTGGTCACCGCGAACTGCACAGATCCCGCAGGATCGATCTGCGCGTCGAGGACGCGGTCATCGAGCACGGCGGCGGCGTCGGCGTCGAGGAACACGCGCGCCCCGGCGTTCTCCACGACGGCGTCCTCGGGCTCGGGGGCGTCGACCACCGACAGGGCGAACTGCGACTCGGGGGAGCCGGCACCCTGAATTCGGATGCCGCTGTGCGCGGTATCCGGGAACTGCGCGGTGATGGTCTTGACAGCGGTCGTGGCCTCTTCGGTGAGTGTCAGCATGGGTGACTCTCCTTCTCTGATCGACGACAGGAGTCAGCCACGATGCCGAGAATCGGCGGCATCCTCAACCTCTGGCAGCCATTTCCAGGGTTTTCCCACGCGCGTGGACCGTTCAGGGCAGCAGGCCGACGCGCCGCGCGCGGGTGACGGCAGCGTGCCGTGTAGAGGCGTCGAGCTTCGACATCGCCGAGGCGAGGTACGACTTCACGGTGGTCTCACGAAGCCCGAGGGATGCCGCGATCTCGCCGTTCGTCGAGCCCACCGCGGCGCATGCCAGAACGTCGATCTCGCGCCGCGACAGGTGCAGGTCGGCGTCGACATCGGCCGCCGGTGCGTCGCCCGTGAGGGCGGCGAGACGTGCCTCGATGTCTTCGAGACGGCGGCGGACGTCGGCATCGCCGACGGTGGCGGCGATGCTGCGCAACTGGGCGTAGCTCTCGCGGATCTCTTCGCGTGCTCCGGCGCCGAGACCGCCCTCGGGCGCCGGGGCGGCGGCCAGTCGTCGCTCCACTTCCGCTCGGACCCGCAGTTCGGTGCCGAGCTCTCCGGCGACGTCGAACGCCGGACGCGCCTGCACCTCGGCGATCGGCGTCTGCGCCCACGTCCCGCAGTACAGCACGCCGCGCGCCGACCCGTCGACGAGCACGGGCACCGCGAACAGGGTCGCGATGCCCTCGCCGAGGATCGCTCGGTCGTAGTCGTGCGTGATCGAGCGCGAGGTGCGGTAGTCCAGGGTCATCCGAGGGCGCCGCTCGATGAGCGCCCGGCCGCCGAGGCCGCGCGACGCGTGCACGACCAGACCCTCGATGCTGCGGGTGCGGGCACCGACGATGGAGGTGACGTGCACCGCACCGTCGTGCTCGAGGCCGCCGAAGGCGACGGGGAAGTGGGTACGGCGGGCGAGCTCGGCGACGGCGTGCGTCATGAGGCGCGCGTCGTCTCGAAGAGCGGATGGTGCTCCCACGCACTACCTACTTCCGGGGGTGACGGCCTCGTCGCCGCGTTTCGTAGCGTCGACCCTACCACCGGGAGCGTTCTCACAGCCCGGTCACACCCCCCGCCGGCGCAGCGCTGCGCCGGATTCATGAGGCAAGGAGGCCACATGACGGATCGTCGCATCGACGACGCCCATAAGGACGGCGTCGATTACATCGCGGTCGAGGAGTCCGCCCCGTTCCAGGAGTTGAAGCGGCGGCAGCGCAGCTTCGTCTTCCCGCTGGCGGTGGCTTTCCTCGTCTGGTATTTCGTCTACGTTCTGCTGTCGTCGTTCGCGCCGGGTTTCATGGCGCAGCCGGTGTCGGGCGCGATCACCGTGGGGCTGTTGTTCGGCCTGGGACAGTTCGTGACCACGTTCGCCATCACCATGGGCTACGTCGCCTATGCGAACCGCCGTCTCGACCCCGGGGCCGAGGCCCTGCGCGCCGAGCTCGAGCGAGCTGAGGGGGGTCGGTCGTGAACGTCGTCCTCGCCCAGCTCGACGCGGCCGTGCAGACGGTCGAAAACAACCCGGTGCTGAACATCTCGATCTTCGGTGCGTTCGTCGCCGTGACGCTGTTCATCGTCATTCGAGCCAGCCGCAACAGCAAGACCGCCGCCGACTACTACGCCGCGGGGCGCTCGTTCACCGGCCCCCAGAACGGCTTCGCGATCGCCGGCGATTACCTCTCGGCCGCGTCGTTCCTCGGCATCGTCGGAGCCATCGCGATCAACGGCTACGACGGCTTCCTGTACTCCATCGGGTTCCTGGTGGCGTGGCTGGTGGCGTTGCTGCTCGTGGCCGAGCTCATGCGCAACACCGGGAAGTTCACGATGGCCGACGTGCTGTCGTTCCGCCTCAAGGAGCGACCGGTGCGCATGGCGGCCGCGATCACGACCCTCGCGGTGTGCTTCTTCTACCTCCTCGCGCAGATGGCCGGTGCCGGCGGGCTCGTGTCGCTGCTGCTGGGCATCACCGAGCGCGTCGGGCAGTCGCTCGTCGTCGCGGTCGTCGGCATCCTGATGATCGTCTACGTGCTGATCGGCGGCATGAAGGGCACCACGTGGGTGCAGATCGTCAAGGCGTTCCTGCTGATCGGCGGCGCGGTCGTCATGACGGTGTGGGTGCTCGCGATCAACGGCTTCAGCCTCAACACGCTGCTCGAAAGCGCGGTGGCGGCGTCGCCGAAGGGGGAGGCCATCCTCGCGCCGGGACTGCAGTACGGCAAGAACCCTTGGGACTTCATCTCGCTCGCCCTGGCGCTGGTGCTGGGCACCGCGGGGCTCCCGCACGTGCTGATGCGCTTCTACACGGTGCCGACCGCCAAAGAGGCGCGTCGCTCGGTGGTCTGGGCGATCTGGCTGATCGGGCTGTTCTACATCCTCACGCTGGTGCTCGGGTACGGTGCCGGAGCGCTTGTCGGGTCGGAGGCGATCCTCGCCGCCCCCGGTGGGGTCAACGCCGCCGCTCCGCTGCTCGCCTTCGCCCTGGGCGGTCCTCTCCTGCTCGGCTTCATCTCGGCCGTGGCGTTCGCGACCATCCTGGCGGTGGTGGCCGGTCTCACCATCACGGCCGCGGCGTCGTTCGCGCACGACATCTACGCCAACGTGGTGAAGAAGGGTGACGTCCCGCCCGACGGCGAGGTCAAGGTCGCCCGCCGCACGGTGATCGTCATCGGCGTGCTCGCGATCCTCGGCGGCATAGGCGTGCAGGGGCAGAACGTGGCGTTCCTCGTCGCGCTCGCCTTCGCGGTTGCCGCGTCGGCGAACCTGCCGACCATCCTGTTCTCGCTCTTCTGGCGCAAGTTCACCACGCGTGGTGCGGTGTGGAGCATGTACGGCGGCCTCGGCTCGGCCCTCGTGCTGATCTTCCTGTCGCCCGTGTTCTGGGGGACGCCGACGAGCGTGTTCGCCGACACGGGAGTGGCCATCTGGCCGTTGAACAACCCCGGGATCGTGTCGATCCCCCTCGGGTTCTTCCTCGGCTGGCTGGGATCGGTCACCTCCCGCACCGCTGAGGACCGACGCAAGGCCGCGGAGATGGACGTACGCTCGCTCACCGGCTTCGGCGCCGAGAAGGCGTCGAACCACTAGACCGACCCGGTCGCACGCACGACGCCCGGTCCTCGCAGCGCGCGACGACCGGGCGTCGTCGTGTCGCCCCGCCTCCCCGGCGCGGGGCGGCGGCATCCGTGCCGAGGTCGCGCATCTTCTCCCAGCGAGATGGACAGGAAGCCGGAGCGCCCGCACCCGGCGATCACGCCCGCGCGCGCAGACCGTCCCCCCGCGCCGCCTCGTCTTCGAGCGAGAGCAAGAACTCCTTCACCTCGGGATGACCGCCGTACTCGCCGATCGACCCGTCGGCGCGGACCACCCGATGCACCGGCACGACGATCGAGAACGGACTCGACGCGCACGCGGTGCCCACGGCCCGTGCCGCGCGAGGTGCCCCGGCCATCGCGGCGACCTCGCCGTACGAGGCCACCTCCCCATACGGGATCTGTTGCGACGCCTCGAGCGCGTTGCGAGTGAACCCGCGCACCAGACGCCAGTCGAGCGACACCTCGAATGACCGACGCGCACCGTCGAAGTACTCGTCGAGCTGTCGGGCGAGGTCGTCGCCGGGGGAGGGGTCGGGGTCGGGGACCACGCCCAGGCGGTGCGCGATTTCGGCGCGGGCGAGGTCGACGCCGTCGGAGGCGACGTGCAGGCGCACGAGCGCGTCGTCGATGAAGGTGAGAAGGACCGGCCCGACGGGGCTGACGTACTCGGTGCTGGTGACTCTGTTCATGGGCCCATCTTCACGAGACGCGGACTCTGACGCTCGGGCCGTACGGGCGATCGGTGGACGATGCCGCGCACCGGTGCGCTGTGGAGGAAGCGCCGGTGGCGCGGCGTGTCGCTGATTACCGCGAAACTCGCCCCGGCTGCAAGCGATCCACAGGCGCCCGGCTTAGTCTGGCAGGTGTGTGGCGAGCTGAGGACGGTGTCGTGAACGGCACCGACGGAGACGAGACGGCGTCGTCCGTCGATCCGGGCGAGCTGCGATTGTCGGAGCCCGGCATCGTGGTCCGCCACGTCGCCGACCCCGAGCGCGACCGCATCCGCGCCGAGGCCGCCGCTCTGGGGGGCCGATCGACGCTCCTCCGGTTCGACGATGCACGCGACGCGGGCATCGACATCACCAAGGCGCATCCCGGTTCGCTCCCGCAGTTCATCACGGGCCGAGCGACCATGCTGTCCAACCTGTTCCGCGACGAGGTGGCGCTTCGCACCGCACGGCTGGCTGCCGAGCGCATCACCGCCAAGAACGTCGAGCTGCGCACCGCTCGAGGTCTCGAGCCGGTGCACCTGGCCGTGGGTCTTTCCGCCTGGAAGATCGGGGGAGTGGAGTGGTCGGCGCCGGTGCTGCTGCGCCCGCTCGCCATCCGCCGTCACCACGGCGATTTCGAGGTGAAGCTGCACGGAACGTTCGTGATGAACTCCGAGCTCGCACGGGCTTTCCGCACGCACCTGGGCATACAGATCGACAGCGCCGCCCTCGCCGGGCTCGCCTACGACCAGGGCGTCTTCAAGCCCCAGCCCGTCATCGACCACATCCGTCGTTTGACGACGCACGTGCCGACCTTCGTCGTGCACCCCCGTCTGGTGATCTCGTCGTTCGCCGACGTCGCCTCCGGAATGGCCCGCGACACCCACTACCTCGACGATCCTCTGCTCAACGCTCTCGCCGGCCACCACGACGATCGTGCGCGGGTCACGGTGCGCCGCGACGATCCGGTGGTCGTCAGCCCCGACGAACGCACCCCCGCGGCCGACACCCTCCTTCTCGACGCCGATGCCGAACAGGAGCGCGTTCTCGCCCGCATCGGTGCCGGTCACTCGCTCGCGGTGCACACCCTCCCGGGCACCGGCGGCACCCAGACCGTCATCAACGCGATCGGCCAGCTCGTCCGCGACAACAAGCGCGTGCTGGTCGTGAGCGCACGCCGGTCGACGCTCGACGGCATCCGCCATCGTCTCGCCGGGGTCGGTCTCACCGGTCTCGCCGTCTCGCCGGGCCACGTGCGGCGGGACCTCATCCGTGCGATCAGCCGGAACGAGAAGGCCGAGCAGCCCAAGATCGCCGAGATCGACGACGCGCTGGTGCGACTGCGCACGGTGCTGCGCGACTACCGCTCCGCGGTCACCGAGCCGCACCTGTCGCTCGGGGTATCCGCGCTCGACGTCCTGCGCGCGCTCACCTCCCTGGCATCCACTTCTCCCGCCCCCTCGACCGAGGCTCGGTTCGATCTCGCAACCCTCGAGAAGCTCGCGGGTCGACGGGATGCCGCCGCGCGCGCCCTTGCGATGGCCGCTCGTCTGGGCGAGTTCCGCTTCGGACCCGACGACTCGCCCTGGTACGGCGTCAGCTTCACGCGCACCGAAGACGCGCGCGCCGCGCACGACCTGGCGGGCAAGCTCCACACCCACGAGGTGCCGCGACTGCTCGAGCGCGGGTACGAACTCATCGCGAAGACGCGGATGCGACCGTTCCAGACGGTGTCGGAGCTGGGCGCCTACCTGAAGCTGCTGCAGGGCATCCGCGAGTCGCTCGACCGCTTCAGCCCCAGCGTCTTCGAGCGCCCGCTCGGCGAGCTGATCGACGCCCACTCGCCGCGCCGCGACGCCTCGCCGATGAGCGGGCCGAACCGTCGCCGCCTCAAGCGCCTGTCGAAAGAATACGTGCGACCCGGTGTGCACGTGCCGGACATGTACGAGGCGCTCGTGCGCATCCAGCAGCAGCGCACCGAGTGGCAGCGCGTGGTCGAGGCCGGCGTCGCCCCCGAGGTGCCGCTCGGGTTGGCCGACGTCCACGTCGCGTGGCAGCGCACCGATGCCCTGCTCGGCGAGCTCGATCAGATCCTCGGCCGCCAGGGTTCCGAGCGACTGGCGACCCTGCCGGTGCAACGGCTCGTGCGGACGCTCGCGGGGCTCGCGGCCGAGTCCGCATTCTTCGACAACCTCGTCGAGCGCGCGCAGCTGCGCTCCGAGTTGGCCCGCCTCGGTCTCGAGCAGCTGCTCGTCGAGCTCTCGGTGCGTCACGTGCCCGAGGAGCGGGTGGGCCCCGAGCTGGAGTTCGCGTGGTGGCAGTCAGCGCTCGAGCACCTTCTTCGCACGGATCGCGCGCTGCTGGGCGCGAACACGAGCGTCGTCGACCGTCTCGAGCGTGATTTCCGGCTGGTCGACGAAGCCCACGCGGCGGCCGCGGGGCCTCTCCTGGCCGCCCAGATGGCGACGCAGTGGCGCATCGGCATCGTCGACCACCCCGATGAGGCCGCCGCTCTCAAGCGTGCGCTGAAAGACGGTCTGCACACGGCGCAAGAGATCTCGGATGCCGCGCCCGCGCTGCTGCGCACGCTCGCGCCGGTGTGGCTCGCCTCGCCCTACGAGGTGCCCGACGTGCCATCCGACCTCGCGTTCGACGTGGTCGTGATCGCGGATGCGGCGGCGCTCTGCCTCGCCGAGGCGGCACCGACGCTGCGACGCGCCCGCCAGGTGGTGTTGTTCGGCGATCCCGTCGTGCAGAAGCCGACGCCGTTCCGCGTGAGCGCCGCGATCACGACATCGCCCGACGACGATGACGAGGTCCCGTTCGACGAGACCTCCGTGTTCGAGCGGATCGCGGAGCTGCTGCCGGTCGAGACGCTCACGCGCAGCTACCGCGCCGGCGGCGAGGACCTCGCCCAGCTCGTCAACGACGCCTTCTACGGCGGCGAGATCGTGTCGCTGCCGTGGGCGGGGTCCTACCTCGGCCGTGGCAGCCTGAGCGTCGACTACGTCGAGGGGGGAGTCGGCGCCCCCGACCCCGTCAGCGGCGCGGTCGAGAGCCCCGACGCCGAGGTCGCGCGCGTGGTGACGCTCGTCGTCGAGCACGCGGTCAACCGCGCCTCCGAGTCGTTGATGGTCGTCACCGCCAGTCGCCGGCACGCCGAGCGGGTGCGCGCGGCCGTGGTCGCCGCCCTGGCCGGGCGATCCGACGTGGCCGATTTCGTCTCGCGGGATGCCGCGGAGCCCTTCGCCGTGCTGACCCTCGAGGAGTCGGTGGCCGAGAGCCGCGACCGCGTCGTGTTCTCGCTCGGATTCGGGCTCACGCGTCACGGCCGCGTGCTCAGCGACTTCGGCGACCTGTCCACCCCCGACGGCGAGCGTCTGCTCACGGTCGGGATGACCCGTGCCCGCCGCTCGATGGTGATCGTGTCGTCGATCCGTCCGTCCGCATTCGACGACGGACGCCTCGAGCACGGCGCCGCCACCCTCATGGGGATCCTCGGCAACGTCGCCTCACGCGGTCGCGAGAGCCGGCTGGAAGACCTGGCCGACCCGCTCACCCGCGCCCTCGCGCGGGAGCTGCGCCGTCTCGGTGTCGAAGTCGACGTCGACTACCGCGGTCTGCTGCCGCTCGTGGCGCGGTACAAGGGCAAGGCCGTCGTGGCCGAGAGCGACCCCGAGACCATCGGCGAGTCGCTGCGCGAGACGCTGCGACTGCGCCCGCAGATCCTGCGTCGCTTGGGCTGGCACTACGTCCGGGTGCACGCGTTCGATCTGTACAGCGACCCCGCGGGTGTGGCCGCACGGATCGCCGAGCTGCTCGGCGTCACGCCCGAGGCCGGGGCTCCCGAGTCCACGACCGAACCCCTCGACCTCCCCGGCTGAGCGCGCGATGACCGATGCTCCGGATGCCACCGGGGGCGATGTCGAACGTGTCGTCCCGGTCCCTTCGACAGGCTCAGGGACCTCCGCCGCGTCCGAGGTGGCCTCCGCCGCCTCCGAGGTGGCTGAGCTCGTCGAAGCCTCCGGCTCTCTCGCTGCCGTGGAGGAGGCTGAGCTCGTCGGCGCGTCTGGCACCTCCGCCGCGTCCGAGGTGGCTGCGAGCTCACCTCCCCGTCAGCCGGTCGTCCGCGTGAGCGGTTCTCGGCGCGCCCGGTTGCTCCCGGCGCCGGGCACGACGGCCGAGCCGGCCCCCGCCGATGACCGCGAACGGGGCCGAGGGTCGAAGCCCGCGGCGTCCGGCCCCAACGACGATCGCATGCTCGGCGACGTCCCGCCCCATTACTGACCGACCACGACGGACGGCGCCCGGGCCGGAGAGACTCCGGCCACGGGCGCCGCCGGACATCAGAGCTTGTTCTGGCGCTCCAGCAGATCGCGGATCTGCACGAGCAGTTCTTGCTCGGTCGGCAGTTTGGGCTCGTCGGATGCCGCGGCGGCCACGCCGGCGCGTGCAGCGGCCCGGGCCTTCCAGTGGTTCATCGGGTAGACGAACACGAAGTAGACCACCACCGCAACGGCGAGGAAGCTGATGACGGCGGTGAGCAGACCGCCGAGCGGGAACACCACCTCTTGGCCGTAGATGCCGGTGAAGCTCGGTCCGAACTCACCGTTCTCGTTCGGCACGTAGAAGATCTCGATCAACGGGTTGATGAGCGCCGTGACGATCGCGTTGACCACCGCCGTGAACGCCGCCCCGATGACGACGGCGACCGCGAGGTCGATGACGTTTCCGCGGAGGATGAACTCTTTGAATCCTTTGATCATGCGCTGGCTCCCCTTCTGCCGCACCGACCGGGGCTCAGGAGGCCGAGGACGGGGCGGACGCCTTCGTTTCCGACTTCGATGATGTCGTGGATGACGACGAGTCGCCACTGCTTGCGCCCGACGAGCCGGTCGAGGACGATCCGCGCGAGTCGGTGCGGTAGAAGCCGGAGCCGTTGAACGTCACGCCGATCGACCCGTACTGCTTGCGCACCTCGCCGCCGCACTCGGGGCACTCGGTGAGGGCGGCGTCCGTGAAGGACTGCACGGTGTCGAAGCGGTGACCGCACTGTTTGCAGGCATAAGAGTAGGTGGGCATGGCGTTCCTTCGGGTGTTCAGGCGGCGGGGTCCACGATGGACACCGTGCGCGTGGGGGTGACCACGCCGGTGACCGGCTGGTCGTGCACGTCGCGCGGCACGTCGTCGACGAGCTCGGAGTCGAAGATCACGGCGTACACCGGCGGGCACTTCTCCATCGAGCCGAGGGTCTTGTCGAAGTAGCCGCGGCCCCAGCCCAGTCGCATCCCGCGCTGGTCGACGGCGGCGGCGGGGATGACGAGCAGGTCGACGTCGTTGACGGCGATTGGTCCGAGCACGTCGCCGACGGGCTCGGGCAACCCGAACAGGCCCTCGGCGATCTCGGCGTCGGGCGTCGCGACGCTCCAGTCGAGCAGGCCGTCTTCGCGCGTGATGGGTAGCAGGACCCGGATGCCACGGGCGACCGCGCCGGCGACGAAGGCGTGCGTGCCCGGCTCGGTCGGTGTCGACAGGAAGCACGAGATGCTTCGGGCGCCGAGTCGTTCGACGAGAGCGTCGAGCTGCGCTTTCACTCCGGCCTCAGCAGTCTCGCGGACGTGTGCGGAGACCGTCTGGCGGCGTTCGCGCAGGTCGGCGCGGAGTGCGCGCTTGGCCTGCTCGATGCGATCCGGCATACCCGCCAGTCTACGTACGCGCGTGTTACAGCAGCGTCATCGGTCCCCGCTAAGGTATGCCCATGCCTCATAAGCCCTTCAAGGCCGTCATTCCGGCCGCCGGTCTCGGTACTCGTTTCCTCCCCGCCACGAAGGCCATGCCCAAAGAGATGCTGCCGGTCGTCGACAAGCCCGCGATCCAGTACGTCGTCGAAGAGGCCACGGCTGCCGGCATCGATGATGTCCTGATCATCATCGGCCGCAACAAGAACAACATCGCCAACCACTTCGACTCCATGCCCGAGCTCGAGGCGAAGCTGCGCGAGAAGGGCGACGACGACAAGCTCCGCAAGGTCGAGCACTCGTCCGACCTCGCCGACATCCACCTCGTGCGTCAGGGCGAGCCGCGCGGACTCGGCCATGCGGTGCTCCGCGCCCGCAGCCACGTCGGCGACCACCCGTTCGCCGTGCTGCTGGGCGACGACCTCATCGACGAGCGCGACCCGCTGCTCACCAAGATGATGGAAGAGTACGACAAGCGCGGCGCCACCATCATCGCTCTCATGGAGGTCGACCCCGAGCACATCCACCTCTACGGTGTCGCCGCGGTCGAGCCCACCGGAGAAGACGGCGTGGTCAAGGTGACCAAGCTCGTCGAGAAGCCCAAGGCCGAAGAGGCCCCCTCCAACCTGGCGATCATCGGTCGCTACGTGCTCGGCCCCGACGTGTTCGGCATCCTGGAGCACACGGAGCCGGGCAAGGGCGGCGAGATCCAGCTGACCGATGCTCTCGAAGAACTCGCGACCGGCGGCGGCGACGGCGGCGGCGTGTACGGCGTGGTGTTCCGCGGCCGTCGGTACGACACGGGTGACCGCGTCGACTACATCAAGGCGATCGTGCAGCTCGCGGCCGACCGCGACGACCTGGGTCCCGCTCTGCGCCCGTGGTTCAAGGAATTCGCGCAGGGTCTGTGACCCCGCCCGCTTTCCATGGATCTCTCCGTCCCCCGGCGGCACGGTGAGGTGTCGATACGCCTCATCCGCAATCGCGACGCGCGCGTCCTCCAGCAGCAGCTGATCGACAATCGCTCGTGGTTGCGCCGCTGGGAGGCGACGAGTCCGGACGGCCCGGTGTCCTTCGACATGCGCCTGGGCATCCGGCGCCTGCTGCAGCAGTACCGTGACGGCCTCGGCGTCCCCTTCGTCATGGAGTGGGACGACGAGGTCGCCGGCCAGCTCAACGTGTGGGGCGTCTCGCGCGGCTCCCTCGCCTCGGCCACCATCGGCTACTGGGTGGCCGAGGAGTACGCCGGACGCGGCATCACCACGGTCGCCGTGGCGATGGCGACGGACATCTGCTTCACGTCCCTCAACCTGCACCGGGTCGAGATCTGCATCCGTCCCGAGAATCACGCCAGCCTGCGCGTGGTCGAGAAACTCGGCTTCCGCTACGAGGGGCTCCGCCGGCGGTACATCCACATCGACGGCGACTGGCGCGATCATTACGCGTTCGCCCTCGTGCGCGAAGAGGTTCCGCACGGTGTGCTCGATCGCTGGAACCGAGGTCAGGTTCCGCCCGACGCCGCGCGCGTGCCCCCGTCCGACCGCATCTGAACGTTCTTGCCTGAGTGTGGGCCGATGGTCGAGACGACACGCGGAGGGATGCCGCTCTGTGATCTCCCGGTGACCTACCTTTGACCCATGGGTGGGCAGGTTCTGAGCGGCGGCGTGATCGTCTTCGTCGCGGTCGCGTTGTGGTTGGTCTACCTGTTGCCGTCGTGGCAGAGCCGGCACCGCTTCACCTCCGCCGAGCGCAACGCCGTCCGCCTCAACCAGGCACTCCGGGTGCTCGCCGAGACGGCCGAGGCCCCGCGTGAGGTGCAGCTCGAGCTGACCGCCCGCACCGCCCATCAGCAGCAGAAGCTCGCCCGTCAGGTGCAGGCCGACAAGGCCCGCACGGAGCTCGCGGCAGCGAAGGCGCGTCTCGAGGTCGCGCGGCTCGAGAGCGCGCGAGACCGCGACCTCGTCAAAGAGCAGCGTGTCGCGGCGGTCCAGTTGGCGCGCGCCGAACGCGCCGCCGCCGTCGACATCGCTCGCGCGGAGCGCGCCGCGGCCGTGGAGGTCGCACAGGCCGAGCGCGCGGCAGCCCTCGAGAAGACGCATGCCGAGAAGATCGCCGCTCTCGAGCGCGCTCACGCGGAGCGCCAGGTCGTCGCGCCTCGTCCTGAGGCGCGACGTGCCCGTGCACGCCGTCGCTTCCGCCTGGTCGTCGGAGCCGTCGCCGCCCTCGGGCTCGCGTCAATCGCCACCGGGCTCGTGCAGGTCATCGGGGGAGGGATGCCGCTGCTGCTCGGCGCGGGAGTCGTCACCGTCGTGGCGTCGCTCGCCGTCCTCCGACGGGCCGCCGTCGTCGCCGCCCGCGGGGCGACCCGTCCCGTCGAGGTCGCCGTGACCCGTGCCGTCGCCGCGGAGTTGCAGGATGTGCCGCTCGCGCCCACGCCGCGTCCGACGTGGACGCCCCGCGAGCTGCCCCGCCCGCTCGTCGCATCGGCCGGTTCGCGCGCCGCAGCTGTCGTGGAGGCGCAGATCGCGCGCGAGGCACTGCGCGCAGCCGCTCGCGAGGAGGCCGCACGCGAGATCGCCGCGGAGCAGGCCCCGACCCCGATCGAGTCGGTTCGGCCCGCCGCCGCGGCTCCCTCGCCGTATTCGGCCATGGGATACGTCGACGACACCGAGATCGAAGACCACGTGCGTCGCCTCCTCGAGCGTCGCGCGTCGGGTCAGTAGTCCTCACGTCCGCCCCGACGATGCGGCGCGGGCGCTCCCGCCGCACCACATGCGGATTCGGGAATACGGCGCGTGCGGTCGGTCGCGGAAGTCGCCTGGCGTCCGGTGACTCGCGTGTGACGTGATAGTGTTTACGAGGTTTCCGGGCCTGTGGCGCAGTTGGTAGCGCGCCTCGTTCGCATCGAGGAGGTCAGGGGTTCGAATCCCCTCAGGTCCACCAAATCGGTCTCTTTAGAACAAGTGACCTTGTAAAAGCCTTTTGTATGCGGCGTCTCTCCTTCCGGAGAGGCGCCGCTGTTCGTTTCTGCGGTGGTGATGATCGTGGCGAACGGTTCCGCGAGCTCTCCCTCGACACTCTCGTCGCGGGTGATGAGAATGCGTGTGAAGAAGGCTTGGTTGAAGGTGCGTCGCAGAGCGTCCGGTGCGCGGACGTAGGCGTCGTAGCAATTTGCGGTGAGTGCCATTGCGTCGTCCAGATTCTGCTCAAGCGCTTCGAATTCTGTCCGCAATACGTTGAGACGGTCGCCAATCGCGGTCATCTCGCGATTAATGCGTTCTTGTTCCGGCCGGTAGAGGTCGTTCGGGATCGTGCCGTCGAGGTGGCCGTCGAGGAGCTTCTTGCTGCGCTCCATGAGCCGCGTTTGCTGGCCGAGGAGTTCTTTCTGTGTCCGCTTCGCTGATTGGGCTCCTGCCTCCATGGCCATTCGCAGGTGTGACCTCGTTCGCGCGCTCATTTCGGGCGTCAGCGCGACCAACGTGTAGAGGTTCTCGATGTGATGCTCGGCCTCGTGGATGTTGATCGCGGACATGGTGCAGTCCGTGCGCTTCTGATGCCGACCGACGCAGACAAAGTAGGGGTAGGTCACACCGGCCCGGTTGGTTGAGTAATGGATGATCAGCCGACTCTGGCACTGCCCGCAGAACACTGAACTCTTCAGATAGTGGGTGTGGACACGCGCCTTCTCGCCAGTTGACCGAGATTCGAACATCTGCTGACACTTTTGCCATGTGCTCTCGTCGACGAGAGGCGTGTGGCGGCCCGGGTAGCTGATGCCCCTAAACTTCACGATTCCGAGGTAGTAGGGGTTAGTCAGGATGCTGTAGAGCTGCGGGGGCTTGAGCGCGTGGGCGGCGCGCTTCGGTGTTGGGGGAGTGGTAAGACCCCGGGCGGTCAGTTCCGCAACAAGCTGCGTGATTGTGAAGTCGCCCGAGGCGTAGGCGGTGAACGCCCATCGGATGAGTGGCGCGCGTGTCTCGTCGACAACGACGGTGCGCACCTCGCGGCCTTCCTCGTTGACGATGGCGCGGTTGCTGTAGCCAATTGGCGCCTTCCCGGTTGTCCCGCCAGTCTTCGCCTTCTGGCTCATCCCCTTAACAACCTCACTAGCAAGGTTGCGCGAGTAGAACTCCGCGATGGAACTCATGATCCCGTGGAGGAGCATCCCAGACGGCGTCTCGTCGATGTTCTCGCTGACAGAAACCAGCCGAGCATTTGCCTGCTGGATGGCGAGGTTGATCGCAACGTCGTCGGCTCGACTGCGGGCGAGTCGATCAACCTTGTGGACGATGACGAAGTTGACTGGGTTCTCAGCGATGAACTGAAGCATCCGCTGCAGATCGGGCCGATCTGCGGAACGTGCGGATTCGCCTCGATCGACGAATTCCTCCACGATCTGTGCGCCAAGGGTCTCGGCCTTACGCCGATTGGCCTCCCTCTGGGCCGGAAGGCTATAGCCTTCGGGATCGCCGTCACGTTCTGCTTGTTGACTTGTCGAAACCCGAAGGTAGGAAACGGCGGTGAGTTTCGTTGCAGTAGGAACCCCGGGCGGGGCAGCGGTGTCATACATGGGCACTCCTTTCTGAGGCGGGTCCGGTCTTCGTGAATGGACCCAGCCTTCTGATTAACGCTCTCTTCACCTCTTATGTCGAGACGTTTGAGGACGTGGGTTGTTGCGCTTTTCGCATCGTTGACCTGGGGAAAACTCACCCCGCACGTGTTTGGCTGGATTGACAGGGGTGGCCGTGGGGCCGGGCGGCTGGCTGCGCGTCTGGCCCCACGGTGACGGTGTTGGTGTGCTTCTAGATCGCGACTGCGGTGATGAGTTGGACGTGGCTCGTTCTGAGGTAGTCCATGAACGGGTCGACTTCATGGCACCGCCAGGTCAGGTACTCATCGCTGGCGACGAAGAGGTCGGGGACCTGGGTTTCTGTGATGAAGGCCATCGCTTGGAGGAAGGCGGGTTGGTAGCCCGGTTCGTCGCCGTACTCGATGTACTCGGCGATGATGATCACGCGCTCGGCTCTGGCGGCTTTGGCGATGAACTCTCGTTGCCTTGTAATCGAGTAGTCGCCGACGCGGCGGGGTGCCCGGTCGTCTTTCTCGGTGCGGGCCCTCAGGTAGGCGACCCCTGTCCGGTAGGTCTCTCCGAGGTAGTGCTCTTCGTAGATTGATCTGATGTGCATTGGTGCGCCTCCTTTCGGCTGAAGCACCCGAAGCCGTTCCCCTTCCGTCTGGGAGCGTCTCCGGTCTGTTTGGTTGTGTTTCCCCACCTGGAGGTGGAGCCGGTGCCGCCCCGCGCGGACCGCGGCGGGGCGAAGTGTGTGGGGCGAGCTACTTGTAGAAGACGTGCCACCAGCCGTCCAGGCGGACAGTGTCGTAGGTGTCAAAGATTCGCTGGTCGATCGCCGGGTCGTTCCAGACGAGGTGGTCGTCGGGGATCCCCTGCACGGTCATGACCTGGCTGATGGCGTCGAGCCAGCCGAGGCCGTCGAGGACGTCGCGGCGGAACTCGGCGAAGCTCTCCCAGGCGTCGACGTAGCTGTCGTGGAAGGTGTCCGTGAGGTTCTCGGCGGCGAGATTGGTGTCGCTCAGCATCAGGTAGGCCGCGAATGCGGCCCCGTTCTCTTCCACACCGCGCAGGATCCGCAGGGCGTCGTCGGGGTCTTGCAAATGCGCGAGCGACCGTTCGACAGATTCGGCAGCTTCCGGTCCGAACCGGTCGTCGCCGTTTGGCGGGTACGGGTCGCGGTCTGCGGGTGGTGGGAGTTCTGGGCTCATGGGGTCCTCATTTCGGGGTGAGGTGACGTCGGGGTGTTCTCGGGGTTGTCCAGGACGGCGGCGAGGTGGTCGGGCGTGGTGCAGATGAAGAGCCGGTCGTCCAGGCGTGGGTCGACGTGAATGGCCGCCTGGAGGCGGGCTACGCGGGCCCGTGTGGGCACGAGCCAGAGGACCCGGGGGAAGACGCCGTGCTCCGCCTGGGCGCGGCCGGTGGCCCGGTACGCGGCATATGCGGCGCACTTGGTGAGCAGGACGGGGATGCTTTCGGTGCCGAGGTCGACCTCGATGCACCAGTGGTCGTCGAAGTCGGCAGTGGCGAGGTGGACGGTCAGGTCGGGCTTCAGGATGGCGGCCGTCCCGGCAGCCGTGAGGAACGGTCGCCAGGAGTCAGGCTCGAGGGTGACGCGCTCGATCGTGAACGCGCCGATGCGGGCGAGGTTCACGAGGGCGACGTGGACGTCGGTGACGCCGAGGGTGTGGGTCAGGAACGGGGTGGAGGCGGCGGCGAAGCGGCGACGCCGAGCGCCTTCCGGTCGAGTAAGGCGTTCGCCGGGAGCGTCCAGGTACCAGATGCTCGCCGCCGAGCCGCGAGCGGTCCCACCAACGCGGCGTTCGAGACGGGCGACGAGCCGGTGATGGAGCAGCCGGTGCAGGACGCGGATGCAGGCCCGAGTGCCGGCCGTGTCCGTGGCGTGCCCGGCGAAGAACACGTCCCGGAGCTGCGTGGTGGTGGCATACCTGTGCTGACTGAGAAAGCGGACGATGTCATCGTCTCGGGATGACAACTCGGTCCGCAGCAGGATGAGCTTGGACGGTCCGGCACCCGTGCGGGGAAGGCGCATCGTCATGAGCGTTCCCCTTCACGGTCTCCGTTGTTGTCACGGTCATCACGGTGTGCATCGTTCTCTCGGGGCCCGGCGAGTTGGCGGGCGGCCAGGAACTCCGCCAAGGGCGGAGTAGTCCGCTCCCAACTCCGGCCGAAAGCCGCAGGAATACGCGGTGAAACAGGGGTCGAAGTTCCGGCGAATGGACGGTCGAACGGACGCACGAGCGGACACCCCGCAACTCTTCTATCGGGTGCGAGTTCGGTGGTCATGACGCACTCCTCGGGCGGCGGCCGATGGGCTCGTCGGCGTGCTCATCACTCCTGTCGTCACCCTCGTCGTCACCCTGCTTCTCACCCTCTTCATCACCCCGTCTTTCATCCCGTTCGTCACCCCGTGGGGTGATGCCGATGTCACCCTCCGTCGGGTGGGCGGACGGTGCTATCGGTGACGAGCCAGGGCGGTCGTGCGGCTGTGCTCCGTAGCGGGCGTGACTCTCGGCGAGGACGCAGTCCGGGTCGGACACGGCTGAGGGTGGTGGCAGGGTGGCGGCGGAGAACCAGCCGGATTGCACGCCGCCAGCGACGAGGTCGACGTAGACGTGGTACGGCGGGAGCTTCATCACGTCCTCCGGAGTGAGGGGCGAGTACTTGGTCACGGCGGCGGCGTCGGTGGGGTCGGCTTGGAACTGGATCTTGTTGCGCGCGTTGGCGGCGATGCCGGCGAGCAGGCTCGCGGGCATCTGCGCCCGGTGCTGGTGCGCGAGGTGCCAGGCAACGTTCATCGACCGCGACTGCTCCAGCGCCTCGCCCAGGTCTGACTCCTGCTTGACGAACATCTGCGCCTCGTCGAGATAGATCGATACCGGGCGGCGCTGGTCTTTCGGCACCCCCGCTCGGGCGAGGGTGAGCTGCCAGAGCTGCGAGACCAGCAGCGACCCGACGAGCTCGGCCGCGACCGGGCCGAGGAGGCCACGGTTGAGCGGGACAATCAGGATGCGGGGCTTGTCGAACAGGTCGCGCAGGTCGAAGCGCGGGGTGGGTTGGTCGAGGACGGCGCGGATGCTGGGGCGCAGCAGGAACTGCCGCAGCCGGGTCAGGACGGGGCCGACCATGCTCGCCCGCGCACCCACGCTGAGCGCGTCGTACTGGGCCCAGAATTCCATTAGCGACGGGTCCGTCAGCCGGGCGGTGTGGCGGCGGCGGAACGGGTCGTCGGTCAGCAGCTTGGGGAGGTCGGCCAGGGTGGAGCCAGTGATGCCGGCGAGGGTCAGCAGTGAGGCGTGGACGGCGTCGCTGGTGCGGGGTCCGAACGCCGACGGGAAGAGACTGCGGAACACCGCGAGCAACCTGTCGGCGACGAGGGGCGCCGCGTCCCCGGCCCCGGCGAACGGGTTCAATCCGACGGGGTCGGGGCTGATCGGGTCGAGCACGACGACGTCCCCGGCGCGGTGGTCGGGGACGACGGTGAGGGTGTCGGTGGCGAGGTCGCGTTTAGCGTCGATAACGACCACGCTCCTACCCGCGGCGATGTCGGCGGCGATCAGGTTCAACATCACCGTCGACTTCCCCACCCCGTTCGGCCCCATGATGTGGGTATGCCGCACGGCATCCTTGATCGAGATCCCGACCGGGAGGCTCGGACCGGGCGCGGTGGTGCGGGCAAACGCCCGCTCCGTGCTGGGTGCGTAGCCGGTCGGTGGGGCGAGAAGGCGCGGGTAGATGGGCGGCATCCCAGCCAGCGGGCCGTCCCCGGTGGGCCAGCCGACGAGGCGGAGGGCCTCGGCGGCGGTCAGGCGCAGCGGCTTCTTCGCCGGGACCACCGCCTCATCGACCAGGTCAGGTCGTTCGGAGACGAGGTCGATGCGGGTTGAGCCGGTTTGCAACTGCCGGAGCGCGGCGAGTACGGCGTGGACGAGGAGGCGGCGGCGGACGGGGCTGGCGGCGGCGACACCGACGCGGATGGTCGAGCGGAAGCGGTACTGGGCGAGCTTGTCCCGCAGATCAGCTCGCACCTCTGGCTGGGCGGGGCGAGTACCGGCGGTGACGAGGTCGAAGATGGTCAGGTTCGGGTCCGGGGTGAACGTCGGCAGCGGCTGCGGCGGAACGCTCGCACCCAGGATGACCTGAAGCACGAGAACATCACCCTTCCCGGTCGCCTGCGACAGCGCTGAGTAGAGCGCCCGTAGCGCCGCCCCAGACGTGTCGAGGCTGAGGCCCATGTGACGCTGACGGATACGCACACGGCCCGCCCGTTCCACGGAGGTACGCGCGGTCCCGAGTTTGGTGACGGTGACGCCGGGCAGCAGCCGATGCAAGGTGCTGCCGACGCTCGAGACGGTGACGCGGTGCCCACCGAGAAGATGCCGGATGGTGCCGGCCTCGCTCCGGGCCTCGAACACGACCGGGCCGCGCGACTCGTCGGCAGCGAGCGTTTCGAGGAGCCCCAGGGCGGCCGCGGCGTCGAACGGGCGCGGCCAATGCAACTGTCGCCAGGCCTCAGTCATTGGCCCCCTCGATCCGTCTCGGGCTTCTCGGGGTTGTCGGTCGACGACGACGTGGGCTCGTCGATGACCGACGGCTCGGAGTCGACGGAGCGGTCGGTGACGGGTGGCATCTTCTTGGCCTGTTCCATGGCGGCGTGCTCGAGCAGGGCGCGGGCGAGCTTGTCGTAGTCCGGTACCTCCCGGCGTTCAGCGCGGACGCGGATACGGTACTCGCGGCGCGGTCGACCACGCCCGCGCCTTGCGGCGCTCATGAGCGACCTCCGATCCAGCGCGCTGTCACCAGCGGTCTCGTCGGACGCGGAGCCACCACACGAGCACGGTGACCGTCCCGGCGAGCAGCGCGAGGACGAGCAGCCAGACCCAGATCTGGCAGATCAGCCACACCGCGGCGTAGAGCAGCGCCGCGATCAGCAGCACCGTCCGCGCCAGCGCGAGGGCGGCTTGCAATGGACTGCGATCGGACGACGACATGCGAGCTTCCTTCCAGGTGAGTGATGGGCAGTGGGCGCTCAGGCATTGGACGCCTCCTGGCGATGGCGGGCGTCGCTGGGTACCGGGTAGCCGGGGATGACGATGTCGGAATCGACTTCGTTGCCCCAGACCTGCCAGCCGGGCATGGGCCGGCGGGCGAAGAGCTCCAGATAGGGGCCGGGGCTCATGCGCTGCACCATGACGTGCACTTCCTCTGGCTTGTGGGAGTGGGCCTGGCGGGGCAGCATCGCGAAGGATCGCTGCCCACGGAAGTTGACCGGGAGCTTGCCCTTCACGCCAAGCAGCAGCGTCTCGTGCGCATGGCGGAAGTACTGGCCGAGGCCCATCTGATCTTTGCCCCAGACGAACTCGTCGACGAAGCGAAAGCCCCATGCCTCCATGACCTCTTCGGCGATGCGGCGCACGGCCGGGTAGCACCAGAGGTAAAGATGGGCATTCTCGGCGGCAAGGTCACCGACCGGCATCTTCCGAATGCGGTCGATCGACATCAAGTCGTAGTGATTGATCGCGCCGTACTTTCCCTTCTGCCCCGGGTTACCCCACGGCGGGTCGCTCATGATCGTGACGTACTTGTTTAAGCAGTCCGTCGCACCAGGTGGGGCGTCCTCCGTGGTGGTGTTGGTGTCGTTGTTCTCGGACATGTGAACCCTCCTTTCGGCAGCCGAAGTGAAGAATGCGGGCACGCCGAACGTCGCTCATGGTGAGGGGGTTCGGGCGGACCGCGGGGACTGCTGCTCTTACTTATGACGGACCCGGTGCGATTCGTAAACCGTCCGGTCGCTCCAACATGGATTCCGTAAAGACGGATCCAAGAATTCGCCCGCGTCCAGGCGACATGGCCTCTCTTGTGAAGAGAACTCCAGGGCGACGGTGACGGCTGCCACCGTCGCCCCGAGCTTCCCTCCCGCCCACCTACTGGGGGAGTTCTCCGCGGTGCAGGTAGGACTCGCGGATCATGGCCTTGCGGGCTTCGTGCGCGTCGGCACCGAGTTCGGCGGCGAGCTGCAGGATGGTCGCCCGCAGCTGCGCCTGGGTGCGGTCCAGCTCGGCCTCGATGCGGGCGCGCTTCGCGTCGCGGCGGCGCTCGATCTGGTCGCCGATCCAGCCGATCATGTCGGGCACCCTGTCGAGGAACTCGAAGAACAGCAACAACGGCAGGCCCGCCAGCACCAGCAGCCCGAGGAGCATGTCACGAGAACCGCGCGATCGTGCGGGCGGCGCCCATCGCGTAAGCGTCGACGATGTGCTTGTAGCGCGCCTCCCCGAGCGGAGCCACCTGAATGAGGTGCGTCTCCAGCGCCGACAAGCCGCCCACCTCGCTCAGCGCCAGCTCCGCAATGAACCCGCGACCCTGCTCGACCGTAGCTGCGACCACGGCGCGGGAGCGCACCTGGTCCATCTCACGGTCCGTCTGACGCTGCATGCGTCCGTCCATCTGCGAGAGACCCGCCGAGGTGAATGCACCCCCCAGCGACGCCAGCTCCTTCTTCGTCTCGAACATGGTGAAGCCCTTCTTTTCATGCCCGGAAGCTCGCCCTCCGGTTCTGAATCCAGGCTCGTTCTAGATGGGGCGACTGTCACTGACACGAAACTGACACCATGAGGCCATGAAGGACGACCCGCTCAGATTGCAGCTACGAAAAGAGCTCCGCGAGCTGCGCCGAGGAGAAGGCGCGCTCGCTCCGGACCGGATCGCTACCTGCGAGGCGCTTGTGCGCGTCGTCGGGATGGGCAGCGTTGAACAGGCGCGCGGCACTCTCCGCGAGATGCTCAGCCGGTACGCGACTGAACCTCACGGCGACATCCGGGCATACCTTGAGACCTGCGGCGTCGGCCTTGACGGGGCCACCCTAGAGAAGCGCCTCGAGGCGTATGCCGCGACCCACCACGTCGACCAACGCACCGCACTCCGGCGAAGCGACCGCGGCGCCGACAAGCTCGCCACGCTGTTCCGAGACGAAGAGCTGTTCTTCCGTCCGTGGGGGCACTTGACGATGTATCAGTTTGGTGAGCGAGTGCTCTGCACCATCACCCTGAACATGGACCCGAATTCCGAATACCGGCCGCCCGCGGTGTGGGTCCACGACGAACTTCTCGACACCCTGGAGTTCGAGTTCGGGCCACCGCATCCGCGCACGGGCTACGTCCAGGCCAAGCAGTACATCGACAGCTTCCGCCTCGACCGCGAACGGGACTGGCTATTTAAGATCAACATCGAATGGCGCATGGGCGTCTGGCCACAATGGGTGCTCGCAACGCAACTCGCTGATCCGCGGCTGGTCGCCAAAGTGCAGACGCAGCGAAACTACATGACCGAGGCCAGTATCACCTGGGGCGCGTGGCCAGGAGGCGACACGCCCTACGACGATCCGTTCCTGAGTTTCCCAATTTGACCGAACTCGAATGGGATTCACGCCGACGCTGCCGCGAGGAATAAGACGCTGCGCAGCAGAACTAGTCGGGGGAAGGTATGGCCTGCAGGAGCGCTTTAGCCAGTGATGAGAAAGCTTCTGCGGCGCGCTGGTTTGGCGCTAATGGACCAGACACTCGGACGACATTCGCAAGAGAGGCCAATTCTTGAATTGAAGCCTCAATCTCACGAGATATTTTGCCCTCCCTGCGTGCGTCGGCAGCGAGCTGATCGAGAGAAAACGTCGAGCTTGTTTCCGTGTTTGTAGATACAAGTTGTCGCAACCGAGCGGCGACGGCCTCACGGGCAAGGCGAACCCGCTCTACGGGCTGAAGGGCAGCCTCGGCTGGCTCGAGTGCTTGGGCAGCTTCTTCGACGGCCTGGGCGGAAGCAATTGGCGACGCATGAAGCACCACGTCTCTTGTTGCTCTCGCTGATCCCTCGACGAACCCGCTCAACTCGGCGCGGGCGGACCCGAGCCCGAGACTGACATTTTGGGAGTTGCGGATACGTCGGCGTACAGCACGAAGGATCTTCGAGATTTGTTTCGAAAAACGAATGGAGAGAAAGATAGCGATCGCTGGCCACATAAGAACGCTAAATATCTCCGCTATCGCACTCAGAAGAAGTGCTGCGTCGCTCAGCTCTCGACCTCGATTCGCTTACTCAAGAACCGCTCCATCCGCTCTGTGTCCACTATTATTTGCCCGGTCGATTCGGAGTAACTTATGAGAGAGCTGGCCGAGATGAAACCAAGAGCCAGTGACACCCTGTCCGCAGGAAGATCGTGCCCAAATTCGAGCCTCATCCGTTCCCAACATACTTCATCAGAGGTGACCGACACCTGCTCGGAAGCTAAGAAATGCACTATCGAAACTTCAAGAGTGGAGCGCGGTGAGTTTATACTTGGATTTGGCTTTTCCACTCCATTAGGCGCCTTGCTTACGGTTTTTCCTGTTGTCATTATGCTACTCCCTTTACAATCCGTCAATAGCAAAAAATGAAGCCGTTGGAACGCCCATAAATTCGGTTCTTACCCAATCGGGGAATTCCTCCACAAAATGCTTTCGCGCGTTTGACCGCAGCACTTCAAGGTCTCGTTCTGTGTCGGCTGGGAGAACTACGAACGCAAAAATGCATGGATACCGTGAAGTGAGGTTGTTCAAACCACTCCCAAGCGCGCTGTACTGGCCAATCCGCCCGATCTTATTGCCCTTGAATATGGCAACCGCTTCCGAGTCTTCTTTCACGGCGACAGTTGATTGGTACGATACAATCCACTTCACTGAAGTAGCCCCGGGCTGCAGCGGCTTGAACGCGAGGGATGCCTGCAGGCGACGCTCGGCATCCTTGCGGATAATTGCCGCTGGATGTGCAGCCGCCTTTTCCCACGGCTGTAGCTGCGTACCCTTTTTTTTCTCGTCATCCGCTTCGACATTAGGAACGTTGTACAGCAAACGTTTCGCCAGTAGATTCACTCCCCTCCCTGGGTCTGCCTCCATCTGAATCTGAATATTGGCGAGATTGAGAGCTTCTAGGCTCAAGAGTCCGTGCTCATCACTATTCTCATCAACGCTGGCTATCATTTCGCTGATGCTAGTGGCTGCTAGTTCTAGGATGGAGGTAAGTGACGCTTTCATAGACTCCGCGACTGCGACAAAATCCGCCTCATCCTCCCAGAGCGAAACCCAGTTCTGTTCTCGAAAAAATATGGCTCCGTACAACGCCTCAAAATTTGCTAGCCGGGCGCGGTGGACGGTTTGCGTATTCGACGTTCTGATCGCCCTGGCTCGCCTGGCCGCTTCCTTCATCCATACGTTGATCACGCCGTCGTCAACTTCCGAGGCAGTCCGCACCGTGTCGAAGTCACGAACTTGTTGGACACCGGAACCTTTTATGGCTGGCCTGAGCCGATAGGTATGCCTGTCGGGACCGCCAAAATAGGCGAGGTTCGGCCTTAACTCTGCGAACCGAGCAGATATATTGGTGTCGTTGGCGTTCGGGGAGCTGGTTCTTTCGATCTCCAAGAGTTCTTCCAGCGCCTCCTCCAGAAACTTATTCGCAGCAACAACTCGGTAATGAAAAAGAACCCACTGGTAGTATCTAATTCTATTAGTTAGGAAGGTCTCGATTGCACTGCGCGCACGGTATTCGTATCCGACCCGCCAAGCTGACGCTCTATTCATATCGTCAGTCGCAAGTGCACGAAGTTTGATGGATTGCATCAAGCGCGTAGCGTCAACTGCTCCGAACTCAGTTCCCGCCCGGTTTGCGTCGCGAATGACGTAGTCCATCCTGTCAACATCAACCTCACCCGAGACAATCTCGTGAAGGGCGGCGACCCAGGAATCGGGTGGGCCTCCAATTAGAATGCGCGTGACGAGTTCGCGTGAGATCCCAGTCACCGAATTCCAGTCGAGGCTGTTGACGAGGTGAAGGCCCGCAACTTCGTGAAATTGCGCGCCAACCTTGAGGTTCGCTTTTCGACGCATCTGCTCGCGGTGGGCTCCTGGAACCAAAATGCTCAAATTTCGCTCGAAGAAATTTTCGAGCGCGTGCGAGAATGGTGGGTGCCCAAGGTCGTGAAGAAGACCCGCTGCGGCGAGCGCGAGATCAACGTTCCTGACGAAGTCTCTGGAGAACGCGTTCTCGTTTGCTACCCACTCCGCCGTAAACTCGTCGAGTTTATCGCCGGCGAAGGGCTTCGAATTTTCCAGATCTTCCCTCACGGCAGCGATGAAGTCTTTGGGTCCATCGATGTCGTCCACGCGGCTCCACATCTCGCGCCAGGCCGTGCGAGCCAGGTGCATCGTGCCAAGACTGTGCTCGAACCTCGTGCCCGTGAGAGATGGGTACTGGATGCTCGCCATCGAAGTTTGAGAAACGCGCCTCAATCGGTGCAGAGGCCATTGCGCAAGGAGACTCTCGAGTTGAGCGGGTAGCACAAAGTAGTCGTGCACCGGATCGCGCAGTATGAGAGTGCCACGCTCGTGTGATGTGTCCGCTCGTTCATCTTCCATATGTGCCACAGTCGCCCCCTTCTGGAGAGCATAACCACTGCGTGCACGCAACGACCACAATGAACGCTACTTCGTGTCTTTGCCGGCACAGAGCCCTAAGGTCACCACCGAATCCGTGAGCCCACTCATGCGCTCGCGACATCGCCGTCGTGATGCTTTGCTCAGGCGCGACCTTGGGTATGGCCGTGCACATAGCTGTTCACGGCCGTTCGGACTCAGCGCTCAATAACCGCAACGGGTCGATTGCCAAGTCGGCGGCGAGTCGCTCAATCGAACGCAGACTGAGGTTTCTCAGCCCCTGTTCGATGCCCCCGATGTACGTGCGGTGGTAGCCGAGCTTCTCGGCGAACTGTTCCTGGCTGAGGCCGAGCTCCTGTCGGTGTGCGCGGAGGTTGCGCCCGAGTGTGCGCTGAAGGTCGCCTTCCATCCCCTCAGCACATCGCCGCGCTACTTATAAATCTACAGAGTGATAAGTAGCGTAGATGCGTGCTAATCGCTGCGTCTTGCGATGCGGGCCACGTCCTTTACGGCCGCGACCAGCCGCTCCGTGCTCTCCAGCGTCAAACAGAACGTGCGGACTCGCTCCGCTCCGACGCCGAGTAGGACGTAGGTGGCCGTCGATCCCCACGGCCGCTCCAGTCCGACGTCAAATGACAATGCCGTGTCCGTCAACTTCGCCCCCGGAACGCCGTCTGACGGAGCAAGCTCCACAAGCGGCAACTCGATGCAGACGCTGTAGTGCCACCTCTGGTCGGCGTCGCCCTGGTGTTCGTGGTCAGCGAGGCACCAGGGCGGGCAGTGCTCCTCGTTGTCAGTGTCGTCGCGGTCGAATGTAGTCACGTTCGATCCCTCTCAGCGCGTCCACCTCGATGCGGGTGCGCGGTTTCGCACCGTAGCGCCCGACACCCGCCCGGCGGAAGGCATCTGTCGACGTGGATTTGTTGGCGGTCGAGGTGGCGGGCGCCGAAGTTGTCCTTACTCCGGTATCGACAGATGGAGCCGAGCCGGCCCACCTCGAGTCGTCATGCGTGTGGAGCAAGCCTGCACCATGTGCTACTCATAAGTAGCGGGCCTCAATGGTTTCGTGGATGGAGGAGCCATGCATCGTCGCCCCACAGCCCGCCGCTACCCGCGGGTTGGTACCGCCGCCGTCCTCGCCGCGGTGACGGTAGCGGCTGCGGGCTGCGCCCCCACCCGAAGCGTGGAGGCGTTCTGCTCGACCATGGACAAGCACAAGACCGCCTACCTCGAGCAGATGAACACCGCCGATAGCGGCGGCCTTGGTGGGCTGTTCACGGCTGTTGGGGCGGTGGGGGACCTGAAGATCATGTGGGACGAGCTCGCCACGGTCGCCCCGTCCGAGATCCAGCCGGACGTGGAATCAGTCGCGGAGACCTGGAAGAAGCAGGAAGACAACGCCAGCAACGGCAACTGGCTCGGCTCCCTCTCCACCGCGCTGCTCAACACGAGCGCCATCTCCCGCGTCGACGCGTTCGTCCGCGACAAGTGCGACACCCGCCCCTGAATCACAGACCAGCACGACGTATCCGCTCACCCGAAAGGACCACACCTATGAGCTCCGAGAACCCGCGACCTTCTGCTGGCCGCGAGATTGCCTCCGAAGCCGCCTCCCTCGCCGTCGAAGCCACGAAGCACGCCATCAGCGGGTTGTTCTCCACGGCCCTGATGTACATCGGGCTCTTCCTCACCATCCTGCTCCCCATCGGCGCTCTCGTGGTCGGCGTGGTCACGCTGCTACTCGCGCTACGGACGGGCCGCTCGAAATTCATGCCGATTCTCACGATCATCGGGGGCGTGGTGTTCTCGATCCTCTTTAAGAGCCCCTTCGGTCTGCTGCCCGCGATCTTCGCCTCCATCTGACGTCGAAAGAGACGGACGTCCTGAACGCCGCAGCCCTCTGGATGGCCGGCACCATCCTCGGCCTCGCCATCTGCTTCGCCGGAATCTTCAAACTCGTGGTCATCGGCTACTACCCAAACGGGCACCTCCCAGCCCTCCTCGCCGCGATCATCGGCCTCGTCATCGCCGTCCCGTGTCATGTCATGCACCGCCGAGCCAAGGAAGAGAAGTAGATGGACGTCCGCGCCGCCGCCCGCCGCCGTGCTGGCCTGCTGAGGCGCAGCACGCTTGTGGTGACCGCAGCGTTGTCGCTGGTAACGCTCGCCGGGTGCGCCGCAGCGCTGGATCCGGCAGGTGGCCGCGACACCCCGATCGAGTCGGCACCGGGGAACCCGGCCATGGTGGATGCCGCGTGCGCGACGTCGCTCGAGAACTACACCGCCTCGCTGGAGTCATCGTCGACGGGACGGGAGCACCCCGGCAACTACACCGTGCGAGCGGCCACCACAGCTGACTTCGCCACGCTGCTTCCACTCGGCACCCTGGACGGCACCCGGGTCGACTGCGTCATCTCGGCGTACAGCTCGATCGTCGAGTCGACGCAGATCACGGGCGTGGTTCTCAACCCATCGGCCGACGTGGTTGCCTCTGTGCGGGACGCCCTCACCGCGGCGGGGTGGGAACCGGACGTTATCGAATCGGGTGTGTCGTTCCGGGGGCCGGAGCCGGAGATGTCCGGTGCGCAGACCTACGTCCTCGATGCCCCCACCGCCGAACGGGTCGGCGTCCCGATAGGCGCATTCGCCGTAATCGCGGGCAAGTGGGACCTCTGGGGCGCGTTCTGAAACACCACACACTCCCTTCGTCCACCTATCTGACCAACACCCGTCCCTACCGGAGCCTTCTATGCAACCCGCACGGCCTCTGACTATCACAGCCCTCGCGCTCGCGCTCGCCGCCGCCCTCAGCCTCCCCTCCTGCAGCAGCAGCAGCGGCGAGCCAGCCCAACCCGCCCCACCGGCCGCCGCAGATCCGTCGACCACGGCCCCGCAGCCCACAGCGGAACCGGTAATCGCTTTCACAGATGTCGTCCTCAATAGTGACGTCGTGGAAGCGTTCGGCGCGCAGATCGTGCTCGTCCGGGGAGACACCCGCGGCATGGCTACCCTGTACTCCCTGGCCCAGCAGAACCCTGTCACCCTCGCGCTCGACGTCGAGCCAGATGAAGCGGTCGAGGGTGTGAGCTGGGCGGTCGAACAGGAGCAGGACGCCGAGCCGCTTGCCGTCGCCCTCGTCTACATCACCACGGAAGCGTCGGGGCTCAACGCCACCGCCGACAGGATCCAGATGCGTGTCTACGACGACACGGGCACCGAACTCTCCCGCACCGACCTCCCCAGCGATATCACCGGCACACCGTACGAACCCGGTGACCTCGGCGGCGCCAAGCCCAGCCGCTACCTCACCGTAATGAACGGCACCGCCGTCTTCACGACCGAACTCGCCGACGACACCTACGCAGTCCTCGGATACGACGTCGCCTCCACCACGGAGAAGTGGCGCACGGTCGGACCGGAAGAACCAGAGCGAACCGGCGCCCCGCTCGCAAACGGCTGGGTAGCCCTCGACTGGCAGGACGCGCTCGCGGCCTTTGACCCAGCCACAGGGAATGCGCAGTGGCGATCGGAGCAGATGTCGAGCGTCTACGCGCACGGCGTCGCGCCGTTTCTGACTGGTTATACCTCGCCGGCCGCCTGGAGTGGCCCTGATCCCGTCGAGTTCATCGACGGTGCGACCGGCGCGATCATGTCGATCCCTGACGGGTTTACGAACTACGGCGTGGATCGCATTACCGGCGAGTCGGCATTTCTCTGGTTCGCCTCAGACTCAAGCCCAGCCGACAAGCCGGGTCTTCTCGTTCGCAGCGCGGAGGGCGCTGGTGTTTTCTCCCTCGATGCTCAGAAGACAGGAGCCGCGGGCGTCCAGGACATCCTCGCGATGTGGAATGGGCTTATCTGGGTCGAGACGAGCGCTGGCAAAGACGTTGTTCTTGCCGCAACCGGCGCCCGCGCTCCCGGCATCTCCGGCGGCGGCGAGGTCTACCGGATTCCCGAATACGCGACGCCGGACTGGACGATCACAACAGTCGACGGGGGAACGTTCGGAGGCGACACGCGCATTCTCACTCGACACCCGGGCGCCGATCCGAGCCTCGAAACTCTCAATGTCCAGACAGCTCCACCATCGACACCATAAGCATTCGACGCTTTGCTTCGAAGTATCGGGAAATCGTTACATTCGGGTGTAAGGTTTTGCTCATCATGGCAACCAAGCACATCGCACAGATCACCGATGACCTCGACGGCACCGTACTCGAGCAGGGCGAAGGAAAGCGGATCACCTTCTCCGTCGAAGGACGCGCCTACGAGATTGACCTCTCTGCCACGAACGCCGACAAGTTCTACAAGGCGCTCACGCCGTATGTCGACGCCGCCCGCTCCGTGAAGAGCGGCGCAGCGACTCGGGTCGGTCAGACTCCCCGCCAGAAGAGCGACCTCGACCTTGGCGCAGTGCGCGAGTGGGCACGGGCCAATGGGCACACCGTCAGTGACCGCGGCCGAGTACCGTCGATGATTGTCGACGCGTACCTCGCCGCCACGCCCTGAATAGTGTCGAAAGTCTGAGTCCTAGACGTCGGGACTCTTCGCAACCCGGCCCACGATTATCAGGAGCATGCGGCCACAGGTGCATGACAGGTGCACTGCAGGGCCAGGCTCCCTCGCTTTCGTTCCGCGCCTCACCACGAAATCGTCTCGTGGCCGCTTGCATCACGTCGTCTGCGCGAGCGCGTGTGAGGAGGCGGTCTCAAGCGTGTCAGAGATAGCGCGTCTATGATCACCCACATGAACCCGCAGCTCCCACTCCTTGTGTACGACGGCGACTGTGCGTTCTGCGCGACATGGGTACAACGACTTAGTAACTCCTTCGGCGGGTTTCACGCAGAGCCCTGGCAGTGGCTGAATCTCGATCGGCTAGGTCTGACCGAAGGTGATGTGATGAGTGAGGCTTGGCTCGTAGCGAAGGGGCAGCTCCATCGGGGACACGCTGCGTTTGCTGCGCTGCTACGCATGCAGCCTCAGATGGGATGGAAGCTCCTGGGAAGTTTGGTCGTCGCCCCACCGTTTTCGTGGATCTTCGGCGCCGGATACTCCCTTGTCGCACGCCACCGGGATCGACTCCCCGGAGGTACGCCCACCTGCGCGATGCGGCCGCCGACCAACTGAAACTCTCTCGCGATAAGTGTGGTGTGGCAGGCCGTCGCAACCTCCGCGAGTCGAACATTCTTTTCAGATCCGCTTCTGTCTCGTCCGTCCGGTTCGGACCGCAATCGGAACGGTTCGAGGTGCAGTCCTGGTCATTGGGGGACCCAAGCATCGACTAGGGCGAAGCTGACCGCGTAACGGTGTCGAAACGTGATCGCAACCAGTCGTCCACCCTCCCGGCTTCCCAAATCGCCCGAGCCAATGTACGTTGCTTGGTGGGGGGCACGCGCTTGTGCAATGCCCTAAAGATAAAGGAGATTGCTATGCAGGCTGAAATTCTTGACGTTCAGGCATTCGCAAACCAGGAAATGCGATGCGCAATGCCGGGTGCACAGGGTGATGCGACGAACCCCGCAATGACGACGCCCGCGTTCGTCACTGCCGCCCAGTTCGTCGTCCAGGGAAGCACCATCTGCCTGGTCTGCTGAATTTGAGTAGCAACTTCTGCCGGAGACCCCGACCTTGGGGTCTTCGGCAGAAGTCATGATAGGGGGGGCTAAGTGGGAATCTTACGAAGGCGGAAGCTGAGGGCGCAGCCCGCGCCCTCCGTGGCGCAGGCGAGACAAACGGCGATAGATCAGACGTTTCTACCTATCGCAATCGGGCAAATTCTTGCATCCATTGAGGCCCTCGCTATTAAGAAGCTGTACGAGGATGACGGTCTCTTGCGGGGAGTGTCGTCTATCGGTCGACCCGCGGAAGGTGTGGCCGGGAAAGTCCGCGTACTCATTGATTCACCGCACACGCCGCGAATTCTTGCAACGGCCACATTGGTTGCGTCGGGCACTCTGCTGATGAGTCGGGGGAGGCGGCGCACGCAAATTGTTGCCGCGGCTGTCATCGCCCTTGCCAACCGTGTCAATGAATTTCGTACGCCCTACGGTCGCGATGGGGCTGACCAAATGACGGGTATCATCACGCAGTATAGGACCCTGTCTGCGCTCGTTCCCGATCGGGAACTTTCGGATGATTTGTTCCTCCGGGCACTGAACATACAGGCCGGACTCAGCTACTTCGTCTCGGGGATCTCGAAGCTCTTCGGGTCGAGCTGGGTTCAGGGCGACGCGATCGGAGAGATCCTTCAGACCGAAGCATACGGTCGCGGCCCGGCGGCGAGCGTGCTGCGTCGATTCCCGCGGGTGGTGCGCTTACTCACGTGGGTTACGCCGTTATGGGAGGTCGGATTCCCAATCGTCTACTCTCTACCAAGTCGGTGGGCGCACATAGCATTGATAGCAGTCAAAGGTTTTCACGTTGGTGTGGCCACTGTCATGGAGCTCCCGCGGTTCGTATGGGGCTTTGCAGGCTCCCATGGCGCGGTACAGTATGTCGTCGACCAGCGTCGTCGCGGTCACCACTCGCTTGGGAAGTTGGAACGCAGCGTTCTCACAACGGCTGGCGTGGCGGTCAGCGTCAGCGTCGCTTACGCAGCCTCGCAGCGTGAACTTGATATCGTGCGCAGGCGAGGCCTGAAGGGTACAAAGGTTCTTGACGTCGGCGACGGACTCGTTGAATACGATCTTCGGAGTCCGACAGGTTCTTCTATTGCCGCCGGCGAAGCTCCGATCATAATCCTCGAGGCGGGTCTTGGTAGCCCTCTGGCGTCATTCTCTTGGCTTGCTGAGATGCTGTCAGAGCAGCATCATGTGCTTTCTTACCATCGCTCCGGATACGGTCTCACGACATCGAAAAAGTCTCCAGGTGAGCTCGTTTCTGAACTCCTGGCGCGGGTCGACTCGACGGGCAAACTCATCTCGGTCTCGCACTCGATAGGTTCCCTTGTCGCAGCGACATATTGTGCGAGCGATCTAGGCGGCCGGCGAATCGAAACAATTGTCATCGTGGACGGCACGGATCCTGAAGTACTAGCGCAGGACCGTGCCGATCGTCGGCGTCGGGGAGCGTTCTTGCAGGCCCAACTCGGGTCCATGTTTGTTGCGCTGAGCGGTGTCTACAATTTCGTACCGAACGCTATTTCGCGTCAATCCGCCTACGCTCCAGACGATCAGATGGGGGTTATTCAGTTCAGTTTCTCGCCGGGTAACATTCTGCGGGCGACGGGTGATTACTTCGCGATACCTACCGCCGACGCAATTCAAGCCCTCAAATCGGTTGGTCGCCGTAGGGTCATCGCCTCCAAAGAATACGAGAAGCAAGAGATTAGTCTTGCGAGCAGTCTGGATGCGCCATTCACCTTGATCGAAAATTCCTCGCACCGCTCCATCTTGGGTTACCGTGCGTACGCGCAACGTGTTGCGGACATCATCCGGGAAGTGGTCTGACATGCAGTCGAAAATTGTTCGTGGCTTGACCGGACTCGTCTCAATTGCGCTCACCGCCCATCTCGTGGCGACGTCGTTGCAGAACACGCCCGACTCGTACAATCTCGATCTGCGCCGCTACGTCGGGGGTTGGACCATCCCTGGATGGCGGTTCTTCGCCCCCAATCCCGGAGTGCACAACGTCCACTTGCTAGTCCGAACGAGTAGTAGCAAGGATGCTGAGGAACCAGGGGATTGGATCGACGTCACGCCCGCGACTGAACACGGGATCCTGAATGTCCTACTGAACCCGCGGAGCAGGGGGCCAAAAGCTCTTTTCGATGCCATGCAGCAATTGTCGGTTATGCAGGTCAATCACAGCGCGATGGATTGGATCGTGACCAGCTTGCCTTACCGGTTGGTGGCAGACGCAACGAGAGGCCTGATCCGGGACAAAGAGGCTAATCTGTTCCAGTTTCTTCTCATGAATTATTACCCGGCCGCGCCGCCTGATCAGCGGATGCTGCCTGTTCTCGTCTCTGAGTGGATTCCTATCCGCCCGGCTCTGGAACTGAGCAGATCTTGACACAGCAGGTTCTGCCCTCATACCGCGGATCGGAACTACACGTACACGTGTCGGGGTCCATCAGCGCCTCCCTCGTGCCGTGGTGGATCCATTGGTTGCGTTACACAAGTCCGAGCGTGATAGTCAATGTTTCTGTATCCGAGAATGCGCAACGGTTCGTCTCCGTCGAAGCACTCAAGCACCTCGCCAACGGGGAGGTCTGGTTAGACGCATGGGATTACCCGAGCCTGAGTACGGCTTGGCGTGCGGGTCGCACGGGTCTTTCTGAAGGCATCGTCATATTTCCCGCCACTCTCGACACGGTGATGCGTCTCTCGCAAGGACGGTCGGACACGCCAGCGTTGATGATGATGCAAATAACTAAAATTCCTATTGTCATAGCTCAGGTGTCGCCGGCGGAAAATGAGATTATCAGTCACTGGCGGAATATTCTTGCCCTCCGTCCCAACGTATTCTTCGTTCCGGAGATCGAGGGTGTGCGTGCTGACGATCGAACCATTGCGAGTAGTGGCTTCAATCTGCCCGGTGCTTTGGACATCCTGAACGCTTTCCTCGACGAACCACCGGCCGGGCCTTGACATTCAGGCAAACTTGGAGAAAGACGCACCATGAAAACGTCCCGCCTGATGATCGAGATGACGAACGTCAACGTGGTGGTCAATGACATCCAACTGCTTCCGCGAACCAATCTTGGAGCGACCGCAGGGCAGGTGACGGCGATCAGGGGGCACAACGGTTCCGGCAAGTCGACACTTCTGCGCGTCCTCGACGGCTCGTACGCGCCAACTGAGGGGAGCGCTCTAGTGGCCGGACGTGACCCTCGCCTGCGAGATGCAAAATCGAGGCGGTGCACGGCATCGATGATCGGATTGCCGCCGATGGCGCCCGATCTTACTGTGCGGGATCACGTCGAGCTCGTCGCTTCCACCTGGTACGACGACGCCGAGGAGGTGTCCGACGCCGCCGACGGAATACTCGAATTGCTGCGACTACGTGATCTGGACAAGCGGTTTCCGCATGAGTTGTCGTCTGGACAGATGCAACTGTTCGGTCTCGCCCTCATACTCGTGCGGCCATCAGAGGTACTGCTCTTGGACGAACCCGAACAGCGACTCGACCCGCAACGGCTGGGCTATGTGATCGACGCGCTTCGGCAAGTACGGGACGCGGGCACTGCCATCATCATCGCAACTCACAGTGACGTCCTATCAAGCGAGTTGGCAGACTCGGTCGTATGGTTGCGGGCCACAGGATGAACGTCCGATTGCAGCGCGTATGGCAGATTTGGCGTGGGCGACGACACCACAGCCCCTCCGCAGCGGCGTACCTCGTGTATGCGGCCGTGCTGGTCGCCGCAGTCGTCGTAGTCCCGATCGTGCGCGCCATTTGGTTGGGCCTCAGTCAGGACTCTGTGAGCACGTACATTGCTTCCGGCCAAGGCGCAGTCACGATCACAGGGCTCATCACCTTCATCTGGGCATCGATGGCCGTGGCCGGGGTGTACCTAGGTCCTGCTGTACATCCACCCTTTTTGGCGTTTGCCACCGCTGGCAGTGAATTACCCCGCACCAAGGTGTTCAGGCGTCCTCTTTCAATAGCATTTGCCCTCGTTGGCGCTGCGTTCGTCGTCGCGGCTGGTGCGTGCGGGGCGGCTCTCATTTTCTCTGGAGCATGGTCGCCGCTACGTGCATCGCTATTTGTGGTTGCCGGTTTGTTCTCCGGCATGGTGGCCGCGGTCTTGTGGTTAGCCGGGCAGTGGTCCACGCGAGTCGCCATCGGCGCGAGCGCTGGTCTCGTCGCGGAGTATGCGCTTTCTCTGGTAGCGCCAGCGTTCTCGTCTGCGCTGCCATCGGCTTGGGTGGGCTATGTCGCTCTTGGCGAGGGAGGTCCGGCGCCTCTACTGGCTCTCGCGGTCGTGTCGGCCGCACTTCTTCTAGCCGTGCCGCGCCTGCTGACGCTGTTGACCGTCGAAGGCGTGCTCGAACAGTGTTTTCGTAGAGACGCAACTATAAGTAATGCCGCCGCCTTACAGCTGGCCGAAGTGTCAGCACTGTATCAAGCAAAGCCGACGAGAGGCCGGCATCGTCGAGCAGTATTGAGGAGCCGGTCGACACCGCTCAGGTTCTTCGTAGTGGATCTAGTAGGCGCGATGCGAACGCCGGGGCGCGTCCTAGCGGGGGCGCTGTTCGCAATCGTGGGCGGGATCCTTCTGGCGGTTGCGGTCACAACGGGTGGTGGTCTCGCGTCCCTATCAGGTGGAGTTGGTGGTGTTGTCCTCTATGCCGCTCTCGGACCCTTCACCGACGGGGTCCGTCACGCCTGCGCGACCGTGTCTGAACGCAGTCTTTACGGCATTCACGACGTCAAGTTGCTGCTTGCTCACGTCACGATGCCTCTCGTGATGGCACTATGCCTGCTCACTATAGGAGTCGTAACTGCATTCCCTCTTTTGGTCGCCCTTACGATCTCTGACATTGCCTCGGTTTATCTCACCGGCTTCATTGCCCTAGTATTGCGGATCAACGGGGCGCTCAAGGGACCGCTGCCGCTGTCTTATCTTGCCGCGGTACCAACCCCGTTCGGCGATCCGATGGCAATCATCCGTGTCGCGTGGGCGGTGGATGGTCTTCTAATTGTTTCCACCGCAGGGTTCCTTGCGGCCGACGAGTCAGTCTCCCCCATAATCCTGATGGCAATTCTAGCGACAGTTGTGTTGATCGGTGTTTACCGATGGCGACGGAGAGAGTATTGAAAAGGTGTGCATGACTGTCCAGCACTCGCGCGCGCGTGTCGAATGGACATAACCCACCGTTGATGGGGCTTCGAAGAAGCGGCAAGTCTTTTCAAGACGGATCTCTCCTGGCAATTGCGTGTGCCACTTGCTCTCGCTCGTGACGTCGCTGGGCGTCACCTCGGATGTGGAATACGAGCATCGAGCCCAAAAATGGCAGTTGCATGAGAACGAAAACCCAAAAGAACTCGGGAACATAGACGTCCTGGCGATTTTGAACTACCACGGCGTCGAAGAGAGTTGCGACCAATACGGCGATCCAGAGCACAACAATGATCGGCATGACAACAACCCTGCACGAGAATTGCTCAGACGTCTAGCGTTCTGGCTCCGTGATTCTTGACGCTGCTGATGCGTGCGATCAACCCAGGTGCCACCCCTCGGTGACTTCAGTCGACCGATCGGACGGTTGGCTCGGCGCACGTTTCGTCGTTCACTGGCTACAGCGGGTGATGCAGTTCAGTTCTGGCACCCGCCCGTGCCCTCGTTGCTGGCCCGCGGTCTCGCAGAGAACATTCGAGTTCTCGGCCGCACCCGTCAAGGAGGTGACCCGCCCATGAGCGAGTCCAACACCACCACCCCGCCCGCCTCGCCTGCGTCCGCCAACGGACTCGGCTACGGCCCGATCAAACCCCTCGCGGTCAGACTCAACGAGTCCACCCGCACCCAGCTGGACATCATCGCTCAGCTCAACGACCGGACCGTCACCGACGAAGTCCGCCTCGCCGTCGAAGCCTGGATCGACAAAACCAAAGCCGACCCAACCATCCAACGCCGCGCACAAGACGTCCGCGACGAGATCGAACGCGAGGCAGCGGGCAAACGCGACGCCATCGCCGCCATCTTTGACTCTCGCCCCGAACCGAAGACCTCGCGCGCGAAGGCCTCGACCACCTGAGGTACGCGCCTCCCACCCGGCGGCCGGCTCGAGCACGTCCGTTCACGGACGCAGCTCGCCGGCCGCCCCGACCCAACTCCGTTGCTCCTGAGAGCGAGACCTCGTTCGTGCTCTGCGATTCCACGAGAACCATGCCGGTTCCCGGTCGCACGCACGAACGAGTCGGCCTCTTGAGCATGTCGATCTGGTTCGTCGAATGGATCGGCGAGTTGCTCTTTAGTGACGCCGCGACGTCTGCTACTCCTTCACTCGCCACCCGGGCGGTAGGCCAAGGTCGGCACGGGGCCACCTGATCGAGGGATTGAGCGCCCGCGCTGCAGAGACATCGAGCAGGTTGCCAATCAGAGTCAGCGCGACGTCGAGCGATAGGAGGACCATCTCCTCCTTGGCCGTCATCCGCGCATGGGAGATGCCTGGTTCCGACGTCTCGGACAACTCGAGGTCAGATGCTTGGATTGCCCGCAGCTGAGACGGGTGGGCCAGCCCAGATAAGTACTGCCAGACGGCTCGAAGTGATGCCTCGGGCGTCGGGTGCAGCTCGTCAACCTCGTCGAGGACAGCGCGCATCCTCTGAACGCCGCTGGTCACTTCCTTGACGTTGAGATGGGACTCCTTCGCCACATGAAGCAGGCGGTCAATCCGTTCATTCCTGGTCGCGTGTGCCTGCCGCTGTCGGGCCTTGTACTTGCGTTGCTCTGGCCTATCCTTCGGGCGATCCTTCAAGAACTCGGCGATCAGGCTCGCCTCCTCGCGGGCCTCCTGGACCTGCACCCGGAGGGCTCGGGTGCGCCGCACGGCGGGATTCGCCGGACCGATAACCCACAGGCCGACCGCCGACGCCTCGAGCGCCTGCCGGGCAACCGGGTACACCCCAAACAGAGGGAGGCGAAGGCTCCCTGACGGGTCCCGCAGTACCAGTTCAAGAGCGCCAAGCGCGTCGAGTGCCATCCCAATGGAATGCCCCACGAGGTGGGACACATGGAACGGATTCAGGGCATCGTCATCCGCGCGTAGGTCCGAGTTGACTGCGGCGAGGCTGGGGACTCCCTCCCCAAGGTGCCTCCGCAGGGAAGCAATCATCTCAAGGCGATAGCTCAGTCGCTGACGAAGAAGCAGCGTCGGCTCGAGCTGGTCTCCGAACCACTCAAATTCAGGCTCGCTGCTCCTTTGAGTTCCCGATCGCCGGAACGACTCAATACCCATGTGTTCGATCCTTCATGTAGAACCCGAGAATCCAGCCTGATGGTTCAACCCCCATCTGCATCCAGAGGGGGTGCGCTCTCAGAGCGGGTGATAAGCCAAGCGCGGTGTACCTCTCCTTCGGCAATGCCCAGCTCGCTCCGACGGTAGCTCCGAATCGGTACCCGCCGAATCTTCGAATTCAGAGACACTGCGACACGCTGACTCAGTGCCCTTGATGCAGTGTTCTCATCTTGGATCGCCAACACGATGTCCCGATGCGGCTCAGCACGCGCCACGGCGCGCACGAGCGCGAGACCGGCACCACGTTGTCGAGCCTGCGGAACTACCGCCACCAGCTGAACAAACACAGGCGCAATCTCCGTACGACCAGCGAGCGCAACACAGAAGCCGATTGGATCACCCGAGATGTCCGCCATAAGCACGATCTGCTTCTCGACCTTGGAGACGTTGAACCCAACATTGTGGATGAACAGCGACTCGCACGTTGCCTGTATCCAGCACATCCGTTTCCCGTCTTCAACATTAGGCAAAGCGGCGCGGACTTCGACTCGTGAGTCGGGCAATGATGCAAGCCGCTTCTTCCAGTCCTGAAAAACGGGTTCTCTGCGCCACGGGTCTGTGCCTGGCAGGCTCACGAGCGCCTACCCAGGCCCGGCAGGCCGCCCCCCACTGCACGCACGCTCGGTCCAGACTGCTCCCACGCCTCTGACGGCAGCTTGTATCTGGTTGACAGGTCATCTCGGAGCCGGGCGCGGGCGTCAGCCCGAAGTACCTCACGCCGAGTGGCATCCGCCTCAAGCGCCCTCTCGCTGGGCGCGGAAGTTGTTCGGCGCCGAGTGTCATCCAGCGCGACACCCGGCATCGAAGACACCCTGGACGATGATTCGGGCTGCGATTCGTCGGTTCGATACCCGGTACCGCCACAACGGGTGCCAGACGGACCATCATGCGCACAGATGACGCCCGTTGCGGTTGCGGACGCGAGCCTGTGACACATTAGACACTGGACACGAAACACTCTGACACCTCCAAGATGACGAAACACCGGTCTACGGCGAACCGCTGCGGACCCGTTATCCACAGAGTACGAGTAGCCTCCGAAATTGGGACTCGAACCGGGGACATTCGATGAGGTCGGTGAGGCCGCAATATATCTGGATGTGCCACCCCGTATCACTCGCCGCAGCCGGCGAGGAGAATCAATGTACTTGAACTCCCATGACCAACTTGAGTTCGCCACGATCAACTACCGGTGAAAGCTAACCTGGGCCACGGGCGAAGCCTGACACCGTCCAGTGCCAGCACCCGATCCGCACCACTCCAAACTCGCACGAAGACTTACGGCGGTGGTCCGCATGGAGGTGTATTCATTGACATGCCAGCCTGCGACATTGGTTGACACGTAATATGGCAGGATGGTCTCGGGGAAGCGGGCTAGGCAACGGCGTCGACAAACCGGTGCTCGTCACGAGGAGTTCGCGGACGCCAAAACCCACGGCCCGGATTTCGAACGGTTCGGCTTCCCAGTGCCGACCGACCTCACCGACGTCTCAAGGATTACCGCGGTAGCTGACGATCTGATCCTGCCGGCGCTTCACACGCGATCACTCGCGCGACGGAGTATCCAGTCGACCAGCGCACATTTCATGCCCACACGGGTGTGGCAGGCCAGCTATGCGGTTGCTGCTGCCGATCATGTTCTTGAGCAGCTCAGCACACCGTGGCGTATTTTCGAGGTCGGGGACCGCGAAAACGAGCTCTGGGCGTGGCAACTACGTGAGGGGCTGGACAGTTACGCCCGTATCGCCTGGTGCATGCGGTTTGGGCACAGCACCGCTGCTGTCGCGCTAACTCGCCAATTCCTGGAACGATGGACGTACAACGTCGCCTTCTCTTGGGACCTGAGCCAAGATGCGGGTGAGGACGATCAAGATTTCATCGACCGGGTCTGGTCCCAGTACGAGGCGAGGCTCGAAGGCCGATCAACTGGGGAAGATTGGGCGGCGCTTTCGGAGCTTCTCCATGGACGGGTAGCGAACATCCAAGGTGAGCAAATCAGTTTGCAACTCACGCTGGCCCAGAACCACCGGGAGGTGCTCCATGCCTACCTTGCTGAAGTTTGCGAGGCCCCTCTGCTCCAAATTCGAGCATCCACTAGCCTCGTGGCTCAAGCCGAAGAGATTGACCCCTGTATAGCTCCAGCAATACTTCTAGCCGCGAACACGGTCTTTCCGATCGTGCCGCCGCCACCCGATCTCGACCCCGAGGCATTCCTCTCTATTTTCCACGAGCCTTTGAGCCACGACTTCGTGAGCTCCGCGGGTGCAAAGACCCTTCTTTCGTGGGGCGAGACGTATCGCACTCTCGTCAGAAGAGGTCTGGGCAAAAAATTCCGCTTGGCGCCGCACCAATCCTGGATGCCTATTGAAGAACGTTGGGTGCGAGCCGTCGAACAAGCTCAGTTGGCGTTCGACGATGAGGCTCAGCTTTTACGCGACGACTTCGCTCCCGAGGTCCTCGAGACCCGACTCATATGGTTCCAAGCGGTCACGGAAATGGCGGACCTCCTCGCGGATCAGCTCGAGCACGATGGACATTCTGCTTCCTTACGCACCGCCGCAGCCGCCATGGAGTCGGCGTGGATACTGTGGCTACAAGATGTCGATGAGTCGTTGACCTGCGTTCGTGCGGTGCTCGAATGCGTGGCGCGTGCACGAACGTTCCGGATGAAGCCGACACGGGCCGTCAAACTCTTTGCTCGGGGAAGGGCCACGACGCCCCATCGATGGTTGGACGCCGCCGGGTTGGGGAGGCTCGCCCCCTTTGGTCGGTCGCTCGGAGAGTTTGCACACATGATGGAGCGTTCGCGTCACGCCGGGTCGCGAGCCCTCCTGACTCTCATACAACTAGACGCGCCGCAGGAGACTGCGGAGCTAACTGCTCGCGCCAATGCGCTGTCGAGGGTCGCGATGATGCTGGCTCATGAAGTGTCCGCCACGCTCGACCTTCAGGACTCTTCGTTGGGCGATGTGTTTCGAGCCCACATCCTGACTGAAACTGAGGCGGAGACCGAGGCCGAGCTATTGAGATGGCTGGAGCGCGCGGCAACGTTCCGCGGCCATGACTTCGGCCCCGCTGACTATGCCGCTCCGGCCAAATGACTGGAACCGGGAATCGCCGTTCGGTAGTTGCCAAATAGTCATCGTGATCTGGGCACCGAGGTGCCCTGTTCTGCCCCAATCTGCGGGAAGTTGCGCTGGATGGCTTGCGCCAGATGATGGTGTCGCTTCGGGCTGTTGCGCATCTTCCGCACCAGGACTCGCAACGACACTGCCGTGAAGATCGAATAAATGTTCGATTTGGGTGGTATACTAGGCGACATGGATAACGTCGGTCGATCACGCTGTGGGATCGCGGAGCGCCAGCACCTGGCGACTATTCTGAGTGTCCACGTCTCACGGAGAGGACGATAGGCATGACGACCGCAAGCTCCTGGCTGGCATAACTGACCAGCTATTTCACTCCGTCGGCGACGCAGTTCGACGGTGCGAGGAGCCACAAGAATGCGATCGAGAGTCGACTCGACGCGGTCCTCGGTGTCTATCGAATGTTCGAGATCGGCTCATTGCGCCATGGAACCGGCGTCTGGCTGTACAGCGATGCGGACTATCTCGTATCGCTTAAGGGCATCCACCTGAGTCGCCGTGGACGATGCTCACGAAGGTTAAGGAGGCGCTTCAAGCGCGCTTCACCTCGACGACGATCACTATCCGTCAGCCGGCAGTCGTCTGTCAATTTTCCGATGGTGTCGTCGAGGTGGTGCCGGGCTACATCGCGACTGGCGGTGGCTACATGATTGCTAACCCGGCCGGCGGATGGATGAAGAGTTATCCCGAAGATCACAACAAGTACGTCAACGAGGTAAACACCAAGCACAACGGTGGCGCGAAGATGCTTGCTCGTCACCTCAAGATCTGGAAGTACAAGCGGGGCGTCCCTGTGTCGTCGTGCTACTTGGAGATGCGAGCCGCGAAGTATCTCAGCGACGACGACGCATACTTCCCAATCCTAGATCTGTACTACATATTGAGTCACCTACAGACTGTGCAGCTTGCGGCAATGAACGACCCAACCGGGCTCGGATCTCGCTTTGGTTCCTGCTCCTCGGATTCCAAGAAGCAGGACGCCCTGTCGAAACTGGGTGCGGCCGTGTCCCGTGCCCGGAAAGCGAAGGACTACTACCTGGCTAATGATGACGACAACGCAATCGAGCAGTTGAAGCTGCTCTTCGACCGGTAGGTACACATGGCAGACCTAAATGAGTACACCCCACCGACAAGCGCTTCCATCGCCAAGCGACAGAATGATGATGAGGCACTACGATTACTGCTCGCGCAGCGTCGCCTCTATACGAAGGCGAAGCGTTGGCAGGGCGTGCGATGGATTGGCTTAATTGTTCTCGGCGTCGCTGCGCCGTTCATCTCTATACTTTTGCCTTTGTTGGCGGTAGCTGTTGGTGCAGTGACAGGGCTGTGGCTCTTCGTCGGGCGAACGTGGCTCGCATCAGCCGAGGCGCGCACGATGACGCGTGCTGCGGCGATTCAAGAGGAACTCGATCTCTACATCTTCGACATGCCGAAGACAATCGAGCGCACCTCGTTGCCAACGCTCGAAGAAATCGAGCTACTCGTTCGTAGCGACGTCAGCCTGCGCGAGGCGGCGATTCGAGAGGAGCTGATCAACTGGTATGACGTCGACCCATCGCACCCTGCTGCAGAAACCGTCGCAATCGCCCAACGAGCCAACGCGTCCTACACAGACAGTCTCATCCGAAGCGCAGTGCGCGTGTGGGCAGCTGTTACGGCAATCTGGCTCACTGGCCTCATCGTTTGGAGCGCACTGAGCGGTCTCGCTTTCGGACTCATCCTGCTCGGTGTAATGTTCCCTGTTCTTCCTGCCGTGCTCGATGTTGCCGAGTACTTGCGGAGCACCTGGCGCGCGGCGCAGGACCGCGGAGATCTCGCGAAGACTATCCAGAGCCGTATCGAAGATGACCAACCGATCTCAGGGCAAGAGTTGATCGCCTGGCAGGTTCAGATGTACGACCTGCGCCGCACGACCCCCCAAGTTCCAGACTGGCTTTATAAGCTCAGGCGCAATACGAACGAGACCGCAATGCATGCCGCCGCCGCCCGACTGAGGAGCAAGAAGAAGTGACGCTCACAACCACCCAAGCGTTCAGTAAGTTCCTCGAGGACATCACTGCGACCGACAACCAGAAGTCAACTTTCATACCAAACCGCAAAGCGTCCGTCGACGAAGACATGGGAAAAGCATTCCCCTCCACATCAGATATGCCCTATTTTGAGGGTATTCTTATGGGGTCTGCTTCGAAGGGCACCATCATTCGTCCCCTTGACGACATCGACGTTCTCGCAGTGTTCTCGAACAAGAACGGCGCTTGGAGCAAGTATGCCTATGACTCGAAGAGCTTCATCTATCGAATTCGCGAAGCTTATGCGGGCACAAAGATCCAACAGGTGGGCACTCGGGGACAAGCTGTACGTGTATTCTACAAGACCGGTGGGCACGTCGACGTCGCGCCGGTTTTCTATCGTGGCAATGATGTCTATCATCTTCCGAATGGTACGGGCGGCTGGTTGCTCACGGCGCCGACAGTCGCGAACGCCTGGTTTTCTGAGAAGAACAAGGCGCTCGGTTACCATCTCGGCCCTGTGGTTCGTCTCATCAAAACCTGGAACCGTGCCCATTCCAAGCACTTCCGTTCCTTTCACCTCGAGACGGTTGCGGCCACGACCTTCAGCTCCCTCGGGAGTAACTACCGAGACGCTTTGCAGAAGTTTTTTGAGTGGGCACCACGCTACTTGAACGTAAGTGACCCGGGTGGCCAGGGCGGCGACCTCAGCACCTATCTCTCTTGGATGAGTCGCCAGAATCTCATTCAGGCGCTCAACACGGCTGCGGATCGCGCGAAGAAGGCTAACGAAGCCGAAGGTCGCGGCGATCACGCCGAGGCTAAAAGGCTGTGGAGGATCATTTTGGGGGACACCTTCCCGATCTCGTAGCACCATGCTCGTACCTGAAACGCAAGTGAACGCTGACGGTCCTTCGGATTGGAGTGGCGTCCATCGAGTAGCCGTCCGAGCTCGGGTCATGGGTCAGGTCTCCGTTGGTATCGTGCCGCAATCTTCAAGACGCAAGACTGGCTACGTCATCCGTGTCGCGCCAATCGCGCGCCCTGAGCCGGACTACGACAAGTTGGCCCGCGCCTTCTCTGAGCTGTCCCAACTCATACGCGAAGGGAAAGATGGTGATCATGGGTCTGGATCATCTTCTTGACTGTCGTCGGATCACGTTTCAGTTGCCTGGCGATCGCAGCATACGTCGCGCCGGCTAGGTACAGCTCATGCGCTTTCGTCTTCTCGTCATCCGTGATGGTCCGTCTCATCACGACACCAGCTGCAGTCAGGTGCTGGGAGACGGTGTAGCGGTGCAACCCATGCTTTCGTGCCAGCTCATAGATGCCGAGCCCAGCGCGGTAGTCGGCAACGAGTTGGTCTCGAACTAGGGGAGTGACTTGCTTCATGCGCGTCGTTCCCGGCGCAGTCGGCCGAGCTGGCTGCTGCAGCGTGCGAGCAATCACACCTCGACGAAGTGCGTCTCGCAGGGCCAATAGGGGTTGCGAATTACTCGCGAGCGCTTCGCTTGGGGCCACCACATCGGTCTCTGTAGAACAAGTGACCTTCTAAAAGCCATCTGTATGCGGCGTCTCTCCTCCGGGAGAGGCGCCGTTGTGGGTTTTCGCTATCGTGATGATCGTGGCGAACGGTTCCGCGAGCTGCCCTTCGATGCCTCCACCGCGCGCGATGAGGATGCATGTGGAGAAGGCTGGATGGAAGGTGAGTCGCAGCGCGTCCGTCGATGCATATTCTGGCGACCAGTTCGATGTCCGGACTCAGTGAGGAGAAACAGGTGAACGTGTCTGGGATTCTCGGTAGTTGTTTCCACTCGTTCTGGATCGGTGACGAGGACTGGGAATACGATGAGCGAGCCTCCCTGCAGGCTGGCATGCTCACACTGGGCGGGAACGGGAGCGGTTACCTCGTGGACACCGCCGCCCACACAGGTTACGTTCGCATCATCCTGGAGCACCTTGAGGATCCAGCGGCCGTCTCCGCAGACGACTGGGATGATGTTTCCTTGGCAACGCTCGTTCTCTCAACGAATCGTTTGTATGCCGCATCGATTGGTGGGCTCGGACAAGCTCTCGAGCTTCATCTGCCGAACGCGGGTCTTCACACGGTTCGAGTGTCCGGCAAGAACCGTGTGGAGGACGAGAGATCGTTTGACGAAACAGCCGCCGCTGAGACGTATCTGATCCAGATTTGGTCGACCTCACGTGCGATGCAACCTCAATCCATTCGGTTGACCTCGGATTGGGGCCAGGAACAGATGATGCACGGTGAGAGTGCCGGATAAGCAGGCCCTCCTTCTCGAAGTGCGCGTTGCTCAGGAGTGCCCGCTGACGCTGGCGAGAGAGCGTGAGCGCCCGACCGTCACCGTCACAGGGATCCCCGCGGCGGCGGGCTCCGTCACGAGCGAGTTCCACCTTCTGCCGGCAGATCCGCCTGCGACAGCTCATTGTTGCTCTTGACGAGTAACTTGTCTTTTGCAAGCATCACCCCATGGACGCCAGCATCTTCGTCAACATCCCCACGACCGACCTCGAACGCGCCAAGGCTTTCTACACGGCGCTGGGCTGCGACATCAATCCGAACTTCACCGACGACAATGCGGCGTGCATCGTGTGGAGTGACACCATTTACTTCATGGTGCTCACCCGCGAGTTCCTCGCGACGTTCACCGACAAGCCGATCGCCGACCCCCGCGAGACGCTGCAGGTGTCGCTCTCGTTCAGTCGCGATTCCCGGCAGGCCGTCGACGCGATCTTGGAGCTCGGTCTCGCCGCCGGGGGCACCGAGCCGCGCGAGGCGCAGGACTACGGCTTCATGTACTCCCGTGACCTCGACGACCCGGACGGAAACTCGCTCGGCTTCCTCTACATGGACCCGGTCGCGGCGGCAGAGGGCCCGTCGGCATCGCCGTCGGAGCGAGCACAGGCGTAGTGGCGGCCCGCAACTACGGGCAGTACTGCGGCGTCACGACGGCCGTCGAGCTGATCGGGGAACGCTGGGCGCTCCTGATCGTCCGCGACCTCCTCGTCGGTGCTCGGCGCTACACAGACCTGAAGCGAGGCCTGCCCCGGATTCCGACCAACATCCTCGCGGCGCGACTCAAAGAGATGCAGGACTCGGGGATCGTTCGTCGGGCCCCGTTCACGGGGCGCGGCCCGATCTACGAGCTGACCCCCTACGGGCGCGCGCTCGAACCCGTCGTGCTGGCCCTCGGTCGGTGGGGCTTCGCGGCGATGCGAGAGCCCGACGAGGGCGACGTCATCACGCCGGACTCGCTCACGATGGCGCTTCGAACAGCCTTCCAACCGGATGCCGCGGCGCGCCTTCCACCGATGGACTACGAGGTCCACGTCGCGGACGTAGCCCTGAGGGTCCGTGTGGCGGAGGGACGACTCGACGTGGTGCCTCTTGCGCCCGCCCTGCCACCGGTCGGCGGCGACCTGCCCGACGGCGAGCCCGACCTCGTCTTCGCTGCAGGCCCCGGCATCCGTGAGGTGATCGCGGGGTCGCTCACGCCCGCCGCCGCCGTGGAGTCCGGGGTGATCCGCGTGCTCGCCGGTGAGGCTTCGCTCCTCGACCTCTTCGCACGCACGTTCCACATCGAGATCACCGCTTCACCGGAGATCGACACCCCCGCGGTGCCCGCCTGACCGGTCGGCGTTGCACTCCACCGCCGGCCGCGTCGACTCAGCCGCCCCGGGCCCAGCCTTCTGGGGCGGCCATGTCCGACTCCATGCACTGCCCGATGGGTCAGTCAGTTCGGCGTAAGGGGCGCCTCAGACCAGCTTGGCGAGGGGGCGACGGCGCGGCCCGTCTCACATCCCCTGGAAGGTCTTGAGCTGGGCGAGCAGAGCGGGCGCTCCGCGGTCGAAGAGACGTCCGCCGACCACGACGCCAAGCGCGAAGACCGCCGCGCCCCAGACCACACCGACGACCAGGGCGATCCACCCCGCGGTTGACGATCCGCCGAACACCGCGATGAGGGCGGGAATGACGGCGGGCAGTGCGCCGACCGTGGCGACGAGCCAGCAGAGGAAGAACGCCAGCGTCATCACGAACGTCGAGCCCGGTACGCGCTTGAAGGGCGAGTCGCCTGGTGCGGGGGTGGGGATGACGAGGATGGCCGACGTGACGGCGCAGACGCCGTACCCGACGAGGAGGAGTCCGAGCGACCCACCCACGACCGCGGGGAGCAGGTCCCACCGCTGCGCGAGGGCCAGGGTGGCGATGTCGATCATCAGCACCAGGGGCACGCTGACGCTCGCGGCTCCCAGCATCCGCCCGAGGCGGTCGTCGCGGCCGCGGATGCCGGTCTGCATCACGGTGGCGAAGGCCGTTCCGTCATACGAGATGTCGGCGTAGGCGAGCACTCCGGCGAAGAAGCCGGCGAGAAGGCCCGAGGCGGCGAAGAACGGTCCGTCGAACTCGCCCCGCGAGGAGACGACCACGAGGATCGGCGCGAACGGCACGATGATGAGCTGGCGCAGGTACCGGAAGTCGCGGGTCCACGACGTGAGCGAGCGCGCCCACGTCGCACCGACCGGGGTGGAGGGCACGACGCCGAACAAGCCCAGCGACCCGGTCCGACGGCGCGCGGAGGATCGAGCGGGGGAGGCGACCACGGATGCCGACAGACTCCGGTTCCACAGGAGCCACAGGACGGCGAGGGTGGCCGCGGCGATCGCGAGCTTGAGGATGGCGGGAAGCCAGGCGTCCGTCGCGATGTCCCCGGGCACGGCCCATACCGCTCCGATCGGCGTCCACGAGACCGCCGCCACGATGCGCCGCAGCTGACCGCCCAGATCGGCGCTCGCCTCGAGTGCACTGGTGAGGCCGATGAAGAGGGGACTGGCGAAGATCAGCACGGTGAACCCGATGAGACCGACGATCTCGCGCCCGCGGCGACCTCCGCCGGCCCCCGCGGCCCGCGTCGCCACGGTGCGCGATGCGACCACGCAGATGAGCACACCGAGCGGAACGCACACGATTGCGGCGACGGCGGCGAGCGGCTCGCGCCCCCACACGACGAAGGTCACGAGCGCCCCCAGCGTCGTGGCAATCCCCGGGACGCCCGTGAGACCCCCGGCGGTGATGGCGATCATCATCTGGTTCGTCGTGAGCGGGAACGGTGCGAGTCTCGCCGGATCCAGGGTGGTGTCGATCCCGGCGGCGAAGATCGGCCCGACGACCCATCCGAGCGTCACCAGGGCGCCCACGGCGACGACCGCCGTGCGGGCGACGTCGAATCCGAGTGTCCCCGCGAAGAACAGCAGGACGCCAATCGTGCCGAGCGCCCACAACGCGCCGATGATGCCGAAGATGAAGCCGACCAGTTGCCCGGGGCTGCGCGCCAGGGTGTTGCCGAGCGTCCGGAAGCGGATCCTCAGGACTGTCGCAACCACTGCGGTCCCTCCGCGTGGTGGCGACCGCCGACGAGATCGATGAAGCGGTCCTGCAGAGTCTGTGCGCCGCGGACCTCGGCAACGGTGCCGGATGCCAGCAGTCGGCCCTGCGCGATCACGGCGACGTGATCGCACATGCGCTGGACGAGGTCCATCGAGTGACTGGAGACGATGATGGTGCCTCCGGATGCCGTGTACTGGCGCAGGATGTCCTCGATGTTGGCGGCGGACACCGGGTCGACCGACTCGAACGGCTCGTCGAGCACGAGCAGGCGGGGCGCGTGCACGAGCGCGCAGGCGAGGGCGATCTTCTTGGTCATGCCGGCGGAATAGTCGACGACGGGGATGCCGGCGGACTCGCCGAGGTCCATGATGCGCAGCAAGTCCGCCGTCCTGGAGGCGATCTCATCGCGCGCGAGCCCGAACATCTGGCCGGTGTACGTCACGAGTTGCTCGCCGGTGAGCCGATCGAACAGGCGCACGCCGTCAGCGAGGTTGCCGATGAGGCGCTTGGCCTCGACGGGACGCGCCCACACGTCGACCCCGTGGATACGCGCGGTGCCGGCATCGGGCCTCAGCAGACCCGTGGCCATCGACAGCGTCGTGGTCTTGCCCGCGCCGTTGGGGCCCACCAGGCCGTAGAAGGACCCCGTCGGAACCGTCAGGTCGAGACCGGCGACGGCGATCTTCCCCCCCGAACGTCTTCGCCAGTCCGCTCACCTGCATCGCGGGCTGCGTGTCGGATGCCGCGGGCGGGATCACCGCATCAGGGAGGGCGGGCGGTGGCACGTCGCGCGGGGTATCGGTCACCCCTCGAACCTATCGGCGGGAGGGTCGTCACCGCAGTGGCGGTGTCGTCTACGGGCCGGTGGCTCCGCGACCTCCACGATCTGATGGCCGGGCGGGGACGTCAGGAGCGGATCACCCCGCCCGCCACGACCGTGGCGACGACCCTCTCCATCGTCACGGCGAAGAAGACCCGGCGCGCCGCGGCGGGGAGCGGGCGGTGAGAGCGCGGAACGACGGATGCCACGGCCCCGGCCGGAAGTGGCGGTGGGGTCGTGGCATCCGGTGTCCGTTGTTACTCCTTCGGGGGAGCGACCACGCGCGGGGCGATGAACTCGCCCGTGCCGACGCGCGAGTGGCGGCGCGAGTAGGCGAAGTAGATGGCGAAGCCGAGGGCCAGCCAGATGAGGAAACGCAGCCATGTCTCGACCGACAGGTTGAGCATGAGGTAGGTGCAGATCAGGGCGGAGAGGATTGGCAGCACGGGGCTCCACGGCACGCGGAAGCCGCGCTTGAGGTCGGGCCGCTTGCGCCGCAGCACGAGCACGCCCACCGAGACCAGCACGAAGGCCGACAGGGTGCCGATGTTGACCATCTCTTCGAGGACGCCGATGGGCGTGAAGCCGGCGACGATCGCCACGATCGCGGTGACGACGATCGAGATGACCCACGGGGTGCGGAAGCGCGGGTGCACCTTGGCGAGCGAGCCCGGCAGGAGCCGGTCGCGCGACATCGCGAAGATGATGCGGGTCGCGCCGATCATGAGGGTGAGCACGACCGTCGTGAGGCCCGCGACGGCGCCGGCGGCGATCACCGTGGCCATCCACGTCTGCCCGTGGAAGGCGAAGGCGTTGGCGAGGGCGGCCGAGGGGTTCAGCTCGCTGTAGGGCACCATGCCGGTGACGACGATGGCAACGGCGCAGTAGAGGATCGTGCAGATCACGAGCGAGGCGATGATGCCGATCGGCAGGTCGCGCTGTGGGTTCTTCGTCTCTTCGGCGGTGGTCGCCACGACATCGAAGCCGATGTAGGCGAAGAACACCAGCGCCGCACCCGCGAGGATGCCGCCGACGCCGAAGGTGGCGGGCTCCAGGCCCGAGAGGAACTGCAGCAGCGGCTGGGTGAGTCCGGACGCCGACTCGGTGGGCACGGACTCCGGCACGAACGGGCTGTAGTTGGCCGGGTTGATGAACAGGATGCCGGCGACGATGACGAACAGGACGATGAACAGCTTCACCGCCACGAGCACGAGGTTCACCCGCAGCGACTCCTTGATGCCCAGGGTCATCAGGGCACCGAGCACGAGAACCAGCAGGATCGCGGGCAGGTCGACGACGCCGCCGTAGGAGATCGCCTCCGGGAGCACGATGCCGAGCTGCTGCAGGAAGGTGCCGAGGTAGGCGCTCCAGCCCTGCGCGACGACGCTGGCTCCGAGGAACATCTCGAGGATGAGATCCCAGCCGATGATCCACGCGAACAGCTCACCGAGCGAGGCGTACGAGAAGGTGTAGGCCGATCCCGAGACGGGGACGGTGGAGGCGAATTCGGCGTAGCACATGGCCGCGAGACCACACGCGATCGCGGCGATGATGAAGCTGATCACGACGGCGGGGCCCGCCACTTCGTTGGCGGCTCGGCCGGTCAACGTGAAGATGCCGGCACCGATCACGACACCGACGCCGAAGACGGTCAGATCGACCGCCGTCAGGGACTTCTTGAGTCGGAACTCCGGTTCGTCGGTGTCGGCGATGGACTGCTCCACCGACTTCGTTCGGAAAAGGCTCACGCTGCGCATCCTCTGTCTCAGGAGATGCCCAGGGAGCGGACACCACCCCCGGAGGATAGTCCCTTCCGCGCTCCCTGCCTATCCGTCGCCGCACGCGCGCCGCGGATGATGTCACGGAATTGAGAGTGCATGTAAATGAATTCGCGTGGGTGTAATCTTTACGCATTATGGCTATGAAACACATCACCCACCTCGTCGATGATCTCGACGGCTCCGTTCTCGAAGACGGCCAGGGAAAGCAGCTCACTTTCTCGGTCGAGGGTCGCGCCTATGAGATCGACCTCTCCGACCGCAACGCCGACAAGTTCTATTCCGCGATCGCGCCGTTCGTGGATGCCGCGCGTTCGGTGTCGCGGGGAAATGCCGCGACCCGCCGCAATCGTCCGGCGCGCCGCGCGAGCGACGTCGACCTCGGTGCCGTACGCGAATGGGCCCGCGCCAACGGACACACGGTGAGCGATCGCGGTCGTGTTCCGGCCACGGTGCTCGACGCGTATAACGAAGCGAATTCCTGATCACTCTCCGCATCAGCGCGGCCTGCACATGACGGCGCAGCTGGAGACCGGTGCGGTCACGCAATTCGCCGTGCTCGATGCGCTCTTGGCCGGTGTGTATTCGCAAGGGACGTCGGTCGTCGACGTGAGGGTGGCGGGTGACACCGGCGTGGGGTGCTGCGAAGGTCTCGGCGGAGAGGTCGTCATCCTCGACGGCGAGCTCTTCGAATGCACGGCGGATGAGCCTCCGCGGCTGATGACGGACGACGAGTTCCTGCCTTTCGTCGACGTCTGTCCGCTCGGGGAGGCCCCCGGCATCCCCATCGGTGACCTCGATCTGCGCGGTGTGGAATCGGTGATCGAGGAGGGCCTGCTCAGCCGCAACCTGTTCCACGCGGTGCGCATCGACGGAGTGGTCGCGAAGGTCCTGACGCGCGTCACGCGCCGACAGCTGCCACCTTTCCGCCCCCTCGCCGAGGTCGCTGCGGAACAGCTCGAGACCGTCACCCGCGACTGCGCGGGTACTCTCGTGGGCTTCTGGATGCCGCGCATCTATCAGGGCGTCACGGTCGCCGGGTTGCATCTGCATTTCCTCAGCGACGACCGTTCCGTCGGGGGCCATGTGCTCGATGTGCGCCTTCGCGAAGGGCGACTTCGTATGTCGGCCTACGCCGATCTGCACCTGCGGCTGCCGCGCGACGGACAATTCCTCTCGACGGAACTCACGCACGACGACGATCACCGAATCGTCGCCGTCGAGAGCCGCGGGGCCTCGTCGTCCGCGGCTTGAAAGAATCACCGCAAATGCGGGCGAACGCGAGGGTGAATTCGGATTAATTTCGCCGAGAAGCCCCCGGTCGGCGGTTTAAGGTCGGCGCATGGCGAAAAAGCACATCACACAGGTGATCGATGATCTCGACGGTTCAGTGATCGACGATGGCACGACCGTGCAGTTCTCCCTCGAAGGACGCGCGTACGAGATCGACCTGTCAGAAACCAACGCCGAAAAGATGCGCAACGCACTCCGGCCGTACATCTCTGCCGGTCGAGCGGCGGATTCTCCTCACTCGACACCGCGGCGGACCCCTCGCGGTCGCGCGATTCCGACTCGGGATCTCGCCGACGTGCGGGCCTGGGCGGAGAAGAACGGTCATCCCATCAATACGCGCGGCCGCATTTCGTCGTCGGTCCTCGAGGCCTACGACGCCGTCCACTGACCCCCATATGCAGAACCGGATGCCACGAGCCCGTGGCATCCGGTTCTTTTCTGTTGGGGCGGCGGCGGCGTCAGACGAGCGCGGTGCTCCCCGCGCCCACCGCGAGACGTTCGGCGGCGAGACCCTCGGCGGCGGCGAGCGGGGTCACACCGCGGGCGGCCGCCTCGTCGAAGACACGGCGGATCGTGTCGCCGATCCCGGCGACGCGGCCCATGATCTCGTCCAGGGTTCCGCGCTGCTTGGCCACGAGATCGAGGTAGATCACCCCGCCGGCGTTGACGACGAAATCGGGGGCGTACAGGATGCCGCGCTGCGCGAGGCGTTCGGCCCCGGAGCGCTCGGCCAGGGGGTTGTTGGCGGGGCCGCAGACCGCGCGGGCGTCGAGGGCGTCGATGACCTCGTCGGTGAGGACGCCTCCGATGCCGGCCGGGACGAACACGTCGGCCGGGACGAGGTGCGCCTCGCTCGGTTCTACCCACGCCGCGCCGAGCTCGGCGGCCCGCGCGCGCTTCGCCGGATTGACGTCGGTGACGGTCAGCGCGGCGTGCTCGGAGGCCAGGCGCTCGGCGAGGCGGCCACCGACCTGACCGAGACCCGCGATCGTGATGCGACGGCCGGCGACGTCGCCCGTGCCGACGGCGCGCTCGAGCGTGGCCACCAGTGACGAGTAGACCCCGAGGCTCGTGGGACCCGCGGGTTCCCCCGAGCCGCCGACCGAGTCGGGGAGCCCGACCACGTGCGCGGTGCGCTCGCTGACGACGAGCATGTCGTCGGTCGTGGAACCCACGTCCTCGGCCGTGCGGTACAGGCCGCCGAGGCTCTCGACGGCGTCGCCCAGGTCGAGGAAAGCCGCGCGCCGTCGGTCGGCGTCGAGCATCGTGCCCTCGGGGAGGCCGATCACGCTTTTGCCACCACCCGCGTCGAGGCCCGCGGCGGCGTTCTTCAGCGTCATGGCCGCCGACAGGCGCAGGGCATCTCCGAGCGCATCCGTCCAGGAGGGATAGGTCCACAGGCGCGCGCCGCCGAGGGCGGAACCGAGGACGGAGGAGTGCAGTGCGACGGCGACGAACAGACCGCTGCGTCGCCCCGTGATCACCTCCACGCGTTCGTGCGCGAATTCGGGCAGGGGCAGAGCGTTGGTCATCGCGTTCCTTGTCGTCGGCCGCCTTGTGGGCGGCGCTTCTCGGAGGCCGCAGCGTCGCGGCATCCGTCTTCCATTGTGTCGCGCGTCGTCGACGGACGCGAGGGGCGCGCGGCATGGTCTCGACGAGCCGCGCGGGGTGGCCGGTCAGGTCGAGATCGCGCGGGTGGCGTGGGCGGTTGCGCGTGCGCGGGGTGGGGTGGGGCGGGCGGTTGCGCGTGCGCGGGTGGGGTCGGGCGGGCGGTTGCGCGTGCGCGGGGTGGGATCGCGCACCACCTCAGCGATGCGCGGAGGATCAGTCGGGTGGCGGGTCTCGGGCTGAGAGTGCGCGCATCGCGGAGCGTGCGTCGAGGCTGCAGGGCGCGGCGTCGTTCTAGGCTGGCGGACATGTCCGACGCCCTCCCCGCCCGAAGTCGTCTCGTTGCCGCAGCCCTCCGGGACGTCGGTATCGAGGGCGAGATCGTCGTGCTTCCGGATGCCGCGTCGACGGCCGCGCTCGCGGCGGCAGCCCTCGGCATCGAGGTCGGCGCCATTGCGAACAGTCTGGTGTTCTGGAGCGACGACGAGCCGCTGCTGGTGATGACCAGTGGCGCGCACCGCGTGGACACGGTGGCTCTGGCCGAGCGGCTCGGGCGCGGTGGCATCCGTCGGGCGACGCCGGATCAGGTGCTGGCCGCGACCGGACAACCCATCGGGGGAGTGGCGCCGACCGGGCATCCCGCGCCGCTGACCACCGTGGTCGACGAGGACCTCGCAGCCTTCGCCGAGATCTGGGCGGCGGGCGGCACACCGCACACGGTCTTTCCGCTGACCTTCGACGAGCTGGTGTGTCTGACCCGGGGGACGGTCGCGCGCGTCGCGTGACCGCGCGCGCCGCGGGCGGGTGACGGCGGGTTCGGGGCGGGATCTGCGCGTTGGGGCGGGTTGATGCCGCCCCGAACGGCGCATCCCGCCCCGAACCCGGGGGTGGCTGCCCTGACCGGCGGCGGCGTCGTAGTGGTCGGGCGGGTGACGGCGGGTTCGGGGCGGGATCTGCGCGTTGGGGCGGGCTTTTGCTGCCCCGATCAGCGGATTCCGCCCCGAACCGGGGGGGCGGCGCGACCGGCGGGGTCTCGAGGCAGGTGAGCGACGCGGCATCGGGCCGGGCGACGACGCTCGAGAGCGACGCCGCCCGGCGGCTCACGCCCCGGGGGGTGGCGTGAGCGCGGTCAGGCACACCACCGCGGCGGCGGCCGACCACGCCTGGGGCCGGCACGCGGCCGGATACGGCGTCGGCACGGAGGAGTGACTGCGCGGGTCGCCGGAGTGCAGCTCGGGCACGCGGGAGGCGAAGCCCTCCGCGGCATCCAGCAGCCCGTCCACCACCGCGCGCGCCTGATCGCGCAGGCCCGCACGCTGCATCCCGTGCGCGGCGATCGCGGTGTCATGCACCCAGACGCTCCCGCCGTGGTACGACAGGGGCCAGTAGCCCGCGGCGCCGGTCGACATGGTGCGGATGCCGTACCCGCTCGACATGCTCTCGCCGAGCAGGAGGTCGGCGATGTGCGCCTCCTCGTCGGGCGAGAGGATGCCGGTGCCGATCAGGTGGCCGATGTTGCTCGTGAGCGAGTCGACGGGACGTTTGTCGCGGTCGAGGGCGACGGCGGGATAGCGCCCCTCGGGGGTCTCGACCCAGTACGTCTCGGCGAAGCGCGCCTTGAGGTCGTCGGCCCAGGCGCGCCAGAAGCGGACGTCGTCGGCATCCGTCGCCTCGCCGAGGGCGTCGAGCAGATCCGCACCGGCGAGAGCGGCCTCGTACGCATAGGCCTGCACCTCGCACAGGGCTATCGGACCCTCGGCGAGACGGCCGTCGCGCCACTGGATCGAGTCGCCGGAGTCCTTCCAGCCCTGGTTCGAAAGCCCGGTGCCGAAGCGGTCGATGTAGTCGAGGAAGCCGTCGCCGTCGCTGTCGCCGCTGTCGCGGATCCAGCCGAGGGCGCCGCGCAGCGTGGGGAGGAGCGCTTGCACCTCCGCCTCGGGCATGCCGGCGCGCCACGCGTCGGCGAGCAGGCAGATCCACAGCGGGGTGGAGTCGACGCTGCCGTAGTACTTCGGCGGCAGCACGATGCCCTCGCCCGGCATCTCGAGGGCCGAGGCCCGCAGCTCGTGGAGGATCTTGCCCGGCTCCTGCGCGGTCTGCGCGTCGTCGTCGACCCCCTGCAGCCGCGCGAGCACGCGAAGAGTGGATGCCGCGATCGCGGGGTCGAGCGGCAGCGCCAGGCGGGCGGCCCAGATCGAGTCGCGACCGAAGAGGGTGAAGAACCACGGCGCCCCCGCGGCGAAGAACTCGTCGTCGGGGTGCTCGGGCAGCACGAGACGGAGCGCGTCGAGGTCGTCGAGCGCGGTCCGCAGCCACCGCGCCAGGCGAGGGTCGGGCGCTCCCGCGGCGACGGCCGCGGCATCCCACCGCGCGGGGGCGGCCGTCGCGCCCACCACGAGGGTGTCGTCGCGCAGGGTCAGCGTCCAGGCCACCTCGGCGGTGCCGAACGCCGGAAGCTCCACGTCCCAGACGGCCTCGAGACCCTCGGCCCCGGATGCCAGCTGCGCGCCCGGTGCGACCAGCTCGAGGCCCTGCGCACCGGCGTCGACGAGCAGGCGGTCGTCGTCGACGGTGATGTCGGCCGCGACCGGCTGGGCGTGACCGGACTTGACCTCGTGTAACTGTGCGAACTCCGGTCGGAACGAGAGGCGCAGCGACGTCGTGATCGGTCGGTCGAGGCGCGACTGGACGGTCCACGCCTCGCTGACGACGCCGTCGCCCACGCGACGGTCGCGCAGCACCCGCACCTTGGGGTCGGGGGTGGTGTCGTCGAGGCCGCGCAGCAGGCCGCCGAAGACCACGCGCGAGGCGCCGTCGGGGGCGACCGAGATCCACTCGATCGGCGAGCCGGCGCACGCGGCGGCGAGCGAGCGCACGTGCCGGACGTCACCGTGGTAGACCCCGTGGACGGCAGTCGCACCCATGTCGCCGGTGGTGTCGGACCACACCTGGGTCGGGGCGCGGAGTGCGATCAGGGCGTCGTTCAGCAGAGGCTGGAGCGCGGCGGTGTCGAGGGGGGTCCCGGGGGGAGAGGCGGTGGGCGCGGTGGTCATTCTTTGACGGCTCCTTCACTGGCGTTCATGATGCGGCGCTGGAAGATAAAGAACACAACGGCGACCGGGATCGTCATGATGGCGGCGGCCGCGAGCTTGAGGGGGAACTGGCTCCCCTGGCTGAGCTGTCCGCTCGCCAGAGCGGCCACGCCCTTGGTCAGGGTGGTGAGTTCGGGGGACTGGGTGGAGATGACGAAGTGGCTCAGCTCGTTCCACGATCCCTGGAACGACAGGATCACGATCGTAATCAGGGCGGGGCGCGCCATCGGCAGCACGACCGACCAGAAGATGCGGAAGGTGCCGGCGCCGTCGATGCGCGCCTGCTCCTCGACGGACGGCGGGATCGACTCGAAGAAGTTCTTCATGATGAACACGCCCGCGGCATCCACGAGGAGCGGCAGGATCATGCCGGCGTACGAGTCGTAGATGCCGAGCTGGTTGATGACGAGGAATTTCGGGATCAGCAGCACCACCGTCGGGACGGCCATCACAGCGATGAGGCCTGCGAACACGAAGCCGCGACCGCGGAACTGCAGGCGCGCGAGCGCGTACCCGGCGAGGGAGTTGAAGAACACCCGACCGGCCGTGACGAACACCGTCACCACGGCCGAATTGCCGAACCACACGGGGAAGTCCGAGTTGAGGAACAGGCGCTCGTACGCCGCCCACGTGAAGGGCTGCGGCGCCAACGAGATGGGGTCGGCGGCGGCCGCGGCATCCGTCTTGAACGACGTCGCCACCTGCACCAGGAAGGGGTAGATGTAGACGAGCGCGAGGACGATCAGCAGGACGTACAGACCGATCTGCCAGCGCAACGCTTTGCCCGACAGGCGGTGCTTCCTCGGGCGGGCGGGGCCCTCGAGGCGCTGTTCGGCGAGGACGGTGGTCTGGGGGGATACCGTGGCGGTCATCGCCGGGCTCCCTTCGTGTCGACGGAGGGTGCAGGCTTCGGCGTGCGCACCTCGTACTGGCGGATCCGCCGTTTCGAGACGGGGCGATCGCGCAGCACGAAGCGCTGGAGGATCGTCAACGCGACGATGATGACGAACAGCACGAAGGCGATCGCCGCACCCTGCCCCCACTGCTGCGACAAGAATGCCGAGGAGTAGCTGAGGTACGCGGGGGTGAGGGTGGTCTTGCCGGGGCCGCCCTGTGTGCCGGTGTAGATCTGGTCGAACACCTGCCAGGTGCCGATGAGGCCCAGGGTCAGCACCGTGAACAGCACGGGCTTGAGCTGCGGCAGGGTGACCCGCCAGAAGCGCTGCCAGCCGGTGGCGCCGTCCATCATGGCGGCCTCCTGCACGTCGCCGCCGATGTTCTGCAGGCCCGCGATGAACAGCAGCATGAATGTGCCCGAGGTCGTGAACACGGCCATCAGGATGAACGCCGACATCGCCACCGAGGGGCCGGCGAGCCAGTCCCACCACGAGACGCCGAGCATCGTGTTGCCCGTGAGGAACGCCGGTCCGGTGGTGATGCCCACGGCGCCCAGGAGGTTGTGGACGACGCCCGAGGGATCGCTGAACCAGTTGGGGCCGTTGATGCCGAGCCACGACAGCGTCTCGTTGACGGCGCCGGATGCCGAGAAGAGGAACCGCCACAGGACGGTGATGGCGACCGAGCTGGTGACGGAGGGGAAGTAGAACGCGGTGCGGAAGAACCCGCGACCGCGCAGGACCGCGCGATTGACGAGTACCGCGAGGAAGAGCGAGAGCGCCGTCTGCAGCGGCACCACGAGCAGCACGTACCAGCCGTTGTTGCGCAGCGCGGTGCCGAAGTCACGTTCGGCGAGACCCCCGCCGGTGGTGACGGCGGCGTAGTTGTCGACGCCGACGAAGTTCACGTTCGACGAGAAGGGGCTGCCGCGACCGGTCCAGTCGGAGAAGCTGACCCACAGCGCCATGAGCACGGGGACGAGCAGGAACACACCCAGGATGACGAGCACGGGTGCGGTGAAGAGCCAGCCGGCGGCGGCCTCGCCGCGCCGGATCCCCGAGGATCCGACGCGGCGCGGCGCGGTGGTGAGAGCACTCACGATTACGGGACGATCGCCTCGAGGTTGGACTGCGCCGTCTGCAGCAGTGCCTGGGGGTCGCCGGTCTTCAGTGACTCGAGCTGCGCGTTGAAGTCGGTGATGACGTCGGCGGCGCCGGCCATGTTCGGCGGGAACTGCGCGTACTCGGCGCCCGCGAGGAACGCGGTCAGGTCGGGGTTGGCGCTGGACCACGCGTCAGCGGCGGACTGGATCGACGGCATCGGTCCGAACGCCTTCGAGAACGCCAGCTGCTGGTCGGTGCCGGTGAGGTACTCGACCAGGTCGCGGGCCTGCTCCTGGTTGCCGCTGTCGGCGGCGAGGCCCCAGCAGTTCGTGAACTGCAGCGTGCCCTTGCCGCCGGGGCCGGCAGGGAGCTCGGCGACCGTGTAGTTCACGTCGGGGTAGTCGGCGGACATCGCACCTGTGATCCAGTTGCCCTCGATGACCATGGCGGCCTTCTGCGTGCCGAGGGCTTCGCCGCCCCAACCGGCGCCCACGTCGGAGGCGAAGGCGAAGGTGCCGTCGTTGAGGTGCGACTTTACGTAGGTGAGGGCCTCGACGTTCTCGGCGCTGTCGGCCGTGGCCGCGCCGTCGGTGACGAGCCCGCCGCCGGCCTGGGCCATGAAGGCGCCGACGCGCTGGTACTCGGCGCCGAAGGCGAGCCCGACGCGCCCGTCGGCGGTCAGGCGCTGGGCGACGGATGCCAACTGGTCCCACGTCGTGGGGAGGTCGGCATCCGTGAGTCCGGCCGCGGTCCACAGATCGGTGTTGATGATGAGCGCGAGGGTGGAGAAGTCCTTGGGGGCGCAGGAGAAGCTGCCGTCGACGGTGAAATTGTCGACCAGGGAGGGGTAGAAGTCGTCCTTGTTGGCGAGGTCGTCGCCGTAGGCGGCGATCGAGCCGTTCGCCGCGTAGCCGGCGAGGGCCTCGGGCGCGAGGTAGAAGAGGTCGGGCGGGGAGCCCGCGGCGAAGCCCTGCGAGAGCTGCTGGGGCAGGTCGTTGGCGGTCTGCACCTCGGCCGCGACGCCGGACTGCTCGCTCCACGCGGCGACGGCGTCGGTGACGGCGGCGGTCTCGGCGTCGCCCGAGGAGCCGATGAGGATGCTGAGGCTGCCGCTGCCGGAGGCCCGGCCCTCGCCGGGGGTGTCGTTGAAGCCCGAGCCGCAGGCGGTGAGCGTGAGGGCTCCGGTGGCCAGCAGCGCGCCGGCGGCGAGCGCCGTGCGTGTGCGGGGTGCGGGCGTGTGCCGTGTCATGTGTCTCTCTCCTTCGATGAGGCATGCGACCCCTCCGCATGTGGTCGGAGGGCCGTCAGTTTGAACGTTCAAATGACGGTTGTTCCACGGTACGAACCCGTCGCGGCAGATGTCAAGAGGTTGCCGCTCGGCCTAGGCTGTCGGTCTGGGCGTACCTCCGGGGTCTGCTGTGGTCGTCATCGGTCTGCGGACGCGACATCGGACGGCGGCTTCCGCGGGCCGGCACCGGATCGTGGCGGTCGACACCGACTGGCACCGACGGAGATCGGCCGGCGGGGATCGACAGCGGCTCGGGCCGGCCGACACCGGCTCGCCGACCGAGGGCGGCTTGCGCGACCGAAAGCGGGTCGCCGACCGAGAGCGGCTTGCGCCGACCGACACGGGGGAGGGATGACATGGCGAAGGCGCCCACCGTCGACGACGTCGCCCGAGCCGCCGGCGTCTCGCGGCAGACCGTGTCGAACGTGGTGAACTCTCCCGGCATCGTCCGCGAAGCCACACGGCAGCGGGTGGAGGCGGCGATCGCCGAACTCGGCTACCGCCCGCACGCCGCCGCGCGCCGGTTGCGGATGCGTCGGAGCTCCACCATCGGCATCCATCTCGATCCGTATGCGGGCGGCATTTCGGGCGTGGTCCTCGACCGGTTCGTGCACGCCCTCACGGAACGCGCGGGAGAGCGCGACATGCGCGTGCTGCTGTACGCCGCGCGCACGCCCGAAGAGGAGATCGCCCGCCTCGGCGATCTGCTGGAGGGCGGAGAAGTGGATGCCGTGGTCGTCACCGGCACGTTCCACGGCGACCCCCGCACCGGGTGGCTGACGGCACGCGGCCTGCCGTTCGTGTCGTTCGGCCGGCCATGGGGAGAGGACGACGTCGAAGCACCGGCGCATCTGTGGGTCGACGTCGACGGAGCGGCGGGAACACGAGCCGCGACGGAGCACGCGAGCGCGCGCGGCGGCGGACGGGTGGCCTTCCTCGGGTGGCCCGCGGGGTCGGGCACCGGCGACGAGCGCGAGCGCGGCTGGCGCGAGACCGCCGGCGACGGACCCCGGTGGGTCGTCGAAGAGAACGTCTCGGCCGCGCGCGAGGTGGTCGCGGCCGGTCTCGTGGCGGATCCGGGTGTCACCGGCATCGTGTGCGCGAGCGATTCCCTGGCCGTCGGGGCGCACCTCGCGACGTCGTTCGCCGGCCGCCCCGACATCACGGTCGTCGGCTTCGACAACACCCCCGCCGCCGAAGCCCTCGGGCTCTCGAGCGTGGAGCAACTGCCCGAGCGGGTGGCATCCGGGGCCCTCGATCTGCTCATGGGCGACGGGACGGTCGTCGCGCCACGTGCCGCGACCGCGGGTGCGGCGCACGTGCTGGTGGAGCCGCGGCTCGTCGTGCGCTGAGCCGCGGGTGGGGCGTTGCACTGGGGCGTCGCTGTGGGGGCTGGCTGTGGGGCGTGGCTGTGCGGCTCAGCCGTGGGGGCGTGGCTTGTGGGGCTCAGCCGTGGGGGTCAGCGGCTGAGGCGTCGCTGTGGGGGTCAGCATTGGGGCGTGGAATGTGCAGTGGGGCGGTCGGTGCTCGCCCCGGTGCACATTTCGTGCCCCGGAGGGGGTGGCGGCGTGCATTCTCTGGTTTTGGGGCGGGATCGGCCGGTTGGGGCGGGGAGGTCGCGCCCCGGACGGCGGAATCCGCCCCGAACCGACGAGGCACCCCCTCGCAACGGGTGGAATCCGCCCCGAACCGGCCGGCGCGTGAATGCAGCATGGCGCGGTGCGGGGCCGTGGTGAGCAGCATGGGGGCGGAGAATGTGCATCGGGGCGGTCGGCGTTCGCCCCGGTGCACATTTCGTGCCCCGGAGGGGGTGACCGCGTGCATTCTCCGGGTTGGGGCGGGATCGGCCGGTTGGGGCGGGGAGGTCGCGCCCCGAACGGCGGAATTCGCCCCGAACCGGCGAGGCACCCCCACAGCCGGCGTGGCACCCCGCATGACGGGCGGAATCCGCCCCGAACCGGCCGACGCGTCGATGCCGCGGCGTGGTGCCGGGCCGTGTTGAACAGCATGGGGGCGTGAAATGTGCAGTGGGGCGGTCGGCGATCGCCCCGGTGCACATTACGCGCCCCAGAACCGGCAGGCGCCCCGAAACCGGCATGGGCCCCGAAACCGGAATTCGCCCCAAACCGGCGGGGCGGAATGCCGACGCGGCGCCAGGGCGAACCGGCGGACAAGCGGGTCAGGGGTGGCGGCCGATGCGACGCGCGAGCTCGGCGGCGGTGGTGGACGCGGCGTCCGCGAGCAAGGCGGCATCCCTCTCCGGACCGTCCGTGGGCCACGTGATCGCCACCGCGGCCGCGGGCCAGCCGGTGTGGTCGAGTACCGCGGCGGCGACGGAGCGGAATCCCGGCGTGACCTCGCCGTCTTCGCTCGCGAAGCCCGCGACGCGCACCTCGCGCAGCAGCTCCCGCAATGCCCGCGGCGTGGCGGGGCCCGAACCGTGACGCTCGGTGAGGGCCGTGGCATCCGGGAACGACGCGCGTACCTGCTCGCGGGGGAGGGCGGCGAGCATCGCCCGCCCCGTCGCGGTGAGATGGGCGGGCAGGCGCACGCCGACGTCGGTCACGAGCGCGGGACGGCGCGGGGCACGCTCCTCGACGATGTACAGCACGTCGCGACCCGCGAGCACGGCGAGGTGCGCCGACTCCCCGACGCGGTCGGACAGCGCCGCCAGCAGGGGCCGACCCAAGCGGGCCAGGGGCTGCTGCCGGGCGTACCCGCCGCCGAGCTCGAACGCTGCAGTGCCGAGACCCCACCGCCGGTCACCGGGCAGGTGCACCACGTAGCCGTGCTCCTCGAGGGTGGCGAGCAGATGGTAGGTGCTCGAGCGGGGGATGCGAAGGCTCGTCGCGATCGTATGCGCGGCGACCGGGCCCGGTTGGCGCGCGAGCAGGGAGAGGATCCGCAGCGTCTGGTCTGCGGCGGGAACCTGGGGGCGGGGAATGTCTGGCATGACAGACACAGGATGCCAGAACCCCCTCGCCGCGGGCCAGCGATCGCGGTGGAATCGCCGTATGAACGCCAGCGTCACCGTCGGAGCCAGCCCTCTCACTCCCCGCGAGGTGGTCGATGTCGCGCGCGACGGCTTTCGCGTGGTGGTCGACGCCGACGCGCTCGAGCGTGTCGCCGACACCCGCGCCCTCATCGAGGGTCTGGCCGACGACCCGGAGCCGCACTACGGCATCTCCACGGGATTCGGCGCCCTCGCGACCACGTTCATCGCCGAGGACCGCCGCGCGCAGCTGCAGGCGAGCCTGATCCGCTCCCACGCCGCCGGCACGGGCGGCGAGGTCGAGCGCGAGGTGGTGCGCGCGCTCATGCTGCTGCGCCTGCAGACGCTCGCCACCGGTCGCACGGGCGTGCGCCCCGTCGTGGTCGAGACGTACGCGGCGCTGCTGAACGCCGGAATCACCCCGATCGTCCGCGAGTACGGCTCGCTGGGCTGCTCGGGCGATCTCGCGCCGCTCTCGCACGTGGCGCTCGCCGTCATGGGCGAAGGGGAGGTCCGGGATGCCTCAGGCCAGGCGCTCCCCACAGCCGACGCCCTCGCCGCCGCCGGCATCGCCCCCGTCGCCCTGCGCGAGAAGGAGGGGCTCGCCCTCATCAACGGCACCGACGGCATGCTCGGCATGCTGCTGCTCGCCGTGCACGACCTCGAGACCCTGCTGCTCACCGCCGACGTCGCGGCGGCCCTGTCGATCGAGTCGCAGCTGGGGACGGATGCCGTGTTCGCGGCCGATCTCATGGCGTTGCGGCCGCAGCTCGGTCAGGCCGAATCCGCCGCGAACCTCCGCGCGTTGCTCGAGGGCTCCCCGATCATGGCGAGCCACCGCGGACCCGGGTGCACGCGTGTCCAGGACGCCTACTCGCTGCGCTGTGCCCCCCAGGTGCACGGCGCCGCGCGCGACACCCTGGCGTACGCGGCCGTCGTCGCCGAGCGTGAGCTGGCATCCGCGATCGACAACCCCGTCGTGACCCTCGACGGACGCGTCGAGTCAAACGGGAACTTCCACGGCGCGCCGGTGGCCTACGTGCTCGACTTCCTCGCGATCGCGGTGGCCGATGTGGCATCCATGTCGGAGCGACGCACCGACCGCGCGCTGGACGTGGCGCGCAGCAACGGACTGCCGCCCTTCCTCGCCGACGAGGTGGGGGTGGACTCGGGCCTCATGATCGCGCAGTACGCCGCGGCGGGGATCGTGTCGGAGCTCAAGCGTCTGGCGGTGCCCGCGTCGGTGGATTCGATCCCCTCGAGCGCCATGCAGGAGGACCACGTGTCGATGGGCTGGGCGGGGGCGCGCAAGCTCCGCCGCGCCCTCGACGGACTCGCGCGCGTGCTCGCGATCGAGGTGATGACCGGATGCCGTGCCCTCGACCTGCGCGCCCCACTCGGTCCCGCGGCGGCCACCGGTGCCGTGCGCGACCTCGTGCGCACGCGCGTCGCGGGCCCCGGCCCCGACCGATTCGTCTCGCCCGAGATCGAGGCCGTCACCGACCTCGTCGCCTCTGGAGCGGTCGCTGCGGCCGCTCTCACCCGGATCGAAGGAGATCACGCATGACCGACACGACGACACGACCTTCCGGCGAACCGAACGCCACCCCCGAGGTCGCGCCCGCCCCCACGGCATCCGCTCCGGCCTCACCGTCGGCCCACGTCGTCCGCGCCGCCCGCGGCAACGTCCGCACCGCCAAGAGCTGGGGCGCCGAGGCCGCGAAGCGCATGCTCATGAACAACCTCGACCCCGAGGTCGCCGAGCGTCCCGACGACCTCGTCGTTTATGGCGGCACCGGTAAGGCCGCGCGCTCGTGGGCGGCGTACGAGGCGATCGTGCGCACCCTCGACGAGCTCGAACCCGACGAGACCCTGCTCGTACAGTCGGGCAAACCCGTCGGCGTCTTCCGCACGCACGAGTGGGCGCCGCGCGTGCTCATCGCCAACTCGAACCTCGTGGGCGACTGGGCCACGTGGCCGGAGTTCCGCCGGCTCGAGCACCTCGGACTCACGATGTACGGGCAGATGACGGCCGGATCGTGGATCTACATCGGCACGCAGGGCATCCTGCAGGGCACCTACGAGACCTTCGCCGCCGTCGCCGCCTCGCTCGGACACGACTCGCTGAAAGGAACCCTCACCCTCACCGCCGGGTGCGGCGGAATGGGAGGCGCGCAGCCCCTCGCGGTGACGATGAACGGTGGCGCCGTGCTCATCGTCGACGTCGATCGCACGCGCCTGGATCGCCGCGTCGCCCACGGCTACCTGGACGAGGTGGCCGACGACCTCGATGCGGCGATCGAGCGGGTGAGCGCCGCGCGCGAGGCGGGCGAGGCGCTGTCGGTCGGCGTCGCGGGCAACGCGGCCGAGGTCTTTCCCGAGCTGCTCGCCCGCGGCATCCGGATCGACATCGTCACCGACCAGACGAGCGCCCACGACCCCCTGTCGTACCTGCCCGCCGGAGTGTCCGTCGACGCCTGGCAGGCCGAGGCCGCGCGCGACCCGGAGGATTTCACCCGCCGCTCGCGCGAAAGCATGGCCGCGCACGTGCGGGCGATGGTGGGATTCCAGGATGCCGGGGCGGCGGTGTTCGACTACGGCAACTCGATCCGCCGCGAGGCGGAGCTCGGCGGTTACGACCGCGCGTTCGCGTTCCCGGGGTTCGTGCCGGCGTACATCCGTCCGCTTTTCGCCGAGGGCAAGGGACCGTTCCGATGGGTGGCGCTGTCGGGCGACCTGGACGACATCGCCAAGACCGATCGCGCCGTGGCCGAGCTCTTCCCGCACGACACTGCCTTGCACCGCTGGCTCGACAAGGCGAGCGCGCAGGTGCATTTCGAGGGACTCCCCGCGCGCATCTGCTGGCTGGGTTATCAGGAGCGTCACCTCGCCGGACTGAAGTTCAACGAGATGGTCGCGTCCGGTGAGCTGGCGGGGCCCATCGTCATCGGTCGCGATCACCTCGACGCCGGCTCCGTCGCCTCGCCCTATCGCGAGACCGAGTCCATGGCCGATGGGTCGGATGCCATCGCCGACTGGCCCCTGCTCAACGCACTGCTCAACACCGCCAGCGGGGCGGCGTGGGTGTCGATCCACCACGGCGGGGGCGTCGGCATCGGTCGCAGCATCCACGCCGGTCAGGTGTGCGTCGCCGACGGCACCCCGCTCGCGGCCGAGAAGCTGGCGCGCGTGCTGGTGAACGACCCCGGGACCGGCGTGATGCGGCACGTGGATGCCGGCTACGACCGCGCTCGCGAGGTCGCCGCCGAGCGAGGGCTCAAGGTGCCGATGCCGTGAGCACGTTCCTGCTGTCGAACATCGGCGAACTGACCACCAACGCCCGCCTCGACGCCGACCCCTGCGGCACGATCCTCGATGCCGCCGTGCTGGTGCGCGAGGGGCGCGTCGCGTGGGCGGGGCCCCGGACGCAGATCCCGGATGCCATGGCATCCGACGACCTGACAGGCGTCACCGTCGTCGACGCGGCGGGTGGGGCCGTCATCCCCGGGTTCGTCGACAGCCACACGCACCTCGTCTTCGGCGGCGACCGCGCCGAGGAGTTCGCGGCGCGCATGGCCGGGGAGCGGTACGCGGCGGGGGGCATCCGCACGACGGTCGCCGCGACGCGGGCGGCGACCGACGACGACCTCCGCCGACGACTGCACGCGCTCGTCGCGGAGTGCCGCGCCCAGGGGACGACGACGCTCGAGGTGAAGACCGGGTACGGCCTCGACGTGGAAACGGAGGCGCGTCTGGCCCGGCTCGCCGCGGAGGTGACTGACGAGGTGACCTTCCTCGGGGCGCACGTGGTCGCCCCCGAATTCGCCGACCGCGCCGAGGCCTACGTCGACCTCGTGGTGGGCGACATGCTGGACGCGGTCGCCCCGCACGCACGGTGGGTCGACGTGTTCTGCGACGAGGGGGCCTTCACCGCACACCAGAGCCGGCGGGTGCTCGAGGCGGGCCGGGCGGCGGGTCTCGGCATACGGGTGCACGGCAACCAGCTCGGGTACGGCGACGGGGTGCGGCTCGCGGTCGAGCTGGACGCGGCCGCCGTCGATCACTGCACGTTCCTGTCCGACGACGACGTGTTCGCGCTCGCCGGATCGCGCACCGTCGCGACGCTGCTGCCGGGCGTGGAGTTCTCGACGCGCCAGCCGTATCCCGACGCGCGTCGGCTGATCGATGCGGGCGTCACCGTCGCGCTCGCCAGCGACTGCAATCCCGGCTCGAGTTTCACCACCTCGATGCCGTTGATGGTCGCGCTCGCCGTGCGCGAGATGCGGATGACCCCGGCCGAAGCCGTGTGGGCGGCCACCGCCGGGGGCGCGCGGGCGCTGCGCCGCACCGACGTCGGCGTGATCGCACCCGGAGCTCGGGCGGATCTCGTGCTGCTCGACGCGCCCTCGCGCGTGCACCTGGCCTATCGCCCCGGCGTTCCGTTGGTGAGCCGGGTGTGGAAGGACGGCGAGGAGGGGTGACTCGCGCGGGAGTGCCTCAGGAGCAGGGGAACGCGAGCGCCTTGGCGAACCCGCCCGTCTGATACGCGAACTGGTAGACCCACTGACCGAAAGCGATGGAGGTCGGCACATCGATCACGGTCACCTCCGCGGCGGCGCACTGCCACGCGATGAAGCGCGTCCGGCTCACGTGGGGAGTGAACGTGATGACGACCGCCCGCGCGTCGGCCCCGTAGAGCGAGTTGAGCAGTGCCATCTCTCCCGCGGTCGTGAACGGTTCCGGATGCCCGCAGGTCACCCACGCTTCCTGGCAGGCGCTCAGTTTCGCCGCCGATTGCTCCCCCTCCGAGGGAACCGAGATGAGGATCTCGTCGGCGACGCCGTCACTCCTCAGCTGCTCGGCCAGCGCGATCCGACCCTCTGTCGGCGGGCCGATCACGTAGATGACGTCGGCACGAGCGGGGAGCGCGGCGGTGGCGGGAAAGACGTAGGCCGAGACGGTGATCGCCGCGACGAGGGCCGCGACGGCGACGCCCACCAGTGCGACGACCAGGCGCCCACGCCGACGGCGCGTTGTCGGTCTGGTCAGGATGTCAGCGACCACGTCCGGCTCCGAGGCGATCGGCTTCGAGGCGTCGCTGGGCGAAGCGGTGAATTGGGGAGGGGAGGGTGAAGATGCCCGAAACGGATCCGACCGCGCGGCGGATGATCAACGCCGTCGTGACGACGAGGGCCGTCAGGAGCACGGCGGCGAGCCACCCCGGGACCAGCTCGACGGGCAGGAGAGCGACCGCGAGCGCGAGCAGCAGCGAGTTGAGCACGTAGATCGGCAGGGTGCGTGAGCCGAGCGCCCCGATCGCTCGTCGGGCCCCTGCGGAACGCGACAGCATGACCGCGATGGAGACGCCGAATGCCGCACCGACGACGCACAATGCGACCCGGACGACACCCTGCAGCGGCAGGGAGGGGAGCACGATGGTCCCCGCGGCCAGAACCGCTCCCGTTCCCAACAGCCACCACACGGTGACGCGACGCGCGTAGTCCTCGACGAGCTTCCGGCAGACCACCCCGGTCATGAAGAGGGCGAAGTACGTTCCGACAGACCGCCACGTGTACGAGGAACTGATCGTGACGATGCCGGTGGCGAACAGACACGCCACCGCGAACGCGATGCCGAGTTGCGCGGGGCGGGGGAGGCGGCGCAGCAGCCATGCCGCCACGGTGTACAGGATGAGGGCGTACAGGAACCACAGGCCCGACCACGGCAGGTAAAGCGCCGTCGCCAGGTCGCCGACCGGCGAAGTCTGCGGGTCGAACGGACGCGGGACCACCAGGAACCAGGCCCACCAGATGACGCACCACAACGCGTACAGGTAGACGAGCAGCGCCAGGCGCTTCCAGAACAGGGAGGTGAAGCGCAGCCGCGCGATCGCAGACGATGCGAGCAGACCGGACACGAGGAAGAACAGTGGCATCCGGAACGTCGACAGCGCGGCGGTCACCTCGATCAGCGGGCCGACCTGCCAGCCGGTGGCATCGAGGAACTGGATGGAGTGGTGGAACACCACGAGCGTGATCGCGATGCCGCGCGCAACATCGATCCACGCGACTCTCTGCGCGGGCGCAGATGGAATTTCGGCAGTCATGACCATTCCTCAGATCCGCCGTGTGCGCTCGCCGGGTCCCCACGTGGCGCAGACGACCGCGTCGGGCTAGACAGTTCTACCAGACGAATGTTCGCGCCGTGAGCCGAACCGATGTCGGGCGGATGACGAAACCCGTGTTCCTGGTCGAGATGGCGCGCGGACGAGACGGCCTACGGCGTGTACAGGTCGAACTCATCGGGCGGCGTCTCGTCGACGTCGTCCCAGGTGCCGTCGTGCCAGGTGAAGACGGCGACCGCGCAGGTCACCATGCGTTCGTCGCGATCGGCGAGGCGCGACACCAGCGCGGTCATACCGGGATCGTGGGCGACGACCATGACCTCGTCGGCGCCGCTGGATCGGGCCGCGTCGAGCAGGCGATCGGGCGTGGCGAGGTAGAGCTCGGGGAGTTCGGTGACGTCGACGTCGAAGGCCTCGGCGAACGCGTCCGCCGTCTGCCGCGCGCGCAGGGCCGTGCTCGAGAGCAGGACCGAGGGACGCACTCCCGCGCGCCGGACCGTACGTGCGATCTGGGGGGCGTCGCGCCGCCCGCGGTCGTTGAGCGGGCGGTCGTGATCGTCGAGTCCCTCGTCGGCCCAGTCCGATTTCGCGTGTCGCGCGAGGATGAGTTGGATCATGGTCTTTCCGCCAATCCAGCCAGGAGTTCCAGAACACAGAGTGCGGCGAGTCGTACGGTGCGGGCGTCGGCGGTGTCTGCCGTGGCATCCACCTCGACGATGTCGGCGCTGATCACGAGCGGGTGCTGCGCGATGCGGCGGACCAGCGCGCGGAGTTCCCACGCGGCCAGTCCGCCCGGCACACTGGCGGGGCAGCCCGGAGCGACCGAGCGGTCGCAGACGTCGACGTCGATGTCGAGGTGGATGCCGCTGTCTTCGGCCCCCGGAAGCGCGCGCGGATCGTCGGTTCCCGCTCCCGCGGCGCGCGCTTGGGTTTCTGCTCGCGCTCCGTGTGCTTCGGTTCCTTCTCGCGCGGCGTGTGCTTCGGTTCCTGCTCCCGCAGCGCTCGGTTCGTCGGTTCCCGCTCGTGCAGCGCGCGCGTCGTCGGCGCGTGATCCTCGAGGGGACGGCTCGTCGGCGCCCCCGCCGGCGATGCGCAGCGCGTCGGCGACGACCGCGTCGATGCCGCGCCGGCGGACCTCGTCGAGGGTGATGACGGTGATGCCGGCGTCGGCGGCGCGCCGGGCGTAGGCCGCGGAGTTGGCGAAGTCGGCGATGCCGATCTGCACGACTCTTCGCGGGTCGAGGCCGTCGGCGAGGAGGCGACGCACGGGGGAGCCGTTGGACTCGCCGTCACGCAGGTCGAAGTGGGCGTCGAGGGTGATGAGGCCGCGTGCTCGTCGGCCCTGCGCGACCGCGTAGGTGGCCGAGTTGTCGCCGCCGAGGGCGATCAGCAGCGTCGCGGAGCCCAGCGCCGCCACGGCCGCACGCACGCGCTCTTCGCCCGCGCGACCGTCAGGCTCGTCGACGTCGCCGGCGTCGGCGATGCGCAGGACCGTGTTCAGATCGAGGGGCGGGGGGCCCATCACGGTGGTGGAGTAACGGCGCAGAGCATCCCGCACGGCGGCGGGTGTCTCGCCCGCGCCGGTCGGCGACAGCGACGTGCGCCACGCGGGCACCCCGAGCAGCACGGCATCGGGCGCCTCCAGAGACTCGGGCGCGGGCCAGTCTCCGGCGCGGGGCCAGAGCGCATCGACCGAGAGGGCGCTCATGCGGCCACGTAGACCCAGGCGCTCAGCCCGCTCGCGAGCACGACCGAGATGCGGCGGGCTCCCGACATCAGGTACTCGTCGGCCGCGTCGAGTTCGACGGGGCTGAGGTGCACCACCCGGCCGAACACGCGGTCGAGTGGATCGCCGGTCTGCCGCAGGATCCGGCGGCGGGGGGCGCTCGCGAGGTGCCCGTCCCGCTCGTCTCCACCCTCGCCATCGGCCAGGCGGAACCCGGTGAGGGCGTCGTCTTCTCCGCCGAGCAGGCGACCGAAGGTGTCGAGTTGCACGTCGGGCGCTTGGAGCGCCCCGTAGGTGAAGAGGGACTCCGCGGTCCCCGAACCGTCGCTCACGTGGCCCAGGGTACCCATCCGGCTGCGGCGGGCAGTGCTGCGACGCGGGATCGTTCGTTTCCGGGGTAGGACGGTGCTCATGCGCCCCACACGAAGTGGGCGACGGTGAAGATCACCAGGCCCGCGAGCGCGCCCACGATGGTTCCGTTCAGACGGATGTACTGCAGGTCGCGGCCGACCATCAACTCGATCTTCTCGGTGGTCTCCTCGGCATCCCATCGCTCCACCGTGTCGGTGATGATGGAGGCGATGTCGTGGCGGTATCGGCCGACCACGAACACGGCGGCGTCGGTGATCCACCCGTCCACCCGCTTCTGCAGGGTCTCGTCGCGTTGCAGACGGGAACCGACCTCGGCGAGGGCCGCCGACGCCCGGCGACGCAGACCGCTCTCGGGGTCGGCGAGCGAGCGCAGGAGGCCGGCCTTGGCCGTGTTCCACGCGTCGGCGGCGAGCTGACGCACCCGCGGGCTGTCGAACACCGCCGCCTTCGCCTCCTCCAGGCGCACCATGGTCGCCGGGTCGTGCTGAAGGTTGTCGGAGAGGCGGCGGAGGTAGCCGTCGATCGCTCCGCGGGCCTGGTGCCGGGGGTCGGCGCGCACGGCGTCCACGAATTGCACGGCTTCGCGGTATACGGTGTCGTCGACCAAGCGTGTAGCGACCCCCGGAACCCACGCGGGGAGGCGCCGCGACACGAGCCCGTGGAAAGTTTCGCGGTTGTTGGCGAGCCAGACCGCGATGTTGTCGAGTGCGAGGTCGACGGCGCCGTGGTGGGCGCCCGAGTCGACGACGCGCTCGAGCCACCCGCCGAGGGAGGGGCCCCAGTCGGGCGATAGCAGGTGCTCGCGCGCAAGGTCTTCGATGAGGCCCTGCACGTCGTCGTCGTCGAGGGCGGTGAGCACGCTGGATGCCAGCGTGGCGGCTTCGGCGGCGACGCGATCGGCGTGGGCGGGCGCGGCGAGCCACGCGCCCGCGCGCGCCGACAGCGGGGTCGACTCGAGCTTGGTGCGCACGACGTCGCCCTCGAGGAAGTTCGTCTCGACGAACTCGCCCAACTGCTGGCCGATCTCGTCTTTGCGCCGCGGGATGATCGCGGTGTGGGGGATGGGCAGCCCCAGCGGATGCCGGAACAGCGCCGTCACCGCGAACCAGTCGGCGAGGGCGCCGACCATGCCGCCTTCGGCGGCCGCGCGGACGTACTGGAGCCATTCGACCTCGCGCTGGAGCGAGAACGAGACGGCGAAGACGATTGCCATGCCCAGCAGCGCGCCGAGGGCGACCCCCTTCATGACGCGGAGGGCGCGTCGCCTCTCCTGGTCGGCCGGACTCAGTGCGGTGGCCGGGGTGCGCGCCATCAGTCGGTCACCGGTCCGAGCCACGCGGACGCGGCGGTCGAGTGAGCGGACTCGGCGTCGGAGGGGTGGAACATGCCCGCCAGCACATCACGGTAGAGGCGGCTGAGCTCGTTCTGCGTGAAGTAGGCGGCTCCGCCCCCGACGAGGATCGCGTCGTCGACGATGTCTTTGGCGGCGGCGACGGCGCGGTACTTGACCCCGGCCAGAAGGGAAAACCAGCGCCCTCCGTGGTCGGTCACGGCGTCGACGTCGCCCGCGAGGGAGGCGAGTTGCGGGGGCAGGGCCTCGTACGCCAGGGCCATGTCGGCCACGCGCCACCGGATGTCGGGATCGTTGGCGTAGGTGGTGCCCGTCTTCTTGGACCGGCGCGACGTCGCCGCCTCGACCGCGAGGTCGAGAGCGCGTCGGGCGATGCCGGTGTACACCGAGGCCAACAGGATCTCGAAGACCGCGAAGATCCCGAAGATCAGCGGATCGGGCTGTGGCCCCGGATCGATCCGCCGGACGACGCGATCGGCGGGGGCGTGCGCGCCGCGGAGTTCGGTCGTGCGGCTCTGCGTGCCGCGCATTCCCAGGGTGTCCCAGTCGTCGCGGGCGACGACGGCGTCGCTGCGGTCGAGGAAGGCGAACACCATCTTGGGGGCGTCGGGCGAGGCGGTGTCGAGGCCGTGCACCCCCAGGTGCTGCCACGCGGGCGACAGCGAGGTGAAGATCTTGGTGCCCGTGAAGGTGTAGCCGCCCGCTCCATCGGGTTCGGCGACGGTGTCGCTGCCGAAGAGCACCAGGTCGTTGCCGGCCTCGCTGATGCCGAAGGCGAACACCTCCCCGGCCACGGCGCCCTCTTGGACGAACGCGAGATCGTCGATGCCGCGGTCGCGCAGCACCTTGGCGACGCCCGTCCAGACGAGGTGCATATTGACTGCGAGCGCTGTCGCCGGAGCGGCACCCGCGAGTCGTTGCTGCAGCAGCGACGCCTCGGCAAGGCTCAACCCGCCGCCGCCCACGTCTTCGGGGGCGAGGATGCGGAGGTACCCCGCCGCGCGCAGGTCGTCGAGATCGTCGTGGGGGAAGGTGTTCTCACGGTCGTGCACCGCCGCCCGCTCGCGGATGCGCGCGAGCAGATCGTCGGGCAGGTACCGAGCCGGATCGAACGAGGTCATGGCATCCATTGTGCTCGGCACCACCGACATTGCGCCCGGGGGTGACAGGGAACGCGCAGACGGTGGCGTTCTCGGGGGCGGCTCCTCAGGCCAGCGCCTCGAGCAGCGCTGCGACGGTCGCCTCGGGCCGATCGCGGTGCGGGGAGTGACCGGCGCCCGCGATGACGCTCATCGTCACAACCGGATTCTGCAGCACCTCGGCGGCGAGATCGCCCGTGAAGAGGGAGAGCACGGCGGGATCGGCGCCGATGACGTGGGTCGGCACCGTGAGCGCGGCGGCCGCTGCTCGCACGTCCCACACCGCGTTCTGCAGGCTCGTCTGCTCGACCGCCCACCGGCTCGCCCGCTGCGTCGCGCGGGCCTTCAACTCAATGTCGATCGGATGCCAGTCGGGGTGCGCCGCACGCACCGCCTCGATGCTCGGATCGGCGAACGCCTCTTCCTGGCTCGCGCGGACGGTCTCGCGATCGTCGTCGGACAGGGAGATGGCGGGGTCGATCAGGACGAGCCGGCGCGTCCATCCGGGCTCATCCGCCGCCACCGCGGTCGCCGCGGCCCCGCCCAGCGAGTGCCCGATGACGGCGTCCCACTCGCCGCCCGTGACGGGTGCGGTGGCGGCGAGGTCGCCGGCGTACGCGGCGATCGAGTAGTCGAGGGCGCGAGGGGCGACGCCGTGCCCGCGCAGGTCGACCGCCACCGCGTGCCACCCGGCATCCGCGAGCGCCGTGCCGTAGCGCCACATCAGGGCGCCGTCCGAGCCGAGGCCGTGGGCGAGCAGCGCGTGCGGGCCGTCGAAAGGGCCCCACGACAGGCGGGGGAGGGTCACGGGTGCGGGCATGGCATCCATTCTTCCGCCCCGGAACGGCGCGAGAGGGCCCGAGCCCATGGATCGCCCCCAGAATGGATGCCATGATCTCGACCGAGATGGCCCAAGCGCTCCGCGCGGCGGGATTGGTGTGGCACCCGCGCTCCGGCGACCGCTTCCAACTGGACGAGCCGGAGTTCGAGGCCGACGTCTTCACGGTGAGCGATATGACCGTCGAGCCGCGCGACTACCCGACCGGACGCATCCTCGCCTTCAACGGCACCACGGAGTGGGCGCTCGACTCGGTCGCGACCGAGGACGCGCTGTGGCTGCCTTCGGAGTCGCAATTACGCGAGCTCCTGCGCGCGACGTTCCGGTCGCTGCGGCGTCTGTCGGACACGTTCGAGGTCGAGATCTCGATCGGCGGGTCGACCCTGGTGTTCGATCACCCGGCGCCGGCGGACGCGTACGCCCTCGCGGTCCTGGAGCTGCTGCGCCGCACGCACTGAAAACGCGCCGCGCGGTCGTGTGAGTTGGTTCGCTGCATGCACGGGGACGCGCAGCGCGGTCGCGTGAGCTGGTTTGGGGCGCATTCTGCGGCTTGGGGCGGGTGATTCGCGCCCCGGGGTGCGGTATCCGCCCCGAACCGGGAGGTGCGCGTGTCGGCCTGTCGCGCCTCGTCGTGGGCGGCGCGGTCGCGTGAGCTGGTTTGGGGCGCATTCCGCGGCTTGGGGCGGGTGATTCGCGCCCCGGGGTGCGGAATCCGCCCCGAACCGGGAGGTGCACGTGTCGGCCCGTCGCGCCTCGATGTGGGAGGCGCGGTCCGAGAGAGAGGCGATGCCGGGCGCCGCGGCATCCGATCAGGTGATGGTCTCGACGGGTTCGGTGTCGGGGATGGGGCTCGAGTCGCGGTGGCGCAGGTCGGGAAAGCCGCGGACGAACACTGCGGACACGATGAAGCCGGCCACAGCGAAGCCGGCCGCGGCGACGTACGCACCGGTGGGTCCGACGCCGTCGACGAGGAAGCCCGCGACGGCCGATCCCGCGGCCGCGCCGATGAGCTGACCCGTGCCGATCCACCCGTAGGCCTCGGCGGTCTCGCTGAACCGCACGCTCGCCGAGGTCATCGCGAACATGACGGCGAGGGCGGGCGCGATGCCGGCGCCGGCGACGAGGAGTGTCGCACCGAGCCACCACGCGTTCAGCGACACGATGGTCAGCGTCAGACCGAGCGCGACGATGGCGAAGCGGCGGGCCATGGCCCACGGGCCGATGGGGATGTGACCGAACGAGAGGCCGCCCGCGAGGCTGCCGACGGCGAACACCGCGAGGATGAGCCCCGCCTCGAGCCCGCCGTGATCGAACGTCGCCACCACGCCCGCTTCGACCGCGGCGCACGCGCCGATGAGCAGGAAGCCCGTGGCGGTGGCGAGGAGAACGGGCGGTTTGGCCAGCACGCGGCCGAGGGCGCGGCGGCTGCGCGGGATGCGGACGCGACCCACCTCGGGGCTGAGGATGAACCACGCACCGCCGCCGAGCAGGATGACCACGACCAGCAGCAGACCCGGGACGGTGCCGATCTGCGTGGCGACGAGGGTGATCACCACGGGCGCGAGCACCCAGATGATCTCCTGCAGGGAGGCGTCGAGCGAGTAGAGGGGCGTGAGCTGCTTCGACGGCACCATCTTGGGATAGATGGTGCGTACCGCCGACTGGATCGGCGGGGTCGACAGGCCGGCGACGAGTCCGAGTGCCATGTAGAGGGGGAGGGGCATCTCGATGAGCGCGAGCGTGGCGATCGCCGTCGCGCACACCAGCAGGGTCGCTGTGAGGACGCGGCGCATGCCCCAGATGCCCATCCAACGGCTCGTGACGGGACCGGCGATGGCCTGGCCGATGCTCGTGGCGGCCAGCACCAGGCCCGCCGCCCCGTACGAACCGGTGACGTGCTCGATGTGCAGCAGCACCGCGAGGCTCGTCATGCCGTTGGGGAAGCGTGCCGTCAGCTGCGCGGCGATGATGCGCCCCACGCCAGGGGTTCGAAGCAGTACGCGGTAGCCGGCCACCGCACCACGCTACCGCCGACCTCCGACACCCGCTTCGGGGCCGTCGGACGGGGGATGCCGCGACACGCCGAGACACGCCGGGTGTCGAACTCGACGCCCTGTGCAATGTCGGAACCCCCGTCTACCGTCCGAGCTGTGGACAACCACCGGCGGGCGCCGCGACAACCGCGGAATCGCGCCTGTTAACAAGACGCTGGAAGGGGGTCGATCTGTGGATGAAATCGTGGACAACCTGTGTTGTACATGGGGAGAGACGGTGGAAAATCACACGGATGTAACTACTAGCCCTTGTGGTGCCTTCCGATGTCTGTCCCCATATGTAGTATTGAGGTCCCGGCGAGCCCTGCCCGCCCGGACGATGATTTTCCAGGGGAAAGAGGAAACGACATGGCGATCACGGTCTACACCAAGCCGTCCTGCGTCCAGTGCACCGCGACCTATCGCGCACTCGACTCGAAGGGCATCGAGTACGACGTGCTCGACCTGTCCGAAGACCCGTCGGCACTCGAGCAGGTCAAGTCGCTCGGGTACCTGCAGGCACCCGTCGTCATCACCGACGAGGACCACTGGTCGGGCTTCCGTCCCGACAAGATCGACGAGCTCGCGTCGCGCCTCGCCTGATCCTGCGACAGGCTCTCAGACCCCTGTCATGAGCGCTGTCATGTCGGCGACCGAGGCTCCGCTGCTGGTCTACTTCTCGAGCGTGTCGGGCAACACCGCACGTTTCATCGACAAGCTCGGCAAGCGGGCCGTGCGCATACCGCTTCTGCCGACGGATCCGCCCCTGTGGGTCGACGAACCGTTCGTGCTGGTCACCCCCACATACGGTGGGGGTGCCGGCCGGGGTGTCGAGAAGGGCGCGGTCCCCAAGCAGGTCGTCCGATTCCTCAATGAGGAGCGGAATCGACGCAACATCCGCGGGGTCATCTCCGCGGGAAACACGAACTTCGGCGACGCGTTCTGCCTCGCCGGCGACATCGTCGCGCGTAAGTGCGCGGTGCCGCATCTGTACCGGCTGGAAGTTTTCGGCACCCCCGACGATGTCGAGCGGGTCAACGAGGGATTGGAACGATGGTGGAAGTTGAGCTGACCGACGTGGACTTCACGACCGAGGCGCGCTTCGAGGGACTGGACTACCACGCCCTCAACGCGATGCTGAACCTGTACGACGCCGACGGCAAGATCCAGTTCGACGCCGACAAACGCGCGGCGCGGGAGTACTTCCTGCAGCACGTCAACCAGAACACGGTGTTCTTCCACTCGCTCAAGGAGCGCCTCGACTACCTCGTCGAGAAGGAGTACTACGAGCCCACGGTGCTCGCGAAGTACTCCATGGAGTTCATCCAGGAACTGAACGACCGCGCCTACGGGGCGAAGTTCCGCTTCGAGACCTTCCTCGGCGCGTTCAAGTACTACACGAGCTACACGCTCAAGACCTTCGACGGCAAGCGCTACCTCGAGCGCTTCGAGGACCGCGTCGTCATGACCGCCCTCGCGCTCGCCGACGGCGATCCCCGTCTCGCGGTGCAGCTCGTCGACGAGATCATCTCGGGCCGGTTCCAGCCCGCGACCCCGACCTTCCTCAACGCAGGCAAGGCCCAGCGCGGAGAGCTCGTGTCGTGCTTCCTGCTGCGCATCGAAGACAACATGGAGTCGATCGCCCGTGGCATCAACTCCGCGCTGCAGCTGTCGAAGCGCGGCGGGGGCGTCGCCCTGCTGCTGTCGAACGTCCGCGAGGCGGGGGCTCCGATCAAGCAGATCGAGAACCAGTCGTCGGGCATCATCCCCGTCATGAAGCTCCTCGAAGACAGCTTCAGCTACGCCAACCAGCTGGGGGCCCGCCAGGGCGCCGGCGCGGTGTACCTCAACGCGCACCACCCCGACATCCTGCGCTTCCTCGACACCAAGCGCGAGAACGCCGACGAGAAGATCCGCATCAAGACGCTGTCGCTGGGTGTCGTCATCCCCGACATCACGTTCGAACTCGCCAAGAACGGCGAAGACATGTACCTCTTCTCGCCGTACGACGTCGAGAAGGTCTACAAGAAGCCCTTCGGCGACATCTCGGTCACCGAGAAGTACCGCGAGATGGTCGACGACCCCCGCATCAAGAAGACGAAGATCAACGCGCGCGAGTTCTTCCAGACCCTCGCCGAGATCCAGTTCGAGTCGGGCTACCCGTACATCATGTTCGAAGACACGGTGAACAAGGCGAACCCCATCGCCGGCCGCATCAACATGTCGAACCTGTGCTCGGAGATCCTCCAGGTCAACACGCCCACGACGTACAACGAAGACCTGTCCTACGCCGAGATCGGCAAAGACATCTCGTGCAACCTCGGGTCGATGAACATCGCCCTGGCGATGGACGGCGGCGACCTCGGCCTCACGGTCGAAACGGCGATCCGTGCCCTCACCGCCGTCAGCGTGCAGAGTCACATCGCCTCGGTGCGCTCGATCGAAGACGGCAACGACCGCTCGCACGCCATCGGCCTCGGCCAGATGAACCTGCACGGCTACCTCGCCCGTGAGCACGTCTACTACGGCTCCGACGAGGGCATCGACTTCACGAACATCTACTTCTACACGGTGCTGTTCCACGCGCTGCGGGCCTCGAACCGCCTCGCGATCGAGCGTGGCACCTCGTTCGACGGCTTCGAGAACTCCACCTACGCGTCGGGGGAGTTCTTCGACAAGTACACCGATCAGGTGTGGGCTCCCGAGACGGCCAAGGCGAAGGAGCTCTTCGCCGGCGTGCAGATCCCCACGCAGGACGACTGGCGCGAGCTGAAGGCGTCTGTGCAGGCGCACGGCATCTACAACCAGAACCTGCAGGCGGTGCCCCCGACCGGTTCGATCTCGTACATCAACAACTCCACGAGCTCGATCCACCCGATCGCGTCGAAGATCGAGATCCGCAAGGAAGGCAAGCTCGGTCGCGTCTACTACCCGGCGCCGTTCATGACGAACGAGAACCTGGATTACTACCAGGACGCGTACGAGATCGGCTACGAGAAGGTCATCGACACGTACGCTGCGGCGACGCAGCACGTCGACCAGGGCCTGTCGTTGACGCTGTTCTTCAAGGACACTGTCACCACGCGCGACATCAACAAGGCGCAGATCTACGCGTGGCGCAAGGGCATCAAGACCATCTACTACATCCGTCTGCGTCAGCTGGCGCTCGAGGGCACCGACATGACCGAGTGCGTCTCGTGCATGCTCTGAGCCGCTGATCACGACCGAGATCAAGGACGAAGGAACCCCATGGCTGAGAAGCTGCAGCTGCTGAACCACGTGCAGGCCATCAACTGGAACCGCATCCAAGACGACAAGGACCTCGAGGTCTGGAACCGTCTGGTGAACAACTTCTGGCTCCCCGAGAAGGTGCCGCTGTCGAACGACATCCAGTCGTGGAACACGCTCACCCCCGAGGAGCAGACGCTCACCATGCGCGTGTTCACGGGGCTCACGCTCCTCGACACGATCCAGGGCACGGTCGGTGCGGTCTCCCTCATCCCCGATGCGCTCACCCCGCACGAGGAGGCCGTCTACACGAACATCGCGTTCATGGAGTCGGTGCACGCCAAGAGCTACTCGTCGATCTTCTCGACGCTGTGCTCGACGAAGGAGATCGACGAGGCGTTCCGCTGGTCGAGCGAGAACGAGTTCCTTCAGAAGAAGGCGCGCATCGTCATGGACTACTACCGTGGCGATGACCCGCTCAAGCGCAAGGTCGCCTCGACCCTGCTCGAGTCGTTCCTGTTCTACTCCGGCTTCTACCTGCCGATGCACTGGTCGAGCCGGGCGAAGTTGACGAACACGGCCGACCTGATCCGCCTCATCATCCGCGACGAGGCCGTGCACGGGTATTACATCGGCTACAAGTTCCAGCGCGGTCTCGAGACCGTCGACGAGGCCCGTCGTCAGGACCTCAAGGACTACACGTTCTCGCTGATGTACGAGCTCTACGACAACGAGGTGCAGTACACCCAGAGCCTCTACGACTCGGTCGGCCTGAGCGAGGACGTCAAGAAGTTCTTGCACTACAACGCCAACAAGGCGCTGATGAACCTCGGCTACGAGGCGATGTTCCCCGCCTCGGTGACGAACGTGAACCCTGCGATCTTGTCGGCCCTGTCGCCCAACGCTGACGAGAACCACGACTTCTTCAGCGGGTCGGGCTCGTCCTACGTCATCGGCAAGGCCGAGGCGACCGAGGATGACGACTGGGACTTCTGACAGTCCGCCACATGATCGACTTGCCCGCCGTCGCACTCGCGACGGCGGGTCTGTCGTCTGTCGGAGCTGAGGCGTCGGTGCAGGCTGCGGGCGCCGGTCTAGTTCCGCGATGGTCCTCGGTCGTGAACGGGAACGTCCCTGCATCCTTCAGCATGGTTTCTGCCGGATGATGGGGCAGTGGCCTCCCCTCATCCCCAGGACCTCTACCGCCGGCATTCCAGTCTTGTGACGCGATGGACGGGCACGGACCTCGAATCCGTTGCCGAGTCTGCTGCGGCGACCAGTGAGGTCTGGGCCACCTGGCCGAGGCGAACGGCACACTCTGGGAAGCGCTCAATGCGACCATGATCGGGGATGACACCGCGCGCGTCTGGGCCGTTCCCACACACGTCTACGGGATCCACTACGGAGACACGGTGGGCGTCGTCGCGTCTGCGGAAGGTCCGCAGGTCATCACGAAGGTCATCGCGAGGGGCGGTTACACCACCTTCCGGGTCTGGCTCGGCGATGAGTGCGCCAGGACGTGGAAAAAGCTCACGGAGACCTACGCGCAGCGAGGCTGCCTCGTCGACGTCTGGAGTGAACGTCTCGTCGCGCTGGCCTGCGCCGATGAACTTTCGCGCGATATCCGGAACCATCTCGAGCGCGACGCCGGCGAACTGTCGTTCGAGTGGGAGATGGGCTCGCTCGGCGAGAAGTGACCACCTTCAGGGGTTACCGCCGACCGAACCTTCCTGGCGTTCGCCGACGCTAGCCCGCCGCCCGAACCGTCCGCGCGATGTGCCGAGCGACCCAGTCGGCAGTGAACGAGGGCACCAAGGTACCCGGATCTCGCCCACGGGGTCTCCCTCGACGGCATACTTGTGTCATGAACGTGAGAGAGGCGGCGGCAGCCCTGGATGTCTCTCCGCGCCGCGTCGTCGCAATGATCGCCGCCGGGCAGATTACCGCGACGAAGGCCAGGGGAGGCTGGCAGATCACCGAGGTGCCCAGCGTGCGGTCCCGGCGTCGTCCGCTGTCGAAGAAGTCGCAGTCGCTGCTTGCGCGGGCGTTGCACACGCGGAGCCTTGCAGGCGTGCATGGGCAAGAACTGTATCGGACGGCGGCGCGCATCCGTGAGCTTCGTTCGTCTGAGAACCCCGCCGAGCTCCTCGTGGACTGGTGGCGAGGGAACGTCGACAACGCGCCCGTCAACTTCGGTACGAACCTCGTCCGCCACGCCCTCGCCGGCCACGCAGGATACGTTCGCGAAGCCCTTCGACGCCCACGCCGGGAGTACCTGCGCCGCCCGGAAGATTTGGCAGAGGTGGTCGGCACCGAGAGACGGGTGCGCGGGCTGTCTCTTCAACAGCTTGCGCGAGAGGCCGAGGTTTCCGTCGCAGATGTCCGCGCCATCGAGAACGGTCGTCCGTTGTCTTCGCCCACCACCAGCAGGAGTGTGCTCCGGGTACTCGACATCGAACCGACGGCCCTACCGGATCTAGCTCTCGCGTGAGCGAACGTCTGGAGGCATGGCTGGAGGGCATCCACGCCGGTCAGTTCGCCCGAGCAGACGACGGTGTCGTGACCTTCACCTACTCGGAGGACGCTCCAGCGACCCCCATCTCCCTCTCGCTCCCGCGCGAAGGGGGGTGGACCCGGGCTGCGCCGACAAATCTGTTGGACAACCTCGTCCCGGACAGGGAGCACGCCAGGCGCAGAATGGCGGAGGTGTACGGAGCGTCCGGGACCGGCACCTTCGAGTTGCTCCAGAAGGCCGGGGGAGATGTCGCCGGCGGGCTGCTTCTCCTTCCAGAAGGCGAGGTGCCTTCCGCGGGCCCCGCTCGGCTGAACCCGGCGCTCGATCGCGATGTGGCCGACCGCATCAACAGCATCAAGCTCGACCCGGACGCATGGGCACCGAGAGATGTCCCCGCGCGGTTTTCTCTTGCCGGCACGCAAGGGAAGTTCGCTCTGGCTCGGGTAGACGCCGACTGGTATTGGTCTAACGAGTCCGTCCCATCCACCCACATCCTCAAGCCGGGCAACAGAGAGCATCGCGACCGTGAACTCGCGGAGGCGGCGGCGATGACCCTTGCCGCGGACGTCGGCGTACCCGCGCCGAAGGTGGCGATCCTGCACACGTACGACCAGACCGCCTTCATCATCGAGCGCTTCGACAGAGCCGTGACATCCACTTCTCTCCTTGCGAAACGCCTGCACGCCGAAGACCTCGCCCAGTCGATCGGTCTTTCGCCCGGTGAAAAGTACGGCGTCACAGCAGAGCAGATCGTCGGAAAACTCCGTGAGGTGGACGGCACCGGCTCGCTCGCCCGGGCCTTCATTCAGCAATTGGCGTTCAACGTTTTGGTCGGCAACGCTGACGCCCATGCGAAGAACTACTCCGTCCTCCTACGGCCGGGCGGGGTGAGTCTCGCACCGATCTACGACGTCGTGCCAACCGGGTTGTACCCGTCGTTCGAGCAGGAACTCGCGATGCGCATTTCCGGCGCCCGCTACCCGCAGGCGGTCAGCCGTGACCACTGGCGAAAGTTCGCCCGCCGAGTGGCGATGGACCCGGATGACGTGGTGTCCATCGTCTCCGGTGTTGCAATCGGCATGGCGGAGATGAACGACAGTGCCTGGGTGCAATTGGACGACGACCACGTGGAGGTCATGAGAGCCACCGTCGAGCGAAATACCGCGCTGGCCCTCACCGAGCCTCACAGGTCGAGAACCGGAAGTTGAGCCGCCGTGACCCGGAGGTGGATGCTCTCCGGCGTGGGCTCCGTGCGGGCCGCCTCGCTCGCACCGTTCTTACGATGGACGCCATGGAACGCGACGCCGACGAGCAGGAACGTCGAGCCATCCCGTCGATCGAGGCCATCAACGCCGGAGCCGACGTCGGCGCTGAAACGCTCGCGCTGTCGAACGAGTTCACCCATCGGCACGCCGACTGCGTGAAGGCGTGGGTGAAGCGGCGGTTCCGTCGTGCGGAGGGCGACTCGGCGACAGGGCGAGACTCGCGGACAGTGGCCCATGCTCTCCGTGCGCGTGGCCGGCGTGTGCGTCAGGATGAGGACATGGTTCCCGGACGCACTCGACGATACGTCGCCGTCTCCGCGCTGGCGGTCTTCGCCGCGGTCCTCACGTCCTGTTCTGACGCCGGCGCCGCGGACTCGCGAACGCCCGGCATGCCCACCGGAATCCCGGCGACGGGGATGGACTTCGAACCGGTCGTCCACCTCCAGTCGGATGGATCGGTCGCGGTCGTGACGTGGGGGAGCAGCAGCTGCCCGGCGACGGCGACGACCTTCGACAACGACGGAGACTCGCTCGTCGTGGTGTTCTCCACGTCGAGCCAGGGCGTGTGCACCGCCGACATCGCCGCGACGACGCACACCTTCTCCGCTGATCGGGTCGGCGACGCCGTCCCCCTCGAGGCGACTATCTCGTTTCCCGAGTTTGACGAAACACACGTGGTGCAGATCACGCGGCCCTAGGAGTGGCCCGCGACGGGACTACTCCGGCCACTCCCGAGCCTCGAGGGCGCCGAGAAGCACCTCCACCGCCGACCCCTCCATCCCGCGCACCCACCGCTGCGTGTCGGACCCGCGCGACGACACCGTCCGCCCGCGCTCCCCGCGCTCGAGCCGCACCTCCACCTGGCCGGACGAGACGCTGACGCCCCGCAGCACCCCCGCCGCCACCATCGCCGCCAGCGGGTCGTGCAGCGCGCAGCGCCGGTCGGGGAAGACGCGGCCGGCGTAGAAGTCGAGGTAGAGCGGCAGCATCGCGGCCAGGGCCTGGGGGAGCGCACCCGGGATCGCTTCGAGGCGCACGAGGTCGGTGGCATCCAGGGTCTGCGTCATCGTGACGTCGAGGGGGACGAGGGTGGTGTCCCAATCCTGCGCGAAGACGACGGCGGCGGCCTCGGGGTCGTTGTGGATGTTCGCCTCGGCCCACGCCGTGACGTTGCCCGAGTGCGCGAACGCCCCACCCATGACCACCAGCCGGTCGAATCGGGCCACGCCGGGAGCCTCGGCGTAGGCGGCGAGGTTGGTCAGGGGTCCGAGGGCGAGCACGGTGAGATCCGGATGCCGCGACGCCAGGTGGTCGATCAGTTCGACGGCGGCGCGGGCGTCGTGTGCGCGGGCCGAGGCGGTCAGCGCGATCCCGCCGACGCCGTCGTCGCCGTGCACGTGCGGGGCGCCCCCCGCATAGGCCCGGCCGCGGAAGTCGTGCGCGCCGACCGCGACCGGGATGTCGTCGGCCCCGGCGAGGTCGAACAGCGAGAGGGTGTTGGCGGCGGCGCGGGCGGCATCCGTATTCCCGGACACCGTCGTGACGCCGACGATCTCGACCGCGGGTTCGGCAAGCAGGTACGCGAGAGCGAGGGCGTCGTCGATGCCGGTGTCACAGTCGACGAGGATCGGGCGGCGGGTCACGGGGCCACCTCGTACGCGTCGAGGTTCTGGAGCGCGGGCTGCGAGGCCTCGTCGGCGACGGCCGCTGAACCGACGGCGCACGCGCGCGCCAGCGCGTCGTCGGGATCGTCGCCGCGCAGCAGCCCGCAGACCAGGGCCGCGCAGAAGGCATCACCCGCGCCGACCGTGTTGACGACGGTCGTCGCGACGCCGGGTGAGGATGCCACCACCTCACCGTGCCGGTACAGGCGCGCACCTTGGGCTCCGAGCGTCACGCACAGCAGTGGGGCGTCGTGCACCTCGGGCAGTTGCGCGTACTCCGTCTCGTTCACGATGACGAGGTCGCAGCGTTCGAGCACCCCGTCGGGGAGAGGGCGCGCGGGGGCGGCGTTCAGGGCGAAGAACCCGGCCGCGCGCGCGGCGGCCGAGACCACGGCATCCGACACCTCCAATTGCATCAGGACCGCCGCCCCGGACTCGATGTCGAGCGCCTCGGCGTCGATCGCCGCATTCGCGCCGGCGCACACGACGATCGAGTTCTCACCCGTCGCGTCGACCACGATCAGGGCGGTGCCGGTGGCGGCATCCGAGGTCTGGACGCCGGTCGTATCCACGCCGACGGAGACGAGCTGATCCCGGATGCCACGACCGTCGAGGTCGTCGCCCACGGCACCGATCAACCGCACGGCGGCTCCGAGCCGGGCGGCGGCGACCGCCTGGTTCGCGCCTTTGCCGCCGGGTCCGCGATGCAGCACGCCGTCGGCGACGGTCTCACCTGCGGCGGGTGCCCGTTCGACGCGGGCGGTGAGGTCGACGTTGATCGCGCCGACCACGGTGAGTTCGGGCGTCGGGGGAGGAGGGGTCACGAGAATCCACCCTGTCACGCACTGAGTTGCTCCGCGCCGCGACACGGGATGATGTGTCCATGACGAGCGGACCCCTCGGTGACACGTCGGCAGCGCCGTCGCTGCAGCCCTTCGATGATGCGCTCCGCGCGGTGGCGGCGGCTCTGGATGCCATGGGGCACGGCGATCCGCATCCGTTCGCGGCGCTGTGGACCCCGTCCGACGACGCCACCCTGATGGGCGGATTTGGCACGCACGCGACGACCGCTGCGGAGGTGGAGTCGACCCTGCGGGCCGTGGCCCGACGGTTCCACGGCGGAGCCCTCGTGCCGGAGTACGACCGCGTGCTCGTCGGCGACGACTGGGCGATGACGGCCGGGCGGGAACGGGGGACCCTGTCGGTCGACGGGGCGGAGCCTCATTCGTTCGTCGTGCGGGTCACGCACGTCTGGCGTCGGGAGGACGGCGTCTGGCGCATCGTCCACCGTCACGGCGACCACACCACGACCACCATGTGACGGCGAGACCACGGTACGCAGGGGCCTCGTAAGCACACTGTCCGGCGTCGAACCGAATTGCGATTCGATGACGATCGCGCGCCGTCTGGTCCGCGCACGCCAGGCTGGAGCACGTGACGGACGTTTCGTGGCGGGCCACGCTGGCGGGCATCGTGCTGATGGTGCCGGTCGTGCTCAGCGGGTGCGGGAGCGTGTTCCCCGTGGAGTGTCCGGCCATCGGGTGGTCGAACACGATCGTCGTCACCGGACCCGCCGACGGTGTCAGCGCGGTGGACCTGTGCGACGAACGGGGCTGCGCCGCCGAGAGCGCCCGCCGGCCGGATCTCCTCGGCATCCAACCGCCATCGGTCGACGGGACCGTCTGGACGTTCTCTCTCCCCGACATGTCGACGCCCGATGTCATCTCCGTGCGCGCGACCGGGACGGATGGGGCCGTGCTCGTTCGCGAGGGCATCGCCGTGGAGTGGACACGGGTCGGTGGCTCGGAGCAGTGCGGGGGTCCCGGTGAGGCGCGGATGGATCTGGAAGCGGTCCTGTCGTCGACCCGCTCCTGACCACCTCGCGAAGGCAGCACGCAGCGAGCAGCGCGGCGTCACTCGTCGCGCTGCTGGCTGAGGGACGACAGCGTCGTGGCATCCGTCCGTTCAGTGCAGCAGCAGCTTCGCCACGATCAGCAGAGCCGACATCAGTGCCGCACCGATCGCCGTCAGCACGACGCCGAGGCCGGAGTAGCCGCGCAGGCGTGCTCCGGCGGTGGCGACGACGACGAGGTACGACATCGCGACCCCGACACCCCAGAGCAGGGCCGTCGACAGACCGACCCCGAACCCGACCAACAGCACCACAACGAGCAGGGGAAGGAACGTCACCGACACCATCGGGGCGCTGACGCGGAGGTGGTGCGCGATGATCCTCGACGGGCGCTCCGACGATGTGTCTCCGACGGAGTAGGCGAAGACGTGGGTCGCGAAGTAGACCACGTTCGTCAGGGCAACGACCGCGATGACGACAGCCAGGTCCGAGGTTCCGAGACCGATCAGGGTGGATGCCGAGACCAGGGCGCCGTAGCATCCCGCACTGATGCGTTCGGCGGCGACCTGACCGAGAGGTTTGGCGTTCGACGTGGCCATGGGGGTGTCAGCTCCTCGAGGGTCGACGGCGAAGAAGGGCGGAGACGATGGCGACGGCTGTGCCGACCGCGACCCCGATGAGGGTCTCGATGACACGGTCTCGCAGCAGGAGTCCGGGGGCGACGGGGGAGGCGAGCGACACCATCAGCAGCGCCAGCGGGGTGATGAACAGCATCGCAATGCCGTAATCGCGCCCGACGAACAGTTCGGCCCCGGCCTGCAAAACGACGGCGACAATGATCACGAGCCACGGCGGCAACTGCAGGGCGAGGAGTCCCGCCGCGATCAGCACGCCGAGCAGGGTGCCGACCAGGCGTTGTACGCCGCGGATGAGCCGCGCCGTCACGTGTGCTCCGCCCACGGCGGCGACCGCCCCGACCATCGCCCAGTACCAGTGCGTCTGGACCAGCAGGACACCCGCGACGCCCGCGAGGAGCGCGGCGATGCCCACCGTCGCGGTCATCTCCCATGCGACGGGACCGATCGACGGGCGGGGCCGGCGGGCGCGGCTCCACGAGCCGCGGCGCGCGAGCACGAAGACCGTCGTGACCAGCAGGCTCCACGCCACGCTCGCGCCGCCGACGAGCAGCACGGTCGCGAACGTGGCGCCGACGGCCGGGAAGCTGGCTGTCGCCCCGGCCGCGAAGACGGCGAACAACCCGCCCGGCGGATGCCACTGCGCCCGATAGGGGAAGAGCGTCACGGATGCCGCGACGACGGCGACCACGGCCACGCTCACGAGTGCGGGTGTCGCCAGAATCGAGAGGGCGGTGCCGACGAGCATCGCGGCGACGAGGATGCCGCCCGCTGCAGCCTGCATGCGCACCCGCGTGCGTGGGACATCGGTGCGTCCGTACAGCGCGGCGAACGCACCGAAGCTCGCGTAGACGGCGAGGTCGAGACGGCCGAGCAAGAGCAGAGCCAGCAGCGGGACGCCGACGCTCAGCACGGCGCGGACCGCGACGCGGTGGTCTCCCTGGCGCGGCCCGACGCGAAGGACTCCGGTCCATACGCGCCCCCGGGATTCCGCCACCCGACCACCCTACGCTTCGGCGGCGGTCGGGCCGGTGGTCGGATCGACGGGGGCTCCGGCTGCCGCCCCGACGAACGGGCCGGCGGTGCGCGCGGCGTCAAGGCCGTGGCATCCGGTCGCATTTCTGGTGGGGTGGACCCATGGATGCCGAACGTGAGATGCCCCCGATCGAGCCCGGACCCGAACCCGACACGACGACCGCCGCGGAGGGCGCGACCTCCGACTCCTCACTGGACGGGGACGATCAGCCCATCGAGTGACTCCTCGACGTCGAGGTGAGCCGCAGGGGAGGGCGGCGGGCGTGCATAGGGTGGGAAGAACCCCGACCCGAGCGAGGAGAGACGTGTTCCGCACGCCCCTGACCCTGTTCCGTACGCTCGCGATCGCCGAGGCGATCTCGTGGACACTGCTGATCGGCGGCTTGATCCTGCGCGCTGCCGCCGACCTGCCGCTCGCCGTGACGATCGGCGGTGGCATCCACGGCTTCGTGTTCCTCGCCTACGGCGCGACCGCGGTGCTCGTGGCGCTGAACCAGCGCTGGGGTGTCGGCCCGACCGCCCTCGCGATCGTGAGCGCCGTGATCCCGTACGCGACCGTGCCGACCGAGATCTGGCTGCACCGCACCGGTCGCCTGCGCGGCGCGTGGCGGCTCGACGAAACCGCCGATCCGCGGGACCGGCGGCCGATCGACCGATTGCTGCGGTTCTTCCTGCGGCGACCCTGGATTCTCGCGCTCGCCCTCGTCGCTGCGGTGGCGCTGGCGTTCGTCGTGCTGCTCATCGTGGGGCCGCCCGGCGGCAAGGGCTGAGCCCGGCCCGACGCGATCCGCATTCGGCGCGGTTTCCGCGGGTGTCGCGAGCGCGACGGACACAACGCAGGAATGTAGCGGGCTTGGCGTCGACACCTGGCCGATTCGAGCCGCCGTGTCGATCAGAAGTCCTGCGTTGTGTCGCGGACGCGGGTCCCGGCGCGTCAGCGCAGGTGCACGTGGACGCTCGCGGGGGCGATGCGGCACGTGGCGGTGAACGTCTCGACCGTGCCCGACATCGTGGCCGTCGCGCGTCCGGAGCCGAGGAGGGCGACGGAACTGCCGGCCGCATGCAGAGTGGGTTCGCGCACCGCGAATCGGCGCATCGCACCGCCCGCCCGGCCCGAGAACGACGCGTCGAGCTCGACGTCGAGAATGGGACCCGAGGTGGATGTCACTCGCCACGCGACGGTGGCCAGCCCGCCCCCGCGGCTGGTCAGGCTGATCGACGCCGACCCGCACTCCTCGCCCCCCACGGTCTCGACGCGCAACGGCTGATCCGGCGGGATCGTGTCCGCGCCGCACAGGGCGATGCCGTGCAACCGGGCGTAGCCGCGACCGTTGGTGGTGACGCTCGAGCAGTCGGCCAGGAGGGGCGATGACACGCTCTCGGACAACGGGATGTGCGGCACACCGGCTGCGGAGGTGGCCGTGGTCATGGCTGCGGGGGCGGTCGCGAGCAGAGCGGTGAGCAGCCCCAGGCCGCACACCGTCGCCACGATCCAGCGCATCCGCATGCCGTACCTCCCCGTGGACGCCTGCGAATCTACGCCCGCCGGTCGTCTCGCGCCATGGGTCGCGTGCTGACGCGCAGGCGGGGTGGGGAACCGGCGTCGGGTCAAGAGACCCGACGGTGTCAACGCTTCGTCGACACCGTCACGGTGAACTTGCGATCGCGCGCGACCTGGCGAGTGGGCCCGACGATGCGCTCGAGGGGCATCCGGTACTGCAGCGCGGAGTTCCACACCGTCCACAACTCTCCGCCCGCATGCAGCGCCCGGGCGGCGTCGGCGAACATGCGTGGAGCGAGACGGTCGGCGACCGCGCCCCCGGCGTGGAACGGCGGGTTGAGCGCGATGAACGACGCGCTGGCATCCGGTTGTGTCTCGAGCATGTCGTCGCGCACGACCCGCACGCGATCGGCCACGCCGTTGGCCTCGGCGGTGGCGCGCGCCGAAGCGACCGCGATCGCCGACTGGTCGCAGGCGAGCACTCGAAGGGACGGATGCCGCACCGCGAGGGCCGCGGCGACGACCCCCGTGCCGCAGGCGAGGTCGATGGCCTCGGGGCCCGACGGCGCGGGCAGGTGCTCCAGGAGCAGCCGCGTCCCGATATCGATGGACGCTCCCGCGAAGGCACCCCCGAGAGCGCGCACCCGGATGCCGTCGATCTCCGCCGCCTCGGGGACAGGGGCGACCCCGTCGTGAGGCCCGCGGGCGAGGAGCACACGGGATTTCTGCCGGGCGTGCGAGACGTCGACGCGGTCGAAGTGCGCACGCAGCACCTCGTTCATCGAGACGGTCATGTGCTTCAGCCGCCCGCCCGCGAACACCGACACGGACGGATCGGCGTGCAGCGCGATGAGTCCCGCGATGTCGGCCAGGGCGCGGAGGGAACGCGGGAGGCGCAGGAGAACCACGCGTGCGCCGGTGAGGAGCTCCGCGTCGAGCGGGTGAGAGGTGAACACCGTGTCGAGCCCGGCGTCGGCGGCGTTGGCGGCGAGGGCCCGCTCGCCGAGCAGTTCGTCCTGGTGCACCCGGATGCCGCGCGCGCCGGCATCCGCTGCGGTCAGGGTCAGCGCGCCGTGCGTGTCGCCGATGATGACGAGGGCGCCGTCGGCGAGGTCGACACGCGCGGCAGCCGACTCGTCGAGGAGCAGGCGGTCGGCGGCGTCGACGGCGACAAGGTCGGGACCCTCGAGGTCGGGACGGCGACGGAGGGCGTCGAGGGAGAAGGGCATCGTCACACGCTACCCGGGTCGGGTGGGGCTGTTCGTCGCGGGTGGAGCCGGCTCAGGCGCGGCGGTTCGCCGCGGCCGCCGCGGCGGCGAGATCGGCCAGCACGGGCGGCACGTCGTCTTGCGGCACCACCGCCTGGATGAGCGTCAACGTCGGCGACTCCCGCGCTTCGGCCAGTGCCCGTCGCAGATCGTGCGTCGTGTCGACCCGCACGCCGGTGCTCGTCCGGCCGGGGTCCATCGCCGCGAGCAGGGTCGTCCAATCCCACGTCGCGATGTCGTTGTACTTCTCGTGCAGCCCGTGGATGACCCGCTCGACGGTGTACCCGGCGTTGTCGACGACCACGATGATCGCGGGGACGCCCTGACGCACGAGCGTCCCGAGCTCGGCCGCGGTGAGTTGGGCGGCGCCGTCGCCGATGAGCAACACCGGCCGTCGCTCCGGGCGCGCGAGAGCAGCACCCATGATGGCGGGGAGGGTGAAGCCGATCGCGGCCCACAGCGGCTGGCCGCCGAAGACGACGCCGTGCGGGAGCCGCTCTCCGGCCATGCCGTAGAACGAGGTTCCCTGGTCGGCCAGCACCGTGTCTCCGTCGCGGAGGAACGCCGCCACCTCGTGCCAGAGAGTCGATTGGGAGAGCCGGCCGGTGGCATCCGGGGTCTGCGGGGTCGGCGGAGCCGGCGCCGGGTCGGGGAGGCGGAAACGGTCGACCCGCGCCGCGACCTCGGCGGCGACGGCGTCCAGCGCGTCGCGCATCGCCAGCGGGCGGAAGTCGTCGTCGCCCACGCGCGCGTGCTCGCCGCGGATCTCGACCGTGCGGGCCGTATCGATGCGCTGCGAGAAGAAGCCGCTGGTGAGGTCGGTGAACTGCAAGCCCGCCAGGACGAGCAGGTCGGCGTCCTCGATGCCGGCGCGCACCGCGGGGGCGCTCGCCGCTCCGAGATACGGGCCCAGGTAGGCGGATGCCGACTCGTCGACGACGCGACGACCCCACAGCAGGGAGGCGTGGGCGAGTCCGTGCGAGAGCAGGCGGTGCAGCGCGTCTTCGGCGCCGAGGCGTGCGACGAGGATGTCGGCGAGCACGGCGACGGTGTCGACCGCCTCCAGGCGGGCGGCGACGGCGTCGCGGAAGCACGCGAGGACGACGGGGTCGGTGACGACGTCGGCGTCGGGCAGGGGAGAGGTGGGTGGTTCGGTCGGTGCCTCGGCCACGTCGGCCGGGACGAGCAGGTAGCCGGGCAGGCGCCGGTGGCGCACCTCGGCGATGAGCCGGTCGATCTGCGAGGGAGCGTCGGCGACCGACAGCACCTCCTGCGACGCGGTGACCTCGGCCGTCATGCGCGCGAAGTGGGCGAAGTCACCGTCGCCGAGGGAGTGGTGGCTGGCCCGACCGGCGGCCTGCACAGCCGTGGTCGGCGCGCCGACGATGTGCACGACGGGCACGTGCTCGGCGTAGCTGCCGGCGACGGCGCTGATCGCTGAGAGCTCGCCGACGCCGAACGTCGTGCTCAGGGCACCGAGACCGTGCAGTCGACCGTAGCCGTCGGCCGCGTACCCGGCGCCGAGTTCGTTGGCGCAGCCGACCCAGTCGACGGTCGGGTGGCGCTCCACATGGTCGAGGAAGGCCAACGTGAAGTCGCCCGGAACACCGAAGAGATGCCGGACGCCCGCCTCGGCGAGACGGTCGAGCAGATAATCAGCGACCGTGTACGCCGTCATGGCCGCCGTGCCGCTTACCGGGTGCCGAAGTGGAAGGGGAGGGCCAGCGAGGCCGAGACGAGGATGACGCCGAGCGCGAAGAACAGTGCGGGAGCGGCCATCGAGAAGGACAGGCCGGTCAGCAGCATTCCGCCGACGAACAGGATGAGCGAGACGATGAACATGAGGATCCCTTCGGTCGCTCCAGGCTATCGTGCCGAGTCCGCGCGGCGGTCCGCGGGTGGGGCGGGTCGCGTGGCGGGCGCGGCGGGGCGGGTGGTGGGTGCGGCCGGTTGTGTGGTGGGTGCGGCGGGGCGGGTGGTGGGTGCGGCGGGTTGCATGGCGGGTGCGGCGGGTTGCGCGGCGGGCGCGTCCTGGGCGACGGCGGCGGCACTCGACGGCCCGGAGTGGCGCGACCGCACGCCCAGCGCCGTGTGGGCCCAGAGCGTGCTGCCGGCGACGGCGGCCGGCATGACGGCGACGGCCCCGAGGGGGATGAGGAAGCACAGCTGGGTCGCGACGCCGAAGCCGAGCGCGCGTGCGCGATTCGCCCGCAGGATCGCGCGCCGCGCCGCCCGGTCGAGCCCGCGGGCCGAGAGGGCGCGGGAGGTGAGCTCGTCGGCGAGGAGCCAGCCCGTCAGCGCGACACCCGTGAGGAAGCCGAGTGCACCGCCGACGAAGGGGATGAGCCCGATCACCCACGCCAGGGCCGCAGCCACGACGCCGCGGAGGATCAGACGGATGCTGTCGCCGACCGCGCGCCAGAAGCCGTAATCGGCGTCGGGCACGGTGCCGGTCGCGCTGCGCTCGGTGGCGCGCCAGATGCGGTCGTAGAACGGCTCGCCCACGGCGAGGGTCACGGCCGTGAACGACACGACCACCAGCAGCAGGGCCGCTCCGAACGAGGCCGCCCCGATGGCGGTGCGGACCACCCCCGCCCAGAACGGCGCCCAGGTGTCGGCGAACGGCGTCCAGTCCTCGACGAGGCCGGGCAGGGCGAGACCCCACACCACGAGGGCCGCGCCGAACACGAGTCCGACGAGCGTGCCGGGGATGAGGCCGAGAGCCATCGCGCCGGGGGTGCGGCGCCACTGCCCGAGGCCGCGAGCGAGCAGACCGGCTCCGGCGAGGAATTCGCGCATGCGGGAAGTCTTCCAGACCGGGCCGGGTGGGCAGGACCTCTCAGCGAGCGGGCAACTGCTGGAGTGTCCAGCGATTGCCGTCCGGGTCGGCGAAGGTGACGAAGCGCCCCCAGTCCTGCTCGTCGACGCCCTCGGCCGTCGCGCCGGCGTCCCGGAGCTGGGCGAGCGCGGCGTCGGCATCGGGGACCACGACTTGGATCGTGTCCTGCTGCCCCGGCGCGAGCGTCAGTCCCAGTCCCGTGCCGAAGGCGATCGAGCAGGCCGAACCGGGCGGTGTCATCTGCACGAAGCGCAGGCCGTCGTCGACCTGCTGATCGTGGTCGGCGTGGAATCCGATGCCTTCGTAGAACTCCTTGGCCCGGTCCACGTCGGATACCGGCACGAAGATGAGCTCGATCTTCCAGTCCATGGCTGACTTCCTCTCGTCGTGCGGCCAGTATGTCCGGGACCACCGACATCGGGAAGGGGGAGTGTCGGCGGGGCCTGCGAGGATGCCGTCATGCGCCTGCGCACCACCTCGACCCAGCGCACGTACCGGTACGTGCGTCTCGCGATCGTCGGCGCGACGGTGTTCCTCGCGATCTCCGTCGGTCTCGAACTCGGCGGCGGCGGTGACCTGGCCTCGGTGAGCGCGTCGTACTACACCTCCGCCGGACCGGTCTTCGTCGGCGCGCTCAGCGCCATCGCCCTCGCCCTGCTCGCGCTGTCGGGGCGGAGCCTCGAGCAGGGGCTGCTCGACATCGCCGCCGTCCTCCTCCTCGTGGTGACCTTCGTCCCCACCACCCTCGACTGCGTCGCCGTGGGCGCCTCGTGCGTTCCCCCCGAGGTGCGACCGACCGTGGTGAACAACGCCGTGTCGGTGGCATCCATCGTCGTCGTCGGAACGGTCGCCGCGGGGATTCTGGCGCGCACGCAGGGGACGGCGACCCGGGGTGTGGCCTGGACGATCGCGGTGATCGCCACGCTGGTCGTCGGCGGCGCGTTGTGGGCGGTGGCGGCGCCCGAGTCGTTCCTGGCGGCCGCTCACACGGTCGCGGCGGTCGCGTTCTTCTCCCTGATCGCCGTGGTGGCCGCGATCGCGGCGTGGCGACCGCATCGGAGCGGTGTTGGGGTGGCCTACGCCGTCGTCGCCGCGGCGATGGTGCTGACCCTCATCCTGCTCGCCGTCGGAATGCTGGTCGGCCTCGAGAACGCCGGATTTCCTGTCGTGCTCGTGGGGGAGTCCGTCGCCCTCGTCCTGTTCGCGGTGTTCTGGATCGTGCAGACCGTGGAGCTGTGGAACGACCCCGACCCGACCCTGAGGGCGAACCGGGAATAGGCGAAGCGCCACGCCGTTGAACTTGATACGGCGACGCTCAAGTCGCAAACTTGAGTCGATCGCGCTCACGTATCACAGGAGACGGAATTGCCCGAGAATGTCACCCCCGGCGCCGGCGACGGCGCGCAGTCGTTCGACGAGTTCCTCGCGCGCTACCTCGCGGGTGAGCAGGCGCGCGCCGAGCGCTCGATCGACCTCAGCCGGTTCCTCAGCGCCCGCACGCAAGACGCCCTCCAGGCCGCCGGCCGCTTCGCCATCGGTCGCGGCCAGCGCGAACTGGACGCGCTGCACGTGCTTCACGTGCTCGTTGGGCGTTCGCCCGCGAACGAGGCCGTGAGCCGTCTCGGCGCCGACCCAGCCGCCATCGCCCGCGCCGCCGAGAGTCGGCTCCCCGCGGCCGGCGCCCCGGCCGAGGTCGACGGCGCCGTCGTCGCAGGCTCCGTCCAGCGCGCGCTGTTCCATGCGTTCCAGGTCGCGCGCGCCGCGGGTTCGACGTACGTCGACCCCGACCACCTCTTCTTCGCGCTCGTGCTGGCGCAGGACGCGCCGGCCGGTCAGATCCTCGCGCAGGCGGGAGTGACCGCCGAGGCGCTGACCCAGGGTGTCCGCCAGACGGTCGTCGGCGGCGAGCCCGCCCAGACGCCTGACGAGTCGGCATCCGCCACTCCCCATCTCGACCGGTTCGGCACCGACCTGACCGCGCGCGCCGCGGCGGGCGAGCTCGACCCGGTGATCGGACGCAGCGACGAGATCGAGCAGACCATCGAGATCCTCAGCCGCCGCACCAAGAACAACCCCGTGCTCATCGGCGAAGCCGGCGTGGGAAAGACCGCGGTGGTCGAGGGACTCGCGCGCGCCATCGTCGCGGACGAGGTACCCGAACAGCTGCGCGGCACCCGCGTGGTGTCGATCGACCTCGCCGCCATGCTCGCCGGGGCCCGGTACCGCGGCGACTTCGAAGAACGTCTGACGCAGACGATGGACGAGATCTCGGCATCCGACAAGCTCGTCGTCTTCATCGACGAGGTGCACACGCTCGTGGGGGCCGGCGGCAGCGGCGACGGCTCGATGGACGCCGGCAACATCCTCAAGCCGCGCCTCGCCCGTGGCGACGTGCACCTGATCGGCGCGACCACCCTGCGCGAGTACCGGACGATCGAGAAGGACCCCGCGCTCGAGCGGCGCTTGCAGCCCGTGCGCGTGGGGGAGCCGTCGATCCCGGATGCCGTGCAGATCCTGCGGGGGCTCCGTCCCGCGTACGAGGAGCACCACGCCGTCACCTACACCGACGATGCCCTGCGTGCCGCGGTGGAGCTCAGCGACCGGTACCTCAGCGATCGGGTGCTGCCCGACAAGGCCATCGACCTGATCGATCAGGCGGGGGCGCGCCTGCGCCTGAAGCTGGGGGTGAGCGTGGACACCTCGGCAGTGGTGGAGCGCCTCGCCACCCTCGAGGCCGACAAGAACGCCGCGGTCTCGGCCGAGCACTACGAAGAGGCCTCGCGCCTGCGCGACGAGATCGCGGCGGTGCAGACGCGCCTCGACGAGGCGACCAGCCGGCCGAGCGCCGCCGCCGTCGTCGACGAGCCCGAGATCGCCGCGGTCATCAGTCGGGCGACCGGCATCCCGGTCGCGCGCCTCACCGCGACTGAGCGCGGGCGACTGTCGCACCTGGAGGAGGAGCTGCACGCTCGCGTGATCGGGCAGGACGACGCGGTCGCCGCCGTCGCCAAGGCCGTGCGCCGCAATCGCACGGGCATGGGTGACGAGAACCGCCCGGTCGGGTCATTCCTCTTCCTCGGCCCCACCGGCGTCGGCAAGACCGAGCTGGCCAAAGCCCTGGCCGGATCCCTTTTCGACGACGACGGCGCCGTGATCCGCTTCGACATGAGCGAGTTCGGCGAGCGCCACACGGTCTCGCGCCTGATCGGTGCCCCTCCGGGATACGTCGGCTACGACGAGGCCGGTCAGCTCACCGAGCGTGTGCGCCGCAACCCCTACGCGGTGGTGCTGTTCGACGAGATCGAGAAGGCCCACCCCGACGTGTTCACCCTGCTGCTGCAGGTGCTCGACGACGGGCGGCTCACCGACGGCCAGGGGCGCACGGTCGACTTCCGCAACGCCGTCATCGTGATGACCTCGAACCTGGGCGCCGAGGTGCTGGCATCCCGGTCCGGTGCCATCGGGTTCACCACGACGGGCCGCGAGTTCGCCGACGACGACCTGCGCGACCGCGTGATGGGCAAGCTGCGCGAGGCCATGCGGCCGGAGTTCCTCAACCGCATCGACGACATCGTGCTGTTCCGCAAGCTCGAGAGGGCGCAGCTGCGCGAGATCGTGGGGCTGCTGCTGGGAGCCACGTCGCGGCGGCTCGCCTCTCGCGAGGTGACCTTCGAGGTGACGGATGCCGCGATCGACCGCCTGGCCGAGGTCGGCTACGAGCCCGAGTACGGCGCCCGTCCGCTGCGACGGGTGATCCAGCGGGAGGTCGACGACCGCATCGCCGACCTGTTCGTCTCGGGGGAGCTGACGGACGGCGGCGCGGTGACGGTGGATGCCACCGGCGCGGGCTTCGTGGTGATGCCGGTCGTACCGGCGCTCGCCGCCTGAGTCGTTCCTCCCGCGCGGGGGTTCGCGCGCGGGTTGCGCCCCCGGTGCTTCGGCGCCGGGGGCGTCTCGGTGTTCGGGATCCCGGACGGCTCTGCGGGGGTATCCGGTCGCGGTGTCGGGGCTCCGGCATCCCCTGACGGGCGTTGCGCGGGATCCACCGGACACAATGCAGGAGTTTCGCGGCGGGATCCTCGATTCGGCGGGGCGTCGGGCCCGGTCGCGCGCAGAACTCCTGCGTTGTGTCGTCGTGGGTGCCGGAAGAGGGCGATGGCCACCGTTCTGCCGGAGTCCTGCATAGACGACACGCCTGCCGCGATGTGGGAGGTTCGGCATCCCTCGATGGGCGTTGCGCGGGATCCACCGGACACAGTGCAGGAGTTTCGCGGCGGGATCCTCGATTCGGCGGGGCGTCGGGCCCGGTCGCCCGCAGAACTCCTGCGTTGTGTCGTGATCGGCGCCGGGAGGGGGCGGTGGCCCCTGTTCTACCGGAGTCGTGCACGGACGGAACCCCTGCCGCGATGTCGGAGGTTCGGGGCAGAGTAGACCCATGAGTCGTATCGGCACGATCTTCAGCCCGTACCCCCACCCGCCCGAGCAACTCCGTGACGCCGCGCGCGCGGCCGAAGACGCCGGTGTCGAAGAGCTCTGGTTGTGGGAGGACTGCTTCCGATCGTCGGCGTGGGCGGCGGCTGCGGCGGCGCTCGCGGTCACCGACCATCTGCGCATCGGGGTCGGCATCGCGCCGCTCCCCCTTCGCAACGTCGCCGCCTCGGCGATGGAGGTGGCGACGATCGAGCGCATGTTCCCCGGTCGTCTGCTCCCCGGATTCGGCCACGGTGTGCAGGACTGGATGCGACAGGTCGGCGCCAAGGCCGCATCCCCGCTCACGCTCATGCGTGAGCACCTGCCGGCGCTCCGTGCCCTGCTCGCGGGCGAGACGGTCAGCACCGAGGGGCGGTACGTGAAGCTTCGCGGTGTCGCGCTCGATTGGCCGCCCGCCTCTCCGCTGCGCGTGTACGCCGCGGCCGAGGGCCCGAAGACGCTCGCCCTCGCCGGGGCGGAGGCCGACGGGGTCATCCTCGACAGCCGGCACACCGTGCCCGAGATCGCCGCCGCCGTCGAGACCGTGCAGGCGGGGCGCGCCGACGCGGGGCGTGAGGGCCGTGCCGACGTGGTGGCGTACGTGCTCACGGCATTCGGTCCCGACGCTCGCGAGCGCGCGACCGCGGTGATGCGCGACCGCCCCGATGCCGCCGATCGCGTGCTGGCCGGCTCCGTGTCCGAGGTCGCCGAAGGAGTCGCGCGGTTCCAGGCCGCCGGTGTCGACGACGTGGTGCTCCTCCCCACCGACGACGTCGATCTGGCGGCGTTCTCCGCTGCCGTCGGCCAGGTCGCGCTCGCCCTCCCCGCCGCCGGGGGCGTGTCGTGACGCGGGGCGCCGTCTCGCTCGGACTCGCAGGGTCGCTGGGGCCCGATGCCGTGGCCGAGATCGCCCCCGCGGTCGAGAGCGCAGGCTTCCACACGCTCTGGATCAACGACACCCCCGACGGCGATGCCCTCGTGGCGCTCGCCGCGGCCGCCCGCGTCACCGGCCGCCTGCATCTGGCGACAGGGGTGATCCCGGTCGATCGCCGCCCGGCCGAAACGATCGCCGCCGACGTGCGATCTCTCGGCCTCCCAGTCGACCGGTTGACCATCGGGATCGGCTCGGGTGTGGCGAAGGAGGGGTCGCTTTCCCGCGTCCGCGAGGCCATCGACGTGCTGCATGACGCCGGGGTACCGCGAGTGGTCGTCGGGGCACTGGGGCCCAAGATGCGCCGTGTGGGAGTAGAGCGGGCACAGGGTGTGGTGCTCAACTGGGTGCCGCCACTCGAGGCGCGCGCGCAATCCGAAGCGTTGCACGCAATCGCTCCCGCGGCCCACATCGCCGTCTACGTGCGCACGGCCATGGTCCCCGCCGCCCGCGCACGCCTCGACGCCGAAACCGCACGCTACGCGTCGTTCCCGCACTACGCCGCCAACTTCGAGCGGATGGGGGTGGATGCCGCCGACACCACCATCCGCGACGTTACGCGCCTGAGCGATGCGCTCCAGGCATACGCGGCGGCGGCCGACGAGGTCGTGCTGCGCGCGGTCGTGCCCGACGACACGGTCGAGGGGTACCTCGACTTCATACGTCGAGCGGCGCCGTCGACAGGCTGACCGGGTCACCACGCCCCTGCGGATGCGCCGTCTCGCGACACTGATGCTCAGCGTCCCGCGACCCGCGTATCTCCCGCGGATGGAAGACTGACCGGATGCCACGTCGTCGAGGTCTCACCATCCGCTCGGTCGCGCGCGGGGCGCTGGCACTGCTGCTGGTCGGGGCGGGCGTCAGTCATCTCACGTGGGGACGGCGGGGCTACCGCATCGTCGTGCCCGGCTGGGCCACGCGGATGCTGCGCACGGATAAGGACGCCATCGTTGTGGCATCCGGAGCCGTCGAGATGATCCTCGGGACGGCGCTGGTCGCGTTGCCGCGCGAGCGCCGTCGCATCGGCGCGGTCATCGCCGCGTTCTTCGTCGCGGTCTTCCCGGGCAATGTGCACCAGTGGCGCACCGGGCGCTCAGCGCCGGGACTGAACACCGACCGGGCGCGTCTCGTGCGCCTGTTCCTGCAGCCGCCGCTCGTTGCGTGGGCGTGGTGGGCGACGCGGGAGCGCTGACACTCGCGGAACGGCCTCGTCCAGGATGGGGCGGGTCTCTGGGCGCCGCTCACTCGGATGCCCCCGGTGGACGGCGCCGCAAACGGGCGCACCGGCGGCGTTGTGGGGGCGGTCGTTGATCCTCGGGGTGCGTCATGTGCTGCGGGGCGGCCATTGTTCGCCCCGCTGCACAAAGTGCGCCTCGAACGCGCGCATTGGCGGCGTTGTGAGGCGGTCGTGGTCCTTTTGGGCGCGTTATGTGCTGCCGGGGCGGCCCTTGTTCGGCCTACTGCACAAAGTGCGCCCCGAACGGGCGCATCGCGGGGTCGGGGAGGCGGTCGTTGGTTGGGGCGCGTGATGTGCTGCCGGGGCGGCCTTTGTTCGCCCCGCTGCACAAAGTGCGCCCCGAACGCGCGCATTGGCGGCGTTGTGAGGCGGTCGTGGTCTTTGGGGCGCGTGATGTGCTGCCGGGGCGGCCCTTGTTCGCCCCGCTGCACAAATCGCACCCCGAACGGGCGCATCGCGGCGTTGTGGGGGGCGGACGTGGGCTTTCGGGGCGCGTCGTGTGCTGCGGGGCGGCCATTGTTTGCCCCGCTGCACGTAGAGCGCCCCGAACGCACGGCGCCCCGTGAAGCCGCGATCCGCGACCACGCGACGCCGCGACCACGCGTGGGGCCCGAACGCACCTACGCCGCCTCGCCGAGCTCCAGGATGCCGTTCTCGAAGGCGGCTCGGGCAAGCACCTTGTACCCGTGCTCGGGGAAGAAGACGGTGAGCCGGTCGTCCTCGATGCCCATGACCGTGCCCGTGCCGAACTCCCCGTGCTCCACCGTTGAATCGATGCGGATGTCGCCGGGCGCGGCGTCCGCGGGAGCGGGAGCTTCGGCGGGGGCGACGTCTTCGACCGGTGCCACGGCGCCGGCGTCGCAGCGGTCGCACGCGCCGCAGTGCTCAGGCGTTTCGACGCCGAAGTACTCCAGCAGCGCCCGCCTGCGGCAGCGGGTGGTCTCGGCGTAGCCGCGCATGATCTCGATGCGCGACGCGCGGATGCGCTCCTCGGCCTCATCGCGCTCGCGCACGGCGCTGACGGCGTCGCCGGCCGACACCTTCTCGACCACGGTGATGCCCTCGGCACCCGACACGGCCAGACCGCACGCCACGAGCTGGTTCAGCACCCGACCGATGGCGCGGGTCGAACGACCGCTCTCGTCGGCGATGTCCTTCGCGCGCAAGGGCGTCGTCGCGCGGAGCAATGCGTCCCACACCCCGGCGATGTCGGCGCGCTTGGTGTGCCCGCCCGCGAAGAACGACCGCAACGAGAAGTCCTCGGCGCGGTAGTGCAGGATCGCCCGGGCGGGCTCGCCGTCGCGGGCCGCGCGGCCGATCTCCTGCGCGTACGAGTCCAATGACTCGGTGACGTCGGCGTGCACGACGCGGCGGACATCGCTCTTGTCGACACCCATCCCGAACGCCGACGTCGCGACCACGACGTCGAGCTCGCCCGCACTCCAGGCCGTGTGCACCTCATCGCGGCGCTTCTGCGCCATCGCACCGTGGTAGGCGGCCGCGCGCAGGCCTAGAGCGCCGAGTTCGTCGGCATAGGCCTCGGTCTCTTTGCGTGTGGCGACGTACAGCAGCGCCGCGCCTTCGGCATCCCGGACGTCGTCGAGGACGGCGCGACGCTTGTCGATGTCGTGCTCGTGGCGGCGCACCGCCATGTGGATCTCGGGGCGGTCCATGCCGCGCACCTCGAGGTGCGGCTCGCGCATGCCCAGTGTCGCCACGATGTCCTCACGGACGGGAGCGGATGCGGTGGCCGTGAGTGCCAGCACCGGCGGGTGCCCGAGCGCCTCGACGGCGTCGCCGATGCGCGCGTAGTCGGGACGGAAGTCGTGGCCCCACGCCGAGACGCAGTGCGCCTCGTCGACGACGACCAGGCGCACGTCGGCACGCGCGAGACGATCGAAGACCTGGGTGTTCGCCAACTGCTCGGGCGCGAGGAAGGCGTAGACGGCGTCGCCGCTCTCGATCGCCGCCCAGGCGGCTTTCTTGCCGGCCGCACTCGTGCGCGAATTCAGTGCGACGGCGGCGGGAGCATCGGGGGCGGCGTCGATCGAGTCGATCTGGTCGCGCTGCAGCGCCAACAGCGGCGAGATCACGATGGTCACACCCCCGAGCTCGCACCCGGCGATCTGGTACACCGCCGACTTGCCCGCGCCGGTGGGGAAGACGACCAGGGTGTCGCGCCCGCCGACGACCGCGTCGATCGCCTCGGCCTGCCCCGGCAGCAGGTCGTCCCACCCGAAGACCTCGCGGGCGGTGCGGGCGGACTGTTCGAGGGTGGCGGGAGCGTTCACGGGAGCCTCATTCCTGGGGGAGGTCACCAGCACATCTCAGACCTCCGACATCGTGTCGGGGGTTGCGGCCGTCAGCGACGTGTGGTCCACGCGCGGCGCGGATCGCCGCCGCCGAGACCGAACGAGATGTCCGAGCGCGCTCGTGATCGGTGACGATTCGATGCGGTTTCAGCAAGGCCGTGCGTTCTCGACGGTGCGCGTGTTCCCGACGACCCGGCGCGGTCCCGACGAGGCGCACGGTCTGGTCGACGGCATACGGGCTCGTGATCGTGGACCCGCCTTCCGGATCTCACGACATCCGCGCCGACGCAACCACGCCGCCGATGTCGGAGGGGGATGCCAGGATGCCGACATGCTCTTCAGCGAGATCGAGACGACCCTGGTGGCCGTGACGAACACGCGCTCCCGGCTTGCCAAGGTCGACGCGCTCGCGCCGGTGTTGCGGGCCCTCGCGCCCGACGAGATCGTCCCGGCGGTCGGCCTGCTCACGGCAGCGCCGCGTCAGGGGCGGCTCGGCGTCGGGTGGCGCACCCTGTGGCAGCGCGGAGGCTCCCACGCCGACGCGCCGTCACTGACGGTGGGCGATATCGACGCGTCGTTCTCGCGGCTGACCGAGGTCGGCGGCGCCGGCTCGGCAGCGATCCGCACCGAAGTCCTCGACGGCCTCGCCGAACGCGCGACCGTCGCCGAGTGGCAGCTGCTGATCCGCGTCATGACGGGTGAGCTGCGCACCGGTGCACTCGAGGGGGTGCTTCTGGATGCCATTGCCCGCGCCTCCGACCGCGACGGGGCCGCGGTGCGGCGGGCAGCGATGCTCTCCGGCGACCTGGGCGAGACGGCACGCGTGGCGCTCGTCGGCTCGGCTGACGACCTCGCCGCGGTTGGGCTCGTCGTGGGCCGCGGGGTTCAGCCGATGCTCGCCTCGACGGCGGCATCCGTCTCCGAGGCTCTGGGGATCAGCGGCCGGGCGTCGGTGGAATACAAGCTCGACGGCGCGCGCGTGCAGGTGCACCGGCACGGCGACGAGGTCCGCGTGTTCACTCGCACCTTGGCCGACGTCACCCATCGCGTGCCCGAGATCGTCGAGGTGGCTCTCCATCTGCCGGTGTCGGACGTGATCCTCGACGGCGAGACGCTGTCGCTCGACGAAGACGGCGGTCCACGCCCGTTCCAAGACACGATGGCGCGTTTCGGTGCCGAGACGGCGCGAGAGATCGCCCTGCGGCCCTGGTTCTTCGACATCCTTCACCTCGACGGTCGCGACCTCGTCGATGAGCCCCTCTCTTCACGGCTCGAAGAACTCGACCGCATCGCCGCGTCATGGCGCATCCCCGCCGTGACGACCGACGACGGGGAGGCGGCCGAGGCTTTCGCGCGCGAAGCGCTCGCGGCAGGTCACGAGGGAGTGATGGTGAAGGGTCTCGACGCCGCCTACACCGCGGGACGGCGCGGCAAGAGCTGGCTGAAGGTGAAGCCCGTGCACACCTTCGACCTCGTGGTGCTGGGCGTGGAACGAGGATCGGGGCGTCGCGCGGGCTGGTACTCCAACCTGCACCTGGGGGCACGTGACCCGGAGGGCCGCTTCGGTGAGCCCGGCGGGTTCGTGATGGTCGGCAAGACCTTCAAGGGACTCACCGATGATCTCCTGACTTGGCAGACGGCGCACTTCGCCGAGCGCGAGACGGGGGAGTTGCCGGGCGGCATCCGCGTCGTGCCCGACACGGTCGTCGAGATCGCGATTGACGGAGTTCAGCGCTCCGTGCGGTATCCGGGCGGCGTGGCGCTGCGCTTCGCGCGCGTGAAGGCATACCGTGCCGACAAGCCCGCGGTCGACGCAGACACCATCGATACGCTGCGTTCCCTGCTCCCCGGGGGCGGCGCAGCATCCGGTTCCGACGAGACGAGTGAGGGATGACGCCGAAGGCGACGCCCCTTCACGTGAGGCCGCGGTGCGACGCAGCGGTCGCTCGCGGCGGTCGCCTCACCGCACACCACCACCACGAGAGGACGATGCGATGAGTCTTGCCCCCTGGCTCGACGGCGAGCTCGGCTACCGCAGTTTCGGCACACCCGGAGCCCCTCGCGCCGTGTTCGTGCTGCGTACCGGCGACGTGGCCACCACCGATCCCGATGCCCGCGTCACCTCCGCCTTCGACGTCCGCATCGTCGCGGTGGGGCTCGACGCGCCCGAACTCGAGGATCCGCCGGTCTTCGGGGGGCAGACGCCGGCAGGTCTGACCGTCGAGGCGCTCCGGGCGCTGATGGAGCGTGAGGCGCCCGGCGCGACCGTCGGGCTGGTGGGGGAGCGGTCCGCGGGGCCGATCGCGATCTACCTCGCTGCGGCGATGGGCCCTGTCGTCGATCGGTTAGCCATCGTCGGTGTCGAGAGTCCCTCCGACCCCCTCAGCCGCGACCTGCGCACGCCCCTCCTCGACCATCTCGAAGCCGAGGTGCTCGTCATCGTGGGTGGCGAGGGACCGGCTGATGCCGACGACGCCGGATGGTACGTCGAACGGATGCGATCTGCCGACGCCGAGGTCGTTCCCGCCGACGAGATCGCCTCGGTCAACGGGCACGTGACCCTCACCTCTGTGTGGGAGCGCGTTCTCGCGCACGTGGCACCCGGCGCCGAGCGCCGCTGACCGCCCGCCCCGCGCCGGCAATCGATAGGCGCCGGACGCGCCGGTCCGAAGACGGGCCGGCCCGACGGCGCGCCCGTCCGAAGGCGCACCGGTCCGCGGATGCGCCGTCCCGAAGACGCACCGTCCCGAAGGCGCGGCGGCAGGCGGCACCGCCGACCTCGCGGATCAGCCGCGCACGACCGCTTTCACCTGCACGACGTTCGACTCCTCGTCCACCTCGACGTGTTCGGTCTGCGCCTTGAGGAAGTCCGAGAAGCTGCGGAACCCCAGCGCCTTCTCGCTGAATGACGGGTCGAGCCGCTTCATCAGATCCTTCACCGCGGACGCGTGCAGCCATTCCCCGTCGGCGCGCTCGCCCTCGAGCTGGATGGCCCGCTCGAGCAGGTCGACCGCCGGGTCCTTCGAGCGCTTGCGCGTGCGCGGTCGGGAAGGGGCGGCATCCTTCTTGGTCTCCGACAGCTTGGGGATGCCGGGGAGGGAATCGTACGCGTCGAAGCGGTCGCAGGCCGCGGCGAGCGACTTCGCCGTCGAGCCCGCCACACCGACGCCGACGACGTAACGCCCGAGGCGTTTGCACCGCTGCGCGAGCGGGACGTAGTCGCTGTCTCCGGCGACGATGACCACGTGGGTGAGGTCGGGCAGGCGGAACATGTCCTCGACGGCATCCACCGCCAAACGGATGTCGGCGCCGTTCTTGGCGTAGGCCGCGGCGGGGAAGAGTTGCACGAGATCGACCGCACGGGCGACGAGCTGGGAGCGGTACTCGGCGTTCACCGGCGCAGACCAGTCGGCGTATGCCCTGGTCAGCACGAGGGTGCCGAAGGATGCCGCGTAGTCGATGATGGCACCCACGTCGATCGTCGCCTTGGTCAGCCGCTCGGTGATCTCGGGGTCGACGGGATTCTCGGCGATCTTCTGCCGGTCGCGCGAGTAGGCGTTGCGCCCGTGCACGCGGTCGTACCACGACATGACGATGTTGTCGAAGTCGAGATAGACGGCGACGCGGGCGGTCTGGGTGTCGGGCATGCCTCCAGTCTGACCCGTCGGCCGGGCGTCGAGGTAGTCCGAACCCGTCCCTCGCGCGTCGAGGTAGTGCGGACCCGTCCCTCGCGCGTCGAGGTCGTGCGGACCCGTCCCTCGCGCGTCGAGGTCGTGCGGACCCGTCCCTC
>NZ_JALGRP010000002.1:410612-429796 GCF_022815605.1 Microbacterium sp. VKM Ac-2923 | reverse complement strand
GCGCGTCGAGGTAGTCCGGACCCGTCCCTCGCGCGTCGAGGTAGTCCGGACCCGTCCCTCGCGCGTCGAGGTAGTCCGGACCCGTCCCTCGCGCGTCGAGGTAGTCCAGACCCGTCGCTCAGGCGCCGAGGTATCCCTGACCCCTCGGCCGAGCTGCGTCATCCGCGCCCGGCGGGGCACGCGGAGATCAGGGGCCGATGCGACCGGAGTACCCCGGTCTCAACGCTCCCCGGGGTAGACGACGCCGATCTGCCGGCGCACTTCGTCGAGCACCCCCATGATGGCGACGGTCTCGTCGATCGACAGGATGTCGTCGGCGGCCGCGCCGTCGACCACGAAACGTTCGGCGGCGAGAGCCTGGTACTGCATGCCACGGCCCTCGACCTCGGAGCGGAACTCCTCGAGCACCTCGCCGTCGGGCGAGACGACCCGGAACGAGGTGGGCGTGTACCAGACCCGGTCGATCTCGATGCGGGCCTCGCTCCCGACGATCTGGGCGGCGTTCATCCCCGCACCCCGCGACGATGACACCGTCGTGGAGATCGCACCACCGGCGTGCACGAACGTCGTCGCCACTTCGGCGTCGCTCCCGGCATCCGACAGGCGGGCCATCGCGACGATGCGCTCCGGCAGCCCGAGCACGTCGACGGCGAACGAGATCGGGTAGATGCCGAGGTCGAGCAGCGCACCGCCGCCCAGCGCGAGGTCGTTGAGGCGGTGGGCGGGGTCGGTGGGGAGCTTCTGCGTGTGATCGGCCGACACGACGCGCACGTCGCCGAGGGTGCCGGCAGCGAGGATCTCGCGGATGCGGACCATGTGCGGCAGGTACCGCGTCCACATGGCCTCCATGGCGAGCAGGCCCTTCTCGGCAGCCCGGTCGCGGATCATCGCGGCCTCGGTCGCGTTGAGGGTGAAGGGCTTCTCGACGAGCACGTGCTTGCCGTGGTCGAGGGCCAGCAGCGCGTTGTCGACGTGCGCCGGGTGCGGGGTGGCGATGTACACGATGTCGATGTCGGGGTCGGCCACGAGCTCTTCGTACGACCCGTGGGCGTTCGGGATGTCGTACTGCGACGCGAACTCGCGAGCGCTGTCGAGACGGCGCGAGCCGACGGCGGCGACGTGCAGTCCCGCCGTTCGCAGGTCGGAGGTGAAGGCGTGGGCGATGCCGCCCGTCGCGAGGATGCCCCAGTGCAGTCCGGTCATGGCATCCACCGTATCGGCGCACGTCCGGGTCCCGGGCCGCACGGGTGGCATCCGGCCTCCTCTCCGCCGCGTCTGCCGCCGCCACGCACCCACCTCGCGTCGTCGGCTATCCTCGTGTGACCGGTCACGCAGCAGCGCGCGACCCGCAATGAGGCGGACGATGAGCGACACCGATATCCCGGAGGCGACGGGGCGCGCCCCGAGCATCCGTGATGTCGCGCGGCTGGCCGGGGTGTCATACCAGACCGTCTCGCGGGTGATCAACAACAGTTCGCAGTTGCGGCCCGAGACGGCGGCGAAGGTGCGCGCGGCGATCGCCGAGCTGAAGTTCGTGCCGAATCAGGCGGCGCGCGCGCTGGCGACCAGCCGTTCTCGTCTCATCGGCGTGCTGGGTCCTCGCGTGACGACCCATGGCGTGGCGTCCATGAGTCAGGCGATCGAGTCCGCCGCGCGCGCCGCGGGGTACCGGTTGACCGTGACGAATCTCGCCACGAACGATCCGGACGACGTTCGCGCCTCGATCGACCACCTCATGCAGCAGTCGATCGAGGGGCTCATCGCCCTGGCTCCGCAGACGCGGGTCGTGCCGATCCTCGAGGAGCTGAAGCTCCCCGTGCCCGTGCAGACCGTGGCATCCACCGGGGTCTCGAGCTCGCACAACGACCAGGCCGCCGGAGCGCGCGCCGCGGTGCGTCACCTCATCGAGCTGGGGCACACCCGCATCCTGCACATCGCCGGTCCGCGCGACTGGATCGAGGCGGATCACCGGATGCGGGGCTACCTCGCTGAGATGGATGCCAACGACCTGCCGCCCCGGCCACCGGTCCTCGGCGACTGGACCGCGCAGTTCGGCTACGAGGCGGGTCGGGAGCTGCTCCGCACCGAGGACGTCACCGCGGTCTTCGCTGGCAACGACCATATGGCGTTGGGGTTCATGCATGCCGTTCGGGCCATAGGCCGCTCGGTTCCGCAGGACATCTCGGTCATCGGGTTCGACGATGTGCCGGAATCGGCTCATCTCTGGCCGCCGCTGACGACGGTCCGGCAGGACTTCGCGGGGATCGGCACCCGCGCCGTCGCCGACCTGCTCACCGCGCTCGGTGAGCGGACGGCTGACGCACCCGCTCCCGAGCCCGATCACCTGCGGCTCATCGTGCGGTCGTCGACCGCTCCTCCCTCCCGCTGACTTCGTCACGTTTCGGCAACGGCTCACCGTCATTCGTTCCGGGACTTGACAGGTCGACCGCAGAGCGGGGTAGCATCACACACACAATGTGAACGGTCACATGACCGGGTCACACGGCCGACGGGACTCGCTGCGGAGCGAATCCGTCGAGACGAAGACGTTTCGAACGACACGGGTCTCCCGCGTCGCCGACCGGCTGCTCGTTTCGCCCCCGAGGCCGTGCGTCCTCGATGTGCTCCGTCAGCAGTGCCTGCGATGGGCTCCCGGGAGACATCGCGACTAACACCCAATGGAGGGAACCAGAGTGAAGAAGCACAGCATGCTCAAGGCGGTCGCCGGAGCCGGCGTCCTGGCGCTCGGAATCGGTCTCGCCGGTTGCGCGGGAGACCGCACCGGTGGCGCCGCGCCCGGCGAGTCGCAGGAGGCGGGCGGCATCATCGGTGTCGCCATGCCGACGCAGCAGTCGGAGCGCTGGATCGCCGACGGCAACAACGTCAAGTCGCAGCTCGAGGAGCTCGGTTACCAGGTCGACCTGCAGTACGCCAACGACGACATCCCCACCCAGGTCTCGCAGATCGAGAACATGATCACCACGGGCGCCAAGGCCCTGATCATCGCCTCCATCGACGGAACCACGCTGACCGACGTGCTGCAGCAGGCGAAGGACGCGAACATCCCCGTCATCGCCTACGACCGCCTCATCAACGGCACCGCGAACGTCGACTACTACACGACGTTCGACAACTACAAGGTCGGCGTGCAGCAGGCCACCTCGCTCCTCACCGGCCTCGGCGTCCTCGACGCCTCGGGCGCCGACACGGGCGCCGCTGGTCCCTTCAACGTCGAGCTGTTCGCCGGTAGCCCCGACGACAACAACGCCACGTTCTTCTGGCAGGGTGCGATCGACACCCTGCAGCCCTACCTGGACAAGGGCACGCTCGTCGTCCCGTCCGGCCAGACCGAGTTCGGCCAGGCGGCCATCCTCCGCTGGCTGCCGGAGACGGCGCAGAAGCGCATGGAGAACATCCTCACCGTCATCGGCGGCACCAAGCTCAACGGTGTGCTCTCGCCCTACGACGGCCTGTCGATCGGCATCATCTCGGCCCTCACCTCGGGCGGCTACTCGGCCAGCGACCTGCCGGTCATCACCGGTCAGGACGCCGAGGTCGGTTCGATCAAGTCGATCATCGCGGGTGAGCAGTACTCGACGATCTTCAAGGACACGCGCGAGCTCGCCAAGCAGGCCGTGACCATGGTCGACGACATCCGCAAGGGCGAGACGCCCGAGGTCAACGACGAAGAGACCTACGACAACGGCGAGAAGATCGTCCCGTCGTACCTGCTCGAGTCCACGATCGTGACGAAGGACAACTACAAGGAGATCCTCGTCGACAGCGGTTACTACACCGAGGCCGACCTGGGTTGATCCCGTCGGGAGGGCTTCCGCCCTCCCGCCCCGCCTCCGCCGTGACCCGAACGGGTCGCGGCGGAGGCTCCCGCGGGTGCGCGCGACGCCCACCCGCCCCATCATCCCCACCGGCCCGGAGCCGGTTCTGCAAGGAGGACCTCGTGAGCACCATCCTCGAGATGCGCTCGATCACCAAGGAGTTCCCCGGCGTCATCGCGCTCGCCGACGTGTCGTTGACCGTCGAGCGCGGAACGGTTCACGCCATCTGCGGCGAGAACGGCGCCGGCAAGTCGACCCTCATGAAGGTGCTCAGCGGGGTGTACCCCGCGGGCGACTATCGCGGCGAGATCGTCTTCGACGGCGAGACCGTCGAATTCAAAGACATCCGTGACAGCGAGGCGGCCGGCATCGTCATCATCCATCAGGAGTTGGCGCTCAGCCCGTACCTCTCGATCGCCGAGAACATCTTCCTCGGCAACGAGATCACCCACCGTGGACTGATCGACTGGGATGCCACCAACCGCGAGGCCGCGAAGCTCCTCGCCCGCGTGGGTCTCGGCGACAGCCCCGATGTGCCCGTCAATGAGATCGGCGTCGGCAAGCAGCAGCTCGTCGAGATCGCGAAGGCCCTGTCGAAGGACGTCAAGCTCCTCATCCTCGACGAGCCGACCGCCGCCCTCAACGACGACGACTCCGAGCACCTGCTCGATCTGATCCGTCACCTGCGCGGTCAGAACATCACGTGCATCATCATCAGCCACAAGCTCAACGAGATCCGTGCCATCGCCGACGAGGTCACGATCATCCGCGACGGTCGCACCATCGAGACCCTCGACGTGGCCACAGGGGGTACCAGCGAAGACCGCATCATCCGCGGCATGGTCGGCCGCGAGCTCGAGAACCGCTACCCCGACCGCGATGTCGAGATCGGCGACGAGGTCCTGCGCATCGAGGACTGGAACGTCAGCCACCCTACGGATGCCGCGCGCACCGTCATCCACCAGGCGAACCTCAACGTTCGCGCCGGAGAGGTCGTCGGCATCGCCGGTCTCATGGGTGCCGGCCGCACGGAGCTCGCGATGAGCGTGTTCGGCAAGAGCTTCGGCTCGCGCATCTCGGGCACCGTGTACATCAACGGCAAGAAGGCCGACACCTCCACGGTGCCCAATGCCATCCGTAGCGGTCTCGCCTACGTGACGGAGGACCGCAAGGGTGCCGGACTCAACCTGATCGACACGATCAAGCGCAACATCTCGCTCGCCGGGATGCGCAAGCTGGTCAAGGGCGGGTTCGTCGACGGCGACGAGGAGTACCTGGTCGCCAACCGCTACCGCAAGTCGATGAACATCAAGGCGCCCAGCGTCGACGTGGTCGTCGGCAAGCTCTCCGGCGGCAACCAGCAGAAGGTCGTGCTGTCGCAGTGGCTCTTCTCCGACCCCGAAGTGCTGATCCTCGACGAGCCCACGCGCGGCATCGACGTGGGCGCGAAGTACGAGATCTACACGATCATCAACGCCCTCGCGGCGCAGGGGAAGGGGGTGCTGGTCATCTCCTCGGAGCTACCCGAACTCCTCGGCATCTGCGACCGCATCTACACCCTCAGCGAAGGCCACATCACCGGCCAGCTGCCCATCGAAGAGGCAACTCCCGAGGCACTCATGGTGCTCATGACGAAGGAAAAGGAAGCCGACCATGTCAGCGCTTGACAACACCGTGACCCCGAAGGGTCCCGCCACGCCGAAGGGACCCGTCGGCGGCGGCGCCGGCAGCGGTGCCGGTGGCCTCGTGCAGTTCTTCACCTCGCGCCTGCGCGAGATCGGCATCTTCATCGCCCTCATCGTCATCGTGCTGCTGTTCCAGGCGCTGACCGGCGGGCGTCTGCTCACCGCGGGCAACGTGTCGAACATCATCGTCCAGAACAGCTACATCCTGATCCTCGCGATCGGCATGGTGATGATCATCATCGCCGGTCACATCGACCTGTCGGTCGGTTCCGTCGCCGCCTTCGTCGGTGCCGTCTCGGGTGTGTTCATCGTCGAGTGGGGCATGCCCTGGTGGCTCGGCATCGTGCTGTCGCTCCTGATCGGCGCGGTGGTCGGCATGTGGCAGGGCTTCTGGGTGGCCTACATCGGCATCCCGGCCTTCATCGTGACGCTGGCGGGCATGCTCCTGTTCCGCGGCCTCACGCAGATGACCCTGGGCAACACGCAGATCACGCCCTTCCCGACCGAGTACCGCCAGCTCGGCGGTGGCTACCTCTTCCCCGACCTCTTCCCGGCCACCTCGTCGCCGGCGGAGTGGATCACCGTCGCCCTGGGCGTGCTGACCCTCGTGCTCTTCGTCGTGTCGCAGGTGCGCCAGCGGGCGAAGCGCGCGGCGCTGGAGCTGCAGAACGAGCCCCAGGTCGCATTCCTCGTGAAGGTCGTCGGTGGCGGCGCGCTCATCGTGTACCTCACCTACCTGCTCGGTGTGGCTCCCGGCTCGCGCGGCACGCCCATCGTGCTCGTCGTGCTCGCCGTGCTGATCATCGGGTACTCGACCGTCATGAGCCGGAGCGTCTTCGGCCGCCACATCTACGCGATCGGTGGCAACCGCACCGCCGCGAAGTTGTCCGGCATCAACACCCGCCGCGTCGACTTCATGCTCTTCGTCAACATGGGTGTGCTCGCGGCCCTCGCCGGCATCGTGTTCACCGGGCGCCTGAACTCCGCCGGTCCCGGTGCGGGAAACCTCTTCGAGCTGGATGCCATCGCGGCATCGTTCATCGGTGGAGCCGCCGTCCAGGGTGGTGTCGGCCGCGTGGTCGGCGCGATCGCCGGTGGTCTGGTCATGGGTGTGCTGAACAACGGCATGTCGCTGATGGGCATCTCGACCGACGTGCAGCAGTTCATCAAGGGTCTCGTGCTGCTGCTGGCCGTCGCCTTCGACGTGTGGAACAAGAACCGCACGCGCGGGTGATCCTCGCCCTCCTCGAACGCCCCGTCGCCTCGTGCGGCGGGGCGTTCGTCGTCTCCGGCTTCGGGATAACCCGAATCGAGCCGGGGGCTGACCGGGAGGTGCCCGGAGGGCCGGAGTCATAGCGTGGATGCCATGACCACGGCATCCGTTCTCCCGCCCCCGCCGCCGCTCCCCGGCGCGTCCGTCGCCCCCACCGCCTCCGCCCCCGCGGCCTCCGGCTCAGCCGCGGAGCCGACGCCCCCGGTCGCCGTCCCGCCGAAGGTGCGCATCGCCTCACCCGGCCGCGTCGCGGGTGCGGCGGCGCACCTCGCCGCCCTCGGCGTCGTGGGCCCGGCCGTCTTCACCGCTCTTCTCGGCCTCTTCGGTTCGGGGTTCGGACTGCTCCCCGCCCTGCTCATCGGCGTGGTCGTGCTCGTCGTCTTCGTCTACGCCCTCTTCGGCGTTGCATGGTTCGAGCGTGCACGCGTCGACGGGCTTTACCGGCTCGGGCTCGCGTCCCTCCGTCCGCGTCGGAGCCCCAAGACCGGTTTCATGGGGGTGCTGCACACCATCTGGCTGCAGGCAATCGATCCGCTGCAGTGGCGGGCGGTGGCGTCCTTCGCCGTCGCGACCGTGCTGGGCCTGGCCACCGTTACCGCGATCGGGGTCGTCTCGTGGGGCCTCGGCCTGGCGGTGAGCCCGATCTTCGGCTGGTCCGACACTCGCTTGTTCGGTCTTCTGCCACTCCCGGGAATCGCGGCGCCGTTGACCGGCATCGCGGCGATCATCGTCGCGCTCGGCGTCATCGTCGGCCTCGCGATCCTCCACGGCGTGATCGTGCGGGCGATCTTCGTCCCCTCCCGTGAAGCGCAGCTCGTCGAGCAGGCCCGCACGTCCGACACCCGTCGCGCCGGCGCTGTCCGTGCCGCCGAAGTGGAGCGCACGCGCATCGAGCGCGATCTGCACGACGGCGTCCAGCCGCGCCTGGTCTCGATCGGCATGACGCTGGGCCTGGCCCAGACCAAGATCGACGACGACCCCGAGGCCGCGAAGGCGTTGGTCGCCGAAGCCCACGCCTCCACGAAGTCGGCGATCACCGAACTCCGGCAGCTCGCCCGTGGCATCCACGCCTCCGTGCTTGAGGACCGGGGGTTGGATGCCGCGCTGTCGGCGCTGGCATCCCGCTCGCACATCCCGGTGACGCTCGACGTTCGCCTGCCGCGCCGCTGCGGCCGCGCCGCGGAGGAGGCCGTCTACTTCGCCATCGCCGAGACGCTCACCAATGCTGCGAAGCACTCCCGCGCCGCCGCCTGTCGCGTCGACGTCCGCGTACGCGAGGACGGATCGCTCTGGGCGCGCATCGAGGATGACGGGCTCGGGGGAGCGCGGATCGTCCCCGGCGGCGGCCTCGACGGCATCGTCAACCGTGTCACCGCCGCGGGCGGCACGGCGCGCATCGACAGCCCGCAGGGCGGCCCGACGACGGTGGAGGTGAACGTCCCGTGCGCATCCTGATCTGCGAAGACTCGGTTCTTCTGCGCGAGGGTCTCGTGCGCCTGCTCGCCGATGACGGCCACGAGGTCGTCGCCGCCCTTCCGGACACCTCCGGGCTCGAGACCGCGGTCGCCGAGACGACGCCCGAGCTCTGCATCCTGGACGTCCGGCTCCCGCCCACCTGGACCGACGAGGGCGTGCGCGCGGCGATCGCGCTGCGGTCACGGCATCCGGGGCTCGCCGTGCTCGTGCTGTCGCAGTACGTCGAGGAGCGGTACGCGAGCGACCTGATCGCCGACGGACAGGGAGCGCTGGGCTACCTGCTGAAGGACCGGGTCGCCGACGTCGCGGACTTCCTCGCCGCGGTTGCCTCGATCGCGGGCGGCGCCACAGTGCTCGACCCCGAGGTGGTGGCGCAGCTGCTCACCCGGCGGCGCCGCGACGAACGGGTGCAGAGCCTCACCGAGCGGGAACGGTCCGTTCTCGCGCTCATCGCCGAGGGCCGGTCGAACCAGGCGATCGCGAACGCGCTCTTCGTCTCCGAAGCCAGCGTCGAGAAATACATCACCGCCATCTTCACCAAGCTCGGCCTGGAGCAGGACGAGACCGGCAACCGCCGGGTCATCGCCGCTCTCGTGCACCTGGGCCACGACCACACCGGAGCGACCTCATGACTTCGCAGACCCCTTTCCCGACCCTCGCGGCCCCCGAGCCGCCCCGCCGTCACGGCGCCGCCTTCGCCGTGTCGGTGATCACGATCGTCGTCGGCTCCTGCGTCGCCTTCGCCACCCTCGCCGGCACCGGGGTGTCGGCGGTGGCGAGCATGGCCGACTGGCGCGGCGACTCGGTCTCGTTCGACGACTCGTACGACGCCTCGTCCGACGCCTCGACGGCGCAGCTGTCCGATCTCGACATCGACGTGGCCGGTGGAGAACTCACCGTCGAGTTCGGGGACGTCGAGGTCGCGCAACTCGACGCCGACACCCGCGGGCGCAGCGGGTGGACCTTCGAGCGCGACGGGGACTCCCTGCGTGTCGCTTCGCCGTCCGGGTCGTTCGTCGACGCGGGTCGCGGGTCGCGCGCCACGCTCACCCTCCCTCGTGATCTCGACGGGGCCGGGATCACGGCCGACATCCAGGTCACCGGCGGAGCACTCGACATGACCGGCGGCTTCGGTGACGTCACGGTGGAGGTCGCGGGCGGCACGGCGTCGGTCGACGGCGCGGCGCGCGATGTAGACCTCACGGTGTCGGGCGGGTCCGTCTCGGCGCGGATCCAGGATGCCGAGACCGCGTCGTTCGAGGTCGCCGGCGGCGAGTTGACGGCGACGTTCGACGGCGTGACCCCGACGAGGACCGACGTGGAGGTGACCGCCGGCTCCGCCGACATCACACTCCCCGACGACGAGTACCGCGTGCGCATCGACGACGGTCTGGGCGCGGTCGACAACGGCCTGCGCACCAGTTCATCGGCGGTCGCCGAGGTCGACGTGCAGGCGACCATGGGGTCGGCGCGCCTGCGCTCGTGAGGCGCACGTGAGGGGTCATCTTCTGTCGCCCGGATTCCGGTTCGGCGACAGAAAGTGACCTCTCACACGTTTTCGGTCAGTCCGCGGTCGGACCGCTGCGACGCGCGCCGGAGCCCCGGCGGCGGGAGATCACCAACCAGACGACGAGTCCGGCGATGACGAGGACGGCGACGATCAGCAGCACCCAGGGCAGGATCGTTGCGGAGTCGGCGACCGGGGCGGGCGTCGGGCTCGCCGACGGCGTGGCGCTGGGCGTCGGCGTCGCGGATGGACTGGCCGATGCGGCGGACACCTGCACGACCGCGGAGGCGAGCACCGTCTCGCCGTCCGAGAGAGCGATCGTCACGGAGCCGGCGCGCGCGGGCGTGAACTCGACGGTGGCCGTGCCGTCGGTGACCGCGGTCGTGATCGACGGCCCCGTGCTGCTGCCGTCGCTGAACGATCCGCCATCCGTCGAGTCCAGCCCGAAGCCGACGGTCTCGAGGCCGCTGACCTTCGCTTCCACCTGCGTCTTCTGACCGACGACGAGGGCGGAATCGACCTCGATGATGGGGGTCTGCGACGTCGCGGTGGGCTGAGGTGCCGACCCGCTGACCGTCACCGACACGGTGCCCAGCACGGTCTCGCCGTCTCCGACGGCAACGGTGAACGTGCCCGCCTGCGTCGCGCGGAAGTACGCCGTGGCCTGGCCGTCGTTCGCCGGACTGCTGACGTCGGTGGAGCCGACCCCACCCGACTGCGTCGAGAGCAGGCCTCCCGGTGAACCGGCCAGACCGAAGAAGGCGTCTTCCAACCCGCCGAGCCCGGTGGCGGTGATCGTCGTCGTCTCGTTGACGGCGACCGTGCTGGGGCTCGCGCTCACGGCAGCCGTGCCGCGCGCCGAGGCCGCGGTGCCGAAGCCTCCGGCCAGGAGTGTCGTCAGGGCGACCAGGGTGACGAGCTGCGTGATGCGTTTCATGGGATCTCTCAGAGTCGGGAGTCGGTCGCCGACCGGCTCGGATGTCCGCTGCGGAGTGCCGCGGGCGAGGCGGCCACGACGACCGGGGCGAGGGTGGGCGACATCGTCCGATCCGTCGGAACGGGTCGACCGCCGTCGGTCGCTCGTCTCACCGTGGCGGACATCCCCTCCGGGCGCAACGTCCCTTTGCGGTCATGTCCGCATTCGGACGCCGACACCGTCGCTCCCGGCCCGCACGCGGGCCGCGCTCGGCCGGGGCCGGGCGTCGGCACGGGCGCGCACCGACTCACGCTGTCGTCCGATCCTGCCCGAGGGGTGACGCGCGCTTCGCCGGGCGGCGTCTGACGTTCGGGACGGCGATGGCGGCGAGCACCGACGCGATGCCCACGACCTGCGCCACGGTCAACGTCTCGCCTCCGACGAGCACGCCCAGCAGAACTCCCATGACCGGGTTGAGTAGACCTATCAGCCCGACGGTGCCTGCGGGCAGCCGGCGCAAGCCCGTGAACCAGCACACGAACGCCAGGGCCGTCGCCACGACCGCGATCCCCGCGTAGGCGACGATGCGCGTGGCGTCCACCTGCGGGGGAGCGCCCTCCACCAAAGGCGCCACGACGAGCAGGACGAGACCGCCGGCGGTGAGCTGCCAGGACGTCGTGGCGAGGAGGGGCGTGTCATCGTGCCAGCGGGTTGTGAGGATCGCCCCCAGCGACGATGCGAGAAGGGCGAGAACGGATGCCATCACCCCGGGGGCCGAGACACGGAGGGTGCCGAAGCCCACGACGAGGAGGACGCCGACGATGCCGACCATTGAGCCGAGTGCCCATCGCACGGTCGGGCGTTGGGCGAGCAGGGGCCACGCGAGACCGGCCAGCGTCAGGGGTGCCAGAGCCATGACCGACGCGGCGATCGACGAGGGCAGCATCTGCGCCGCGAGGTACACGAGAACGAAGAACGCGCCGAAGTTGAGGAGGCCGAGCACGGGCGCTCTCCACCACCACGCGCCCCGGGGTCGACGACGGGCGAGAGCCCACAGCAGCAGTCCCGCGGGAAGGGCCCGCAGCGCGGCGCCCCACAGCGGGGCATCGGCCGGCAGGAGGTGCCGGGTCACGACGTAGGTCGCGCCCCACGCGATCGGGGCGACGGCGGTGATCGCCACCGTCCGCCAGGTAGTTTCCATGGAAGGCATTATATCTTCCGCGGAAGGTAAAGTGTCTCCCATGACTCCGACCGACCGCGTCGACTCCATCGCCGCCCAGTGGCGCACCGAGCGGCCCGACCTCGACACCACGCCCCTCCAGGTGATCGGGCGTCTGCACCGTCTCGCCGACCGCCTGCGTGACGAACTGCTCGCCGAGTATCGACGTTTCGGCCTCGGCGAGGGGGAGTTCGACATCCTCGCCGCGCTCCGTCGCGCCGGCGATCCCTTCGCCTCCGCTCCCGGAGAACTCGCCCGGCACACGATGGTGACCACGGGCGCGGTCACCAAGCGGGTGGACCGGCTCGTGGCATCCGGTCTCGTGGTGCGCGGCGCCGACGCCGACGACGGGCGGGGCCGAGTCATCCGTCTCACCCCCGCGGGACTCCGCGTGATCGACGAAGCGTTCGCGGCGCACCTCGCGAACGAGGAGCGCCTCCTCGCCGGGCTCACCCCCGCTCAGCGTCGAAGCCTGGAGGCGCTGCTGCGCGAATGGGGAGCGGCGCTGGGAGTGTGAAGGCTCAGCGAGACACTTCGGCCGGGGCCGGGCGACTCACGTGCCCTTCAGGGCCTTCGCGATGCGCTGCGGCGACACCGCTTCGGCGGTGCCGAGGCGCTGGGCGAACAGGCTCACGCGGAGCTCCTCGAGCAGCCACCGGGTCTGCACGAGGTTCGCGGGGGCGCCGGCGGGGAGCGGCGCGGTGCCGCCGGCCTCGACGAAGCCCGCGGCGGCGCGCTCGTACTCGGTCATGCGCTGCCGGTCGCGACCCGGGTTGTCGGAGAGCGTCTTCACCCGGTCGAGCGCGCCCGCCAGGTACCGCGGATAGTGCTGCAGGCGCGACAGGCCGGTCCGCGACAGGAACCCGGAGAACAGCAGCCCCGTCACCTGCCCGCGCACGTCGTTGAGCGCGCCCAGGAGCGTGATGGACGCGGCGTCCTTCATCGCCCGTTCCAGCTCGCGCTGGGCGAGCAGGATCTTCGCGGCCAGCGCGACCGTCTGGAACGTGCGTTCGACGGAGGCGGCCGAGAAGGCATCACGAACGCGCTCGAAGTCGGCCTTCGTGCGCACGACGCCGTCAGGGCTCTCGCGCCCGAGCACGTCGTCGGCCAGGGCCACGCGCGCATCCTCGATCAATGCCTTGGCGTTCTGGTACGGGGATGCCGCGAGCGCCAGCTTCTCGTTCGCGGTGAGGTGGTCGAGCACGTAGGCGGCGGGGGAGGGGACCGCGAGCAGCATCAGGCGTCGGATGCCGGCGCGCGTGTGGCGTGCGGCATCCTCCGGGGTCGCCTCGACGCGCAGAGCCACGCTGTCGCCCTCGTCGACCAACGCGGGGTAGCCGCGCACGACGCCCCCCGCGACCGGGGTGTCGACGACCTCGGTGAGCTCATCGAGGTCCCACGTGGTCAGTTTCGCGCGCGAGGCGAAGGCCGGGGACGCCTCCGCGACGCGACTGGCCGCCCTCTGCGCGGGTCGGGCGATCGTGGACTCGACGCTCGAGCGGGCCTTTTCGGCCAGGCGCCGCTGCAGCGCTCCCAGGTCGCGGTCGCTGCCGATCGCGCGACCGCGCGGGTCGACGGCGCGGAACGACGGCATGAGGTGCCCGGGGACGCGCTCCAGCTCGAAACTGGCGGCGCTCACCCGTTGGTTCGCCACGCGCTGGACGAGGGCGGCGAGGGCGTCGACGAGCGTCGTCTTCGGCAGGCCGTTCGCGTGCTCGGGACCCTTCTCGGCGAGTTCGGCCGAGAATTTCTCGGCCCAGTCGGCGGCGGGGACCACGTTGCGGCGGATGGTCTTCGGAAGAGCTCGCAGAAGGGCGGTGACGAGTTCGTCGCGCATACCCGGCACCTGCCAGTCGAACCCGTCGGGACGCAGCTGCGCGAGCAGGGGGAGCGGCACCACCACCGTCACGCCGTCGTCGGGCGCTCCGGGCTCGAAACGGTAGGCGAGGTTGAGCGTCTGTTCGCCCTGACGCCAGCGGGCGGGGAACGCACGGTCGTCGCCCTGCGCCCGGTCGCCGGTGAGGTCGGACTCGCGCAGATCCAGCAGGTTGGGCGTACGGGTGACGGCATCCTTCCACCACGTCTCGAACGAGCGCACGTCGGTGACGTCGGCGGGGATGCGGGAGTTGTAGAACGCGAAGACCGCTTCGTCGCCGACGAGGATGTCGCGGCGGCGCTCGCGCTCCTCGATCTTCTCCAGCAGGCGTCGCTGCTCGACGTTGCGGCGCAGGAACGCGGTGAGTCGCTTGTCGAGCACCGACGGGTCCCACTCGCCCTCGACGAGGGCGTGGCGCACGAACATCTCACGTGCCAGCGGTCGATCGAAACGCGCGAGTTGCACACGGCGGCGGCCGACCAGCTCCACGCCGAAGAGGGTGACCTTCTCGTAGGCGGCGGCGGAGCCGGCATCCTTCGACCAGTGCGGCTCGCTCAGCGAGCGCTTCACCAGGTCGGGGGCGAGGTCTTCGGCCCACGCCGGGTCGACGGCGGCGACCGTGCGGGCGAACAGGCGCGAGGTCTCGACGAGCTCGGCGGCCATGACCGCCGAGGGGCGCTTCTTCTTGAGCCCGGAGCCGGGGAAGATCGCGAACCGCGCGCCTCGCGCGCCGATGTACTCGCCCTTGACCGGCCGGGCGTCGCCCGGGGCCTTGCGGTCCTTCGTCGTTGTCATCGTGCGGGGATCCAGGATGCCGAGATGCGACAGCAAGCCCGAGAGGATCGCGCGATGGATGGCGTCGCCCGCGGCGTGGCCCTCGGGGGCGGTGTCGCCGTCGGGGCCGGTGTGCTGGGGGCCGCGTTCCGGCCGGGATGCACCGGGGCCCGACGTCCGCGAGTCGCGTCGCTGTCTCGGCGACCGGGAGGGGTCTGGTGCAGCCGAAAGCGGAGCGCGGTCGTCGGCGCCGCGCCTCGCGCCGCCGCTGTCACCGCGCCCGCCGTCACCGCCGCGCCCGCCGCCCTCGGCGCCCAGCGACCGCAGCTGTCGGTGCACGTCGACCCACTCGCGCACGCGCACGTAGTTCAGGTGCTCGCTGCGGCAGAGGCGTCGGAAGGCGCTCGACCCGAGCTCGGCCTGCTTCTCCTGCAGGTAGTCCCAGAGGTTCAGCAGCGAGAGGAAATCGCTGGTGGGGTCGGTGAATCGGGCGTGGAACCGGTCGGCTTCCTCTCGACGCTCCTCGGGCCGTTCGCGCACGTCCTGGATCGACATGCCCGACACGATCGCGAGCACCTCGGACTGCACGTCATTCCGCCGCGCCTCGATGAGCATGCGGGCGAAGCGGGGGTCGATGGGCAGCCGCGCGATCTCGCGGCCGATCTCGGTGAGGCGCGGTCCGCGGTCGTCGTCGCGGCCGCGGGGCCGGTCGCCCCGTGGGCGCGACGGGTCGCCGTCGTCGCGGACATCGCGGTCCCGCGAGGCATCGGCGCCGCGCGCCCCCGGCGCCGGCAGTTTCACCGCGCCGAGCTCCACGAGCAGGTCGAACGCCGCCTTGACGCCCCGCGAGTCGGGCGGGGTCAGGAACGGGAACGCCTGGATGTCGCCGAACCCCAGCGAGAGCATCTGCAGGATGACGGATGCCAGCGACGTCCGCAGGATCTCGGGTTCGGTGTACTCCGGGCGGCGGGTGAAGTCGTCTTCCGAGTAGAGCCGGATCGCGACGCCCGGCGACGTGCGGCCGGCGCGCCCGGAGCGCTGCTGCGCCGAGGCCTGCGAGACCGCCTCGATCGGCAGGCGTTGGATCTTCGAGCGGTTGCTGTAGCGCGAGATGCGCGCGGTACCGGTGTCGACGACGTACCGGATGCCGGGGACGGTGAGACTCGTCTCGGCGACGTTCGTGGCCAGGATGACGCGGCGGCGCACGCCCGCGACGCTCGAACGCTCGAAGACGCGGTGCTGCTCCGCGGCGGAGAGTCGGCCGTAGAGGGGGAGCACCTCGGTGGGGGCGGCATCCTTCTGGTAGGCGCCGCGGATGGCATCCGCCGCATCGCGGATCTCGGCCTCGCCGGGGAAGAAGACCAGCACGTCGCCGGCGGGCTCACGGTCCAGCTCGCGCAGGGCGGCCACGACGGCACCGACCTCGTCGACGTCGTCGTCGGAGCGCCCCGTCCTGACGGCAGGCCCGGTCTTGGCGGCTGGACGTGCAGGACTTCGGAGATTCGACGGTGCGGGTGCCGCGCGGCCCCGGGATGACGGAGCTTCGCCGCCGTCGGCATCCGGAATCTCCGGAGTCACGCCCGCGTCCTCGTCGCCGCCCGCCGGCCGGTAACGGATCTCGACCGGATACGTCCGACCCGACACCTCGACCACCGGGGCGGGGACCGGCTCGCCGCCGGGATCGCGGGGAGCCGCGGCGAAGTGCCGCGCGAAGCTCTCGGGGTCGATCGTCGCCGAGGTGACGATGATCTTGAGGTCGGGACGTTTCGGCAGGATGCGGCGGAGGTAGCCGAGCAGGAAGTCGATGTTGAGCGAGCGCTCGTGGGCCTCGTCGACGATGATCGTGTCGTAGCGGCGGAGGAGTCGGTCGCGGTGGATCTCGTTGAGCAGGATGCCGTCTGTCACGAGCGCCACGCGGGTGTCGGCCGACACCTTGTCGGTGAAGCGCACCTTATAACCGACGGTCGAGCCGAGGGGAACCTGCATCTCCTCGGCGATGCGCTCGGCGATCGTGCGCGCGGCGATGCGGCGGGGCTGCGTGTGCGCGATCGAGGTGCGGCCGAGTTCCAGGCAGATCTTGGGCAGCTGCGTGGTCTTGCCCGAACCGGTCGCCCCCGCGACGATCACGACCTGGTTGTCGCGGATGGCGCGCGCGATCTCGTGCCGCGCGGCGCTGACGGGCAGCTCGGGCGGGTAGACGATGACGGGTTCGACAGACACAGCCTTTCAGCCTATCGCGGTGCCGCGCCGGGCGGCGCATCGCGTCGCCGGCGCCGCGCCGGTGCGTCGCCGCCGCCGCGCCGTTGCGTTGCGTCGCCGCCGCGCCGCCGAGAAACGGCTCCTCTTGCGAGACACGCCGCGTCACGCCGTGTCTCGTCGCAGAATGCGTTTCTCGCGCGCCCGCGCCCGCGCCCGCGCCTGCCCGCCCACCCGCCCACGCCCGCGCCGCCGCTCGTCGACAGCTACGGCATCGACGCCTTCTGGGCCAGGATGCGGGTCGCCGCGGCATCCACCTTGGCGGCGAACGCGGGGTCGGTCTGCGCGCGCGAGCGCACGGCGTCGCGCATCTCGGGGTACACCGACGGATCCGCCGACACCAGCAGCAGGTCGACGCCCGCGTCGACGGCGAGGGTGGCGCGATCGGCGGGGGAGTATTCTCCGACCTGGTCGGCGGCCGAGAGGTCGTCGCAGGTCACGACGCCCTCGAAGCCCACGCCGTCGCGCAGCACGCCGACCACCGCCGGCGAGAACGCCGCGGGGACGCCGGGGTCGATCAGCGCGTAATCGGCGGTCGAGAGCATGACGACCGCCGATCCCTGCGACAGCACCGTGCGGTACACACCGACGTCGGGACCGTCGGGGGTGACCACCTCGTCGGTGACCCCGGTGGAGTAGTCGGTGTTGTCGCTGACGTGTCCCAGGCCCGGGAAGTGCTTGAAGGTCGGCAGCACCCCGCCATCGCGCATTCCGGCCGCGAACGCGCCGGCCTTCGCGGCGACCGTCGCGCCGTCGTAGCCGTACTCGCGCGCCAGCGCGCCGATCGGGGGATTGGATGCCGCGAACTCCGGGCTGGTGACGACGTCTGCGACGGGCGCGAGGTTCATGGTGACGCCCGCCGCGGCCAGCTGCCGGCTCCAGGTCGCGGCGCTGGCGCGGAGCTGGTCGTCGGGCTGCTGCGCCTGCTCCACGGCCGAGGGGATGCCGTCGAACCCCGGCCCCGACAGCACTTGAACCGTGCCGCCCTCCTGGTCGGTGGCGACCCACAGGTCGGGGCTGCCGGCCGCGACTGCAGCGGTGAACTGTCCCACCAGGCCCGAGATCGCCTGCGCCCCGGCATCCGATCGTCCGTGCAGGAAGATCCCGCCGATCTGGTCGTCGGCGACGGCCGCGAGTGTCGTCGCGTCCGCTCCGTCGACCGAGGTACCGACCATGAACATCTGCCCGACCTTGTCTTCCAGGCTCATCCCGGCCAGCGGATCAGGTGTGGGAGTCGGGGTGGGCGTACGCGTCGGCGTGGGCGTGATCGTCGCGGACGGCGAGACCGCCGGCACCGGCGTCGGCGCGCACGCGGTGAGCGTCAGTGCCGCGAGCAGCAGCAGGGCGGTCGGACGCGCGGGACTCTTCACTCTCCGATCGTCGCGCATGGGCCTGAACGATCCCGGCGCTTGACTCTGCCGCAGCGTCAACGGGCAGGGTGGATGCCATGAACGAATGGCCCATTGCAGACATCGCCCGGGCGGCCGGGGTGACCAGCCGTACCCTGCGTCACTACGAGAGCGTGGGGCTGCTGCATCCGGCGCGGGTCGCGTCGAACGGATACCGGTTCTACGGCGACGCGGAGATCGCCCGCCTCTACCGCATCCTGTCGCTTCGCGCGCTCGACATGGCGATCCCCGACATCGCGCGGGCGCTCACAGACGAGCGGTCGTTCGCCGACACGGTACGCGCGCACCTGACCGTGTTGGAGCGCGGGCGATCGGCTCTGGATCGACGCATCACCGCGGTCCGCGACACCCTGACAGCACTGGAGGAAGGACGAGACATGAGTATCGACGATGCCCTCGCGGGGGTAGACGACTCCCGCTACGAGAGCGAGGTCCGCGAGCGCTGGGGCGACGACGCGTGGGTGCGCAGCGCCGCCCGCCGCCGCGCCCTCAGCCCCCAGCAGCGCAGCGCCGACGACGCCCGCGGGCGCGAGCTCAACGCCGCGCTGCGCGACGCGGCCGCGGGGCGGGACCCCGACGATCCGGAGCTGCGTGCGCTGATCGCCGCGCACCACGACTGGATCGCCGAACAGTGGGGGCGTGTCCCGGATGCCGCTGCCTACATCGGTCTGGGCGAGCTGTACGTGACGGACGCGCGGTTCGCCGCGGTCTACGGCGGGGAGGAGAACGCGGCCGTCATCCGGGATGCCATGGCCGCCTACGCCGCCGCGCGCCCGCGCTGAGCGGGGGCGGCGCGACCGGTTGCCGCGACCCGCGGCGGCGTGCGCAACCTCAGCGATACGCACGACCTCAGCGATCCGCACGACCTCAGCGATCCGCACGATGTCAGTCGGCATCCGCCGGAATGGGCTGAGGATGCGCGGATCGCGGAGGATCCGGTTGCTGCGGCTCCGGCCG
>NZ_JALGRP010000002.1:0-410512 GCF_022815605.1 Microbacterium sp. VKM Ac-2923 | reverse complement strand
ATCGCCCGCGCAACCTCGGCGGCGTGCGCACGCTCAGCGATCCGCACGACCTCAGCGATCCGCACGATGTCAGTCGGGATTCGCTGGAATGGGCTGAGGATGCGCGGATCGCGAAGGATCCGGTTGCTGCGGCTCCGGCCGATCGCCCGCGCAACCTCGGCGGCGTGCGCACGCTCAGCGATCCGCACGACCTCAGCGATCCGCACGATGTCAGTCGGCATCCGCCGAAACGCGCTCAGGTGGCGCGGATCGCGGAGGATCCGGATGCCGCAGCCCCGACCGATCGCGCCCGATCAGCCGTTCCCGTCGGAGCACGTCGGCTGGTTCGCCTTCGACCCGTTGATGTTGCTCGGGAGTTCGACGACATCGGGCGCTGCACTGGTGCCGGGCGTGGAGCCGGCGTCGGGCGCCGAGGTCGCGGCATCCTGTGCCGGTTCGGTGGGTTCTGCGGTCGGGGCGGACGGGTCGGCGATCACGCCGTCGTTTCCGTTCAGGCCGCCCGTCAGCGCCAGGGGGGCGTTGGCGGCGAGGGCCTGCCACAGGATGTCGGCGGCCTCGAGGTCGGGCACGACGCGGTTGCTGTCGTCGGGGTCGTCGGCGACCGGGTACTGCACGAAGGTGATGTCGCTGAAGGGCACGTCCTTGAGCGTGTAGGCGAGCTGCGCGATGCGCACCGGGTCGGCCAGGCTCTCGCTCGGCGTGATGTTGTTCACGGCCGTGTTGGCCAGGCCCAGCAGCGTGCCGGGGTTCGTCAACACCTCGTCGCTGCGGAGCTTGTTGATCAGCCGCGAGAGGTACTGCTGCTGGTTGCCGATGCGGGCCAGATCGCTACCGTCGCCGACGCCGTATCGCGTGCGCAGAAAGGCCAGCGCGTCGAAGCCCTTCACGACCCGTGGCCCCGCCGGCCAGTCGATACCGGCGTCGGGGTCGTCGATGCCATCGCCCGCGATGCAGACTTCGACGCCGCCGATGGCGTCGGTGATGTTGACGACGTTTCCGAAGCTCACCTTCCCCGCGAAGGGGATGCTCTGGCCGGTCAACTCCGACACGGTCTCGGCGACGCAGGTGAGCCCCCCGGCCTCGTAGGCCGTGTTGATCGACGCCTTGAAGGCGCCGCCGAAGGTGCTGCCGTCGTCGGCGGTGCACTCGGGGATCTCGACCTGGAGATCGCGCGGGAACGAGACGACCGTGACCCGGCGGGGGTTCGCCGACACGTGCACGAGCATGTTGACGTCGTTCCGCGCCCCGTCGTTCTCGGGATCCGAGCACCGCGGCCCGAACGCCGCCGAGACGACGTCGTCGCACTCGTCGGTTCCCACGACCAGCACCGAGAAGGGCTCCGCGTAAGCGCTCAGGGCGGGCGGCTCGGCCGGTGCGTCCGGGAGGGACACCGCCGCCTCCTGCAGACGCTGCGTCAGCGACCACGCGTAGAAGCCGCCGACGGCCACCGCGGCGACCACCACGACGGCGAGAGCGATCGCCAGCAGCTTCAGGCCGCGGCGGACGCCGGAATCGGGGCGGCGCTGCGCATGCTTGGCGGGGGGAGCGGCGGGCATGGGGGTAGTCAACCACGGGCGGGCGCCCGCGGCCGGGTGCGGGGTTGCGGCGTCGGCGATAGCCCACGGCGCAGCAGACATGCGACGACGCGGCGGACTGGGGAGGAGACCGCCCCACCGCGCGGCGCGCACACGCCGGCGGGGCGGCCCCGAGAAGAGACCGCCCCGCCGGGTGCCCGGGCTACTTGCCGCCCTCGGTGAGGGTCACCTCGATCGGCGTGTACTCACCGTCGACGGTGATGCCCTCGTCCTTCAGCTCGGAGAGCGCGTCCTCGATGTAATCGTTCGAGTACGCCGAGTCGCCCGGCTCCTCGGTGATGAGATTCAGGCCGTCCTGGTTGACGGCCTTGAGCGCGCCCTGGACGGTCTTGTCCCACGCGGCGGAGTCGATCATGCCGAACTCACCGCCGGTCCAGATGAGCTTGTTGACCTCGTTCATCTGCCACAGCTGGTGCGTGGGGCCCACGGGGAAGGCGTCGACACCCGGTGCGGTCGCGGCCGCGTAGGTGATCTCGGCGGCCTCGGCGGGGTTGTCGCGGGCGTACACCCAGCCCTTGACGACGGCCTTCAGGAACCGCGTCGCGGCATCGGCGTAGGCGGGGTCGTCGGCCAGTCGCTGCGTGTCGGCCCAGATGGCATCCTGCAGCATGGCGCCGGCGGTGTCCTCGTACGAGATCACGTCGACGTCGGCCTCCGTGTAGAGCTCGCCGGTGGCGGGGTTCACCGTCTCGAACAGCTGCGCGAGCTCGTTGTAGGTCATCGCCTGGGCGGCATCCACGTCCTTGTCGAGCAGGGCGTTCATCGAGAAGTCCTGCGTCGTGATCTGCACGGTCGAGGCGTCGAGGCCCTGGTCGGCCATCGCGGCGAAGATCTCCCACTCGTTGCCGAAGCCCCACGAGCCGATGCGCTTGCCCTCGAAGTCGTCGACGCCGGTGATGTTCGAGTCCTTCCACGACACCTGGGTCGTGCCCGACTTCTGGAACACCTGCGCGATGTCGGTGAGCTCGACGCCCTGGTTCTCGAGCGTTCCGAGCACCTTGGGCACCCACGCGACGGCGAAGTCGACGTCCCCGGCGACGAGGGCGTCCTGCGGCACGATGTCGCCGCCCGAGGGCAGCACCTCGACGTCGTCGAAGCCCTCCTCCTGGAAGTAGCCCTTGTCGAGGGCGACGTAGTAGCCGGCGAACTGCGCCTGCGGCAGCCACTGCAGCTGCAGTTTCACCGACGTCAGGGGCGTGAAGTCGCCGTCGGATGCCGCGGGTTCGGAGCCGCCGCCCGAGCAGGCCGAGAGAGTGAGGGCCGAGGCCGCGACCCCCGCGATCGCGCCGAGCGCGCGACGGGTGCTGTGTCTCATGGGTTGTCCTTCCGTTCGGGTGGAGCAGGTGTCGGGTGGAGCAGGCTGTGAGGGCGAGTCAGCGCAGGGCACCGAGTCGTTTCGCCACGACGCGTTCGAGCAGGGCGGTGACGACGAAGAAGACGAGACCGATCGCGATGCCCCCGCCGACGAAGGCCCACGCCAGGGCCGCGCGGCCCGACTTGGCGTACGTGGCGATCGCGGTGCCGATGCCGTCGGCCGGACCGCCGAAGTACTCCGCGACCAGGGCGGAGATGACCGCGAGGGATGCCGCGACCCGAACGCCCGTGAGCAGGTACGGCAGCGCGGTGGGGAGGGTCAGCCGCAGGAACGTCTGTCCGCCGGTGGCGGCGGTGGCGCGGAACAGGTCGCGCTGCACCGGGCGGGTCTGGCGGAGGCCCCGGAGGGTGTTGACGAACACGGGCACGAACGCCGCGATGCCGGCCACGGCCTGACGCCCGAACTGGCTCGAGGCGCCGAACATGGTGTTGAGGATCGGGGTGAGCGCGACGATCGGCACCACCGCGAGGGCTGCGACGAGCGGCGCGGTCATGCCGTCGACGGGCCGCCAGGTCGCGGCGAGGGCGGCCACCAGCACGGCGACGATCGTGCCGGCGAGCAGCCCGACGGCCGCGTTGGTGCCGGTGATGCCGGCGGCCTCCCAGACCAGCGGGAAGCGTTCCACGAGCTCCGCCGCGACCGCGAACGGGTCGGGGAGCATGCGCGGCGCGCTTCCCGAGGCGACGAAGGCGTACCAGGCGAGCAGTCCCGCGACGCCGACGACGATCGGCGCGACCAGGCGCGCCCAGCCGGGCAGGGGCGTGGCGTTCATCGCCGACCTCCCACGGTGACGGAGGCCTCGGCGCGCCGGGTCACGGCATCCGTGGTCCGGCGGGGGATCCCGGATGCCACGGGCTGGCGGGCCGCGCGCCGGACCCCGCTCATCGCTCGTTCGCCCGGTGAAGGGGGGCGCCGTGCAGCGCTTCGCGGACGGCGGTGACCCGGGCGAAGAACTCCGGCGACTCGCGCAGGTCGTCGTCGCGCTCGCGGCCGGGGCGGGTGTCGATGACGTGGGTGATGCGCCCCGGCCGAGGGCTCATGACGACGACGCGGTCGGAGAGGAACACCGCCTCGGGGATGGAGTGCGTCACGAACACCACGGCGGCGCCGGTCTCGGCGGCGATCCGCGCGAGCTCGGCCTGCAATCGCTCGCGCGTCATCTCGTCGAGCGCGCCGAACGGCTCGTCCATCAGCAGCAGCCGGGGCTGTGCGGCGAGGGAGCGGGCGATGGCGACGCGCTGCTGCATGCCGCCGGAGAGCTGGTCGGGGTAGCGGCCGATGAAGTCAGTCAGCCCGACGAGTTCGGCGAGTTCCGCCACGCGGGCGTCGCGGCGGGCGCGGGGCCACTTGTGCAGGTCGAGAGGGAGGGCGATGTTCGCGGCCACCGTGAGCCACGGCAGCAGAGCCGCCTGCTGGAAGGCGATGCCGTAGTCCTGGTCGAGTCGCGCCTGGCGCGCCGACTTGCCGTACAGCATCAGGTCGCCACCGGTGGGGCTGTCGAGGTCGGCGATGAGGCGCAGCAGCGTCGACTTGCCGCAGCCGGAGGGCCCGATGAGCGAGACGAATTCGCCCGCGGCGACGGTGAGGTCGACGCCCGTGACGGCGGTCACCTCGCCGCCGGCGCTGGGGAACACCTTGCCGACGCCCGCGGCGCGGACGGCGAGGTCGGTGACGGTCTGGGTGGTCATGCGGTGTCCTCCCCGCGACGGAAACGGTGCAGTGCGACCCCGACGAGCGCGACGCCGCCGGCTGCGACGAGTCCCATCACGACGGTGCCGAAGGTGGGAGCCCAGGGCGCGGCCGGGTCGGATGAGGCTTGGCCGGCGAGCTGGATGAGCATGCGCCCGATACCGCCCCGCAGGCCGATCGAGACCTCGGCGACCACGGCGCCCACGACGGCGGACGCGGCGGCGAGCCGGAGCGCGGGCAGCAGGTACGGCACGGCCGCCGGAAGGCGCAGTCGCACGAGCATCTGCCACCACCCGGCCGAGTTCGCGCGCATCAGGTCGAGGTGCAGCGCGTCGGGCGCCGAGAGGCCGCGCAGCATGCCGACCGCGACGGGGAAGAAGGCCAGGTACGACGAGATCAGCGCCACCGAGAGCCACGGCGGCCAGGGGAAGCCCGAGCGGTCGACCTGGGTGCCGATGGCGTTGACCACCGGTGCGAAGGCGATGAGCGGCACGATCTGGCTCACCACGATCCACGGCAGCAGTCCCGCCTCGACGAGACGCCATCGCTGCATCGCTATGCCCAGGAGCGAGCCGACCACGACTCCGATCACCCAGCCGAGGGCGGCGAGGCCCAGCGTCATGCCCGCCGCTCCCGCGACCGACACGATCAGCGGCGGGGTGTCGCCGCCGCTCGTCGGTGCGAACAAGCGCGTGATCATGTCCCAGACGTGCGGCATGGCGCGGTCGTTCGTGCGCGGGAGCAGGATCACGCCGGACCCCGCCGATCCGTCGCTGCCGACCGTGAGACCGTCGGCGGGGCCGAACGTCTTGTACAGCTCCCACGCGGCGACGACGACCGCGATACCGGCGATGCCCCATCCCGCTCGCACCGCGGCGGTGCGGGCGCGGGAGTACCGGATGCCGGGAGCGCGCGGCATCCGTCCCTCGTCCGCCGTCTCGACGGGCGCCGCCGTACCGGGGGCGATCACCTGGTCGGTCACGGTCGTGTCACCGCTTCGCCGTCACCGGGGGTGTGAGCGCGGGGATGACGGTCTCGCCGTAGACCCGCATCGTCTCCTCCTTATTGTCGTGCTGGAGGTAGCCCGCGAACTGGGTGACGCCGAGCGCCCGGAGCTTCTCGAGCTTGGCGATGTGCTCCTCGGCCGTGCCGAGGACGCAGAAGCGCTCCACGATCTCGTCGGGCACGAAGTCGACGTGGTCGTTGCCGCTCTTGCCGTGCGAGTTGTAGTCGTATCCGGTGCGCCCCGCGATGTAGTCGGTGAGGGCGGCGGGAACGTCGGAGCCGTCACCGTATTTGGTCACGATGTCGGCGACGTGGTTGCCGACCATCCCGCCGAACCAGCGGCACTGCTCGATCATGTGCGCGCGCGATTCGGGGGTGTCCTCGCCGATGTACATCGGGGCGGCGACGCAGAAGGCGATCTCGTCGGGGTCGCGGCCCACGTTCTCGGCGGCCTTGCGGACGGTCGCGATCATCCACTCGGCGATGTCGAGGTCGGCCAGCTGCAGAATGAAGCCGTCGCCCACCTCGCCGGTGAGCTTCAGCGCGAGCGGACCGTACGCGGCGACCCACACGTCGAGCTCGGACCCGCGGCTCCACGGGAACTGCAGCGTCGCGCCGTTGTACTCCACGGCGCGGGAGTTGCCGAGCTCGCGGATGACGTGGATCGACTCGCGCAGCGCCTTCAGCGTCGTCGGGCGCCCGTTCGTCACACGCACTGCGGAGTCACCGCGGCCGATGCCGCAGATCGTGCGGTTGCCGTACATCTCGTTGAGGGTGGCGAACGTGGATGCCGTGACCGTCCAGTCGCGGGTCGCGGGATTGGTCACGAACGGACCGACGGTCACTCGGCGGGTGGCCGCGAGGATGGCGGAGTGGATGACGTACGGCTCCTGCCACAGCAGGTGCGAGTCGAAGGTCCACACGTGGCTGAAGCCGTGCGCCTCGGCGAGCTGCGAGAGCTGCACCGTGCGGGCGGCCGGGGGATTCGTCTGCAGGACGACACCGAAGTCCATGGGGTCTCCTCTCAGATCAGGTACTGGCTCAGGCCGCGCTTGACGAAGCGGCCGTCGCCCGGCGCGCCCAGGTAGGAGCCGTCGTCGACGACGACCTTGCCGCGCGAGATGACGGTGTCGACGTGTCCGTCGATCTCGAAGCCCTCCCACGCGGAGTGGTCCATGTTCATGTGATGGGTCTTACCGACACCGATGGAGGTGTGACCGGCCGGGTCGTACACGACGAGGTCGGCGTCGGCGCCGGGGGCGATCACGCCCTTCTTGCCGTACATCCCGAACATGCGCGCCGGCGTCGTGCTGGTCAGCTCCACCCACCGCTCGAGCGTGATCTGTCCCGTGACCACGCCCTGGTACATGAGGTCCATACGGTGCTCGACCGAGCCGATGCCGTTGGGGATCGCGCGGAAGTCGCCCTGGCCGAGCGTCTTCTGGTCCTTCATGCAGAAGGGGCAGTGATCCGTGGAGACCATCTGCACGTCGTTGGTGCGCAGCGCCTGCCACATGTGGTGCTGGTGGCCCTCCTGTTTCGAGCGCAGCGGGGTGGAGCACACCCACTTCGCGCCCTCGAAGTCGCCCCATTCCTCGCTCGTGGCGCCGAGCTGATCCTCGAGCGAGAGATAGAGGTACTGCGGGCACGTCTCTCCGAACACGTTCTGACCGTTGTCACGCGCCCACGCGAGCTGCTCGACGGCCTGCTTCGCGCTGACGTGAACGACGTAGAGCGGCGCCCCGGTGAGGTGCGACAGCATGATGGCGCGGTGGGTGGCCTCCTCCTCCATCTGCCAGGCGCGGGCGACGCCGTGGAAGTAGGGCGAGGTCTTGCCCTTCTCGATCAGCTGCTCGGCGAGCACGTCGATCACGGGACCGTTCTCGGCGTGCATCATCGTCAAAAGCCCCGTGTCGGCGGCCACCTGCATCGCCCGCAGGATCTGGGCGTCGTCGGCGTAGAAGACCCCGGGGTAGGCCATGAACATCTTGAAGCTCGAGATGCCCTCGTCGATGAGCCCCGGGAGAGCGGCGAGGGAGTCGGCATCCACCCCTCCGACGATCTGGTGGAAGCCGTAGTCGATCGCGCAATTGCCCGCGGCGAGCTCGTGCCAGTGGGCGAGGCCGTCCTGCACGCGCTCGCCGGCACGCTGCACCGCGAAGTCGACGATCGTGGTCGTGCCGCCCCAGGCCGCCGCGCGGGTGCCGGTCTCGAACGTATCGGAGGCGCTCGTGCCGCCGAAGGGTAGCTGCATGTGCGTGTGCGCGTCGATTCCGCCGGGGATGACGTACTTGCCGGTGGCGTTGATGACGGTGTCGACGGATGCCGCGAGGTCGTGCCCCAGCAGAGTGGAGCCCGGTGCCAGCACGGCGGCGATTGTCTCACCGTCCAGGAGCACGTCGGCGGCGGTGCGTCCCGTCGCCGAGACGACGGTGCCGCCCGTGAGCAGGGTGGTGGCCATTGTCAGGCCTCCACGATCTCGCCGTAGGTGTCGGGGCGGCGGTCGCGGTAGAACTGCCAGTCGTCGCGCATCTGCTGCACGAGATCCATGTCGAGGTCGCGGATGAGCAGTTCCTCGTGCTCGGCCGAGCCGATCGCTCCGACGTGGTTGCCGCGGGGGTCGATGACCTGGCTGCTGCCGTAGAACGACACCGCGTCGTCGCCGTACTCGTTGTCCTCGCGCCCGACCCGGTTGGGCTGCAGCACGAAGTAGCCGTTCGCGACGGCGGCGCACGGGCCCTCGACCTCCCACAGGCGGTTCGACAGGCCGGGCTTGGTGGCGTTCGGGTTGAACACCATGTGCGCGCCGTTCAGACCGAGTTCGCGCCACCCCTCGGGGAAGTGGCGGTCGTAGCAGATGTACATGCCGACCTTGCCGACGGCGGTGTCGAAGACGGGGTATCCGAGGTTGCCCGGGCGGAAGTAGAACTTCTCCCAGAACTTCTCGAGGTGCGGGATGTGGTTCTTGCGGTAGCTGCCGAGCACGGTGCCGTCGGCGTCGACGAGGACCGAGGTGTTGTAGTACACCCCCGTCTGGGCCTCTTCGTAGATGGGGAGCACACTCACGACGCCGAGCTCTTTCGCGAGGGCGGCGAAGCGCTTCACGATCGGCCCGTCGACGGGCTCCGCGTACCGGTAGTACTTCTGGTCCTGCGTAATGCCGAAGTAGGGCCCGTAGAACAGCTCCTGGAAGCACACGATTTCGGCGCCGCGAGCCGCCGCGTCACGGGCGAACTGCTCGTGCTTGTCGAGCATCGATTCCTTGTCACCGGTCCACGTGGTCTGCGTGATGGCCGCTCGCACCGTCGTCATGGGTCCTCCTCGGTCTCTGCCCCGCGGGGAGTGCGGGTGGTCGCATTCTGGCGGGGCGTTCTGTTACTGTCGCGCCTGAACATTTCCCGACGATTTCGTCGGGTGACTTCGCCGTTAATTGGAGCCGCATGCTCTCACCCCGCGCCCTCGCATCCCGCTCCGCGGCGGGCCTCGCGGCCGAGATCGCCCGCCTCGTCAGCGACGGAACACTGGGCCCTGGAGAACGACTCCCCACCGTCCGTCAGATGGCGGCCGACCTGGGCTTGTCCACCGGGACGGTCGCCGCGGCCTGGCGCGCACTGGCCCAGGCGGGAGTCGTCACCTCCCGCGGACGTTCGGGCACGTTCGTGCGCTCCGAACGTCGCGAGTGGCTGAGCCCGCGGGTGCGGGGGATGGCCTCGGGCGAGGGATCGCCCGTCGCCGCTCCGAGCGGACTCGGCGGACGCGGAGCCCACGGCATCCGTCTCGACCTCTCCCTCGGGACGCCCGATCCCGCGATGCTGCCCTCGCTCGAGCGGGCGCTCTCGCGCGCGCGTCCGCGCGCCGACACCGGCCGCTACCACGACCTTCCCGTGCTCCCCGAGCTGCACGACGCGCTTGTGGAGGACTGGCCGGTGCGGACGGTGGAGGCGCTCACCGTCGTCGACGGCGCGCTCGACGGCATCTCGCGCACGGTCGAGCAGGTGGTGCGCTTCGGCGATCGGGTCGCGGTGGAGTCCCCGGGGTTCCCCTACATCTTCGATCTGGTGGATGCCACCGGGGGCGTCGTCCTGCCGCTCGAGAGCGACGCCGACGGCATCCTGCCCGCCGCGCTGGCGCGCGCTCTGGCGCAGCGTCCGTCGACTCTGATGCTGCAGACCCGGGCGCAGAACCCCACCGGGGTGTCGATGTCGGTCGAGCGGGCACGGCGCCTGGCGAACGTGCTCCTGACCGTTCCGGGAGGGCGGGCGGTCACGGTGATCGAGGACGACCATTCGGCGCTCATCGCCACCGCCCCGGCGGTCACCCTCGCGCGCTGGATCCCCGCTCAGGTCGTCCACGTCCGCGGGTTCTCGAAGTCGCACGGCCCCGACCTGCGCATCGCCGCGCTCGGCGGGCCCGCCCGCATCGTCGAGCGGATCGTGCGGCGCCGGATGCTCGGACCGGGGTGGACGTCGCGGCTGCTGCAGAGCGTGCTGCTCGAACTGCTCACCGACTCGCGCTCGGTCGCACCGGTGCGCACGGCCCGGCTCATCTACCGCGACCGGCTCGACCGCATGGCCGCGGCTCTGCGCCGTCTCGACATCGACGTGGGCGCACCCGACGGTATCAACCTGTGGCTGCCCGTCCGTGACGAGCGCGCGGCCGTCGTCTATCTCGCCGCGGAGGGGATCGCGGTGGCCGCGGGCGGGCCGTTCGTGGCCGATGGGTCGGCGCATCAACGAGTGCGGGTCACGGCGGGATCGGTCACCGAGAACGTGCGGCTGGTGGCCGATGCGCTCGCCCGGGCGGCATCCGCTCCTCCGCCGTCGTGACCGGCGCGTCAACCCCGAAGCCGCTCCGAATCGATTCTCCTAGGCTCGATGCATGACCGTTCCTTCAGTTCAGCTCAACGACGGAAACTCCATCCCCCAGCTCGGCTACGGGGTGTTCCTCGTGCCCGCCGACGACGCCGAGCGTGCCGTCTCCGAGGCCCTCGAGGTCGGCTACCGCCACATCGACACCGCCGCGATCTACAAGAACGAGGAGGGGGTCGGAAAGGCCATCGCCGCGAGCGGCATCCCCCGCGACGACCTCTTCGTCACCACGAAGCTCTGGAATGCACGGCACGACGGCGACGAGCCCCACGCCGCGATCGATGAGAGCCTTCAGAAGCTCGGTCTCGACGCCGTCGACCTCTACCTCGTGCACTGGCCGACGCCCAAGGCCGACAACTACCTCAACGCGTGGCAGAAGCTCATCGAGATCCGTGAGGCGGGAAAGACCCGATCGATCGGCGTCTCGAACTTCCTCGTGCCGCACCTCGACCGCATCGTCGCCGAGACCGGTGTCACCCCGGTGGTGAACCAGATCGAGCTGCACCCCGCCCTCAGTCAGCGCGAGATCTCCGCCTGGGGCCAGGAGCACGACATGCACATCGAGTCGTGGGGCCCGCTCGGCCAGGGCAAGTACGACCTGTTCGAGCTGCCCGCGGTGAAGGATGCCGCCGAGGCCCACGGCAAGTCCCCGGCGCAGGCCGTTCTGCGCTGGCACATCCAGCACGGCTTCATCGTGTTCCCCAAGTCGGTGCGCCGCGAGCGCCTCGAAGAGAACTTCGCCCTGTTCGACTTCGAGCTCACCGCCGACGAGATGGCCGCGATCGACGCCGTCGACCCGGGCGACGGTTCGGGCCGTGTCGGCTCGCACCCCGACGACGTCGAGTGATCTGACAAGGCGCGCATGAACCGCCTCGCGAACGCCTCGAGCCCCTACCTCCGGGCCCACGCCGACAATCCCGTCGCGTGGTTCCCGTGGGGGGCCGAGGCGTTCGCGCTCGCGGCCGAGCGAGACGTCCCCGTGATGGTCTCGATCGGTTACAGCACCTGCCACTGGTGCCACGTGATGGCGCGGGAGTCGTTCCAAGACCCCGAGGTTGCGGCGATCCTCGACGACGGCTTCGTCGCGATCAAGGTCGACCGCGAGGAGCATCCCGATGTGGATGCCGCCTACCTCGACGCCGCGTCCGCCTTCACCCCGCACCTCGGGTGGCCGCTGACGGTCTTCGTCTCGCCCCAGGGTCGCGTGTTCTACGCCGGCACGTATTTCCCGCCCGCGCCGCGCCCGCCCCAGCCCTCGTTCCGTCAGGTGCTCGCCGCGGTCCGGGAGGCGTGGACCGAGCGGCGGAGCGACGTGGATGCCACAGGATCCTCGCTGCGCGACGCGCTGGCGGCCGCCGCAACCGCCCCGGCCGATGCGCCCCCGTCTCTCGCGCAGCTCGCGGCCGCCGCGCGCACCGTCGCCGCGCGCGAGGATCGGGAGTACGCCGGCTTCGCCGCGGGCCCGGCCTTCGAGACGCCGAAGTTCCCGAACACCCCCGTCCTGCGATTCCTCCAGCACCCCGCGCTGGCCCCGGAGGCCCCGGATGCCGCAGCCGTGGCATCCCGTGCGTTGCGGGCCATGGCCGGCTCCGACCTCCACGACACCGTCGAGCGCGGCTTCTTCCGTTACGCCACCCGCCGCGACTGGAGCGTGCCGCACTACGAGCGCATGCTCACCGACAACGCGGGTCTCGTCGAGGTCGCTCTCGCCGCCGGCGACGACGCCACCGCGATCGACGCCGCGCGGTTCCTCGTCGACGTGCTGCAGCTGCCGTCCGGCGGGATCGCGGCAGCCCAGGACTCCGAGTCGATCATCGACGGCGTTCGCAACGAGGGCGGGTATTACCGCGCGACGGATCGGTCCACGCTGACGCCCCCGGCCCTGGATGCCAAGGTCGTGACCGGGTGGAACGGCCACGCGATCGCCGCGCTCGCCGCCGCCGGAACCCGCACCGACCCGCGCTTCCTCGAGGCCGCGCGCTGGGCCGCCGACGCCGTGCTCGAGAGCAACATGGCCGACGACGGAACCCTCCGCCGCGCCTCGCTCGACGAGATCCGCTCCGCCGCCCCCGCGACGCTCGAGGACTACGGCGGACTCGCTCGGGGTCTCATCGCCCTTGCGCGCGCGACCGGCGAAGTCGCCTACGCCGAGCGGGCGCGGGCGCTCGTCGACCTCTGCCTCGGCGACGACGGCATCCACCCGCCCGGCGGCGGCGATCCGGTGCTCGTCGCTCAGGGCATGCAGGCCCAGGGCGTGCCCAGTGACGGCGCGTCGCCCTCGGGGCCGTCGGTGTTCGCCGCGGCCGCCCTCGACCTCTGGCGCCTGGGGGCGGGGGAGCGGTACCGTGCGGCCGCTCTCGCGCTCGTTCGCGCTGCGACGGAGACGGCGCTGGCCACACCTCTCGCGCACGGTGCGATCCTCGATGTCGCGGTGGGGCTGGCGTCGGCGCCCCGTCAGGTCGTCGTGGTCGGGGAGCCCGATGCCGAGATCGCCGACGCCGCCCGCCGGGTCGCCGCCGACGTGGTCGCAGTGGTGTCGCCGTCTCAGGCCGTCGCGTTCGCCGCGGCGGGCTTCGAGTTGTTCGAGGGCAAGGTCGCGCTGCGCGGTGAGGCGACGGCGTACGACTGCCGCGCGTTCACGTGTGCCTTGCCGACGACGGATCCGGCCGCGCTCGTCTGACGCCGCGGCGCCGAGGCTCGTCGCCCCCCGCGCGACACGCACGTCCCGCCACAGCCCGCATCCGCGGCATCCGCGCCGTGGTCAGCACCTCTGTCGAGAAACGGCATCCGCGCGGTGAAACAACGCGTCGAGGCGTTTCTCCTTGCGCATCGCGTTTCTCGGCACATCCCCGCCGCCTCCACGTCGCCCCTGTGCCGCCCCGCGCCGCCTTCAGTCCAGCAAGTGCCGCAAGTACCGCCCCGGCGCCTCCAGGAACCCGCGCTGCAACCGCACCACCTCGAGGTCCTCCCACGCGCTCTCGCGGATGCCCCACTCGCCGAGCTCGAGGATCGTCGCCCCGGGCAGCGCCGCCAGCACGGGGGAGTGGGTGGCGCAGATCACCTGCGTGCCGCGCGAGCGCATGCGGTCGAGGGATGCCAACCAGCGCAGCGTCGACGAGAACGACAGCGCCGCCTCGGGCTCGTCGAGGCACGCGAGCCCCGCGACGTAGTGGGGATGGTCGAGCGCTTCGTCGAGCAGCGCGTTGAATGACTCGCCGTGGCTCATCGGGTGCAGGCTCGGCGGGGCGTCGGGCAGGTCGTCCCGCCACGAGTAGTAGCTGTGCATCGTCTCGGCGCGCAGGAAGAAGCCCCATCGCGGGGCGCGGGGGCTGCGTTCGACGCGCAGCCACTCGCCGAGCGGGCTCTCGGTGCGGCGCGTCTCGCCGCCACCGTTCGTCGAACCGCCCTCCGCGGGCAGGCCGTACGCCTCGGCGATGCCCTCGATGAGTGTCGACTTGCCCGAGCCGTTCTCCCCGACGAGGAAGGTCACACCTGCGCCGAACTCCCAGCCGTCGCCGCGCGCGACGTCGAGGAAGTGAGCTACGGCGGGGATGTCGGCCGGCCACACCTGCGGGTCGACGGGCGCGTCGCGGAGCACTTTGACGCGCTGGATCGGCCGCGGGTCGTGGAGCCAGGTGTCACCGCGCGACATGTCAGATCCAGCTGGGCAGCCAGTTGTGCAGCCGCCAGAACTCGTATGAGACGGGAAGGCCCGCCCACACCGGATACCAGAACGCCGAGATAGCGACGCACACGACGAGGAAAACCGCCACGATCACCTGACCCGTGGCGCGCGAGAGCCCGCCTACCCCTCGGCCGACGTCCTGCAGCGCGAAGGCGAGGGCCAGCACGAGGAACGGCACCATCGCCACCGTGTAGAACTGGAAGATCGTGCGCTCGGGGTACAGCAACCACGGCAGGTAGGTGCAGGCGAGGCCGGTCAGCACCAGCGCGAAGCGCCAGTCGCGGACCATCACGAACCTCACGAGCAGATACACGGATGCCGCGATCCCGGCCCACCAGATGAGGGGGTTGGCGTTGCTCGCGATCGCCTCCGTGCAGCCGTTCGGCAGCGCGCAGCCGTTCACGCCGAAGTCGTCCTGGTGCCAATACATCGACGTGGGGCGGATCAGCAGCGGCCACTGCCACGCGGGGCTGGCGTAGCTGTGCGGGGTGACGAGACCGACGTGGAAGCCGTACATCGACTGGTGGTACGCCCACAGGTTCTGCAGCGGCACGGGAAGGAAGGCCAGTAGACCCGTGCCCATCCCTTCGCTGCCGCGCATGTAGCCGCCGGTGGTGAACAGCCAGCCCGACCAGCTCGTCAGATACACGACGATGGAGACCGGCACGATCAGCACGAACGAGATGAGGCCCTGGCGCACGGCATCCATCGGCCACTGCACGATCCCGACGCGGCGGCGGGCGAGGGCATCGGTGACGACGACGTAGATGCCGATCGCGGCGATCAGGTACAACCCCGACCACTTCACCGCGGTGGCGGCCCCCGCGGCGGCGCCGGCCGCCAGGAGCCACGGGCGGTCCCACAGCAGCGGACCCCACGTGTTGGGGCCGGGGAGCTCGTCCATGGCCGCGTCGAGGCGGTCGCCGGTGCGTTTGTGGTCGAGCAAGGCGAACCAGAAAGTGAGCACGACGAAGAACGTCAGGAAAACGTCGAGCAGCGCGGTGCGGCTGAGGACGATGCTGACGCCGTCGATGGCGATGAGACCGGATGCCACGGTGGCGAAGGGGATCGACCGGGTGAGGTGGTGCGCGATGACGTACACCAGCAGCACGGTGGCGGTGCCGAAGAGGGCGGCCGACAGCCGCCAGCCCGTCGCCGAGTCGGGTCCGAGCAGCGCCATTCCCGCGCCGATGAGGATGCGACCGAGAGGGGGGTGCACCACGTAACTGCCGACGCCGGTGAAGATGTCGGTGTCGCCCGTGGTGAAGCTGGCGTCGGCGTTCTCGGGCCACGTCGACGGATAGCCGAGCACCCACTGGCTCCACGAGTCCTTCACGTAGTACGTCTCGTCGAAGACGAGCGCATGGGGCGTGCCCACATCGAACAGGCGCAGCACCGCGGCGACGATGGTCACGATGGCGGGCGCGAGCCAGCCCCACAGACGCAGTCTGCGGGGATCGCCGAGCAGGGCATCGCGCCACCGATCGAGGCGCGTGCGTTCCCCATCGGGGTGCAGAGTGGGGACAGCGGTACTCACGCGCCCAGCATAAGGTGGGGCGGTGATCATCCTCGCGGCGACGCCGATCGGTAACCTCGGCGACGCCTCGAAGCGCTTGGTCGAGGCACTCGAGAACGCTCACGTCATCGCCGCCGAAGACACCCGCACCACCCAGCGCCTTCTCGCGGGTCTCGGCGTCGAGAACCGCCCGCGCCTCATCGCTCTGCACGATCACAATGAGAAGGAACGCGCCGCCGAGCTCGTCGAGCTCGCCCGCAACGACGACCTCCTCGTCCTCAGCGACGCCGGCATGCCCACGGTGAGCGACCCCGGTTTCGGTCTCGTCGCCGCCGCGGCCGCGGCGGGCGTCACCGTCACCGCCCTTCCCGGACCCAGCGCCGTCGTCACCGCGCTCGCCGTCGCGGGGCTCCCCACCGATCGCTTCGCGTTCGAGGGGTTTCCGCGTCGCAAGCCCGGGGAGCGCCGCAGAGCTTTCGCGCAGCTGGCCTCCGAGGAGCGGACCCTCGTGTTCTTCGAGTCGCCGTCGCGACTGGCATCCACCCTCGACGACCTCGCTTCGGCGTTCGGCGCCGATCGCCCCGCCGCCGTCTGCCGCGAGCTGACCAAGCTCTACGAAGAGGTCAAGCGCGGTACCCTCGCCGAGCTCGCCGCGTGGGCCGCCGAGGGCGTGCGCGGTGAGATCGCGATCGTGGTGGGCGGAGCCGAGGCCCGCGAGGTGGCGTTCCCGGATGCCGTGACCCAGGTGCTCGAGCTCGTGCGCGCCGGGACGCGGCTCAAAGAGGCGGCTGCCGAGGTGGCGTCGCAGACCGGTCACTCGTCGCGCGAGTTGTATCAGGCGGGGCTCGCCGTCAAGCGCTGATGCCCGTCCTCGGCCCGCACCGCGCGCGAGGGGTCGGAAAGTGTCGCCGAGAATCGCCCGCGGCGACAAAAGATGACCTCTCTCGCGCCGGCTCGCGCGGCCGGACGGCGGCACGGTCGGGGCGTCACACGGTCGGCCGTGTCGGTGCACCCCCGTAGAATCCTGAGGTGACTTCCGGCCGATCCTTCTACATCACGACGCCGATCTACTACCCCAGCGATCTGCCCCACATCGGGCACGGGTACACGACCGTCGCCGTCGACACGCTCGCGCGCTGGCACCGCCAGGCGGGCGACGACACCTGGATGCTGACGGGCACCGACGAGCACGGCCAGAAGATGCTGCGCGCCGCGGCCGCCAACAACGTCACGCCGCAGGAATGGGTCGACAAGCTCGTCACCGAGTCGTGGTTCCCACTTCTCGAGACGCTCGACGTCGCCAACGACGACTTCATCCGCACGACGCAGCCCCGCCACGAGGAGCGCGTGCAGCAGTTCGTGCAGGCGCTCTTCGACCGCGGATACATCTACGCGGGCGAATACGAGGCGCTGTACTGCGTCGGCTGCGAGGAGTTCAAGCCCGAGGCCGAGATCGTCGACGGCACCGGCCCCTTCGAGGGCCTCAAGGTGTGCGCGATCCACTCGAAGCCCCTCGAACTGCTGCAGGAGAAGAACTACTTCTTCAAGCTCAGCGAGTTCCAGGACCGTCTGCTCGAGCTGTACAAGACCGAGCCCGACTTCGTGCGTCCCGAATCGGCGCGCAACGAGGTCGTCTCGTTCGTGCGGAGCGGACTGAAAGACCTCTCGATTTCGCGCTCGGCGTTCGACTGGGGCATCACGGTTCCGTGGGACTCCTCGCACGTCATCTACGTGTGGGTCGACGCGCTGCTCAACTACGCCACCGCCGTCGGCTACGGCAACGACCCCGAGCAGTTCGCCCGCCGGTGGCCCGCGTTCCACGTGGTCGGTAAAGACATCCTGCGCTTCCACGCCGTCATCTGGCCGGCCATGCTCATGGCCGCCGGACTCGACGTGCCCCGCGGCGTCTTCGCCCACGGGTGGCTGCTCGTCGGCGGCGAGAAGATGTCGAAGTCGAAGCTCACCGGCATCGCGCCCACCGAGATCACCGATGTCTTCGGCTCCGACGCGTACCGCTTCTACTTCCTCTCCGCCATCGCCTTCGGCCAAGACGGGTCCTTCTCGTGGGAAGACCTGTCGGCCCGCTACCAGGCCGAGCTCGCCAACGGTTTCGGCAACCTGGCGTCGCGCAGCGTCGCGATGATCGAGAAGTACTTCGACGGGGTCGTGCCGTCGGCCGGCACCTACGCCGAGGGCGATCTGGCGATCCAGAAGATCGTGGCGGATGCCGCGGCGGCCGCCGACGCAGCCGTCGAGCGCTTCCGCATCGATGAGGCGATCGCCGCCATCTGGACCATCGTCGACGCCCTCAACGGCTACATCACCGAGAACGAGCCGTGGGCCCTCGCCAAAGACGAGGCCAACCGCGAGCGCCTCGGTACGGTCCTCTACACGGCGGCCGAGGGGCTTCGTGCCCTGGCGGTGCTGCTGTCGCCGGTCATGCCCGCCTCGACCGAGAAGTTGTGGATCGCGCTCGGCGCGGCCGAGAGCCTCGGTCGCCTGGTCGATCAGCCGCTGCGCGAGGCCGGGGCGTGGGGTGCGCTGCGTCCCGGGTCGACGGTCAGCGCTCTCACGCCGCTGTTCCCGCGCGTCGAGCAGGCGTGACGCCCGTGACACCGGAGCCGGCCAGGGCGTCCGGCGCGGCTGCCGGGAATAGTCCGGGTCCTGGCATAGCAGCGCAGGCGGTCCCTGAGCCCGTCGAAGGGTCCGCCTCCGAGCACGGCCCGGCCACGGGGCCGACCGCCGGTTCCACCCCCGTCGAGCGCCCCCGCGGCACGGTCGACGCCGCCGACCCCAGCCAGTACGTGCGCGAGCGGTCAGTGGACGGCCGTCGCGACGTCAGCTACCCGCCCGCGCCGGAGCCGCTCGGCATCCCGGTCTACGACAATCACACGCACCTCGAGATCGAAGACGGCGACACCGGTCTCTCGCTCCACGAGCAGCTCGAACGCGCTCTCGCGGTGGGGGTGCACGGGGTGGTGCAGGCGGGTGGAGATGTCGACTCCTCGCGCTGGTCGGCGTGGGCGGCGCGCACGCAGGCCCGCGTGCTCGCGGCGGTGGCGATCCACCCCAACGAGGCCCCCGTGTACGAGCGGGCAGGCGAGCTGGATGCCGCGATCGCGGTGATCGACGAGCTGGCCGCCGAGCCGCGGGTGCGCGCCATCGGCGAGACGGGGCTCGACTTCTTCCGCACCGACGCGGACGGCATCCCTGCGCAGATGCGTTCCTTCGAGGCGCACATCGCCCTGGCGAAGAAACACGGGATCGCGATGCAGATCCACGACCGCGACGCCCACGACGCGGTGCTCGAGACGCTCGAACGCGTCGGTGCCCCTGAAAAGACGGTGTTCCACTGCTTCTCCGGCGACGCCGACATGGCGCGCCTCGCCGCCGACCGTGGGTACTACCTGTCGTTCGCGGGCAACGTCACGTTCAAGAACGCCCAGAACCTCCGCGACGCCCTCGCCGTGACGCCGCTCGATCGCATCCTCGTCGAAACCGACGCGCCGTTCCTGACGCCCGCGCCGTACCGCGGTCGTCCGAATGCCCCGTACCTGATTCCGGTCACGCTGCGGTTCCTCGCGGCGGAGCTCGGGATGGATGCCGACGAGCTCGCCGCGCAGATCGCGGCGAACACGCTGCGCGTCTACGGCACGTTCGAGGATTGACGCGCGTCCCGCGCCCGCGGTCCGCCCTCCCTCCCATTTACGACTCGGGCTGTCGTCGGGATTGCGCGAGATCGCTCCGGCCGCGACGGCGGCGCTCGCGCACAACCTCAGTGATCCGCGCAATCTCAGCCTCGCGCCCCGAGGGCGACTGAGGTCGTTCAGGTCGCGGAGGTTGCGCTCACCGCGACCCGCGCGACCGCCCCGGCCGGCGGATCTGGAGGGCGCGCGGGGTGCGCGCGGCGCGGTGCACATCCTCAGTGATCTGCGTAGCCTCACCCGCTTCGTCGCGGATGCCGCTGACTCTGCGCGAATCGCGGAGGTTGTGCGCGGCGCGCGCAGAGCGGCGAGGTGCGCATCCTCAGTGATCTGCGTAGCCTCACCCGCTTCTTCCTGGATGCTCCTGAGTTTGTGCGAATCGCGGAGGTTGTGCGCGGTGCGCGCGGCGCGGTGCACATCCTCAGTGATCTGCGCAGCCTCACCCGCTTCGTCGCGGATGCCGCTGACTCTGCGCGAATCGCGGAGGTTGCGCTCGCGGCAGACGTGCGCGCACACGAAAGGCCGGCACCCCGCGGGGCGCCGGCCTTCGGCATCCGCTATGCCTTCGCTCGAGTCTTCGGCTTGTCCACGAACAGCGTCTCGGTCTGCTCGAGCTCCATGCCCTTGGTCTCGGGGATGCGGAAGGCGACATAGAAGAACGACAGCGCCGCGAACAGCGCGTACATGCCGTAGGTGAGCGGGAGCGACCAGCTCGACATCGCCGGGAACGACACCGTGATCGCGAAGTTCGCGATCCACTGCGCCCCGGCCGCGACGCCGAGAGCGCGACCGCGGATGCGGCTCGGGAAGATCTCGCCCAACAGCACCCACACCAAGGGCCCCCACGACGCGCCGAAGCCGACGACGAAGAGGTTCGCAGCGACCAGCGCCACCGTTCCCCACGGCGCCGGCAGCGACACGTCGTCACCGCTGCCCTGAGCGAAGGTGAATGCCAGAGCCATGGCTCCGAGCGACACCGTCATCAACACCGAACCGGTCAGCAGGATGGGCTTCCGGCCCACCCGGTCGACGAGGAAGATCGCCACGAGCGTCACCAGGACGTTGGTCACCGACGTGATGACCGAGATCAGCAGCGAGTCGCTCTCCTGGAAGCCGACCGCCTTCCAAAGGGTCGTCGAGTAGTAGAAGATCACGTTGATGCCGACGAATTGCTGGAACGCCGACAGGATGATGCCGATCCAGACGATGCGCTGTAGGCCCAGGACCGGACCCCGCAGCGACACGTTCGCGTTCTTGCGATCGGTCTCGATCGCCTGGGTGAGGTCCTTCATCGTCTTCTCGAGATCCGCGGGCGGCACCAGCCGGGTGAAGATCGCGCGGGCCTCGTCGACCCGTCCCTTCGCCAGCAGGAAGCGCGGCGACTCCGGAACGGTGAACGACAGGATGCCGTAGACCGCCGCCGGCACGACCCCGACCAGGAACATCCAGCGCCAGGCCTCCATACCGAGCCACAGCTCGTTGGCGGCGCCGCCGGCGCTGTTGGCCAACACGGCATCGGACAGCAGCGCGCCGAAGATGCCGAGCGTGATCGCCAACTGCTGCAGCGATGCGAGCGCGCCGCGGATCTGGCGGGGGGCGACCTCGGCGATGTAGGCGGGCGCGACGACCGAGGCGATCCCGATGCCGAGGCCGCTCATCACACGCCAGAGGATCAGATCGGGCACGCTGAAGGTCAGGGCGGCGCCGATCGATGACACGAAGAACAGCACGGCTCCCAGGAGCATGACCTTCAGGCGTCCCCAGCGATCCGACAGTGCTCCGGCGACCACGGCCCCCACCGCGCAGCCGAGCAGGGCCACCGCGACGACGAAGCCGGTGAGCACCTGGGTGAGCTCGAAGTTGCTCTCGACGGCATCCACGGCGCCGTTGATCACGGAGGAGTCGAACCCGAAGAGGAAGCCGCCCACGGCGGCGGCGAGCGACAGTCCGATCGCTCGGCGCCCGTAGGGACTTCTGAGTGTGAAGGCGTTCGAGGGGATGGACTGCGTCTGGCTCACCCGTTCACGCTAGTCCCGACGCTTCGGCGCAGCGGGTTCTGGCGGAGCCCTGACTACAGTGGAACAATGCCCGTTTCCCTCCTCGGCGCGACCGAGATCCGACGGCTCGCCGCCGACCTCGACGTCACCCCCACCAAGAAGCTCGGGCAGAACTTCGTCGTCGACGCCAACACCGTGCGCAAGATCGTGCAGGCGGCTCGGGTCACGGCATCCGACCGCGTCGTCGAGATCGGTCCGGGCCTCGGCTCACTCACCCTCGCGATCCTCGAGACGGGGGCATCGGTGGTCGCCGTCGAGATCGACCACCGCCTGGCGGCGCGATTGCCCGCCACCGCCGCTGCGCACGATGTGCCCGCCGACCGGCTCACCGTGATCGACGCCGACGCGTTGCGCGTCGACGAGCTGCCGGGCGAGCCGAGCGTGCTCGTGGCCAACCTGCCGTACAACGTCTCGGTGCCCGTGCTGCTGCATTTTCTCGAGACCTTCCCGTACCTGCAACGCGGTGTCGTAATGGTGCAGGCCGAGGTGGGGGAGCGCCTCGCGGCGCCGCCCGGCTCCAAGATCTACGGAGCGCCGAGCGTGAAGGCCGCATGGTACGGCTCATGGCGCCTGGCCGGGACGGTGTCGCGGCAGGTGTTCTGGCCCGTGCCGAACGTCGACAGCGTGCTCGTCGGCTTCGATCGGGATGCCGAGCCGCGCGGCACCGAGGAGCACCGGCGCCGCACCTTCCAGATCGTGGATGCCGCGTTCCAGCAGCGCCGCAAGATGCTCCGCCAGGCGCTGTCCGGCGTTCTGGGCGGAACGTCGGCCGAGGCGTCTGCGACGCTCGAGAAGGTCGGGGTCGACCCGACGCTGCGCGGCGAGCAGCTCACGGTCGAGGACTACGCGCGCATCGCCGCCCTCTGACCCGGCGCCGGGCCTGACGGCGCGGTTCGTTCCGGCACGATGGCGGGGCGTTTCGCGACGTGCCGCACGGGACTGGGTGTTCCTCGTCGTGTCGGGGCTGGCACGCCCCGCTGTGCGTGCGCGGGAGCGACGGAGTCACCGCCGGGCACAGACGCGTCTGGGTGAATTCCCGACGTGTTCATCACGCGTTCGCGAAACATGTCTGTAACATTTCGAGGCACCGGGAGCATCACGCCGGTGACGAGGCCGCACCCGACGGCCCGAGAGGAACTCGAGATGCGCTACTCCGAATACCCCCGTGCCGAACGCGTGCTGCTGCACCTGAGCGACACCCACCTCCGTGCCGGCGGCACGCCGCTGTACGACAGTGTCGACTCGGAGGCCTATCTCGCTCGTGCGGTGTTGGCGATCGAGCAGTCCGGGGTCCGGCCGCACGCGATGGTGTTCACGGGCGATCTCGCCGACTTCGGCGAAGCCGACGCGTACGAGCGGGTGCGCGCGCTGATCGATCCTCTCGCCGAACGCCTCGGCACGCGCGTCGTGTGGGTCATGGGCAACCACGACGACCGCACCGCCTTCCGCGCGAGCCTGCTCCCCGGCGACGGCGCCGCCCCCACCGCACCGGTCGACCGGGTCGACGAGTTCGACGGCCTGCGCATCGTCACCCTCGACACTTCGGTGCCGGGCGCCCACCACGGCGAGGTGAGTGCCCCGCAGCTCGCGTGGCTCGCCGACGTGCTCGCGACACCCGCCCCGCTCGGAACGATCCTCGCGATGCACCACCCGCCGGTGCCGAGCGTCCTCGATCTGGCCGCCTCCGTCGAACTGCGCGACCAGCGGAGCCTGGCCGCTGTGCTCCGCGGCAGCGACGTGCGCGCCATTCTCGCCGGACACCTGCACTACTCGACGTTCGCCACCTTCGCCGGCATCCCCGTGTCGGTGGCATCCGCCACCTGCTACACGCAGGACCTCATGGTCCCCGTGGGCGGAACCCGCCCCCAGGACGCCGCGCAGGGCTTCAACATCGTGCACGTCTACGACGAGACGGTCGTGCACTCGGTCGTGCCCCTCGGTGCTGCCGAGGCTCTGCAGTACGTGGATGCCGCGGAGTCGCAGCGACGTCTGCGCGAGGCCGGGCTCATGGTCCCGGCCACGCGTGAACTCAGCGGACGGGTATCGCCGCCGACGACGCCGCTGCCGATCCTGCGCTGACCGCCGGCTTCTCCCACGGGGCGGCGACCGGGAAGTAGCGTTCGAGGCACGCTCGGAGAGCCGGCACGCGGACCTCTTCGGGGATCTCGGGAACGCTGCCGTCGTTGAGGCAGAACATGTCGGTGTCGCGGCGCGAGACGAGGCGCTCCATCGTGCGCAGCGAATCGAGCTGGGTGGTCTGCACGTAGCGCGTGCGAGGTGCGGTGGTCACGATCGCGCGACCGGTCGCCAGCGCGTAGTAGTGGTACAGGCTGTTCGTGACCGAGATGTCGGTCGACGAACGGAAACGGCTCGCCGCCGTGCGCGCATAATCGTCGGCGAATTCCTGCTCGAGTTCGAAGGCGACCGAGCGGCGCAGCGGCGTCGCGCAGTGCTCGAGGTCGAGCGTGATGACGCGGTTGAATCGCTCCTTCAGCAGCGCGCGATTCACTCGCAGGCCGTTGTCGTGGCCCGAGCGATCGACGTGCGCCGGACCGGCGCCGATCCGCACGCCGCTCTCCACGAAGCGGCTCACCCCACCGCCGCTGAAGAACAGCTCGGGGGTGACGGGGCGCCCGAAGAACATGTCGTCGTTGCTGTAAAGGAAGTGCTCGGCCAGCCCGGGGATGCGATGCAGCTGAGCCTCGACCGCGTGAGAGTTGTGCGTGGGCAGCACTGAGGGGTCGGCGAAGAACTCCTCGCTACGCACGATCGTCACCTTGGGGTGGTCCGCGAGCCACTCCGGGGTGGGGGAGTCGGTCGCGATGAAGATGCGACGCACCCACGGGGCGTACATGTGGACGCTCCGCAGCGCGTAGCGCAGCTCGTCGACCTGGCGGTAGCGGGCGGCGTTGTCGTCGCCGTCGCCGACCACGTAACCCTTCATGCGGGCCGCGCGCTGGCGCTGGAACTCACTGGACGAACCGTCGACCCAGGAGAAGACCATGTCGACATCGGCGGTGAACTCGTTGGGGTGCGGGTCGAACATGCCCGAGATCGTCGTCCAACGGCGTCCGTAGCGCTCCACCTCGGCGAGGTCGAGGTCGGCGACGGCGAACCGGCGGCGGCTGAGGGCGCTGGGTCGAGGGGCCTCGACGGTCTTCTCGCCGAAGCGCCAGAGCTCGAGGCGGGGGGCGAGCGAGGCACCGTAGCGGTACGAGCCCTCGGTGGAGGTGCGGGGACGGAACACGGCGTACGCCTGCACGGAGCCGGCCGGAGTGTGAACGCTGTGCGCGGGCACAGGGTCTTCGCCCCGGGCCTTCATGTAGAACGGGCCCAGCTCGGGGTCGTGCAGAGCCGTGATCGCGGCTCCCGCGTCGGCGGTGTCGACGACGAGCTTCGGACGACGGTTCGCGTCGCGCACCAGCAGCACGCGCACCCCCGCGGCCTCGATCGCCGAGGCGGCCGTCAGCAGGTCGTCACGCTCGGCGAGGGCCGGGGTGGCCGTGTCGTCGACCATGTGCAGGATGCCGTCGTGCATCCGGATATCCGATCGGGAGAGCAGGGCGCGCCAGGGATCGGCGTCGATCGACAGGGGGACCATCGGGCGCATACTGCCTCCTCGGGGGTAGGGGACGGGTTCCGGTCACCGTACGGTTCCGGGGTTTCGGCGACGTTTCGGCGGCGACGGCGAACGGCGGGGAGCGGAGCGCTACTGTCGAAGAGTGACTCAGATCGCTCGCTCCGGCCCGGACCTTCCCGTACCGCTTGACGAGCGACGGAAAGACATGGGCCGAAGCATCAGTCTCGCACACGCGGGCCGCGCGGGTCGTGTGAGCCGAGGGGGGCGACGGTGACGCTGCATACCCCGGCATCCGTCCGCGTGCGTGCACCGGGAAAGATCAACGTCTTCCTCGAAGTCGGCGACGTGCAGAACGACGGCTACCACGAGCTGGCGACGGCGTTTCAGGCGGTGTCGCTGTACGAAGAGATGACGGCATCGCCCGCCGATGACATCACGATCGAGGTGTCGGCTCGGGGCCCCGTCGACGTCGAGGGCGTCCCCACCGACGATCGCAACCTCGCCGTGCGCGCGGCCCGGCTGCTCGCGCAGACCGCGGGCGTCGACCGGGGCGCGCACCTGTCGATCCGCAAGGCCGTGCCCGTCGCCGGCGGAATGGGCGGAGGCTCCGCCGATGCAGCCGCGGCCCTCGTCGCCTGTGATGCGCTGTGGGGGCTCGGGATGCCGACGAGCGAGCTCTCCCGGCTCGCCGCACGCCTGGGCGCCGACGTGCCGTTCGCGTTGATGGGTGGCACGGCGGTGGGCACCGGACGCGGTGACGAGTTGAGCCCCGCCCTGGCTCGCGGCCGGTTCGACTGGGTGCTCGTGCCCAACGACGTCGGGATGTCGACGCCGGTGGTCTACGGCGAGCTCGACGCGCACCGCGAGCGCCACGCCGTCGACATCGGCCCGGCGCCGCGTGTCCCCGCCGTCGACCCCGACGTCTTGCACGCGCTGCGGCAGGGCGACGCGAAGATGCTCGCGGCGACGCTGCGCAACGATCTGCAGGCACCGGCGCTGCACCTGCGGCCCGATCTGGCGCGCGTGCTCGAGCGCGGTGAGAGTTCGGGAGCCCTGGCGGGTCTCGTCTCGGGGTCGGGTCCGACGCTGGCCTTCCTCGCGGCCGACGAGTCATCCGCCATCGACCTTCAGGTCACCCTGAGCGCTGCCGGACTCATCGCTCTCCACGTGCACGGACCCGTGGCGGGCGCGCGAGTGGTCTGACAGCGCCTGCACCATAGCCCAGGCCGACACACGGAGCAATCTTCCGATGTCGAAACGGGTACCTGGTTAGCCTCGTGCGAGGTGGTCCGTCACCGCTGGGCGCCGTGCCCGCGGGACGCCACGAAGGGGGTATCCCATGAAGGCAGTGCTCGACGGCGTCGTGATCGCCGAAGCAGACCGCGACGACCTGGCCTCGATCGAGGGCAACTGGTATTTCCCGCCGCAGGCCGTTCGCGAGGGCGCACTTCACCAGAGCCCCACCCCCTACACCTGCCCCTGGAAGGGGGCTGCCCAGTACTGGAACGTCTCGCTGGACGGCGCGGAGCTTACCGACGGCGCGTGGTCCTACCCCGATCTTCGCCCCGGCGCGGTCGATCGCGTCGGCAAGGACTTCGCCGGCTACGTCGCCTTCGACCGCAAGGTCGTGGTCTCCGACTGAGGTCGGACGAACCCATGATCGAATTCTCGGCCGTCTCGAAGGCCTTCCCCGACGGCACGCGCGCCGTCGACGACTTCCATCTCGTCATCCCGTCACGCAAGACGACGGTCTTCGTCGGATCGTCCGGATGCGGGAAGACCACGCTCCTGCGAATGATCAACCGCATGGTCGAGCCCTCGTCGGGGTCGATCACGATCGACGGCGACGACATCGGCGGCAAGCCCGCCGTGCAGCTCCGGCGCAGCATCGGTTATGTGATGCAGAACTCGGGCCTGCTGCCGCACTTCACCGTGTCCGACAACATCGCCACCGTTCCGGTGCTGCAGGGGCAGAATCGCAAGGCCGCGCGCACCCGTGCGATCGAGTTGATGCAGACCGTGGGCCTGGACTCCGCCATGGCCGACCGCTACCCGAGCCAGCTCTCCGGCGGACAGCAGCAGCGCGTGGGCGTGGCCCGCGGTCTCGCGGCCGACCCGAACATTTTGCTCATGGACGAGCCGTTCGGGGCGGTCGACCCCATCGTCCGCGACGAGCTGCAGCAGGAGCTCATCCGCCTGCAGAGCGAAATCGGCAAGACCATCGTCTTCGTCACCCACGATATCGACGAGGCCTTCCTCCTGGGCGACCAGGTCGTCATCCTCGAGAAGGGCGCGAAGATCGCCCAGGTCGGGACCCCGAGCGAGATCGTCGAGAACCCCGCGAGCGACTTCGTCGCGAGCTTCATCGGTGCCGTCAAGGGCAAGCGTGCCCTGCACCTCAAGGAGACGCCGAACGGCACGGTGGTGGTGGATGCGGAAGGGCGCACTCAGGGTGCGCTGAGAGACGAGCCGGTGTCGTGACCTGGCTGTGGGGAAACTTCCCCCTCGTGCTGGACCTCACCCTCAACCACATCCGGTTGAGCATCATCCCGATCGTGCTCGGGTTCGTGATCGCCGTGCCGCTGGGGCGTCTGACGCTCACGGGGCGTTTCGCGCGCGGCACGGTCATCACCGCGATGAGCCTGCTGTACACGATCCCCTCGCTGCCGTTGTTCGTCATCCTTCCGGCGATCCTCGGAACGAAGGTCCTCAGCGACACGAACCTGATCGTGGCCCTCACGATCTACGCGGTCGCGATCATGGTGCGAGCCACGTCGGACGCGTTCTTCTCCGTCTCCGCCGAGACCAAACAGGCCGCCACCGCCATGGGCTTTTCCGCGTGGCGGCGGTTCTGGCAGGTGGAGTTCCCGCTCGCGGGCCCTGTCATGCTGGCGGGTCTTCGCGTCGTCTCGGTGTCGACGATCGCCCTCGTGTCGGTCGGTGTGCTGATCGGTTCGCAGAACCTCGGCTACCTGTTCACCAACGGCAAGGCGCGTAACAACCTCGAAGAGGTGGGGGTCGGCATCATGGCCACGCTGCTGATCGCCCTCGTGTTCGACCTCATCCTGGTAGCCGCCGGACGAATCCTCATGCCGTGGGTGCGCGTCGATCGAGCGGCGCGCCGCGGGAGCAAGCGCGCAACCGTCGCCGTGCCGATCGCGGCGGGCGGAACCGCACCGATCGCCGCGGGCAACAGCGTGTTCACCGGAGCGGGGGAGGATTCGTGAACCTCTTCCTCGACGCGATCGCGTGGATCCTCACGCCGCAGAACTGGCAGCCGGGGGGCGTTTCGCCCCTGCCCATCCAGGACCGGCTCCTCGAGCACCTGCAGTACACGGCCCTCGCGGTGGTCATCGCCGCGCTCATCGCCCTTCCGCTCGGGTTCTACATCGGGCACACCGGTCGGGGCCGCCAATTCGTGATCGGCTTCACCGGCGCCATGCGCGCGCTGCCGACCCTCGGCGTGCTGTTCTTCCTCACGATGGTGCTCGGCACCCTCGTGAAGGGCGCCTCCGGCGTGTTCTGGGGCACGACGGTGGCCCTCGTCATCCTGGCCATCCCCTCGATCCTCGCCGGGGCCTACGCCGGCTTGGAATCGGTCTCGCGTCCGGCCATCGACGCCGCCCGCTCGCTGGGCATGACAGAAATGCAGATCCTGACGCGGGTGGAGATCCCGCTGGCCCTTCCGCTGATCATCGGTGGACTCCGAGCCGGCACCCTGCAGGTCATCGCGACGGCGGTCATCGCCTCTTACGCGGGGCTGGGCGGGCTGGGTCGCATCATCAGCAGCGGAATCGGTCTCAATGATTACGACCGCATACTCGGCGGCGCCATCCTCGTGACGGTGTTCGCCCTCGTGGTAGACGCGTTGTTCGCACTGGTGCAGCGCGTCACCCGAGTCCCCGGAGCCGATGACGGCTCCCGCGGACTCAAATCCCGTCGACGGGCGTCCCGTCCCGAGACGGTGGTGGAAACACCAACCCAAGAGAGGAATGTCACAGCATGAGCATTTTCAGTAAAGGCCGGGTCGCCGTGGGCGTCATCGCGGTCGGGGCCGTCGTGGCCCTGGCAGGGTGTTCGCAGGCGGATCCCACCGCTCCCGACACCGGTAATGCCGGTGGTGGTGACTCCAGCCAGATCATCGTCGGTTCGTTCGCGTTCCCCGAGAGCGAGATCCTGGGCGAGATCTACGCGCAGGCGCTGACGGCCAAGGGCTTCGACGTCCAGACCAAGTTCAACATCGGCCCGCGTCAGCAGACGATCCCGGCCCTGCAGGACGGCTCGATCAACCTGATCCCCGAGTACAACGGCAACCTGCTGGCCTACTACGACACCGAGTTCACCCAGCGCACGACCGAGGACGTCGACGCCGCCCTGACCGATGCGGTCGCCGCCGACGACCTCACCGTCTACGACTCCGCCGAGGCGGAGGACAAGGACGCCTACGTCGTCACGAGCGCGTACGCGCAGGCGAACGGCCTCACCTCGATCGCCGACCTGGCCAAGGTCCAGCCCTTCAGCCTCGGCGCCAACCCGCAGTTCGCGGAGCTCGGGTACGGCATCCCGGGTCTGGCGTCCGTCTACGGCGTCAGCAACGTCACCTTCGTGCCCTATGAGGACTTCGGCGGCCCCGACACCGTGCGCGCGCTGGTCGACAACACCGTCCAGGTGGCCGACATCTACACCACCTCGCCGGCGCTGGTCGCCGAGAACCTGGTCGTGCTGGAGGACCCGGAGAACCTCATCGCCGCGCAGAACGTGCTCCCGCTGCTCAGCACCTCCATCGACTCGCCCGAGCTGAAGGAGGCGCTCGACGCCATCTCGGCCAAGCTCACCACCGACGACCTGATCGCCCTGCGCGACCGCGTCGAAGGCAGCGAACAGGCGTCGGCGTCCACCGCCGCAGCCGACTGGCTCAAGGAGGCCGGCCTGGTCTGACCGGACCCGACCACTCGACGGAGGCCGTCCCCGCTCGGGGGCGGCCTTCGTCGTCCGCCGGGCAGCCGGTCACCGCGTAGCCTGGGACGGATATGGCACATCTGCTCGGGGGCGAAGCCCTGCACCTGGAATACCCGACCAAGGTCGTCTTCGACTCCGTCTCGCTCGGCGTGAACGAGGGCGACCGCATCGGCATCGTCGGACGCAACGGCGACGGCAAGTCGAGTCTGCTCGGGATGCTCGCCGGTCTCCGCGTGCCCGACGGGGGCCGCGTGACCGTGCGCGGCGGGGTCACCGTCGGCGTACTCGACCAGCAGGACACCCTCGACGACGAGGAGACGATCGGCCACGCGGTCGTCGGCGACCGGCTCGAGCACGAATGGGCGGGCGATGCCCGCACGCGCGACGTGATCGCGGGGCTCCTCGGCGATCTGCCCTGGGAGGCGCGGCTCGGCGACCTCTCGGGCGGACAACGCCGCCGCGTCGCGCTGGCACGGTTGCTCTCGGGTGACTGGGACGTGCTGTTCCTCGACGAGCCCACCAACCACCTCGACGTCGAGGCGATCACCTGGCTCGCGGGCCACCTCAAGCGACGCTGGGCGCCCACCGCGGGCGGGTTGCTGGTCGTCACGCACGACCGGTGGTTCCTGGACGAGATCTGCACCGTCACGTGGGAGGTGCACGATCGCCTCGTCGAGCCCTTCGAAGGCGGGTACGCGGCCTACATCTTGCAGCGTGTCGAGCGCGACCGTCAGGCGGCGACCATCGAGCAGCGCCGCCAGAACCTCGCGCGCAAAGAACTCGCCTGGTTGCGTCGCGGAGCCCCCGCCCGCACCTCGAAGCCGAAGTTCCGGATCGACGCGGCGAACGAGCTCATCGCCGACGTCCCCGAGATCCGCGACCGCGTCGCCCTGCAGTCGCTCGCGGTCGCCCGCTTGGGTAAGGACGTGGTCGACCTCCTCGACGTCGGCGTGTCCTACGGCGACCACACGGTTCTGAAAGACGTCGAGTGGCGTATCGCGCCGGGCGAGCGCACCGGCATCCTGGGGGTCAACGGTGCCGGCAAGTCGACGCTGCTGAGCCTGGTGACCGGCACCCTCGAGCCGTCGACCGGTCGCGTCAAGCGCGGCAAAACGGTCAAGGTCGCCACCCTCACCCAGCGGCTCGACGAGCTCGAGCAGCACATGAACGACCCGGTGCGCGTCGTGATCGCGGGCCTGCGCACGACGTACGCCTTCGGGTCCGGATCGAAGGCGCAGGAACTCACCCCCGGGCAGTTGCTCGAGCGCCTCGGGTTCTCGAGCGCGCAGCTCTCCACGCCCGTGAAGGATCTCTCCGGTGGTCAGAAACGGCGACTGCAGCTGCTGCTCGTCATCCTCGATCAGCCCAACGTGCTGATCCTCGACGAGCCCACGAATGACCTCGACACCGACATGCTCGCCGCCATGGAAGACCTGCTCGACTCGTGGTCGGGCACCCTCATCGTCGTCTCGCACGACCGCTACTTCCTCGAGCGCGTCACCGACCAGCAGTTCGCGATCCTGGACGCCCGGCTCCGTCACCTGCCGGGCGGCGTCGAGGAGTACCTGCGCCTGCGGGCGATGCAGGATGCCGAGCCCTCACGGCCTGCGGCGACCGGGGGTGCGAACGCGATTCCCGGCCTGCAGGGCGCTGAGCTGCGCGCGGCGCAGAAGGAGGCCTCGGCCACCGAGCGGCGCATCGAGAAGCTCCAGCAGCAGATCGACCGCGCCAAAGCGGCGCTCGTCGAGCACGACCAGGGGGACTACGTCGGCCTCGGCAAGGAGATGCAGCGCATCTCGGCTCTGGAAGGCGAGCGTGACGAGCTCGAGATGCAGTGGTTCGAGTTGACGGAGGCGATCGGCTGAGCCGGATGTGACGCGGGGCCGCCGCTCCGCGCTGCGTCGACACGCCGGGAGCGGAGGAGTTCCCGGGAGCGGAGGGCCGGGTGCGAGGCATCCGCCCTCCACCCCCGGAAACTGCTCCCTTCGCGGCCTCGCTACGCTGCACAGCGCCGAAGCGCAGCGGAGGGGATTCCGGGAGCGGAGGGCCGGGTGCGAGGCATCCGTCCTCCACTGCCGGATTCTCCTCCCGGCGCGGTCTCTTCAGACGGGGGCGCGCGACCGCCCCTCAGTGGACCGCGTACTCCAGGATGACGATGAACAGCCCGAGGCACGCGGTCGAGAAAGCGCCGAGGAGGCGCATCACCAGGTTCGCCCGGCGCCGCGCGTACGCGAAATAGCCGAGGATGCCGAGGACCACGAACGTGGACCACCCGCACAGCTCGGACGCATCTTCGACCGACATGTCCGCGGCGTCGGCGAAGACGAGGACGAGCACCGACGGCACCGAGGCGTACAGCATGCCGGCGCCGTGGCGGAACCCTTCGGCGGTCGCGTGCCGGAGGCCGTGCTCCGCGTGCTGGGTGAGGGTGTGGGCAAAGACGTGGGCGATGAAGAACACCACGAGCGAACTCGACGCGCTGACCAGCACCTCGCCGACGGACTCGGCATGGTCATCGGCGATCGTGACGAACGCGGCGAAGACGATGAGGCCGTAGATGGCAGCGGGGGAGCGGAAGCGCACATCGAACCACGCCCGCACGCGCGCCCAGCCCGTGGGCGACTCGACGGTGGCGCTCACGCGTCGAACCCCATGCTGAGCTTGCGCAGCAGCGTCGCCAGTCGTTCGCGGTCACCGCGCGACAAGCTCTCGAGCAGCAGGGCCTCGGCGTCGACGAGGCGGGTGATGGCGGCATCCACGCGCACGCGGCCGTCTTCGGTCAATGTCACGAGGATGCTCCGTCCGTCACCCGGGTCGGCCTCGCGGCGCACGAACCGGCGGGCGACGAGCCGGTCGATGCGGTTGGTCATGGTGCCGCTGGAGACCAGCGTCTGCTGCAGCAGTTGCTTCGGGCTCAGCTGGTACGGTTCGCCGGCGCGGCGCAACGCCGACAGCACGTCCCACTCCCACGACTCGATGTCGCTGCGGCGGAACGCCTCTTTGCGGGCGATGTCGAGGTGGCGCGACAGCCGTGCGACACGGGAGAGGACCTCGAGGGGGGAGAAGTCGAGGTCGGGGCGCTGACGCACCCACGCATCGACGATGCGGTCGACCTCGTCGCTGTCCCGGCTCACGGTCTCATTATGGCGGCCGGCGCGCGACGGCGCGGGTACGAGGGCGCGCCGTCTGGCAGACTTGACCGGTGCCCGCGGGCACGGTCCGCTGTGGTGTAACGGCAGCACGACAGCCTTTGGAGCTGTTAGGTCCAGGTTCGAATCCTGGCGGCGGAGCATGACTTCCACGACCGAGCTCGCCGTCGTCGTCCTCGCTGCGGGTCAGGGCACCCGCATGCGTTCCCGCCTCCCGAAGGTGCTGCACCCCGTGGGTGGGCGGCCACTGGTCGGCCACGTGCTCGACACCGCGGCATCCCTCGACCCCTCCCGCATCGTCGTCGTGGTGCGGCACGAGCGCGAGCTCGTCGCCGAGACGGTCGCCGAGCTCGCGCCCGGGGTCATCGTCGTCGACCAGGACGAGGTGTCCGGCACCGGTCGCGCGGTCGAGGCCGCCCTCGGGGCGCTCGACGGCTTCGATGGAGATGTCCTCGTCCTCAGCGCCGACGTGCCGCTGCTCGAGACCGGCACCCTCACCGAACTCCTCGCGACCCACCGCACGGGCGGAACGGCCGTGACGTTGCTGAGCGCGCGGGTGGACCAGCCGTTCGGGTACGGCCGCATCCTGCGTGACGAGAGCGACGGCGTGCGCCGCATCGTGGAGCAGAAGGACGCCACGGCCGACGAGGCCGCGGTGTCCGAGATCAACGTCGGCGTCTACGTCTTCCAGTCCTCGCCGCTGCGCACCCAACTCGCTCTCGTCGGCACCGACAACGCGCAGGGTGAGAAGTACCTCACCGATGTCGTCGGCCTGCTGCGCGACGCCCACCTGGGGGTTGCGGCATCCGTCACCGCGGACGCCGCGGCAGCTCTCGGCGTCAACGACCGCGTGCAGCTGTCGGAGGCGGGGCGCACGCTCAACGCCCGCACCGTCCGGCGCTGGCAGATCGAGGGCGTCACGGTCGTCGACCCCGCCACCACCTGGATCGACACGACCGCGACCCTCGCCCCCGACGTCACGATTCTGCCCAACACCCACGTGCGCGGCGCCACGGTCATCGCCTCGGGTGCCACGGTCGGGCCCGACACGAGCCTGGTCGATTGCGAGGTCGGAGAGGATGCCACCATCACCCGCTCCGACGCCACGCTCGCCGTCATCGAGGCGGGCGCCACCGTGGGACCCTTCGCCTACCTCCGCGCCAACGCTCGTGTGGGTGTGAAGGGCAAGGTCGGCACCTTCGTCGAGGTCAAGAACTCCTCCATCGGCGAGGGAAGCAAGGTCCCCCACCTGTCCTACATCGGCGACACCGACATCGGGCGCGGCGTCAACCTCGGCGCCGGTGCGATCACCGCCAACTACGACGATCTCACCAAGCACCGCACCGTCATCGGCGACGAGGTGCACAGCGGTTCGCACAACGTCTTCGTCGCGCCGGTTACGATTGGGGACGGCGCCAAGACGGGCGCCGGTGCGGTCATCCGCAAGGACGTTCCGGCCGGTGCTCTGGCTCTCAGCGTGGCACCCCAGCGCAACATCGAGGGGTGGGTCGAGAAGAACCGACCGGGCACCGCAGCAGCCGACGTGGCCGCTCGGGCTCGGGCTGAACAGGAAGCGGCCGATGGCTCGTAAGAAGAATCGTGTAGATCTCGACCGCGTCAACGGCATCGCCCCCGGGCTCGTCGCCAAGACCAAGAAACGACTGGTCGTCGCCTCGGGGCGGTCGCACCCCGAGGTGGCCGCCCAGGTCGCGCACCACCTCGGCACCGAGTTGGCTCCCACCGAGCACCGTACTTTCGCCTCGGGCGAGATCTACACCCGCTTCGAGGTGTCGATCCGCGGTTGCGACGTGTTCGTCATCCAGTCCTTCGGTCCGCCCGTCAACGAGTGGCTGATGGAACTCCTCATCATGCTCGACGCGCTCAAGCGCGCCTCGGCCAAGCGCATCACCGTCGTCGCCCCGTATTACCCCTACTCCCGCCAAGACAAGAAGGGTCGGGGCCGCGAGCCCATCAGCGCCCGCCTCGTCGCCGATCTGCTCAAGACCGCGGGCGCCGATCGCATCATGAGCGTCGATCTGCACGCGGCCCAGATCCAGGGGTTCTTCGACGGGCCCGTCGACCACCTCTTCGCCAAGCCCGTGCTGCTCGAGCACTTCGAGCAGACGCTCACCGGCGAGGACCGTGAGACGCTCACCGTCGTCTCCCCTGACATGGGGCGCGTGCGCGTGGCGGACACCTGGTCCGACAGCCTGGGGGCGCCGCTGGCGATCATCCACAAGCGCCGCGACCCGAAGGTCGCCAATCAGGTCTCGGTGCACGAGATCGTCGGCGACGTGAGGGGGCGCACCTGCCTGCTCGTCGACGACATGATCGACACCGGTGGCACGATCCAGAAGGCCGCGCAGGCGCTCAAGGCCAGCGGTGCGCGCAAGGTCATCGTCGCCGCCACCCACGCGATCTTCAGCGACCCGGCGACTGAACGTCTTCAGGATGCCGCGATCGACGAGGTCGTGGTCACCGACACCGTTCCGCTGCCCGCCGACCGTCGCTTCGACCGCCTCACGGTGCTGCCGATCGCTCCGCTCCTGGCCCGCGCGATCCACGAGGTCTTCGAGGACGGCTCGGTCACGAGCATGTTCGGCGGCGACGCGTAGGCGTCCTCTCACGCCGCGTTCCGACGGCATTCGTCGGAACGCGGCGCACCGAACCCGGCGGGTCTACGCCATCCGCCCGAACGTCGCGTCGATGTCAGCCATCTCCATCGCGGCCGTCGCCTCGATGAGTGCGCGGAGCTCGGTGTCGGCACCGGGGGAGTACTCCTCGGGGCGTTCGGGGGAGATGGTCATGGGCGTGCCCGCGGGCGCCTGCTCGCTGGCATCCAGTTGCGTGCCGTCATTCGACGGAGAGGCGCCCTGGAAGATCCTGCCGGCCTCGGACTGGTTGCCCAGATCGAACGAGTACTGCTTGCTCTGCAGCCCCAGGTCGACGAGGCGCTTGACCTCGGGGAATCGCTCGGCATTCGTCTTCGGGATCGGCAGCGAGGTGCGCCAGTTCACACCGAGGGTTTCCAGAGCCTTGGCGTAGGCGTTCTCGCGAGCCTGATCGCGCACGATGAGGTACGAGATGGTGCTGCGGGCCATCTTGTTGTCGGTCATCTCGTACAGTCGGCACTTCTGCAGACGTCCGGTCGACTCGAGCATGAGGTTGTAGAGCAGGTCGAGCACGAGATTGCCGGAGTTGTAGACGTAGCTCCCCGACCAGGGGTTTCCCGCCGCGTCGACGGGGAGCGCGCCCTGTGCCCCGACGAGGTAGTGGTGGATGTTGCCGTGGTCGACGGCGATGCTCAGCGGCGTGGCTCCTCCGGCGCCGGGCTGATCCACCGGGTCGCTCGGCTTTCCCCGGTTTGCGGGCGATCCGTCGAGCAGCCGCGAGATCGTGGTGCCGATCAGCTCGACGTGGCTGATCTCCTCGGTGCCGATGCCCTGAATGAGGTCTTTGTACGGTTTGCCCGACGGGCCGCGGAAGTTGATGCTCTGGAAGAGGTACTGCATCATCGTGCGCATCTCACCGAACTGCCCGCCGAGACCCTCTTGCAGGGCATTGGCGGCGGCCGGATCCGGCTCGTCCTGAGCGATCTCATTGATGAATTCCTGAACGTGGAAATACATGTGTCCTCCAAGGGGTGTGGCGCAAAGGGTGCGCCCCATCCGCCCCACGGCTGACCCCCTCGCCACCGACGTCGCGGGCGGATATCCTCCGGCGAGGGTTCGCGGGCAACGGGTCGGGGGGAGATCGTTCACAGGCGGCACAAAAGAATGAACCGGGGAGGCGTAAAGGTCGTGTCCCTACCGTGAGCACGAACGCGTGAACTCGGCACGACCCTAGGAGGACCCCCATGATCCACACCACCGCCGTACCCCGTCCCGTCCGCGTCGGCACCGCCCTGCTGGGCGTCGCCGGCATCGTCACCCTCGCCGGCTGCGCCGGCGGCTCCACCACCGAGGCCGCCGCGCCCGCTCCGTCCGAGACGTCCGTTGCTCCCGCCGCCACCTCGGCTCCGAGCGCGAGCGCCACCACGGACACCGCGACGACGTCGGGCACCTACACCGACGGCACCTACGAGGCGACAGGCCAGTACGCGACCCCCGAGAGCGTCGAGACCGTCGATGTCACCCTCACCATCGCGGGCGACACGATCACCGCGGTCGAGGTGACCGGCGACCCCCAGGCCGCGGAGTCGAGGCGCTACCAGAGCGAGTTCATCGGCGGCATCCAGGGCGAAGTGGTCGGTAAGAAGCTCGACGAGATCTCGGTCAGCAAGGTGGCGGGTTCTTCTCTCACCAGCGGCGGCTTCAACACCGCCGTGGAGACCATCAAGACCGAGGCCAAGGCCTGACCCTCATGACCACTCCGGCCGCGACGGGCTCGACCTGGGCCTTCGACGCGATCGGCACGTCGTGGGCGATCGACACGGCCGAGCCGCTGCCGTCGGTCGCCCGCGATGCGGTCGCGGCCCTCGTCGAGCGCTTCGATCGCGAGTGGTCGCGCTTCCGCGACGATTCGGTCATCGCAGCCCTCGCGCACGGCCATGCGGCATCCGTTCCCGCCCCGGACGACACGGATGCCATGTTCTCGCTCTACGACGAGCTCGACGCGGCGACGGCCGGGGCCGTCAACCCGCTGGTCGGCGACGCACTGGCGCGCCTCGGGTACGACGCCCGGCTGACGCTCACGCCGTCGGGTGGGCCACAGCCGGCTCCTTCCTGGCGTGATGCGCTCACGTGGGGTGACGGTCAGCTGAGCGTCTCGACCCCGTCGATGATCGATGTCGGCGCCCTGGGTAAGGGCCGCCTCGTCGACCTGGTGCTCGACGTGGTGCGCGCGCACGTCGACGGCGATGCCGTCGTCGACGCCTCGGGCGATCTCGCCGCACGGGGAGCTTCGGTGCGCGTCGCGCTCGAGCACCCGTACGATCCGACGCTCGCCATCGGCGTCGTCACCCTGACCGACGGCGCCCTGTGCGCGTCGGCCATCAACCGCCGCGCGTGGGGCGACGGCCTGCACCACGTACTCGATGCCCGCACCGGCGCGCCCGTGCGGGCCTTCGCCGCCACCTGGGCGCTGGCGGAGACGGCCATGCGGGCGGACGCGCTCGCCACCGCGCTGTTCTTCGACGGCGGCCCGGAGCTGGCGGCATCCTGGAACGCGCAGTGGGTGCGCATGCGCACCGACGGGCGCGTGGAGTGGTCACCCGGATTCATTGGAGAGGTCTTCTCATGAGCGCCACACTCACCGCGGGCTCGACCCGCGTCCTCGGTCTCATCGGCCGGGTGTCGATGTACCGGCTGGTCCTGTCGTCGCTCGGTCTGATCGCACTGATCGCGCTGCTGCTGTCGTTCGGCGGTCTCGTGGTCCCCGAGCCGCTCGAGCTCGTCGCGAGCGCCGTCGTGCTGGCGCTCGCGTGCGCCGCGACCGACCTCGTCGCCCAGGCCGTGCTCCGGATGCCGCGACGTCTGGAATCCTCGCTGATCACGGCCCTGATCCTGCTGTTCGTGCTGCGTCCGTCGATCGAGCCGCTGGGGCTCGCGGGTCTCGCGCTCGCGGGAGTCGTGGCATCCGCGTCCAAGTACGTGCTGGTCTGGCGCGGGCGACACATCTTCAACCCGGCCGCGACCGGCGCGAGCGTGCTCACCATCGTGAGCATCTGGGCGCCCGACCTCGGCTCGTCGGCCTGGTGGGTGGGTTCGCCGTGGCTCGCCGCCCCGGTGTTCGTGCTCGGCGTTCTCCTCCTGGTGCGCACGGACAAGCTGCCGATCGTCGCGGTGTTCTGGGCCGTGGCGATGGCGGTCGCGTTCACGCGCACCACCGTGCAGTTCCAGGCGGCGGGTTTCCCCGTCGATGTGCCCGCCGTGCTGCTGCAGGTCGCGTTCTCGTCGCCCTTCCTCTTCCTGGGCGCCTTCATGCTGTCGGAGCCGCTCACCCTGCCTCCGCGCCGGACGCAGCAGTACCTCGTCGCGATCGTCGTCGGCGTTCTGGCCGGCTGGCCGTTGCCTGTCGGCGACATCACCCTCGGCCAGGAGCGGGCACTGCTCATCGGCAACCTGCTTGCGTTCCTGCTGTGCCTGCGGGCGGCCGTCCGTCTGCGCGTCGAGCGGCGCCGCGATCTCACGCCCACCGTGCGCGAGTTGACCTTCCATGCCGCCCGGCCCTTCTCGTTCTCGCCGGGGCAGTATCTCGAGCTCGACGTGCCGCACCGTCGCCCCGATGCCCGCGGCACCCGTCGCGAGTTCTCGATCGCGTCGGCACCGGAGGATCTGCCCACCGTGCGGATCGCGTTCAAGGACGGGTCGCAGTCGTCGTACAAGAAGGCCCTCGCCGCCGTCGAGTCCGGGTCGACGCTCGCCGTCACCGGGGTGTGGGGCGACTTCGTGCTGCCGTCGCGGCCGACCGCGCCCGTGCTGCTGGTGGCCGCCGGCATCGGCGTGACGCCGTTCGTGTCGCAGCTGCGCCACCTCGTCGCCACGGGTCGAGACCGCGACGCGGTGCTCGTGTACGTCGTGGCGGAGGCCGCGGAACTCGCCTTCCGCGACGACATCGCCGCCAGCGGCATCCCGGTCGTGGTGTACTCGCGTGACGAGCCGCACGGCCTGCCCGCGGGGTGGACCTGGGCCGGCCCCGACCGGGTGGATGCCGAGGGACTCCTGCGCGCCGTGCCCGACATCGCGCAGCGCGCGGCCTACGTCTCCGGTCCGCCGCGGCTGATCTCAGCGCTGGCGCCGGCGCTGTCGAAGGCGAAGTCGCTGACGACCGACGCGTTCGCGGGGTACTGATCCGGGGTGGCGGTGAGCGGAGCCAGTCGGAAGAGTGGGGAGATGGACTTCTTCCCCGACGACGCTCCCGGCGACGACCAGAATCCGTTCGATCAGGTGGACGAGCGCACACCGTCGTTCGAACCGCCCCGCGACGAGCTTCCCGCGTTGTTCGCCGTGTGCGAGGTCATCGGACGGGGCGATGACGTCGTCGTCGCTCTGACCGGCGTGCGGGTCTATTCGGACGGCGTGGAACTTCTGGTCGATCGGCATCTGCGCCGGGGCAACCGCGACCCCCGCGAATGGCAGTTGGCGCAGATGGACTTCTCCGGTCACTGGGGTCCGGCGATGAACGGCAGCGATCGGCTGCGGTGCGGACTCGTCCTCGGCGACGGAAGGCGTCTTTTCGCCGACGGGCATTTCGGGATGCCCGTCACGGAGACGCCCGAGGGGAACACCGTACGCATGACGGGCGGCGGCGGGACCGGTGGTGCCGAAAGCTCGACGATGCATGACGGCCTGTGGCTCCACCCGCTCCCGCCCGAGGGGCCCCTCGAGCTCGTCCTGCAGTGGCCCGCGTTCGGCATCGGGGAGTCACGGGTCATCGTCGACGGCGGGAAGTTGCGGGCACTGGCCGCGTCGGTCAAGCCGCTCTGGGGCTGAGCCCCCAGCCCGCCGAGCCGGTCAGAGCGCGCGCAGCCCCCGCAGCGACTGCAGTTCCCACGTGTTGCCATCCGGGTCGCTGAATGATGCGTAGGCGACACCGCCCAGGTCGCGCACGGGACCGACGTCCACCCCGCGCGCCCGGAGGTTCTCGCGAACGGCCGCGATGTCGTCGACCACGAGATGGATGCCGTGGACGGGGCCGGCATCCGCTCGGGTCATGCCCGTGCCGAAGGCGATGGAGCACGCTGACCCGGGTGGAGTGACCTGGACGATCCGCATGCCGTTGCCGGGCTCCACGTCGTGGTCGAGGTGGAAGCCCACGGCATCGACGTAGAACGCTTTGCTGCGGTTCACGTCGGAGACCGGAAGGGGGATGAGTTCGAGCTTCATGTCCATGCGGTGCCTTGTCCGTGCCGAGATGCGCCCGTCAGGACGTGAGAGAGATCCAGAGCTGCCACCCCGCATAACCGTTCATCACGACCCCGATGAGCGCAACGACCGCACCCGCGACTCCGACCCGGAACGGGCCCTGCAGGCGCTCGGCGCGTTCGCCCGAACCCGCCGCGATCGGCTGCTTCCCCACCCTCACGGTGGCGTGGTAAACGGCAATGCGATACCTCATCAGCAACAGTCCGCCGATGAGAACCGCCATCCCGATGACAAGGGTGGGCAGAGTAGGTGTGGGTGCTCTTTGCGCGGACGTCGACGGCACCGCCGCGCCCGGCTCCATCGACCCTCCGCGCGCGTCATCGGGGACGGGGGATGCCGGTGCGGTGGTGGCGACGGGGGTGGGTGATGCGGTGGCTTTCCTCGTGGGTTCCGTCTCCGGCTCGACGACCTGAGGGGCGGGGGCGGTGTCTCGGGACACTCCGCTGTCCGTCCCGCCAGACGTCTCGCCCTCCCTCCCGCGAGAGGGCGTGGTCGCGTCCCCCGAGCGGAAGTATTCGACGACGGTGCCGTCGGGGCGCGTCGACTGGAAAGGTGCGGTGCCCACGGGCGCCGGGGGCGCCACGGTCGGCACTGCGGTCGGGACGGGTCCGGTCGGAGCGGGCTCGAAGGTTCCTTCGGGAACCGTCGGCTCGGTGTACGGTTCCGAGCCCGGGGGCACCGCCGGCTCCTCGATCACCTCGCCCGTCGGGTCCGGCGAAGTGACCGTCTCAGCGTGCGCCTGGGTTCCCGTCGAGATGATCAATGCGACGAGTACGACAGTGAGAGCCCGGCCCGTGCGCGCGCGAGTAAGCACACCTACCTCCGACTGCTCCAGCTCGATCCCTGCGAGACGGAGCGGGACTCTCAGGTGACGTCCAGCTTATCGAGGCCGCAAAGCGGCGACGAACGGACAGCACAGGCGAGAGAAAACGAACTCTTCGGCTGACGAGCCGCTTCACGCCGGATCGGCCGGCTTCGCGGGGAGACCCGCCTCACGCCGGGTCGGCCGGCCTCGCGGGGAGGCGTACCTCGAAGGTCGTGTCGCCGGGGGCACTGCGGACGGTGATCGTGCCGTGGTGCGCTTCGACGATGGCGCGGGCGATCGAGAGGCCGAGGCCCGTGCCGCCGGTCTTGCGGTCGCGTGAGCTGTCGGCCCGGGCGAACCGTTCGAACAGGTGCGCGGCGACCGAGGGGTCGATACCGGGTCCGTCGTCGTTTACGCGAAGCACCGCCTCGCCATCTTCGTGCGCGACCGAAACGGCCACCCGGCTGCCGGCGGGAGTGTGGGTGCGCGCGTTGGCGAGCAGATTCGCCACGACCTGGTGCAGGCGTGCGGCGTCTCCGGCGAGTTCGACGGGCCGATCGGGAACGTCGATGGTCCAGGAGTGGTCGAGGCCGGCGGGGCGGGCATCGCCCACGGCCTCGACGGCGAGGCGCGTCAGATCGACCGAGCCGAAGACCAGCTCCTGCCCCTCGTCGAGGCGGGCGAGCAACAGCAGGTCTTCGACCAGCGTGGTCATGCGGATCGACTGCGCTTGAATCCGCTCGAGCGACTGCTCCGTCGTCTCCACGGCGAGGGCGATGCGCTGGCGACTCTCGTCGTCCTGCGCCTGACGCATGGCGCGCAGCGAAAGTTCACTGAACCCTCGAATGGATGCCAGGGGCGTGCGCAGTTCGTGACTGGCATCCGCCACGAAACGGCGCATCATTTCTTCGTTGCGTTGGCGAGCGGCGAGCGAGGCCTCGACCCGGTCGAGCAGCGTGTTCAGTGCTGCACCCACTTGGCCGATCTCCGTGTGCTCGTCGACCTGGTCGCCGGGAACGCGTTCGGTGATCGAGATGTCGCCCTCCTCCATGCGCAGCGAAGCCACTCGCGTAGCCGTCTCGGCGACGGCGCGCAGCGGGCGCAGGCCGAGGCGGATGACGATGGCGATGATGACGGCGAGCAGCAGAAGTCCACCGGCGGTGACGAGCGCGACGGTGGTGAGGATCGCGCCGATGGTGCCGGTGACGTTGGAGAGGGGGAGCCCCACGAGGAATGCGCCGCCGCCGGGGGCTGCGTACAACCGTACGAGGTACTCGCCGAGGTTGGGGAGGTTGACGGTCTGCGCCGAGGAGTCGGCCGACTGCAGGGTTTCTGTGATCTGGCTGAGGTCGTCGTCGTTCAATGCGCGAGGACCGTCGTCGTCCACGACGGCGCCGGAGTAGGTCGACCGCGAGTTCATCACCAGCAGGGTCCCGTCGGGGAACCGAGTGGACTCGAGCACGCTCTGAGCGCTTGCCTGGAAGGCCGCCTGGGACTGGATGGCCGGGGCGACCTCGTCGACCTGCGCACCGAGATTGACGTACAGCACCCCGCTCAGGATCGCGCTGGTGGAGATGCCGATCATCACCAGGATGAAGGCGACCATCCCGATCACCGCGGTCATCAGGCGGGCCTGCAACGTCCACGGGTGCCGCAGTCGGGTCACGACGCTTTCGCGCACCGGTGGATCCGGCAGCGGGGCAGCGGGCCGGGGCGGGAGGCTCACTGGGGGGCTTTGATCATGTAGCCCACACCGCGCACGGTGTGGATGAGCGGCTCCTGGCCCGCGTCGATCTTCTTGCGCAGGTAGGAGATGTAGAGCTCGACGACGCTGGAGCGGCCGCCGAAGTCGTAGTTCCACACGCGGTCGAGGATCTGCGCCTTCGACACCACGCGGCGCTGGTTGCGCATGAGGAAGCGAAGGAGCTCGAATTCGGTCGCGGTCAGCTCGATCTCGCGGCCGGCGCGGACCACCTCGTGGCTGTCCTCGTTCAGCGACAGGTCGCCGACGCGCAGGATCGGCTCGGAATCCCGCGTCAGTGCGGTGCCGGCCCGACGCATGAGACCGCGGAGGCGCGCCACCACCTCTTCAAGGCTGAACGGCTTCGTCACGTAGTCATCGCCACCGGCGGTGAGACCGGCGACGCGATCGGCCACGGCGTCCTTGGCGGTGAGGAAGAGCACGGGCACGTCGTTGCCCGAGTGACGCAGGCGCTGCAGGACCGCCATGCCGTCGAGGTCGGGCATCATGATGTCGAGCACCATGGCATCCGGTTCGAAGTCGCGCGCGGACTGCAGGGCGTCGAATCCGGAGCCGGCGGTCTTGACCTCCCAGCCCTCCATGCGCAGCGCCATCGACAGCAGGTCGGTGAGCATCTGCTCGTCGTCGACGACGAGCACGCGCAGGGCGCTCCCGTCGGGGCGGGTGAAGGCGGGGGCGGCGGCAGTCGCGGTCATGCACTCATTGTGCGGGGGAATCTATGACCTTTCTATGGCGCGGGTTATGTGCTTGCTGTGAGCGAGTGCGCCATCGGCTGAAGATCAGCATCATCCCTACCCCCACGGCGGCACCGAGCGTGTTCGCGACGAGGTCGCGCACGTCGGCCACGCGGGTCGGCAGGAACAACAGCTGCCATGCCTCGATACCGGCGCTGAGGATGAGACCGCCCAGGATGCCGTGCCACCATCGGCCGCGCCAGGCCACGATCAGGCCCCCCAGGGGCATGAACATCGCGACATTGGCCGTGAACTCCACCCCGTCGTAGGTCACCCATCCCAGGCCCGGCGCCGACTGCAGCACCCGGACCAGACGCCAGATCAGGCTCTCGACCTCCGGGCCGACGATCGTGGGGCGCAACGTCATCCACCACAGTCCCCACGCGTACAACGCCGAAGCGGCGACGAGCAGTGCCCGTCGCCGCTTCGTGACCGGCCGGGTCAGTGGGTGTCCTCGGCCTCGATCTCGGTGCGATCACCCGACCAGAGGGTGTGGAAGGTGCCCTCTTTGTCGATGCGACGGTAGGTGTGGGCGCCGAAGAAGTCGCGCTGGCCCTGGATGAGGGCGGCGGGCAGTCGCTCGGCGCGCAGACCGTCGTAGTACGCCAGCGACGAGCTGAACGCCGGGGCGGGGATGCCGGCCGAGGCGGCGAGGGCGACGATGTCGCGCCACGAATCCTGGGCGCGGCCGAGGGCCTCGACGAAGTACGGCGCCGTCAGCAGCACGGGCAGGCTCGGCTCGGCGTCGTAGGCCTCGGCGATGCGGTTGAGGAACTGCGCGCGGATGATGCAGCCGCCGCGGAAGATCTTCGACACCGCCGCCAGGTCGATCTTCCAGTCGTACTGGGCGGCGCCGGCGCGGATCTCGTCGAAGCCCTGGCTGTAGGCGACGATCTTCGACGCGTACAGCGCCATGCGCACCTGCTCGATGAACGCGTCGGCGTCGTCGCCGACCAGCACGTCGGTGCCGGACGGGCCGGGGAGCTCGCGCGAGACCTCGCGCTGCTCGGGGTGGCTCGACAGCGACCGCGCGAAGGTGGCCTCGGCGATGCCCGAGACGGGGACGCCCAGGTCGAGAGCGGTCTGCACGGTCCAGGCCCCGGTGCCCTTGGCGCCGGCCTGGTCGAGGATGACGTCGACGAGGGGCTTGCCGGTGGCGGCATCCACCTGACGCAGCACCTCGGCGGTGATCTCGATGAGGTAGGACTCCAGCTCGCCCCGGTTCCACTCGGCGAACACGTCGGCGATCTCGGCGGGGGTCTTCCCCGTGGCCTGACGGATGAGGTCGTACGCCTCGGCGATGAGCTGCATATCGGCGTACTCGATGCCGTTGTGCACCATCTTGACGAAGTGTCCGGCGCCGTCGTGGCCGACGTGCGTGACGCACGGCTCGCCCTCGGCGACCGCGGCGATCGAGGTCAGGATCGGGCCGAGCGTGGCCCAGGCCTCGTCGGAACCGCCGGGCATGATCGAGGGGCCGAGGAGCGCACCCTCTTCACCGCCCGAGACACCCATGCCGACGAAGTTGATGCCCGTGTCGCGCACCGCCTTCTCGCGACGGATCGTGTCAGTGAACAGGGCGTTGCCGCCGTCGACGATGATGTCGCCGGGTTCGAAGACCTTCACGAGCTCGTCGATGACGAAGTCGGTGGGGCGGCCGGCCTTGACCATGATGATCGCGGTGCGCGGCTTCGCGAGCGACGCGGCGAAGTCCTCGTACGAGTACGACGCGACGAAGTTCGCCTCCGGGTGCGCCTCGAGCACGTGCTCGGTTTTGTCGGCGCTGCGGTTGAACACCGCGACGGTGTTGCCCTCACGGCTGGCGAGGTTGCGCGCGAGGTTCGAGCCCATGACGGCCAGGCCCACGACGCCGATGTTCGCGCGGCCGTCACCCGTGCCCTCGGGGCGGGAGTCGGCCTCGGCGGTGGGGCGTTCCACCTCTTCGATGCCGGGCGCACCCTCGTGCACCTGTGCGGCCCGGTGAGGGGCCTGATCCTGATCGGTCGAGGGTCCGGTCGGGGAGGGGGTCGACGTCATTCGTTGCTCCGTAAATCGGCTGCGAGAAGGGGTATCGGGCGCACGTGGGGTTGCCGATGCCACTTTATCGGCTCGGGTCCCCCGTGTTTCAGGCGGGGGAGAGGCGCAGACGGTCGACGACCTCCTGCACCTGCTCCTGCGGGGTGAGGTCGAGGTCGACGCGGATCGCCTGCTCGTCGGCATCCGGCATCTCGAGGGTGTCGAACTGCGAGGTCAGCAGCGACGGGGGCATGTAGTGCCCCTGGCGGCGCAGGAGTCGCTCGAGCACGAGGGCGGGGTCGCCCATCAGCAGCACGAAGGTCACGTCGTCGCGGCGCAGGATGTCGCGGTAGCTGCGCTTCAGGGCCGAGCACGTGATGATGCCCGGACGGTCCGCGGCGATCCGGCCGTCGATCCAGGCGGCGACTCGGTCGAGCCAGGGCCAGCGGTCGTCGTCGTTCAGCGCGTGCCCCGACGCCATCTTGGCGACGTTGGTCTCAGGGTGCAGATCGTCGCCCTCCTGGAAATCCCAGCCGAGGCGGCCGGCGAGCATGCCCGCGACGGTGGATTTGCCGGTGCCGGCGGGGCCCATGAACACGAGGACGGGGTGGGATGCCATGATGCTCTCTTTCCGTTCCGGTCAGACGAACGCGCTGATGACGAGGACGCCGGCCAGGCCCGTGACCGAGATCACGCACTCCAGCACCGTCCATGTTTTCAGGGTCATCGGGATGTCGAGACCGAAGTACTCCTTGATGAGCCAGAAACCGGCGTCGTTGACGTGGCTGAGGAACACCGAACCCGCGCCGATTGCGAGGACGAGGAGGGCCGTCATGGGGGCGTCGAGCGTCTCGGTGAGGGGCTGCAGGATTCCAGCGGCGGTGATGGTGGCGACGGTGGCCGATCCCGTGGCGACGCGGATGACGACGGCGACCAGCCAGGCGAGCAGCAGCACCGACACGCTGGAGCCGGCGACGAGGTCGGCGATGACCTTGCCGATGCCGGTGTCGACGAGCACCTGCTTGAAGCCGCCGCCCGCGCCCACGATCAGCAGGATGCCGGCGATGGGACCGAGGGAGGAGCCGACGACGCTCGTCAACTTGGCACGGTCGAAGCCCGCCCCGCGGCCCAGTACGACGAAGCCGACGAGCACGGCGAGCAGAAGAGCGATGATCGGCAGGCCCAGGAAGTCGATGACGACCTTCCATGCGTCGTTCGAGCCCGGCGCGACGATGTCGGCGACGGCCTTGAGCAACATGAGGAAGACGGGGAGCAGGATGCTGCCCAGGGTCGCGGCGAACGAGGGTCGACGAGCGGGCGCGTCGCCCTTCTCCTCCGCCGAGAGGAACAGCTCGGGAACGGGGACCGGTGCCCACCGGGCGGCGATGGGTGCGAACAGCGGGCCCGCGATGATGACGGCGGGGATGGCCACGATCACGCCGAAGAAGAGGGTCAGGCCCAGGTTGGCGCCGAGCGCGTCGATGGCGGCGAGGGGACCGGGGTGCGGGGGCACGAGTCCGTGCATCGCCGAGAGGCCCGCCAGCGTCGGGATGGCGATCTTCATCAGCGCGACGCCGGAGCGGCGGGCGACGAGGATGATGACGGGAACCAGCAGGACGAGGCCGACTTCGAAGAACATCGGCAGGCCGATGATCGCGCCGATGAGGCCCATGACCCACGGCAGGCTCCGGGGCGTCGCACGGGCGACCAGCGTGTCGACGATGCGGTCGGCGCCTCCCGAGTTGGCGAGGAGTTTGCCGTAGATGGCGCCGAGGGCGACGAGGATTCCGACCCCGCCCATCGTCGAGCCGAAGCCGCCGGTGAAGCTGCTCACGGTGGTGGGGATCGCCATGCCGGCGACGACACCGGTGGTCAACGCGCCGATCGTCAGAGCGAGGAACGGGTGGAGCTTGCCCCACGTGATCAGCACCACGATGAGGGCGACGCCGACGAGGGCGGCCGCGATCAGTTGACCGGCCGGGGCGGCGGGCCCGGTCTCGGCGGCGGCGAGCACGAGGGGTGCGGGAAGGGAGGTGAGGGCCATGAGCGTCCTTGTTCTGGCGGGCGGCAGCAATGCCGCTTGCTATTTGTCGTACATAAAACCACAAGACGACGGATCACGCACGACGAAAATGGAAATGTCGTGCAACACGTCTGGCATCATCGAAGGATGACGACGGAGCGCATCGATGCGGTGTCGCTGCACGACGCGCTCGTCGACCGTCTCGGGTCGGCGATCGTCGACGGCGACCTGGCGGCGGGATCCCGCCTGATCACGGCGGACTTATCGTCAGGTTCCTCCCGCGGCGCCGGCCGTGAGGCCGTCCGCGTGCTTCAGTCGCTGGGTCTCGTCCGCGTGCGCCGCAAGACCGGCGTCGAGGTGCTCCCGTCGACGGAGTGGAACGTCTACGCGCCCGAGATCATCGCGTGGCGGCTCGCGGGCCCCGGCCGCAGCGCGCAGTTGCGCGAGCTCAGCGAGCTGCGGGGGGCGATCGAACCGCTCGCCGCTCGGGCGGCCGCCGCCTCCGCTACCGATGCACAGCGCCGCGACCTCGTCGCAGCCGTCATGGAGATGGCCCGCACCGAGCGCGACGCGGACGGCGCCGAGTATCTCGAGGCCGACGTGCGGTTTCACCGCACGCTGCTCTCGGCATCCGGCAACGCGATGTTCGCCGCTCTCGGCTCGGTCGTGGAGTCGGTGCTCGTGGGGCGCACCCTGCACGACCTCATGCCGCACGACGCCAACCCCCACGCCGTCCGCTGGCATCAGGACGTCGCGTTCGCCGTCACGGCGGGTCGGGCCGAGGAGGCCGCCCAGGCGATGCGTCTGATCGTGCGCGAGGCCGGTGACGCGATGGCATCCGCGAACTCCGCGGACTGACCGCGCTCGCAGGCGTCAGCCCGCGTCCGTCTTGCTCCGCTCGGCCGTGAAGCGGCGGGTGACGGCGATGTCGCGCTCGCCGAGGCCGCGCTCGACGATCTCGTCGAAGGCCTCGCGCAGAGCCGGGAGCAGCGCCGGCCGGGTATCGGTGGCCGCAGCGACGTCCGCCGCGAAGCCCAGGTCCTTCACCATGTACCCCGCGATGCCGCTGGGGGAGTCGTCACCGTCGACGAGCTTCTGCCGACGGCTCTCGAGCAGGTTCGACCCGGCGTATCCGCCCCCGAGAAGCGCCCACAGGGCGGCGGGGTCGACATCGGAGCGGGCCGCGAGCTCGGTCGCTTCGCCGAGGGCCAGGATCGTCGCCGCCACGACCATCTGATTGCACGCCTTCGCGACCTCTCCCGCGCCGAGCGGGCCGAGGCGCACCGGGGTGCCGCAGGGAGTCAGGAGGGCGGCGGCGAGGTCGGTGTCGGCGGGCGAGCCGCCGAGCATGATCGACAGCGTCCCGGCTTTCGCGCCGTCTTCGCCGCCCGAGACGGGGCAGTCCACGACACGGATGCCGGGGGCCAGGCGCGCGGCGAGCTCGCGCACACCGACCGGCGACGACGTCGATCCGATCAGGAGCAGGAAATCGCGCTCGCCGATGCCGGCCAGCAGGCCGTCGGGTCCGTCGAGGTGCTCCTCGAGCTGGGGGAGGTCGGGCAGCAGGACCAGGACGGCGTCGGTTGCGGCCCCGAGTTCACGGGCGGTCGAGGCCCAGTGCGCACCGGCGTCGATCAGGGAGGGACGTTCGCGGCGGGCGTGCACCGTGAGGGCGCCGCGCGCCGCAAGCAGGTGTTTCGCCATCGGCTCGCCCATCGCGCCGAGGCCCCACACGCCCAGACGGACGTCGGTCGCTGCGGGGGTGGCCGTCTCTTCGTCGAGCTGCGTCATGGCGACATCCTATCGGCTGGACAACAGGTTGAACAGGGTTCAGTATGGTGAACGAGGATTCACGCGAGCCGTGGCGGTCACCGACCGACGCGGCGGAGGGAGAGACGACGATGTCGACCAACGAGAGACTACGCGCCGTGGTGGCCGTGCCCCTGAAAGAGGAGCACTGCCGTCTCATCGAGCGGCTGGAGCCGCGGCTGGACCTCGTGCGTGACGCGCGGCTGACCCATCCGATGCGCGGCCCCGCCGACTGGTCCGGCGACCCGGCCCACGAGCGCTCGGCGAAGGAGCAGGACGAGTTCGACGCCCTGATCGACTCGGCCGACGCGCTCTTCGGCATCCCGGACGTCGATCCCGCAGCCCTCGCCCGTACCGTCGTCGCGAACCCGCGCCTGCGCTGGGTCATGACCACGGCCGCGGGCGGCGGCGGCCAGGTCAAAGCCGCCGGGCTCGACCGTGCCGCACTCGACCGAGTCGTCTTCACCACGAGTGCGGGCGTCCACGGCGGACCGCTGGCGGAGTTTGCCGTGTTCGGTGTGATGGCGGGCGCGAAAGACCTGTCCCGCCTCGCGCGCCAGCAGGACGAGCGCGCCTGGACCGACCGGTGGGAGATGCGACAGCTCGACGAGATGACCGTGCTGGTCGTCGGTCTCGGCGGCATCGGTGCCGAGTGCGCCCGTCGCTTCCGGGCCCTCGGTGCCGAGGTGTGGGGGACGACCCGTTCCGGCGTGGCCGTCGACGGGGTCGATCGCCTGATTCCGCTCGACGACCTGGTCGGCGCGGTCGCAGAGGTGGATGCCATCGTGGTCACCCTCCCCGGCACCGACCAGACGCACCACCTCGTCGACGCGCACGTCCTCGCGGCGGTCAAGCCCGGGGTGATCCTCGCCAGTGTCGGTCGTGGCACCGTCATCGACGAGTCGGCGCTCCTGGCGGCGCTGGACGACGGTCGCGTGTCTTTCGCCGCCATGGACGTGTTCGAGGTGGAGCCGCTGCCGGAGGAGTCCCCGCTGTGGCGGCATCCGCGCGTGCTCGTGAGCCCGCACACGGCCGCTCTCAGTAGCAAGGAGGAGGAGCGCATCGCCCGCCGCTTCGCCGAGAACGCCACGCGACTGCTCGACGGTCAGCCGATGCGCGCCGTTGTCGATACGGTCGAGTTCTACTGACGCGTCGCCCCGGCGGCGCCGGCACGACGGGGAGGTCGCGGTGAGCGATGACGAAGAGGGCGGTGTCGTCCGGGATCCGGCCCCGGCGGTGGGGCGTGGCATCCGGCTTCTCGGGCTTCTCGCCGAGGCGGGACGCGCGCTGACGCTCACGGAACTGGCAGCGGGCCTCGGCCTGGCGAAGTCATCGACGGCGAACCTCTGCCTGTCGCTCGAGGCGGGCCGCATGATCGAGCGCGTGCCGCTCGGGTACCGCCTCGGGATCCGCACGGCAGAGCTCGGCGGCGCCTTCGCCGCGCAGTTCAATCAGGTGCGCGAGTTCTACGCCGTGTGCGAGACGTCGCCGGTGCTGGCGACGGAGCTCGTGCAGGTCGCTGTGCTCGACGACACCGACGCCCTCTACCTCGCGCGGTACGAAGGGTCGCGGTCGGTGCGCCTCGGAACGCCCCTGGGCTCGCGCCTGCCCGCCGCGTTGTCGGCCACGGGCCGGGCGCTGCTGATGACCCGCGCGGACGACGACGTGCGCGAGATGCTGTCGCGGGGGCGCCCGCTGCCCCGGCTCACCTCGCACAGCACGGTCGACGTCGAAGCCGTCCTCGCCAAGATCGCCACTGCCCGCCAGCGCGGGTGGTCCGTCGACGAGGAGGAGTCGTTCCGCGGCATCGTCGGCGTCGCCGTTCCCCTCGAAGGCTGGGCGCCGGGCGATCCGCAGTTGGCGCTGGGCGTCGGCATCCCGGTGGCGGATGCCACTCCCGAGCGCGTCTCACGCGTGGGCGCTGCGCTCCGTGAGGCGGCGCGGGCCCTCACGAACCCGTTCAGCGCCTCCCGCGCGACCTGACGCGCGTCGGTGCTCACGGCTCGGGGTCGGGGCGCTTCTCGCGCGCGTCGACGCGCGCCGCGGCGCGCTGCTTCGGGGCGCATCCCGCGCCCGTCGACCGGTGTGTCGAGGCTCGGATTCGGGGCGCATCTCGCCGTTCGGGGCGCGTCCGCTGCGCCCCGAACGGCCGATTCCGCGCCGACGCAACGAGTGCCCGCCCTCGGCCTTCGTCAATCCTGTTCAACATATTGAACTGTGTCCACTCCGTTGGTACAGTCGGCTCGTCGCAAGACGCAAGCCGATCGAAGGAGATGGCCGTGACCACTGCATCCACACCGACGCCGCAGCCGACGGATGACCCCGAATACGCCGCGAACCTGCGCCGCGCCACGCTCGCCTCGAGCATCGGCAGTGCGCTCGAGTACTTCGATTTCGCGCTCTACGGTCTATCGACGGCGTTGATCTTCAATGTGCTGTTCTTCTCGCAGGACAACCCCGCCCTCGCCACGGTGGCCGCGTTCGCGACCTACGGTGTCGGATTCCTCGCCCGGCCGTTCGGCGGGCTCTTCTTCGGCGTCCTCGGCGACAAGCTCGGACGCAAGTGGGTGCTCGTCATCACGATCCTGCTGATGGGCGGGGCGTCGACGGCCATCGGACTGCTGCCCACCTACGAGGCGGTCGGCATCCTCGCCCCGATTCTGCTCGTGATCATGCGCCTGCTCCAGGGCTTCGGCGCCGGCGCCGAGCAGGCCGGTGCCACGGTGCTCATGGCCGAGTACGCGCCCGTGAAGCGCCGCGGTTTCTTCTCGGCGCTGCCCTTCATCGGCATCCAGGCGGGAACCCTGCTCGCGGCCGTCGTCTTCAGCCTGATCTCGCTGCTGCCCGAGGACCAACTGCTCAGCTGGGGCTGGCGCGTGCCGTTCCTCGCCTCGTTCGTGCTCATTCTGCTCGCGCTGTTCATCCGCATACGGCTGCGCGAGACGCCGACCTTCATCGAGCTCGAGAAGAGCGAGCAGATCGCTGAGCGTCCAGTTCGAGACATCTTCACCCGGGGTCTGCCGGGTGTCATCGTCGGCATCGGCCTGCGCATGGCCGAGAACGGCGGCTCCTACATGTTCAACACCCTCGCGTTGACGTTCTTCGTCGCCACCGTCGGGGGCCAGGCCGACCGCAGCCTGCTCACCTGGGGTGTCACGCTCGGTTCGCTGATCGGTATCTTCTCGGTGCCGCTCACGGGAGCGCTGTCCGACCGCATGGGCCGGCGCACCGTCTATCGTGCGGGTGCGCTGTTCATGCTGGTGTTCACCTTCCCGGCGTGGTGGCTGATGTCGCTCGGCAGCTACCCGATCACCATCGCCGTCGTCGCGATCGGCATCGGCGTCGCGGTCAATTCGATGCTCGGACCGCAGTGCGCCATGCTCCCGGAGCTGTTCGGCAACCGTCACCGCTACCTCGGCGTGGCCATGGCGCGTGAGCTCTCGGCCGTTCTCGCCGGTGGCCTCGCGGGGGTGCTGGGGGCGTACATCATCGCCGTCAGCGACGCGAACTGGCTGCTGCTGGCGATCTACATGGCGACCCTCGCGCTCATCACCACCGCGTCGACGTTCCTCGTCCCCGAGACCCTGCGTCGCGACCTCACCCGCACCGACGACGCCATCAAGGTGTCGCGCGAAGAGGTCGGCGAGGGCGTGGATGCCACGACCGTCACCGTCCGGACCATCCGATGAGCGCCGCGTTCGACCTCGCCGGCCGTCTCGCCCTCGTGACCGGCTCCAGCCGCGGCATCGGCCGCACCCTCGCCCAGGGGCTCGCCGAGGCGGGCGCGACGGTCATCGTGCACGGGAGGGATGCCGCGACCGCGGGCCGCGCCGCCGACGAGATCACCGCGGCGACCGGCGTGACCGCTCACGTCTCGACGTTCGACGTCGGCGACTCGGCCGCCGTCGACGCCGGCATCGACCGGATCGAACGGGACCACGGTGTGCCGGACGTCGTCGTGAACAACGCCGGCGTCCAGCGCCGGGCGCCCATCGCCGAGTTCGCCGACGCCGACTGGGACGACCTGGTCCGCACGAACCTCTCGAGCGCGTTCTACGTGTCGCGTCGGGTGGCGCGGGGCATGATCGCGCGCGGTTCCGGAAAGCTCGTGCAGATCGGCAGCGTGCAGTCTCAGCTCGCCCGCCCCTCGATCGCGGCCTACGGCGCGACGAAGGGCGCCATCGCGATGCTGTCGAAGGGGCTGTGCGCCGATCTGGCACCCCACGGCATCCAGGCGAATGCCATCGCGCCAGGGTACTTCGCGACCGAGCTCACGCAAGCTCTCGTCGACGACGAGACGTTCTCGAGGTGGGTGCGCACGCGCACCCCGGCGGGACGATGGGGGGACACCAGTGATCTGGTGGGGACGCTGGTGTTCCTCTCCAGCTCCGCGAGCGACTTCGTCAACGGTCAGACGATCTTCGTCGACGGCGGAATGACGGCGGTGGTGTGATGCGCATCGCTCGAGTGTCCACGTCGGGTGGCGTCACCACCGTGCGCGTCGGTGACGACGGGTCGTTCATCCCCATCGACGACCCCTATGCCGCGTTCGCGGAGGGGAAAGAGCCGCGGGATGCCGCCGAGCCCGTCGACGGCGAGTTCGCCGCTCCGTGCTCCCCGACGGTCGTCGTGGGCATCGCGCAGAACGGGCCGGGCCACGCGTCTCCGGTGCAGGCGTGGTTGAAGAGTCCGCGCACCGTCACGGGTCCCGGCGTCACCGTGCGGTTGCGCCGCGATGCCGGCCAGACCGTGGCCGAGGCCGAGGTGGCCGTCGTGATCGGGCGCGATACGACCGGACTCACGGCCGAGAACGCCCACGAGTACGTGCTCGGGATCACCGCGGTGAACGATCTGTCCAGCCCCGACCGGGCAGCGGTGGATCCGCGCAACTTCGAGTCGAAGTCGGGGGAGGGGTACACCCCGCTCGGACCGTGGATCGACACCGCCCTCCCGCTCGACGCCGACCTGCCCATGGCCCTGCTCGCTGATGGTGCCACCCGCGCCGAGACCTCCGCCGGCCGGCTGCCGATGACCCCCCGCGAGTGCCTTGCCTATGTCGCGGGGTGGACGACCCTCGGCCCCGGCGACGTGGTCATGATGGGCGCCCCGCATTCGCAGGCGCCTGTTCACCCCGGAGAGACGGTCGAGGTCGTCATCGGCGACCTGCGCCTGTCGACCCCCACGTCCTGAGGAGCGACGATGACCAACTTCGCCGTGGTGGCCCATGCCGCCGACGACCTGCGCGTCGAAGACATCGACGAACCGATCCCGGATGCCGACGAGGCCGTCATCGCCGTCGCCTACGGCGGCGTCTGCGGTTCCGACCTGCACTACTGGCGCCACGGAGCGGCCGGCGCGTCGATCCTCCGCGAGCCGCTCGTACTCGGGCACGAGCTGGCCGGGACGGTCGTGCGAGCCGCGGCCGACGGCAGCGGGCCGAGCGTGGGAACCCCGGTGGCCGTGCACCCGCTCACCCCTCGGGGTGACGGGGTGACGCCCTGGCCCGAGGATCGGCCCCAGCTCGCGCCAGCCTCGACCTACCTCGGCTCCGCCATGCACCTGCCGCACACCCAGGGTGGCTTCGCCGAGCGCGTGGCCCTTCCCACGCGCATGCTGTTCCCCCTCCCTCCGGGCCTCGACCTGCGCGTGGCCGTCCTGGCGGAACCCGCCGCCGTCGCGTGGCACGCGGTGAGCCAGGCGGGAGCCGTCGCGGGACGCCGGGTCGCGGTGATCGGCGCGGGGCCCATCGGTCAGCTCGCCGTCGCCGTCGCCCGTCATCGCGGCGCCGCCGACGTCATCGCCACCGATCTGCATGAGCTTCCGCGTTCGCTCGCGGAGGCGCGCGGAGCTCGAGCGCTCGACGCGCGCGACGACCAGGCGACCGCTCAGCTGCACGCCGACGTCGTGATCGAATCCAGCGGGACGGCGCCCGGCCTGGCATCCGCCATCGCCACCGCCCGTCGCGGCGGCACCGTCGTGCTGCTGGGCCTGCAAGCCGCGGGAGGAGTGCCGGCCCCGCTCGCAACCGCCATCACGCGCGAACTCACCCTGGTCGGGTCGTTCCGCTTCGGCGACGAGTTCGCCGAGGTGATCGCGGCGCTCGCCGACGGGTCCCTCGACGTCGAGGGCATCATCACGCACGTCATTCCGGTCGCGGACGCCCTCTCGGCCTTTGCGACGGCTGCCGATTCGTCCGTGTCGTCGAAGGTCGCCCTGTCGTTCGCCTGACCGTCGAGCGCGACGACTCGGGACCACCATGTCGTCGACGCTCGACACGGCGACATCGTTGCCCGCCGGCGAGGCCGTCCGTGGGCCGTTCGACGGGCCTAGATCGGGCGTTGATCGGGGCGGAACGCCGAGGGTCAGTGCTTCTTGTAGCCTGCGTTGCGCCCCATCGAGAAGAGGGCGCCGACCGTGCCGACGAGGCCGATCGTGGCGATGCCGCCGATGACCCAGAGCACGACGTGAGAGAAGAAGCCGCTGTCCATGATGATCCTCCGGGGTCGGTGTGGCTCATCGATCTTACCGTCGCGCCGCGCCGGACCCTGTCGCGCGCGAAGGGGCGGACGCACGCGTCTGCGTCGCCGCGGCGCCTTGCGGAGATCCGTCGCCGTCGCGTCCGGCCTGAGCAGGCGGGGACGCGGGTCGTACGGCCGCGTGAGCGCTGGTAGACTTCCGGGGAACTTCGGCGAGGGATTGCCGCGCACCGCCCGGTGCACGGGGGATCCGTGATCGACGCAGTGATGCAGGCTCCCCGGCTTTCCTCACGCGCTCGCGTTCGAGTCGAATCCAGACCACACAGGTGCGGGCCATGTCCGCGCACAAGCTGCGGGCCGCGTGCTCGCGAGGAGAACATCATGTCGGAAGACAACAAGGTCGTCGTGGAGCTCCGCGAGAACTTCGGCAAGGGCTTCGCCCGTCGCCTTCGCGCCGCGGGCAAGATCCCGGCCGTGATCTACGGTCACGGCACCGAGCCCCAGCACGTCGCGCTGCCCGGCCACCAGGTCGCGCTGCTCATCCGTCGCGCCAACGCGCTGCTCGACCTCGACATCGCGGGCAAGGGTCAGCTCGTGCTCGTGAAGGACGTGCAGAAGGACCCCGTGCGCCAGATCATCGAGCACATCGACCTCATCGTCGTGCGCAAGGGCGAGAAGGTCCAGGTCGACGTGCCCGTCACGGTCATCGGCGAGCCCTTCCCCGGCACCATCGCCAACCTCGAGAACACGACCGTGTCGCTCGAGGTCGAGGCCACCCACATTCCGCAGAACGTGGAGGTCTCGGTCGAGGGTGCCGAGGACGGCACGCAGATCACCGCCGCCGACCTGACGCTGCCCGCCGGCGCCACTCTGGTGACCGACCCCGAGACCCTGATCATCGGTGTCTCGGTGCCGCTCGACACCATCGCCGCCGACGAGCAGATCGCCGAGGCCGACGCCGAGGTCGCCGAGGAGCAGTCCGAAGAGGCCGAGGGCGACGACAAGTAATCCCCGGCGGGCTCCTGCTCGCCGACCACGAGGGGGCGCGTCTCGCGTCCCCTCGTTCTCTTCTCCCGGGCTTTCGCGGCCCGGCTCGTGCGTGCGGACGGGGTTCGCGCATCGGGAAGGATGGATGCCATGGCAGACACCTGGCTCATCGTCGGTCTCGGCAACCCCGGCCCGCGGTACGAGGCGACCCGCCACAACGTCGGCCAGATGGTGATGGACGAGCTCGCCGGCCGACGGCGCGAGGCGTTCCGCGCCCACAAGGCCAACGCGCGGGTCGTCGAGACCTGGCTCCGGCCGGGATCGGCGAAGCTCGTGCTCGCCAAGCTGAACTGCTTCATGAACGTCTCGGGCGGTCCCGTCGCCGGTCTCGCGCGCTTCTACGGCGTCGAGGCGGATCGCGTCGTCGTCGTCCACGACGAGCTCGACATCCCCTACGACACGCTCAAGCTCAAGACCGGCGGCGGCCACGGTGGACACAACGGGGTGCGCGACATCGCCAAAGCCCTCGGTACCGCCGACTTCCCACGTGTGCGGGTGGGGATCGGTCGTCCCGTGGGTCGGCAGGATCCCGCCGACTGGGTGCTCGATCCGTTCAGCGCGACCGAGCGCCAGACGTTGCCCATCCTGGTCTCGGATGCCGCGGATGCCGTGGAGCTGCTCGTCGATGAGGGCCTGGTCGCCGCGCAGCAGCGCTTCCACGCCCCCCGCGCCTGACCACCGCCTCCCGAGGCCGTCGGCCCGTCACCCGCCCCGCACCGATCACCGCCCTCTCATCTGATCACCGTTTCGCCCCGATCACCGATCCTGCGCCGGCAACCGTCTTCCCGTGCCGAGAACCCGCCGCCGGTGCCGTCCACACGCCCGGCATTCGGCCGACGGACACAGGAACGAAAAACGACGAACGACCCCGCCCTCGAGGGACGGGGTCGTTCGCGACGTGCGTGTCACATGCCGGAGCCGAGGCCGACGGCGGCACCCACGCCGAGCGCGGCGATGACGACGATTCCGCCGAGGACGGCGATGACGATCGCGGCGATCGCCCACCCGCGGCCGCGGTTCTTCACCGCGGCGATGATGCCCTGGATGAAGCCCCAGAGACCGAGGATGCCGTAGACGACGAACGCGCCGACGGACAGCACGGCGACCATGACGGCGGTCTGCTCGGTTCCCGGCGGGAGCGCGTTCGTGTCGAGCTGCCCTGAGGAGTCGGTGTACTGCGCGATGCTCCCGGTCTGCAGACCGGCCACGAACGCCAGGATCGAGCCCACGACCACGGCCAGGAGGGAGGCGACGAAGGCGATGATGCCGAGTTTCTTCGACACCGGAGCCGCGGGGCCGGGGGCGTATGCGGGAGCGGCGTAACCGCCCGGCGCCGCGTGGGCCTCGCTGCGCGTGAGGGGCGGGTTGTAGGGTTCCGGCGGCGGCGGGTTGGTGCTCACGGGATGCTCCTGTGTCGTCGGCGGGCAGCGGGTGCCCGGTTCGGCGGATGGCGGGCACGGTGTGCCCGTTGCCGCGAGTGTAGAGAAGCGGTTGCGCAAGACCGGCGGGGCTGGACGGGCGCCCCATCGGCGCGGTAGCGCATCGCCGACGACGATCAGATCGGGGCGATTCCGACAGGCATCGTGGCCAGTCCCGCGACGAGCCCCGCGGCGACCAGACCCCCGAACACCAGCGGTCCGAACGCCGAGACGACGATGGCGGCGATGCCCGACCCGCGTCCGGAGCCGAGTGCGGTGGCGACGATGCCGAGCACGAGCGCGGCGACTCCGATGACCGTGCCCGCCCAGAAGGCGATCTCGCCGACCAGCACGATGTCGCGCACCGGCGACAGCACGCGCCAATCGAGGGTGCGGGAGGTGACGGCCTCGAGTCCGGGTCCCGCACCGCGCGCCGTCCGGAACGCCGAAAAACCCCCGACGGCGGATGCCAGGACCGTGGCGACGATCGACAGGAGCAGCGCCCACGTCCCCAGTGGTCGCCCGCGACGGCGGGGCTGCGGGGAAGCGAGCATCGTCCCGACCGGCGGCGCGACGTGCGGCGCGGCGAAGACCGGACCGCTCGGGGCGCTCGGGGAGGTCATGCCGTCAGCCTACGAGACGTCGTCGGGTTCTCGCCTGCCTCCGCGGACGGCCCGATGTCGGAGCCCCCGCGTAAACTCTCCCGAGTGACAGTTCCCGGGATCGTTCGCGCCCTCGAGCAGGCTGAGTCGTACCGTGAGGCCGCTTCCGCGGCATCCGCCGACCTGTCTCTCTCCCTCGTCGATGGCCTCGACGTGCCCGTCATCGCGGGTCTCATCGAGCGGCGACGCGCCGCGGGCGAGCCCGGCGCCGTGCTGGTGATCGCTCCGACCGGCCGTCGCGCCGAGTCGCTGGGGCCGGCCATCGATGCCGTTCTCCCCGGCGCCCATGTGCTCCACTTCCCCGCGTGGGAGACCCTGCCGCACGAGCGCCTCAGCCCCAGCCCCGAGACGGTGGGTCGCCGCCTCGACGTGCTCCGTCGCATCGCGGCGTGGGATGGCCAGGCGCCGCTGGTCGTCACAGCCTCGGTGCGCAGCGCCCTGCAACCGCTCGCCCCCGGCTTGGGAGACGTCCAGCCGGTCCAGCTCGTCGTGGGCGGTCGCGGACACGAGCTGGAGGCGGTCACGACGCGTTTGGTCGAGTTGGCCTACCACCGCGTCGACATGGTGTCGCGACGCGGCGAGTTCGCCGTGCGCGGCGGCATCCTCGACGTGTTCCCGCCCGTGGCCGACCACCCCTACCGCGTGGAGTTCTTCGGCGACGAGGTCGACCAGATCCGTGCCTTCTCGGTCGCCGATCAGCGGTCGCTCCCGGGCGAGATCACCGACGTCACCCTCGTTCCCAGCCGCGAGCTCCTGCTCACCGCCGAGGTCCGCGCGCGCGCCGCCGCGTTGCGCGACGCGTACCCGGGTCTGCGGCAACTGCTCGAGAAGATGTCGGAGGGCATTCCCGCCGAGGGCATGGAATCGCTCATCCCCGTCCTCATCGACGACCTCGTCACGATCGTCGACTACCTCCCCGGAGGCAGCGCCGTCGCCCTCGTCGATCCCGAGCGATCCCTCGCCCGCGCGACGACACTCGGCGACACCAACCGCGAGTTCCTCGAGGCGGCCTGGTCGGCGGCGACAGCGGGGGCCGATACCCCCGTCGACCTCGACTCCGGCGACTTCGTCACCCTCGACGACCTGCACGAGAGGGCCAGCGGTCGCGGGGGCGTCTGGTGGCAGTTCAGTGCGTTCGACTCGGGCGCGGCCGACGCCGAAGACGAGGGTCTCGTCGTCGGCGACGACTCCGCGCATCGCATCAAGGCGGACTCCGTGCCGTCGTTCCAGGGCAACGTCGACGGCGCCACGGCGCACGTCGGTCAGTTGTTGGCCGACGGCTGGTCCGTGGTGGTCACGGCATCCGGACCCGGCATGGTCGATCGCGCCCGCGATGTGCTCGCGGAGCGCGGCATCGCGGCGCGGCGCGTCGACGACGTGCGGACGCCACCCGAACCCGGTGTGGCGCACGTGGTGTGCGCGCCGCTCGAACGCGGCTTCCACCTCGTCGAGGCGAAGTTCGCCGTCATCACCGAGACCGAGTTCTACGGACGGTCGGTGGGCGGCGACAACCGCGGCGTCAAGAAGCTCGCCTCGCGGCGACGCAACGTCGTCGATCCACTGCAGCTGAAGCCCGGCGACGTCGTCGTGCACGCCACCCACGGCATCGGCAAATTCCTCGAGCTGACCCAGCGTGAGGTCTCCAGCGGCGGGCGCAATGCGGTCAAGACGACGAAGGAGTACCTCGTCCTCGAGTACGCCCCCGCCAAGCGCGGGTATCCGGGCGACAAGCTGTTCGTGCCCACCGACCAACTCGACCTGCTCTCGAAGTACGTCGGCGGCGAGGCACCCACGCTGTCGAAGATGGGCGGCAGCGACTGGGCGGCGGCGAAGGGTCGGGCCCGCAAGGCCGTTCGCGACATCGCGGTCGAGCTCGTGAAGCTGTACTCGGCGCGCATGGCGTCGAAGGGATACGCGTTCGGGCCCGACACCCCGTGGCAGCGCGAACTCGAAGAAGCCTTCCCCTTCGCCGAGACCATGGACCAGCTGCAGACCATCGACGAGATCAAGGCCGACATGGAGAAGCCGATCCCGATGGACCGCTTGCTCTCGGGAGATGTCGGTTTCGGCAAGACCGAGGTCGCGGTGCGCGCGGCGTTCAAGGCCATCCAAGAGGGCAAGCAGGTCGCCATGCTCGTGCCGACGACGCTGCTGGTCAAGCAGCACCTCGAGACCTTCGCCGAGCGCTATGCCGGCTTCCCCGTGACGGTGCGCCCTCTTTCGCGCTTCCAGAGCGACAAAGAGGCGAAGGCGACCCTCGCCGGTCTCACCGACGGCACCGTCGACATGGTCATCGGAACGCACCGCATCCTCACCGAGAAGGTGATCTTCAAAGACCTCGGGCTCATGATCATCGACGAGGAGCAGCGTTTCGGCGTCGAACACAAAGACCAGTTGAAGAAGCTCAAGACGAACGTCGACATCCTCGCGATGAGCGCCACGCCGATCCCGCGCACGCTCGAGATGGCCGTCACCGGCATCCGCGAGATGTCGACCCTCGCCACCCCGCCCGAGGATCGGCATCCGATCCTCTCCTACGTCGGTCCCCGCAACGACAAGCAGATTGCCGCCGCCATCCGGCGCGAGCTGCTGCGCGAGGGGCAGATCTTCTACGTGCACAACCGGGTGTCGTCCATCCAACGGGTGGCCGCGCACCTCGCCGAGATCGTGCCGGAGGCGCGCATCGTCGTCGCCCACGGTCAGATGGGCGAGCACGCCCTCGAGCAGGTCGTCGACGACTTCTGGGAGCGCCGCGCCGATGTGCTCGTGTCGACCACGATCATCGAGACGGGGCTCGACATCTCGAACGCCAACACGATCATCATCGACCGCGCCGACAAGTACGGCCTGTCGCAACTGCATCAGCTGCGCGGGCGCGTGGGCCGAGGTCGCGATCGGGCGTACGCGTACTTCCTGTACGACGAGATGAAGCCCCTGTCCGAGACGGCGGCCGATCGCCTCGAGACCATCGCCGTCAACAACGACCTCGGTTCGGGCATGCAGGTGGCGCTGAAAGACCTCGAGCTCCGCGGGGCCGGAAACCTGCTGGGCGCCGAACAGGCGGGGCACATCGCCGGCGTCGGCTTCGACCTGTACCTCCGCATGATCGGCGAGGCCGTGTCGACCTTCCGCGGGGAGGATGTCGACGGCCCCACCGAGCTGCGGCTCGAGCTCCCGGTCGATGCGCGTCTTCCCGAGTTCTACATCGACAGCGAGCGTCTGCGGCTCGAGGCGTACCAGAAGCTGTCGGCCGCGGCATCCGCCACCGCAAAGGACGACGCCATCGACCTCGTCGTCGAAGAACTCCGTGACCGCTACGGGGAGCCGCCGGCCGAGGTCGAGGGTCTCATCGCCGTCGCTCGCCTGCGACGCCGAGCCGCGCAGGCGGGTCTGGCCGATGTCGTCGCGATGGGCTCCAACCTGCGCGTCGCCCCGGCGAACCTGGCCGATTCCATGCGCGTGCGTCTGCAGCGCCTGTACCCCAAGGCGAAGCTCGTCGCGAGCGGGGATGCCATGGTGGTGCCGTTGCCGCAGGACGCCGACGACGCGAACCTGATCGCGTGGGTGCGCCAACTGCTCGACGCGCTGTGGCCGCTGCCGGTCGAGAAGGAGTCCGTCCCGGCCTCCTGACGCAGCGTCGGCGCAGCGCTACGCTGTCGGCACCGACGGGAAGGACGCCTCCATGCGCTTCGCTCATCTCGGGGCTGAGCCCCGCATCCATCCCGACGCGGTCGTTGCGCCGACCGCGGTCATCAGCGGCGACGTGACGATCGGACCCGGGTGCCAGGTGCTGCACGGCGCGATCCTCACCGCCGAGGGCAGTCCGGTGGTGCTCGGCGAGAACACGATCGTCATGGAGAACGCCCTGGTGCGGGCGAGCTCGACCCACGCCGTGCACGTCGGCGCGCACACCCTGATCGGCCCGATGTCGAGCGTCGCGGGCGCCGACATCGGAGACGAGGTCTTCCTGGCCACCGGCACGCGCATCTTCAACGGCGCCGAGATCGGCGATCGCAGCGAAGTACGCATCAACGCCGTGGTGCACGTGCGCACCGTCCTGCCCCCGGGGACTGTCGTGCCGATCTCGTGGGTGGCGGTGGGTGACCCCCTGCAGATCCTCCCGCCCGACCGCCACGAGGAGATCTGGGCCGCGCAGAAGGAGCTCGACTTCCCCGGGTACGTGTTCGGCCTCGATCGTGAGACGCCCGACCTCATGGTGCAGCTCACCGACCGCTACGGCCGGAGCCTCGCCCGTCACGCCGCGGACCGCCGGCTGGACTGACCCGCTCTCGCCTTCGGCATCCTCGCGTCCGTCTGCGTCGGGTCGGCCGGTCGGGGCGTCTTCGCGGTGCCGTGGGATCGGGCCGGCTGTGCCGTGCGCGGAGGTCGGGTTGGCGGGGCGTGCGCCAGCGGGGAGGTGTGGAGCGGCGGGGCGTGCGCCAGCGGGGAGGTGTCGAGCGGCGGGGCGATTCGCGACGCGCCGGGCCGGCGGCTCGTTATGTCGGCGTGCCGCGGGAGCGGTTCGCCGTTGTGCCCGGCCCGCCGGCGGAGTGCCCGGCTATGGGCCCACCTGTAGAGGCCCGGCTCTCGGGGCCTGCCTGTGCAGTGTCCGGCTGAGGGCACGCTCGAGCCTCGACCGCCGAAGACGAAGCGCCGGCCCCCACTCGGGGAGCCGGCGCGTCGACGAGACAGGATGCCGCTCAGCCGGTGTTCTGCAGTCCCGCGGCCACGCCGCTCACCGACAGCAGCAGCAGTCGCTGCTGCTCGGCATCCGGGGTGTCGGATTCGGGGGCGGCGGCGCGCAGGGCGCGGAGTGCCCGCAACTGGAGCAATGACAGCGCATCGACGTAGGGGCTGCGCATCTTCACCGCGCGCTGGAGCACGGGCTTGTTGCCGAGCAGGTCGCCGCCGGTGATGCGCTCGACCCACGAGCGGGTCAACAGCATCTCGTCCATGACGAGCTGGGCGAGGTCGTCGCGGTCGCCGAGGGCGAGGTAGCGGCGGGCGATGCGCTCGTCGGCCTTCGCGAGGCTCATCGCGACGTTGTCGATCATCGTGCGGAACAGCGGCCACTGCTCGTAGGCGTCACGCAGACGCTGCTCATCGCCGACGGCGTCGAGCGCCGTTCCGAGACCGAACCACCCGGCGAGGTTGATGCGGGCCTGGGTCCACGAGAACACCCAGGGGATCGCGCGGAGGTCCTCGAGCGACTCGACCGACAGGCCCCGGCGCGCGGGGCGCGAGCCCAGGGCGAGGTGTCCGAGTTCTTCCATCGGCGTGACGGTGGCGAACCAGGGGGCGAAGCCGGGGGCCTTGACCAGGGCGAAGAAGCGCTCGCGCGAGGCGACGTCCATGGCCGATGCGACATCGGCGAAAGCGTCGGCAGCGCCGCGGTTGCGCCGCTCGATCGAGGGCGAGGATGCCGTGAGCACCGCGGCCGCCACCTGGTCGATGTGGCGCATCGCGATGTCGGGATCGCCGTAGCGGGCGAAGATGACCTCGCCTTGCTCCGTGAGCTTGAACCGACCGTCGACGGAGTGCGGGGGCTGGGCGAGGATCGCGGAGTTGGCGGGACCGCCGCCCCGGCCGAGCGCGCCGCCGCGTCCATGGAAGAGCGTCAGTTCGATGCCCTCGGCCTCGGCCCACGTCGAGATCTTCGCCTGCGCCTCGTAGAGCGCGAGGTTGGCCGCGACCGGCCCGACGTCCTTCGACGAGTCGGAGTACCCGAGCATGACCTCGAGGCGCAGCCCCGTGGCATCCAAGCGGCTGACGAACGAGGGGTGCGAGACGATCTCGGCGAGGATGCCGGGCGCTGCCTGCAGGTCGGCGAAGGTCTCGAACAGGGGGATGACGTCGAGCACGGGGACCGCCTCGCCCGGTCCCATCGCGTACGACGCGAGTTCGTGGACGTTCGCGAGGTCTTCGGCCGACTGCGTGAACGACACGATGTAGCGACCGGCGGCGCGGGGGCCGAAGCGCTCCTGCACGTAAGCGATCGAGCGGAAGACCTCCAGCACCTCGTCGGTCTGCTCGCTGCGCTGACCGCCGGTGCGAAGCTCGTCGAGCACCTTGCGGTGCACGGCGGAGTGCTGGCGCACCTCCAGCTCGGTCAGGTGGAAGCCGTAGGTCTCGACCTGCCAGACCAGGCGCTGCAGCGCACCGTACGCCTGGCGTGCAGCTCCGGCGGCGACGAGCGAGTCCTGCACCGTGTGCAGGTCGGCGAGCAGATGCTCGGGGTCGCGGTAGGCGAGGTCGGCGTTGCGCGTGCGGGTCGCGGCGATCTTGCGGGCCAGGAGCAGGAGGATGCGGCGGTGCGGCTCGTCGGGGGAGCGCTCGGCGATCTCTTTCGCGGCGTCCTCGTCGGCGGCGCGCAACCGGTGCCACAAGGAGACCAGGGCATCACTGGGCGGGGTGGTCCCGGCATCCAGGGTGAGGCCACGCCCGACGCGCTGCGTGGTGCGCTCCAGTCCCAACAGCACGTGCTCGCTGGCGATCGCGGCGGCCTTGCGGGTGACGGATGCCGTCACGAAGGGGTTGCCGTCGCGGTCGCCGCCGACCCACGAGCCGACGCGGACGAACGGCTTGACGATCGGCGGGCGCGACCCCGCGTGCTCACCCTGGAGGATGTCGTCGATGCGGCGATAGACGTGCGGCACGGCGGTGTAGAGCGTCTCGTCGAACACGGCCATGACCGAGCGCACCTCGTCGACGGGGGACGGTTTGTCGCGGCGGAGGGGAGCGGTGCGCCAGAGGGTGTCGATCTCTTCGAGCATGCGGCGCTCGGTGCGGCGTGTCTCGGTGGCGTTCTCGCCGGCGGCGTCGCGCTCGCCGAGCAGGTCCGACAGGCGGCGGATGCTGGTCGAGATCGCACGGCGTCGGGCCTCGGTGGGGTGAGCCGTGAAGACGGGGTGGAAGCGCAGGGCCTGCAGCCGCGCGAGGGCGGTGTCTTCGCCGACCTCACTCGACAGTCGCTCGAACGCGCTGGCGATGGTGTCGGGGATGCCGCTGCGGGAGGGCTGGTCGCCACGCTCACGCAGTACTCGCACGCGCTGGTGCTCCTCAACGAGGTTGACGAGGTGGAAGTAGGCCGTGAAAGCGCGGGCCACCTCGTCGGCTCGTTCGATCGAGAAGCTGTCGGCGATGGCCGCTGCGCGCTCGAAAGCTTCGGACGTCTCGTCGGTGTAGGCCTGGATCGTCGCCGTGCGCAGTCGCTCGACGTCGTCGTACAGGCCGGGGGAGCCGCTCTCCTGAAGCACACGTCCCAGCAGCGAGCCGAGCAGGCGCACGTCGGCGCGCATCTGTTCGGGGAGCTCCTGGCCGGCTTCGAAGCGGCCCACGAGGTCGATGGCCTCGGTCGGGGTCAGTTCACGCACACGGCCAAGATTATCGGCGTCGCGTTGCGGGCGGATGACACGGTGGCCTGGGGGGACACATTCGTCCGTGGGGAGAAGCCGTGGGTGCCGCCGTCCGAGTAGTCGCGATGCGGACTTCCTCCGCCCCAGCGATCGATACGCCGCAGGATTTCACGCGGAGGACTGCTGAGGGTGCAGGTTCATCGGGTTCCCCTCGTGAGTACCTCTTCCTGACTCTGCGCGGACTCGCTGTGTCGGGCCCCGGCCCGGCGTCCTCCTGCGACGAGACCCGCTCCCGTGGGGCTCCGGTCCGACCGATGACGGTGCACCGGAGCGACGCAGACGTGCCCGCGCCCCGCCGGGTGCGGGGTGCGAGGGGCATACTCGGGGCAGCGGACTGCGCGAGCCCGGTGGGTGCCGGGTGCCGGTTGCCGGGGTCCGCGGAAGGAGACCCCGTGAGCGACGACGCCCTGCGCGAGGCCGCCGAGACGATGCGCGCGGTGCGCGCGCGCTGCGTGTGGACGCAGCGGATCGACCACCGCGATCTCGTGCCGTACCTGGTCGAGGAGAGCGCCGAGGTGATCGACGCGGTCGAGTCCGGCACCCGCGCCGATCTGCGGGAGGAGCTCGGCGACCTGCTCTGGCAGGTGCTCTTCCACGCCGAGATCGCCGCGGGCGACGCGGACGACCCGTTCGACATCGACGACGTCGCGCGCGGTCTGACCGAGAAGATGGTGCGGCGTCATCCGCATGTGTTCGCCGATGCCGTGGCATCCACTCCCGAAGAAGTGCTCGTTCACTGGAACGCGGCGAAGGCGGCCGAAAAGGGCACCCGCACGAGCGTGCTCGACGGGGTCAGCGACCATATGCCCTCGCTCGCTCTGGCCCAGAAGGTGCTGGGCAAGGCCGCGCAGGTCGAGGTGACCGCCCCCGCGCATCGCCTCGCCGACCCGGAGACCGAGAGCGAGCTCGGCGATGCCCTGCTGGCCCTGGTGCAGCTCGGCCGCGAGCGCGGGTGGGACGCGGAACGGGCGCTGCGCGAGCGTCTACGCACCCTCCGCGGTGAGGTGCGGGCGGTCGAGCGGAGCGGCGCAACCGCATCCGAGTGACGAGACCGCGGTCGGCAGACGCCGTCCGACCGCGGTTCGGGCGAGCGCCCGCGGTTCCGGTGAGACTCTGCGGTTCCGGCGCGCGCCTGCGGTCCCGGTGAGACTCTGCGGTTCCGACGCGCCGCGAACACCCCGGCGCTCGACCCGGTGCGAGGGGCTGGAACAATGGAGCCGTGGTATCCGTGAACCCGCCGCGCGGCATGCGCGACTTCCTCCCCGCCGACAAGGCCCGCCGTGAGCGCGTGCTCGCCGTCATCCGCGAGCGCTACCGCGCGCACGGCTTCGACGAGATCGAGACCCCGGTCATGGAGGACTACGACCGCCTCCACGCCGGGATCGGCGGCGACAACGAGAAGCTCTCGTTCAGCATCCTGAAGCGCGGGATGGATGCCGACGGCATCCGCGCTGCGGCCGACGATCCCGCCGCCTTGGCCGACCTGGGGCTGCGCTACGACCTGACGGTGCCGCTCGCGCGTTTCTACGCCACGCACCGCGCGCAGCTGCCGACGGTGTTCCGGGCGATCCAGATCGCGCCCGTGTGGCGCGCGGAGCGGCCGCAGAAGGGGCGCTACCGCCAGTTCGTGCAGTGCGATATCGACGTCATCGGCGACGCCTCAGCCCGCGCCGAGGCGGAGCTCATGACGGCGAGCCTCGACGTGCTCGACGCCCTGGGGCTGGAGGGCGGGTCGATCCGCGTCAACGACCGTCGCGCCCTCGACGCGATGCTCGACGTCTTCGGGTTCGCGCCCGACGAACGCCCCGGGGTCCTCATCACCATCGACAAGCTCGACAAGGTCGGCCCCTCCGGCGTCGTCGCGGAGCTGCGCGGCCGTGGCGCGGGCGCCGCGGCCGTCGACGCGTTCGCGGCCTACCTCGCGCGTCCCGCGGGCTCACCGTCGTTCGATGACGACGGCATCCGCGCGGCGCTGCCCGATGGCATCCCCGACGAGGTCATCACCCACCTGGTCGATCTCGGCGAGACGGTCGCGGCCGCCCGGGGTGCCGAGGCGCCGCTCGTGTTCGACCCGTTCCTCGTGCGGGGAATGGGCTACTACACCGGCACGATCTTCGAGCTCGCCCACCCGAGCGTCGACTACTCCCTCGGCGGGGGTGGTCGTTACGACGGCATGATCGGGCGGTTCCTGGGCCAGCAGGTGCCGGCCGTGGGCTTCTCGATCGGTTTCGAGCGACTCGTCGACCTGCTTCCCGACGACGCCGCCGACGGCGATCGTTCCGTCGTGCTCGTGCACGATCGCGACGTCGCGCTTCCGCAGCTGCTCGCGCTCAAGGCCCACCTCGTTGCCGGGGGAGCACGCGTGCGCGTCGAGCAGCGGGCCAAGAACATGAAGGTGCTGCTCGAGCGCTCGGCGGCCGACGGGTACACGGCGTTCGCGTCGGTGAGCGCCGACACCACGGCCGAGACGCTCGAGCTGAAGCCCCTGGCCTGAGCCGGCGCACTCGTCGGCGGGGATCGTCCCCGCCCCTGAAGACGAAGACACAGGATGCCGCGAGCCCGGCGTCGCCTCGCCGTCACGGCCGGGACACCCGTCGTTCACCCCCGCGAGGTGTCATCGGTCCATGCGCGCACGTCGTCCGGTGACCCTGGCTGCAGCGTCGGTGATGGCCGTCGTGGGCGCCGGGGTCGTGGGTGTGCGCACCCTGGTGACCCGCCAGGCGGCGATCGCCCGCCGCCGCATCGGCAAGCCCCTCGGCGAGCAGGCGCTCGACGCCGACCGCGTGTGGCGGCGCAAAAAGCATCCGGGAACGCCGGTGGAGCTGCTGCTGCTCGGTGACTCGATCGCCGCGGGCCTCGGCGCGGACCACCGCCGTGACACGCTCGGCGCGCGTCTTGCGAAGGGCATCGCGCGCGAGGCCGGGCGACCGGTGCGGTTGCGCACCGCCGCGGTGGTCGGTTCCGAGACGTCGGCACTGGCGGCGCAACTCGCCTCCCTCCCCGCGGACTATCGCCCGGACGCCGCGGTGATCGTCGTCGGAGGCAACGACGTGACGCACCGCGTCGCGGCATCCCGCTCCGCCGAGCAGCTCGAGCAGATCGTGCGCGCGTTACGCGCCGCCGACGTCCCGGTCGTCGTGGGGACCTGTCCCGACCTCGGGACGCTGCGCGCGATTCCCCAGCCCCTGCGCGCGCTCGCCGCACGCTCGTCTCGACAACTGGCCGCAGCTCAGGCCTCCGCCGTGCATCGGGCCGGGGGTCGCGTCGTCGCCCTCTCGCGAGCGGTCGGCCCGGTGTTCGCGGAGCAACCCGACGAGATGTTCAGCGTGGACCGCTTCCACCCCAGTGCGCTCGGCTACCGACGCACGGCGGAGGCCCTGCTGCCCGCCGTCCTCGCGGCATTGGAGACCGTGGACGGACGGGCCCGACCGGAGTCCCGGCTCACGCGCAGTCGACCGACCGACCCCGCCCACCTGCGCGACGAGCGTTGACCCCCGGGGTCCCCGCCGACAGGCTGGGAGGGTGCCCACCCCCGACGACGTCGACGCCTTCCTCACCACCGTATTGATCGGGGACGACCCGACCCTGGATGCCGCGCTGCGGGCGCAGCACGACGCCGGGCTCCCCGCAATCGAAGTGGCCCCGGTCAACGCGAAATTCCTGCACCTGCTGACCCGCATCGCGGGAGCCCGCCGAGTACTCGAGGTCGGCACCCTCGGCGGGTACTCGACGATCTGGTTCGCCCGTGCCGTGGGTGCGGGGGGCGTGGTCGTCACGATCGAAGCCGAGCCGGTCAACGCCGAACTCGCCCGCGCCAACCTCGAGCGTGCCGGGGTGTCGGAGCGGGTCGAGATCCGCGTGGGCCGTGGCGCCGACGTACTGCCCGGTCTCGATGGCGGCGAGCCCTTCGACCTCGTCTTCATCGACGCCGACAAAGAGTCGAACACCGTCTACCTCGACTGGGCCGCTCGTCTCGGCCGTCCGGGGACGGTCGTCGTGCTCGACAACGTCGTGCGCGCCGGAGAGGTCGCCGACGCCGATACCCCCGACACCAAGGTGCAGGGCGCGCGGCGCGGCGTCGAGATGCTCGGCACCGACCCCCGCTTCGACGCCACCGCCCTGCAGACCCTCGATCGCAAGGGCTGGGACGGCATCGCGCTGGCGATCGTGGTGGATGCCGCGGCTCCCTAGTCCGGATGCGAGGTCCCTGAGCCTGTCGGGGGACCGGGCCTTCGGGTCACCACGGCTTCGACGGGCTCGGCCACCTCGGTCACCGCGTCGCTCCGTGGCATCCGACCCCACGCCCGCCACCCCGTGTCACTAGACTCGACGACGGACCGACGACGCTCCGCCCTCTTTCCCCAGAACCAACGAGGAGTCCTTCGTGGCACTTATCGAGGCTGTCAACGCGCGCGAGATCCTGGATTCGCGCGGTAACCCGACCGTCGAGGTGGAGGTGCTCCTCGACGACGGAATCGTCCAGCGGGCGGCCGTCCCCTCCGGCGCGTCCACCGGCGCGTTCGAGGCCTACGAGCTGCGCGACGGCGACAAGACCCGCTACAGCGGCAAGGGCGTGCTGAAGGCCGTCGCCGCCGTCGTCGACGAGCTCGGCCCCGCCATCGAGGGCGTCGAGGCCAGCGAGCAGCGCATCATCGACGAGATCCTCATCGAGACCGACGGCACCGAGAACAAGTCGCGCACCGGCGCCAACGCCATCCTCGGTGTCTCGCTCGCCGTCGCCAAGGCCGCCGCCGACAGCGCCGACCTGCCCCTGTTCCGCTACCTCGGCGGTCCCAACGCCCACCTGCTGCCCGTGCCGCTGTTCAACGTCATCAACGGCGGCGAGCACGCCGACAACGGCATCGACTTCCAGGAGTTCTTCCTGGCCCCCATCGGCGCCGACACCTACAGCGAGTCGCTCCGCTGGGGCACCGAGGTCTACCACGTCCTCAAGGGCGAGCTGAAGTCGGCGGGTTACAACACCGGTCTCGGCGATGAGGGCGGTTTCGCCCCCGACCTGCCCAGCAACCGCGAGGGCCTCGACTTCCTCATCCGCGCGATCGAGAAGGCCGGCTTCACCCCCGGTCAGGACATCGCCGTCGGCCTCGACGTCGCTGCCACCGAATTCTTCAAGGACGGCGTCTACACCGTCGAGGGCAAGGAGTGGAGCGTCGACACCCTCGTCGACTACTTCGCCGACCTCGTCGCCAACTTCCCGATCGTCACGATCGAGGACGCGCTCGCCGAAGACGACTGGGACGGCTGGAAGAAGCTGACGGATGCCATCGGCTCCAAGGTGCAGCTCGTCGGCGACGACCTGTTCGTCACCAACCCCCAGCGTCTGCAGAAGGGCATCGACCTCGGCATCGCCAACTCGCTGCTCGTGAAGGTCAACCAGATCGGCACGCTCAGCGAGACGCTGGATGCCATCAACCTGGCCACCCGCTCGGGGTACACCTCGATGCTGTCGCACCGTTCGGGCGAGACCGAAGACACCACGATCGCCGACCTCGCCGTGGCGGTCAACGCGGGTCAGATCAAGACCGGCGCCCCCGCCCGCAGCGAGCGCGTCGCGAAGTACAACCAGCTGCTCCGCATCGAAGAGGACCTCGGCGATGCCGCGGTCTTCGCGGGCCGCTCGGCGTTCCCCCGCTTCAAGGGCTGATCGTCCGATCCGAGGAGGGGGAGCCGGAAGGCTTCCCCTCCTTCGTCGTTCCCGTCCGAGGTCGACGACGGACGGCGGGATCCTCCTGAGGCGATCGGGCGATCTCAACAGCACGCGGTACCCGAGTCATCGGGCTCGCAGCTGGGCCCGCTCGATGCCTCAGGTGCAGCTCGCTCGCCGGGTCTCGCGGGCTCAGTCTGAGTGGATGCCCGGGTTCCGGCGCGTCCACGGGGCGCCCCCGCGCCGCGCCGTAGACTCGCCTGCGGCCGGGATGACCGGTGCACGGAACGAAGGGATGGGCATGGAGCGACCGACTCTGCCTCCCCGCCGCCCTGTGGCATCCGAGGCTCCTCCGGCGAAGACGTCAGCAAAGCGCGTAACCGCCTCGCGGCCCATCCGCACGCCGTCACCGACGGCGACGCAACACCGCGTCGACGTACGCGACTGGCTCGGCCGGGTGCGAGTCTCGGGCTTCGTCGTCATCATGCTCGGGCTCGTCGTTCTCGGCACCTTCGTGCTCGTGCCGACGGTGGGCACCTACATGGACCAGCGGCAGCAGATCCAGGCGCTGCAGGGCGCGGTGCGGATCAGCCAGTCCGAGGTCGAAGACCTGCAGATGCAGCGCGATCGGTGGGCCGATCCGGCGTACATCCGCACGCAGGCGAGGGAGCGCCTCGGATACACGTTCCCCGGCGAGGTGGTCTACCTCATCGACAACGATCTGCCCGCCTCCTCGACGCCGCAGGAACAGGGCGACGTGAGCGACGCCGTGGGCCAGACCCGTACCGACTGGATGGCGCAGTTGGTCCGCTCGGTCGCGGCGGCGGGCGCCGCCCAGGTCGCCGTGCCGACGATCGGCGTTCCCGACCCGACTCCTCCGCCCGAGACGCCCGCCGGCTGAGTGCTCCCCGACCGGCACGTGCGAGTCCGCGGGCACGGAAGAACGTCTTCGACTCCGCCGACAAACGCAATCGCCCCGGCAGAGAGATATTTTCGAGGCGTTTCCGGGCGCGGATGCCGTTTCTCGGCGCCCGCGTGAGCCGTCGAGGGCGGCCGGGTACCCTGAGAGCGATGACTACCGCACCGCTTCCCCCCGCCTCCGACGCCGATCTCGCCGTGCTGAAGGCGCAGCTCGGTCGCGTCCCGCGCGGCGTCGTCGGCGTCGCCGCACGGTGCGTGTGCGGCAACCCGACGGTGGTGGCGACCTCGCCGCGCCTCGACGACGGCAGCCCGTTCCCCACCTTCTACTACCTCACCCACCCTGCCGCCACCGCCGCGATGTCGGTGCTCGAGGCCGGGCACGTGATGAAGGAGTTCTCCGACGAGCTCGCCGAGAGCGATGAGCTCCAGCAGCAGTACCGGGCGGCGCACGCGGCATACCTCGACGACCGCGCCGCGTACGGCGAGCCCGACGAGATCGCCGGCATCTCCGCCGGGGGCATGCCGACGCGCGTGAAGTGCCTGCACGCCCTCGCCGGACACTCGTTGGCGGTGGGCCCCGGCGTGAACCCGATCGGCGACCGCGCGCTCGAGCGCGGCACCTGGTCACCCGAACGCTGCCAGTGCGAGAGCCCCGGGACCGGAGGATGAAGCGCGTCGTCGCCGCCGTGGCGTCCGTCATCCTCGTGGCGGTGCTGACGGGCGCGGCGGCGACGCCAGGTGCCTCCGCGCCCTCCGCCCCGCAGGCCCCGGCGGGCCCGGTGGCCGAGGACCCGACCGACTCGGTCCGCGCCGCGGAGTACTGGCTCGATCAGTACGGGGTGCGCGAGGCGTGGAAGACCACGCGCGGTGCCGGGCAGAAGATCGCGATCATCGACACGGGCATCGGCCGAGGGCCCACCGAGTTCAGCGGCGCCGTGGTCGGCGGAATCGACGTCTCGGGCGTGGGCTCCTCGGACGGACGCACTCCCGTGGGTGCGGTGGACGCCAACCACGGCAGCTGGGTCGCCTCGCTCGCGGCCTCCCGCGGAACCGGCAACGGTCGCGGCATGATCGGCGTCGCGCCCGAAGCCGAGCTGTTGTCGATCTCGGTGGGGTTCGGGGCGACGACGTCGAAGTCGTTCACCGAGCAGATCGCCGAAGCCATGACCTGGGCCGTCGACAACGGCGCCACCGTCATCAACCTGTCGCTCACCACCAACACGCTCGACTGGGATCGCAGCTGGGACGATGCGTTCCAGTACGCCTTCGACAAGAACGTCGTCGTCGTCGTGGCCGCGGGCAACCGGGGGAGCGGCACCGACCGCGTGGGCGCGCCCGCCACGATCCCGGGGGTCCTGGCCGTGGGCGGAGTCGATCCGAGCGGTGCGGCGAGTAACAGCGCGTCGACGCAGGGCATCACGATCGGTCTGTCGGCCCCCAGTGAGCGGCTGATCGGCGTCTCGTCCGACGGCACGCTGGTGCAGTGGAACGGGACGAGCGGAGCGGCTCCCATCGTGGCCGGTATCGCGGCGCTCGTGCGCGCCGCACACCCCGAGCTCGACGCCGACAACGTGCTGAACCGGCTGATCCAGACGGCGAGACCTGCCGCCGGCGCATCGACCACTCCCGACAAGCTCTACGGCTACGGACTGGTGGATGCCGCTCGGGCGGTGTCGTCGAGCCCGGTCGCCGCCGTGACCGAGAACCCGTTGGGCAGCCTCACCGAGTGGGTCCGTCTCTACCGCCGCGCTGATGCCCAGCCGTCTCCCGAGCCGAGCGCCAGCCCCGTGACGATCCCTCCGCTTCCGCCCGTCGAGTCGGGTCCCCAAGCGAGTTCGCCTCTGCTGCCGTCGCGCGATAGCGTGCTCTACGGGTCGTTGCCGCTCGGCGCTGCCACGCTGGCCGCTATAATGATTGCGCTCGGCGTCACCGCTGCTGCCCGGCGATCCCGACAGGCACGCACCTCCCGCGAGCCGAGCCGCAACATTAACGAGGAGTCCCTCCCATCGTGACCACTACCGTGCCCAGAATCCTCATCGTCGGTGGGGGCTACGCAGGTTTCTACACCGCGTGGAAGCTCGAGAAGCTCCTCGGCCGCAACGAGGCCGAAGTCACGCTCGTCGACCCGCTGCCGTACATGACGTACCAGCCGTTCCTCCCCGAGGTCGCCGCGGGTGAGATCGAGCCCCGTCACGTCGTGGTGGGCCTTCGCCGCCACCTCAAGCGCACCACGGTCATCGCCGGCAAGATCACGGGCATCGAGCACGCCTCCAAGACGGCGACGATCACCCCCATCGCCGGTGACGAGTCGTTCACGCAGGGCTACGACCAGATCGTCGTCACCGCCGGCGCCGTCTCGCGCACGTTCCCGATCCCGGGCATCGCCGACAACGCGATCGGCCTGAAGACCATCGAAGAGGCCGTCGCCATCCGCGATCGCCTCACCTCGAACTTCGACAAGGCCTCCGTGCTGCCCGCCGGTCCCGAGCGCGACCGTCTGCTGACCGTCGTCGTCGTCGGTGGCGGCTTCGCCGGCATCGAGGTGTTCGCCGAGCTGCGTGCCTATGCCTCGTCGCTGCTGAAGCAGTACCCGACTCTGGCCTTCGACGACACGCACTTCCATCTCATCGAGGCCATGGGGCGCATCATGCCCGAGGTGTCGCAGAAGACGAGCGAGTGGGTCCTCGCCGACCTGGCCAAGAAGGGTGCGTTCGTGCACCTCGACACACAGGTCAGGGGCGCCGTCGACGGCGTCGTGGAGCTCTCCACCGGAGAGAACCTCCCGACCGACCTCATCATCTGGACCGCCGGTGTCATGGCCAACCCCACCGTCGTGCGCGGCAGCGACCTGCCCGTCGAGGAGCGCGGTCGCATCCGCACCCGCCCCGACCTGCGCGTCGGCACCGACGAAGACATCGTCGAGGGCGCCTGGGCCGCCGGTGACGTCTCGGCTGTCCCCGACCTGTCGGGTGGCGGTGTGGGCGGCTTCTGCGTCCCCAACGCCCAGCACGCGGTCCGCCAGGGCAAGCTCATGGCGAAGAACATCGTGGCGGTGCTGCGCGGTGAGGAGCCCAAGCAGTACTTCCACAAGAACCTCGGTGCCGTCGCCGGCCTGGGCCTGTACAACGGCGCGTTCCAGTCGGGCAACATCGCCCTGACCGGTCTGATCGCCTGGTTCGCCCACCGCGGGTACCACGGCCTGGCCATGCCGACGTGGGAGCGCAAGTTCCGCGTGATCGGCGACTGGGTGCAGAACTTCCTGCACGGGCGCGAGGTCGTCTCGCTCGAGGCGGTGCAGCAGCCCCGCGCCGCGTTCGAGGAGTTCGCCGCCCGCCCGCGTCCCGCCGCTCCGGCAGCGGACGCTCCGGCCCCGGCCGAGAAGAAGGCCGAGCCCGTCGCGGCCAAGTAACGCCCCGCGTTTCGAGACCCCCGCACCCGTCACGGGTGCGGGGGTCTCGGCGCTTCCGGATGCCGTTCCGCTGCGCACGGGATGCCACGCCGGCCCGCGATACGGTGGAGGCCGGGCCCCCGTAGCCCAATGGCAGAGGCAGGCGACTTAAAATCGCTTCAGTGTGGGTTCGAGTCCCACCGGGGGTACACGCGAGTGTGAGCGGAAACCCCCTCGGAGCGGCGGATGCCCCCTCGATCCACATCCCCTGAGAGTCCGTCGCACCGCCCGGCGCCCGCCCACCCCGCAGTTACACTGAGGGGCAATCTCTCGAACGAAAGTGTGGGGACGTACGTATGTGGGAGTGGCTCGTACCGGTCATAGTGATCGTCGGCATCCTGGTGATCGCGGGGATCTACCTCTGGGCCACCTACAACGCCCTGGTCGCGCTGAACGTCCGCGTCGACGAGGCGTGGAGTGACATCACGGTGCAGCTGAAGCGGCGTGCCGATCTGCTGCCCAACCTCATCGAGACGGTGAAGGGCTACGCCGCGCACGAGAAGGCCGTGTTCGAGAACGTCACGCGTGCCCGTGCTGAGACGCTCTCGGCGCAGAGCCCCGCCGAGGCCGGGGTCGCCGAGGGGCACATGCAGCAGGCGCTGAAGTCGCTGTTCGCCGTCGCCGAGGCGTACCCGCAACTGCAGGCGAGCCAGAACTTCCTGCAGTTGCAGCACTCGATCGTCGACACCGAGGACAAGATCCAGGCGTCGCGCCGTTTCTACAACGGTGGCGTTCGCGAGCTCAACACCAAGATCAAAGTGTTCCCCAACAACCTCTTCGCACGCCAGCTCGGCTTCCACGAGCGCGAGTTCTTCGAGGTCATCGACGGCGCCGCGATCGCGGAACCGCCCCGCGTGCAGTTCTGACCGAACGCGCCCCCTTCGCTCCGGCGGAGGGGGCGCGTCAGTTCCGGCGACCGTCGGGGTGCTCGTGCCGTTCTGCCGCGAGTGCTCCGGCGAGGGCGTCGGACGCGTCGCCCCACCGGGAGACGGTCACGCGGTCCAGACCTTGCCAGCGCGCGGCCGTGAGGAGCTCTCCGGCGATGCGTTCCGCGGCATCCGGGGGAGCGCCAGATTCCCACCACGCCGACTGCACGCGCAGCGCGCTCGACGCGCGATCGGCTTTGAGATCGATACGGCCCACGACGTCGTCGCCGACGAGCACGGGCAGTGAGTAGTAGCCGAACCGGCGCTGCGGAGCAGGCGTGTAGATCTCGATGCGGTAGTCGAAGTCGAACAGTCGTTCGGCGCGGTCGCGGAACCACACCACCGGGTCGAACGGGGTGAGCAAGGCCGCGGCATCCATTTTTCGGGGGCGGGCGGCGTCGCGATGCAGCCACGCTTTGGCCGGACGCCCCGCGACCTGCCACCCCTCGACCTCGACCGGGACGAGCTCACCCGTGTCGACCAGCTCCCGGATGCCGGCGAGCACCGCCGGACGATCGCGGATGCGCCAGTAGTCGGCGAGATCGGAGGCCGTGGCGACACCGTAGGCGAGGGCGGCGCGGCGCGTGAGCTCGGTGATCGCCTCGGCGCGGGGGACCGTCGTCTTGCGCGCGGAGGCGGGGAGGACATCGGATGCCAGCGCGTACCGCCGTTCGAACCCGCGTCGCCCGGCGATCGCCACCTCGCCGAACAACCAGAGCCGTTCGAGCCCGTTCTTGACGTCGTCCCAGCCCCACCACGATCCGCGCGCACCGCTGCGGGCGTCGTGGTCGATCTCGGCCGGACGCAGCGGTCCGCGGTCGGCCAGCTCGTCGCGCAGCCACTGCAACAGGGGCTGGTTCGCTTCCGCCCACGCATCGGCGCCGTACTTACGACGCATGTCGTCGCGGCGGAACTGCAGCAACGGCCAGTCGTCGACCGACACGAGGGATGCCACGTGCGCCCAGGACTCCATCCACGCGGGCCGACGCGAGAAGGCGAGCTTGTCGAGCACGGCGGTGTCGTACGCACCCAGTCGGGCGAACAGCGGCATGTAATGCGAGCGCGCGAAGACATTCACCGAGTCGATCTGCAGGATGCGCATGCGGTGCAGCGCAGCGGCGACCTGGCGGGTGCCGACCGTGGCGGGGCGCGGTCGGGCGAAGCCCTGAGCGGCGAGGGCGATGCGGCGCGCCTCGGCGCGACGGAGGGTCGTCGTCATGCATCTCACGGTAGCCGTGACCACCGACACCGCCCCGCGGACGATGTCGCAGGGCGGCGGTAGGCTTGCCCAATGAGTGGTACCGATCCCGAACATCGCGGATCGTTCCTCGACGCCCTCAAACGACGCACCGTCTCGAGCGATCTGCAACCGCCGGTGCCGCCCGCGCTACGTCAGGTCACCGCCTACGCGTGGCGTCTGCTGGTGATCGCCGCGGCCATCGCGGTCGTCGTCTTCGTGGTCATCCAGCTCAAACTCCTCGTCATCCCGCTGCTCGTCGCCATCCTGGTGACCGCGCTGGTGTGGCCGGGGTTCTCCCTCCTCCTTCGCCATCGGTGGCCGAAGTGGCTCGCCATCGTCGTCACGGTGCTCGGGACGATCGCGATCATCACGGGGCTGGTATGGCTGGCTGTGTGGCAGATCACTCGCGAGTTCGGCTCCGTTCGGTCGCGCACCATCGACGCCGTCGCGCAGTTCCGGCAGTACCTCATCGACGGACCGTTGCATCTCAGCGCTCAGCAGATCGATGACGGGCTCACCCAGGCAGGTTCCTTCCTGCAGCAGCAGGCCGAAGTGCTCTGGACGGGAGCCCTGGCCATCGGCACGACGCTGGGTCACGTCGCCACGGGGCTTCTCCTCACCCTCTTCATCCTGCTGTGTCTGCTCGCCGACGGCGGCGGCATCTGGCGCTGGACGACGCGGCTGTTCCCCCGGGTCGCCCGACCGGCGGTCGACGGGGCCGGGCGCGCCGGCTGGCGCACCGTCAAGAGTTACGCGCGCACCCAGTTGCTCGTTGCCACGATCGATGCGGTCGGCATCGGGCTGGGCGCCTTCCTCCTCGGCGTTCCCCTGTCGATCCCCATCGGCGTGCTGGTGTTCCTCGGCGCGTTCATCCCCTTCGTCGGCGCCGTGGCCACCGGGGCGCTGGCGGTGTTCATCGCACTCGTCTACAACGGCCCGCTCATCGCCTTGTTCATGCTCATCGTCGTCCTCGGCGTGCAGCAGGTCGAGAGTCACATCCTGCAGCCGATCCTGATGGGTTCGGCCGTCAAGGTGCATCCCCTCGCCGTCGTCCTCGTGGTCGCGGGCGGTGCGATGGTGGGCGGCATCGCCGGTGCGCTGTTCGCCGTGCCCCTGGCCGCGTTCGTCAACGTCGTCGCCGTCTACCTCAGCTCGAAGGCGTGGCAGCACGAGGGGGAAGCCCTGGCATCCAGAGATCTCATCTGGCAGACCGTCCCGCGCGAACGCGCAAGGAGATCATGAACGACACTCCCACCCTGGCCGAGTTCGAAGATGCCGCGCAGGCTCTGCGCGGCATCATCACGCGCACGCCTCTCGACGAGTCGCTGCACCTCAGCGAACTCCTCGGGGTCCGCGTCAACCTCAAGCTCGAGAACCTGCAGCGCACCGGTTCGTTCAAGATCCGCGGCGCGACCTACCGCCTCTCCCGCCTCACGGCGGAGGAGCGCGCCCGCGGCGTCGTCGCCGCCTCCGCGGGCAACCACGCGCAGGGCGTCGCCCTCGCCGCGCAGCAGCTCGGTATCGCAGCGACCATCTTCATGCCCCTGGGTGTGCCCGTGCCCAAGCTCCTCGCCACCCGCGGCTACGGCGCGGAGGTCATCCTCGAGGGCGCGACCGTCGAGACCCCGCTGCGTCTGGCCGCCGAGTTCGCCGAACGCACCGGTGCCGTGCTGATCCATCCCTTCGACCACCGCGACATCATCGTGGGGCAGGGCACGCTCGGCCTCGAGCTCGTCGAAGACATGCCCGACCTCGAGACCGTCATCGTCGGCATCGGCGGGGGCGGGCTGGCCGCCGGCGTCGCGGCCGCGGTGAAGGCCCGCGCCGCCGCCGAGGGGCGTGAGGTGCGCATCATCGGCGTGCAGGCGCACAACTCCGCCGCTTATCCGTCGTCGTTGGCCGCGGGCTATCCGCTGCAGGTCGCGACCACTCCGACCATCGCCGACGGCATCGCGGTCGCCCGTCCCGGCGACCTGCCGTTCAAGCTGATCCGACAGTACGTCGACGAGGTCGTCACCGTCACGGAGGACGACATCGCCCGCGCGCTCCTCGTCCTGCTAGAGCGCGCGAAGCAGGTCGTCGAACCGGCCGGCGCCGTCGGTGTGGCCGCCATCCTCGCGGGCAAGATCACCGCGCACGGCCCCACGGTCACCATCCTCTCGGGCGGCAACATCGACCCTCTGCTGCTCCAACGCGTCGTGGCGCACGGGCTGTCGGCATCCGGACGGTACATGTCGCTGCGCATCCCGCTGCCCGATCGTCCGGGGCAGCTCGCGCGAGTGTCGGAGCTGCTGGCCGGGGTCGGTGCGAACGTCATCGAGGTGCTCCACACCCGCCACGGGCAGGGCCTGCAGATCAGCGAGGTCATCCTGCAGCTCAGCGTCGAGACGCGCGGGGCCGAGCACCGCGCCCTCGTCATCGCAACGCTGGAAGAGGCCGGGTTCATCGCGACCGTCGTCCCCGACTGACGCGCCGACCGTCGAGCCGGTGCGCGCGCGGCACACCGGGGGTGTCCCGGTGCGCGTCGGCGGGCCCCGGGTCTGTCGCGCGCCGGTTTGGGGCGGATTCATGCCTTCGGGGCGGGATTCTCACGCCCCGAATGGCGAGGTTCGCCCCGAACGCGTCGCTTGGGGGTGTGCTTTCTACGCCGGTGGGTCGGCCTCCGCCACGGTTGATGATTCGCGCACCGGTGTGTTGACGTGTCCCGGCGCGATCGCGTGCTGGTTCGGGGCGGATTCGTGCGTTTGGGGCGCGATCTTCACGCCCCGAACGGCGAAGTCCGCCCCAAACCCGACAGACGCATGCGGCCCGCGCGGAAACCGCGCGCCAGAGCGCCGGTAACGCCGCGAGCCGCCCACCCATCCGGGGGAGCGGCTCGATAGCGGTGAGGCTTACTGCCCCGAGTAGGTCTCGACCTTGAGAACCTCGACCGAGATCTCCTTGCCGTTGGGGGCGGTGTACGAGCCCTTGTCGCCCTCTTTCAGACCGAGGATGGCGGCGCCCAGCGGCGACGCCTCGCTGTACACGTCGAGCTCGGAATCGGCCGCGATCTCGCGGTTGCCGAGCAGGAACTTCTCTTCGCCGCCGGCGATGACAGCCGTCACCACGGTGCCCGACTCGACCACACCGTGGCTCTCGGGAGCCTCGCCGACCTTGGCGTCCTTCAGCAGCTGCTGAAGCGTGCGGATGCGCGCCTCCTGCTTGCCCTGCTCGTCCTTCGCGGCGTGATACCCGCCGTTCTCCTTGAGGTCTCCCTCTTCGCGTGCGGACTCGATGCGCTTCGCGATCTCTTCACGACCCGTCGTCGACAAGTGCTCCAGCTCGTTGTGGAGGCGGTCGTAAGCGTCTTGCGTGAGGAACGTCACCTGAGCGTCGTTGGACACGGGTTACTCCTTCTTCGAGGGGCGAGCGGCAGTAGCACGGAACCGCCGGGCATATGTCGAACGCCCCGGCATCGAGCCGGGGCGCGTCGTGATCCCGCTATTTTACGGCACCCAGCAGGCGTTGACAAAACCTGTCGTCGCCAGGGAAAGCGTCGGAATCGTCTCGGTGAAGGCTCGGGAATGCTCCTCGGATGCCGGGTACTCCACGACCCGCCACCCGACGGTGCCGTGGTCCTCGTCTCGGGCCTCCAGCGCGCACGCCACTGGCTGATCGAGGGGCGCCGTGATCTGGAAGGTCGCGGTCACCGAGCGATCACTCTCGACGGTGAACCCGGTGTCGGTGGCCGTGACCGACGCGGCGCTGCTCGCCACGGTCGTCCAGCCGAGGTACCCGATCGCACCCAGGGCCAGCACGCCCACGACCGACCAGCCCAGCACGCGTCGGCGCGGCGAGCGCGTGCGCCCGTAGCGATCGTCGAGCTGCGCGTGGGTGGTCATGGTCTCTCCGGGCTTTAGGCTGGACTTCCAGGCTACGCGCTTCCGCCCGGACCGAAGGACTCCATGCTCCCCGTGATCGTCGCCCTCGCGACCACGCCCACCCCGGCCGCCACTCCCGATCCCGCGATCGTGACGCCCGGCCCACTCGGCTTCGCCGCGATCGCCTTCATCGGCATAGCCGTCTTCCTGCTCGTGTGGGACATGCTCCGTCGCATCCGTCGCGGGCGCTACCGCGAAGAGGTCAACGCCGAGCTGGATGCCGAAGAGCAGGCGCGTGCGGCCGCCGCGGCCAGCGAGACCGACGACCAGGACATCGACCCCGCCGCACCTCGCGGTTGACCTGGCACGACGAACCCGGTCACGCCGCACACCGGCGACCCCGGCCTTCGGGAGACACCGGATCCCGGTCGATCAGCCCCCGTGGTAGGCCGGCTGCAACGCGATGAGCAGACACGCCGTCCAGTGGCAGAGGAACGCCAAGACGGTGCACACGTGGAAGATCTCGTGGAAGCCGAAGTGCCCCGGCCACGGGTTGGGCTTCTTCATCGCGTACACGATCGCGCCCGCGGTGTAGAGCAGGCCGCCGACCACGACGAGCACCATCATGGCGACGTTCGCCGCCAGCAGGTCGCCGAGATACATCACCGCCGCCCATCCGAGCGCGAGATACAGCGCGACGTAGAGCCAGCGCGGCGCGTTGATCCAGAACACGCGGAACAGGATGCCGAGGACGGCCCCGCCCCAGACGATCGACAGCAACAGCACGCTCTGCTGCGTCGGCAGAGCGAGCACCGCGATCGGCGTGTACGTACCGGCGATGAGCAGCAGGATGTTGGCGTGGTCGATGCGTTTGAGCACCGCCAGGGTCGTGGGCTTCCAGGAGAAGCGGTGGTAGAGCGCCGAGTTGCCGAACAGCAACATGGAGGTCGCCATGAACACCGCCGAGGCCCACTTGGCGGGGGCGCCCTGCGCGAGCACGATCAGGACGATCCCCGCGGCGATCGCGACGGGGAACGTGCCGGCGTGGATCCAGCCGCGCCAGGTCGGCTTGAGGGGGGCCGCGGCGCCCACCGCGCTCGCGTCGAGCAGGGGGAGCTGGGGCATCTCGGGGCCGTCGGCCGGGGTGGGGCGTGTCACTCCTCGACACTACGTCCGCTGTCATGCTCCGGGGGGAACATGGTGGCGTCGCTCACCCATCGCACAGCGAGCGCCACCCGACACGCAGGACGCGCACGTGCGACGCGGTAGCGTAGGCGGGTGGCGCGCGTGTGGAAGAACGAGGGGCGGGGCCCCCTCTACCGTCTCTACATCTCGCGCCTGCGTCGCCGCATGCCGACCACCGTGCCGCACCACGTCGCGATGATGATCGACGGCAATCGCCGGTGGGCGCGCCAGCTCGGTTACGACAGCGCCGCGCACGGGCATCGTGCCGGCGCGGCCAAGATGCACGAGTTCCTTCGGTGGTGCGACGACCTCGGAATCGAGGTGGTCTCGCTTTACTTGCTGTCGAACGACAACCTGGTCAAGCGTGAGAGCAAAGAGCTGCAGGATCTGCTCGAGATCATCGCGGAGCTGGCACGCGAGCTCTCGCACGAGCCGGACTGGCGGGTGAAGCACGTGGGTCGCGCGCACGGGCTGCCGCCCGAGCTCGCCGAGGTGCTGCACGAGGTCACCGAACGCACGCGCGGTCACAAGGGTCTGCACGTCAATCTCGCGGTCGGATACGGCGGGCGGAGCGAGATCGTGGATGCCGTCCGCTCCATCATCGCCAAGCACGACGAATCAGGTGGATCGCTGGAGGAGCTCGCCGCGAGCCTCACACCCGAACAGATCGGCGAGCACCTGTACACGGGCGGCCAGGCCGATCCGGACCTCGTCATCCGGACCTCCGGTGAACAGCGTCTGAGCGACTTCCTGCTCTGGCAGTCGGCGCACTCCGAGTTCTATTTCGTCGAGGCCCTGGGGCCCGACCTGCGCGAGGTCGACTTCCTGCGGGCGATCCGTGATTTCGGCGCGCGCGACAGACGTTTCGGCCAGTAGCCCGCAAGCGGCTGCGGGGGGTCTGTGGCGTCGACGGGCGCAGCCGTCCGCGTGATGGCCGCCAGGTCGCGGAGGCCGTGAGCCTGTCGAAGGGTCGGGCGACGGGCACCGTCATCCGAACTATCGGGCGTGGATATCCGGCGTGAATACGGTGTTCACGAAGTCGTCACATTCGCGGCGTGTTAACGACCCAGAAGGCTCTCGCGGCATCGTACGGTGATCTCATCGGACACGGAGTCCGATCGAGTCGGCCATCGGATTGCGACTCGTGACCCACAGGTCGACTCGTGACAGCCGGGTGAGACACCCGGGTCGGGAGTGGGTTGTGACTGCACGAGCACCGTACGACCAGCGTCACGTCGTCGAGAGCACCGAGTCGGAAGCCGGCGCCGATCAGGCGCTGCGCACTTACGTTCTGGATACCTCCGTCCTTCTGAGCGACCCCCGGGCGTTCTTCCGCTTCGCGGAGAACTCCGTGGTGATCCCCGTGGTGGTGATCATGGAGCTCGAGGGCAAGCGTCACGACCCCGAGATCGGATACTTCGCCCGGCAGGCCCTCCGCCACCTCGACGAGCTGCGCATCGAGCACGGCCGTCTCGACTTCCCCGTCCCGGTCGGCGACGACGGTTCCCTCCGAGTCGAACTGAACAACACCGACCCCATGGTTCTGCCCTCCGGCATGCGAACGGGCGGCAACGACAGCCGCATCCTCGCCGTCGCGATGAACATCGCCAAGGACGGCGCCGAGGTGACCGTCGTCTCGAAGGACCTGCCGATGCGCGTCAAGGCTGCATCGCTCGGTCTGAACACCGAGGAGTACCTCGCCGAGCAGGCCATGGATTCCGGGTGGACCGGGATCGCGACGATCAACGTCTCGGGCGATGACCTGTCCGACCTGTACGAGACCGAGGTCGCGGTGAGTGATGCGGTGGGGGGAATGCCGGTCAACACCGGCCTGGTCATCCACTCCGAACGCGGTTCGGCCCTCGGACGCGTCACCGGCAAGGGGCAGTATCGGCTCGTCCGCGGCGACCGCGAGGCCTTCGGCCTGCACGGCCGGTCGGCGGAGCAGCGCATCGCGCTCGACCTCCTGCTCGACCCGGAGGTCGGCATCGTCTCGCTCGGGGGGCGGGCCGGCACCGGCAAGTCCGCCCTGGCGTTGTGCGCGGCTCTCGAGGCGGTGCTGGAGCGCCAGCAGCAGAAGAAGATCATCGTGTTCCGGCCCCTCTTCGCCGTCGGAGGGCAGGAGCTCGGTTATCTCCCCGGGGACCAGGCCGAGAAGATGGGCCCGTGGGGCCAGGCGGTCTTCGACACGCTCGGCTCCGTCGTCTCCGGCAACGTCCTCGAGGAGGTGTTGGCGCGCGGCATGCTCGAGGTTCTCCCGCTCACGCACATCCGCGGTCGGTCGCTGCACGACGCCTTCGTGATCGTCGACGAAGCCCAGTCCCTCGAGCGCAACGTGCTGCTGACGGTGCTGAGCCGCATCGGCCAGAACTCCCGCGTCGTCCTGACCCACGACGTCGGGCAGCGCGACAACCTGCGGGTCGGGCGTCACGACGGTGTCGCCTCGGTCATCGAGACGCTCAAGGGGCACGGCCTCTTCGGTCACGTCACCCTGACCCGCTCGGAGCGCTCCGCCATCGCCGCGCTGGTGACCGAGCTGCTGGAGGCCGGCGAGCTGTCGTGACAGGGCGATGAGAAGGGCCGGGATGCCGCGGCATCCCCGCCCTTCCCGTTTCGGTCGCGGCTCCACGAGCGGGGACGGCGTGAAGATGAGAGGGTTCTCATCTTCGGCTCCCCGGCTTCTCACAATCACCGGCGAGAGTGGACTCATCGGCGAGGGAGACCTCGTCACCGCCCCGGCGGTTCCCCCATGGAAACAAGAGAACACGTCACGCGCAGGTCACCGCTCTTCGGGTGAGTCGGAAGACCACCGGACGCGTCTCTCCAGAAACCCCCGGTCCCCCCGCCGGGGGTTTTTCGGGTTTCCGGGCCGGAGGAGCGGTCGTCACTCCCAGCGGTAGCCTGCTCCGCGCACCGTGACGATGTGGCCCGTCCCGACCTTGCCGCGAAGGTACCGCACGTAGACGTCGACGACGTTGGACGACGGGTCGAAATCCATCCCCCACACGCGACTGAGGAGCTGCTCGCGGCTGAGCACCTGACCGGCGTGCCGCAGGAACTCCTCCGCGAGGGCGAACTCTCGGGCGCTCAGGTCGATCTCGCGACCCCCGACCGTCGCGCGGCGGGAGAGCACGTCGAGCGAGACATCGCCGTGACCGATCACCATCGTGCCGACGGTGACGGGTTCGCGCAGTCGTGAGCGCACGCGGGCGAGCAACTCGTCGAACTTGAAGGGCTTGGCGACGTAATCGTTCGCGCCGGCGTCGAGACCGTCGACGGTATCCCGTGTGCTGGTTCGGGCGGTGAGTATGATGACGGGGATCGTCGACCCCTGCCCGCGGAGGCTGCGCAGCACGTCGAAGCCGTCCATCGACGGCAATCCCACGTCGAGCAGCACCAGGTCGACCTCGCCGGACAGCGCGGCGTCGAGCGCATCGGCGCCGTCGTCGACGATCAGCGTCTGGTAGCCGGCGGACTCCAGCCCCTTCGCCACGAAGGAGGAGATGCGCTCCTCGTCCTCCGCGATGAGGATGCGGGTCATCCGGTGGCCTCTCTCTGCATGACGACGTCTCCGGCGCGCACGGGCGTCGGAAGTTGGGCGGGGGACTGCGCGCCGGCCACGGGCAGGTGCAGGGTCACGGTCGCGCCGCCGCCGGGAGTGTCGGAGACGGAGCAGTGCCCGTCGTGCGCCTTGGCGATGGCATCCACGATCGACAGACCGAGTCCCGAGCCGTCGACCCCGCGCCGGGTGGACAGGCGATCGAAGCGGCGGAACACCCGGTGCCGGGCGGCCGGGGGGATGCCGGGCCCGTGGTCCCGCACCCACAGGTGCACGGTGGCGTCGTCGGCGGCACTGCCGATCTCGATGGGGCTGCCCGCGGCGGTGTACTTCGCGGCGTTGTCGGCGAGCTGCAGCCACGCCTGCACCAGCCGATCGGCGTCGCCTCGGATGCGCACGCGCGCGCGCTGTTCGACGCCCCACACGTGTCCGCCGATGGCTCCTGCGAGCTCCGCGACGCGATCGGTGAGTGCTCCGACGTCGACGACGGCGTCTGACAGCGCCCCGGTCTCGATGTCGGCGAGGGCGTCGATGTCGTCGACGAGGCGCGAGAGTCGATCGAGCTCGGCGATGCCCAACTCGCGCGTCTCGGCGACGTCGTGCGGATCGGCGGGATCCATCATCTCGAGGTGACCGCGCACGATGGTGATGGGCGTCTTGAGTTCATGCCGCACGTCGTCGAGCAGCTGACGCTGGGCGTCGACCGACATGGCGAGACGATCGAGCATGGAGTTCACCGAGGTGGTGAGGTCGGAGATCTCGTCGTTGCCGTGCGGGCGCAGGCGAGCGCCGAGATCGTCGATCGTGATGGCGTCGGCCGTATCGCGCAGGCGCCGCAGCGGGGAGAACAGGCGGCCCGTCGCGAAGTACCCCGCGACGCCGATGAGAATCAGGACGGCCAGCGCGGTCACGCCGTAGGTGACGCTCGAGAGGGCCACCAGCTCCATCCGCTGATCCATGGAGATGACCTGCACGATGGTGCCGCCGCGTGCCTCGACCGCCGCGTAGAGCAGCGGGCCCTGATCGCTGTCGAGACGTCCCTCGAGGCGCCCGTCGGCGATCGCCTGGGCGAGGGATGCCACGAGCGTGGCGTCGTCGGCGATGTTCAGGCCGGGCGGCGCGGGCGTCGACCCGAGAACCGTCGCGCCGTCGAGCGCGATGGTGCCGTCGGTGCGGCCCGGGATGGCGGCGGTGACGAGCTCTGCGGCATCCTTTTCACTCGTCGACACGGTCGAGACGAAGCCGTCGAGCTGCCGCTCGGCGTTGGCGATGACCCGCTCGCTCTGCACGAGGAAGGTCACGCCACCGGCGAGGATCATGCCGAGCAGCACGACGCCGAGGATCGCGCCGAGCAGTCGGCCGCGCGTCGAGAGGGGTCTCGACACGCGGCTCATCCTCCGATTATGGCGCGCCTCGTCGTCGGGGACGTGCGTGGCCCGCTCAGCCGGGGTGCGTCATCGACAGCAGGTCGAGCTTGGCGTCGAGCACCTCTTCGGTGATCTCGCCACGCTCGACGTACCCGAGGTCGATGACGGCCTCACGCACGGTGATGCCCTTCGCCACCGAGTGCTTGGCGATCTTGGCCGCGGCCTCGTAGCCGATGACCTTGTTGAGCGGGGTGACGATCGAGGGCGACATGCCCGCGAACGCCTCGGCCCGTGCCACGTTGGCCTCGAGACCGTCGATCGTCTTGTCGGCCAGCACGCGCATGGCGTTGGAGAGCAGGCGGATCGATTCGAGAAGGGCGGTTCCCATGACGGGGATGGCGACATTCAGTTCGAAAGAGCCCGAGGCGCCGGCCCAGGCGACCGTGGCGTCGTTGCCGATCACGCGGGCGCACACCATGAGCGTCGCCTCGGGAACGACCGGGTTGACCTTGCCGGGCATGATCGAGGAGCCGGGCTGAAGGTCGGGGATGTGCAGTTCGCCGAGGCCGGTGTTCGGTCCCGAGCCCATCCAGCGGATGTCGTTGTTGATCTTGGTCAGCGACACCGCGATGGTGCGCAGGGCTCCGGATGCCTCGACGAGACCGTCGCGGTTGGCCTGGGCCTCGAAGTGGTCCTTCGCCTCGGTGATCGGCAGCTGGGTCTCGGCCGCGAGCAGCTCGATGACCTTCTGCGGGAAGCCGAGCGGGGTGTTGATGCCGGTGCCGACCGCGGTGCCGCCGAGGGGGACCTCGCCCACGCGGGGGAGCACGGCCTCCACGCGCTCGATGCCGAGGCGCATCTGGCGGGCGTAGCCGCCGAACTCCTGGCCGAGGGTCACGGGGGTGGCATCCATGAGGTGGGTGCGGCCCGACTTCACGATGCCCTTCCACGCCTGGGCCTTCGTCTCGAGTGCGGTCGAGAGGTGCTGGAGGGCGGGGATCAGGTCGGTGATGAGCGCCTGCGTGACGGCGATGTGCACCGAGGTGGGGAAGACGTCGTTCGACGACTGCGACGCGTTGACGTGGTCGTTGGGGTGAACGGGTGAACCCAGGATGCCGGTCGCCAGCGTCGCGAGCACCTCGTTCATGTTCATGTTCGACGAGGTGCCGCTGCCGGTCTGGTACGTGTCGACGGGGAAGTGCGCGTCGTGACGGCCGGTGACGACCTCGTCGGCCGCCTGCGCGATGGCATCCGCGATCGACGCATCGAGGGTGCCGAGGTCTTTGTTGGCGAGGGCGGCGGCCTTCTTGATGCGGGCGAGGGCGGCGATCTGCGTCGATTCGAGTCCGGACCCGGAGATGGGGAAGTTCTCGACCGCGCGCTGCGTCTGCGCGGCGTAGAGCGCGTCCTTGGGCACTCGCACCTCACCCATGGTGTCGTGTTCGATGCGGTACTCGATGTCGGTCACGTCGTCGTTCCTCCAGGTCTGGTGTTCGGTGGGTCTCAGCTGCGGACGACTTCGACGCGGTCGTCGTCGACGTCGCCCACGATGACGACGGGGGAGGCTTCTCCCTCGTCGAGGCGGTAATTGGCGCCGACGACAGCGGTGCGGCCCTCGGCCACCGCCTCGCTGATGAGTTCCGAGGCGCGCAGCAATTCGGCGACGGTGTACCGCAGATGCTCGCGACCGACCTGCTCGGGATCGATGCGGGCGGGCGCGTGCCCGTCGACGGTGCTCGCCCGCTGGACGCGGCGCACGGCCGGCACGATGGGTGCGATCTGACGCCAGATGTAGGCAGGGAGAGTGGGGGCGTCGAGGCCCGTGCTGTCGATCGCCGCGCCCACCGCCCCGCACGCGTCGTGCGCGAGGACGACGATGAGCGGGACTTCGAGCACGCCGACCGCGTACTCGAGGCTGCCGATGACCGAGTCGGAGATGACCTGACCGGCGTTGCGCACCACGAACAGGTCGCCGAGGCCCTCGTCGAAGATGATCTCCGCGGCCAGACGCGAGTCCGAGCAGCCGAACAGCGCGGCGGTCGGGTGCTGCGAACTCGCGAGCTCAGTGCGACGCTCCACGTCCTGACGGGGGTGAGCGGGCGCGCCCGACACGAACCGCCGGTTGCCCTCCACCATCTGCTGCCACACCTGACGCGGGGTCATGCGCTCGCTCACGGGACCTCTCTCAACTGCTCGATCTGGGCGGTGACGGATGCGGCCGCCAGCGCCGCCGTCTCAGGAGCCGCATCGCCGTAGACGAGCACGTAGTCGGGGCCGGCGGGGGTGGCGAGGGCGTAGTCGATGTTGCCCGTACCCGAGGGGTTGGCGGGCCGGTAGACGTTCCAGGTGATGCCGTCGATCTCGGTGGTCTCGCTGCTGCGGGTGCCGTCGAGCACCTGGCCGACCCAGGCCTCGTCGGCGTCGAAGCCCTGTGCGAGGCGGAGGAAGCCCGACTCGCCGGAGCGAACGTAGACCATCGTCCACGCCTCGGTACCGCCGACACCCTCGGTCGTGGCCTGGTTGACGCGCCACCCGTCGCCCAGCGACGGGGACAGCACGGGACGACCGCGCTCGGCCTCGAGGTCTGCCGCCAGCGCGGGCACGTCGGGAGCGGGCTGAGGAGTCGGCTCGCCCCGGGGAACCGCGGCGACCACGACGAGGACGACCGCGATCGTCACCAGCATGGCCGCGATCAGGTTGCGGAACGTCTTGCTCGACCGGTAGCGGCTCGAGAACTCGGCCTTGCGGTCTGCGGTCTCCTGCGGGGTCTCGGGACGCCCCAGGTGGGCGACGACGCGGGCCATCACTCGTCTCCTTCGCCGCGCGCGGCGTCGAGGCGGCGCTTGGCCCCCAGCAGCCATTCCTCGCAGCGTGCGTAGAGCTTCTCGCCGCGTTCCCACAGAGCCAGCGACTCTTCGAGGGTCGGAGCACCCTGCTCGAGCTCGGCGACGACGCGCACAAGCTCGTCGCGAGCCTGCTCGAACGAGAGGGACGCGACGTCGGCGGTGGAGCCGGGGGTCGTCGCGGTCATGGCATCCATTCTAGGCGCGACCCGTCGACGCGCCGTCGCCGGTTGCCTCGGTGTCGAGCGGTCGATCGGCGGATGCCGGAGCGTTGACGCCCGACGCGTCCGAACCCAGCGGGTCGATCGGTCGTTTGACGCCCTCGGTGGCGGCTCCGTCCAGGACGGCGTTCGCGAGGGTGCCGGCGGTGGCGGCCTCGTCCGGGACGGCGTCCGCGAGGGGGCCGCCGGCCGCGGCTCCGTCCGGGACCGCGCCCGCGACGGCGCCGTCCGACACCACGGCGAGAGCGCCGCGTTCGACGGTCAGCGTCAGTTCGGTGCCGGTCGGTGCATGAGACGCGTCGCGCAGGACGGAACCGTCGGCGAACTGCGCGATCGCGTACCCGCGAGCGAGGGTGGCCAGCGGCGAGAGCGCGCGGAGCCCCGCCCCGAGTTCGCTGGTGCGACGCCGCTCGCCCTCGATGCGGCGGTCGACGATGTCGCGGCCGCGGTTCGACAGCATCCACAGCTCCTGTGCGCGCGACGTGAGCAAGGAGTGCGGTGTGCGCAGCGCCGGACGCGAACGGATCTGCTCGAGCTGGGCGATGTCGTGCAGGACGCGCTGGGTGAGGCGTCCGGTGAGGCGGGCCCGCAGCTGCGCCACCAGCGCGCGCTGCTCGCTCACGTCGGGGACCACGCGCTTGGCGGCGTCGGTGGGTGTCGAGGCGCGGACGTCGGCGACCTCGTCGAGCAGGGGCCGGTCGTTCTCGTGACCGATGGCGCTGACGATCGGTGTGGAGGCCGCCGCCACCGCCCGCAGCAGCCGCTCGTCGCTGAAGCCGAGCAGCGTCTGCGGATCGCCGCCACCGCGGGCGATGACGATCACGTCGACCTCGGGGTCGGCATCCAGGATCTTGAGGGCCGCGAGGGTCTCGGGCACGCATCGATCGCCCTGGACGGCGGCGTGCTGGGTGCGGAACCGCACGCGGGGCCAGCGGAGCTCCGCGTTGCGGTGGACGTCTTTCTCGGCATCCGAGTTCTCGCCCGTGATCAGACCGATGCAGTGGGGGAGGAAGGGCAGCTTCTTCTTGCGCACCGGGTCGAACAGGCCCTCCGACCGCAGTTGCACACGCAGGCGCTCCAGGCGCTCGAGCTGTTCGCCGAGGCCCACGTGGCGCATCGCCGAGATCGCGAACGAGAAGTCGCCGGTGCGGGGGAAGTAATCGGCCTTGACGCACGCGACGACGTGATCGCCCACTTTGAGGTCTTTCGGCAGGCGGTTCAGCGTGCTCGACCAGATGCGGAACGCGACCGTGGATTCGGTTCCGAGGTCTTTCAGACGGCCGAAGACGTTGCCTCCGCGGCGGTTGAAGGAGGTGATCTCGCCCTCGACCCACACCGAACCCCAGCGCTCGATGAAGCCGCGGATGGTGTCGTTCAGCCGCGACACCGACGTCGGCGCATCGGTCCGCGAGTCGCGCGGATGGACGGAGTCGGCGGGCGGTGCCTGGCCCTCGAGGGTCTCGGGCTGGAAAGAGGTCATGGTCTCCGCGGGTGTCGGGGTGGGGTTCGGCCGGCGTCCAGGGGCACCCCGGTAGAATCGAGGGGTGAGCTCACCTGCCGTCCACCTGCCCGTTCCCCGTATTCCGGGTCGACGCGGGCGGCTCCAGGATATCCCCGTCAACGGACAGAAGCGGGTGCTCCTGGCCGCGCCCCGTGGATACTGCGCGGGTGTGGACCGGGCCGTGATCGCCGTCGAGAAGGCGCTCGAGCGCTACGGCGCACCGGTGTACGTGCGCAAGCAGATCGTGCACAACATCCACGTCGTGACCGAGCTCGAGAAGAAGGGTGCCGTCTTCGTCGAGGAGGTCGACGAGGTGCCCACCGGCTCGCACGTCGTCTTCAGCGCCCACGGTGTGTCGCCCGCCGTCGTGTCGGCGGCATCCGATCGCGGACTCCAGGCGATCGACGCCACCTGCCCGCTCGTGACGAAGGTGCACCGCGAGGCCGTGCGTTTCGCGCGCGACGACTTCGAGATCCTGCTGATCGGCCACGAGGGCCACGAAGAGGTCGAGGGAACGGCCGGCGAGGCCCCCGAGCACGTCACCGTGGTGAACTCGCCCGAGCACGCCGACGAGATCGAGGTGCGCGATCCGTCGAAGGTCGTGTGGCTGTCGCAGACGACCCTCTCGGTCGACGAGACGATGGAGACCGTGCGTCGCCTGCGCGAGCGCTTCCCGCAGCTGCAGGATCCGCCGTCCGACGACATCTGCTACGCCACGCAGAACCGCCAGGTCGCGATCAAGAAGGTCGCCGTCGGTGCTGATCTCGTGATCGTGGTGGGCTCGGCGAACTCCTCCAACAGCGTGCGCCTCGTCGAGGTCGCCCTCGAGTACGGCGCCAAGGCCGCCTACCGCGTCGACTACGTCGACGAGGTCAAGCAAGAGTGGCTCGAGGGCGTCCAGACCGTCGGCGTGACCAGCGGCGCCTCGGTTCCCGAGGTGCTCGTCACCGAGGTGCTCGAAGAACTGGCCGGTGCGGGGTACCGCGACGTCGAAGAAGTGCGCACCGCCGAAGAAGACCTCATTTTCTCGCTCCCCAAAGAGCTTCGTCACGATGCCAGCGGCAACCGTGACAGCCGGGCGCTCGGCGGGCGGGATCGCGCGTGAGCGGCCCGTCGCCCGATGATGCCGAGGCCCGCCCGCGGCCGCAGTTCGGCGAGTACGCCACCCCCGAGGAGCAGCGCGCGCGCATCCGGCGGCCCGAGGTGACCGAAGCGCTCGAGGCCGGCGTCGCTCCGCAGACTGAGCAGATCGAGCAACCCGCCCCGGCCGCGGTCCCGTCTGCCGGGGCTCGAGCGAAGGCGTTGCGCGGGCCCCTCTGGGATCGCATCCTCACCGGCGGTCTGCTCGCGTACGGGCTCGTGTCGACGGTGTCGACGATCGTGCAGCTGCTCGACTTTCCCCGCTACGCCGAGTCGGCCGCCGACATCCTTGGCGTCGACACCACCTATACCAATCTGCAGGCGGGCTACGTCTGGGGCGCCGCCGCGGCGCTCGTGTACGGAATCGGGTGGCTGCTGACCGCGGTGCTCACCTGGCGACGCCTCACGCGCGGACGGGTGGCCTTCTGGATCCCGTTGGTCGGCTTCATCGCCACGGCTGTGATCGCCGGTGTCTGCGTGACCCTGGCCCTGGTCGGCGACCAGCAGTTCATGTCCGCGATCATCGGCAGCGTTCCGAACTGAACCGCGCGAGCCGGCATCCCGTGTTCTCCCCAGACCGATTCTCAAGACACGGAGAGGGGATGCCGTGGTGCGAGACGAGCAGGCGCAGCTGACGGCGCTCTACGACGCGCACGCCGTTCCCGTCTGGCGCTACGTCGTGAGCCTGACCGGGGACCACTCCGGCGCCGACGACGTGGTGCAGGAGACGTTGCTGCGGGCGTGGCGCACGCCGCGGGTGATGAGCGACGAGCCCGCGTCGCTGCGGTCGTGGATGTACACGGTGGCCCGCAACATCGTCATCGACGAGGCGCGCAGCGCCCGCCGCCGTCACGAACTGCCCGTCGACGAGCTGCCCGAGCGGGTACGTGACGACGACACGGATGCCATGTTCGACGCGCTCCTGGTCGAGGAGGCACTCGCGACCCTCACACCCGACCACCGTGCGGTCATCGTGAGTGCGTACTACGGGGGACGCAGCGTCGCGCAGGCGGCCGACGAACTCGGCATCCCGGCGGGAACCGTCAAGTCGCGCCTGCACTACGCGGTGCGGGCTCTGCGACTCGCGCTGCAGGAGAGGGGGGTGACGCGATGACCACCGACCACGAGCGCCTTTCGGCCTCGGACGGCGCGTACGTTCTCGGGGCGCTGAACGCGGCCGACCGTGCCGAGTTCGAAGCGCACCTCGTCGAGTGCGCCGAGTGCCGGGCCGCCGTGACGGAACTCGCACCTACGGCTGGGCTGCTGTCACGTCTCTCGGCGGAGCGGGCGCGGACCGTGGGCGCCGAGTCCGGATCGGCCGCGCTGCCCGCCCCCGACCCCGCGCTGCGGGAACGAATCGTTCAGGCCGCCCGTCGGCGACGGGCGCGCCGCGTCACGGCGTGGACGCTCGCGGCATCCGTCGCGCTGATCGCGGTCGCCGTGCCGAGCGTCATCGCCGTCGCTGGTGCCGCGCAACCCGCGGGCGCGGTGTACGCGCTCGATGACATCGGCGGCGCACCCCTCGAGGCGTCGGTGAAGCTCACGTCGGTGCCGTGGGGGACGCGCATCGACCTCGTGTGCCAGTACACCGGGCAGGTGCTCGACGCGCCGCCCGGCGGTTGGCCCTACGCCCTCGCGATCACCGACGGCACGGGTTCGACCAGTGTGCTGTCGACCTGGCGCGCCGGTCCCGGATCGACGACCGAGCTGAGCGCCGGTACCGACCTCTCGACGGCAGACATCGACGCGGTGGAGATCCGCACGGTCGACGGCGATCGTGTGGTGATGCGGCGCACGTTCGATTCGCCGTGAGGCTGAGGGTCGGCAGGGAATCCGACGCTCTAGCATCGTCGCATGCCTTATCTCGTCGCGATCTGCGCTGTGCACAGCCTGCATCCGGATGCCGGGTCGGTCGGAGTGACCGCCATCGATAAACGCCCGCTCGAGGGCCCCGTCCGCATCGGCAGGCTCGGCGTGCGCGCCGATGTGCAGGTGAGCCGTGAACACCACGGCGGACCTGACAAGGCGGTGTACGCCTACGCGCAAGAGGACGCGGCATTCTGGGAGGGCGAGCTCGGGCGCGAGCTCCCCTCCGGCTGGTTCGGGGAGAACCTGCGCGTCGACGGCCTCGACGTCAACGCGGCCCGCATCGGCGAGATCTGGCGCATCGGCGACACGGTCGAGGTCGAGGTCACGATGCCCCGCACCCCGTGCGCGACCTTTGCGCGCTGGGTCGGCGGCTCCGCCGCGCGGGGCTGGGTCAAGCGCTTCTCCGACGAGGGGCGACTCGGCGCGTACCTGCGCGTCCGCCGCGCCGGCGAGGTGCGGGCGGGGGATGCCATCGAGGTGCTGTCGTCGCCCCAGGATGCGCCCACGATTTTGGAGATGTACCGGAGCTAGTCCGTCGGCGTGGGCGTCCGCGGTCAATGACGGCGAATGCTCGGGATCACGGTATCCGGAACGACGAACGCCCCGGTCTCAGGACAGGGGCGTTCGTGCGAGCGAGCGGGGTCAGCTCTGGGACTGGCCGTACGAGCCGAGCTGCTTGGTGGCCTCGACCACGCGGACGGCCATGGCCGACTCGGCGACCTTGCCCCAGGCGCGGGGGTCGTACTGCTTCTTGTTGCCGACCTCGCCGTCGAGCTTCAGCACGCCCTCGTAGTTCGAGAACATGTAGCCCGCGATCGAGCGCGTGAAGGCGTACTGGGTGTCGGTGTCGATGTTCATCTTGACGACGCCGTTCGCAACCGCGAGGGCGATCTCGGCATCGGTCGAGCCGCTTCCGCCGTGGAACACCAGGTCGAGGGGCTTCGGACCGGTGCCGAACTTGGCGGCGATGCCCTCCTGGATCTCGCCGAGCAGCTCGGGGCGGAGCTTGACGCCACCGGGCTTGTACACGCCGTGCACGTTGCCGAAGGTGAGGGCCGAGATGTAGCGGCCGTTCTCGCCGAGGCCGAGGCGTTCCACGGCCTTCGAGACATCGGCGACCGTCGTGTAGAGCGCGTCGTTCGAGCCCTCGTGCTGCACGCCGTCTTCCTCGCCACCGACCACGCCGACCTCGATCTCGAGGATCGCGTGGATGTTGTTCAGGCGGGGGAGGAGGTCGGCTGCGATGTCGATGTTCTCGTCGAGGGGAACGGCCGAGCCGTCCCACATGTGCGACTGGAAGATGGGGTTGCGACCGGCCTTGACCTCTTCTTCAGAGGCCTCGAGCAGCGGGAGGACGAAGCCCGGCAGGGCGTCCTTCGGGCAGTGGTCGGTGTGCAGGGCGACCGTTACGGGATAGTTCTTCGCGACCTCGGTGACGTACTTGGCGAAGGCGAGGGCGCCGGTGGCGCGAGCCTTGACCGTCTGGCCGGCGAAGTAGTCGGCGCCACCGGTCGTGACCTGGAGGATGCCGTCGGAGCCGGCCTCGGTCAGGCCCTGGAGCACCGAGTTGATGGTCTGCGAGCTCGAGACGTTGATCGCGGGGTACGCGAAGCCGCCGGCCTTGGCGCGGTCGAGCATGTCGGCGTACTGCTCAGGGGAAGCGACGGGCATGGAGGTGCTCCTTGGTGTTGTCGGGACAACGTCAGCCTAGCGAAGCCGCCGGATCGTGACAGTGCGAGGTCGACAGGAACCGGGTACTTCTGCCGATTCGGTAAAAAGACGGATTCCTTCGCTCTGCAGCTCGTCAAAAGCCGCGATTGTCGCCGACCTGCTGGCTACAGTGGCCCCATGGTGAGCCTGACTGCCGACATGAGTCCCCTGCATCCCGACCGCAACCTGGCACTCGAGCTGGTGAGAGCGACGGAAGCGGCATCCATTCGCGCCGTCCCCTTCATCGGTCGCGGTGACAAGGAGGCCGCAGACGGCGCGGCCGTCGACGCGATGCGCGCCTTCTTCAGCACCGTGAACTTCGACGGCACGATCGTCATCGGAGAGGGCGAGAAGGACAACGCGCCCATGCTCTACAACGGGGAGCGCGTCGGAAGCGGCCGCGGGCCCCAGTGCGACGTGGCCGTCGATCCCATCGACGGCACCTCGCTGACCGCCGCCGGTCGTCAGAACGCGTTGTCGGTCATCGCGGTGTCCGACCAGGGCACGATGCTCGACGCCTCCAGCGTCTTCTACATGGACAAGCTCGTCACGGGCCCGGCGGGGGTCGGGATCGTCGACATCCGCCTTCCCATCGGTGAGAACATCCGCTTGCTCGCCAAGGCTCTCGGCAAGCCCGTCGACGAGATCGTCGTGTCGGTGCTGAACCGCCCGCGTCACGAGAAGCTCATCGCCGACATCCGCGAAGCCGGTGCCGGCACCCGTCTCATGAGCGACGGTGACGTCGCCGGTGGCATCAATGCGGCCCGCCACAACGCCCGCACCGACATGTGCGTGGGTATCGGCGGGAGCCCCGAGGGCATCGTGACGGCCTGTGCGATCAAGGCGCTCGGCGGCCACATCCAGGGCGTTCTCACTCCGGGCACCGACGACGAGAAGGAGAAGGGCCGGGATGCCGGACTCCAGGTCGACGGTGAAGTGTACGAGGCCGATGGCCTGGTCAAGGGCAAGAACACGATCTTCGTCGCGACGGGCGTGACCGACGGTCAGCTGGTGCAGGGTGTTCGTCGCGAGGGCGACTTCCTCTACACCGAGAGCGTCGTGCTGCGTGGGGCGTCGGGCACCCTGCGACGCATCACCTCGGAGCACCTGACGTCGAAGTGGCTGTGATCCGGTCGCGCGCACCGAGGTGAGGCCTCGGGGTCGCGGAGCGACCTGCCGCCCGGTGCTCGCGTGGCCGCCGGTCGGACGCCCGCGCGGCGAGCTGATGCCCGCGGTCCCGCGTGGCGGACGGCCGGTCAGGCACACGCGCCGCGGCTCGTCGCTCGGGCGAGCGCGAGGAACCGGTGCCCGCGTGCGTGCGCTGACCTTCGGGCGACGCGCGCGCACTCGTCGGGCGAGAGCCGGGCGTGTCGTGACGCAAGCGTGACCGGTCTCCCAGGAGGACTCTGGCACAATCGGTACAGGTGTCAACGGTGACGCTGTGTTCTTCCGAGACCCGAAGGGGGATCGTCCGTGACTACAGCTCCGACGAACCAGACCGCACCTCAGACAGGTGCTCATGCAGTGATCGCCAGCGCCGTCGACCCGGCGCGCCGGCCTGACGTGTTGCTGCGCGTTCGCCGTGCCGAGGGCCACGAAGTCAGCGCGTGGTGGATGGTCGGCGCTTTCGTCGGCGTCTCGGCCGCCGTTGTCAGCCTGCTCAGCTGGGTACCCGGCGGCGCCTGAGCTATCGAACAGTCTCTGGGCCTCGGGGACGATCCGCGACCGATCGGCTCGGATAGACGTTCCTCGTCGGTGGCTCCGAAGACTCGCGGCAGTTCGTTGCGGCCGTGTCGTCGATGGGCGTCAACGTTCGACGTTAGCGGCGGTCGCTCGGTCGCGTCGCTGACGACCGCCTCACCGGGCGGGTTGCACCGGGTGCGCGGCGAACGGAGATTCACGCAGGGCAGGACAGACGCCACGCGCGACGGGTACCGGTCACCCAGGGCCCGTTTCGCCGTGCTCGGGGTCAAGCCCCGCCCGTCTCCGGACCTCGCCGACGTCGGCAAACGTATTCACCCTCACGGGCTCGATGGAGTCGTCGTCTCGATCCGTGTCGACAGCCAGCATCTCGGGTGCCGTCCACCGTCGAGGCGTTGCGTCGAGGGCGGCCGGAGCGGCGACCGCTTCGAGCTTCGTCTCGTCGACGCCGGGGAACTTCCGCGCCGAGACGAGCACGCGCGATTCGAGCGAACCGGCGAACTTGTTGTAACTGTCGACCGTCTTCTCGATCGCGCGTCGGAGGTCGTTGGCGTGGGTTGCGAGGACACCGACGCGCTCGTACAGCTCGTTTCCGAGACGGAACAGGGTGCGCGCCTCGTCGGACACATCCTGCTGCGTCCACGTGAAGGCGACGGTCTTGAGCACCGCCCAGAGATTGACGGGTGAGGCGAGGGCGACGCGTCGCGTGAAGGCGTAATCGAGGAGCGTCGGATCCTCGTCGAGCGCGGATGCCAGCAGCGACTCGCTCGGGAGGAAGCAGACGACGAACTCGGGACTCCTCGTCAGGCCCGCCCAGTAGGCCTTCTTGGCGAGCGCGTCGACGTGGGCGCGCACGGCGCGGGCATGCTTCGTCATCAGCGCCGCACGCCGGGTTCCGTCGTCACCGTTCGCCGTCACGGCGATGGCGCTCGCCTGTAAATAGGAGTCGAGGGGGACCTTGGCATCCACGGCGAGAGCCTTGCCACCCGGCAGGCGCACGACCATGTCGGGGCGACCCGCGCCGGCGTCGCTGGAAATGGCGGTCTGCAGATCGAAGTCGACGTAGCGGGTCAGCCCCGCCGCTTCGACGACGCGCCGCAGTTGCGTCTCGCCCCACACGCCGCGTGTCGTGCCCGAACGCATCGCTGAGGCGAGCGATTCGGTGGTCGCACGGAGCGCCTCATCGGCCTCGCGCGAGAGTCTCAGCTGCTCACCCAGCGCCGAGTACTGCTCGACGCGCTCGCGCTCGAGGCCGTCGACCTTGCGCTGCATCGCGTCGAGCGTGTCGCGGACGGGGTCGAGCGCGCGAAGCACGGTCTGCTCGCGGCGTTCGCGCTCCTCGCGCGCGGCCTGATCGGCACGGGACTGGTTGATCGACTCGCGATAAAGCGCCACTTGGTGCTCGAGCTGGGCCTGCACGCCTGCCCGAGCGGCTTCGGCGGCGGCCACCCGGGCCCCCAGCGCCTGTTGGTGCGTCGCGGCCCGAGCCGCGGCCCGTGTCGATCCCAGGAACCACCCGGCGGCGACACCGACGGCGAGAGCGACGATCACGAGGAGGAGGGCGATGGCATCCATGGGGTCAGCATGCACCAGACCTCGGACATCGCCGGAAAGACGCCGCCGGCGCGGCTCAGGCGACCGCGCGCTCGGCCTGCTCGGCCGCGATCTGCGAGATCCGCACGCCGAGGTGTGCGGCGAGTCCGTGAACGTCGTCGACGCCGGCGCGACGAGCGCAGTCGATGGTGATCTCCGCGCACGCCACGGCGTCGGCGAGTGCGTCGTGGTGCGCGAAGGGAGAGCATCCGGCCTCGGCGGCGACGAGCGGGAGGCGGTACGACGCCAGCGCGTAGGTCTTGCGGGACATCTGCACGCTGCAGAGGTAGCGGTAGGGCGGGCACACCTCGTCGGTCACGGCGCACGCGCGTCGCAGCACCGACATGTCGAAGCCGGCGTTGTGCGCGACGAGCACGTCGGCGCCGGCGAAGGCGGTGAGGCGCGTGAGCTGCTCGCTCCACGACGGCGCGTCGACGACGTGGGCGGGCTGGATACCGTGGATGCCGACGTTGATGGGCGCGAAGTGGTCGTGCCCGCTCGGTGGCTTGATCAACCACGCGGCGGTGGCGACGACTCGGCCGTTCCGCACTCGGGCGAGTCCGACGGCGCAGGCGGACGCGCCGCTGGAGTTCGCCGTTTCGAAGTCGATCGCGGTGAAGTCCAGTGCCACGGATCCACCCTCACCCGAGGTCGCGTCGTGGCGGTGAGGCGCGCCGAGGTCGGCGGCATCCTGTCTCCGCGTCGCGTGATGTCCACGCGGCCCGATCGGACACAACGCAGGAGATTCGTCATCACACCGGGCTCAGGCGCCGCGGAGACGCCCGGCGCCCGTCGAGTTTCCTGCGTTGTGTCCGCCGCGGCTTGCCCGAGCGACGCCGGACTGCGCCAGGATGCGGCGGGCCGGGCTGGGCGGGGAGCGGCCGAGGTGTGCCGACTCTAGCCACGCCGGGCCGGACGGAGACGCGCGAAGAGAGGCGCCGGTGTCGGAGGGCCGGCATAGGGTCGGCCCATGACCGATCGCGAGAAGTCGATGTCGTTCGGGCAGGCGGCGTCCGCCTACGAGTCGGGTCGACCGGGGTATCCCGCCGAGGCCGTCGCGTGGCTGCTCAACCCCGTGCGAGAGCCCGGACGTGCGCTCCGTGTTGCCGACGTCGGCGCGGGGACGGGCAAGCTCACCCGCACCATCGTCGAGCTCGGCGCAGATGTGGTGGCCGTCGATCCGGATGCCGACATGCTCGCGACGCTGCGTGAGAACGTGCGCGGCGTGCCGACGTTCGCGGGAACGGCGGAGCGCCTGCCGTTGCCCGATGCCGGTCTCGATGCGGTGGTCATGGGGCAGGCCTGGCACTGGGTCGACGTCGAGAGGGCTTCGCGCGAGGTCGGACGGGTGCTGAGGAGCGGGGGCGTTCTGGGGCTGATCTGGAACATCCGCGACGACCGCGTCGACTGGGTGCGACGGCTCACCGAGGCGATGGGCGGCTCCAACGCGGAGGTGCTCCTGGCGACCACGGGCCCGAGGGTCGCAGAGCCTCTCGGTGCGTTGGAGCATGGCGAGTGGCGGTGGGAACGCCGGATCACCCTGCCGCAGCTGCGCGACCTCGTCCTCTCCCGCAGCGACGTCATCACGGCCAGCCCTGAGAAGCGCGCGGGCATCGAGGCCGCGGTCGACGGGGTGGTGGCATCCGTTCCCGAACTCGCCGACGCAGGGTCGGTGGCGCTGCCGTACATCACCCATGCGTTCCGCGCGCGGCGCCTCTGACGCCATGGCGCACGCGCAGGCCGGGTAACCTGGACTCCCGTGGCTCTTACCATCGGAATCGTCGGCCTTCCCAACGTGGGAAAGTCGACCCTCTTCAACGCTCTGACCAAGAACTCGGTGCTGGCGGCGAACTACCCGTTCGCGACCATCGAGCCCAATGTCGGGGTCGTGAACCTTCCCGATGTGCGCCTTCAACAGCTCGCGGACGTGTTCGGCAGCGAGCGGCTCGTGCCCGCTGCGGTGTCGTTCGTCGACATCGCCGGCATCGTGCGCGGTGCGAGCGAGGGCGAGGGCCTCGGCAACCAGTTCCTCGCCAACATCCGCGAGGCGGATGCCATTGCTCAGGTCGTCCGCGGATTCGCCGACGATGACGTGGTCCACGTCGACGGCAAGGTGAACCCCGCCGGCGACATGGAGACCATCAACGCCGAGCTCCAGCTCGCCGACCTCCAGACGCTCGAGAAGGCGATCACGCGTTACGAGAAAGAGGTCAAGGGCAAGAAGCTCGACCCGTCTGTGCTCGACGTGGCGAAGGCTGCGCAGGATGCGTTGCAGCGCGGCGTGCTGCTCTCGGCATCCGGTATCGACCTCAGCGCGATCCGCGAGCTCGGACTACTCACCTCCAAGCCCTTCATCTTCGTGTTCAACGTCGACGAGGCTGTGCTGACCGATCCGGCGCGCAAGGACGAGCTGTCCGCGCTGGTTGCCCCTGCGCAGGCCGTGTTCCTGGATGCCAAGATCGAGTCCGAGTTGATCGACCTCGATCCCGAGGATGCCGCCGAACTGCTGGCCTCCACCGGTCAGGACGAGTCGGGCCTGGACCAGCTCGCCCGCATCGGCTTCGCCACGCTCGGCCTTCAGACGTACCTCACCGCGGGTCCGAAGGAAGCGCGCGCGTGGACGATCCCGCAGGGCGCGAAGGCCCCCCAGGCGGCCGGCGTGATCCACACCGACTTCGAGAAGGGCTTCATCAAGGCCGAGGTCATCTCGTTCGCCGACCTCGTCGAGCTCGGCTCGGTGGCGGAGGCCCGCTCGAAGGGCAAGGCCCGCCTCGAGGGCAAGGACTACGTCATGCAGGACGGCGACGTAGTTGAGTTCCGTTTCAACAACTGAGCCGGTCAGGTCCGTGATGCGGATTGGAAGACGAGTCGGGTGTCTCGCGCCGGTGACCGCTTGAACGAACCCGCGGGCGCATGATGCGGTGTCACGGAGGAGTCACGCTCCCTCACCGCTCAGTAGTGGTACCGCGCCTGCAGGATCGTCACGCGCCGGTCGTCGACGATGTACACGAGACGGTTCGCCTCATCGATTCGGCGTGACCACGCCCCGGCCAAAGCGTGCTTCAGAGGCTCAGGTTTGCCGATTCCCTCGAAGGGGTCATCGCGGAGGATGTCCGCGATCAACTGATTGATTCGTCGGAGCGTCTTCTTGTCTTGCGTCTGCCAATACAGGTAGTCGTCCCACGCCTCCGACGTCCACGCGAGAATCCGGTCGGTCACGGTTCGATGAGCTCGTGTTCTTCGACGTCGTCTTCGCGCGCACTGTGGAAAGCGTTGAGCAGGCGACGCGCGTTCTCAGGTGAGCGGAGCAGGTAGCTCGTCTCGACGAGAGAGTCGTACTCGTCTTTCGACATGATGACGGCGGAGCCGCGCTTCGAGGTGATCTCGATCTCCGAGTGATCGAGGTTCACTCGTTCGATCAGCCCGAACAGATCGCGCCGCGCTTCGCTCGTGGTGATGGCCATCCGAATCCTCTCGCTTGTACCAGAAATGGTACCAGTGGCGAGCTGGAGCCGCGGCTGCTGCTCCCGCGGCTCGCGATCACGAGCCGGCTGCGTCAGATCGCGCGCCGACGGCACTCACCGTTCGCGGATCGTCGTACGAGCAGCTGGCGCCGCCCCACCCGTCGTCAGACCCGCTCGGCGTACACCACGCGGTTGTCGACGTACGAGCCGGCGTCGCGGTCGAAGATGCCGCCGCACGTGATGAGACGCAGCTCGTCCCGCGGCGACGCCCCGAACACGCGGGCGGTGGGGAAGGCCGACTTCGGATAGTCGGCCGCTTCCGTGACGCGGTAGGCGTGCGTCCGCCCGTCTGCGTCCTGCACCTCGACGGGATCACCCGCGGCGAGATCGCTGAGCGCCTGGAAGACGGCCGGACCGGTGGGGGAGTCGACGTGGGCCGCGATCACCGTGGGTCCGTTGCTGCCGGGGCGTCCGCCGCCGGTGAACCACCCGACCTCGTCGTAGTCGGCCGGAACCTCCATCGCCCCGTCGGCCGCGAGGCCCAGGTCGATCAGCGGCTCGTCGAGTCCGAGCGCGGGGATGACGACGCGCACGGGATCGGATGCCGGGATCGACGGGATCGGCATCACGGGGGGCGCGGCCGGACTCGCGGTCGGGGGCGGGGTTGTGCTGACGACCGGCGCCGAGTTCGTGTCATTTCCCGGGCCCGTGACCGGTGCCGCCTCGGGACCCGCGGGCATCGAGCTACAGCCCACGGCGGTCAAGAGCGCTCCGATCGCGAGCACGCACGCGGTGCGCCGCGACCATCCCCCGGGGGACCGTCGCGACACACCGCGGCGCGCCTCGATCACTTCGCCGTGGTCGCGCGGCGACGCTGGACCGCGACGGCCCCCGCAGCCACGAGCCCGAGACCGCCTGCTGCCGCGGCGAAACCCCACGCGTTCGCGCTCGAGTCGGCTGCTCCACCGGCGCCGGTGTCGACGCCCCCGACGGGGATGGACGTCAGCTGGCCGCGGACGACCCCGGCGGCGAAGTCGACGGTGTGGGAGTCGCCGGTGAAGCCGGCGGGGTTCGCCTCGATCTGCTTCAGCGAGAACCCGGTGCCGGTGTCGGAGCCGTTGGCGACGACGCCGGTGGTGAAGGGTCCCTGCAGGCAGCCCGAGGAGGTACGAGGACCGTCTCCGACCGGCGCCGGGTTGGGGAAGGCGATGCGCGGCGGTCCGGGCTGACCCGCGGCCGCCTGGTGGATGTGCGTCGCCGTCTTCGCGGGGCTCTGGTAATCGCCGGTGACACCCTCGAGGCGGATGTCGTAGCAGATGATCTCCTGGTCTGAATTGATGCGGAACGTGAACGTCCCGGTGGCGCCGCTCTGGCCGGGGGTCGCGACACCGTCGTTGTTGATCACCTGGTCCGGTGTCGCCATGACCGTGAACGCGCTCGTGAACTCCGAGGGCTCGGCCACTTCCGTGTCGGCGTGAGCGGGGAGTCCGACGGTCAACAGGGCGACACCGGCCAGAGCGCCGATCGTCAGTGGGCGGGCGTACGTCTTCTTCGTCATCGTCGTGCCTTTCGATCGGGACGCGGAACGTCCGGTTGGGGGTGTGTACGACCGCGAGGGGGCGTGCGTTCACATCCACACGAATTTCTTCGACGGTGAACGCCGGCGCCGTCGGGGACGTACACCCCCTCAGACCGTCGACCACGACGGTTACCCTCGGAGAGGACGACGCACGTGACGGGGTCCACCGGCCAAAGCAGGGAGATGCGGATGCGCGCGTCTCGCGGACCGAGCGCCGAGGCCGGGTTCGACCTCCGTCGTGCGTTCGACGACAACGGCACCGCCCTCCTGGGATACGCGGTCAACGCCCTCCGCGACCGCCCTCTCGCCGAAGACTGCGTGCAGGAGACGTTCCTGCGCGCGTGGCGGGCGCGCGATCGTTTCGATCCCCGCACGGCATCCGAACGAACCTGGCTGTTCTCGATCGCGCGCAATGTCGTCGTCGACGCGCTGCGTACACGCGCCCGGCTGCCCCTCATCGGCGACAACGCCGAGCTCGAGAGTCGAGCGGCAGAGGCCATCGAACCGCTCGAGCGTCTGCAGATGCTCGAAGCGCTGTCGGTCCTCACCGAGGCGCACCGTAGCGCCGTCGTCGCGATCCACCTGCACGGCCGCAGCTACCAGGAGCTCTCGGACGCCACGGGCGTCCCCGTCGCGACCTGGCGCACCCGCACGTTCCACGCACTCCGCGCTCTCCGAGCGCACCTCGAAGAAATGGAGGCGCCCGATGCGCACTCCCGATGACCGCTGGGCCGAACTTGTCGCCGCCGCCCTGGCGGGCGAGCTCACCACCGCGGAGGAAGCTGAGCTCGACGACATCCGGCGCTCCGACCCCGCGCGTGCGGAGGAGTACATCGCGCTCGAGGAGGTCGCCGGGCGACTGCGTCAGGGGGATCTCGGATGGACGGCTCCCCGCGACACCAGTGACCTGTTCGCCCGGATCGAGGCATCCGTCGACCGCCGCGCCCCGAGCGTGGTCGATCCGCCGCCCGTCGTTCCGATCGCGACTCGCCGTCGCCGATGGGTGACGCCGGTCGTCGCCGCGGCCTGCCTCGCCACGGGTGTGGTGGTCGGTGCGGGCGGTGCGGGCATGCTCGGCTCGCCTGTGCCCTCGGGCCCCCCGGGGACTCTCGGTGCCGTGGAACAGATCGCGGTGAGCGACGACGCCCTCGGAGTCGACGTGACGGCGGAGGTAGTGGCTCACACCTGGGGCACCGAGGCTTACCTCGAGGCCTCGGGGCTCGACGTCGGAGCGACGTACGAACTCGTCTTCGTCGGGGTCGACGGCGCCGAGTTCACGGCGGGCGAGGTGCTCGGCTCGGACGTGCCCATCGTCTGCCGTATGAATGCCGCCGTCCTGCGCGGGGACGCCGCGCGGATGGAACTGCGTGACACGACCGACGTCGTCGTCGCGCACGCGGAGCTCCCCGCGGTGTGATCGGTGGATGCCGACGGCGGACGCGCGTCAGCCCAGCTCGGTCGGGTGGGTCAGGCGCCACCACAGGGTGGGTTCGGCGATCGCGCCCTTGATCTTCACGTCGGACGACGTCGTCTCGGGGCCAGCGGTCCAGGTCACGGTGCCCACGACCTCCCCATCGGCGTAGTTCTGCGGCGTGACGGTGTCGAGGTTCACCGCGACGGGGGTGTCGGACCAGGTGCGCAGTGCCGCGGTTCGCGTCAGCACGAGGGACGCCTCGGATCCCCAGGGCGTCGAGATCGTGCCGACGTCGTCGCCGACGGTTCCGAGGCTCAGGTCGTGGAAACCGTCCTGCAGGCTCTGCAGCAGGCGCACGACGTCGTCGTCGGTGCTGTCGTGCGTCTCGCCGCCGAGCCGCACTCCGGTGATGTTCAGTGGTCCGCCCACGCCGACGTCGAGCGTGGAGGTGAAGAGCAGGTTGAAGGTGCCGTCACCGAGGTTGCCCGTCTTCATTCCGGTGATCCCGAGCGTTCCGAGCAGGTCGTTCGTGTTCGTGACGTACCCGGGCCCCTCGACGGTGATCCACTCGGTGGCGGCCAGGCGGGCGACGACGGGGTTGCCGGCGGCGATCCGGCCGAGCGCGACGAGATCGTTCGGCGTGCTCGTGTTGCGGTCGTCGAGGCCCGTGGCATCCACGATCCGCGTGTCGTTGAGGCCGTTCGCGCTCAGCCAGGTCCGTGCCGCCTGCGCGTATGCGCTCTCGGAGCCGAAGGCCCAGCGGGCGTTGGCGACGGCGTAGTTCGCCGCCGAGGGCAGCAGCATGGTCGCGAGCGAGTCGTGCAGTGACAGGGTGAGCCCGTCGGGCATCTTCGCGATGACCGCGTCCTGAACGTAGAACTGGTCGTAGAGGTCCGTGTCGGCTTCGGTGAAGGCGATCGTGGGCCCCGCGTCGTCCGGGCCGTCCAGCGGGTGGGCGTCGAGGATGACGAGCGCGGTGATCAGCTTGGCGATGCTCGCGATGGGCCGAGGATCGTTTCCACCCGACGAGGCGAACGCGCCCGCGGCATCCGGTCCCAGATAGGTCTCGCCGCCTTCGACGCTCATCAGCATCTGTCCGCCGGACGGAAGGGCGAGGGATGCCGCCGGCCCCGCCGCCACGGCAGGCGCCTGCGAGGTGACGATCGGCGCGGGAAGGGCGGCGGAAGAGGCCCACCACACGTACCCGCCACTGCCGCCCAGCACCAGGAACGTGACGACGAGGAACACGATGAGCGCGATGCGCCCGGCGCGGCCGTTGCTCTGGGGTTCGCGGGGTGCGTCGTCGAGGAGGTCGTGGAAATCGGCGAGAGTGCTCATGTCGCGGCCCCGGAGCGGCGAAACCGACGGAAAGGAGTAACGGGCACCTGTCGAACCTAACCCGAGGCATTGCCTCACGCCGAGACGAATTTCAAGCCCCCCAGATCACGCGGGGGGGCGATCTAGCGTGATCGTCATCGGGAAATACCCGAAGACCACACGGGAGGAGCCGCCATGGGACTCGACGACAAGATCAAGAACGCCGCTGAAGACATCGCCGGCAAGGCGAAGGAAGCCTTCGGCAAGGCAACCGACAACGAGCGTCTCGAAGCCGAGGGTCAGAACGACCAGAGCAAGGCCAACGTCAAGAAGGCCGGCGAGAACGTCAAGGACGCCTTCAAGTAAGTCGCCCTCCCCGAATGCCCCGACCGTCCGCGGTCGGGGCATTCGTCGTCGCTGGCGGGCGGAGTGGCCGACGCAGCGGCCCGGGTGCCGCGCCCACGGCGCCACGACCGCGATAATGGCGACATGACCGCTGCCGTTCCCACCGAGACCCCCACGTTGGTCTCGGGCACTCCCGTCGTTCTTCGCGCCCACGGCTACGAAGCCGCCATTGCGAGCGTCGGGGCCTCTCTCCGATCCTTGACCCACGAGGGGCGCGATCTCGTCGTCCCGTTCGACGCCGACGAGTTGCGTCCCGCCTACCGGGGCACGACGCTGGCTCCCTGGCCGAACCGCGTAGTGGACGGCATCCACCGTTTCGACGGGGTCGAACATCAGCTGCCCGTGACCGAACCGAACCGCGGTCATGCTCTGCACGGGCTTCTGTCGTGGACGGACTGGAACATCTCGGATGCCTCGGACGACGCGGTGACCCTGACCGCGACGGTGCCCGCTCAGGCGGGTTACCCGTGGTGGTTGGTGGTCTCGACGACGTACCGCCTGGACGCCGACGGCCTCACGCAGACGGTCCGCGCGACGAACCTGTCGGACACACCGGCACCGTGGGGGACCGGACCGCACCCGTACCTCGTCGCCGGTCCCGCGGCCCTGGACGAGTGGAGCCTGACCCTCCCGGCCGACACCGTGCTCGAAGTGACCCCGGACCGGCTGTCGCCGGTGGCGCTGGCATCCGTGACCGTCGAGGCCGAGCGCTTCGACTTCCGCGCGGAGCGCGTCCTCGGTGCCGTCGAGATCGACCACGCCTACACCGGCCTGATCCGGGATGCCGCGGGCAGGGCGACCGTGGTCGTCACCGATCCCTCGGGCTCGGGCGTGACGATGAGCTGGGCGGGGGACTGCCCGTGGGTGCAGATCCACACCGCTGACCTCCCGACCGGACCCGGCACGCCCGGACACCGTGCGGGCCTCGCGGTGGAGCCCATGACCTGCGCACCCGACGCGTTCAACGACGACGCCTACGACTTCGACACCGGCGTGGTGTCCCTCGACCCCGGCGCGTCGCACGACGCGGGGTGGACGATCTCGGCTCGCTGACCCTTTGAGAACGACGAACCGCCCCGGGTGAATCCCGGGGCGGTTCATCGTGGGCGTCGCGTCAGACGACTTGCGCGCCGCACATTCCGCAGTCGCCGCCCACGGACACCTCGACGAAGCAGTCGGGGCACATCGCGCGCGTCGGGCGGTCGGTGATCGGCGTGGGCTTCGGGATCGTGTTGCGACGCTCGGCGCGCGGAGCGGCGGCGGCCCGGGCGCGGGCGGTCACGACCGGCGCAACGGGCGGCGGAGGAGGTGCGGCCGGCTTGTGCGCCTCGCAGTAGAAACGCACGAACCCGTCGTGGTGCTTGGGGTGACGATGCTTTACCGCCCACAGCTCGGTCCGCTCGTAGAGCGGGCCGTCGGTGCCGCAGGCGACGCACCGGGTGGCTTCGCCCGGCACGACGTCGGCGACCAGGACAGGGGCATCGAAGCGGATGGCATCGCGCCAGTCTTGCGACGAGACGATCTTCATGTGGGGGACCCTTCTTCGGCGGTTCGGGCCGCCTCTGCCTCAACGGTACGCTCCTCCCCACCCCGACGGATGCCGATCGTGCGCGCAACGGGTGGACAGAGCCGTATGACCCCCCGTTAGGTTGGAAGGAATTCCCCGCGCCGCCTCGGCTGCGCCCGTCGAAGGAGAAGCATGGAACTCGCCGCATTGGGAGCCGTCGGAATCATCGTGGCCATCGTCGTGGTGATCGCGGTGGTCGTCATGGCCGTGCTCGCCCTGGTCGTCCGCGGCTGGTATCGCGTCGCGAAGGCCGACGAGGCCCTGGTCATCGTCGGTAAGCGGCAGAAGAGCTCCGACGGCAACTCCTCGCGCATCACGGTGATCACCGGCGGCGGAGCGATCGTCAATCCGCTGACGCAGCGCGGCGAGATGATCTCGCTGCGAGCCCGCCAGATCAAGATGGAGCCGACAGCGCAGTCATCGACGGGCGTCACGGTGAACGTGAGCGGTGTGGCACTGGTCAAGATCGGTTCGGACCCCGAGTCCGTACGTCGCGCGGCAGAGCGCTTCGCCTCGCAGGACAAGGCGATCGAGCAGTTCACCACGGAGCAGCTCGAGGGTGCGCTTCGCGGTGTGGTCGCGACGCTGACCGTCGAAGAGCTCATGCGTGACCGCCAGCGACTGTCGGACCAGATCGCTGAGGGAATCAAGCAGGATCTCTCGTCGCAGGGCCTCATCCTGGACTCGTTCCAGATCCAGGGCATCACCGACCTCAACGGCTACATCTCGGCGCTCGGTGCGACGGAGGTCGAGCGAGTCAAGCGTGAGGCCGAGGTGGCCCGCATCAACGCGGTGCGCGAGATTCGCGCCCGCCAGATCGCCACCGACGAGGCCAACCTCATCGAGCAGACGGCGCTCGACAAGAACAGCGCCGCGGCCAAGGCCGAGGTCGGCCGCGCCAACGCCGAAGCCGAGCAGGCCGAGGCCCTGACCCGCGCCGAGCGGCGACAGGCCGTCCTGCAGCAGGAGGCGCAGAACACCCAGGCCCGCCTCGAATCCGAGGTCTCGCGCGTCGCCGATGCCGACCTCTACCAGCGCCAGAAGGACGCCGACGCCGAGTCGTACGCGCAGATCAAGGCGGCTCAGGCGCGCGCCGAGATCGCCCAGCAGGAAGCCGCCGCCGTGCGCGTGCGTGCCGAGGCCGACGCCCAGGCGGTGCGCCTGGCCGGTGAGGCACGTGCCGAGGCGATCCGTGCCGAGGCCGAGGCCCTGTCGCACAACCAGGAAGCTCTCCTCGCACAGCGGGCGCTCGAGGCGCTCGTGCCGATGATGGCGGAGTTCGCGAAGGGCTACGACCGCGTCGGCAACATCACCGTGCTCGGCGGAGACGGCGCCAGCAGCCACCTCGCGACCGAGTCGGCCACCGGCCTGCGCTCCTCGTTCGAGGCCGTGCGCGCGGCGACCGGCATCGACCTGACGCAGATCATCCAGGGTCGCGCGGTGGCCGATGCCTTCGCGGAGTCGGCTCGCCGGCCCACGGCATCCACCGACAAGGCGACCTATCCCGCGCCGACCGTGCCGCCGACGGGCGCCGCGGCACCGGACGCCGGAGCCTGAGAGCCGCGGCGCGTGCCCGAAGCTCCTGAGGCCGAGGCCCTCGCGTCGTTCCTGCGTACGCGTCTCGCAGGTCACGCGGTCACTGAGGTCGAGCTCGTCGAGGGGCGGGCCCTGAAGACCCGTGCCCGGCCGCTCGACGAACTGATCGGGCGGGCGGTCACCGCGGTGACCCGTCACGGCAAGCACATCGACCTCGATCTCGACGGCGTTCACCTGTCGCTCGGCTTCGGGCGGGCCGGGTGGGCGACGTGGGAGGATCCCCCTGAGGTCGAGGCGGAGCCTGCACTCCCGCCGGTTGCAGCACTCATCGCGCGGGTCGTCTTCGATGACGGCGTCCTCGGTGTCACCGACGCCGGGGAATGGTTGTCCGTGCAGCTGCACGTGGCTGATGCCGCTGACGATGTCCCCTCGGTCGCCAAGCTCGGTCCGGATGCCGCCGACCCCGCGTACTCACGGGCCATGCTGGCGGAGGCCGTCAGTGGTCGTCGCAAGCAACTCAAGGCCCTGCTGCAGGAGCAGGAGACGCTCGCCGGGATCGGCAACGCCTACTCTGACGAGATCCTCTTCGCGGCGCGGCTGTCGCCGGTGGTCCACGCCGCGTCGCTGTCGGATGACGAGATCTCCCGATTGTGGAGCGCGCTGCACGACACCATGACCGCGGCCGTGATCGCGCGACGCGGCGTGCCGATCGCCGAGCAGAAGGCCGCGAAGGTCCGGGCGATGCGCGTGCACGGGCGTGCCGGGGAGCCGTGTCCCGATTGCGGGGGACTCATCGAGGACATCCCCGGGACCAAGGGCGGAGGGCAGTGGTGCCCGGCCTGCCAGGCGCCGATCGAGACCTCAGACCACGCGACACCGGGATGACCGAGCGGCGGGCGCATCCCGGCGCTGATCGCCGAGGGTCGTGCGGCTGCGGGTCGCGGCGGCGCGGGGATCGCACGCGGGCGGCGGCGCGCATCACCTCCGCGATCTGCGCGTCGTCAGGACGGGAACGGGCTTCCGCGCTGACGTCGTACCGCTGAACTTCTGCGGACGGCTGATGGAGTGAGGGGCCGGTCCCGCGATGCATACAAGAATGCCCCGGGCCGTGACCCGGGGCATTCCATGACGAGGTCAGGCCGTCTGTCCCGCGTGCTTTTCCTCGGCGACCTCTTCGACGAGCTTCGCGTTGAACGCGGGCAGGTCGTCGGGGTTCCGGCTCGACACCAGGCCTTGGTCGACGTGCACCTCTTCGTCGACCCAGGTCGCGCCGGCGTTGCGCAGGTCGGTCTGCAGCGTCGGGTAACTCGTGAGCGTGCGGCCCTCGAGTACGTCGGCCTCGGTAAGGATCCACCCGCCGTGGCAGATCACGGCGACCGGCTTGTGCTGATCGAAGAAGTCGCGGGTGAAGGCCACGGCATCCTTCACGATGCGGATATCGTCCGCGTTCTGCACGCCGCCGGGCAGGACGAGGGCATCGAAGTCTCCGGCCGATGCCCCGGACACGGCGAGGTCGACCTGCTGCTCGTGACCCTTCTCTCCGCTGATGGTTCCGTCCTTCGGCGAGACGAGCACGGCGACAGCGCCAGCGGAGGTCACCGCCTCCCACGGGCTGGTGAGCTCGCTGTCTTCGAATCCGTCCGTGGCCAGGAAGGCGATGCGCTTGCCGCTGAGATCGGTCATGGGTCGACTCTCTCTTTCTCTGTCAGGGGTCACCACCACGCTAGAAAGGCCCGCCGGACCGGGCCCGGGGGTTGCGGACACCGGTGCGGGGGAGTATTTCCGAATCACGGGTACTCGCTGGGCCTGGCCGGCCAGTCGAATCACCGGCGCGGCCCGGCCGGCCACACACGGGCGTAGCATGGGGCGCATGTCTGGTGACACGACGTCTGACACGAAGCCCGCCGAAAAGCCGCTCATCACGCTGCTGAGTGCCTCTTCCGAGGAGGCGGATGACGCCGCGCGGCCCGCATCGCAGTGCTGCGGCGGCGGTTCCTGCTCGCTCTGAGCAGGGGCTTCGCGGCGTCCGTAGCGCCGTTGTGAGCGGGGTCTTCTGTTGTTTTTGCGCCGTTGCGAGCCGGGTCCTACGCCGTTCGGAGCCGGGGTCCCGCCGGCATCCCCCGCTCTTTGTGAGGCGGGGCATCGCGGCATTCGGAAGGTCGGAGTTGCGATCTCCCGTCGGCCGAGCGCTCGTCAGTGCGCGATAGGTGTGGGGCCGTCGAGCTGATCGGCGGGCTTGCGTATGAGGAACGCGCCGATCACAAGCGGAACCGAGATGATGGCCGCGACCAGGAAGGCTGCTCGCGTGCCGGCGGCATCCGCCTCGAGACCCGTCCCCGCGGCAGCCGATACCGACGACATGATCGTCACGAGCAACGCGATACCCGCGGCGCCCGCAACCTGCTGAACCGTGCCGACGACAGCGGAGCCGTATGAGTAGAACCGCGGCTCCAGCGAGCCGAGGGACGCCGTGAAGAGCGGCGTGAACGACAGCGCGAGGCCGAGCATCATGACCGTCTGCACCACGATGAGCAGCGCGAACGACGTGTCGGTTCCGAGGGTCGTGTAGAACCACAGGGTCGCGCTGACGATGATGGCGCCCGGGACGAGAAGGATCTGCGTGCCGAACCGGTCGTAGATGCGTCCGATGACGGGACCCGCGAGCCCCATGGCGAGCGAGCCGGGCAGCACGGCGAGGCCGGTCTCGAGCGGCGTCTTCTCGAGCACCGTCTGCAGGTAGAGCGGCAGGAGCGTGATCGCGCCGAAGAACGCCAGGGACATCACGCCGAGCTGCGCGACCGACAGGGTGAAGTTGCGCGAGCGGAAGACGCGCAGGTCGAGCAGCGCCGAGTCGGTGCGCTGCAGGCGCACCTGGCGCCAGACGAAGGCGGCCAGTCCGAGGACGCCCACTGCCAGCGAGGCGACCAGAGTGACGACCGAGGCCTCGGCGGCGCCGGCGTCTCCGCCGTGTCCGCCGCCGATCTGGCTGAGACCGAACACGAGGCCACCGAAGCCGAGGGCCGAGAGGATGACGCTCGTGATATCGATCGGCGCGTTGCGCGTCTCGCCGAGGTTGTGGATCCACCGGGCGCCGACGAACAGGGCGACGAGCGCGATCGGCAGCACGATGCCGAAGATCCAGTGCCACCCGAGCGACTGCAGGACCAGGCCCGACATGGTCGGGCCGATGGCGGGTGCGAGCGCCATCACGATGCTCACCCGGCCCATCATCCGGCCACGCTGCGCGGGCGGGACGATCGTCATGATCGTCGTCATCAGCAGCGGCATCATGATCGCGGTGCCGGAGGCCTGGATGACGCGAGCCACGACGAGCACCTCGAACCCGGGGGCGAGGAAGGCGACGAGGGTTCCCGCCGAGAACAGCGACATCGCCGCGACGAAGACCTGCCGGGTGGTGAAGCGCTGCAGCAGGAAGCCGGTGATCGGGATGACGACGGCCATCGTCAGCATGAACGCGGTGGTGAGCCACTGCGCGGCGACGGCGGTGATACCGAGGTCGCGGATCAGGAACGGGATGGCGACGTTCATCGTCGTCTCGTTGAGGATCGCGACGAAGGCCGCGGTGAGCAGCAGCCAGATGACCCGGCTCTGCTCGGCGGTGACGCCGGAGGCGGTACCCGTCTGGGCGGTGGAGACGGTGTGGGTGGTGGCCATGACGAGGTCCATTTCGAACGGGGGCTTCGTGGTGCCACGGACGTGACTGCGACGAACGGTAACGGCGCGGGACGCGGAGATATTCCGACGTCGAGAGATAAACCCGGGGGAGGGATACCGCGAGGGCGAGGCCCTGAGTCTAGCGGCCGCCTCCGATGGGCACAGGGCGGAGCCGGTGTCGGTGGTCGGACGTAGGCTGGCCCGCATGAACCCGGGTGGAGTGGGCGGAAGCATGTTCCGCGGCGTCGACGCGGAGGTTCAGCGTCGTCACAACGCCGAGGCGCCCCGCGTCGCCGACCTCGGCCGCCGCGTCGTCACCCTTTTCCGCCCCTACCGGCTGCGGATCGGCGTCACCGCTCTGCTCGTGGTGGTGGGCGCCGCGGTGGCGGTGGTCCCGCCCCTGCTCGTGCAGCGGATCTTCGACGACGCCCTGTTCCCGGTCGACGGATCGAGCCCCGACCTGCAGCTGCTGGCGGCGCTCGTCAGCGTCATGATCGTGCTGTTCCTCTTCTCGGCGGCGCTCAACGTCGGGCAGACCTGGCTGACCGCCACCGTCGGCAACAGGGTCACCGGTGATCTGCGCACGCGTCTTTTCGACCACCTGCAGGCGATGGAACTGGGCTTCTTCACCCGCACGAAGACGGGCGTCATCCAATCGCGCCTGCAGAACGACGTCGGCGGCGTCTCGGGGGTGCTGACCAACACGGTCACGAGCATTCTCGGCAATGCCGTCACCGTGATCGCATCGCTCGTGGCGATGATCCTCATCGACTGGCGGTTGACCCTCATCGCGGTTGCGCTCATGCCGTTCCTGATCTTCGTGCAGCGCCGTGTCGGACAGGTGCGGGCCCGCATCGCCGGTGAGACGCAGGAGTCGCTGTCCGAACTGTCCGCGATCACGCAGGAGACGCTGAGCGTCTCCGGCATCCTGCTGTCGAAGTCGTTCAACCGCCAGCGCACGGAGTCCGCGCGCTTCGACGCCGAAAACGACAACCAGGTCCACCTGCAGGTGCGCCGGGCGATGAGCGGCCAGGGGTTCTTCGCCGTCGTGCAGGTCATCATGTCGAGCGTGCCGGCGATCATCTACCTCGTCTCGGGCTACCTCATCGGCGGTGGCGCGGGAGCGATCACGGCGGGCACGATCGTGGCCTTCACCACGGTGCAGGCGCGGCTGCTGATGCCGCTCATGGGGCTGATGCGGGTCGCTCTCGACCTGCAGACCTCGTCAGCCCTGTTCGCCCGCATCTTCGAGTACCTCGACCTCCGACCGGCGATCGTCGACGTGCCCGATGCGCTGCACGTCTCGGCGGCGCCCGGCCCGCTCGGGCGGATCGAGTTCCGCGACGTCGAGTTCCGCTACCCCGACGCCTCCGCTCAGGCTCGCCCCACCCTCGACGGCGTCTCGTTCACCGTCGAGCCCGGGCAGCACGTGGCGTTCGTCGGGCCCTCGGGGGCGGGCAAGACGACGATCCTCTACCTGACGCCGCGCATGTACGAGGCGACGGGCGGAGCGGTCATGTTCTCGGGCGCCGACGTGCGCCACCTCGACCGCGCGTCGATCATCGACGAGATCGGCATCGTCTCGCAGGAGACCTACCTGTTCCACGCCACCGTGCGCGAGAACCTCCGCTATGCGCGGCCGGACGCCACCGATGATGAGATCGAGGCCGCCTGCCGTGCGGCCAATATCCACCACGTGATCGCCGGCTTCGAAGCCGGGTACGACACCATGGTGGGCGAGCGCGGGTACCGCCTCTCCGGCGGCGAGAAGCAGCGCATCGCCATCGCGCGCGTGCTGCTGAAAGACCCACCGGTCCTTCTGCTCGACGAGGCCACCAGCGCCCTCGACACGGTGTCGGAGCGCATCGTGCAGGAGGCGCTCGAGACCGCGTCGCACGGACGGACGACCCTGTCGATCGCGCATCGACTGTCGACCGTGATCGGCGCCGACCGCATCCACGTGGTGGATGCCGGGCGCATCGTCGAATCGGGGACCCACGCGGAACTGCTCGCCGCCGGGGGGCTCTACTCCAGCCTCGCCGCCGAGCAGCTCGCGGCCTCGGTCGTGCTCGCCGAAGAGCAGTTCGACGCCGCGGGGCTGACGCGCGCCGCCCTCCCCGGGCGCCGCGCCGACGCCCCGCCCGCCTGAGCGCGCCTCCGCGCGTGTAGGCGCCCCTGCCGCCGGCTCACGCCGGCAGCGTCTCCACGAACGCCTCGAGCGCGACGCGGTACGCGGCGTCGGGGTGGGTCTCGGCGACACGCCACAGCGGCGGTAGGTCGAGGGTGCGGATCAGTGCCGCACGCTCCCGGACCGCCGCCTCGGCCCCGGCCGCGCGTAGAACGGCGATGCCCTCACCGAGCGCGTCGAGGTAGTCGCGCAGCACGTCGAGCTCGCCGAGTCGCTGGGTGATCGAGCCGCCATCGCGACGCTGCCGCCACTCGACGGCCACGACCGGGATCACGTCGAAGGTCGCGGCGAGCGTGTACATGCGCTGAGCGAGAACCTGGTCCTCGTAGTAGCGCCCCTCGGGGAAGCGGAGCTCGTGCGTGCGCCAGAAGTCGGTCCGGCTCGCCTTCGACCACGCGACGATGTTCCCGGATGCCGCGGGGTGCGCCGCGAGCGTGGTCCGCTCCCGTGCCGGATCGATGGCGGCGGTGACCCACGGCTGCACCTCGCCCGCGGTGTAGCCGGGTCCGTCGGCATCCGGTCGGAGGCGGACGTACCCGCCCACGACGAAGTCGCTGCCCGTGCGGTCGAGGGTGTCGGTGAGGCGCGTCAGCGCGTCAGGGCGCATGACATCGTCGGCGTCGAGGAACGCGGTGTAGGGGGTCTCCACGAGGGCGAGACCGGTGTTGCGGGCCGCCCCGAGACCGCGTTGCGCGTCGTGACGGGTGAAGCGGAACCGGGGGTCGGCGGCCGCCGCGTCGGCGAAGATGCGGGTGGTGTCGTCCGTGGAGCCGTCGTCGACCAGCACGGCGGTCCAGTCGGCATGCGTCTGCGCGCGCAGCGAGTCCAACGCCTCCTCCGCGTACTCGGCGACATCGAAGCCGGGGACGATGACGGTGACCGCGCGGGAACTCACCCGCGCGATCCTACGGCGGAAACAGCCTCGACTACCGTATCGGCGACCGCATCGAGGGATGCCGTGAACCGGTGCGGCAACGTGAAGCGTACGGCGGTGCGTGCGTCGTCGGGGGCGATGCCCAGCGCCAGGAGGACGTGGGATGCCTCATCGCTGCCCGCGGCGCACGCGGATCCGCTGGACGAGACGATGCCACGGCGTTCGAGTTCGAGCAGCACTGTCTCGCCGTTGATACCGGGGAAGACGAAGCTCGCCGTGCCCGGCAGTCGCTGCGACGGGTGCCCGGTCAGCCGCGCGCCGGGCACGCCCGCGAGCACCCGCGCGACGAATGCGTCGCGCAGGAGCGACGCGCGTGCGGTGTCGTCAGCGCGCTCCGCCTCGGCCAGTTCCAGGGCGCGGGCGATCCCCACCGCGCCGGCGACGTCCGGGGTGCCCGCGCGGCGTCCGCGCTCCTGCCCACCCCCGTGCAGCAGGGGCTCGAACGGCAACCGTCCGCGAACGGCCAAGATGCCCGTCCCCTTGGGGGCGCCGATCTTGTGTCCGGCCACGGTGACGGCATCCGCCCCCCGTCCCGCGAGCGGGAGCCACCCCGCCGCCTGCACGGCGTCGAGGTGGAGGGGGACGCCGTGCTCGTGCGCCACGGCCGCGAGGGCGGCGGCATCCTGCACCGTGCCCACCTCGTTGTTGGCGTACCCGATGCTGACGAGCGCCGTCTCGGCACGCACGGAATCGGCGAGTGCGGCGGGAGTCAGGGTGCCGGTCGAATCGACCGGGGCGTAGGTGACCTCGACGCCGTGCAGGCGCGCGAGGTAGTCGGCCGAGGCGAGCACGGACTCGTGTTCGATGGCCGTGGTCACCAGATGGGTCTTGCCCGAGCCGAGGACCAGCCCCTTGATGGCGGCATTGTTCGACTCGGTTCCGCCGGACGTGAACATCACGTCGCCCGCGCGCATGCCGAGCACCCGTGCCACCCGCGCGCGTGCGTCGTCGAGGGCGGATGCCGCGGCCTCGCCGACCTCGTGGTGGCTCGACGGGTTGCCGAAGTACCGTTCGAGGTAGGGCGCCATGGCTTCGAGCACCTCGGGCCGCACGGGGGTGGTGGCGGCGTTGTCGAGGTAGAGCGTCACGTCGTCTCGATGCGGATGTCGAGGCCCAGATCGAGCGAGGGCGCGGAGTGCGTGAGGGCTCCGACCGAGATCACGTCGACGCCGGTCTCGGCGATCGCGCGGACGGTCTCGAGGGTCACTCCACCCGACGCCTCGACCTGCGCAGCTCCCGCGATGCGGGCGACCCCGACCCGCAGGTCGTCGAGCGAGAAGTTGTCGAGCATGATCGTGCCGACACCGGCAGCGAGCACCGCGTCGATCTGGTCGAGGCGGTCGACCTCGACCTCGACGTGTGTCGTGTGCGGGAGCCGGGCGATCGCGCTCTCGAGCGCCTGCGTGACCGAGAGCCCTGTCGCCGTCAGCACGGCGAGGTGATTGTCCTTGGCCATCACGGCATCCGAGAGCGAGAACCGGTGGTTGTGCCCGCCGCCGTCGCGGACCGCCTGTCGTTCGATCGCGCGCAGGCCGGGGGTGGTCTTGCGCGTGTCGACGATGCGGGCGCCCGTGTGCGCGACCTCGGCCACGTACCGGCTGGTCAGCGTCGCGATCCCCGACATGCGCTGCACGAAGTTGAGACCGATCCGCTCGGCGGTCAGCACCGCGCGAGCGGGACCGGCGACCACGGCGAGCGTCTCTCCCGGAGCGAACGGCGCCCCGTCGGCGACGAGCTGTTCGACCACGATCGACGGATCGGTGAGCGTGAAGGCTGCGGCGAAGACAGCTGCCCCGCTGAAGACCCCCTCCACGCGGGCCACGAGCGCCGCTCGGGCACCCGCGTCGCCCGGGATGAGGGTCTCGCTGGTGAGGTCCCCCCAGGGTGCGTCCTCCTCCAGGGCGGCGGAGACGACGCGGTCGATGACGGCTCGAGTCAACATGCGAGGACCTCCTGGGTCGGGGCGGTGGATGCCGGAACGACGGGCGCGCCCTCGGCGTCGGCGTCCGAGCGGTAATGCGCGCCGACCGACACCGTACGCGCGCGGGCGGCGGAGACGACGTGGCGCGCGACGAGGAGCAGGTTCGCGTCTTCGATCGAGCGGGGTGAGGTGTCGGCGCTCCAGGCGGCGAGCATTGCTGCTGCGCGATCGAGCCCGGTGGCATCGCGCACAAGGCCGGCGTCGGCCCACATCAGCCGTTGGAGGGCCGCGCGGGAGAACGGCGGCGCGTCGATCGCGGCGGCCGCCCTCGGTGCCGCGGTCGATGCGGCGGCGACGGGCCAGTCGCCCCCGCGCGCTGCGGCATCCCCGGCGCGCGCCCCGAACACCGCCCCCTCCAGGAGGGAGTTGGATGCCAGGCGGTTGGCGCCGTGCACGCCCGTGCGGGCGGTCTCGCCCACGGCGTACAGGCCCGGCACGGTGGTGCGCCCGTCGAGGTCGGTCACGACCCCGCCCATCAGGTAATGCGCCGCCGGCGTGACCGGGATCGGCTCGAGCGCCCAGTCGAGACCGCGCTCGCGCACGGCGGCGTCGATGGTGGGGAAGCGCTGGGCGAGAAGCTCGGCTCCCAGCGCCGTGGCATCCAGACGCACGGGGCGACCGTTCTGGGCGGCCATCGCGCGGGCGTTCGCACGGGCGACGACATCGCGCGGCGCGAGCTCGCCGTCGGGGTGGGCGTCGAAGCAGAAGCGGCGTCCGGCATCGTCGATGAGGGTCGCGCCCTCCCCGCGCACGGCCTCGGAGACGAGGAAGGGCGCGCCCGCGGCGAGGGCGGTGGGGTGGAACTGCACGAACTCGAGGTCGGCGACCTCGGCCCCCGCGCGCAGGGCGGCCGCTATTCCGTCGCCGGTCGCGCCGAGAGGGTTGGTGGTGTGCGCGTAGAGCTGGCCCGCGCCGCCCGTCGCGAGGATCACCGCGTCGGCCTCGATGCGCTCGCCGCCGTCGAGCTCGACGCCCACGACCCGGCCGCCGTCGCGCACGAGGTCGCAGAGCAGCGCGTTCTCGCGCACGGTCAGCCCGGCGGAGCGTACGGCGGCGCCCAGCGCCGTTTGGATCCCGGCGCCGGTCGCGTCTCCACCGGCGTGCAGCACGCGCGGCACGGCGTGCGCGGCCTCCAGCCCTCGGGCGAAGTCGCCGCCGAGCGTGCGGTCGAAGTCGACGCCGCGCGCGACGAGCTCGGCGATGCGCTCCGGGCCCTCGCCGACCAGCACGTCTACCGCGGTCGGGTCGTTCAGTCCCGCGCCGGCGGTGAGCGTGTCGGCCGCGTGGGAGGCGACGCTGTCGCCGGGGTCGGTCACGGCGGCGACACCACCCTGCGCCCAACGCGTATTGGTGTCCGACAGGGACCCCTTGGTCACGACCGTGACCTGGCATCCGTTCTCGGCCGCGTGCAGCGCCGCCGTGAGGCCGGCGATGCCGCTGCCCACCACGACGACGGTGGTCATTTCACGGCACCGCTGGGCTTGGCCGCGAGCATACGCTCCAGGGCGACGGTGGCGGGGTCGGCGACGTCGGCGGGGACCGTGATGCGGTTGACGACCTCACCCGCGACGAGCGACTCCAGCACCCAGGCGAGGTAGCCGGGGTGGATGCGGTACATCGTCGAGCAGGGGCAGACGACGGGATCGAGGCAGAAGATCTCGTGCTGCGGGTACTGCGCGGCGAGACGCTGCACGAGGTTGATCTCGGTGCCGATCGCGAAGGTCGTGGGTTCGGTCGCAGCGGCGATGGCCTTGCGGATCAGGTCGGTCGACCCCGCCTCGTCGGCGGCATCCACCACGTCCATCGGACACTCGGGGTGCACGATCACGCGCACCCCGGGGTGGTCGGCGCGGGCCTTGTCGATCTGGTCGACGGTGAAGCGCCGGTGCACCGAGCAGAACCCGTGCCACAGGATGACGCGACTGTCGACGATCTGCGCGTCGGACGACCCGCCGAGCGGCTTGCGGGGGTTCCACATGGGCATCTGCTCGAGGGGCACGCCCATCGCCTTGGCGGTGTTCCGGCCCAGGTGCTGGTCGGGGAAGAACAGCACGCGGCGCCCGCGCGCGAACGCCCATTCGAGGACCGTGCGGGCGTTCGACGAGGTGCAGACGATGCCGCCGTGCCGCCCGACGAATCCCTTGATGGCGGCGGAGGAGTTCATGTACGTCACCGGGATGACGGGAACCAGGCCCTCGGCATCCGGGGTGTCGAGGTCGCCGAGCACGTCTTCGAGCTGTTCCCAGCACTCCTCCACCTGGTCGATGTCGGCCATGTCGGCCATCGAGCACCCGGCGGCGAGGTTCGGCAGGATGACGGCCTGCTCGGACGTCGACAGCAGGTCGGCGGTCTCCGCCATGAAGTGCACGCCGCAGAAGACGATCGCTTCGGCCTCGGGGTGCTCGAGGGCCGCATTGGCGAGCTGGAACGAGTCGCCGACGTAATCGGCGTGCCGCACCACCTCTTCGCGCTGGTAGAAGTGCCCGAGCACGACGACGCGATCGCCGAGCGTCTGCTTCGCCGCGCGGATCCGCGCATCGAGCTCGTCGTCGGACGCGTCGCGGTACCGCTGCGGCAGCTCTCCCTGGCGCGGCGCACCCGTGGGGATGACGTCGCCCATCGACGAGCCGGGGCCGTACCCGGGGCGCGTGTCGAAGTCCCACGGGCCGACGGCGAGGTCGGTGGTGCACGTGGCGTCGATCGACGCGCCGGAGACGATCGCCTGGATCGCGTGATCGACGCTCGGGTCGATCGCGGGGCGGGGCTGCAGGGTGAGGGGTGTGGCGGCCATGGGCGTTCCGATCAGTGACGGGTGGGGAGCGGGCCGCGGTCGGCGAGCTCCACATCGCGGTTGTAGCGGTACAGACGGGCGGGGCGGTGGCTTCCGGTGCGGAAGCGCTCGGTGGGGATGAGGGTGTCGGACGTGTCGACCTGGCGCCGGAAGTTCGCCGGATCCAGCCGCTTGCCGAGGATGGTCTCGTTGACCTCGCGGAGGTCCGCGAGCGTGAACTCGTCGGGGAGCAGTCCGTGCGCGATGCGGCTGTAGCCGACCTTGTTACGCAGGCGCCACAGCGTGTAGTCGACGATGTGGTTGTGATCGAAAGCCAGCGTCGGCAGATCGGTCGCGTCGAACCACTCGACGTTCTCCGGGGCGTCGCCGCCGCGGGCGTGCGCTGCCACCTGCGCGTCGACCTCGTCGGAGCGCAGGAGCGCCCAGTACACGATCGACACGACGCGGGCGGGGGAGCGGTCGACGGCGCCGAAGGCGTAGAGCTGCTCGAGGTAGCTGGGGGTCAGGCCCGTGGTTTCGGCCAGGGTGCGGGATGCCGCGACGTCGAGCTCCTCGGTGGGGTCGAGCCACCCGCCGGGCAGCGCCCATCGTCCGTCGAAGGGATCGCGCGTGCGGCGGACGAGGGGGAGCGAGAGCACGGGCTCGTCGTCGGCGTCGCGGCGCACGCTGAAGATCACGGTCGACACCGCGACGCGCACGTCGGCGCCGCGGGGCTCGGGTTCAGGGGTTCGTGTCATTGTGACCATATCTCCAGCATCGATCTTAGTGTCATCTCGACTCGAAGGGCGAATCGGCGTTGTTCTGCGGGCTCGGGGCAGGGTCTGGGGCGGTTGGGGAGGGGTCCTGGGGCGGTTGGGGACGGACCTGGGGCGGTTGGGGAGGGGTCCGGGGGCGGTTCGGCGGGGCGAGTGGGCTCGGGGTGGCGCAGGCTGTCCGGGGCGCGTTTCGTGCAGTGGGGCGGGGGACGTCCGCCCCACTGCACATAAGGCGCCCCGGAACCCGTCGGCCGGGTGGGTCGGCTCGCGCGGGCCGGATGCTCCCGCCCTGGGCGAGGATGGCGGGTTTGGGGCGGGATCCGCGCATCGGGGCGCGATTCGCCCGCCCCAACGCGCCGATCGTGCCCCACAACCGAGCGTCAGCCCGACGCGGAGCCGGAGCCCGCCACTCCACCAGCTCCGGCCGCGTCGAAAGGGTTCTCTCAGACGCGCGGCTTAGCGTGAGAGTCGGATTGGGGAGGTCGGATGCCGATCATCGACATCGTTCTGATCGCCCTGCTGGTGATCGCGCTCATCACGGGCCTGGCACGGGGATTTCTCGCGACCATCGGCTTCTTCGCCGGTCTCGCCGTCGGCGCCGTCGCCGCCTACTGGGCGACCCCGTTCGTGGGGCAGTGGGTCACCTCGCCGTCCTGGCGCGGCCCGGCGATGATCCTCACCGGCGTCCTGTTCCTGCTCATCGGGTCGGGCCTCGGCACCGCCGTGGGCGGTGTCATCCGTCGCGGTGCCGATCGCATCAAGCTCCGGGTGCCCGAGCGCCTCCTCGGCGGAGTGGTCAACGTCGCCGCCGCAGCGCTCGCCATCTCGTTCGCCGCCGGATCGTTGACGCACGTGGGGGTGCCGGTCGTGTCGGCGGCGCTCGGTTCCTCGACCGTCGTGCGAACGATCGACGACCTGACTCCGGCGCCGGTACGCGGGGCGCTCGCGGAGCTCCGCGGAACCGTCTTCGCCGAGGGCATCCCGCGTCTCGGGCAACTCATCCAGATCGGCCCCGTGCCGAGCGCCCCCGCGGTCGCGCTCGATGATCCGGCCCTGACGCAGGCGGCGCAGTCGGTCGCCCGCATCTCGGGCACCGCGTACGCGTGCGGTGTGACATCGAGCGGGTCGGGATTCGTCGTGGCCGCTGACCGCGTGATGACGAATGCCCACGTGGTCGCCGGTGTCGACACCCCGGTCGTGGAACTGCCCGGTCGCCCCGCCCGCGAGGGACGCGTGGTCTACTTCGATCCCATCGACGACATCGCCGTGGTCGCCGTCGACGGTCTGGATGCCGCGCCCCTCCCCGTCGTCTCGACACTCGACGTCGGCTCGCCGGCCGTGGTGCAGGGATACCCCGGCGGAGGTCCGTTCACTTCGGGGAGCGCCCAGGTGCTGTCGGAGGGAACGGTTCCCGTCCCCGACATCTACGACGGTTCGTCCGCGCCGCGCGACATCTACGCCCTGGCCGCGATCGTCCGCCCCGGTAACTCCGGCGGACCGCTTCTCACCACGGGTGGTGAGGTCGGCGGCATCGTGTTCGCCCGCTCCGACACCGACGACAACGTCGGGTACGCCATGACGCCGGTCGAGCTCGAGCCGGTCATGGGGCAGATCGACGCGCTGACGGCGCCGGTGGCATCCGGGAGTTGCACGCGGGGCTGAGCTCGGAGATCGGGCGCCCCTGTCATCCGTGGCGCGCGGCGGTCAACCGGCCCTCCGCAGTCGAGCCGGTTGGCGGAAGTGCCGGCGCTGTCGGTGCGTCCGCCGGGGCCCAGACGTGAGGGACCGCACTTTGTCAACTTCCACATCTTCCGACTAACTGGCTCGGGTCCTTTAGGTTCGGAGGATGCTGGACTCGAAGACCCTCGCCGACCTCATGCAGGACTGGGGCTCGCCCCTCGTCGCCGCGATCATCGGCGCCGTGGTCGGCGGGCTCGTGACGCTCGCAGTCGGGTCGGCGCAAAGTCGGCAGGCTCGACGCGAGCGTTACGGTCAGACCCTTCTCGACGCGCTCGGGCGGGCACGAATGCACGTTCAGCGCGCAATGAGCAAGCTCAATGCGGCGGGGGAGGGCGCTGCGCTCGACGTGCCCGTGGTGCTTCAGCAGGAGGCCCGCGACATCTGGGTCAACGCGCACCTCGCGGGCACGGTGGAAAGGTCGAAGGAGGGACGCAGAGCCATCAGCGGCTGGGCTCTCCACCATGATGAGTCGCTGCTAGGAGGGTCCTACCGGTTCACAGAGCTGGAGTGGATGAACAGCCATCTCCAGCTCGGCGAGTACCTAGTCACCGCCTGGATGGCGCGTGAGGCTCCCGGGCGCGACTTCAAGCTCAGCCGCGACGACGCCCTCTTGAAGTACGCCCCTCGGTACAGAGAGGGCGACGTGCCTCTGTACGCAGGCCCGCACTAGTCTTCGGGCATGGACTTCTGGGGTGCCATCTTTCCGAACTACATTGCGGCTCTCGGTGGGTTCGCCGCCACGGTGCTCGCCGTCGTATCTCTGATCCGCGCCGATCAGGCGCGGGCACGCACAGCGCAGACCGCACTGAGCGAGATGCAGACGCGGCAGGTAGTTCAGGGAACGCTAGAGCAACTCGTCGCTGCCTCCGGTGTCAACCGGGCGTACGAGCAGCGGGAGCGAGCCGATGAGGAACGGCTCGCACGGGAGAAGGAGGAGGCCGCGCGGATGTCCCGGACCGCGTATCAGCGTCTGTTAGAAGAACTGCGAGAGGCGACTAGGGACCCCGCCGCGGATCCGCGCTATGTGCCGTTCCCGACGAAGGCCGAGCGCGATTCGTGACCTCTGCCGAGATTCGCGGCGAGACCGCGGGCGACCAAGAAATCGCGTACATGCGGACACATCCGGACGAAGAAGAGATTCGCTCGGTGGAGGCGGAAATCAGTGAACATCCCGGACATCGCCTCCACTTCAGGCTCCGCGACCTTCGAAGAATCTTGGAGGCTTGGGCCGGATTCTCACAGGCCCTGAGCGCGCTTCTTTGGGCGTTAGAGACGAAAGAGGAGATGCATAAGGAGCTAATCGCGAATGTCGGCCCCGGATCGGGTCGCGACCAAATCATCCGCGCGCTAGACCAGGCGACAATCGCGTACGTAGCCGGTCTCGGCGCCGTCATTGACCACGGGCGCAACATCAGCAAAGGGCAATCTGCAACCCTGAGGCATGAGTACGACGAGCGCTCGCGCAAGCTGCTGGACACCGTGGCGGGTGCCGCATTCCTGGGCAAGCTGCGAAACTACGTGCTGCACAGCATCGCTGCGCCGTGGGTGTTCAACGGCCAGTTCACCACCGATCCACCGATATCGAGCGCCGTGGTCGCCCTCGAAGTAGAAGCCCTCTTGGAGAACAAGACCGCGTGGACGGCGGATGCTAAGACGTTCATCTTGGCAAGCGGCGACAGGGTGCCGCTTTCTCCGATCCTCGGCCCATACCTCTCGGCGATGTGGGAGCACATTGGGTGGCTCATCGAACGGGTGGCCGATGAGAACGAGGACTTGTTCCGGGAGGCCGACGAACTCATCAAGCGCCGCAACCTCCTGCTCACCGGCGGCGTCTCGGACGGCCGGGATTGGGAGGCCCGGATAGCGCACGTACAGGAGAACATCAATCGAGTGGATCGCGGCGAGCCTCAGATCAACTTTGAGACAGGGGGGCCCTTCTCCGACGAGGACCAGGCGTCCACGGGCTCGTGAGAAATCGTCCACGAAGAGCGGAGCGAAAGGGTCTCTGGTGTGAACGGCACAGTCAGGTATCAGGAGTTTCGGGCCGCATGTAGGCGGTTCGACCGCGACAACCTTCTTCGACTGCTTAGCGTTGTATCGCGCGGTTGGGACGGCTCCACACATGACGAGCGGGGGAGAACCCGCTCATTTCTCCCCTGGGACATCGCTGGCATCACGGCAACAACGCTCCAATGGGGGACGTCCGGAGGGCGAGTCGCGACCCTAGATGACGTTCGTGCTCTCTGTCATATGCACCTTCAGCTCGAACACCCCGGCGAGGGCGAAGAGGACTTCGGGACCAAGAAGATTCTGCGGTTGCTGTACCAACAGATTCCGTACCAGCGCTCCGCGCAGTTGGCGAGCTGGGCGCGCCCTGTGGCGCTCTTCGAACAGACGCCATTCCCCCAAGGGGTACCAGCCTGAAGCTCTGAGCGACAGCTGGGAGGAAGATCTACTCGGCTGCTCAGTCGGCGTGTGGAGTTCGGTCGGTTTCGCACTGCACTCGGCTGCCATTCATCAGGGCAGCCGGTACCCCTTCGCGTGGGAGCCGGGAATCGCTGCTGCGCTGACAGCGCTGGGAGGCCCGGATGCCTTCGACACTGTGGTTCGTCGAGGATTCTCGACGAATCTGGACGACTTTCATCGCACCCGACGAGAGATCACGGCTAACTACCCCGGCTCCTCGGCGCAGCAGTTCACCCGCGAGCCGTTCTCGTACAACCCTATTCACACGACGCCGCTAATCGGGGGCATCGACGACTTGTTCCTTTCCCCATGTGTGCCCGCTATCGAGGTTCGCTCGACCGTTTACGGCATCGCTTATTCGGGTATTGAGCGGTGGCGAGAGGCGTTCACTCACGACGTCGGGCAGCTCTTTGAACAGTACGTCGGACGCCACCTTCGGCTCGTCGAAGGCGCCGAGGTGGTGCACGAGATTGAGTACGGGCCACGGAAGAGCCGCATGAAGTCGGTTGACTGGTTCCTCGTTCTGCCTCACGTCGTCCTTCTCATTGAGTGCAAGGCGATGATGCCGCGGCGGGATATGCAGGAAGGGATCGGCTCGCTCGCAGAGATGCACGACCGTCTGGAGAAGCCGTTGAAGCAGATCAACCGTTCTGCCGCCGCGGTGGTCGGCCAGTCCGAGGAGATGCACGTCATTCCTGCCGACAGACCCATGGTTGGTCTGGTGGTGACGCTGGGGAACTTCGACCTCGCAAACGCACCTGACGTGCGCGAGCTTTATACAACCGCCAACGTGCCGACAGCGTTCATCGGGATCGATCTCCTGGAGCAGATCGTCACAGCGCCCGCCGACGAACTGGATGCGCTGTTCGCCGACGCGCCCAATCAGCTCACCGGCCCCGGAGTGCTGGCAGGGGACGGTTGGGAACTAACGCTCTCTGAGAACGCCGTGCTCGAAGAGGCATGGTCGTCTATTCCACTCATCAAGTTCATCGACGGCTACCGCGAAGCGGCGGAGGGCTCAGCGGCGCCGCCTGCCTGAAGTGTGTCTGATGGTCATGGTTCCGCCCTTCTGGGCACACCTGCACACTGAGCCTGAGGGCGGAACCAGGAGGACAAGTGCGCGGCTCGCAACGCGGCGTCAGCACGACATCGGTGGGTCCATGTGTCGCCGCTGGAGTCCGTGCGGCAGCGGCGTCAGAGCGCTTGCCATCTCTCGGTGCTTCCACGGCCGAGCCCGCCATAGGCTCTGAGCATGGCATCCCCTGTCGTCGTGGACGGTCGTCTCGACCGTGAAAAGCTTCTTGAACTGCTCGCCATCGGCGCCGAGCACGATGAGCTCGATTTCAAGGCGACCCTCGATCTCCTAGACGCAAAACGGAAGCTCGGTTTCGTTCTCGACATAATCGCGATGATGAACGCCGCGGGCGGGTTCATCGTGCTTGGTGCCCACGACAACGGCAAGCCAGCACACGACCGCGCGCCCCTGGATGCGGGCCGGTTCGATTCAGCAAACCTCGGAGCGCTTGTGGCACGTCACATCGTGGCTCAACCCCGCGTCACATCTCAGGTGCACGAGGTCGAGGAGAGGGTCATGGTGCTCGTGCATGTAGCACCGTCACTTTCCGGGCTGCCCGTCATCGTCAGCAAGGTGGGCGAGTACGACGCGGGCGACGGGAAGACGAAGAAGACGGTTTTTCAGCAAGGCGTCGTCTACACACGCGAGGGTACGCGGAACGTCGCTGCATCTGATGCCCACTGGGATGCTCTTCTAAGCCGTTATCGGTCGCGACTTCTCGCTGAAGCTCGCGAAGGTGCTGACATGCTCATTCGGCGCTTCGTCGAGAGCCTCGGGCCGTCCTCACCTGGTGCTCCCTCCCTCCCGCCGCTGCTGCTGGAAATGGACCCGGAATCGTTTGTCGAAGCGCTGCGTCAGCACATCGACGCGGGCAGCAACGCGACGATCACCCGGTTTCTTCGCGAGGCGCGCCGAGCCGCGAGCTACAACCAGACGGCAGATCCTGACGAGGGCGGCGCGATCCTCGACAAGCTCGCGCTCGCTGGCATCGAAACCATGCGCTCCCGGCGACCAGAGCTGTTTGAAGCTGTGATCGCGGCACTACACCGGGTGTATGAGTCTGGCGGGCCGGTCAACGAATACTCGACCACCAGCCTCAACATCTTCGAGGTTCCCATCGCGGCGCATTGGCGTGAGGTGCTGGTCCGGGTCTGGCTCATCGGTGCCGCCGCGGAACGTGAACGAGACTGGGCTTCCATCCGGCTCCTGGCGCTGCGCCCAGTGGACTTGGGCGGTGGGGAAAAATACCCATCGTGGCTTCGGCACGGCATTGTGTACGCGTCCCGTGCACGATTATTCGCGGAAGAGAATCATGGCGATGCCCTGGTGCTGTCGATGGCGCGCGAACATGCGACAGAGGTAGAGATTCTCGCTGACGACATCCTGCTCCGCGACGCGGCCGACCCGGTCGACGAGCTACTTGACTCGCTTGCCCGGTTCGACATCCTCTGGTGCCTCGTCATGGCAATAGGCGCGGACGACCTCTCGTATCGCCTGTACCCGAGCGCAGCAGCGCTCAATCAAGAGCGCGCAAATCCCGCCCTTCGGATGGTGGCGACGTCACCCGAGGTGCGTGAGCAACTCGCGCCGGGGGTCACCGACCGCGAGTGGGCTGTTGCGCTCCGCGATGTGCTGGATCTTGCCGTCACGCAGTCTCGCAACCATGGCACCTCCTGGCGCGGTAGCAACGGGGATGGCGCTGTGTTCAGCTTCATCCGCGCGCACCTCGGAGATGCCTGACATGCGTGTAGACGTGCGCTAGCTCCCCTTCGAGAGGTGCGCGCATCTGGCGGGCGTCCGCCCGACCAGAGGGCGGGCAGCGAGTTAGGTGCACCGCGTGTCGAGGGTGACCGCTAGCTTGCTGGGTATGACCGGATCCGGTGAAGTTGATAGCGAGTTTGCGGAGCGATGGCGAGCAGCACTGGACGACCTGGAAGCCTCCGATGTTTTCCGAGTGACTCCGGCTGATGACGAGGACCGGCTTCCTTCCTTATGGCTACGGCTCCGCGAGGCTCAGGACACCGGAGGCTCCGACGACGTGGTGGAGCTGGCAAGCCTGCTGAGCCAAGTGGCGTCATTCAGCCCGCGAGCCGATGATTGGGCGGCCCCATACGAGCCGATGCTAAACATGATCGAGGGCCGCACCGCGATGCCGAGCGACCTAACTGACTCACAGATCGACGTACTCGTGGTCGTCTCGGGTGTCCTGCCTGACGCCTTGCTCCGTGCGCGGGTGTTTGACGTGCTGGCTATCCGAAGCGCGGCGGGCTCGGATCGTGCGCGTTGGTACCAGGCCGAAATGAACGCTGTCATCGAAGCAACGCTCGGAGGCGAGAGGTGGCATCGGGATCGCGACATGTGGGATCGAGCGCTCCTGGTGGGTCGTCGCGGTGGAAAGCCGATGGCTGCCAGCCTCGACGCATTAGCGGGAGCCCTGACCGATCACGCGTTGACCGCAGACCTCTCGGAGTTCCCCGGCTCGGTTGCGGACTTGCTTGACAAGCACAGCCTCGCGCGCGATCGGGCGGACGCCTTAGCTAAGCGGATGCGCGATCTCGCTTTGTCGGCAGAAACGGAGGCGGCGCGCGGCTATCGCGACCGCGCCGCGAGGTGGCACGAGGTAGCTGGAGACCCCGATGAGGTCTCAGTTGACCGTCTAGCAGTTGTAACCAGCCTGATCGCGGAGGCTGAGGGTCTCGATGTTGGAGCGGATACCGGTTCGCATCCGCGGTCGGGATACCTGTACGAACGAGCGATGAAGGCGCTCCGCATGATTCCTCGAAAGCGGCGGGAGACGCTCGGGGTATCCGAGCTGACGACCGAGTTGGGTAGACGCATACGGGCGGCCGGCGCAGCAACGCTAGGAACGATGGGGGTGTTCGAGTCAGAGTCGGTTGACCTATCAGAGGCGCGAGACCACAGTATTGAGGCCGTGAGCGGCAAAGACGCTCTCGAAGCACTGAGGGCGTTCGTCAACCTCACGTCCTTCAGCTCACTGCGGGACGAGCGCGACCGAGCCGACCAACTGCTCGCGGAGCACCCGCTCCAAACTCTTTTCTCGAATATTCACTTCGCGAGCGACGGCGAGTAGTACATAGGTCGGGCGGGCAGGGCGGTGAGCCAATCTATGGCGAGGATCCGGCGACCTGGCGGCAGATGATCCAGGCATACGAGATCAAGGTCTCTTTGACGGTGCAGGGAATGCTCGCGCCTGCGTGGATGGCGCTCAGCAACGAGCACCGTTTGATGCTCGGAGACTTCGTCGCGATCATGCATGGAAGCTCGATCATCCCGTCGGACAGGGAACGGCTCATAGCGCAGGCGTTGTACTACGGGTACGACGGCGACTTCCTCACTGCCGCGCAGCTACTCGCCCCGCAGGTCGAGAACATCGTGAGACTGCACCTCCGCAATGCCGGACAGCAAACCAGCACTATGGATCGAGGCGTGGAGCAGGAGATTGGCCTGTCCGCTTTGATGGGCCGCGAAGCCGTATCCGAGATTTTTGGGGAGGACATCGCATTCGAGATCCGGGCGCTGTTCTGTGGCCCGATCGGGCCGAATCTGCGGAACGACTTCGCGCACGGATTCGTGAGCGACGCCTCGGTTGGCTCTGTGCACGCGCTCTATTGCTGGTGGTTCGTTCTCCGCCTGGCCTTCGTCCCGTTCTGGAATCGGATACACGACACACGAACCGCCGACAGTCACGAGCCTGCGGAACGTGACCGACAGTCTGCGCGCGAGGATGAGACGGAGAGCGAGCCAGGTCCCTGATGTTCTCCTACTCCGCGTAAGACAGCACCTGCCATCCAGCGGATGCGTCCCACCGTGTGACGGAGGAGCCGTTTCCCACGAATAGCCAGAGATGCGTGAGCGGCGCCATATCGCGAGGGGTTCGGCTTCGAACCTCCTCCGGGTCATGGTCCATGCGCTCGAACGTGGATTCGATCGCTTCGTACCGGCGTCGGCAGTCCTTCGAGACGCGAAGTTGTTCGGCGGTCTGCTCCGCCCAAGCGCGACTCATCGTCAACAGGACGTCATCGCCGAACACCCCGAAGCTCTGAAGTGGGCGCGGCGCACGGCGGTCTGGCACGAACTCATTATCGATTCGCGGGCGCTTTGCCAAGAATCGATCTGGGAACCCTTTCAGCTCATCTCCTGGGCTCCTGGGCTCCTGGGCTCCCGGGCGACCCGAGATAGCCACGGGCTCAACCCCTCACCCGGAGAGCCTTGCGGGCGGCGTCTCGGAATCCGATCTCGGCGTCACCCAGCGCCTCGTCGTCGGCTTCGTACGCCGCTTGCATGTCGGCGTATGCGTTCGCCACTTCAGCGGGTCCGAGGATCGCGAGCGGGGCGAGCCCCTCCGCCACGATCGTATACAGCTTGTCCGCTTGATCCGGGAGGGCGAGGAGCCGGGGGTCATCCTCGGAAGCCCCATCCTTTGTGGCGATCTTCATCAGCTTGGACCGATTGAGATCGAAGCCCTTCGTGATGGCGAAAGCCTGGCGCACATCTCGGCGAGAGTATGCCTGCGCGGCGGTTGAGCATTCGCGCTAGCCGGGACAGCGGGCGGGCGTTCGGGTACGATCGACATCGAGAATCCAACTCTTCAGCCGCTCTCGTCTTGCAGGACGGGGGCGGCTTCTCATTGCCAGCCCGCGGCGGTGTTGGGTGCACTGTAGCCCCGCCGCAGAAGCCCTGTCTATTTCGTGAAAGATCGCGCTAACCAGGGGAAACCTGTTCGCGCAGAGTACGCGCTGGATATGCACAGGGTTCCTAACAGCGCGTTCGCGCTAACCGACGCTGGCGTCGCCCATAGGATCGCGCCATGGACATGGGGGACATCGTCGGCATCATCGGGGGCGCCGCCGCGATCGCGGGTGCCGGGGTCGCCATCTGGCAGGCAATCGACGCAAGACGGGCACGAGACGAGGCGCGGAAGTCCAGCGCCGACGCGGCTGCGCTCGCCGCAGACTCGAACGCGGCCTGGCAACGCATCGCCGCCGCCCAGGAGGTCGTGGCCCAAGCACACCGCCCGAAGGCGTGGAGCGACGTCAAGCGCGGACCCGGCGACCTCCGGACATTTCGCAACACCTCGGAGCGTCCGATCGTAGTGACGCGCTTGGACGTGACACCGCAGGAGGCCCAGCCGCTGCTGAGGGTGGAAGGCGAGCTACCGCGCAGATTCAAGGCGGGGGAGTTGCTAGAGATCTACACAGAGGCGCGCCTGGGGCTAAGTATCCGCATCGTCACGATCATCTGGCGGTTCGACGACGAAGACGGACCCGAGCACGACTCGCCTCGACGCGTGAGCTGATGGTCACGCCGCCTCGTTGAGGCTCTGAACACGCAGATGCGTGATGACGTACTTTCTCGGGTTCGTCTCCATACGACCGCCGTTCACACGGATGTTGAGGAGCTGCCCGACTAGACGACGCCGCTGCTCGATGTCGAGGGCATCGAAGCGACGTCCCAGCTCGTGTTTCAGCTCCGAGATGTGCTCGTAGGACGCGCGGCCGTCTGCGCCCCTCAGACCCGCGCGGAGGTCCACAAGCATAAAGGCGCTCGCTGAGGTCGCTACAGCGGCGTCCAGGCGCTCCTCGAGGGCCTTCATCGGAGCCTCGGTCGCATTCAGATCCGCGACATACTCGGCGCGCGTCGTGATCTCGGCGTGGTAGTCCGCTCGGATCTCCTCGCGCTTGGCGGAGAGCCTGGTCAGCTCCTTCTGCATGGTGCCGATGTCGGGACCTCCCTCCTCCTGGAAGAGGAAGGCGGGTCCGTAGGCGAAGGCCTCGACGACCTCAGCGCGGATGAGCGCGTCCAGGTGCCCGTTTCGCGCTGAGGGATGACGTACGCCGTCGGACTTGTCCACACGCGAGCACTTCAGGATCGAGTAGCGCGTGCCTGCTCGGTTGTCGGAGACCGTGTTCGACTTGATCGATCGACCGCAGATCCCGCACTTCGCGTGTCCGGCGCCCAACCAGCGCGGAGCGAATCCCCGGGGAGCTGCGCCGTTTCGGGTCGCTGATGACGTGGTTGACGCGCTGCCACAGCTCCACGTCCACGATGGGCTCCCACTGACCCACCAGGCCGTCGATGATGACGCCGTCCTTGTCGGCCATCAAACCGGCGTGGCGCGGTCGCTGGAGGATGCTCCGGATGTGCGCGTCACTCCAGTCGTTCTTGCCCTTCTTGCGCTGCGGAACCGCTGCGGCGTTCCACTGCCGGACGATTGAGCCCATGGTGCGGCCCTGGTCGATGGCCTCGTACGCCTCTCGGATGAGCTGTGCCTCCCACTCCACGACGTTCTCGCGCTCGTATCCGAAAGTGCCCGGGGGAGCTTGGAAGGTGCCGGAGATCCGTTTGCCCTCGTAGTGCATGAGGAGGCGCTGGGCCCTCACGTGCGACTCGAACTCAGAGATTGGGGAGAGGATCTTGGCGAGGAGCCCACCCTCGGCCGTAGAGGGGTTCATAGTCATCCCGGATGCGAACGCCCACGTGACCTTGTGCTTGACGCTCGCCACGCGGATCTTGAAACCTTCCTCCTCGTTGCGCTCCAGTCGGTCCTGATGGCGGGAGAGGATCACGTCCACCTCGCCGTCAGCGATCGCGCGGAGGAGCCTCTGGAAGCCCGGGCGGTGCTTGCCCTTGTATCCGCTGATGCCGTCGTCGGCGAAGACGTGCACGACGTCGTAGCCCAAGCGCTGCGCCATGGTCTTCAGGTCCCGCACCTGGTTGGCGATGCTGTCTGACTCCTCCGTGGACTGCTCGCCCACCTGTGGGGCGCTCAGACGGGCGTAGATGGCGGCGCGCATGACCGTGTCACGCCCAGGGGACCCGCTGGCTTCACTCTTCATGTGGGAGATACTGAAACGCGGGACCAGGTGTTCACCCCGCGCGGCCTGTGGAGAACTATCGAGGCCGTCGGACGCATTTCTCTAGGGTCGCCGCATGGCTGACCGATATGCGATCGACGTGAACGGCTTCCTCGACCTGGCTGCGCGGACGGCACGGCGTCTCGACTCCCTCGCCGAGGCCGTTTTCGGCGTGATGTTCGTCGCGAACGACATGCGGGATGCCGTGTCCCTCGCGCCCGATCTCGCTCGCGCCTTGTCCAGAGCCGTCGACCCCTGGCTGGAGCGCGCGACGGCGTTGGCGGAGCACGGGGGAGCGGTTCTGTGGGCCGCCGAGCGCGCTGTCGTCGAATATTGCCGAGCGGATGCCGCGATGGCCGTCGAGACCGATCGCGCCGCTGATTCACGCGGGCACGGACGCTGGACGGTCTCGTGAACCAGCAGAGTTTCGACGTACCGTCCCTGCCCGCTCGCTCTGACGAGCTCGAGCATGCCGCGCATCGCCTGCGCGATCGCGCGGCCGCGGTCACATCGACGGCCGACGAGGTCGTCGTGGAGTGGCGTGACCTGGGTACGCTCTACGACGCTCCCGAGGCGGCGGAGCTCACGGAGAGGATGAACAGCCTCTCGGCGGGCGGACGGCAGACGAGTGAGGCATTTGCGCGAGTGGGTGCGGTGCTGGGTGAACTCGCCGATGCGCTCGCGATTCTCGAGTGGAGGCGTTCTCTGCTCCTCGACGAAGCTGCCGCAACCGCTCTCCTGACGAAAGACCCGGCGTCCGATCACGCCGACGTCGAGTCGGCCATCGCACGCCTGCGGTCCGACGTCGCCGCCGTGATCGACGACGCGTGCCGTGACCTTGCCGGGATCGCCGAGCCGCCCCCGCTGCCCCTGGCGGCGACCGGAGCGGTGTCGCCGCCGATCGGTCCGCGGATCACCTGGCAGATGCGCACCGAAGCGGTCGCCGTCGAGGCGATGCTCGCACCGCTGGTCGAGATCGCCCGAGGTGGAGCCGGACGAATGAAGCAGATCCTCGCCGAACATCCCGATTGGGTGGAGCGGCTCCGTCGGCGTCCCCCCCGCACCGGAGACGGTGAAGGCGTGGTGGGACGCGCTGCCGCCCGGTCGGCAAACGGCGCTCGTCAATGGAGCGCCCGAGGTGGTGGGGGCGCTCGGAGGCGTGCCGCCGCTCGCCCGCGTCGCGGCGAACCGCGTCGTCGCGCGTGATCGGCTGCCGGCGGTGGAGCGGGAGATCGCGCGTCTCGAGTCGCTGCTTGATGAGGGGGCGATGGCTACCCTGCTGGCCGAGCGGCGGAGCGCTCTCGACCGCCTCACCGCGGAGCGCCGGTACCTCGACCGCGTCGTGGCCGGGGAGGCGCAGCTCGTCTTGTATGAGCCCGAACAGAACCGCATCGTAGAGATGATCGGAACGCCTGGACCCAGTACGCAGCGGGTGCTGACGTTCGTGCCAGGAACGTTCACGTCGGTGGACAGCTTCTACGGGGGCGGGGTGCAGGCGATGACAGCATGGCTGGCAGATCAGGATGACGGGATGGTGGCGCTCGTATGGAAGGGCGCGGAATTCCCGGGGGACGACGAAGGCCCCGTTCTGGCCGAGCAGCTGAAGGGCATCGTGGAAGCGAACGCGCAATCTCGGTCAGTTCCGGCAGGCGAAGAGCTTGCTCGCTTCTCGGCGGAGATGCGCAGCGATCCACAGATTTCGAGAGCGAGTCAGATCGCGGCTGGATATAGCTGGGGCCTCGTCGCGGTGACGGGCTCAGAGGTCGCAGGTACGCGGTACGACGCTGTCCACTCATTGGCAGGAGCGTGGGTCCCGACAGGATGGACTGCCGATCCGATGACGACGTACTTTCATTGGAGTTACACCGACTTCTTGTCCATGGCGCAGGACATGGGATGGGTGGGGGAGGGACGCAACCCCGACGTCACTCCCGGTTTCACGAGCCGTGTCTACGATCGGCCGGGAGATTACGACGTGCCGTTAGGTGGCGATCTGGCGCCGTTCCTCGTTCCGGATGGACCGTCGATAAGAATCTCCTTGGACCCTTTTGCGAACCACTAATTGATCGCCTCCGCTGGGCCGGAGAACTATCCGGCAGCCGCTGCCATCAGCGAAACGATGATGAAGGACCAGAGATGAGGACCAGAGCTTCCCTGGCGTTGCTCGTTGCATTCATGGGCAGCCTTTCGGGATGCGTAAGCATCGTCGACGTCGTTGACCGCGATCTGTCGCTGCCCGATGCGAAGGCTCACACACAGTCCATCGAGCGCGAGATCGTAGAGGCCATGCCGAGCGAGCTTGTCTACTCTGTCGAGCAGAAGGAGACAGGCACTTTCCTCGCGTGCTCTCGGGGTGGCGGGGAGCAGTGGGCGGGCGGCCTTACCGCCAAAGCGCGACCGGGGGTGCTCCCCGACGAACTTCTGGGGAACATCGAAGAACAGTTCTCGGAAAAGGCCGATATGTCGGTGAGCCGACGCGTCGAAGACGAGGATTCCCTCGTGGACATCGCGGGGCCTCACAGCTCATTCTGGATTGTGCGTTACGACCCCGTTCAAGCCGAAATCCGCATCGTCTCGTTCTCGCCGTGCATTTACCTCCCCGAGGACGTGTGGCGTGGCGACAAGTACTAGAACGCACCCTCGATCGACGCTCACCAGGGCTGTACCCCGCACCCCGCTCCAGTAAGCTGGCCCCACAAGTCCACACCGGCCCCATGATCGATGCGGGAGAGCTCCGGCGCACACAGCCGGGCACCGAAGGAGCAAGCCTCCCCGCCAATCTCTCAGGTACGCGTACCGCGTCGATCGGGCCACTCTGGAAAGTGATCCGGGTGCACTGCGCCGGATCCGCCGACGGTGAAAGCCCGCGTCTTCGTAAGACGCCGCGGGCGAAACTCTCAGGCCCATGACAGAGGGGGAGTTCTTCAGGCGCTGACCGGCGTCTGTCCGTCATCGCGAACGGCAGAACTCATGACCAACACCCCCGCTCCACCGCGCACGTCGCCGCTGCACGATCGGCACGAGGCCCTCGGCGCCTCGTTCACCGACTTCGGTGGATGGAACATGCCCGTGCGCTACACCTCCGACCTCGCCGAGCACCACGCCGTCCGCACGGCCGCCGGCCTGTTCGACATCTCGCACATGGCCGAGTTCTGGGTGCAGGGCGGACGTGCTGCCGCCTTCCTCGACTTCGTGCTCGCAGGCCGGATCTCCACGATGCGTATCGGCAAAGCGAAGTACTCCTTCGTGCTCGCCGACGACGGCGGGATCATCGACGACGTGATCGTCTACCGCACGGGCGAGGACTACTTCCTGGTGATCGCGAATGCGGGAAACCGGGATGCCGTGGCCGCGGCGTTCGACGGCGCCCGTGCCACGTGGTCCGCGACGCAAGCATTCATCGACGGCCCGCTCGAGGGAACCGACTACGCCGTTGTATCCGGTGGGGCTATCCCGCGGGTCGAAGACGTCACCGACCAGTTCGCCCTCGTCGCCCTCCAAGGCCCCGAGGCGCGCGGCATCCTGAGCTCCACGCCGGGGGTCGAGATCACCGGTACGGCGCTCGACGAACTCGGCTACTACGCGTGGACTGACGGGACGTTCGAGGGTGCGCCTCTGTTCGTCGCCCGCACCGGGTACACCGGGGAGGACGGCTACGAGCTGCTCATCCCCACCGCCCAGGCCGGTGCCTTATGGGATGCCGCGCTCGCCGCGGGCGCCGAGAAGGGTCTGGTGCCGTGCGGTCTCGCCGCGCGCGACACCCTGCGACTCGAAGCGGGCATGCCGCTGTACGGACACGAGCTCTCCCGCGACATCGTTCCCGCCCAGGCCGGTCTCGGTCGCGTGGTCGCCGTCGACAAGGAGGCATTCGTCGGAAAGGACGGCCTCTCCTCCGGACCCGCCGATGCGCCCGTGCTGGTGGGGCTCGTCTCGGAAGGCCGCCGCGCCGGTCGCGCCGGCTACGCGGTGCTGCACGGCGACGACAGGGTCGGCGAGATCACCAGCGGCGCCCTCAGCCCCACCCTCGGTCACCCGGTCGCAATGGCGTTCGTCGCCCCCGCGGCATCCGAAATCGGCACCGAACTGACCATCGACGTGCGCGGAACCCGCATCCCCGCCATCGTCACCGCCCTTCCCTTCTATCGGAGAAACGCATGACCGACCTCACCGCCCTCAGCTACACGTCCGAGCACGAGTGGATCTCCCTCGAGGGGGACATCGCGACCGTCGGCATCACCGACTTCGCCGCCGACAAGCTCGGCGACGTCGTCTTCGTCGAGCTGCCCGGCGCCGACTCCGCGGTCTCGGCCGGCGACGTCTGCGGCGAGATCGAATCGACGAAGTCGGTCGGCGAGCTCTACGCACCCCTGACCGGCACCGTCGTCGAGGTGAACGACGCCGTGGTCGACGACCCCTCGCTCGTGAACGCCGAACCCTTCGCGGGGGGCTGGCTCATCAAGATCCGCGTCGAGGGCGAGCTGCCCGGCGACCTCCTCGACCGCGCCGCCTACGAGGGCCTCACCGCATGAGCACTCTTCTTCCTCCCCGGACGCATGCCGTCCCTCAGACGGTCCCTGAGCGTGTCGAGGGGTTCGTCGATCGCCACATCGGCATCGACGCCGACGCCGAGGCCCGCATGCTCGAGGTCGTCGGGTACGACAGCGTCGAGGCGCTCGTCGAGACCGCCGTCCCGGCATCCATCCACGTCCGACCGCGCGCGACCAGCTCGATCCCGCCGGCTGCGACCGAGGCCGAGGCCCTCGCGGAACTCCGCGAACTCGCGACCGCGAATCGCTCGGCGCGCCCGCTCATCGGCCTGGGCTACTACGACACCTTCACCCCGTCGGTGATCGCGCGGAACGTCCTCGAGAACCCGTCCTGGTACACCGCGTACACGCCCTACCAGCCCGAGATCTCGCAGGGGCGTCTCGAAGCGCTCATCAATTTCCAGACGATGGTGACCGACCTGACGGGCCTCGCCACGGCGAACGCGTCGATGCTCGACGAATCCACCGCTGTCGTCGAGGGCATGCTCGTCGCCCGTCGCGCGTCGAAAGCCAAGACCGGAGTCTTCCTCGTCGACGTCGACGCCCTGCCGCAGACGAAGGCGCTGCTGCGCCACCGCGCCGCGGCCGTCGGCATCGTCATCCACGAGACCTCGTTCGACGGCGACCTCCCCGAGGCGTTCGGAGCGTTCGTGCAGTACCCCGGCGCAACCGGGCGCGTGTGGGACTTCTCGGCCGTCGCCGACGCCGTCCACGCCGCGGGCGGTCTCGTCGTCGCCGCCGCCGACCTCCTGGCGCTGACCCTGCTGCGCTCGCCCGGCGCCCTCGGCGCCGACGTCGCGGTGGGAACCACCCAGCGCTTCGGCGTTCCGCTCGGCTTCGGTGGCCCGCACGCCGGGTACATGGCCGTGCGGGCCGGCCTCGAGCGCCAGCTCCCGGGGCGTCTCGTGGGCGTATCCCAGGATGCCGTCGGCGCCCCCGCCTACCGCCTGTCGCTGCAGACGCGCGAGCAGCACATCCGGCGCGAGAAGGCGACCTCGAACATCTGCACGGCCCAGGTGCTGCTCGCCGTCATGGCGGCGATGTACGCGGTGTACCACGGCCCGCAGGGGCTCAAGAGCATCGCGACGCGGGTCGCGCAGCGGGCCGACGCCCTGGCATCCGCCCTCCGTTCCTACGACCTGATGCTGGCGAGCGATGCGTTCTTCGACACCGTGCGCGTTCACGTGCCGGGGCGCGCGCAAGACGTGGTCGACCGCGCCCGCGAACGTGGGTACCAGCTGCTCTGGGTCGACGACGCGACCGTGGGCCTCTCGGTCGATGAGACGACGACGGATGCCGATATCTCGGCCATCCTCGATGCGTTCGGCCTCGCGACCGAGGATCTGCCGGAGGGGACCGCTCTGCGCGGCGTCGACGACTCCCTGCACCGCGACGACGAGTACCTCACCCACCCCGTGTTCCACACGCATCGCAGCGAGACGGCTATGATGCGCTACCTCAAGTCGCTCGCCGACCGCGACTACGCGCTCGACCGCGGCATGATCCCGCTGGGCTCGTGCACGATGAAGCTGAACGCCGCGACCGAGATGGCGGCTGTGTCGTGGCCGGAGTTCTCACGTGTGCACCCGTTCGCCCCCGAGGCCGACGTGCACGGCTACCTCGAGATGATCGACCAGCTCGAACGGTGGCTCGCCGAGGTGACCGGCTACGACGCCGTGTCGCTTCAACCAAACGCCGGCTCGCAGGGCGAGCTCGCGGGCCTGCTGGCGATCCGCGGCTACCACCTCGCGAACGGCGACACCGAGCGCACGGTGTGTCTCATCCCCTCGTCGGCGCACGGTACGAACGCCGCCTCCGCGATCCTCGCGGGCATGAAGGTCGTCGTCGTCACCTGCGACGAGGCCGGCAACGTCGACCTCGGCGACCTGCGCGCCAAGATCGCGCAGCACGCCGCCGAGCTGTCGGCCCTGATGATCACGTACCCCTCGACGCACGGGGTGTACGAGCACGACGTGCTCGAGATCACGCAGGCCGTCCACGACGCCGGCGGCCAGGTCTACGTCGACGGGGCGAACCTCAACGCGCTTCTCGGCTTCGCCCGCTTCGGCGACCTGGGCGGCGACGTGTCGCACCTGAACCTCCACAAGACGTTCGCGATCCCGCACGGCGGTGGCGGACCCGGCGTCGGCCCGGTCGCCGCGAAGGCGCACCTCGCGCCCCACCTCCCGTCGCACCCCTTCTCGCAGCGCGCCGATCACGCCGGGGGCACGTTCGACGGCGGCCCCGTGTCGGCGGCACCCCACGGCTCGGCTGGGATCCTCCCGATCTCGTGGGCGTACGTGCGCATGATGGGCGCCGAGGGACTCCGCCAGGCGACCGCCGCGGCGGTGCTGTCGGCGAACTACATCGCCACCCGCCTGCGGGAGCACTACCCGGTGCTCTACTCGGGAGAGGGCGGCCTGGTCGCGCACGAGTGCATCCTCGACCTGCGTCCGCTCAAGGAACAGACCGGCGTCACCGTCGACGACGTGGCCAAGCGCCTCATCGACTACGGCTTCCACGCTCCGACGATGTCGTTCCCCGTCGCCGGCACCCTCATGGTCGAGCCGACCGAGAGCGAGGACCTCGCCGAACTCGATCGGTTCGTGGATGCCATGATCGCGATCAAGCACGAGGCGCTCGCCGTCGCCGCGGGGGAGTGGCCCGCGAACGACAATCCGCTCGTGAACGCCCCGCACACCGCCGAGACGGTCGTGGTGGGCGAGTGGGAGCACCCGTACTCGCGCGAGACGGCCGTGTACCCCCTGCGTTCGCTGATCCGCGGCAAGTACTGGCCGCCGGTGCGCCGCATCGATCAGGCGTACGGCGACCGCAACCTGGTGTGCTCGTGCCCGCCGCCGGAGGCCTTCGCATAGCGCGCGGCGGAGTGCGGCGTCTCCGGGGGCCCTCGTCCCGTGCCTCCGAGCATGAGACTGCGCCTCGCTGGCAATTCCTTTGCAGCTTGCAACCGACATGTCAGCGAGGCGCAGTCTCGCGCGCCGGCGATGGACGAAGGATCCGTCTCAGTGAAGCGAGGCGTCCCTCATCGGGTGGAGCGAGAACGGGCAGCCCCGCGCCCCGCAACATCGCGCTGAGCGAGGTGGGGTGGACGATGTCGTCCCACGTCCAGTGCACGACGGCGCGGACTCCGCAACCGCGCAACCGTCTGTCTCGCGCCTCTCGAGCGCGAAGAGCATCGACGGCATCTCCGAACCGTCCGTCGTACTTGAGATGGCCGTCGGCTTCGCCCACCACCGCATGAGACGGCCACCACAGGTCGGCCCGGTCACCCGAGCCGAAGCGCACCTGTAGCTCCGGGTCGGCGAAGCCGTGCCATTCGACACACGCTCGACTGAGCGATTCGAGCGCGGACTCAGCCCCGGGATCCGCGCGGTGCAGTGGCCAGCGCGCGTACCTACGGCCCCTGCTGGACGCGCGGTCCTCGTTCATCGCGACCAGATCGATAGGGCGGAGGGCCGCGTCGCACGTGACGGCGGCATCTGCGACGGCGAGGGCGACGGCCGCGTGACGAGATCGTGCGATGTCGATGCACGTGTCTGCGACGGAAGTCATCCGGATGCCGTCCCGCTCGACGATGCGACGATCGTCTGAGCTCGCAGTGTGAACACGGACGCCGACCGCGCGACGCGTCGTCGCCGCGCGCGAGTCGAGGACGTGGATGTCGTGGCTGCCACCGATCACCGGCAATCCGCCGAGCGCCGCCGCAGACTCCAGACACAGGACGTCATCCGGATGCCATAACGCGTGCGCCTTCACGCGCGTGACGTACTGCTCCCACGGTGCCAAACGCGTCCACTCGTCTCGGAGGGCGTAAACGCCGCGGTTGATCCGCAGAACCTCGCCTCGGCGCACGCTGCGCGTCGAGTGCACAAGATCCCGCGCGAGCACGAGGGTAGCCGAGGGACGATGAGCGTGGGGGAGGACCGACATGCGGTCCACTGTGCAGTGCCACGCCGCCGCCGCGCAGTCGTGAGGACCGCATCGGTGGACGGCCCGGCGCAATGGCATCCTGTGCAGGATGGCACCCAATGTCCGGACGCGGGGTGACGGTGGGCGTGCTGGGTGCGTGAGACTGCGTGTCGCTGACGAGGCGGTTGCAGCCTGCGGTCGGGATGTCGGCCAGATGCAGTCTCGCCGCTGCCGCTGCCGCTGCCGCCGCCGCTGCCGCTGCCGCTGCCGCCGCCGCCGGACCCACGGCGGGGAGCCACGCCGCGGACGTCGTGCGCGTGCGCGCGCCGGAGCCGCGACGGGGAGCTCGCCCACGTCCGCGTCGCTCCCACCCCGGATTCGCACAGCGGGCGTTTAGTAAGGTTCCGATGTGCACCACGGCCTGAATGAGGATCTTCGACCGACTCGACGACGGGGCGGCGCGGTTCGCCTGATCGCCCTTCTCTCGGCCGCGGGGATCATCCTCGCCGGGTGCTCCGCACCCGAACCTGCCCCGCAAACCGAGCAGGAGGTGCCGCCCACCACCGTCACGGTGGGAGTGGTCGGATCGCTCACCAGCATGAACGCGGCCACAGCCTCGGGTGATACCCCCGCGAACCGGGCCGTGTCGTCTCTGCTCGACGAGCGACTCGGATCCCTCGACGGCGATCTGCAGGTGGTTCCCAACGACGGCTTCGGCCGGATCACCCGCGAGCAGGCCGACCCCCTGAAAGTCAGCTACGAACTGTTCCCCGATCGCGTCTGGTCGGACGGAACCCCCGTCAGCATCGACGACCTCCTCTTCGGGTGGGCCGTCACCTCCCACTTCTTCGACGACGCCGTCTACGACGAGTCCGGTCAGATCGTGTCCGGCACGAGGTACTTCGACACCGCGATGCCCGCGGACCCGAACGCGCGGACCGCCCGTCCGAGCGTCGACCGTGCGGATGACACCCTCACCCTCACCTACGACGAACCGTTCGCCGACTGGAACCGCCAGTGGTTGCTCGACCGGCCCGTGCACGTCGTCGCCCAGCGCGCCGGCGTGAGCGTGAAGGATCTGCTCACGGCCATCCTGACCGCGCCCGAGGGCGACCCGCAGGCTCCCGCCGAGCCGAACCCGGTGCTCGCCGCGGCCGCGCAGGCGTGGAACACCGGCTTCGACGTGCCCGCGGGCACCGCTGTCGACCCGGCGAGTGTCGTCTCAGCCGGGCCGTGGACGGTCACCGAGTCCGCCACCGACTCGCTCACGCTCGAGCGGCGCGACACCTATCAGGGTGCGCACTTCCCCGGGCTCGAGAGCCTCACCGTGCGCTTCTTCGCGGATCGCTCGGCGCAGTTGTCAGCGATCGAGGCAGGAGTCGTCGACATCGCCAACGTGGGCGACATCGATGTGGCCGAGCGCAAGACGCTCACCGATGCCGGCTATCAGGTCCAGGTGGGGCCCACCACGCAGACGCTGCACCTGCGCTACGCCGACGGCACGGCATCCGATCTCCGCCAGGCGATGACCTTGGCGATCGACCGCTCCGCTATCGTGCGCGACGTGCTCGGCCCCATGCGCCCCGATGCGCAGCCGTTGCAGTCGTTCCTGTCATCGCCCGCAACGGGCCAGCTGTACGCCGACCTGATCGCGGGCAACGGCGCACCGGGAACCGGGAGCGATGTGGATGCCGCGCGCACCGCGCTCGGCGATCGCGCCGCCGTGCTGCGCGTCGCCTACGAGGCGACCGACGAAACGTCGTCGCAGGTCTTCTCGCGGCTGGTGTCCATGGGCGCTCGCGCCGGGATCGCCGTCCGCGCCGCGACGGCGGAGGACACCCCGGATGCCACGCTGTCATGGGTCGGAGAAGATGAGAGCCTCTATCGCTCTGCGCGGGATCGACTCGCCGAGGGAGTGGACGGTCCGTCCACGGATGAGTTGTTCGCTCAGCTCACCGTGCACACCGACCCGGTGGACGTGCTCTCCGACGCCAAAGAGATCGACCGCTCCCTGTTCGCGGCGTTCGCAGGGGTGCCGCTGCTCGAACGTACCGGCGCCGTCGTCACCGCCGAGGGCGTCGGGGGAGTGGACTACACCTCCGAACCCGATGGCGTGCCGCCGGCGTTTTGGAGCTGGTCCGCTCCACAGCAGTAGTCCGCACCGATCGAGCGCTCACGGCGTCCCGGACGGCGTGGGGGTCGCCGAGGGGCTGGGCGGGGCGAAGATCCCCGGCCACCACGCGGCGGCGAGCGGGTAACCGACGAAGGCGATGATGTCGATGACGGTGTGCGCGACGACGAGCGGCATGACCCGCCCCCACCGCTTGTAGCACCATCCGAACACCAGCCCCATGACGACGTTGCCGAGTGCCGACGGCCACCCCTGGTACAGGTGGTAACTGCCCCGGAGGAGCGCCGTCGAGACGATGATCCCCGTCCACGACCAGCCCAAGCGGCGCAGACGGTCGAAGAGGAACCCGAGGAAGATCACTTCCTCCGTGAGGCCGGCTCGGAGGGCTGCGAGAACGAGGAGCGCGATGACCCACCACGACGAGTCGAGGGGTGCGGGGACCACCGCGATGCTCTGCCCGATCGCCCGACCGATCGCGTACACGCCGATGCCGGGGACGCCGATGAGCAGCACGAGCGCGAGGCCACGGAGAACGTCGGAACCGAAGCGACGAAAATCGAGACCGATGCGACGGAGTGCGTTGTTCGCCGGTTCCCACAGCAGATAGACCGCGAGGGCGACCAGCATGAGCGAGAAGAAGATGTCGAGGAACTGGTAGATCGCGTCCCAGACCGGCTCCGCGCTGCGCGAGGGATTCAATTGCGTCTGCTGCTGCGAGATGGGCGCGCGCGTCGTCGCGCGTACGAACGACACGACGGAGTAGATCGCGGACTGGCCGACGCTGATCAGCAGGACGATGACGATCTCCCACATCAGCCGCCGGCGGGCGTAGCCGTCGGACCTGCCGATCGGCGGGGGGAAGGGGTCGGCCGTCTGCGGCGGCGTCGACGGGCCGGCCGCGCCCGAAAGGGGGACCGAGGAGTGCCGGGACATGTGACACATTCAACACCGCGGACGGGTGTCCGGCCCGCGTTCACGGGCTTTGCAGACCGGCGCCCGCAGAAATGGTGAGGCTCGGGTCACCGTGCCCGCGTTTGTCAAAATGCTCGAACGAGTGCGGGCGAGGTTAAAGGTCTGTAACGAAACATCCAAATGTTTTGACCATCCGGTGACGTTTATCTATCGTTTCGGTATCCACGGCTCCCCCCGGGCTGTTCTGCGCGGTGGGGTGCTCGTCAACCTTGCACTGGAGGCAAAGTGTCTGAAAAGACCCGGCGCGCACGCGCCCTCACGGCGGGAGCAGGAGTCGCGGTCGCGGCTCTGGCACTCGCCGGATGCACCACCACGGCCACGCCCGAAGGTGAATCGAACGCCGGTGGCACCATCACCATCGCCACCACGAACGCGTTCACCTCGTTCAACGGCGACACCCCCGAGGCCAACCTCGACACCAACGGCATGGTCGGCTACCTGACCGGTGTCAGCGGCGGTCTCGGCCTCGGCGGCTTCCAGCGCCTCGACAAGGACTTCACGGTTCTGAACAACACCGACTTCGGCACCTACGAGACCGTGTCGGAAGACCCCCTCACGGTCAAGTACACGATCAACGAGGGTCTGACCTGGTCCGACGGCGAACCCATCAACGCCGACGACATGCTGGTCAACTGGGCCATCAACTCGGGCTACTACAACGACGCCGTGCTCGACCCCGCCACCAGCGAGATCACCAACGGCGGCACGCAGTACTTCAGCCTCGCCGGCAGCACCGCGGGTCTCGACACCACGGCGTTCCCCGAGATCGGCGACGACAACATGTCGATGACGCTGACCTACGCGACCCCGTACGTCGACTACGAGCTCGTCAACCCGATCGGCAAGCCCGCCCACGTGCTCGCCGAGAAGGCCGGCGTCTCCGAGGCCGACTTCATCGAGCTCCTCTCGACGCTCCCCAAGGGCGACACCGCTGCGCCCGTCGCGCCGAACGCGACCCTGAAGGCCGCGGCCGACTTCTGGAACACCGGCTACGACGTCACCGCCATGCCGACCGACGAGAGCCTGCTCGTCGCGAGCGGTCCCTTCATCGTGACCGACTTCACTCCCGAGCAGAGCATCACGCTGGGCAAGAACCCCAACTACAAGGGTGAGATGTCGCCCGCGTACGACCAGCTGATCATCCGTTTCATCGGCGACTCGAACGCTCAGGTCACCGCCCTCCAGAACGGTGAGGTGCAGGCCATCCAGCCGCAGGCCTCGGCTGACACGCTCACCGCGCTCGAGAACGCCAACGCCACGGTCCACCCCGGCGACCAGCTCGCGTACGACCACGTGGACCTGAGCTTCGGCGGCGTCTTCGCCGAAGCCAACGTCCGCGAGGCGTTCCTGAAGACCATTCCGCGCCAGCAGATCCTCGACTCGATCGTCAAGCCGGTCAATCCTGACGCCGAGGTCCTGAACTCGCAGATCTTCCTGCCGACCGACGGCGACCAGTACACGACCTCGGTCGCGTCCAGCGGATACGACGCCTTCACCGAGCCGGACATCGAGGGCGCCAAGGCGTTGCTCGCCGGTGCCACGCCCACCGTGCGCATCCTCTACAACACCAACAACCCGAACCGTGTCGACAGCTTCCGCGCCATCCAGCAGTCGGCGCAGCAGGCCGGCTTCGTGATCCAGGACGCCGGTTCGCCCGACTGGAGCTCGCTGCTCGGCAGCGGCAGCTACGACGTCGCGATCTTCGGCTGGGTCTCCCCGGGTGCCGGCAACGCCGCCCTTCCGCAGATCTTCAAGAGCGGCGGCGGCGGAAACTACAACAACTACAGCAACGCGGCGGTGGACACCCTCGTCGACGAGAGCCAGGTGACGGTCGACGCGGACGAGCTCGCTGACATCAAGGTGCAGATCGACACCGCAACGGCGAAGGACTTCTATGGTCTGCCGCTGTTCCAGTCGCCCGGTCTGTTCGCTGACAACGGGTCCGTGACGGGCGTCGAGTACTTCGGCGGCCAGACGGGCATCGTGTGGAACGCGCAGGAGTGGACGCTGGCGGGTTGATGACCCGTTGATCCCTCGTAAGGCGCCGGAGTCGATCGCTCGGCTCCGGCGCCTTACGTCGTCTGCGCGCGGCGCGCATCAATGCTGTGCCCCGCGACTATCCTTTCCAGGGCGCCGTCCCGCGCCCGTCACCCGATCGAAAGAAGTCCTCCCGCGATGGTCGGATTCATCCTCAGGCGCATCGCCGTCTCGATCCTGGTTCTCCTCGCCGCGTCGTTCATCATGTACGTGCTGGCCGCCAACGCCGGCGACCCCCTCCAGGACCTCCGCGACAGCACCGCCGCCAACCGCGATCAACTGATCGCCGCGCGCGTCGCCGCACTCGACTTGAACGTGCCGGCCCCGCTTCGCTACTTCCTCTGGCTCGGCGGAGCGGCCGGCTGCCTCGTCCCCTTCACCGGCGCCTGCAATCTGGGGCTGACAATCAGCAACGCCCCGGTTCTCGACATCCTCCCGACCGCGGTCGCATCCACTCTCCAGCTCGTGACGGCGTCGTTCGTGCTGGCGATCGTGCTGGGCATCGTGGTCGGCGTCGTATCTGCCCTGCGTCAGTACAGCGGCTTCGACTTCGGTATCACGCTGCTGAGCTTCTTCCTCTTCTCCCTGCCCTCGTTCCTCGTCGCGGTGCTGCTCAAGGAGTTCCTGGCGCTCGGCTTCAACAGCTTCCTCGAATCGGCGACGTCCATACCGATCTGGGTGATCGTCCTGCTGGCGGTCGTCGCGGCCGTGGTCTGGCAGGCCATGGTCGGGGGAGCGGCGCGACGCCGCGTGATCGTGGCCGGAACGGCCGCGGCCGCGACCGTCGCCCTCCTGATCTACTTCAACGTCACCGACTGGTTCCGCAACCCCGGGTTCGGCCCCATCGGGCTGCTGCTCCTCATCGGCGGTGTCGTCGTCATCACGACGGCTCTCATCGCGGGTCTGTCGAACCGCCGGGCCCTCTTGGTCGCGGCGATCAACGGAGTGATCGCCTACATCGCGTACTTCACCCTCCAGGGCCTGTTCGACATCTCGACCGTCGCCACGATCATCATCCTCGGCGTGGTCGCCGTGGTGATCGGTCTGGTGACCGGTTTCCTGCTGGGTGCCCCCGATCGGGGCATGACGGCGCGCATCGGCGCGATCGTGGCGTTCTTCTCGTTCGCCCTCGTCATCCTCGACCGCTACATGCAGTCCTGGCCCGCGTACGTGAACAATCCCCGTATCAACGGCCGCCCGATCGCCACCGTGGGAGCGGCGACCCCGGGGTTCAACGGCGACATGTGGATCAGCGGCATCGACACCTTCACCCACCTGCTGCTGCCGACGATCTCGCTGCTCCTCATCTCGTTCGCGGGTTACACGCGCTATGCCCGTGCCGGAATGCTCGAGGTGATGAACCAGGACTACATCCGCACCGCGCGAGCGAAGGGCCTTCCCGAGCGCACGGTCGTGATGCGTCACGGTCTGCGCAACATGCTCATCCCGATCGTCACCTTGGTGGCGACCGATGTGGGTGCCATCCTCGGTGGAGCGGTCATCACCGAGCAGGTCTTCGCCATCCCCGGGATGGGGCAGCTGTTCGTCTCGTCGATCCGACGCGTGGATGTGAATCCGGTGATGGGGTACTTCATCGTCATCGCGATCACCGCCATCGTCTTCAACTTCCTGGCCGATCTCGCGTACGCCGCGCTCGACCCCCGCGTGCGAGTGGTCGCATGATCGCCGCTGTCCGATTCCCGGAGGTCTCCCGATGACCCAGATGCTGCCCGAGCCCGCGAACGTCGACGCGCCGGCTCCCGCCGATGAACGCAACACCGTCGGGGTGAGCCAGGGTCGGCTCGTCCTGCGCCGGTTCCTGTCCAACAAGGTCGCCGTCGTGTCCGGCATCCTCTTCCTCCTCCTCGCCGTGTTCTCCGTCTCGGCCATCGGACTCGGTCCGATCCCGGGGTGGTGGAAGTACGACTTCACATCGTTGAACCCGCAGAACGACGGCGGTGCACCGACCCTGTCGGTGTTCCCGTTCACCTGGGGCGACCACCCGTTCGGTCAGGACCGCATCGGCATCGACTACTTCGCGATGACGATGCGCGGCATCCAGAACTCGATCCTGGTGATGCTCATCATCAGCGTCGTGGGAACGACCGTGGGCACCGTGATCGGCGCCCTCGCGGGGTACTACCGCGGCTGGGTCGACGCCGTGCTGATGCGCATCACCGACGTGTTCATCGTCATCCCGATCATCGTCATCGGTGCGGTCGTGGGCCGCGCCACCGGTGGCCTCGGCGTGATCCCCCTGGCGTTCTTCCTCGCGATGATCTCGTGGACCACCATCGCGCGACTCGTGCGCGCGGAGTTCCTGTCCCTGCGCGAGCGCGAGTTCGTCGAGGCCGCCCGCGTCGCCGGTGCCAGCGATGCGCGCATCATCTTCAAGCACATCCTGCCCAACGCCATCGGCGTGGTCATCGTGGCGGCGACCCTGCTCGCGGCCTCGGCGATCCTGCTCGAGACGGCTCTGAGCTACCTGCAGCTCGGTGTGCGGCCGCCCGACGTGTCGCTGGGCCTGATCATCTCCGACAACCAGTCGGCGTTCTCGACGCGGCCGTGGTTGTTCTGGTGGCCTGCGGTGTTCATCGTGCTGCTCGCGGTCCTCGTCAACTTCGTCGGCGACGGTCTCCGCGATGCGTTCGACCCCCGTCAGAAGCGCTTCTCCCTGCGCCGCACGAAGGAGCAGACGGGAACGGCGACGTCCGCTCCCGCGAGCACCCAGGCGCGCGTGCATCCGGAGACCCCGACGTCATGACGGTCGTCTCCGGGCGCGACTTACGCCAGAGCGATCGCCGCGACGAGACCGGCCGCGCCGGCGACCAGCAGCAGCAGGTTGTCGACGCGGACGGTCGCGTCCACGCGCGAGCTCTCGGCCACGCCCGCCTCGATGCGTCCCGCATCGCGAAGCGCGTGCCAGCGGGTGCGCACCATCGCCGCCGCACGACCGGAGTCGGTCTGGGGCAGCTCGCCCGGACGGATCTGCGGGGTGGCCGCGTCCTCGCTGCGGCGATGGGCGCGCGCGGCGCGGAGGGAGCCGGCCGCACCGGGCGCCGGTGCAGCGGTCACGGCGATGCGCCGACCCGGAGTGTGCAGCTGCAGGGCGTAGCGCGTGTCGACGTGGATGAGCGCGGCCCACGGAACGCGGTAGCGCATCGCGATGTTGTCGACCTGCACCCCGTCGTCGTCGACGGACACCGACGGCGACCACAGGATGCCGGTGACCAGGGCCGCCGCCCCCAGACCGCCGACGATGATCAGGGCGGGAGCCTCGGTCACCGCGGGCGTGACCAGAAGGCCGATCGCCACGACGGCGATGACCGCCCACACGATCGCGCACAGGACACGGGTGAACGTCGAACGGAACGTCTGGCGTGGCATCCCTCGATTCTTTCATTCCCCGATCACTCACTCCCGCTGAGCGGGACGGAGAGGACATTCTCATGAGCACGACCGAGAAGGCCGGCGTCCCGGCCCTGGAAATGACCGACGTCAGCGTCGACTTCGCGGTCGACGACGTCTGGGTTCCCGCCGCCACGCACCTCACGTACTCGATCGCCCGTGGTCAGGTCGTGGCCGTGGTGGGCGAGTCGGGGTCGGGCAAGAGCGTGAGTTCGATGGCCGTGCTCGACCTGCTGCCGCGCAACAGTCGCGTGACCGGGAGCATCAAGGTGAACGGCCGCGAGGTCACCGACCTGTCGTCGTCGCAGATGCGACAACTGCGCGGCCCGGAGGTCGCGGCGATCTTCCAGGAGCCGATGACGGCACTGAACCCCGTGTTGACCGTGGGCTCGCAGATCATCGAGGCGTTGCGCGCGCACACGCCGATCGCGCCGACGCAGGCGAAAGCCCGAGCGCTCGAGCTGCTCGAAATGGTCGGCCTCCCCGACCCCGCGAAGGCGTTCGCGTCCTACCCGCACCAGCTCTCGGGCGGGCAGCGCCAGCGCGCCATGATCGCCCAGTCGATCAGCCTCGAGCCCGCCCTGCTGATCGCCGACGAGCCGACGACGGCTCTCGACGTGACGGTGCAGGCCGAGATCCTCGACCTCATCCGCGACCTGCGCGACCGCCTCGACTCGGCCGTACTTCTGATCACGCACGACATGGGCGTGGTCGCCGACCTCGCCGACTGGATCGTGGTGATGAAGTCGGGCCAGGTCGTGGAGCAGGGCCCGGCCGCACAGGTGCTCGGCTCGCCGCAGGATGCCTACACCAAGGAACTGCTGGCGTCCGTGCCGCGTCTGGGGGAGACGCTCGAGGGCGAGGCCACCGTCGACCTGGTCGAAGCGCTGGCCGCGGCCGTGGCGGAGGGTCCCGCCCGCACGGAGGCGCTCGTCTTCGCGGCGGCGGCGCCTGAGATCGCGCATCCGGTCCTGCAGCTCGACAACGTCTCGATCGAGTACGGCAAGAAGGGCCGCGTCGCGGCTTTCCGTGCCGTCGACGATGTGACGCTCGGCATCGCCGAGGGCGAGATCGTCGGCCTCGTGGGAGAGTCGGGCTCCGGGAAGTCCACGATCGGCCGCGCGGCCATCGGGCTCCAGCCCATCGCCGACGGACGGCTGATCGTCGACGGCGTCGACATCTCCAGCGGATCGCGCAAGCTCATCAAGTCGCTGCGTCGCCGTGTCGGAATCGTCTTCCAGGACCCGTCCTCGTCGCTGAACCCGCGGCTTCCCATCGGAGAGTCGATCGGAGAGCCGCTGTTCCTGGCGGGCGAGGCCAAGGGCGCAGCCCTGGACGCCCGCGTCGAGAAGCTCCTCGACGAGGTGCGTCTGCCCCGCAGCTATCGCAACCGGTACCCCCACGAGTTGTCGGGCGGGCAGAAGCAGCGCGTCGGCATCGCACGCGCACTGTCTCTCCAGCCCCGGCTGCTCGTGGCGGACGAGCCCACGAGCGCCCTCGACGTGTCGGTGCAGGCGCGCGTGCTCGAGCTGCTGAGCGAACTGCAGAAGGAGCACCGCTTCGCCTGCCTGTTCATCAGCCACGACCTGGCGGTGGTGGATGCCATGGCCGACCGCATCGTCGTGTTGAACCGCGGCAAGATCGCCGAGCAGGGCACGCGCGACGAGATTCTGCGCGCTCCGAAGGAGCCGTACACGCAGCGCCTCATCGCGGCGATCCCGGTTCCCGACGTCGAGGTGCAGGCCGCGCGCCGCGCGCTTCGGCACGAGTTGCTGCGGGACACCCCGGCATCCTGAGAACGCATCGGAGGGGCGGGGTCCGCGCGGATTCCGCCCCTCTGTGCTGCCTGCCAGGCAGGGACGCGACCGCCCGGTAGACTAGGAAGGCCCGATTCCGGGCGCAACCCCGAATTTTCCTGGAGACCCTCCATGGCGCACGCCCTTCGTCCTGACCTCCGTAACGTCGCGATCGTCGCGCACGTCGACCACGGCAAGACGACCCTCGTCGACGCCATGCTCCGCCAAACCGGCTCGTTCGGTGACCACGCGCACATCGAAGAACGCGCGATGGACTCCAACGACCTCGAGCGCGAAAAGGGCATCACGATCCTCGCCAAGAACACGGCGATCACCTACAACGGCGTCCACAGCGACGTGCCGGTGACGATCAACGTCATCGACACCCCGGGCCACGCCGACTTCGGCGGAGAGGTCGAGCGCGGCCTGTCCATGGTCGATGGCGTCGTGCTGCTGGTCGACGCGTCCGAGGGCCCGCTGCCTCAGACGCGCTTCGTGCTGCGCAAGGCGCTCGAGGCGAAGCTCCCCGTCATCCTGCTGGTCAACAAGACCGACCGTCCCGACGCGCGTATCGGCGAGGTCGAAGAAGAAGCGCACGACCTGCTGCTGGGTCTCGCATCCGACCTGGTCGACGACGTTCCCGACCTCGACGTTGACGCCCTGCTCGACGTCCCCGTCGTCTACGCCTCGGGTCGTGCCGGCGCCGCGTCGCTGAACCGTCCCGCCGACGGCTCGCTTCCCGACAACGACGACCTCGAGCCCCTCTTCGGTGCGATCCTCGAGCACGTCCCGGCCCCCTCGTACGACGACGAGGCGCCGCTGCAGGCGTGGGTCACCAACCTCGACTCCAGCCCCTTCCTCGGTCGCCTCGCGCTCCTTCGCGTGTTCAACGGCACGCTGAAGAAGGGCCAGACGGTCGCCTGGGTGCGCGCCGACGGCACCACCAGCAACGCCCGCATCACCGAGCTGCTGAAGACCCGCGCGCTGGAGCGCTACCCGGCCGACGACGCCGGCCCCGGAGACATCGTCGCCATCGCCGGTTTCCCCGACATCACCATCGGCGAGACCATCGCCGACCCCGAAGACGTGCGGCCCCTCAAGGCCATCACGGTCGATGACCCGGCCATCTCGATGACCATCGGCACGAACACCTCGCCGCTCATGGGCAAGGTCAAGGGTCACAAGCTCACCGCGCGCATGGTCAAGGACCGCCTCGACCGCGAGCTCATCGGTAACGTCTCGCTCAAGGTCGTCGACATCGGACGCCCCGACGCGTGGGAGGTGCAGGGCCGCGGAGAGCTCGCCCTCGCGATCCTCGTCGAGAACATGCGCCGCGAGGGCTTCGAGCTCACCGTCGGCAAGCCCCAGGTGGTCACGAAGAAGATCGACGGTAAGACGTACGAGCCGTTCGAGCACCTCACCATCGATTCGCCCGAGGAGTACCTCGGCGCGATCACGCAGCTCCTCGCCGGACGCAAGGGTCGCATGGACAACATGACGAACCACGGCACCGGCTGGGTCCGCATGGAGTTCGTCGTCCCCTCGCGCGGCCTCATCGGCTTCCGCACCGAGTTCCTCACCACCACGCGCGGCACCGGTATCGCCAACGCGATCTCGCACGGCTACGAGCCCTGGGCCGGTCACATCTCGACCCGTCAGAACGGCTCGATCGTCGCCGACCGCATCGGCGTCGTCACCCCCTTCGCGATGATCGGTCTGCAGGAGCGCATGTCGTTCTTCGTGCAGCCGACGCAGGAGGTCTACGAGGGCATGGTCATCGGCGAGAACTCGCGCGCCGACGACATGGACGTCAACATCACCAAAGAGAAGAAGCTCACCAACATGCGTGCGGCGAGCTCCGACTCCTTCGAGTCGATGACGCCGCCGCGTCTGCTCACGCTCGAGGAGAGCCTCGAATTCGCCCGCGACGACGAGTGCGTCGAGGTCACGCCCGAGGCCGTGCGCATCCGCAAGGTCGTGCTCGACGCGACCGAGCGCGGTCGCAGCGCTTCGCGCCTGAAGCGTCAGGATGCCAACGCGTAAGTGACTTCTCGTCGAAACGGCCTCGCCCAGCTCTCGCTCGGCGGGGCCGTTCCACGTTCTCGGCCGGCTGAGTGTCCACGACACCCGGGTGTTGTGGACACTCGGCGGATGGGCCGGGGTTCGGCGCGGTGCGGTTCGTGCCGAGGGCGGTCCGGCGTTGTGTGGCTTCGGTGTCCAAGACACCTGGGCGGATTCTCGGGGGCTCCGGGTGTTGTGGACACTCGGCGGATGGATGGATGCCGGGGTTCGGCGCGGTGCGGTTCGTGCCGAGGGCGGTCCGGCGCTGTGTGCGGCTTTGGTGTCCAAGGCACCCGGGAGGGTTGTCGGGGGCTCCGGGTGTTGTGGACACTCAGCCCGCGGACGCCGCCGTCGCCGCGGGCCCGCGCAGCACCTTCGCGAGTGGGCGTCCCTTCGCGAGTTCGTCGACGAGTTTGTCGAGCACGCGGATGCGGTACATCAGCGGGTCTTCGATCTGCTCGACGCGGATGCCGCAGACGACCCCGGTGACGAGATCAGCGTGCGGGTTCAGCGTCGCCTCGTCGAAGAAGGCGCGGAAGGTCGTGCCCTCGGCCAGGTGACGCTCGAGAGCCGCGTCGTCGAAGCCGGTGAGCCAGGTGATCACGGCATCCAGGTCTTCCTTCGTCCGCCCCTTGCGCTCGACCTTGGCGAGATAGAGCGGATACACGGCGGAGAACGCGGTGTCGAAGATGCGCGACATGCTCCGCACGATAGCTCAGGGCGCCGGGCGCTCGGCACATCGCGGGGCGCCTCGGCCGTTCTGCGCGACGACGGCGTCGAGAGGGTCAGTGCGACTCGACCACGCACACCGCGCTCATGCCGGGAGTGAGCGCCTCGAAGACGTGGGGAGCGTCACCGGGATACGAGAGGTAGTCGCCGGGGGAGAGCTCGAACGGATCGTCGGCCGGGCCGACGCGACCGCGACCCGTGACCATGACCAGATGCTCGACCGTGCCGCGGGGATGCGGGTCGGACAGGCGCGGGGAGCCCGGTTCGGCGCTCAGCAGGTAGATGTCGTGACGGGCGTGCGGGGGACTCGCCGAGAGCAGGACGGCGAGATAGTCGGATGCCGACGAGGGCACGGCGGTGGCCGCCTCGCCCGCGCGGATCAGGGTGGGGGAGCGGACCCCCTCGTCGACGAGCACGGCGAACGGCACGTCCAGCGCGGAGGCCAGAGCCCACAGCGTCTCCACGCTGGGGTTGCCCCCGCCGTTCTCGAGTTGCGACACCGTCGCCTTGGCCACCCCCGCGCGGCGCGCGAGTTCCGAGACGCTCAGATCGCGTCGTTCGCGCTCGCGCCGAAGCGTCGTCGCGATGCGGTCGCCGAGATCGCTCATCCGTTCATTATGCTCGGCGATTGTTCGACTTGACGAACGACAGTGCGTCGTTCACGATGATGTTCATGCGTTCGTTCTACCGAACACCCGAGGGCATAGCCTCGCGTCAAGGTCTCGCCGTCGCCCTCGCGACCAGCGCCTACGGCGTCTCATTCGGCGCCCTGTCGGTGGCGTCCGGTCTCGACGTGTGGCAGACCTGCGTGCTGAGCCTGCTGATGTTCACCGGCGGGTCGCAGTTCGCCTTCGTCGGCGTCCTGGCGGCGGGCGGCCTCGCCGCGGCTCCGGCGGCGATCGCGTCGTCCGCTCTGCTCGGCGTGCGCAACGCCGCCTACGCCATGCGCATGGCGCCTGTTATCGGCGGGGGCTTCTGGCGGAAGGCCGCGGCGACGCAGTTCACGATCGACGAGTCCGTCGCGGTCGGAATGTCGCAGGACACCCCGGGTGCTCGCCGCGCGGGGTTCTGGGTCACGGGCATCGCGATCTGGATCGGTTGGAACCTGTCCACGCTCCTCGGCGCGCTACTCGGCGACGTGCTCGGCGACCCGCGCGCATACGGTCTCGACGCGGCCGCAGCCGCCGCCTTCCTCGCTCTGCTCTGGCCTCGCCTGCGCGGTCGTCAGCCCCTCGCCGTCGCCGCCGCCGCGGCCGTGGTAGCGGCCCTGCTGACGCCCGTGCTGATGCCGGGCATCCCCGTCATCGCCGCGGCCGCCGTCGCTGTCGTCGTCGGCCTGTTCGACCCGAAGCGCCCCACACCGCTTCCATCCGGCACGCCCGAAGAGAAGGGGATGCCGTGACCCTGTGGAACGCGGTGCTGCTGGCATCCGTCATCTGCGTCGCCCTGAAAGCGGTCGGCTATCTGCTCCCCGCCCGATGGCTCGAGGCACCGCGCCCCGCGCGGATCGCCGACCTGCTCACGGTCGCACTCCTGGCGGCACTCGTCATGGTGCAGACCCTCGCCGCCGGCCCCGCGATCGTGATCGACGCGCGGGTACCGGCCGTCGGAGTCGCGGCGCTGCTGCTCTGGGCGCGCGCGCCGTTCCTCGTGGTGGTCGCGGCCGCCGCCCTCACGGCGGCCTTGCTGCGGTGGTGGGGCTGGGCGGTGTGACCGTGTGGGGTCTCGGAGCGTCGTCACCGATTGCATCCCGGATCGGGGAGGCCTCTGCTCTCGGGTGTGCGCATAGGTGTCGCACCTAGACTGACGCGCGTGAGTTCCCTGATTACGCGCGTCGTCGGGTGGGCCGTCGCCTTCCTGATCGGCGCGTTCTACGGCACGGCGGGAACGGTCGGCCAGGCGTTCCTCGTCGGGCCGATTCCGCTCGGGCTGATCCTCGCCACCATCGGCAGCGCCGCTCTCCTCGTGGCGCTGCGCACCCTGACCGGTGACCGCGTGAACGCGCTGGCGGGCGGACTCGGCATCACCGCGGCGACGTTCCTCTTCTCGCAGGTGAGCCCGGGCGGCTCGGCGATCGTCGCGGCGCCGACGGTCGGTACCGAGTGGATTCCGCTCGTGTGGACGGTGGTGGGCCCGGCCCTGATGGTGCTCGTGGCGATGTGGCCCGATTTCTCGAACCTGCGCGAGGCGCGGCGACCCGCCGAATCCTAGGTCCGCGGCTCGGGCGGCGGGGCCGGTCGCCCGGTCGCGATTAGACTGGGCGGGTGACTTACGTGATCGCCCTCCCGTGTGTCGATGTCAAGGACCGCGCCTGCATCGACGAGTGCCCCGTCGACTGCATCTACGAGGGTGAACGATCGCTGTACATCCACCCCGACGAGTGCGTGGACTGCGGCGCCTGCGAGCCCGTGTGCCCCGTCGAGGCGATCTACTACGAAGACGACCTGCCCGAAGAGTGGGCCGACTACTACAAGGCCAACGTCGAGTTCTTCGACGACATCGGCTCGCCCGGTGGAGCCGCCAAGGTCGGCGTGATCGCCAAGGACCACTCGGTCATCTCGCAGCTGCCCCCGCAGAGCCACTGAGCCGTGGGCGTCGCCGACCTCGCCGACTACCCCTGGGATGCGGTCGCACCCTACGCGGAGCGCGCTCGACGTCACCCCGACGGCATCGTCGACCTGTCGATCGGCTCACCCGTCGATCCCACTCCGGCGGTCGTCGCCGAGGCACTCGCCGACGCGACCGACGCGCATTCGTACCCGCAGACCGCCGGTACACCGGCGCTTCGCGAGGCGATCGCCGAGTGGTACCACCGTCGTCGCGGCGTCCCCGGTCTCGAGGCCGCGAACGTTCTTCCCACGGTCGGCTCCAAAGAGCTCGTGGCGCTGCTGCCCCTCCTGCTGAACCTCGGCCCCGGTGACGTCGTCGTGCACCCCCGCGCCGCGTACCCGACCTACGAGGTCGGTGCCCGTCTCGTGGGCGCCGAGGCCGTGGCATCCGATGACCCGGACGAGTGGCCCGCTCACACCAAGCTCGTGTGGATCAACTCGCCCGGAAATCCCGACGGTCGGGTGCTCTCGGTCGACGAGCTTCAGGATGCCGTGACCCGGGCCCGCGAGATCGGCGCCGTCCTGGCATCCGACGAGTGCTACGCCGAGCTCGGGTGGGACGCACCGTGGGACACCGAACGCGTGCCCAGCGTGCTCGACCCGGCCGTCGTGGGCGACCACCTCACCGACGTGCTCTCGGTGTACTCGCTCAGCAAGCAGTCCAATCTCGCCGGGTATCGCGCGGCCTTCCTCGCCGGAGACCCGGCGCTCGTGGCGCGCCTGCTGACCGGCCGGAAGCACCTCGGCCTCATGCCGCCGGCTCCCGTGCAACGGGCGATGACCGTCGCCCTCGGCGATGACGCGCACGTCGCCGCGCAGCGCGAGCTCTACGCCCGCCGCCGCGCGGTGCTGAAGCCCGCGGTCGAGGCAGCCGGATTCACGATCGATCACAGCGAGGGTGGGCTGTACCTGTGGGCGACCGAGGGGCGCGACGCGTGGGAGAGCGTGGGGCGCTTGGCCGATCTCGGCATCCTGGTCGGTCCGGGGCACTTCTACGGCGAGCATTTTCCGAACCACGTGCGCTTCTCGCTCACGGCGACCGATGAGCGGGTCGCGGCGGCGGCGGAGCGGCTCCGGGCGTAGCCGTCCCGCGTCGGCGTGTGGGTCCGGCAGCTCGCTCGGCCTGAGCGACCTGAGGTTCCCGGCGGTGGCTCGGCCTGAGCGGCGGCGACTGGGCCCGAATGAGCTGCGGTCCCCGGCGGTGGCTCGGTCTGAGCGGCGGCGGCTCGGCCCGAGCGAGGTGCGGTCCCCGCCGCCCACAGCCGCTCCGGGCGCAGCCGCCCGACGTCGATACAGGGGTTCGGCGGGCGGTCAGCTCGAGCGAGGTGTGCTCCACGCCGCCCACAGCCGCGCGTACTCACCGCCCGCTGAGCGCAGTTCGTCGTGCGTGCCCTCCTCGCGGATGCGTCCCTCCTCCAGGAGCACGATCCGATCGGCTCGCGAGGCCTGACTGAGACGGTGCGCCACCACCAGCGCCGTGCGTCCGCGCACGACGGTCTCGGCGGCTTCCTCGAGCCGGCTGGCGTCGCTGGAGCCCGCTTCGGCCGTCGCCTCGTCGAGCACCACGAACGCGGGGTCGGCCAGCAGCACGCGAGCGAGCGCGATCTGCTGCGCCTCGGCCGGGGTGACGGGGGTACCCGAGGCTCCGATGGGCTCGTCGTGGCCGAGGGGGAGCCGTGCGGAGAGGGCATCGGCCCCGACGTCCTTCAGCGCGCGGTGGAGCTCGGCATCCGTCGATCCAGGCCGGGCGAGGAGCAGGTTCTCTCGCAGGGTGGTGTCGAAGACGTGCACGTCCTGCGTCACGAGGGCACGCGAGCGGGGGCGGCGCACCTCGCCACGCACTGGCGTGTGCACGCCCGCGGCGATCGCGGCGAGCGTCGTCTTTCCCGCGCCGGATGCGCCGACCACCGCGACCGTCTCGCCGGGGGCGATCCGCAGCGACACCCCGTGCAGCACGGGATGATCGGCGGCGAAGGAGTGCTCGATGGCGGTGAGGGTGACGCCGTCGCCGTGGAGAGCGTCGACGGCGGCCTCGTCCGCGCGGATGACGCCGACGATGCGGCCGAGCGAGGCCAGGGCCGACTGCAGGTCGTCGGTGACGAAGAGCAGCTGGTTGACGGGTCCGAACAGACGGAGGAATAGCAGCATCGCGGCGATCGTGCCGCCCACGGTCCCCGCCCCCGTGGACACCAGAGCGAAGCCGGCGACGAGGAGTCCCGCCATGCCGAGGAACTCCGCCGCGTTCAACCGGGCGAAGAACAGATTCTGGATGCCGCGGGCCCGCATGCTCCACGACACCACGGTCCATGACGCGTCGGCGATTCGGGCGAGCCGCGAGTCTGCGAGCCCGAATGCCCGGACCGTCTCGCGACCGCGCAATGCATCCAGCAACTGCTGCGAGCGATCGGTCATCGCCGCCCTCTCCGCCGCGTACACCGCGGGCGCGGTGCGCAAGTACCGGCGGACCGCCCAGACGTGCACGGGGGCGAGGGCCGCGAGCGCGACGGCGTACCAGGGGTCGATCAGGGCCATACCCGCGAGCGTGACGACGATCGTGAACGCCGAGCCGACCACCGCGGGCACCACGCGGGGGATCGCATCGCTGACCTCGGCGACGTCGTCGGCCGCGCGGGCGATCAGGTCGCCCGTGCCGGCGCGTTCCACCCGGTCCTGTCGCAGGCGGAGCGCCACCTCGACCATGCGTTCGCGCAGATTCGCCAGCGCGATCTCGCACAGGTGCGATGCGGCGATCAGGCCGACGGCGCCGAGCACCGCGCCGACGATCACCGCCGCGCCCATCACCCCGGCCAGCAGCGCGACGAGGAGGGGGGAGCGATCGCCGGCCGCCACCGCGTCGACGACGGCGCCGAGCGCGAGCGGACCGACGACGCCGGCGGTCGCGGCGGTGAGCACGACGACTGCCAGCACCAGCAGGCGCCACCGGCCACGGGGGAGCGCTCGCGCGACGGCGCCGGCCACCTCGCGCGCGGAGGCGGTGGGAAGCGGCACCGTCATGCCGGGTTCTCCTCGAGGGAGTGCACGACGCGGTCGGCGACGGCGACGAAAGCCGGTGCCCGCGTAACGACCACCGTGCGAGCGTGGCGGCGGGAGGCCCGCAGGCGCTCGGCGATCCGCGCCTCGGTGACGGCGTCGACCGCCGTCGTCGGGTCGTGCAGCACGAGGAGGTCGGCGTCGCGCGCGAGGGCCCGTGCCAACGCCACGCGCTGGCGCTGACCGCCCGAGAGCGCCGTGCCGTTCTCGCCCACCGCGGTGTCCCATCCGGCGGCGAGCACGTTCTCGAGGTCGTCGCACGCGGCGGCGTGCAGAGCGGATGCCACGCGCGGGGTCTCGGCAGGCTCGGCATCCGTCCGCCCGGATGGCGTCGGCGGACCGGCGACGTTCTCGCGCACCGTTCCGGCGAAGAGGTGCGCGTCGTGCGGCACGACGAGCGCATCGGGGTGCGCGTCGCGGATGCCGGCGAGCACCCCGGGGGCGGAGCTCCCCTCGCACGCGACGACGACGAATTCGCCCGGTGCGATGACGCTCACGGACGACGCTGCGACGGGGATGGCGTCGTCGGGAACATCCTCCTCCCGCAGCTCGTCCAGGATGCGGCGAGCGGACGCGGTCGCCGATGCCCACCACGTTCCGGTCGACAGGGCGAGCGACTGCAGCGGGTCGATGAGGAACTGGGCGAGTCCGACGACAGCGATGAACTCGCCGAGTCCGAGGGCGCCCGTGACGGTCAGGAGGGCCGCGCCCACGGCGACCGCCGCGAGGAAGAGACCGGCGACCCCGTTCATGACGCCCCCGAACACCCCTTCGGCGCGGCGCGCGCGCAGGGTGTCGTGCAGGGCCGCACGACTCGCACGGGCGTAGCGGCGCGATGCCTCTGCCTCGGCGCCGATCCCGCGGATCACGCGGTACCCGGCCATGAGGTCGGCGGCGCGGCCGGCGGCGGTCGCCGCGGCCTGCTGCTCGTCGCCGCTGCGCGCGCGCAGGGTCGAGCCCGCGCGATCGGTCAGCCACAGCAGCAGGGGTGCGCCCACGAGGACGGCGATCCCCAGCGGCCACGCGATGCTCAGCAGCACGGCGCCGCCGAACACGACGGCGGCCAGCTGCCCCACCGGGGGGCGGTCGCGCCGCGCAGGACGCGACGCGACCGCCGTGGACGATGACACGAAACGTCAACCGTCGATGCTCTGCGGCGACTGACCCGCGACGGCCTTCTCGAGGCGCGGGACGAGCTGCTCCAGCACGTACTTCTGGCTCAGCGGCGTGAGGAAGTAGATCGCTCCGGCGAGCTCGCCGTCGGTGTACACCGCGCGCCCCTCGGTCACGGCTTTCAGCGACGATGTGGTGCCGAACGACAGCAGGTCGGGCAGCGACTCGGCGTTTTCCGTCGCGAAGACGATCACGTCGGCGTCGATGAGCGACATGTTCTCACCCGAGATGAGCGCCTGCTGGCCGGGCTGCGCGGCGTACTTCTCGAGATCGGGCGTCATGACGAAGCCGAGGTCGGTGAGGAAGTCCGTGTTCAGGCCGTCGGGGTAGACGTACATGTTGCCCTCGTAGGGGCCGCCCTGCGAGAACGACGCCGACCGTCCGGCGAACTCGGGGTGGGCCGCGGCGGCCTCGGCGTAGGAGTCTTCGACGCCGGCGATGAGCTCCTCGCCCTCGGCCGTACGCCCCATGGCTTTGGCGATCTGGCGCGTCTGGTCCTGCCACGCCGAGAAGTAGCGGTCGGCGCCGGTGACGCTGGTCACCGTCGGCGCGATGGCGCTGAGCTTGGTGTAGTCGTCGGCGGTCATGTTCGCATTGGTGCCGACTATGAGGTCGGGCTTCAGCGATGCGATCTTCTCGAATTCGAACCCGTCTGTCGCCTGCAGCACGGTGGGCTCCGCGCCGTTGAGCAGATCGGTCGCCCAGGGCCAGACGGCGAAAGGCTGTTCGCCGTACCACTCGGTCGTCGCCACCGGGGGAGTGCCGAGCTCGAGCAGGATGTCCTGCTCGGTGAGTCCGACCACGACGACCCGCTGCGGTTCGGCGGCGATGGTCGTCTCCCCGAACTGATGGGCGACGGTCACGGGGAACGTGTCGCTCGGCTCGGTGGAGTACGTGGCGTTCTCGGCGGATGCCGTGGCGGCGCCGCCGCAGCCGGTGAGGAGCGCCGCCGTCACGGCGAGGGCGGCGCCCAGGGCGGCGAGGCGGACGAGAGGGCGGGTGTCGGGCATGTGGGGACTTCCGTTCGGGTGGGTGAAGCGCCGCTAGGTTAGCCTTGCCTAACCCCGCTCACCATCCGCCCGAGGAGACATCGAATGCTGATAGAGGACACGGGTCTGTCGTCTCGCGAACACCGGCATCCCGAAAACGCGGATGACGTCGCGGAGCCTGTTCGCCAATGGACATCCGCCGAATTCGCGGCGACGTCGATACCGCTGGAGGCGGGCAGCGGGTTCGCCCCGCACCGGCACGAGGAAGACCAGCTCGCGTGGATGGCATCCGGGTCGATGGAGGTGTCGGTCGGCACCGACCGCTGGCACCTGCGTCGCGACCACGCGGTGTGGATCCCCACCGGGGTGCGACACGAGATGCGCTTCACGGAGCCGGGCGAACTGGTCAGCGCCTACATCGATCAGCGACACCGCCCCGCGCCGCGGGGGTGGGACCGCGCCCGCGTGCTCTCCCTAGAGCCACTGGGGGGAGCACTGCTTCGCCATCTCGCCGCCACCGGTCTGACCGAGTCGCGTCGCCAAGCGTGCTTCGCGCTGCTCAGCGACCTGGTCGCCGACGCCCCGATCGCCCGCGAGGTGGTCGCCCTGCCGCACGACCCGCGCGCCCGCTCGATCGCGCTCGCGCTGATGGCGGCTCCCGACGACGACCGCGACCTGGCGTCGTGGGCGGCGCGGGAGGGGGTGAGCGCCAAGACGGTCGCGCGGGCCTTCGTCGCCGACACCGGCCGCACCTTCCGCGAGTGGCGGGTGCGGGCGCGCCTGCACGCCGCGGTCGGACTGCTGCTGCGCGGTGATGCGGTCAGCGAGGTCGCACCGGCGGTCGGCTACGACTCGGTGAGCAGCTTCATCTCCGCGTTCCGCACGCGTTTCGGGGTGACTCCGGCCGCCTACGCGGCCAGATCGCGAGACAGCGATGGGTGAAGAGTGGATGCCGCCGGACCCGGGGAGTCCCCGACTGCACTCGATCGAGATCGCCACACCCAGCCGAGACGAAGCGGGCGACCGGTGGGCCGCCCACGACCACGACGAACACGAACTGCTGTCGTCGGTCACGGGTGCGGTAACGGTCACGACCGATCACGCCGTGTTCGTCGTGCCGCGCGGGGCGGCGATCTGGATCCCCGCGCGCGCCGCGCACGCGGTGCACGCCAGCCCGGGAAACGTCATGCGGTGCACCTGGTTCCTGCCCGGTGCCGTGCCCGACGCCCTCGCCCGTCCGGCGGTGCTGACCACCTCCTCGCTGCTCGACGACGTGCTGGCGCACCTGAGTTCCGAGTACTCCGACCCGGAGCGCGCGCCCGAGCGCCGCGCGCGGGCCGAGGCGTTCGCGCTCGATCTGCTGTCTCTGGGCGCCCGGCCCGACGCCGGGCTGCCCCAACCGCGCACCCCCTGGCTTCGCGCCGTGACGCTCACGCTCTCCGGTGCCCCGGGCGACGCGCGGACGGTGGAGGAGTGGGCCCGGGTCAGCGCTGTGAGTCCGCGCACCTTCGCACGGCGCTTCCGCGAGGAGACGGGAATGTCGTTCTCTCGCTGGCGCGTGCAACTGCGCATGCAGGCGGCCATGGCCGCGCTCGCCGCGGGCGCCGGGGTGGCCGTCGTCGCCCGGCGAGTGGGGTACGACTCACCGGCTGCGTTCTCGACGGCGTTCCGCGACAGTGTCGGGGCGAGCCCGCGGGAGTTCGCCCTGGGGCGTCGAGATGACCGATTCGCGAAAGAAGTCGGCTGACGGGGAGATGCTCCTGCCCGCACGGGGCGACACCGCTCGGAATAATTAGGTAACCCTTACTTTTACTTCAAGGAGTTTCCCGTGCTCAGACGCCGCCCCGGCGTGGTCGCCGCCACCGCCGCGCTCGCCCTCGCCCTCCTCACCGGATGCGCCTCACCCGCCCAGACGTCGGCGCCCCCGACCTCCGCGACGGTCGAGTCGGTGTACGGCCCGGTGGAGGTGCCGGAGCATCCGCAACGGGTCGCGGGGGTGTCGTACGACACCCCGTGGCAGCTGATGTCGCTCGGGGTGAAGCCCGTCGCAACGATCGACTACTCGCGATGGGCCGACAGCTACACGGCCGAGCAGATCGACTACATCTCCGACGCGACGAAGGTCGGAACCTACGGCGAGATCAACTTCGAGGCTCTCGCCTCCGCCCGGCCCGATCTCATCGTCGGCGACGCCGATGAGGTCGACGAAAGCACCTATCAGCGCCTGAGCACCATCGCGCCGACCGTGATCGTCGGGGGCGCCGACCGCGGGGATTGGCAGCAGATCACCGAGCAGACCGCCGCGGCGACCGGCACCACCGACACCTGGACCGCGAGCAAGGCGGCCTTCGAGACCGTGCGCGATGAGACCAGAGAGACCTACCGCGCCGTGATCGAGGGGAACCGGTGGGTCACCTTCTCGTTCGGCGACGAACCGGGGCAGTTCTCGGTACAGCTCCCGACCGGCGCCACGGGCGATCTCGTGGTCGACGAGCTGGGCCTCGAGTACGGCCCCGGGGCCGCATCGCTCGTCGACACCGACGGACGGGGCTACGTCTCGCTCCCGCTCGAGCAACTGCCCACCGTCTTCGACCAGGTCACGTACGCCCTCACCTTCTCGGCGATCGACGGCACGCCGTATGACGGGATCGAGGAGATCCGGTCCTCGCCGCTCTTCCAGAGCCTCGACGTCGCTCGGACGGGAAACATCTACGCGATGCGCGCGTCGGTCACCGACTACGAGACGGCCCAGCAGTGGGTGCACGAACTGGTCGACAACGTCCTGCAGCCGCTCAGCCGGTGACCGTCGACTCCGTCGGGGCGGGTCGTCTCACGCGACCCTCCTCGGCGACCCCTCCGCGCGCCCGGGGCCTGGCCGCCGTCGCGATGATCGCCGTCGCCGCTCTCGCCGTCGCCTCGCTGTGCGTCGGCGATCCCCTCCTCTCACCCGGGCAGGTGTTCGATCTGCTGCGGCATCCCGACGCCTCGACGGCCTCGATCATCGTGCACACCCTCCGCGTGCCCCGCGCGCTCCTCGCCATCGCTGTCGGCGCCGCGCTCGCCGTGGCCGGCGTCGTCATGCAGGCGCTCACCCGCAACCCGCTCGCCGAGCCGGGGCTGCTCGGGGTCAACGCGGGCGCGTCGTTCGCGGTCGCGGTCGCCTTCGTCGGGCTCGGTCTGCACGGCTTCGGCACCACGCTGCTGTTCGCCTTCGTGGGCGCCGGTGTCGCCGGCCTCGCCGTCGCCCTCCTCGGCGGAGTCGGGCGCTCGGGATCCGTCGCCCGGCTCGTCCTCGCCGGTGTGGCCCTCGGCGCGGTGCTGTCGGGGGTGACCCAGGCGTTGAGCCTGGTGGACCCCGCCGAGTACGCCCGCATCCGCGTGTGGGAGGCCGGGTCGCTCGCCGCGCGCGACACGCCCATCGCGCTGCTCGTGGCCGCCCTGATCGCGGCGGGTCTCGTGCTCGCCGTCGCGATCGCCCCCGGGCTGAACCTGCTCGTGCTGGGGGAAGATGCCGCGCACAGCCTCGGCGCGCGCGTCACGCGCGTGCGTGCGGCGGGACTCGTGGCGATCGTGCTGCTGTGCGGCACCGCCACGGCCGCCGTCGGTCCGATCGGCTTCGTCGGACTGCTCGTGCCGCACGCCGTGCGCGCGGTCACCGGAGCCGACCAGGTGCGCACCGTGGCCGTCAGCGTCGTCGCGGGTCCCGTCCTGCTGCTGGCCTCCGACCTGCTCGCCCGCACGGTCATCGCCCCCCGTGAGCTGCCGCTCGGTGTGGTCACGGCCTTCCTCGGCGCCCCCGTGCTCATCGCGCTCGTGCGCCGACGGCGGAGAGTCTCGTGACTTCCGCGATCCGCGCGCACCCGTCCCTGCGCCGCCGCCGCGCCGTCGCGTGGACGGTGTGCGCGATCGTCCTGGCTGCGGTGAGCCTGGGCACCCTGGCCCTGGGCGACCTCGGCGTCGCGCCGGGTGACGCGCTGGCTGCGCTTGCGGGTAGAGGCGACCCGGGGACGGTTCTCGTGGTGCGCGAGTGGCGGCTGCCCCGGGCGGTGCTGGGCCTCGTCATCGGGGCCCTCCTGGGCCTGTCGGGGGCGTTGTTCCAGACGGTGACGCGCAACCCGCTGGGCAGTCCCGACATCCTCGGATTCTCGGTCGGGGCGTTCACGGGCGTTCTGCTGGTGACGGTCGCCGGGGCCACGTCGTTCATCGCGCTGACCGGCGGGGCCGTTGCCGGCGGCCTGGTGGCTGCGGTGGTGGTGTTCGGCCTCAGCGCCCGCGGTGGTCTTCGCGGGTTCACCGTCGTGATCACGGGGATCGGCGTCACCGCGATGCTCGGGGCGGTCAACGTCGTGCTCGTCCTGCGTCTGGACGACGTGCGCGCCCGGGCGGCGGCGGTGTGGGCGACGGGTTCGCTCAACGGGGTCGACGCGGCGTGGATCCTGCCCGCGGGGGTGGCGCTCGTCGTCGGAGCCGTCGTCGTCGCCGCGGGGGCGCCGGCCCTGCAGGCGCTGGAGTTCGGCGACGACCGGGCTGCCGGCCTGGGCGTGCGCCCGGCGACCGCGCGGTGGGCGGCGATGGTGGCCGGGGTCGGGATGATCTCGGTCGCCACCGCGGTGACGGGGCCCATCGGATTCGTCGCCCTGGCGGCGCCGCAGATCGCTCGGCGGCTGTGGCACACCGGGGCCATCCCCTTCGGCGCATCGGCGCTGATCGGTGCCGCGCTCCTGAGCGCGAGCGATCTGCTCGCCTCCCGCCTGCTCGCCCCCGCCATGCTGCCCACGGGCCTGGTGACGGTGTGTCTCGGCGGGGTCTATCTCGCGTGGCTGCTCACCCGCCGACAGAAGGAGGACCGATGACCGATCGAGACGATCGCCCCGTTTTCGCCGCCGTCGTGGTGGCGGTGTCACGCGTGAGCGCCCACATGGTGCGCGTGGTGTTCGGCGACGTGCGAAGCATCGACGGGACGGCGCTCGCCCCGCCGCAGGCGGCCGACGAGTTCTTCGGGCTCTGGGTACCGGGCCCGGATGCCACCCCGGTCAAGCGGTACTACACCGTCCGCGAGCGGCATCCCGAGGCGGGCGAGATCGTCGTCGACCTGTTGCTGCACGGCCATGGCCCGGCCACCGAGTGGGCGGCGCGCGCCGCCGTCGGCGACGCGGTGTCGTTCGACGCACCCCGGGGGCATTACGCGCCCCCGCGCGATGCCACGCGCGTCGTGCTCAGCGGCGATGCGACGGCGTTGCCGGCAATCGGCCGCATCCTGGACGAACGGGCGCGCGCGCAGGAGCCGACGCCCCCGGTGACGGTGCTGGTCTGCGTCGACGATCCGGCCGACCGGCAGCGTCTTTCGGTCCGCTCGGATGACGACGTGCGGTGGTGCCGGGCGGAGGAGCTGGTCGCCGAGACGCAGCGAGTGGCCGCCCACGACCCCGCCGCCTACGTCTGGTTCGCGGGCGAGGCCGCCGACATGCGCGCCGTGCGCTCGACGCTGCGGCGCGAGCTGCGGATCCCGACGCACCGGTGGATGACGATGGGGTATTGGCGCCGCGACAGCGAGCGTTGGGCTGCGCGCTTCGACGCGGCCGGGCCGGACCTCCGCCGGGCGATCGACGAGGTGCTCGCCACCGATCTCGACGAGGCCGTGCAGACCGACCGCCTCGAAGACCTGCTCGCCGAGAGAGGACTCCTGTGACCCCGTCTCCGGATGCCGTGCCCGAGGTCATCACCGTCACCGAGGCGTCGATCGCCTACCCCCACGGACCGACCGTCGTGGATGCTCTGTCGCTCGGCATCCGTGCGGGATCGTTCGTGGCGATCGTCGGGCCCAACGGCTGCGGCAAATCGACGCTGCTGAGGGCGATTGCCCGGCTGGTGCCGGTGACCGCCGGCTCGATCGTCTTCGACGGACAGGACCTGCGCACCAGATCGCCTCGGGAACTCGCCCGCTCGCTGGGGATCCTTCCGCAGTCCAGTACCGCACCCGACGGAATGCGCGTCGCCGACCTCGTCGCCCGGGGCCGCTACCCGCATCGCCGCCCCTTCGCCGCGTGGACGCACGCCGACGAGACCGCGGTGCGAGACGCGATGGCGGACACCGGCGTCACCGACCTCGCCGGGCGCGACGTCGACGAGCTCTCGGGTGGCCAGCGCCAGCGGGTGTGGCTCGCGATGGCGCTCGCCCAGGACACGCACACGCTGCTGCTGGACGAACCCACCACGTACCTCGACATCGCCCATCAGCTCGACGCGCTCGAGCTGTTCCGCCGCATTCACCGCGAACGAGGTCGAACGATCGTGGCCGTGCTGCACGATCTGAACCACGCGGCGCGCTACGCCGATCGCATCGTGGCGCTGAAGCAGGGCCGAATAGTGATCGACGGCTCGCCCGCGGACGTGCTCACCGCCGCCGCGGTCGAGGAGGTCTTCGACCTGCCGTGCCGCATCATCACGGACCCAGAGTCGGGCACACCGCTGGTGGTGCCGAAGACACGACTATGAGCGGATGCCAGGGCGACGGCGGCGTGACAAGGAGGATCCCTCCATTCGATGGGGACATCCTTTGGCGGTGTCATCTGTACGTCGGCGTGACTACTAGGCTGTAAAAGCACTGTGCCCGGGTCACCATCCGTGCGCGTGCCGACCCGGATGACACTCCCGTGGCATCCATCGGTCGAATGACCGCGGGAGCCTCTGGACCCGCGATCGACCACACGGGCGACCAGAAATCGCAAGGAGGCGCGGTGAGCGACGCGGGTACGCAGCAGGACAAGGCCACCCTCACGGTGGGGGGTACCACCGCCGAATTCCCGGTCCTGCGAGGTACCGACGGCGTACCGAGCATCGACATGGCGTCGCTGACCAAGCAGACCGGTCACACGGCTCTCGACTACGGCTTCGTGAACACCGCCTCGACGAAGTCCGACATCACCTACATCGACGGTGATCAGGGCATCCTCCGTTACCGCGGTTACCCGATCGAGCAGCTCGCGAAGAACAGCACGTACCTCGAGGTCGCATGGCTTCTCATCTACGGTGAGCTTCCGTCGGCATCCGAACTCGCCTCCTTCGACGAGCGCATCCGCCGTCACACCCTGCTGCACGAGGATCTCAAGAGCCTGTTCTCGTCGCTTCCGCCGACCGCGCACCCCATGTCGGTGCTGTCGGCAGCGACCGCGGCCCTGTCGACGTACTACGAGGCCGAGTCCGACCCGCACAACCCCGAGCACGTCGAGCTCAACACGGTCCGCATGCTCGCCAAGCTCCCGGTGATCGCGGCCTACGCGCACAAGAAGAGCATCGGGCAGGCCTTCTTGTACCCCGACAACTCGATGAGTTTCGTCGACAACTTCCTCAAGCTGAACTTCGGCGTCATGAGCGAGCCGTACGAGATGAACCCCGTCATGACCAAGGCCCTCGACCTGCTGCTCATGCTGCACGAGGACCACGAGCAGAACGCATCGACCTCGACGGTGCGCCTGGTGGGCTCCACCGGCGCCAACCAGTTCGCGTCGGTGTCCGCCGGCATCCAGGCGCTTTCGGGTCCCCTGCACGGCGGCGCGAACGAGGCCGTGCTGCAGATGCTCGGCCGCATGCGGGACTCCGGTGAGAGTGTCGAGCGTTTCGTCGAGCGCGTGAAGAACAAAGAAGCGGGTGTCAAGCTCATGGGCTTCGGGCACCGCGTCTACAAGAACTACGACCCGCGCGCGAAGCTCGTCAAAGAGGCCGCCGACGAGGTGCTCGAAGCCCTCGGTGTCAGCGACCCGCTGCTCGATCTCGCGAAGGAACTCGAGCAGATCGCCCTCGAGGACGACTACTTCAAGGAGCGTCGTCTATACCCGAACGTGGACTTCTACACGGGTGTCATCTACAAGGCCATGGGCTTCCCGACGCGTATGTTCACGGTGCTCTTCGCCATCGGTCGCCTGCCCGGCTGGCTCGCGCAGTGGCGCGAGGCCATCACCGACCCGCAGACGAAGATCGGCCGCCCGCAGCAGCTGTACACGGGTGCCTCCGAGCGGAACTACCCCGGCGTCGGCTGACCCGCCGCGCCTCGACGCCCCGTCCCTCCACGTGAGGGGCGGGGCGTTTCGTCGTCGGCGGTCCGACCGTTCGCGCTCTGCGCGCGTCACGCGCCGCCCGCGCGACGACAAACGCCGTTCCTCTCGAGACACGGCGCGAGGTGGCGTGTGTGGGGAGGAACGGCGTTTCTCGAGAAGAGAGACGGCGGCGGGCGCTCAGGCGTGCAGCGCCTCGTTCAGCGTGACGCCGACGCCGGCGCGGGCCGAGGCCTCCACGGCACCGGTGAGGGAGTTGCGGCGGAACAGGATGCCGTCGCGGCCCGACAGCTCGCCGGCCTTGACCGTTTCGTCGCCCACCTTGACCTTCGTGCCGGCCGTAACGTAGAGGCCCGCCTCGACCACGCAGTCGTCGCCGAGGGAGATGCCGATGCCGGCGTTCGCGCCGAGCAGCGTGCGCGCCCCGATCGAGACGCGGTGCGTGCCGCCGCCGGACAGGGTGCCCATGATCGAAGCGCCACCGCCGATGTCGGTGCCGTCGCCGATCACGACGCCCTGCGAGACACGGCCCTCGATCATCGAGGAGCCCAGGGTGCCAGCGTTGAAGTTCACGAAGCCCTCGTGCATGACGGTGGTCCCGGGGGAGAGGTGCGCGCCCAGGCGCACGCGCGAGGCGTCGGCGATGCGGACGCCCGCGGGCAGCACGTAATCGGTGAGGCGCGGGAACTTGTCGAGGCCCTGGAGCTGGATGCCGTGGCGCTTGAGCTGCGGGAGCAGGCGTGCCGCGTCGTCGGGGTGGACCGGGCCCGCTGTGGTCCACGCGACGTTGGGCAGGTGGCCGAAGATGCCGTCGAGGTTGATCTCGTTCGGTCGCACGAGAAGGTGCGACAGAGCGTGCAGGCGCAGGTAGGCGTCGACGGTCGAGGCGGGGGCCGCGTCGGCGTCGATCGTGAGCTGCACCGTCTCGACGACCACGCCGCGTCGTTCATCGGGGCCGGCCGACGCTTCGAGCGCAGCCTTGTCGGCATCCAGGTCGGGGGAGGAGCCGAGGACCGGCTTCGGGAACCAGGCGTCGAGGATCGTCCCGTCGGTGGTTCGCGTGGAGAGGCCGGCAGCGCTGATGCGTCGTTCGTTGCTCACACCCTCAGGCTACCGGCGCGGGCGCGTGTGAAATGATCGGGGGCATGCCCGCGCTCGACCTCACCGCCTCCTCCGTCGACCTGACCCGGGTGATCTGCGACATCCCCAGCGTGTCCGATGACGAGACCCCTCTCGCGGATGCCATCGAGGCCGCTGTCTCGGCCTACGACCACCTCGAGGTCATCCGCGATGGCGACACGATCGTCGCGCGTACTTCGCTCGGCCGCAGCCGACGCGTGGTCATCGCCGGGCACATCGACACCGTGCCGATCAACCGCAACCTGCCCGTCGAAGACCGCGAGGTCGACGGGCGGGCGGTGCTGTGGGGTCGCGGCACCGTGGACATGAAGGCCGGCGTCGCCGTGCAGCTTAAACTCGCCGCCGAACTCGCCGCTCCCGCGGTCGACATCACGTGGATGTGGTACGACCACGAAGAGGTCGACTCGACCCTCAACGGCCTCGGACGGCTCTCGCGTAACCGCCCCGATCTCTTCGAGGGGGACTTCGCGATCCTCGGGGAGCCCAGCAACGGCGAGGTCGAGGGCGGGTGCAACGGCACCCTTCGCGCCCTGATTCGCACCGACGGCGTCCGGGCGCACAGCGCTCGCTCGTGGATCGGCGAGAACGCCATCCACAAGGCCGCACCCATCCTCGCGCGCCTCGCCGAGTACCGCGCCCGTGAGATCGAGGTCGAGGGTCTCGTGTACCGAGAGGGACTCAACGCCGTGCGCATCTCGGGCGGCGTGGCCGGCAACGTGATCCCCGATGCCTGCGAGGTCGAGGTCAACTACCGCTTCGCCCCCAGCCGTGACGCCGCCGCCGCCTCGCGCGTCGTGCACGACGTGTTCACCGGATTCGAGGTCGACATCGTCGACATCGCCGAGGGTGCGCGGCCCGGTCTTGACGCCCCGCTGGCGAAGGAGTTCGTGGATGCCGTCGGCGCCACGCCCAAGCCGAAGTACGGCTGGACCGACGTGGCGAGGTTCTCGGCGCTCGGTATCCCGGCCGTCAACTACGGACCCGGTGATCCGCACCTCGCCCACCATGATCAGGAGAGCGTCCCCGTGTCGCAGATCGAGGACGTCGAGCGGGGCCTCCGCGCCTGGCTGAGCGCGTCGTGACCGCCCCGGCCGCGGTCTCCACGGCCGAGCGCGGGTGGATGCGACTGCCCGTGGCGGCGCGGATCGCCATCGTCTACGTGATCGCTCGTCTGATCACGACGGCGCTCTTCCTCTTCGCCGCGTCGCTGTCGACCGAGGGGTCGCGTTTCGGTATCGCGCCGTCGCTGTCGGATCTGGCTGTCGGCTGGGACGCGCAGTGGTATTGGACGGTGGCGGTGTCGGGCTACCCGTCGCAGCTCCCGCTCGCCGAGGCGGGACACGTCGCCGAGAACGCCTGGGCGTTCATGCCGCTGTATTCGTACCTCTCCGCCGGTCTCGGCGTCGTCCTCGGGTCGTGGGGCGCGGGGGCCGTCGTGATCTCGCTCGTCTCCGGTTACGGCGCGTGCGTCGTGCTGTACGCCATGCTGCGGGAGCGCATCGGCGCGGATGCCGCGATGTGGGCGGTCGTGTTCTTCTCGTGCGGCCCCCTCGCTGCGCTGTTCCAGGTCGGCTACGCCGAGACGCTCTTCCTCTTCCTGCTGTTCCTGTCGATCTGGTGCGTGCAACAGCGCCGGTGGGGCTGGCTGTACCTGCTCGTGCCCGCGATGGGCTTCACGCGTCCCGGCATCCTGGCCTTCGCCCTCTTCCTCGGGCTCTACGGCATCCATCGGTTCCTGCGCCGACGCGCCGAGGCGCTGCCGACGCGAGATGTGGTGCACATCGTGGCGCTCGGAGCGCTCGCCACCCTGGTGGGCTTCTCCTGGCAGTGGATCGCCGCGGCCGTGACGGGTGACCCGGGGGCATACCTGGCCACCGAGCTCGCCTGGCGCCGGAACTGGCTGGGCGGGGAGAGCGGATTCATCCCGGTCGACGGGTGGGTCCAGGCCTCGGGTTTCTGGTTCACGCAGTGGGGTCTCGGCCCCGAGATGGGCTACATCGCCCTGTTCATGCTCGTCGTGGCGGTCGCGGCGGGGCTCCTGCTGCTTCCGCAGGTGAAGAAGCTCGGCATCGAGGTGCGCCTGTGGTCGGCGAGCTATCTCGTCTATCTGCTGCTGGTGTTCTTCCCCCAGTCGAGCGTCTTCCGGTTGTTCGTGCCGATCTCACCGCTGTGGGGGGCGTTCGCGGTTCCGCGTTCGACGCCGTGGCGGCTGGGAGTGCTCGCTCTCGCCCTCGTCGGGCAGTGGTGGTGGATCTACAACATGTACGCCCTCGGCAACACCTATTGGCAGATTCCCTGACCGCTGAATGTCGCTCCGCGACCCGTGACGGCGGGTTGCGCCGACGACCGACTAAACTAGTCGGAGAGCAATCATGAGAAGGGGGCCGCGATGGCAGCCATGAAGCCACGTACCGGTGACGGACCGATGGAGGCCGTGAAGGAGGGTCGGTTGATCATCGTGCGGGTACCGCTCGAGGGGGGCGGACGACTCGTCGTGTCCGTGAACGACGCCGAGGCGAAAGAACTTTACGACGTCCTCGGTGGCGTCGTCACCGCCTGACGACCAGCCACGTGTGAAGGCCGGCCCCCGAGGGGGTCGGCCTTCCGTGTTGTTGCGCGTTCCTGCACGGCGACGCCGACGGGTAGCAGAGGCTCCTCGGCATGGTCCCGCCCGCAAGCCCTGAGCGTGCTCCCGCGTCCGACTGTTGCAGACTCCGGGCGCGCTCAGGCGTCGGTGGGACGCGTGGTCAGCTGCAGCAGGCCTTCACCGGTCGTCGAGAGGGCGCCGATGACGGCGGGCGAGGTCTGGATCTCCTGGATGAGCGAGCGATACGCCGTGGTCACGGCGTCGCGGCGCACGGGGTCGGCCACCGCTCCGTTCGCCAGCACGCGGGGGATGAGGACGGTTCCGCCGGCGCGCACCAGGCGGAGGCCGTGCTCGACGTACTCGATCACGCCCTCGGGGTCGGCGTCGATGAACACGATGTCGTACGACGCCTCGTTCATGCGCGGCAGCACGTGGGACGCGCGTCCGGTGATGAACCGGGCCCGCGCCGCGGGGATCCGTGCGTCGACGAAAGCGGCTCGAGCGGCTCCGAGGTGCTCGGGCTCGTTGTCGATCGTCGTGAGGGTCGCGCGCGGCGAGCCGTGGAGGAGCCACAGCCCCGAGACGCCGCCGCCGGTTCCCACCTCGACGATGTTCAGGGCACGGGATGCCGCCGCGATCACGGCCGTCTGCGCGCCGACGGCCGCGCTGATGGGCGCGGCGCCGAGCTCGAGGGCGTGCGCCCGAGCGCGAGCGATGTGCTCCGGTTCGACCGTCGACTCCTGCACGAACCGCTCGTTCGCCTGTTGACCGCTCACGTGGACCTCCTGGTTTCAGGCTAGACGGCCCATCGGTGCGGGACCCCCAGGCGCGGCCGGTAATCTGGAGCCATGTTCTTCGGCCTCACGATCGAGAAGCTGATGCTGATCGGCGTGATCGCCGCGGTGCTCATCGGACCCGAGCGTCTTCCCCGCTACGCAGAGGCGTTGGCGAAGTTCACCAAGCGCGCGAAAGAGACGATGCAGGGCGCGCGCACGCGGATGCGCGACGAGATGGGTCCGGAGTTCGACGACGTCGATTGGAAGAAGCTCGACCCGCGTCAGTACGACCCGCGCCGCATCATCAAAGAGGCCCTTCTCGACGACACCCCCACGGCGACCATGCGCGCGGCCGGTGCGGCGGCTCTGGCCGCCCGGGAGAAGCCGGACACGACGCCATTCGTCGCGGGGGAGCGCCCGCCGTTCGACGACGAGTCCACCTGACGCGCGGTCGAACCTCGACAGGGTTCTCGAGTCCGAGGTGAGGTCCCCTGAGCCCAACGAGAGGTCCCCGAGCTCAACGCGAGGTCACTGAGCCTGTCGAAGGGACCGGCGCCCGGTTCGGTGGCTTCGACGGGCTCAGCCACCTCGGTTGGGGTGGTGCTGTGTACGTGGGAGGTCCCTGAGCCTGTCGAAGGGACCGGCGCCGGCTTCGGTGGGCTCAGCCACCTCGGTTGGGGGAACAGGTCGGGATGGTCTCAGACGCCGAGGGGGAGCGGCTTGCCGGCGAGACCGCGGGGGCGCACGGCCAGAGCGGCCGCGGCGGCCTCGATCGCGCGGGCGGCCGGATCGTCGGGCTGAGCGATGACCACGGGGCGTCCGTCGTCGCCTCCCGTCCGCAGGGCCGTACTCAGGGGAACGGATGCCAGCAGGGGCACCTCGTTGCCCTGCGTCGACAGCGCACGAGCCACGGCCTCGCCCCCGCCGGCGCCGAACAGGTCGAGCACCGTCCCGTCGGGCAGGGTCATGGCGGCCATGTTCTCGATCACGCCGATCGGGCGCTGACCCGTCTGGCGCGCCACCAGCCCCGATCGGACGGCCACGTCGGCCGCCGCGGCCTGCGGGGTGGTCACGACGAGCACGTCGGCGTGGGGGAGGAGCTGGCCGACCGAGATCGCCACGTCGCCCGTACCCGGGGGCATGTCGAGCAACAGCACGTCGAGGTCGCCGAAGAACACGTCGGTGAGGAATTGCTGCACGGTGCGGTGCAGCATCGGACCGCGCCACGCGACGGCGCCCGCGGCGTCTTCTCCCGGGCGGCGCAGGAACATCCCGATCGAGATGACCTTCACGCCGTACGCGACGGGCGGGAGGATGAGATCGTCGAGCTTCGTCGGCGCGGGCGGCAGACCGTCGGCGTCGACCAGGCCGAGCAGACCCGGGATCGAAAAGCCGTGCACGTCGGCATCCACGAGTCCGACTCGCAACCCGCGGGCCGCGAGGGCCACGGCGAGGTTCGCGGTGACGGTCGACTTGCCGACGCCGCCTTTACCGCTGGTCACCGCGATCACCCGGGTGAGCGAGTCGGGACCGAAGGGCATCTCCCGCTTCGCGCGTCCGCCGCGGAGTTTCTCGGTCAGGCTCCTGCGCTCGTCGGGCGACATGACACCGACCGTCACGTCGACGGAGTGGATGCCGGAGACCGAGGCCGCGGCATCCCTGACCTCGCGTTCGATGCGGTCGGCGGCCGGGCACCCGACGATCGTCAGCGCTATACCGACCGCGGCCACACCGTCGTCGACGGCGATGCCTCGCACCATGTCGAGATCGCCCAGTGGACGCCGGAGCTCCGGATCGGTCACGGCGGAGACCGCCGCGCGCACCCGGCCGGTGAGCGGGTCGGTCACGGGGTGACCCGCGAGGTCTCGTCGTGTTCGTCGAGGCGTTCGAGGGTGGCCTTCAGCTCGGCGCGCAGCGTGTCCTTCGTGATGACCTCGTCGGTCAGATCGCGGATGGCCATGCGCAGCGCGACGATCTCGCGAGCCAGGTATTCGGTGTCGGCGAGATTGCGCTCGGACCGCTGACGGTCCTGCTCGATCTGCACGCGGTCGCGGTCGTCCTGACGGTTCTGCGCCAGCAGGATCAGCGGCGCGGCGTACGACGCCTGCAGCGACAGCACCAGCGTGAGGGCCGTGAAGCCGATCGCGGCGGAGTCGAAGCGCAGTTCGTCGGGCGCGAGAGAGTTCCACGCCATCCACACCACGCAGAACAGGCTCAGCATCAGCAGGAACGCGGGGGTGCCCATGGCGCGGGCCACCCACTCGGTGAAGCGTCCGAACCGGTCGCGCGAGGGCTGGGGAGCGCGGGGCGCGAGCATGCCCGTGCGCCCGCGCGGGGCGTCGAGAGCGGGCAATCGGTTGGTGCGTGCCATCAGCGCCTCCTCGGGGTCTGGGTGGTGATCTTCGGGATGCTCGCCGTCGCCGGCGTCCGGGACGTCGTCCGCGGCCGCGGATCGTCGCCGTCGTGCGTGCGCCAGTCATCGGGCAACAGGTAGTCGAGCACGTCGTCGACGCTGACGCAGCCGACCAGACGGTGGGCCTGGTCGACGACGGGGAGCGAGACGAGGTTGTAGCTGGCGAGCAGGCGTGCGACCTCGGCGGCCGTGGCGTCGGCGGGTACCGGCTCCAGCGTGTCGTCGATGATTGTGCCGAGCCGCTCGTGGGGCGGGTAGCGCAGCATCCGCTGGAAGTGCACCGTGCCGAGGAGGCGGCCCGTGGGTGTCTCGTACGGCGGCAGGGTGATGAACACGGATGCCGCCAGGGCGGGGTGCAGCTCGTGACGACGGATGAGGGCCAGGGCCTCGGCGACGGTGGCATCCGCCGACAATACGATGGGCTCGGGCGTCATCAGACCGCCCGCGGTGTCGGGCCCGTACTGCAGCAGGGCGCGCACGTCGTCGGCCTCTTCGGGCTCCATGAGCTCGAGGAGCTGCTCGGAGCGCGATTCGGGCAGCTGGCCCAGGAGGTCGGCGGCGTCGTCGGGCTCCATGGCATCCAGGATGTCCGCGGCGCGCTCGTCGCCCAGCTGCTCGAGGATGTGCACCTGCTCGTCTTCGGGCATCTCTTCGAGCGCATCGGCCAAGCGGTCGTCGCTGAGCTCCTCGGCGACCTCGATGAGGCGCTCCTCGGGCAGGTCGAGCAGCGTGTTGGCGAGGTCGGCCGGCTTGAGCTCGGAGTACGTGGCGACCAGTTGCTCGGCGGATTGGGCCTCACCGGGCGTCTGGTTCTCGCGGACCTCGCCCCACGCGGCGAACGTCGTCGCCCCCTTCGCGAACGGCGATGCGCTCGTGCGCGGACGGCGCAGGAACAGCTGCCCCACGTCCCACTCCCCGAGGCGGTTGCGCTCGATCGCGACGTCCTCGATGACGGCGGTGCCCGAGCCGTCGACGAGGCTCACGCGGCGACCGAGCATCTCGGCCATCACGCGCACTTCGCCGCCGCGCTGCTGGAAGCGGCGCACGTTGATCAGGCCGGTCGTGATGACCTGGCCCGCCTGGATGGAGGTGACGCGTCCGATGGACACGAACACATGTCGGCGTCCGGGGATCTCGATGACGAGCCCCACGACGCGCGGCGCCGCCGACGCGCGGTAGATCACCACGACGTCGCGTACCTTGCCCAGACGGTCTCCCGCCGGGTCGAACACCGTGCAGCCCGCCAAGCGGGCGACGAATACCCTCTGCGTGCTCACCGGTCCAGCGTAGTCCGCACCTCATGCGCAACACCTCGGAACGGCTCAGGTGCGCGTGACAGGATGATGAAATGAGTATGTTCGCGCAGCGTCCGGGGGCCGGCCGCGACGAGGTCGGTGAGAAGGTCGCGTCGTTCCCGACCTACGAGCAGGCGCAGAAGACCGTCTCGTCGCTGATCGCCGGCGAGGTGCCCGCGCGAGACATCGCCATCGTCGGATCGGGCCTGCGTTCCATCGAACGCATCACCGGGAAGCTCGGTTACGCCACGGCCGCCCGCTCCGGCGCCCTCAACGGCCTCATGCTGGGTCTGCTCTTCGCGTTCATCTTCGTGCTCGGCACGCCCACCGCGCAGATCTCCGCCTTCATCGGTGTGCTGCTGGTGGGCATGGCCCTCGGGATGCTGCTCAGCCTCGGCACCTACTCGATCGTGCGCCGCCGCCGCGACTTCGCCTCGGTGATGCAGGTCGCCGCGGACCATTACGACGTCTGCGTCGCTGCGACGAGTGTACAGAAGGCGCGGGGACTCATCGGCCCGGCGGGTTCTTCGCGCACGGTCGTCTCGCGTCCCGCCTCGACGGATGCGGCGCCGCCGCAGTACGGCGAGCGTTCGACGACGCGCGGGGAAGCCCCCGCGGCCCCGGTGCGGCCGCCCGGTGCGGCGCCCGCCGTCGACGCTGAGCCGCCTCGCTACGGGGAGCGCGTGACGCCGGGTCACGACGCGCCGGTCGCTCCCGCGCGCCCGACGGGTCAGACGCCCGCGGCCGACGGCGAGCCGCCTCGATACGGGGAGCGTGTGACGCCGAGCGGCGCGGCACCGGCGGCGCCGCCGCGGCCTCCCGCCCCCGTGGTGACGCCGGTCGCCACCGACGACGATCCGCCCCGTTACGGTGAGCGCGTCGCGCCGACTCCGCAAGGGGACCAGGGTTCCGGCTCTCGCGATTCCGGGACCGACGACGGCGACCCTGCCGCCAGGGAACGGTGAGCGCAGAGTCCGTTCGCATCGCCGTCGCTTCGCAGGCGGGAAACTCCGACGTGTCGGGGTTGTGGTCGCGGGCGGTCTCTTCGACGGCGACGGTCGCCCTCGCTCACGGGGCCGGAGCCGGCATGGAACACCCCTTCTTGGCCGGACTGGCCGACGCGCTCGTCGCGGACGGCGTGTCGGTGCTCCGCTTCGTCTTCCCCTACGTCGAGGCGGGACGACGAATGCCCGGACCCGCCGCCCGCGCGGTCGAGACCTGGACAGGGGTCCAGGCCTGGCTCGCTGCGGAGGCGCCCGGACCGTGGACGGCCGCGGGGAAGTCCTACGGCGGGCGGATGGCGTCCGTTGCGTGCTCCGAAGGAGCCATCGCCCCCTCCGCGCTGGCGTATCTGGGCTATCCGCTGCATCCGCCCGGACGTCCGGACAAGCCGAGGAGCGAGCATCTGCCCGCGATTGCGATCCCGCAGCTGTTCGTCGAGGGGGAGAACGACCCGTTCATCCACCCGCGCGAGCAGTTCGGTGACGTGGTGGCCTCGTGCCAGGACGCTCGCGTGCACTGGATCGTCGGTGGGAACCACTCCTTCGAGGTGAAGGGCGCGCGACGGCCGGCGCTCGAGATCGGCGCGGGTCTCGCGCCGGTGGTGGGGGAGTTCGCGCGCGGAGCGTGAAGGGAGCGCCGAGTCCAGGCGCGCCTCAATGCTTATAGCGGGCCGGACTCGGCGACTTCGAAGCAATTGGCGTCGGCGATCGGTCATGGTCGCTCAGGATGCCGCAGCGGGAGATGGCGAGGACATCGATCACCCGCCGCGCATCCACCGAGTGATCTTCGACAGCGATGCTCACACCGGTGGACTCTTGGACGAGATCGACCGCGGCGAAGTTCACATCGATGCCGAGGTCCTCCTGCTTCCATCCGTCGCCCAGGGTGGTGGGCAGAGCGTCGATGAATGCCGCGACATCGAAGGTCGGAGGGACCTCGGCGGTCCAGTGTCCGGTGTAGAACCATCCCGTGCCTTGTGAGACGAGAAGCGCGTCAGAGCAGCCGTATGGATCTTGTTCTTCCCCGGTGTCGACGTCCCGGGGGTCTGGAATCAGATCAACGATCGTCGTCAGCGCCGCGATCGTTTCATGGCGGACCTGCGCATAGGTAGGTTCGCCGGTTGAGCACCCAGCCAACGTAGCTATTGCTGCAAGAGCGATTGCGACAGACGCCGAGCGCTTCATTCGTAGATCTCCTTTGCCAGAATCCTCCGGACTGCTTTGAGCACAGGACCGTTCACCTTTTCGTCGTCGCTCATCAGAGCGTTGTGATGCTCGATGCTGTCCTTCACGATGAGGGGAGAGGCTCCGGCGAGTTTCCACGGATCGAAACCCGGGAGCCCGGTATCGACGACCTCCACCCCGGGGAAGCTCTCCGGCGTGATGCCGAAGCCCAGGTACCCAACGCGTTGGCCGGCGTAATACCGATTAATGTCGTCTGGACCTTGAGCCGCGTAGTAGGCCGTGTCGGGGGAGGGGACGTACGGCCCGACAGCCCCGACGGCGGCGGCCATGAATCTCGCGTCGACCGTTCCGCCGTAGCTTTCGGCCGCACTACCGATCGCTCCCGCATAAGAGTGCTCGTAGCTCATAGTCCAGAGGTCGGGGCGCGAGGCCGAGACTCCTCGGATGAAGGCGGAGTACTCGGGTGCCCTCTTCGTAGCGAAGGTGTTGAGTTGTGGTCCATCGAGCATCAGCGGGCTGAGCTGGGGCATCGGGCCGGTCATCACGGTGAACGACACCACCGCTCCGGAAGCTTGGACGGCCTGCCAGTTCGCGAATCGGGTGACGGGATTCTCGCCGTAGAACGAGTCGGTCGTCGTGTTCGTGCCTGGCACCACGAAGAGCGCCGACTTCGCGGTGGACGGGTCGCCCGCCATCTCGATGAGCGAGCCGTGGCGGGGGTCCCACGCGTAGAGCTGCTTGTGCCCGGCCGCGACGGCCTCCAAGTAGGCGAGCTCTCTGTTGAGACCGACGAGTCCGGCGGAGGGTTTGGCTCGAGACCCGGGAGTGTCGATGGATCCGCGTATGCCCAACGCCCGGTCGCGCTTCGCGCGCAGCCCCGAAAGGTACGCCGCGGCGCGGGCCCGGTTGGCCGCCACGCGGTCGCTGAGGCCGACGCCGTCGAGGTTGCCGATCAGCGCGGGCACGCCGGAGACGAGCGCGGAGGCTGCCTCGGACGGGAGGCGCGACCACCACTCCGCGACGGCCTCGGGCCGTCCGCGCCTGATGATGGCGACCCACCGAGGGTTCTCGCGCAGCAGCCGAGCCGCGCCCCCGGCGTCCTCGCCGGCGAGGCGCTGGAGGAGCGGGAGGGCAGCCTCGTCGAGGATCGACACCGACGGCGCGGTCAGGACGGCGGCGTCGATGGGGAAGTCGCGCACGAGCGCCCACGGCACGTCGGGGATCGCGCGCAGGGCCGTGACGCACGCGCTCGCCGCGGCATCCCATCCCTCGACGAGCGCGGCGCAGTCCCGTCGGAACGAGGCCTCTCGCTGGGCGTCCGCGGCGTCGCGGAGACGTCGACCGAAGGGGTCGATCGACTCGGGGAGATCCAGGACCGCGGTTGCCGCGTGCTGCCGAACCCCCTCGACTAGAGCGTCGCGTCGACGGTTGACCACCTCGAGATCATCGGCCAGCGTCTCTATCGCCGCACGTGCTGCGCGCAGTCCGGTGTCGATCTCGCTCGCGGCGGGTCCGAGCAGCCGCATGGTCTGCTGCAGTGGCGTCGCCTCGGGTGCGTGATACACCCCGGGCAGGAGTCCCCACGTGAACAGCGCGTGGTCGGTCGACAGTCGCATTGCCGAGCTCGCGGTGTCGACGGATGCGGCTAATCTGCGCAATTCAAGGGGGTCGGCCGGGCACGGGGGGATATCGCTGAGGGAGGGGGTCATCGCGGTCGCCGCCCGAATCGAGACGGGTCGAAGAACGGCGTCGCGGCCTCGACGCGCGACGTCGTGGCCGCCATGTCGTCGTCCGCGGCGATGTAGGTGTGCACGATCGATCGGAGTGCGGTGACCACGGCGCGTCCACGCGAGACGACGCCGCGTGAAAGTTCGGCCCGATCCCCGGCGACCTGATGGAACGCCGCTCGTGCCGGCGAAAGTCCGGTGAGCGCGCCGCTCAGCGCATCGACCGCGCCGCGCAGTGCGTTCGAGCGCTCGAGCATGTCGTCGAGGGCGAGACGGACGCGATCGGCGATGCCCACGATCTCATCGGGCTGTACGGAAAACGACATGCTGGAATGCTAGTGAGCCGGTCGTCCGAGCGTTTCGAGCCTGTGGATAAGTCGACGTGGGCCATGAAGCCGAGTCCCCGCGCGCCGTCAGCGCCCGGCGGCGTACCCCTGCGCACCTCGCGGGTTGGCGGCCGCCCACAGCACGCCGTCGGCGTCGCGCCCCACGGCGGTGACGCGCCCGAGCGACCAGTCGCCCGTCCGGCGCACGCGGTGTCCCCGCGCCTCCAGCGCGCTGATGACGGCGTCACCGAGGCGGTCCTCTACGGACGCGCCCGCCGGCACCCACGTGCGCGGCCAGAACGAGTCGATGAGCGCGGTCGTGTTCAGCGTGGGCGCGTCGATCGCCTGCTGAGCGGAGTAGCCGCCGACCAGCATCCGAAGCATCACGGGCAGCTGCCAGTGGTCCTGCTGATCGCCGCCGGGTGAGCCCATCGCGATCACTTCCTTACCCCGCGTCAACAGGGTCGGGGTCAGCGTCGTGCGGGGCCGTCGTCCGGGGGTCAGCGATGCGGCGCGACCCGGTACCAGCCACGTCGCCTGCAGCCGCGTGCCGAGACAGAACCCGAGCGCGGGGACCGTCGGTGAGGACTGCAGCCACCCGCCGGACGGGGTCGCCGAGACGGCGTTCCCCCACCGGTCGATGACGTCGATGTGGCATGTGTCGCCGCGCGTCTGACCCGCGCGGTCGACCGTCGGTTCCCCCGTCGAACCGTCGGCGACCGCGGCTTCGGTGCGCAGAGGCGGCAGAGCGGGAGGCCGACCGTCAGGGGCACCCGGGCGAAGATCCGGCGATGCCCGGGGCCCGATGAGGGCACGCCGGGCGGCGATGTAGTCGTCGTCGAGCAGTGCCGCGATCTCCACGGCCTCCTCGGTGTCGCCGAACCACGCGTCGCGGTCGGCGTAGGCGAGCTTCTGCGCTTCGAGGAGCAGGTGCGCCCCCTCGGCCGTCCCCGGATCGAGATGCTCGTCGTCGGCGTCCTCGATCATCCGCAGCGTCTGCAGCAGGGCCGGACCCTGCGACCAGACGCCGGCCTTGAAGACGTCCCAGCCGCGAAAGCTCACCGTCTCCGCGGGTTCCCAGCCCGCCCGCCACGACTTCAGGTCTTCGGCATCCAGGATGCCGGGGTGATCGCCGCCGTCGGCATGACGGTGCGGGCGCCGGAGGAACGTCGCGGCCTCGGGCAGCACCTCGGTCATCCACCGCACCCGCGCCGCTTCGGTGCGCGACTCGCGATCCGTGCCGCCCGCGTGGATGAGAGCGTCCAGCACCGTCGCCCAGGCCGGATTGCGCGTGAGCGTATCGGGCGCGGGCGGCGAGCCCGACGGCATCCATCGTTCTGCCGAGGTCGGCCAATGGGCGTGGAACAGGTCGGCGACCCGGGCGATCGTGGCGGCCGCCCCCGCGACGAGCGGGTGACCGTCGCGGGCGTAGCCGACGGCGTAGGCGAGCACCTCGGCGAGTTCCCACGTGCCGTGGTCTCGCAACAGCAGCAACCACGCGTCGACAGCGCCGGGGACGGCCGCGGCGAGTCCGCCTGCGCCGGGGACCAGGTCGAGCCCCAGTGAGCGGAAGTGGTCGATACTCGCCGCCGCCGGAGCCGGTCCCTGCCCCATCAGCACCACGGGAGCGTCGGCCCCCGCCGGTCGGACGAGGGCGACGAGGTCGCCCCCGGGACCGTTCAGGTGCGGCTCGACCAGATGCAACACGAACCCCGCGGCCACGGCGGCGTCGAAGGCGTTGCCCCCGCGCTCGAGCACCGCTTGCGCGGTGGCCGTCGCCGTCCAGTGCGTGGACGCGGACATGCCGAAGGTCCCCCGCAGGGTCGGACGAGTGGTGAAGGATGCCGGCGGCGTGAACGTCATCGCGAAAGCCGGGCGATCCACTCCTCGACCTCGTCGGCCGTGCGGGGGATGGCGGCCGACAGGTTGACCGGACCGTCCGTGGTCATGACGATGTCGTCCTCGATGCGGGCGCCGATGCCGCGGTACTCCTCGGGGACGGTGAGATCGTCGATCTGGAAGTACAGCCCGGGCTCGATCGTGAAGACCATGCCGGGCTCGAGGAGGCCGTCGTAGTACATGTCGCGGCGCGCTTGCGCGCAGTCGTGCACGTCGATGCCGAGGTGGTGGCTGGTGCCGTGCACCATGTAGCGACGGTGCTGGCCGCCGTTGTCGGCATCCAGTGCCTCAGCGGCGCTCACGGGGATCAGGCCCCACTCGGCCACACGCGCCGCGATGACCTCCATCGCGGCTTCGTGCAGACGACGGAACGGCACGCCGACCTTCGCGGCGGCAAATGACGCGTCGGCCGCTTCGCGCACCGTCTCGTAGATACGACGCTGGATGTCGGTGAACGTGCCCGAGACGGGGATCGTGCGCGTGATGTCGGCCGTGTAGAGGCTGTCGACCTCGACGCCGGCGTCGACGAGGATGAGATCGCCAGGCTTCACGGTGCCGTCATTGCGCGTCCAGTGGAGGTAGCACGCGTGCGGGCCGGACGCGGCGATCGTGTCGTAGCCGACGCTGTTGCCGTCGGACCGTGCGCGTTGGTGGAACACGCCCTCGACGACGCGCTCCCCGCGGGGGTGCTCGATGATGCGGGGGAGTTCGGCGACGATGTCGTCGAAGCCGCGGCCCGTCACCTCGACGGCCAGGGCCATCTCGGCGAGCTCGTACTCGTCTTTCACCAGGCGCAACTCCGAGACGAAGCGGGTGACCTCGTCGTCGTCGCCGACCGCGCGGTCGTCGTCGCCGGGCTGGAAGTCCGACAGGTGCGCGGTGGCGATCGCCAGGTCTGCGGCGACGCCGTCGAGGGCGGGGCGGGGACCGATCCAGAACTCGCCGACGGAGGCGTCGGAGTAGAACTCCGCGGTGGTGCGGTCGGCCCGCTCGCGGAAGTAGAGCACGGCTTCGTGACCCTCGTCGCGCGGCTCGAAGACGAGGACGGCGTCGGGCTCGGCGTCACGGCCCCAGCCGGTGAGGTGCGCGAAGGCGGAATGGGCCCGGAACGGGTAGTCGGTGTCATTGCTGCGCTGCTTCAGCCCGCCGGCGGGGACGACGACCCGGCGCCCCGGGAACGCCTCCGACACTCGCGCGCGGCGATGAGCCGCCCATGCGGCCTGCTCTCTCGGCTCCGGGAGGGTGTCGGGGTGTTCGGCCCACCCCGTCGAGATGGTCTCGAGGAAGCCGCGGGGGAACGGCGCCTTGCGGTTGCTGGGGGCGTCGACCGGCTTGTCGTCGTGAGCCTGGGGTTCGGCGGTCTGAGCGGTGGTGTCGCTGGTGGCGGGGGCATCCATCGTTCCAGTCTCGCACCGGTTCCCCACGGGCGCACGAGTGTCTCGACGCGCCCGGTCGCCTGCGGGTGGGGGAGGAGCGGCGTCGGCCCCGCGACAGCCCCGCACGCCCTCTACCCGACTCAGCCGCCGGTGCGCTCGAGCTGTACGACGATCGGGCGGTGATCGCTGCCCGAGCCGTCGAGCGAGCGCATGACGACCGAGCTCGACACCGTCCAGTCGGGAGTCGCCATGACGTGGTCGATGGGCGCACCCAACATCGCGGGTGCATCGGTGGGCCAGGTGCCGACGCCGCCGTTGCCGCTTTCGGAGGCGGCGTCGTGGCAGCGACCGAGGGTGCCGCCGTCGACGCCCATCCCCGTCATGTGGTCCAGCGTGGCGTTGAAGTCCCCGGCGAGGATGACGTTGTCGCCCGCGCACTGGTCCGCCAGCCACTGCAGGTCGCTGCGCCACTGCGGCATGTACTCCTGGCGGGGGGCCACAGCGTGGGCGGCGACGATGATCGGCCCGTCGCCGGAGACCGGCATCGCAACGGCGCTGGGCACGGTCGACGTGTTGCTCGACCCGTCGAGCGAAGACTGGATGACGGAGTAATCGCCGAGTTCGGGCCGGATCAGGACGGTGGTGGAGGTTGCATCCCACCCCGTGATGCCGTACTCGCCGTACTCCGCATGGTGCGCCCACATGGGCTGGCCCATGTCGCGCATCAACTCGGCCACCTGAGCGCCGGTGTCGATCGTGGTCTCGGGGAGGGTGACGACGTCGGCCTGCATCCCGACGGCGAACTGGGCGATCGACTCGGCGGAAGTCGCAGAGCCCGCCGTGTTCCACGTCATGACGCGCAGGCTCGTGGCCGTCTTGGCCGGAAAGTCCTCGGAACCCAGACCGCGCTGCGCGAGGACGGCGGCGTTGACTCCGCCCGAGACGCCGAGGATGAGGGCCAGCACCAGAGCCAGCACCCGGAGCGGACGGATCAGCGCGAACAGCAGCATCAGCAGCATCGAGGCGATCAACACGGCCGCCAGCGGTGCGCGGAACGAGATCAGCTGGGCCACCGGGAACGTGCGCTCCACACCGAAGACCGAGGGCCACGTGAGCACCGCGGCACCCGCCGCCACGACGAGCACGACAAGAGAACCCACCAGCCGACGCACGCACCCGACCTTAGGTCAGCCGTCTGGGAGATCGACCGACGTCGACCGGATGCCGCCTGCGTACCACGAGGGAGCGTCCCCCGTCCGAGCGCGGGAGCGGAGCGCTACGCTCGACGAGTGCCGCACGTTCCCCGATTCACCGGACCGAGCGACCTCCATCTGCACTCTTCGCACTCCGACGGCACCGAGCCGCCCGCGCAGGTGATGGCGGCGGCCCATCGACACGGTCTGCGCACCGTGGCCCTGACGGACCACGACACCACATCGGGATGGCCGGAGGCGGCCGAGGCGGCGACCTCGCTCGGGATGACCTTCGTGCCGGGAATGGAGTTGTCGGCTCGACACCGGTGGCGCAGCGTCCACCTGCTCGCCTACCTCGTGGACCCGGATGACGAGCGGTTGCGGGCGATGACCGACCGCATCCGCTCATCGCGTATGGACCGGGCGCAGATCATGGCGGAACGCATCTCGCACGACTACGACATCGCCTGGGACGACATCGCCGCGCAGACCTCCGACGGCGCGACCGTGGGGCGCCCGCACATCGCCGACGCTCTCGTCGCGCGGGGCATCGTCGCCGATCGAACCGAGGCGTTCGCCGGCATCCTGCACCCGTCCGGCGACTACTACGTCGCCCTGTACGCCCCCGACCCGGTGACCGCGGTGGAACTGGTCGTGGGAGCCGGTGGGGTGCCGATCATCGCGCACCCGGCGGGCCGGGCGCTCCTCCCCGACAGCGTCCTGGAGTCCATGCTCGACGCGGGTCTCGCCGGCTTCGAGCTGGCCCACCGGGAGAACCTCCCCGGGCCCACCGCACTGCTGGCAGACCTCGCGGCGGCGCGCGATCTCATCGTCACCGGCTCGAGCGATTACCACGGGCTCGGCAAGCCGAACCTCCCGGGCGAGAACACGACACCGGATGACATGGTGGAGCGGCTCTTCGCCCTCGGCCGCGGGACGGCGCCGGTCTTCCCCTGACGCCGGGACGGGCCTCGCCCGACGACGGAACGGCGCCGACCCCCGGAGGGATCGGCGCCGTCAGAGCGTCTCCGTATCAGGCGACGGGGGCGGTCGGTGCGCCCGAGCTGCCGCCGCTGCGACGGCGACGGCGGCGACGCGGGGCGGCGTTGCCGTCGTGGTGCTCCTTACCGGCTCCGTCGTGCGTTCCGGCACCGGCCTCCGCGCGGTCGGCGCCGACGGTCTCGCCCGCGGCACCCGACGGCGAGCCGCCGCGACGTCGACGACGCTGACCGCGTTCGCCCTCGGCATCCGCGGACCCCTCGGCCTTCTTCTCGGGGCGGGGTACGACGGCCTTGGGCGCAGTCGTCAGGCGGCCCTTGGTGCCCTCGGGGATGTCGAGGTCGGTGAAGAGGTGCGGGCTGGACGAGTACGTCTCGGTGGGCTCGGGCTGGCCGAACTCGAGCGCGCGGTTGATGAGCGCCCACTTGTGCAGGTCGTCCCAGTCGACGAACGTCACCGCGATGCCGGTCTTGCCGGCGCGCCCGGTACGACCGGCGCGGTGCAGGTAGGTCTTCTCGTCGTCGGGGATCGTGTGGTTGATGACGTGGGTGACGTCGTTGACGTCGATGCCGCGGGCGGCGACGTCGGTGGCGATCAGCACGTCCTTCTTGCCGGCCTTGAAGGCCGCCATCGAGCGCTCGCGCGCCTCCTGGCTCATGTCGCCGTGCACCGCGGCGGCGTTGAAGCCGCGGTCGCCGAGCTCGTCGACGAGCTTCTGCGCGGCGCGCTTGGTGCGCGTGAAGATGACCGCCTTCTCGCGACCGTCCGACTGCAGGATGCGGGCGATGACCTCGTCCTTGTCGAGCGAGTGCGCGCGGTAGACGAGGTGCTTGATGTTGGCCTGGGTCAGCCCCTCGTCGGGGTCGTTGGCGCGCATGTGGATCGGGTTCGACATGAACCGGCGCGCGAGGGCGACGATGGGCCCCGGCATGGTGGCCGAGAACAGCTGCGTGTGCCGCACGGGCGGGACCTTCGAGAAGATCTTCTCGATGTCGGCGAGGAAGCCGAGGTCGAGCATCTTGTCGGCCTCGTCGAGCACGACCTCGGTCGCGTTCGACAGGTCGAGCAGGCGCTGGTTGGCCAGGTCGATGAGGCGGCCGGGGGTGCCGACGACGATCTGCGCGCCGGCCTTGAGCTGGTCGATCTGTCCTTCGTACGCCTTGCCGCCGTAGATCGCGACGACGCTGGTGGGGCGGTTGCTCGCGAGCATGTCCATGTCTTCGTAGACCTGGACGGCCAGCTCGCGCGTCGGGACGACGATGAGGGCCTTCACGCCGGGCGCGGGGTCGAGCCCGAGGCGCTGGACGACCGGGATGCCGAAACCGAACGTCTTGCCGGTACCCGTCTTGGCCTGACCGATGATGTCCTGACCGGGGAGACCGAGGGGGATCGTCTGCTCCTGGATGGGGAAGGCATCCACGATGCCCTTGGATGCCAGGGCGTCGACGATGTCCTGGTCGATGCCGAGCTCGGCGAATGTCGTCATGAGCGTGCCTGTTCCGGCGGCGAGAGACCGCCTGGGGAGTCGAATCCACGCCCTCACTCGTCCACAGGCGCGGGGTCCCGATCCATCGCCGGGACTCGACCACTCTACCCGGCGTGTCTCCGGCGCCCCCGACGCCTAGGCTGTCGTACGTGTTCGCGTGGTTCCGTCGTCGTCAGCGCCCCGTGGGCCGCACGCTCCAACTGCGCTCGCGCGGCGACCTCGGTGAGGCCATGCGCGTCGACTTCGCCGAACTCGCGCCCGACGTCGAGACATTTCTCGGGCAGGCGGCGTATCTCCAGCTGGGTTTCTTCGAAACGCTCAGCGAACTGATCGCGCTGACGCCCGAGCTCGTCGAGAAGGAGTCGCTCTCGCGCGCGGCGGGGGCGGCCCTCATCAAACACCAAGAGCTGGTCGCGCTGATCCGCGACCGCGGGGCCGATCCGACGCAGCTCATGCTGCCGTTCCGAGAGTCGCTCGACGCCTTCCGCCGCAACACCCACGGCGTGCGCCCCCAGGAGACCATGCTCACCGTGCACATCACGGCAGGGCTCCTCGACGACTTCTACCTCGCCCTGTCGTCCAGCTACGGCGACACGGGGCGTCGTGTAGCCCGCATCCTGCAGGCCGACGACGACCGTCAGGCCATCGTCGACATCCTCGCCGGGACCATCGACAGCGATGAGGAGTGGCGCTGGCTCCTGGCGCTGTGGGGGCGTCGCCTCGTCGGCGACACGCTGCTCGTCGCTCGCGCGGCGCTCCGGCACGGCCATCTCGATCGCGCCGATGAGGCGAAGGTGGAACCCGTCTTCAGCGAGCTGATGGGGGCGCACGCGCGGCGGATGGATGCCATGGGCCTGGCGGCCTGACGCCGAGGGTCTCGCGGTGGCGGGTGGCCGCCGAACTGGACGTCGCGGGCTATCGCGGAGCGCGCGTTGTGCGGTGAAGGTGCGCCACCCACACGTCGCACCGTGCGGGCGCCGGGGGGAGGCGCGAGGTCAGACGCCGAGCCGGGAGCGGTCCGTCGCGTCGCGGGCGACGCGCGCGCGGGTGACGAGGGGGAGGAGCGCGAAGACGGTCGCCGCAGGTGCGAGCACCGCAACGATCCAGAGGATCGGCGAGTCGACTCCGAGTCCCACCCACGTCAGAGCGGTCCACACCACGGCGGCGGCGGCGGCGCCCGCGAGCGGTGCGAGTGCCGCGCCGCGCCGTTCGCGGTGCGGCAGCGCGAAGTGCGCGGCGATACCGATGACGGCGCCGAGGATGAGGCCGATCAGGATCTGCACGGCCGGGGGATCAGGCGACGAAGCCGACGCGGCGCGACTCTTCTGTGCCGAGTTCCACGAAGGCGAGGTTAGCGGTCGGCACGAGGTAGGAGTTGCCCTTGACGTCGGTGAAGCTGACGTGGCTGGCTGCGTTGTCGAGGGCCGTCGCGACGGCGGCCTTGACGGCGTCGGAGCTCTCGGTGGTCTCGAAGTTCAGCTCGCGGCCGGTGTTGGTGATGCCGATGCGGATCTCCACGATGGGTCCTTTCCTCGCGGGGCCGCGGTCGGCCCGGCGCGTCCTTCGACTCTAGGGCAGGCGCGCGACACCACGACCCGGCGAGGGCGGGTCTTCGCGGACGGCGAACGTGCGCGGAGGCCGCTGTTCGCCCGGGCGGTCGCGTGGAGATCGAGCGGCGCTCCGGACCCGCGCGGAGCGATGTCGGAGGTCCGGTTTAGCGTGGACGCATGCAGATCACGGATGCCACCGCGCCCGCAGCGTCTCCTCTGCTCGCTGGTGGCCTCGACGCCGATCAGCAGGCGGTCGTGTCGTGGGCCGCCGAGGTCAGCGGCGTCGTCGTCGGCGCACCGGGCTCGGGCAAGACCTCGACCCTGCTCGCACGCGTCCGCGAGCTCGTGGCGTCCGGGGTCGATCCCGACCATCTTCTGGTCCTCACCCCCACGCGGCCGGCTGCGACGGCTCTGCGCGACCCCCTCGCGCTCGCTGTGGCACATGCCACGTCCGGCGCGCTCGCGCGCTCGGTCGCGTCGTTCGCCTTCCAGCTCGTGCGTGGAGCAGAGGTGCGCCGTGGCGCGGAACCGCCGCAACTCCTCACGGGCGGTGACGAAGACCAGATCATCCGCGATCTGCTCGACGGCGACGCGCTCGACGAGGTCGGCGGTGTCTCGCGCTGGCCCGAGTGGCTGGGGCCCGCGATTCGGGCGACCCGCGGGTTCCGTGGCGACGTCCGTGCTTTCCTGGCCGAGTGCACCGACCTCGGGGTGTCGTCGACCGACCTCACCGACCTGGCCACGCACCTCGATCTCCCCGTGTGGGCCTCGCTCGCGTCCTTCTCCGACGAGTATCGAGCCGTTCGGGCCTCGATGCGCGGGGCGCATCGAGATGCCGCCGACCTCGCCCGTGAGGCTGTCTCCGTTCTCGATGATGCCCGGGCGGACCGCGAGCTGCTGGGCCGATTCGCGGCTCTGCGCTGCATCCTGGTCGACGACGCGCAAGAACTCACGGCGGGAGGTATCGACGTGCTCGGTGCGTGCCGCTCACTCGGCATCGGCGTGGTGGCCTTCGGCGATCCCGACGTCGGGTCTGGCGCTTTCCGCGGAGCGACACCCGAGAACTTCGCCCGTCTCGCGCGCGAGCTCGGCACGACGGTCGCACTGGGGACGGCGCATCGCGGCACGCCCGAGCAGGTCGACCTCGTGCGCCACGTGGCTTCGCGCATCGGCGCGGCCGGTGTGGTCGCGCATCGTCGGGCGCCCGTGGGTGCGACACCGCAGGGGTCGGTGCGGAGCTATCTCCTGCGCTCGCCCGCCGAGGAGGCTGACGCGATCGCCCGACTGCTGCGCGAACGACACGTGCTCGACGGGGTGCCGTGGGGGTCCTGTGCCGTGATCGCGCACGACTCCCGTCAGGTGGCCACCCTCGAAGCCGAGCTCGCGGCGCGCGAGGTGCCGGCCCGCGCGAGCGGCCCCGGCCTCGCGCTCGGGGTGCAGCGTCCGGTTCGCGACCTCGTGCGCGTCGTGGAGCTGGGTATGACCGACCCCGCCGACTGGGTACCTGATGCGGTCGTCGACGCGTTGCTCGGTACCTTCGGCGGCCTCGATCCGATCGAGCTGCGCCGGCTGCGCACGGCCCTTCGTCATGCGGAGGTATCCGACGGGGGTGGACGACCGGCGACGGAGCTGCTGGTGTCGGGGGTGCGGTTCCCGCTCGAACTCGCCGGCGTCGACTCCCGCGAGGCGCGGCGAGCGATCCGGCTCGGTGAGACCCTCGCAGCGCTCGGCGCCCAGGCGCGGTCGCGGGCGACAGCTCACGAGATGCTCTGGACGGCATGGGAGCGCAGCTTGCTCGCGCGCACCTGGCGAGAGGCGTCGAAGGGGCATGGCCCCCTCGCGGAGCAAGCCGACCGCGATCTCGACGCCATCGTCGCCCTCTTCCAGGCGGCCAAGCGTTACACCGAACGCGAGCCGGACGGCGAAGCGTCGACGTTTCTGCGGGCCGTCATCGACAGCGACGTCGCCGAAGATCGTATCGAGCAGCCGGCCGTCGTCGACACGGTGCGCATCCTCACCCCCGCAGCGGCGGCGGGAACGGCGTTCGACACGGTCATCATCGCCGGAGTCCAGGAGGGCGTCTGGCCGAACACCCGTCTGCGCGGGGGACTGCTCGAGACCTGGCGCCTCGCCGACGCCGTGCAGAACCCCGATCTCCCGGCCGCCGGCATGCTCGACCGCCGCCGCGCGGCGATGCATGACGAATTGCGACTGTTCGTTCGGGCACTCAGCCGTGCCGAGCAGAGGGTGGTCGTGACCGCGGTCGACGACGACGACACCGGCCCCAGCGTGCTGTTCGAGATGCTTCCCGCGCCCGAGCCGGCGGCATCCATCCCGGAACACCCGTTGTCGCTGCGGGGACTCGTCGCGCGCCACCGACGTTCGCTGACCGGCCCGCGCGTCGTCGCGGCGGAGCGTGCGCACGCGGCCGCGCAGCTCGCCCTGCTCGCGGCGGCCGACGTCGCGGGGGCCGCGAGCGAGCAGTGGTACGGCGTCGCCCCGCCCACCTCGACGGCACCTCTGCGCGACCTCGAACGCGAAGACGTCCGCGTCTCGCCGTCGCGCCTGCACGCGCTCGAGGAGTGCGAGCTGGACTGGGTGATCGCCGACCTCGGCGGCGACCGCGGGGGGACGACGGCCGGTATCGGCACAATCATCCACGCGGCGCTCGAAACGGCGGCAACCCCCTCAGAAGACGACCTGTGGGCGGTCGTGGAGGAGCGCTGGGGTGAGCTCGCGTTCGACGCCGTCTGGCGCGAGCGCGCCGAGCGCACCCGGGCGCGCGACCTCGTGCGGCGCCTGGCCGTCTACCTGCGTCGCTTCGACGACGCCGGCGGACGTCTCGTGGGAGCGGAGCGGCACTTCGAGGTGCCGATCCCGATCGACGACGCGGGCGTGCACGGGGCTGTGCTCAGCGGCGACATCGACCGCGTCGAGATCACCCCGGCGGGCGAGGTCGTGATCGTCGACCTCAAAACCGGCAAGAACGAGCCGCAGACCGATCAGAAGGTCGCCGACAATCCGCAGCTCGCCGCCTACCAGCTCGCCTTCTCGTCGGGATCCATCGAGCAGGTGGCTGGTCTGCCGTCCGGCGGTGCGAAGCTGCTGGTGCTGCGCCCGAGCGCGACGAAGAAGGAGTACGCCGAGCCGACACAGCCCCCGTTCGACGACGCGCAGCGCGAAGGGTTCGTCACGCGCGTGCAACGCGCCGTCGACGTCATGCGAGGGACGAGTTTCGCGGCCCCCTACGAGGTGCACTGCCGCGACGAGTTCTCGTACGGTCTGTGTCGCATCCACACGGTCTCGGCGGTGAGCGCCTCGTGAGCGGCAGGCTGTCTGCCGCGACGATCGCGGCCGCGCTCGGGCAGTTCCCGCCCACCGACGAGCAGACAGCCGTCATCGAGGCGCCGCTCGTGCCGGCGCTGGTGGTGGCGGGTGCCGGCAGCGGCAAGACCGAGACGATGGCCGGTCGCGTCGTGTGGCTCGTCGCCAACGCCCACGTCCGTCGCGACGAGGTGCTCGGTCTGACCTTCACGCGCAAAGCCGCCGGCGAGCTGGCGGAGCGCATCCAGAAGCGTCTGCAGCGTCTGTCCGAGTTCGAATCGCGCGGCCTGTTGCCCGCCCTTCCCGACCTCCACGCGGCCGGACGACTCGCCGTCTTCGGCGACCTTGCGCAGCTGGAGGGCGCCCGAGGCGACGTCGCACGGCGAGAGGCCCTCGATGCCCTCGCCGCGGAGATCGGCGTCTCCGCCGAACAGGCGACCGACGCCGATCAGCTGCTGCACCGTCCGACGGTGTCGACATACAACAGCTTCGCCGACTCCCTCGTGCGCGAGCACGGTCTGCGCATCGGTCGGGATGCCGAGTCCGCCGTGCTGTCGGAGTCGGCGGCATGGTTGCTCATGCGCCGCGTCGTCTTCGCCTCCGACGACCCCCGCCTCGAGGACCGACAGGAATCACCGCGCTCCCTCATCGATGCGGCGCTGCGGATCGCCCGTGACGGTGTCGACAATCTCGTCGACCTCGACCGGCTCGCCGCGTTCCCCGACGATTTCGGGCGCATCGTCGAACGCCCGTCGATCTCGAACCGCGTCGACGTGTACAAAGAGGTCGCGGATGCGGCGGCCAAAGTGTCGGCGCTTTCCCTGCTCGCCACCCTCGCAGCGGCGTACGACCGGGAGAAGGTGCGTCTCGGCGTCATGGACTTCGCCGATCAGGTCGCCGGAGCCCTCCGCATCTCCCGGGAGCATCCAGCGGTCGTGGACGAGATCCGGGAAAGGTACCGCGTCGTCCTGCTCGACGAGTACCAGGACACCTCCGTCGTTCAGACCGATCTCCTGTCCACCCTCTTCGGCGGGACCGGGGTCATGTCCGTGGGCGACCCGCACCAGGCCATCTACGCCTGGCGAGGCGCGAGCGCGGGAAACCTGGGCGGGTTCCCCGGGGCTTTCGCCCCGGCGGGCGGATGTCTGCATTTCTCGCTGCTGACCAGCTGGCGCAACAGCGCGCGTGTGCTGGTCGCCGCGAACGCGGTGCTCTCTCCGCTCGCTCCGCGCTCGGCCGTCGCCGTCGAGGAGCTGCGGCCGCGGCCGAATGCGCCGGCGGGTGTCGTCGAGACGGTCTTCGAGAACGATCTGGATGCCGAGGCCGACCGGGTCGCGTCGTGGTTCGTGGGCGTGCGGGCCGCCCGCTCGGCGGAAGGACGCGCGACCACGGGGGCGCTGCTGTTCCGCAGTAAGAAGCATATGGTGCGGTTCGGCGACGCGTTGGGCCGGCGGGGCATCCCTCACCGCATCCTCGGGCTGGGTGGGCTCCTCACGACGCCCGAGGTGGTCGACGTGGTGTCGGTGCTTCGGGTCATCAGCGACCCCGAGGCGGGCTCGGCCCTGATCCGGCTGCTGGCGGGACCGCGCTGGGCGATCGGGCTCGCCGACCTGAGGGCGCTCGCGCAGCTGGCGCGTCGCCTCGCCACCCACGACGTCTCCCTGCAACCGCTCGAAGCCGACGTGGTGGACCGCCTGCGGACCACCCCGGGCGCCGACCGGGCCTCGCTCGTCGACGCCCTCGACTTCGTCACCCGTCAGACCGACGGCCACGGCTGGTTGGCCGGCATCACACCCGAGGGTCGTTCGCGTCTCCGCGAGGCGGGGGCCGTCTTCGCCGGACTGCGCCGCAGCATCGGCGCGCCGATCCCCGAGTTGATGAGACTGATCGAGGCCGAGCTGAGGCTCGATATCGAACTCGCGGCCAACGAGTCGCGAGGGCCGGCGCGGATCGCCTCCGCTCAGCTGCGCGCTTTCGTCGACGAGATCCGCGGATTCCTCGCGGCCGACGAGTCGGGCTCGGTCACCAGTCTGCTGGCGTGGCTCGATCACGCCGAGCAGGCCGACGAATTCGCTCCGCGCACCGAGCCGCCCGAGGCCGATGTCGTGCAACTGTTGACGATCCACGGCTCGAAGGGTCTCGAGTGGGATGCCGTGGCCGTCGTCCGCCTCGTGACCGACGAACTGCCGTCGCTGCCACGCGACACCAAGGGCTGGCTGGGGTTCGGCATCCTGCCCTCCGAGTTCCGCGGCGACTCCGCGTGGCTCCCCGTCCTCGGATGGCGCGGGGCCGAGACCCAGCAAGACCTCAAGGCCGCGATCGAGGCGTTCGTGGCGGACAACCGCGCGCGTCAGCTCGATGAGGACCGCCGGCTGGCCTACGTGGCGTTCACCCGCGCCCGCGATCATCTGCTGCTATCGGGGTCGAGCTGGTCGGGAACGAAGCGTCCACGTCGACCGAGCGTCTTCCTCGAGGACGCTGCCGACGCGCTGCGCATCGACCTCGAGACCGGCGAACCCGGTGACGACCCCTACGACGGGGAGCGCCGGCTCCTGCACTGGCCGCTCGACCCTCTGGGTGCGCGCCGGACCGCGATCACGGCGGCCGCAGCGGCCGCGAACGCCGCCCGTTCGGACCCTCCTGCCCGCGCCGACGCCGACCTCGAACTGCTGCTGGCCGAACGCGCCGACCGACTGCGACCCTCGCATTCCCCCGCGCCCACGCGGATCCCCGCGTCGAAGTTCAAGGACTTCGTCGCCGACTACGGTCGGGCGATCGACGACCTCCGTCGGCCGATGCCCGAACGGCCCTACCGGCAGACGCGGCTGGGCACCCTCTTCCACGCCTGGGTGGAGCGGCGGTCGGGGCACATCGGTGCGGGAATCGGGCTGGACGACGAAGGCCTGTGGGACGACGACGAGGTCGGCGCGTCGGTCGCGGATGCCGCAGAGCTGGAGCGTCTGCGTGAGTGCTTCGAGCGATCCGAGTGGGCGGGCCTGCGTCCGCTCGAGGTCGAGACCGAAATCGACTTCGTCACCACCAGGCTCGACGGGCGCGAGCACGTGATCATCTGCAAGCTGGATGCCGTGTACCGACGCGGCGAGCGGTACGAGATCGTCGACTGGAAGACGGGCCGCCCACCGACCACCGAGGCCGATCGGCGCGCCCGCATGCTGCAGCTCGAGCTCTACCGCGAGGCGTACCACGCCAAGCACGGCATCGATCTCGACCTGATCGACGTCACGCTGTTCTACGTGGGTGACGAGCTCGTGCTGCGGGGCTGAACGGGGAGCCGTCGGCGTCGACCCACGGCCTCCGCTGCGGCGACTCGGGCGTCCGCGTCACGACGCGTCGCCCGAGACTCCCCACCGGCGCAGGGCAGCACGGCTCGCGCGGGCGGCGTCCTCTTCGTCGTCATCGACGCTGCTCGCCGACACGGAGTCTTCGTGGGCAGAGAACTCTCCGCCTGCCTCCGCCTCGCGAGGAGGGGCGCTGCTGCGATTCGGTGCTCCGGGGGCGTTCCGGTCATCCGCGGTTCGGGCAGGAGCCCCGGTCCAGCCGTCGAGGTCGACGGGGGCGGTGGCATCCGGGTCGATGCCGTCCGGCTGGGGGAGCTGGTCGACATGGATGGCGCCGGTCTCGGCATCCGGATTCGTGCGGTCGTCCATGGCGACGGCGAGCGCCTCGGCGGCGGCCGCGCGATCGCGTTCGGCAGCGAGGTACAACGACAGCGCCTCGGGGTCGTACGCATCGGTCTGCATCGAGGTGTCGACGCCACCCGCCGCCGACACGGGCGGCACGCTCTCGACCAAGGCCATGGCGTCGTCGATGTCACTGCGGGTCTCGGGCACGATGTGGTCGCCGCGCACGCCGTCGGCGAGGGCGTCGAGCAGGGCCACCGCGTCGGTGACAACATCGGCCTGACCGGCGTCGTGTCCGTGGACGAGCCACCGGGCGAACTCCAACTCGGCGTACAGACGGGCGCGCTCGCGCAGCAGGGGGTCGGGGGAGCGGTCGCCGGCGGCGGCGTATCCTTCGTGCACGTCGTCGTCGGCGGCGGGGGCCGATGCCAACCACCGCAGGTCGACGGCGGGGTCGCCGACGCTGAGTCCCGACCATTCGAGGATGCCGACCACGTGCGGGACGCCGTCGGCGTCGTCGGCCAGGACGATCGAGGAGCTCGACGCCCCGCCGAGCACGACGGCGGATTCGAACCGCCAGAGCTCCTCGACCTCGAGCGCACGTCGCCAGCGCAGCATGAGGTCGTCGCTCACACGATGCGTGGCGTCCGCGCGATCGAGCAGGCGCCGGACGTCGTCGCGCACCTGCGCGGCCGAGCGAACCGGTAGCCCGTCGGTGCGCACGATGGATGCCGGAAGGGCGTGGACCGCCGCCAGCGCTCCGCCGATCGCGGGAGCGTAGCCAGGCCCCTTCGGCAGATGCGCGGGGTCGATGCGGTACCCCTCGATGTGGTCGACGACGAGCACGCGCTGTGCGCCGGAACCGCTCTCGCCGAGAACCTGGGGCACGGCGAAGGGCAGCAGGGCGCGGACGCCGGCTGTCAGGGCGTGCAGGGCTCGCGACTCGGCGGCGAGATCGTGCGCACCCTCTTCGTCTGCGGGCATGCGCACGACGACCTCGTGGCCGTCGCCGGTGCGCGCGAGCGCCGAGTCGAAACGTCCAGCCGCATTCTCGGTGAGCGCCCGGGCACTGGTGAACGCGGTGCCGGGCAGGGCCGTCGTCGCCGACGCAGCTAAAATGAGGGGCGAGCGTGCCATGCCTCCCAGGGTAGGTGGGCCCCTCGCTCCGTCGTCCGCGCCACGCCCTGACGGGGGGAGGTCGCGCGGGAACCGCCCCCATCCACCCGTGAGAGAGGTGCATCATGTCGTCTCCCGCATCCTCGCCGTCCTCGGCTCCCGAGGTGCGCGTCGACCGTTCGGGTGCGGAGCGCGAAGACGAGAGCCTGCTGGCTCGTGTCCTCACCGAGCCCGGCACCCGGATCCTCGCCGTCCGGCGCGACGCCGCGCCGATGACCGCGGGGCGTCTCGCCCTGGTGGACCTGCCGCGGCTGCGACGCGCGGCTTCCCCCACCGGCACCACCTCCGACGTCGAGGTCGTCCCCGCCCGCGCCGAACCGCTCGCCGCCGGGACCGTCGCCTCGACGGACGGCGCCTCGACGGACAGCGCCTCGATGGACAGCGCGTCGATGGACAGCGCGTCGATGGACCGCGCGTCGATGGACGGTGCCTCGGTGGAGCGTGCGTCGACGGACGGTGCCTCGACGGTGTCCCCCGCCGCCGACGTCGAGGCGCAGCCGTCCGTCGGCGAGTGCCCCGCCGTCCCCGGCGTGGGGCACTGGGCGTTCCTCGGCCGCGACGACGACAGGCACGCGGTGGTGCTGGCCGTCCTCGATGACTCCGCATCCGATCTGCTCGTTCCGGATGCCGTGTGGGCGCCGTTGCGCGCTGCGGGCGGCGAGCTGCCGGCCGGCGAGGCCGATCTGCTGACCACCGCGGTCGCTCTGGCCGGGTGGCTGCGCGACGCGCCCTTCTGCCCCGCGTGCGGTTCGCGGACGCTGACCGGGCACGCCGGCTGGTCACGACATTGCCCGGTGTGCGGGCGTGAGCACTTTCCGCGGACCGACCCGGCCGTCATCGTGCTGGTGACCTCTGCGGAGTCGGACGATCGGATCCTCCTCGGGGCGAACGCCGCCTGGGGTGGCCAGCGGTACTCGTGCTTCGCCGGTTTCGCCGAGGCGGGGGAGTCGCTCGAAGACGCCGTCGCGCGCGAGGTGCAGGAGGAGTCGGGTGTCCGGCTGCGCGACATCGCGTATCGGGGTTCGCAGGCGTGGCCGTATCCGCGTTCGCTGATGCTCGGTTTCCGGGCCCGGGTCGTCGATGACGGTGATGCGCGTGCCGACGGCCACGAAATCGTCGAGGTGCGGTGGTTCACGCGTGACGAGGTCGGTGCGGCTCTCCGCGGTGAGGCCGACGTGCAGTTGCCCGGCGCGGCGTCCATCGCGCGACGTCTCATCGACGACTGGTATCGGGGGATCGCATGACAGGGCCGCTCGACGGACTCGACGAGTATCAGCTCGAGGCAGCGCGCGCCCTGCGCGGTCCGGTCTGCGTGCTGGCGGGGGCGGGGACCGGCAAGACGCGGGTCATCACGCGGCGGATCGCCCACGGCGTCGACACGGGTGCGTACTCGCCCCAACGGGTCATGGCGGTGACGTTCACCGCGAAGGCGGCTGGGGAGATGCGTGGACGCCTTCGAGCCCTCGGCGTCTCCGGCGTCTCGGCCCGCACGTTCCACGCCGCCGCGCTCGCGCAGGTCAACTTCTTCTGGCCCACGCTCGCGGGCGACCAGGCTCCCTCCATCATCGACAACAAGGTGCGCATGCTGGCGCACGCCGCGGACGGCGTGGGGCTCGCACCCGACACCGCGACGCTGCGCGACGTCGCCGCGTCGATCGAGTGGCGGAAGGTCACGCTGCGCTCCATCGAGCGGTACGCCGCGGATCGTCCCGAGGGGGTCGGGCGGCTGGGCGTCGATCAGGTCGTCGCCTTGCAACGCGCGTACGAGAAGCTGAAAGACGATCGGCGTCAGATGGACTTCGAAGACGTGCTGCTGACGTGCGCGGGCATGATCGAGGCCGAGCCGCGGGTCGCAGCGGCCGTGCGCGAGCAGTACCGCCACTTCACCGTGGACGAGTACCAGGACGTCTCGCCCCTGCAGAACCGCGTGTTGGAGCTGTGGCTGGGCGACCGTCGTGACCTCTGCGTGGTGGGTGACGCGAGTCAGACGGTGTACTCGTTCACGGGCGCCGACGCACGCTACCTGTTGGACTTCGAGCGGACGCACGAAGATGCCCGCGTCATACGGCTCGAGCGCAACTACCGCTCGGCGGCCCCCGTACTCGCCGTGGCCAACGACCTCATGCGCGGTCGGGCGGGCGCTCTCGAACTGGTGGCCGCCAGCGCCCTGGACACCCCGACTCCCTCCGTGCGCGCGTTCGACGACGACGATGACGAAGCGGCCGCGGTGGCACGGTCCATCGCCGACTCGCTCGCGCGCGGCGTCGACCCTCACGACGTCGCGGTGCTCTACCGCGCTCACGCGCAGTCGGTGGCCCTGCTCGCGGCGCTGTCGGCCGTCGGGGTGGCGGCGTCGGTGCTCGGCGGGCGCAAATTCTTCGACCTGCCCGAGGTGCGCCAGGCCCTCATGGCCCTCCGCGCGGCCTCGGTCGCCCCGATGGAGACCGGCTTCCTCGCGACGGTGCGCGACGTGCTGCGAAGCATCGGACTCACCGACGATCCGCCCGCGGCCGGCGGAGCGCTGCGCGAAGCATGGGAGGCGCGGGCGGCATTGCTCCGCCTCGCCGAAGACGCGTCGGAGGGGACCGATCTGCGCTCGTTCACCGACGACCTGCAGGCACGTGCCCGCGACCAGCACGAGCCGACCACACGCACGGTGACGCTCGCCACCCTGCACGCGGCGAAGGGCCTGGAGTGGGACCACGTGTACCTCGTGGGGGTGAGTGAGGGGCTGCTGCCGATTTCGTACGCGAAGACGTTCGAGGCAGTCGACGAGGAACGCCGACTCGCCTACGTCGGCGTCACGCGAGCAGCGCGGACGCTATCGGTGAGCTGGGCACGAGGCCGGGGGCGGATGGAGCGATCTCCGTCTCGCTTCCTCCGGGAGATCGGCACTGACAGTCTTCGCTCGGCTGATGCAACTCCCAGGCCCGCCGGGACGAATCGGCGCGCAGGCGCAGCGACCTCGTCGTCGGCTCGGTCGGCGCGCTGAGCAGGAACCGGGCGGCTCGTCCCGCTTCGGCGGCGAGGGCGACGTCGACTTCCGGTCGCGGGCGCCCGAGGAGTTGCGCCGCGATCGTCGGCCACTGCGCGTCGTCGCGATGACGGTGGGCATCGAGGCAGGCGAGGCAGGCGGTGCGACCGGGCACCACGACGGGACCGACGGTGGCGCCACCGCCGTCGAGGGTGAGCGGGACGTGCGTCACGTCGTCGCGGACGAGACCGGCGGCGCGTCGCGGATCGACGCGGTAGGCGCCCAGCAGCACCACCCGCGTCCCCGCCGGCACCCGGGGCGCGGCCGCCCCCGCCCACGGCAGGACGCTCGCGCGTGGGGGCAGGGCGGCGAGGACGGCGCGGGCCGCGCGTGAGGGGAGGTCGTCGGCGACCTGCAGGGCGATCGGCTCCTGCCGCCGTCGTCGCGTGAGGGCGGGCGCGATCGCATCGAGCAGGCCGTCTGCTTCGCCGTCGGCGGCGCCGTGCAGGCCCGCGAGACCCCGCACCTCTGCCCGCGTCGTCCCCGTCACGAGCGCGGCGACCACGACATCGACCCAGGGAGCGACGATCGGGGCTCGCGCGACGGCGGGTGCGCCGAACTGCACGCGCCCGTCGTCGCGCCACAGCGGGGGAGCGGAGGAATCGAGTCGGATCATGGCTCGATCCTGACCCGCTCGTCACACCCGGATGCCGCTGTCCCCACCCTCCGGAGTGCATCCGCTGTTGGGGAGGAGCCGCGCCGCAGCCGTCGCACGCGATCGCGTCTCGCGCCCAACCCGGCGGCTCCACCCGCGCTCGCGCGCCGCCCGGCGGCTCCACCCGCGCTCGCGGCCCCGCCCGGCGGCTCCGCCCGCGCTCGCGCCCAACCCGGCGGCTCCACCCGCGCTCGCGCGCAGCACGCGTCGGGAGTCGCGCCCCGCACGAGTCGCGCGTCGCGCGTCGCGATCACGCCTCACGACGAACGCGCCCGGAGTGAGACCCCGGGCGCGTTCGACTGCGGCGTGTTACACCGGTCGCTGGTCGCCGGGCGCGGCCCCCTCGTCATCCGGTCGTTCATCGGTCGACGTGCCCGCGTCCCCGGCATCCCCCGAGGACGCCTCGTCCCGCCCGCCCTGCGCCTCTTCGGCGAGAAGCTGCGCGAGAGCGTCGTCCATGGCATCCGAGGGGGCGGCCTCGCCGCGCGACGCGGCGGTCAGACGAGCAATCAGCGCGGCAGGGTCGTCGATGTCGTCGGCTGTGGGCATGAGGTCGGGGTAGTCCCACAGGGCATCGCGGCCCTCGACGCCGACCGCGTCGGTCACCTGGCGCCACAGGGCGGCGGCTTCGCGCATGCGACGGGGGCGCAGTTCGAGGCCCACGAGGGAGCCGAGGGCCTGCTCGGCGGGGCCGCCGACCGCGCGGCGCCGGCGCACGGCCTCGGCGATACGCACCGCGGAGGGAAGGCGCGAGGTGGCGTCCTCGGTGACGACGTCGACCCAGCCCTCGATCGTGGCCAGCAGGTTCTCGAGCCGGGTGAGGGCCGCGGTCTGCTCCTCGGAGCGTTCGGGCAGCAGCGCCCCACTCTCGAGCGCGCCGCGCAGCTCTTCGGGCTGCGACGGGTCGAAACGCGAGGCGAGGTCTTCGAGGGCGTCGGTGTCGACGCGGATGCCGTGGGCGAAGTCGCGCACCTGCGAGATGACGTGCAGCCGCAGCCAGCGCGCGTGGCGGAACAGGCGAGCGTGCGCGAGCTCGCGCGTGGCCAGGTAGAGCGCCAACTGGTCCTCGGGGATTTCGAGGTCGCGGCCGAAATCAGCGAAGTTCTGCGGCAGGATGGCCGCTTCGCCGTCGGGCATGACGGGGATGCCGACGTCGCCCCCGCCCACGACCTCGGTCGAGAGGCGTCCGACGACGTGGCCGAGCTGGGTGGCGAAGAGCGAGCCGCCCACCGTGCGCATGAGGCGTCCGGCTCCGGCGATCATCTCCTGCATGTCATCGGGCACCTGCTGGCCGAGGGCCGCGGTCAGGGCGTCGGCGATGCTGGTGGCGACGGGTTCCGCGAGCTCTTGCCACACCGGCAGCGTGGCGGTGACCCAGGCGCCGCGAGTGACGGCACGGGGCGGGCGCGGCAGGTCGGCGATGGTGGTGGCCTCGCCCAGCCAGAGACCGGCGAGCGTGAAGGCCTGATCGAGGTCGGTCTGCTGACCGGTGGTCACGCCGAGCCCGTCTTGATTGGCGATGTGCAGCGCTTGGCGCTGGGCCAGGCTCCAGTCCACGCCCTCTTGCGTTCCCGCGAACGCGCCCTGCAGCTGGTTCATCACCTGCTGGAGCATGGCGGGGTCGATCTGCATCCCCGCCAGGCGCGAGAGCTGTTCCGGATCGATTCCGCTGGTGTCGCCCGACATCAGGCGGCGCATCAGCTCCTGGAATTCCTCCTCGGGGCTCTGGTCGTCGGGCCCGCGGTTCTCGTCTGCCATTTCGGCCGCCTTTCAGCCAGGTCTGGGGGAACGAGTCCTACGCTAGTCGCACGCTTCCCCGCATCTGCCGGCCCGGCCCCGCGCCGCTTACGCCGCGCGCGAACGACCCGGCAAAGGACCCCCCACTGTGACCTTGTTCGATGAGAACGTGTCCGTCGTGCCCGCTCCCCGCGAGCGGTGGCGCCGTCGCACGGTCGTCGGCGTCTGGGCTCTCGCGGTCGCCGCGATCGTTCTGCTCGTGCTCACCTTCCTGCCCTCGGCGTACGTCATCCAGCAGCCGGGTCCGGTCTTCAACACCCTGGGCACCTCGACCGACGCCGACGGTCAGGAAGTGCCGCTGATCTCCGTTCCCGACGAGGATGACTCCACCACGACAGGGCAGCTCGATCTGCTCACGGTCCAGGTGAGCGGAAATCGCGACCGCACGCCGAGCTGGCTGGAGCTCGCTTCGGCGTGGTTCGACCGCTCCCGCGCCGTCGTGCCCATCGACCGGATCTTCCCCGCGGGTCAGAGCACTGAGCAGCGCAACACCGAGAACGCCGCGCTCATGACCGACTCCCAGAACGAGGCCAGCGCTGCCGCCCTCCGCGAACTCGGTTACGACGTGCCCCAGCAGATCTCCGTCATGACGGTCGACGAGGCAGGAGCTTCCGCGGGCGCCCTGCAGCAGAACGACGTCATCACCTCCGTCGACGGCACGGCCGTCACGAGCGTCAGCGGCATCCGTTCGAAGGTCCAGGATGCCGCGGGGGCGCCCGTCGAGATCGAGTACGAGCGTGGCGGCATCGCCGGTTCCGTTCAGGTCACCCCGCGGGCGACCGAGGCCGACGGCGAGACGCAGTACCTCCTGGGTGTCGGCCTCCTGATCTCGTTCGATCTGCCCGTCGATGTCACGATCCAGCTGAATGACGTGGGTGGTCCGAGCGCCGGCATGATGTTCGCGCTCGGGATCATCGACAAGATGTCGCCCGGCGACCTGACCGGCGGCGAGCACTTCGCCGGCACCGGCACGATCGACGCCGACGGCAACGTCGGCCCCATCGGCGGCATCCGTCAGAAGTTGTACGGGGCCAGGGATGCCGGAGCCACGCTCTTTCTGGCGCCCGAGGCGAACTGCAACGAGGTCGTCGGCCATGTGCCCGATGGCATCCGGGTGTTCTCGACTTCGACTCTGCAGCAGTCCCTGACGGTGCTCGAGACGGTGCGCGACGGGGGCGACCTGGACGCCCTGCCGACGTGTGGCTCGGGATCGTAGCATTCACGGCTTACCCCGAGAAGGCCACGCCTAGGATGAAGGGGTGACCACGACCTCAGTTCCGAACCAGGCCACGCCTCCTAACCGCTCCCGACGGATCGTCTCGATCACCCTCGCTGTGATCGCAGCGCTGGTCGTGGCGTTCTTCGTCTTCGCCAACCTGTACTCCGACTGGCTGTGGTTCTCACAGCTCGGATTCACGGGCGTGCTCACCACCCAGTGGATCGGCCGCAGCGTGATGTTCGTCGTCGGCTTCCTGGCGATGGCGGTGCCGGTGTGGGGCGTCATCCAACTCGCCTACCGCCTGCGTCCGGTGTACGCACGCCTGAACTCCCAGCTCGATCGCTACCAAGAGGTCGTGGAGCCGCTGCGCCGCCTGGCGATGTGGGGGATCCCGATCTTCTTCGGTTTCTTCGCCGGCTTCGCCGCCTCCGCGCAATGGGAGACGACGTGGCTGTGGCTGAACGGAGTGGCCACCTCGGTCACCGACCCCCAGTTCGGCCTCGACACCGGGTTCTACCTGTTCGGGATGCCGTTCTACGCCGCCGCCCTCGGGTTCGCCTCCGCGGTGGTCCTGGTGTGCCTGCTGCTGACCGGCATCGTGTCGTACCTGTACGGATCCGTCCGGGTCGGTCAGCGCGAACTGCGCATCTCCAAGGCCGCCCGCATCCAGCTCGCGATCCTGGCCGGCCTCTACCTGCTGCTGCAGGGCGCGAGCCTCTGGCTCGACCGCTTCCGCACGCTCGTGGAGCCGTCCGAGCGCATCACCGGCCCCGGCTACGTGGGTGCCAACGCCGTTATCCCCGGGCAGACGATCCTCGCGATCGCCGCCGTCATCGTCGCTTTGGCCTTCTTCGTCACGGCGTTCCTCGGGCGCTGGCGCTACCCGCTCATCGGCACCGCGCTGCTCGTGGTGTCGGCCATCGTCGTGGGCGCGGCGATCCCGTGGGCCGTCACTACGTTCCAGGTGCGTCCGAACGAGCTCGCGCTCGAGAGCCAGTACTACCAGCGCAACCTCGAGGGGACGAAGGCCGCCTACGGCATCGACAAGGTCGAGAAGGAGAACTTCCAGGCCACCACCGAGGCCGAGGCCGGACAGCTTCGCAACGACGCCGAGTCCACCGCGCAGCTGCGCATCATGGACCCCGCGATCATCGGTCCGACCGTTCGTCAGCTCGAGCAGTACCGTGCCTACTACCAGTTCCAGAACCCGCTCGACGTCGACCGCTACACGATCAACGGGCAGACGCAGGACACCGTGGTGTCGTTGCGCGAGCTCAACATCGGTCAGCTGGGCGACGCGGCCTCGTGGCAGAACACCACCCTCGTCTACACCCACGGCTACGGCATGGTCGCGGCCGCGGGCAACGAGCGCACGGCCGACGGTGACCCCGTCTTCCTCGAGCAGGCGATCCCCGGCACCGGGTTCCTCACCGACCTCAACTACGAGCCGCGCGTGTATTTCGGCGAGCAGTCGCCGCCGTACTCCATCGTCGGCGGGCCCGAGGGCGGCGAGCAGATCGAGCTCGACTACCCGCTGGGCGCCGACGGCGGCACCGAGACGCGCACGACCTTCGCGGGCGACGGCGGTCCGAGCGTGGGCAACGTGTTCAACCGACTCATTTACGCGTTGAAGTTCCAGTCGGAGCAGATCCTGTTCTCGGACTACGTCAACTCCGACTCGCAGATCCTGTACGACCGCAAGCCCGCAGAGCGTGTGCAGAAGGTCGCGCCCTACCTGACGCTCGACAGCGACCCGTACCCCACGGTCGTCGACGGCCGCATCAAGTGGGTCATCGACGGGTACACGACGAGCGCGAACTACCCGTACTCCTCGGGTGTCTCGCTCTCGCGCGCGATCGCCGACTCCAACAACCCGGCACCGACGTATGCGCTGGATGACATCAACTACATCCGCAACTCGGTCAAGGCCACCGTCGACGCCTACGACGGTTCCGTCGAGCTGTACGCGTGGGATGACGAGGACCCGCTGCTCAAGGCGTGGCAGAACATCTACCCGACGTCGTTGAAGCCGTGGAGCGAGATGTCGGCCGACCTCATGAGCCACGTGCGTTACCCCACCGACCTCATGAAGGTGCAGCGCTCGATGCTCGGCGTCTACCACGTCGACGATGCCCGCTCGTTCTTCCAGCAGGACAACCGCTGGACCACCCCGAACGACCCGCAGGACCCGGCGACCTTCCAGCCGCCGTACTACCTGACGATGAAGATGCCGAGCCAGGAGGCACCGACCTACTCGATGTTCACCAGCTTCATCCCGGCATCCCAGGGTGGGCAGGCGCGTAACGTCCTGACCGGCTATCTCGCCGTGGACTCCAACGCCGGCGACGAGATGGGCACGAAGCGCGACGATTACGGTCGCCTCAGGATGCTGGTGATCGACGCGGCCACGACGGTACCGGGACCGGGCCAGGTGCAGAACACCTTCGACTCCGATACGAACGTCTCGTCGCAGATCAACATCCTTCAGCAGGGGCAGTCGCAGGTGCTCAACGGCAATCTGCTCACGCTCCCCGTCGGCGGCGGTCTGCTCTACGTGCAGCCTGTGTTCGTGCAGTCGTCCGGTGACACCAAGTTGCCGCAGCTGCGCCGCGTCCTCGTCGCGTTCGGCAATGAGATCGCCTTCGAGAACACGCTGAGCGAAGCGCTCGACACACTGTTCGGCGGCGACTCGGGTGCGAACACCGGAGACGAAGCCGTGACCCCGAGCGACCAGGGCGAGGGCGGCACGGGCGAGGGCGGTACCACGCCGGCTCCCGGCGGCGATTACGCCGCTGCGCTTCAGGAAGCCGGAGACGCGCTGACGGCACGACAGGCCGCGCTCACCAGCGGTGACCTGGCCGCGTTCGCCCAGCAGGACGCCCGCCTCACCGCGGCCGTCCAGCGCCTGCTGGCGCTCGAGGCGGAGGGCCAGGGCGGAGAGGCCACCCCGACCCCGACGCCCGAGGCCACGCCCGCGGGCTGACATCCCTCACCGACGCCGGCGCTCCGCTTCTGCGGGGCGCCGGCGTCGTTCGTGCGCCCGGCTCCTGCGGCGGGCGACATCGGTCCCGCGCGGCGTCCGCGCCGCTGAGTGCCGTCGCACCTCGGTCGAGTGTCCACAACACCTGGAGGAGTTTCGCGGGTGTCCGGGTGTCGTGGACACTGAGCGTGACGATGCGCCGCCGGGCACGCATCCTGGGTCGAGTGTCCACAACACCCGGAGTATGTTTCACGGGCGTCCGCGTGTCCTGGACACTCACCCCAACGACAGGCCCCACACCTGCGACCCCATGCCGGCGCGGTGCGCGCCGGGTCACGCGGTCAGGAACCACCACCAGATCAGCAGCATCGTCGTGCCGAACCCGGCGATCTGGTTCAGCCAGAGGAAGCGGTTCCATCCGGCGGTGGCGCGGTCGCTCTCGGCATCCGTCACGTTTCGATAGGGCCAGCACACCACCAGGTACGGGATCACGAGCACCGCCGCGAGCGGGCCGGGCCACGCGGTGAACAGCATCGCGACGCCGGCCAGGGCGTAGGCGACCAGGGCGAAGCGCACGGTCCACCGCGCTCCGCGGGCGGTCGCGATCGACGAGATGTCGGCGGCGCGGTCGGCCTCGACGTCCTGCACGGCACCGAACGCGTGCGAGGCGATGCCCCACAGCGCGAAGGCGACGAGCACGAATACGAGCTGCGGAGTCCAGACGGCGCCGGCGAGCACGAGACCGTACACGGCGGGCGAGAAGAAGTGGATGCTGCTGGTCATCGAGTCCGCGAACGGCCGCTCCTTCAACCGCAGCGGCGGGGCGGAGTAGAACACCACGAAGAACAGGCTGAGCGCCAGCACGAGCCACGACAGCGGCGACCCGACGATCACCAGATACACCACGAACGGCACGCACGACAGCGCGGAGGCCCACAGCGTGATCGGGTGCATGCGCTTGTCGAGCACGGCGCCGTGCGTGCCGCCCTTGCGGGGGTTCCGCAGGTCGGACTCGTAGTCGAACACGTCGTTCACGCCGTACATCGCGAGGTTGTACGGCACGAGGAAGAACACGATGCCCACGATCAGCGGCACGTCGATCTGCCGGGTGGTGAGCAGGTACGCGGCGGCGAAGGGGAAGGCCGTGTTGATCCAGCTCACCGGTCGAGACGACACGAACAGTTCGCGCAGTACGCGGCCGGGAGTCAGGGCGGCGGGGGAGGTCATGCGGTGCCCTTCCGAGACGAACGCGGCGAGGTCGGGGAGTCCGCCGGGCGCGGGTTGCGCGGCGAGAAGAGGGTGAACAGTGCCGGCACGAGGAACGCGGCGCACAAGGGATAGGCGAAGTCCTCGATCGGGGCGAGGCCCAGCTTCCATCCGCTCAGATGTTCGTCGGGATACGAGAACAGGTCGGCGGCGATCATGAGGTTGTCGAACACCAGGGTGAGCCCGACCAGCACGAGGGCGGTGAGACCCGAGGATGCCATCCGCTCGGCGAAGCGCGGATGCTGTCGCGTCGCGAGGGTCACCAGCAGGGTGACGATCATGAAGGGGGCGACGATCAGCGGGTAGGTCACGCGGGCTCCCGCAGGCGTCGCGCCGCCGCCCGCCGCTGGAACACGGCGTACAGGACGATGGCGAGGTAGCTCAGGAACACCAGGAAGAAGATCTCCTCGAGGGGGAGGTGCGGGGCGAGGGTCACGCCGATGAGAAGCGGACTGTCGCCCTTGACGAAGACGCCGGTGGCGATGCCCACGAGGTCCCACGCGAGGAAGAACAGTGTCGACACCAGTACCGCCGCCGTCGTGCGGACCGGCGCGACGCGCAACGCCAGCGAGTACTTCACATCGATCGCGATCATGCCGGCCAGGGAGAAGAGGATCGCGCCGAGGTAGATCCCCGGCACCTCAGACCGCCGCGTGCACGGGCTCTGCGAGAGGACCGGCGGTGGTGTCGCCCGTCAGACGCTTGACCACGAGCTCGGCCGAGATGAGGCACATCGGCAGCCCGATGCCCGGCAGCACCGAGGTTCCCGCGTAGTACAGGTTGCGCACCTTGCGCGAGCGGTTCTTCGGTCGGAAGATCGCGCTCTGGGTCAGCGTGTGCGCGAGGCCGAGGGAGTTGCCGTGCCACGCGTGCAGGTCGTTCGCGAAGTCCTCGGGCGCGATCGTGCGGCGCACGACGATGCGCTCGGCGAGATCCGGGATGCCGGTCCACCCGGCGATCTGCGCGATGACGCGGTCCGCGGCCTCCTCGATGCGCGCATCACCGGCGCCCGAGACGCCGCCGCGTCCGCTCTCGGGGTCGGCGGGCACGGGGACGAGCACGAAGAGGTTCTCGTGGCCCTCGGGCGCCACCGAGTCGTCCGAGGCGCTCGGTCGGCAGATGTAGATCGACGCCGGATCGGGGATCTTCTTGTCCGCCCCGAAGATGGCGTCGAAGTTCGTGTGCCAGTCGTCGGTGAACAGCAGCGTGTGGTGGGTGAGCTGGGGGAGCTCGCCCTTGACACCGAGCAGCAGCAGCAGGGCACCGGGACTCGGAACCTTGTCCTTCCACCACTTCTCGGGGTACTGGCGGTCCTTCTCTTCGAGCAGGTCGTTCTCGGTGTGGTGCAGGTCGGCGCCCGAGACCACGGCATCCGCCGAGATGACCCGCCCGTCGGCCAGGCGCACGCCACGGGCGGTGCCCGACTCGGTGATGATGGCATCCACCGGGGTCGACGTCTCGATGCGGACGCCGCGTTCGCGCGCCAGCTTCTCGATCGCCGAGATGATCTCGGTCATGCCGCCCTTGGGGTACAGCACGCCGTCGCCCAGGTCGAGATGGCTCATCAGGTGGTACAGGCTCGGCACCTCGAAGGGCGAGCCGCCGAGGAACACCGCCGGGTAGGCGAGGATCTGCTGCAGCCTCTTGTTCGTGAAGTCCGTCGTCACGCGTTTCCACAGGGTGCGGGTGAGCAGCGGGATGAGGGTGGGGAGGCGCTTCACGAGCGCCGGGTCCCGCAGCCCCTTCGTGGACGAGTACGGGTCGTACAAGAACTTCGACGTCGACAGCTCGTAGGCGTCTTTGGCGGAGTCGAGGTAGGCGTCGATGTTGTCGCCCGAGCCCGGCTCGTGCTCCTCGAAGAGGGCGCGTACGGCCTCGCGTCCCGAGACGATGTCGATCGGGTCGCCCTTCCCGGGAGGGCCGTAGACGCGGTACGCGGGGTCGAGACGCACCAGGTCCAGCTGCTCCGCGGCGCTCGTGCCGAGCAGCCGGAAGAAGTGGTCGAAGACCTCGGGCATGAGGTACCAGCTGGGGCCGGTGTCGAAGCGGAAGCCGTCGCTCTCCCACGAACCTGCGCGACCGCCCAGGGCGTCACGGGCCTCGAAGAGCTGGACGTCGTGTCCGCGGTCGGCGAGCAGGGCCGCGGTGCCGAGGCCGGCGATCCCGCCTCCGACGACGACGATGCGCTGGGCGCTCATGAGCGGGAACCTTTCGGAGGACGCCCGAGGAGGGCGCGGGCGGCGAGGGTGGCTTTGACACCGTCGGGGACGCGGACGCGCGGGGCGCCGGCGGGAGAGGAGCGAAGGCGGCGCGACAGCTCGGCGAACAGGTCGTGCGCGGTGGTGACGGCGGCGCGGCAGTCGGGCGGCAGGTGCGGGATGACGGATGCCGCGGAGACGAGGTCGGCGTCGATCCGGTCGAGCACCGCGATGCGTCGGTCGTCGTCGGCCGCGCCGTCGAGGTAGTCGCGGCCGAGGCGGTCGGCGTCGTCGGCGAGATCGCGGAGGAAGTTCACGTCTTGGAACGCCGCCCCCAGTCGCCGGGCGCCGTCGACGAGGTCGGCCGCGGGGCGGGCGGGGGCCGACATCCCGGCGTTGAGGAACACCTGCAGGCACATCAGCCCGACGACCTCCGCCGAGCCGTAGACGTACTCGTCGTGCGAGAGGTCGTCGTGGGCGGCGGTGTCGATGTCGGTGCGCATCGAGGCGAAGAACGGGGCGATCAGGTCGGCGCCGATGCCGCATTCGCGCGCGGTCCGGGCGAACGCGTGCACGACGAGGTTGGCGCTGAATCCGGAGGAGATGGCATCCATCACCTCGGTCTCGAGACCGTCGAGGACGGCGCGTTCGCGCTCGGGGGAGAGGCCGGCGTCGTGGGCGGGGCCGTCGACGATCTCGTCGGCGACGCGCACCAGGGCGTAGATGTTCCGCACGTGCGGGCGGGGCCGGGCGCCGAGCAGCCGGGTCGCCACGCCGAACGACGTGGAGTACCGATTGATGACGGCGGCCGCGGCGTCGTCGGCCGTCTGCGAATAGAGTTCGAGTCCCGTGTGGGCGGGGCTCACGGAACGCGCTCCGCCACGGTGTCGACGAGGTCGAGCAGCATGGATTTGCACCCCGACGGAAGGGTGGCGCCTTCGACGATCATCGTCGCTTCTTCGAGCGTCTCGTAGACCATCCGCTCGAGGGCCTTGCGTGCACCGGATGCCGCCAGCGCGGCCTGCGCGGCACGGATCGCGACCGGTCCGGTGTGGGCCTGAGCGAGCGCCTGACTCACCTCGGGCCAGTCGGCGGTCTCGCGGGCGAGGGAGATGAGGTGCGTCTTCTTCGCCTCGCGGAGGTCGCATCCCTCGTCTTTGCCCGAGACGGCGGGGGTGCCGAACGCGCCGATGAGGTCGTCGATGAGTTGGTAGGCCAAGCCGAGACGCTCGCCGAAGCGTTCGAGGGCGTGGAGCGACGCCTCACTCGCGCCGGCCATGACGGCTCCGGCTTGCAGTGGCGCCGAGAACGAATACACGGCCGTCTTGTCGCGCGTGGCCTTGAGCACGGTCATCGCGTCGACGTCGCCCGCGGAGACCGCGTTCTCGACGTCGGCCAGTTCTCCCGCGGCCGAGACGATGACCGCCTCTTCGACGAGGCGCAGCAGCTCGGCGCGCATGCCGGCCGGCACATCGGCGAGAGCGACGAGGCGGCCCGCCTCGTGCAGCAGCATGTCGCCGGCCAGGATGCCCGCGGCGTTGCCGAGCAGGGCGGCTCCGTCTTCGTCGGCGCCCTTCTCGAGACCGCGCTGGCGGAACTCGCCGCCGATGTTCGGGATGCCGCGTCGCTCGAGGTCGTGGTCGATGACGTCGTCGTGCACGACGAACGCGGTGTGCAGCAGTTCGAAGGCCGCTGCCACCTGCCAGAGTGCCGAGAGGGCCACGCCGTCGCCGTCGAGGGTGTCGTAGGCGGCGGCGACGAGCAGGGGGCGGAAGCGCTTGCCTCCGGAGGCCGCGCGCCGGATCGCGGATGCCAGTGCGCGGGCGCCGTCGCCGAGCGGGACGACGCGGTACTCCAGACGTTCGAGGGCCGTGTCGATCGCGTCCTCGATCTCCTGCCGAGCGGTGGGGGCGGAGGGGACCGCGACGATCACGATGCTCTCCTCGCGGCGAGCGGAGCGTTGAACAGGTGAAGTTGTTCAGCCTGCAGCACGAGCCAGGGGCTGAAAGCCCAGGGAGTGGCGGCGATCGAGGCGGCGAGGTCGAGGGGGTCGACCCAGCGGTATTCGGCCACCTCATCGGGGTTGGGCCGAGGTTCGGCGTCGGTGCGGGCGACGTACACCGGGCAGATCTCGTGCTCGACGATGCCGCTGGCGTCGACGGCGCGGTAGCGGAAGTGCGGCAGGGCGAGCTCCAGGTCGCCCACCCGCAGCCCGACCTCGAAGTCGGCGCGACGGTGAACGGCGGCTGCGATCGGTTCTCCGGGCGCGGGGTGGCCGCAGAACGAGTTCGTCCACACTCCTGGCCACGTCTTCTTGTGCAGCGCGCGGCGGGTGACGAGCACCTGGCCGTCGCTGTTGATCACGTGGCACGAGAAGGCGAGGTGCAGAGGTGTGTCGGTTCCGTGCACACTCGCCTTGGGCGCGGTGCCGGTCTCGCCTCCGAAGTCGTCCAGGAGGACGACATATTCGGTCTCGCTCATCGTGCCTCCCGTTTGCTAGTTTAGCTAGCGATGTGAGCCTGACTATACCCAGCCGGAAAGAGGGTGTCCACCGTGACAAGCCCTGCGTCGACCTTTGATAGTCGCTCGTCCGTGACCCGGTCGCTGCGCGCCATTCAGACGCTCAGTGACGCCCTGGATCGCATGCACAGCGGCATGAAGGGCGACATGGACATGAACGCCAGCGACCTCGCGACGCTGCGCATGCTCACCATTCGCGAGCATCGAGGGCAGATGGTCAGCCCGCACGATGTGGCGACGCATCTGCGGATCTCGACGGCCTCGACGACGAAGCTCATCGACCGCCTCGTGGCGTCGGGTCACCTCGAGCGTCGGCCCCACCCCTCCGACGGTCGCGCGCGGGTGGTGGTGCTCACCGAGAAGTCCCGTCGGGAGTTCTTCCGGCACTTCGGTGTGCATCTCGGAGCCATGCGCGGGATCGCCGATCGTTTCGACGACGCGCAGCTGGCGACGGTGACCCGCTTCATGGACGAACTGACCGAGGCCCTGACGACGCAGGACTGATCGCCCCCGTCGGCGGATGACCCCGAGCCTGACGCCGGGCCGGGTGCTTCTTCCCGCCCGCCTGCCTGCCCGGACGTCCCTGAGCCTGTCGAAGAGTCCGGATCCCGCCTGTTCTACAGCTGAGCGACCGCACCCCGCGCGACGCGCACGCCGACGTCGTCGAATGCGTCGCGTGGCCGCCCACCGCGACGCGCGCTCGCGCGTACGAGTGCCGGGGCATCCGACCAGCCCCCGCCCCGGAATACCCGGGAGTCGTCGCCGCCCGCCGCATCGTATGGATCCATGCACCACTCCCAGACGTTGCCGAGAGTGTCGAACAACCCGTGCAGGTTCGGCAGACGGGCTCCCACCTCCGACGGGTGTCCGACGCCGTCCGAGGCGGTCCAGGCCACCTCGCGAATGGGGCCGTACGCGGAGGAGGTGGAGCCGGCGCGGCACGCGTACTCCCACTCGTCCTCGGTGGGCAGACGGAAGCCGTCGGCTTCGGCATCCGTCGCGACGACCTCACCGTCGTACGAATACACCGGATCGAGCCCCTCCCACTCGCTCAGGGCGTTGCACAGGCGGATCGCGCGGAGCCAGCTGATCTGCGTCGCCGGACGCCGGGGATCACGTGACGGGATGCCGAGGAGTTCGGCGAGCTGCTCCTCGGTGACGGGGTAGACGCCGATCTCGAAAGCCTCGACGACGATCTCGCGGCGCTCCGCGCCTCGCTGGTCGCCGCGCAGCACGCGGCCGGCGGGGATGGATGCCATCTCGACGTCTGTCAACGGTGCTCACCATTCCTCGGTCAGGGAGCTCCAGCGCGCCGGGCGGCGACGTGAAGGCTCAATGACCAAGCGTGACGCACATTTTCCGCGGTGGGTCCGGGGTGGCGTCAACGCCCCGCGGTGTTTTCGTCAGGAGCAGACGAGTTCCGCATTCGCTCGCACACTCGCGCCGCTCGGCGCCTGTGACGCGGAGACGGGTGTGCGAACAGTTTCGGTGTCGAGGTCGGCGTGCTCGTGGACCGCGGAGCAGTACGACCGCGATCCGCGCCACACGGCCCGGTGGGACGGGACGGTGTCGCCGCAGTTCTCGCAGCGGACCGCGGTGCTGCCGTACAGGAACGTGTTGACGCCGTTTCGCATGCGCGTGGAAATGTTCATCGTGTTTCTCTCCTCGACCCTGTCCTGCAACCCCGAAACCTCCGGGGTGGAGCGGGTCACGTGACCGACGTTACGTGGACCCCACAGGGCGGATAAGGTGCTTCGGGATTTCCTTGGGTGATCTTGCGATTCCGTCGCTTCCTTGAGAAACTCCTGCGTCGACGTCGGTGTCGCCGACTTGACGGCGGACGAGAATTTTCGCCGGGCGACGGCCGATCCCGTCTCCCCGGCTACGCCAGCTGCACCATCCACAGGTCGCTGTCGCCGGTGACGAACAGCCGCTTCTCGTCCGCGTCGAAGGTGCAGTTGCTGACGACGTGCGGGGTCGGGATGACACCGAGGCGTCGTCCCGTCTCGTCGACGATGACCACGCCGGCCTCGCTCGAGATCCACAGCCACTCGCGGCTGTCGACGACGAAGCCGTCGGGGATGCCGGCATCCACCCCGGCGAAGAAGCGCGGCGATCCGAGCGTCTCGCCGTCCCAGTCGCAGGCCACGACCCGGGGGAGTCCCTCGGAGTTCGACTCCGCGACGTAAAGGGTGCGCTCGTCGCGGCTGAAGGCCAAACCGTTGGGTTGATCGAGGTCGACCATGCGCTGGAGACCCGCACCGCTGCGCCACCGGTACACGCTCTGGTGGGGCAGTGCCGGGTTCGCCGGGTACCCCTCGCGCGGGTCCGAGATCCCGTACGTCGGATCGGTGAACCAGATCGCCCCATCGGATGCCACCACGAGGTCGTTCGGCGAGTTCAGCGGTTCGCCTTCGAAGGCGTCGACCAGCAGCTCGGTGCCGTTCGCGTCAGTGCGGCTGATGCCGCGCCGGCCGTGCTCGGCCTGGACCAGACGGCCCTCGGCATCCATCGCGTTGCCGTTGGCGAAGTTCGAGCGGTCGCGGACGGTGACGATGCTGCCGTCCTCACGCCAGGCCAGGGTGCGGCGTCCGATCACGTCGCTGAAGACGAGGGATCGTTCCTCGGGCCACCACACGGGGCCTTCGGCCCAGGTGGCGTCGGCGTAGAGCGAGAGCAGGCGCGATGTCGGCGGGAGGACGGCGGCGAGGCGTTCGTCCCAGACGCGCGGCGGCGCGATGTCGACGGGCTCGGGGGAGCGGGGGGCCTGGAGGATCTGACCGTCGAGGGGGAGGGGCATTCCGCCAGTCAAACGGACCGGCGTCGGCGTGAAGAGCGGGTTGACGTCTTCACCCGAACGGATGCCGTGTCGGGGCGCCAGGGGAGGAGGTGAACTGCACGAGCATCTGCCAGCAGGGTTCGTCGCCCACTGTGCCCGAGAGATGCCCGCGGTCGCTGTCGATCTCGTCGGTTTCGACGTCCTGTCCGAAATGGATGTCTCCAGGGCCCATCTCGACCCGCGCGCCATCTTGCGTCGCGAGGAACCAGCGCCCGCGCAGCGGAATGACCCACTGAGGATGGGGAGATGGATGCCAGTCCCCGACCCAGCCGGTGGGGAGCACGGCGAAGACCACCGCGGAGACCTCACCCGGGAAAGGACGCATCCATTGCGGGTCAGCCCCGCCTCCGACGCTCTGCAGGCCGAAGCCGCGCATGATCGACTCGTCGAGTCGGCTCCTCCCGTCGAGCCCGGTCCACATGTGCACGAAGGGCAGCGTCGGCGGACTGTCGGCGACGCGGCCATCGTCATCGAGAGGTGCGGTGGTGGTCGTGTGCATGCGACCAGTCAATCTGCGAAACCGCTCACGGGTGAAGGGTTGACGGACGGGCCGCCCGGAACAACGCCGAAGGGCGCCACCGACTCTCGTCGGCGACGCCCTCCAAGGACGCTTGGCGCGTCAGGCCTTGCTGCGGCGGTTGCGGCGGGCCGTCGCGGCAACGGCGACCGTCGCGCCGGCGAGGACGAGGGCGCCACCGCCGACCCAGAAGCCGAGGAGCGAGTTCGCGTCCATACCCGTCACAGCCAGCGAGTCGCTTCCGCCGGCGCTACCGCCGGCGTTCGTCGTGCCGCCGCCGCTCGTGCCGCCGCCGACCGATGCGCCGCCGCCGGACGCACCGCCGCCGGACGCGAGGGGGCCCGAGGCGGTGAGGCTGTACGAGCCCACCTGCGGGTCGGGAAGGGTGACGTCGGCCGCGGCGGATCCGGACGCGTCAGCGGTCTTGGTGACCGAGGCGGCGGTCACCTGCTGACCCGCGGTGGCGATGTTGGCGCCGGTGACGCCCACGCCCACGAGGGTGAAGGTGACCTGCGAGCCGGCTTCGTATCCGGCGAAGCCGTACGAGCCGTCTTCCGTGACCGTGATGGTCTGCGAACCGGGGGCGGTGGGGACGTATGCCTGGGCGACCACGGGGGTCGCGACGAGGAGTGCGCCGGCGAGGGCGAGCGAGGCGCCGGCTTTTGCGAGGGTGAGTTTCATGAAGGTCTGCTTTCGAATTCGGGCAACCAGGGATAGGTGGTCCGCGTTCGTGCTATCCCGTAACGACGCAAGGGGAGGACAACAATGATGCGGGAATGTACTGACTGAAAGACCATCCTGAGTATTGCTTAGGCGGTTCATGGACGCAAGCTGAAAGCATTTCCGCGACATTAATTTTCGGGATCGCGTCCGCGGACGGCCCTGACCGCCCACCGGCGTCACCGCAGAACGGCGCCCGCCGCGCCCGTGCACGCGGCCCGAACGGTGGGGCTCAGGGTCGAGTCCGCCGTGGGAGTGAGGAGGGCTTCGGCTTCGGTTGCCGTCGAGACGGCCGTCGCGGTGATCTCGATCTGAGCCGTCGCCTGGGGTGCCACGGTTGCGCCGACGGTGAGGACCTCGCGCCCATCGAGGGTCGAACGCGTGAACTCGGTGCCGGACGAGGTCGTCGTCGTGACCGGGGTCCACCCCTCGGGAAGATAGACGTCGGTGACCACGGTGGCCACGCCGGGCGCGGTTCCGTACACGCCGTTGCCCGTCACGTAGGCGGGCAGCGAGGTCGACGCGTCCGCCGGAGCCGTATTCGACAGGGTGAGGGTCAGCGTCACCTCGCGCGTGGAGGCGTCCGCCGAGGTTCGGCAGGATCCCCAGCGAAGGTCGGCCTTCGGCGCGATGTAGTAGCTCATCTTCGATCCGGTGCCGTCGTTGAGGTAGACGCCGAATCGTGCGGTTCGTCCGTTGCTCGCCGGCAGCTGCCCGGCGAGCGTCGTCCCCTCGATCACGGATTGTTCCGTCGGCTCCGCCGCCCACACCAGCACTCGGCGTTCCTCGACTCCTCGGGCGAGGGCGGCGATCAACCCCGGCGTGGAGCCCTGGCCCTCCCGGAGGGCCTCGAAGACGGCCCCCGTGGCGCCCGCGAAGAATGCGTCCTGCGCGGCCGGATCCGCGTAGCGCCGGTAGGTGTCGTCCAGCAGGAGGGGAACGGCATTGTCGCCCGTGAGCGATTCGCCGTCGGGCAGTGCGACCGGGCCGGTGGCCTCGAGCAGATACGACAGCACCACCGGGTCCACGGCCATCACCCCGTCGACCTCCCGCCCGGTCTGCTGGCGGTACATCTCCCGCGCCAGAGGACCGTCCGTCGGAAAGTCCGGGATCTGCGTGAGGTTGTGGAAGTACCGCGCAGGTCGTGTCTCGTAGATCTTCTGGACATCGGAGGGAAGCTCGACCACGGGCCCCGAGATGCCCCGCGACAGGGATGTCGCGGAATGCGTCTCGACCAGCGACAGGGCGCCGTGATCAGCGCTGAGCTCGATGGCGGTGCCGGAGACGCCGCCGAGGGAGCGCCACTCGGCGTTGTTCTGCACGAGCAGCAAGTAGGTGCGGGGGCCGTCCTGGCCCAACATCGAGGGGAGCAGCTCTGTCGCCCGCCGCAGGGCATCGATTGCGCTGGCCGCCGCGTCGTAGGTCGACCGGGCCTGGTCAACGGCGGTCGCGACCACCCCGACGAGTGGCGTCCGGTCGATCGCGTCGACGTCAGCCGCGGCGCCGGTCGCCGCGTCGGCGGCCGACCGCGCGGGGGCGGTCAGGGTGCTCAGCGCCGTGGTGTCGAGACGGCCGTCGTGCGGACGGAGGTCATCGAGCGAGACATCCCGCGCGGCGATGGCGAGCGGCAGAAGACTGTCGGCGAACAGCCGGTCCGACGCGGACGCGACGGTTGCGAAAGCCGCCAGTTGCGGGCCGATCCACGGGGTGCTCGCCGCGATGGCCCAGACGGGGTCCGACGTCAGGTCATGGGCCGCGCTCGCCTCCGTGGCCAGCTGCTCGAGGGCAGGGGTCGCCTGGTTCGGATCGGACGTGACGGATGCCGCGGCCGTCGGTGCGAGGGAGCGGATCGCCGAGAGGTGCTGGTACGCCAGGGCGCCGCGCACGCCCACCCACGCGGACAGGAGAGCAGCCACGATGAGCAGGGCCCCGACGACGAGCGCGGATATCCTCGCCGCTTTTCGATTCGCCAGGGGAAATGATGACGACGTCTTGTTGCGGTCCTGAGCTGTTCGCGTTGCTTCGCGACGCCGACCCTCCGATCTGGTGGGCGTTTCGTTCACGCTTCCCGCCGTACGCTCCGCGCCGTGCGGCGGGAAGCCGCGCTGGTACCGGTCGAATCCTCCCGCCCACCGTTCGCACCGGCGGCGCCATCCGGCCGCGCGACCCGTGGTTCCCGCCGCCCGAACCTGCCCTTGGCGGGCGCTTCCCTGTAGCCGTAGCCGTAGCCGTAGCCGTATCCATATGCGGCGTAGTACGAATCTGGTCCGCGCGTGGGCACCATCGACATGATGAAGCCGGCGAGCTTCGCGCCCACCGTGGTGAGCGCTTCAGTCGCCCCCGTCAGTTGATGGCGCGTCGTGCGGCCGGCGGCGACGACCATCAGCGCGCCGCTCGTCACCCGCGCAAGGATCGCGGCATCGGTGACCGGAAGGAGGGGAGGGGCGTCGCACAGGACGACGTCGAAAGCGTTCTCCAGTGACTCGAGCAACGCCCCCATGTGGTGAGATCCGAGGAGCTCGCTCGGATTGGGCGGAATCTTGCCCGCGGGGAGCACATACAGACTGCGACCGCCCCAAGGCTGCATCACGTCACGAACATCGGCTCGTCCGATCAACACATCGGTCAAACCGACGCCGCCTTCGATGCCGAGGTACTCGGCGACCTTCGGCTTGCGAAGATCGGTGTCGAGAAGTGCCACGCGTTTGCCGGCGTCCGCCAAAGCGATCGCCAGGTTGATCGTCGTCGTGGATTTTCCCTCGCTCTGCACCGAGCTGGTGACAACGAAGCTCGAGCGACCCCCCATGTCGAGGAACTGCAGGTTCGTCCGAAGCGCGCGGAAAGACTCTGCACGCGGGCTGAGAGGGTCAGCGTGAAGAATGAGCGGTCGCTCCTTCGCCCTGACGTCGAAGGCGATGGCTCCGATGCCGGGTGCCGAGGTGATCGCCTCGGCATCGCGAGGGGTGCGGACTTTCGTGTCGAGCCGCGTGCGCAGGATAGCGATACCCACACCGAGCAGGAGGCCGACCATCGTGCCCAGCAGCAGGTTGATGGTGACGTTGGGCGACACGGGCTGTGTCGCCGGCTCGGCGTCCCGCACTCGGCTCAGGCGCACGGGGCTGGAGCCGTCATCCGCCTCAGGCTCGAGTTGCGGCACCACGGAAGACAGGCTCGCGGCCACAGCATTTGCGATGTCGGCCGCGCGAACCGCATTGGTGTCCGTGGCCGTCACGGTGATGAGAGTTGAGTTCTGCCCCGCGGAGGCGGCGATGGACCCGCCCAGAGTCGCCGCGGTGGAATTCAGGCGCAGCGTGCTGATCACCGGGTCGAGGACGACGGGAGTCGTGACGAGTCCGACATAGGTGTTGATGCGCGCCTGGGTGAAGCTCGAACCCTGCTGCAGTTCTGCGGCCGTACTCCCCACCTGGGTCGAAACGAAGACGGTGCTCTCAGACTCGTACGTGGGAGTGCGCGTGAGGGTGTAGCCGGTCGCTACTCCGAGACCGAGGAAAGTGAGCACGACGATGACGAGCCAATTCTTGCGGAGGGTGCGGACGTAGTCGTTGAGCTCCATGGTGCCTCTCGGAGAGGATCTGACGGCCTTGTGAGGCCGAATGAGAATAGGGCATCAGTCTGGCACACGGAATGTTTCGAACTTGCTTACGGGGCGCAAAACTATCCTCAGTTCATCGCCGAGTGAACGGGCAGTCAATGGTCTTGAAACCGCCCGCAACGCGCGCCACCGAAGCGCGCTACGAATGCGCGAGTCGCACCAGTCGTTCAACGTGAACGAGTCCGGGGGTAAGCTGCTCGGCGGCGAGTCGGTACGTCGCCGCCGAGTGACGGAACGGATCTACGACATCGTCTTCATCCAGCCCCACCGGCTGTGGCGACATGCCCCGTCGAGCGGAAACAGCCGCCAACATCCCCCTGATCCTGTGGTGGGGTGAGGCGCCTCCGGATGCGTGCGAGGTGGCGGCTGCACGGAGGTCTGCGTCGGTGATGTCGGCGCAGAGACGACCTAGTTCGCGAATCGTGAAAGTGTTGCGCACGCGGGCTGGGGCAAGCTCAACCACTTCTCGCCGATGCTCGCGAGCCATGGCCAGAATGAGGTCGGCCGAGCGGATGTGCTCCGGTTGCATGCGCTGCGAGCGATGCGCGGCGACGAGCTCGATGGCGACCCCGCCTGCCGCAGCGACAGCGGCGGCCTCTGGCGGCATCTGCATCCCGTCTCGCGTCCGAGTTCCGACGCTCCGCAGGGCAACCCCCATGTCCGACAGGCGCGTTCGAAGGAGGAGTTCAGCCAACGGCGAGCGGCAAAGATTGCCGGTGCATACAGCAACAATTTCGAGCACGATGACCCATTTCGTCGAGAGCCAGACGTCGCATTCGCGCGGTGAGCGGTAGTTTTGCCACGTGTCGGATCAGCTTAGTGACTCGCATTCACATGACGCGGGTAAGGGGGCGGCGCGCGCGGCTACAGCCTCGGGCGCCGTTGACGGGGGTGGACGTCGCGTCAGGAGACGGATCGACTGGCGCGAGGGGGGACAGGCGGTGCGTCGATGGAACGGCAAGGTTCTCGCCGTCGCTCTCGTCGCGGGCGGCCTGTCTGTCATGGCGGCCGGTGTTCTCAGCAGGTTCCAGGTGGCGTGGGCGGCCTCGGCGAGCATTGCGTCGCTGTGGGGATTCTTGCTCGTGGCTGTTATCTACGCGTTTGTGCGGGGCCGACCGGCGGGTCTTTTCCGGTTCCGCGGCACTGATGTCCTCTGGGGGGTCGCAGTTGGCCTCGCCCTCCGAGCTGTGCAGGGGTGGGTGAGCGCGGCGGACACGAAGCCTTTTCCGGTCCTCCCAGGCGAGGGAGGCTCAGAAGCGTACCGGGGGTGGGCCGTCCAGGTGGTTCCCACGACCCTCGTCGGACCCATCGTCGAAGAGCTCTTTTTCCGCGCCGTCGTGCTTGTCACCGTCTACCAGATCTTCCGACGCAGCTTGGGCTACGTGGCGGCGAGTGTGACGGCGATTCTTTCATCCGCCGGCGGGTTCGTTTTGCTCCACACGTTCTTCTCGCCGTTGGCCCTGACGGATGCGCTGCAGCTTTTCCTCGTCGGAGCGGCGGCCGCGGTGTTGGTCATCATGACCGGAAGACTGTGGGCTGCGATGCTCGCGCATCTCGTCTACAACGTGTCCTTCCTCGTCCTGGTTGTCGTCGGGACGGCTCTCGGGTGAGCCGGTCTGTGTCAAGGAAGGGGCTCCGCTCGCCCGCAGAAATACTCTGTTCATCTCTCCGAGACTTTCGACGCGACGCGCGCCTGTTATCGTTCAGACAAAGCCACGAAGCGGACGCTTCGGGTCGTATTCAATGTCCAAGGGTGAGAACGGTTCGTCGATTCCCGAGCTCCGGTGTCACTATCTTCGAGCGGGAGCTCGCACGGCCGTCTTGCATCCACCTTCTACGCGTAAATCTGAGCGAGGACACAGTTGACCACTCCCGAAACGTCGTCCCGTCCGGGCATCGTCAATGTCATCGAGCGCAATATGTGCGTCGGATGCGGCGCGTGCGGTGTCGCAACGGGTGGGCGAATCCCGGTGACCATCCGGCCACGCGGGTACTACGAGGCCGACATCGCCGGTGCTTCCCCGGCGGATCTCGCGACGGCGAGCCGCGTCTGCCCATTCACGAATGAGTCTGAAGACGAGGACACGGTCGCCCATCGCTTGTTCCCCGACCTGCCGAAAGACGGCCGGATCGGTCACCATCGCTCGCTTTTCGCCGGCCGTGTCGCGGACGACGGCGAGATCCCGTTCAGTAGCTCAGGCGGGCTGACGAGCTGGACGGCTTCCCGACTCCTGGAGCGAGGACTCATCGACGGAGTCATCCACGTCGGGAACGTCGAACAGCCGATGTTCGGCTACGTCGTGTCCACCACCATCGGAGAACTGCGAGACGGACGAAAGTCGAAGTACTACCCGGCGACCTTCGACGAAGTGCTGCGTGGGATTCGCGGCGATGGCCGCCGATACGCCTTCATCGGCATCCCGTGCGCGGTCAAGGCTCTCCGCCACGTGACCGAGCAGGACTCGACACTGCGGGATCAGATCGCATTCTGCCTCGGGATCGTCTGCGGCCACCTGAAGACGATGGCGTACCCCGAGTCCTTCGCCTGGCAACTCGGCATAGCACCGGACGAACTCGAAACCGTTGACTTTCGCATTAAAGACCCGTCGCTCACCTCTCGTCAGTACAAGTTCGGAGCACGCGCGAAGGGCTCGGATCGATTCGAAGAGGCGCAGACGCTGTCGCTTGTCGGGGGCAGTTGGGGCCACGCCGTCTTCCAGCTGAACGCCTGCAACTACTGCGACGACGTGTTCGCCGAGACCGCCGACGTCGTCTTCGGTGATGCATGGCTCTCCAAATACGAGATCGACTGGCGAGGCACGAATGTCGTCGTGACCCGGAATGAGGTCATCGACGAGATCCTTCGTGCGGGCGCTCAGGTCGGTCAGATCACACTTGAAGAACTCGACCCGGACAGTGTCGCGAAGACGCAGGCGGGTAATTATCGGCACCGGCGAGATGGGCTCGCCGTGCGCTTGGCGGACGACGATGCAGACGGCAGTTGGCGGCCCGATAAGCGCGTCAAGCCCGGTTACGACCACGTATCGGAGGAACGAGTCGGACTCATCAGGAATCGACGGAATTTGTCCGAGGTCAGCCAGACGGCATTCGCCGACGCCAAGGAGGCCCGAGACCTGAACGTCTACCTCAACGCGATCAAACCGCTGATCGATTCCTACCAAAGTCAGACCAAGATGACCTTCGTGACTCGCGTGCGCAACAAGATTCAGCGCGAGTCGTGGAAGCTGATCCGGAAAGTTTCGAACAGATGAGTGTGGATACGACCCGTGATCATGAAGTCTTCGTCATCCTGACGGGCGTGAGTGGCAACCTGGGCGACGCAGTGATCCGCCGGAGGGTTCTTGAGTGGTCTCGGCCGTTCGGACGGGTGCACGCCTATGTCGGCCGAACGACCGCTGGATGGGTCGAAGAGCTCCAGATGCGGCCTGATGAGGTTGTCTATGGTGCGGCAGAGCGACGGGAGTGGCTGCGCCGTCTGCTGCTGGGACGTGGTCGCCGCCTGCTCATGTTGGACCCTGGCGAGGTCCCGCTGGGTCGGGAACATCTCAAGTCCGAGATCATGTTCCTGGTCATCACAGCCTTGCTGCGTCTCCGGGGCGGGCACATCTTCCGTCCGCCACGCGCGGTCGGGGGGTATGACTCGCTTACCGCATGGTTCTATCGCGCCAGCGCACGGATCTCGCAGACTGTGCTGTGGCGTGATCGTCCGTCGCTCGAGCGGATGCGCGTGGGGGAGCTGACGCCCGATACCGCTTTCGCCGAGCCCGCCACAGCCGGGTCGCCCTTCGAAAGCCGCGATCGCCTTCTCATCACGCTCCGGGGGAAGCGTCCCCTCCCGACGGCGGCGACTCTTGCCGCCGTCGCCACATTCGCCAAGGCTCAGGGGCTGCGCATTGTGACGATGGCACAGGTGGATGAAGACGAGGCGCGCTGTGCGGAGGTTGCCGCGCAGCTCGGCCCTGACGTCGCCGAGTACATTCCGTGGGGAGATCGGAGCGATCTTGACCAGGAGAACGCGATCCGCCGGTTGTACGAGGATTGCGCGTACGTTCTGAGCGACCGGCTCCACGTCCTGATCTTGGCGGCTAAGGCCGGTGCCGTGCCCGTCGAGGTCGTACCGGCGCCCGCAGCCAAGATTCGGACGCATTTCGCCACCATCGAGTACGAGGGACTCAGCTTGGATGTCGCCGGACTCTCGACGGCCGCCATAGTGGAGTTCCTCTCGGCTCAGGTGGGTCGACACGAAGAAGTCGTCACAAAGTCGGCGCGGGCGCACGACCGATTGACGAGCCGGGTCCAACGAGCTCTCGCCGGCCGATGAACGCCACCAAGCCGCTGATCACTGTCATTGTTCCTGTTCACAACGCAGGTTCCTACCTCGATCGGACGCTTGAGAATCTTCGAGCGCTGGACACGCGTGTCGACTACGAGTTCATTCTCGTCGACGACCATTCCGTCGATGACTCGCGCCTCCGCATCGACGGGTGGGGCGCCGTACTTCCGGGCGAGGTGACGGTGCTGGCAGCCGGGCAACGTGGAGTAGCGCACGCACGTAACCAGGCCCTTGCCGTGGCCACCGGAGCGTACGTCTGGCTCACGGATGCGGACGATTCGTGGGACCCCACCATCGTCGTCGACATGTACGAGCGCGCACGCACGACCGGCGCAGATGTGGTCGTCTGCAACGCGACGAAGCGATCGCCGAACGGCGTCGGACTGGGTCTCATCACCGACGCGACGATCGAGGAGACCGTCCCCGGCCCGGTCGCCTTCACCCGACTCCTGGACGGACGCCTCCAGGGGCATCTTTGGAACAAGCTCTTCCGACGCGATCTGTTGGGCGAGAATCCGTTCCCGCCCACGCGGGCGCACTCCGACCTCGGCGGTATGCTCCGCATTCTTCCGGCGGCGAGGGCCGTGGCGACTCTTCCGGTGTCGCGATATGTCTACTTCCAGAACCCCGGGTCGATTCTGAACAGCGACGAGTACGACTCGAGCGACCTCGAGACCTGCTTGCGCATCGCCACCGAAGTTCGCGCGACGTTACCTGGACCCTCGGAAGCGAACGGCCCATTCATCGAGTTCAAGTACCGGAATGTCATCGTTCCCGTCGTCAACGAATTCGCGCGCAGGTCCGCCGGAACTCGCCTTCAGAAGCAGCTGCATCGAGCGTCGCCCAGTCGACGGCTCGTACGGTGGTCGGAGCTGGCCGTCTTGGCCGGGCGCAGGCGCCTGCGTCTTGCCGCGCAGGCGGCCCTCATCAAGCTGAGTCTGAGAACGTACTTCGCCGCTTTCTCGCTGCGGCGGCGGACGGTGGGTGTAACTGATGCGGGTTGATTCGAAGCGGCCGACGCCCGCCCTGATCCGCGTCAGAACGCGCGCCCGTCTCCGGTCTTGGGCTGGGGTGGTTCTGTGACCCCGCAACCGTCGATCGTGGTTCCCGTGATCACGATCGTCACCGCTTGCGTGGGTCTGATCGCCGTCTCGGGTTTGCGGCGGGGCGGACTCGTGTCGCCGATGTCGGTGACGCTGCTCATGCTGTTGGCGATTTTCGGCATTCGGCCGGTCATGATGGTCGGGTACGACAGGTATAACTTCTACGGCGGTAACAACGTCGAGTCGGGCTTCGAGATTGCGGCGTGGGTCGGGCTGCTTTCCGTCAGCTTCGTGCTGTTCGGGTACTTCTTCGGTCGGTTGACCAGGGGAGCGAAAGAGCCTGAGCTCGGATACACGACAACCCACGATCGGTCGGCGCCGGAGATCGGCATCGCGGCTGCGGCTGCGGCGAGCGCATCCATTCTTTTGGCATGGTTGCTCCTCATGGCAGCGACGGGCGGCGGATTCGGCTACCTGGTGGTTCTGTTCGAAGGACGCGGCGCCGGCGGTGAGGCCGCTCTGGCGGGCGTACCGGCCATCGTCCCTGCCCTCCCTGTGGTCGCCGGGCTCGTGCTCGCATACGCCCGAATCACAGTTCAGAGACTCCGGCGCCTTACCGTTCAGGAATCGATCCTCTACTGGCTGATGATCGTTGTGACGATCGTCCCTCCTTCCGCGCTCGGCTCACGCCGTTTCCTTCTTCCCTCCCTCCTGGCAGCGGTGCTCGGAGCACTTCCACCGAGTTGGTTCAAGCTCGTCACCTGGCGGATGGTGGGTCTCGCCGTTGCGACTTTTCTGGCGTTGTCCATCATTCCCTTCGTCCGCAGCTCCGGGTCGAGGCAAGGCAAGACCGATCTTCTGGGCGCGATGGGCGATTACTTCGGCGAAGAGGGTATCGGCGGCACACTGGAGAACTTCTTCCTCTCCTACGACACTGAGATGTTCAACTACATCGCCTTCCTCGCTCGACGATTGGGGGGAACGATCGAGTACGGCCTTGGTCGCGGAACCGTGTTGGAAGCCGTCGTCTCGCCCCTACCGGCCGCTCTGTCAAAGGGTCTCGGGCCCCGATGGAGTGATGAGATTTTGATTCAGGCGTTCGGCGGGGCCTGTGGAGTCTCGTATTGTCCAGTTCCCAGCGTGAGCGGCGTGCTCTTCTACGACCTCGGACTCCCTGGCGTCATCATCGGAATGACTTTGCTCGGGATTCTCCTGTCGCGATTCGAGTCGAACTTTCTGGGCGCCTCGGGCAACAAGTTGCTGATCCTGCTGGCGCTTGCCGCGTTCATGCCGCAGCTGGTCCGCGGCAACACGATCGCCCAGCTGTGGATCGCTGCTCAAATCGTCGTCCTGCTGGTGATCCTGCGCTGGGCGTACCTGCTGGTCCGCCCTCCTCGCCCACGAGCGAGCGTGCTCGTCAGCCCACGCGGTGTGGGGGCGTTGCGGTAGCTGGAGGCTGCAAGTATCTGAGACCAGTGGCCAGACGAACGTCCCGCTGGATCTCCAGTAAGCGAGCGCGGGCGGCCGTCCGGCCCGCGACGACGGCCCCGCGCAAGCTCGTCGCGGCATGGAGCGACTCGACCACATCGGATCTGTCTTCTCGATCGAGGGTGGCATATGGCATCACCCCATCGAGGGCGTCTGCGATCTTGCTGGGGGAGTCTCCCTGACGCACGGCCACGGGTACGGCGCCACCGAGGACGCCGAGCAGTGCGGCGTGTAGTCGGTCGGTGACGACCAGGGACGATTCGGAGTAGAGAGCGGTGATGTCCATCAGCTGCTGACGGTGAGACTTCGCACCCCATTCGAGATGGTCTACTCCGAGCTCCGCGGCATGTTCTGCGTGGCGCGCACCGTCACGCGCGACCTGCGTGACGAAGACGGGGACGAGGCTTTCGGTCCGGGCCCAGTCGACGACCGCGCGGAGGAATTCGACATCGAGCGGACGGTCGGACCGGAAGGAGAGGGGCACGAAGCGTCGAGTACTCGAATCGGAGGGCGAGGCCAAGAGCGCCAGGTCGGGAGCGGCGGTGATAGGCACGCCCACGGAGATCGCGCTGAGTCGATCCCTCGCCACGTAGATGTTGGAGATCCGAATGAGGACCTTCTCGACCGCGCGCGCGCCACGGTGGCGACCGCGGACCGATTTGCCGACCGTGACCGATGCTCCGCCGGTCGTCCTCGCGAGCAGGCTCATGGTGATGGCCAGAACACCCCGGCCCGCCGATCGCCACGACGTGAGGGGATAGGGGCCGGGAGGAAAGACGACCGCAGTCCGCCTCCTGAGCGCGGACGTGACGAACGCGACGACGAATCCCCTGGTCGTCGGATACTTCTTCGCATCGTCGGGAAGATCGAAAGCATCGATGTATGGCTGCGGCATCTTCCCGACGCTGACGTGCAAACGCGCGTCGGGGGCGGTGATGAGATCGACCATGCGCTGGCGAATGATGATGTCGCCGAGGTTGTCGTGCTGAGCGGCGATCGTGCAGAAAATCTGGCGGGGGCGTTGAGACCTGTTCACGTGTTTTCTCCCGTCCCTTTCCAGACGTAGATGTAGAAGCCGATCGTGATAGCGATCGACTGCGCCACGAAGTTCACCGTCAAAGCAGCGGCGGCACCCTCGGCACCCCACGCGGATGAGCCGAGGGCGACCATCGCCAGGCATGCGATGACGGAGACCGTGGAGACTGTCGCGACGAAATGTTTACGACCGTGGCCCTGGAGGATGGACGACAGAAGCGAGATGAGCGCGGCGAAAGGAAGCCCGGCGATGACGATCTGGACGGCGGAGACCGAACCGGCGTAATCGGCGCCGAGCAGCAGGGGCACGAACCACGGGGCCGTGAGTATCAGGGCGACGTACAGCGCCGTTGTCGCGGTCCAGGCGAGCCCGGCGAGCCGCAGCAGAGCGATGGTGTCCGCGCGAGACCCATCTGACTTGGCCGCATTTGGCAGGAGGACGCTGGACAGTGTCGTGGGGAGAATGCGCAGAGGACTGGTGAGTCGGCTGGCGACCGAGAAGAATCCGGCCTCGACCGCGCCGGCGAAGCCCGCCGTTATCGCCGAATCGAGGTTGCGCGCCTGCGTCGCCACCGAGTTCAGCCAGTAGGGCCAGCTCGCTCGCATCAGCTGTCGGTAACTCATATCGGGTACAGCGGTCACACGGCCGCGCACATAGAGATTGGCGAAGATGGAAGACCCGATTGCGGCGATGGCTACGGCGAAGGCGTACGACAGGAGCGGCTCGACACTGACGAAGACCAGGGCCAAGAAGAGCACGATGGCCAGAGCCCGGCGGCTGAGGAGATTGATGGCGTTGCCACGGACGTCGCCGTCGGCGAACGATATCGTCAGCCGCACGTCGGCCGTCCGTTCCGCACTGACCCACACCGCGAGCGGGAGCATCAGGGCGAACGCGGGGTCCACGACGAGGGCAGCTCCCACGATGATCGCGGCTGCCACGACAGCGAGAAGCACCGAGGTGCGCGCGTTGAAACGAAGCGCGGTTGCGATTGCCCCGACGTCACCGCGCGCGGCGCGTTCACGAGTCGTGAACGTCTGCACGCCCATGTCGAAGATCGTCTGCAGAAGGGTCGTCACCCCGAGCATGGCCGCTAGGACGCCGAACTCAGCCGGTGGGACGGCCCTTGCCGCGAGGATGAACAGGAGCGCCTGCAGGAGAGCCGCGCCGACACGGCTGGCAGACGCCCACGCGAACTGACCGGCGATCCGTTTGGAACTAGCCACGGGCGGTCGTCACCTCGGTCTCCATCAGAGGCCCCGCAGGATACCGTCGGCGAATCGTCGCGCGCTTGCTTCGACCGAGAACCCGGCGCCCTTCGCTGCGGCACCGCTGCTCAGCCGCGAGAGCTCCTCACGACCAGAGAACAGACCTGAGACCCCCCGCGCGTAGTCCTCGATCTCAAACTTCGTCCATAGCGAGTCGGTTCCGGCAGACAGGTAACGCGCTTCTGGGGCGTGGAACGGGTAGGAAGTCGTTGCGATAGGAAGGCCGAGGGCCAATGCATCGACCGCGACGAGTCCGACTCGGCCGGGCATCACGAGGAGGTCCGTGATCGTTGAGAACTGCGCGAGTTCGGATGCCTCGAGTCGCCCGATCACCCGCACGTACGGTCGACTTTCCGCCAAGGCGTGGACCACGGCATCATCGGGTCCGGCACCGGCCATGACCAGGACAACGTCCGGATGGTCCCGCACAACGATGTCCATGGCGGAGATGAGAAAAGGCAACTGCTTGGGAGCATCGAAGGCTCCGACGAAGAGGGCAACGCGAGACGTACCAAGATCGAAGCGGTCACGAAGGGCCCGGGACATCTCCGGAGTCGTCGCGTGTTTCTCGCGTCGCAGCGAGGCCGTGTCGGTGGTGTTCACCACGACTGTCACCATGTGGTCGGGCAGGCCGCGTCCGACGACATGATCTTTGCCCTCCTCCGTGTAGGTGAAGACGTGAGACGAGCGATCGGCGAGCCATCGCTCGATGCGAGAGTCCAACCCGCTGTTGGACGCGGTGAAGTTCTTCCCGTGTCCCCACAGCATGAGATTCACGCGAGGGTCCACCGCTAGCGCGTAGGTTTCAAGGTTCGTGCTCGCCAATCCGGCGATCACTGCACGCACCCGCCGCGCGTCTGAGTGGACCGATCGGAAGGTCACGTTGCGTCGACCGATGGAAAGACGCCTCTGCCTGATCGGCACACTCCACGAGCCTCGGTCCGCGTTGCCGCGAGCAGCAACACGGCCCTTGGGGAAGTCATGCCAGACCTCGAGGCGCAGACCGCGCGTCCGCAACTCCGCGTCAATGGCATCGAAGAGGGGTTTGCGGTAGGTGGGTACGAAAGGTTGCACCACGGCGATGACGTCGGGACGAGTGGGCTTCATGGCTTTCCGTTCAGGCGTGAGGCGAGAATGATCGGTAAGTGGTCTGTGCGAGATTGTGAGCGCTGAGGTCCGAGCGCCCGCACGGAACGTCAGGGCAGGAGTACTGCGGTCGGCTTCGACGGGACGCCGGGATGAGGCTGCCTCATCGGGGGGCACTCAGTGATGCGATGTACTCATGCTCGAGCGTCGATGCCACGTCGTCCACGTCGAGTTCGCTACGCAGATACTCGCGCGCGCCGGCCCGAAGCGCCGTAGCCCTGTCGATGTCGGTGTAGGCGGCCAAGGTGGCATCTGCCAGCTGTTGGGCGGTGCCGTCGGTGATGATGGCCGCGCCGAATCGCTGGCATTCGTCCGCGATACCGAGTGACGAGGTGGTCACCACCGGCGTGCCTGCTGCAAAAGCTTCCAATATCGACATGGGGAAGACCTCGTTGACGGCGGGAAGAACGTAAACGCGTGCATCCGACATGGCTGACATCGTCTCCGCGGGAGGTATAGCGCCGACCCATTCGAGCCTGTCTCCCAACCCCGCTGACTCGATAGCTCGAGCAACGGCGGGGCCCTCGCCCTCGTCCGGTCCGACGATGAGAAAGCGCGCTCGAGGCAGCCGTTCCGACAGCATCTGCGCCATCTGCACGAAGGCGAGCGGACGTTTGCGCTTGTGTAGCCGCGCGAGAAACAGAACGGTGTGTGACCGATCGGCGAGGGAACTCAGCGGAGTCTCCTCGATCCCGTTACGGATCGGAGTCGTTCGCCTCGGGGTTGCCATGCGAGCGAGATCAGTTCCCTCGGCATCCGTCAGCAGGAGCCAACTCGCCGATCTCGACAGTGCACGTCTCGTCGCTAGCCGGTCGAGAAGTGCGGCGGATCGCTTGTCGGAGTCGTCGATCATTCCATGACTCTGCGTGACGTACGGAACACCGAGTCGTCCGAGCGTGAGCGCTGCCGGAAGGGTCGCCAGGTCGCGAGCGAGGTGGATGTGAGCGACGTCTGTGCTGCGGGCGTTGGCGGCGAGCGCCGATCGCAGGCCGCGCGGCCACAGAGCCGCAAAGCCGCCGAAAGGGGCCACCCTCACGACGGGGAACGTTCGTAGCCGGTAGCCGTCTTGCCGGATGTCTTTCGCCTCGCCGGCCGGTGCGCCCGCGTAAACGGTGACTTCGTGCCCCCGTTTCGCGAGGGCCTTCGCCTGTCCCAGGGCGACACGGGTCGGGCCGCCGAACGCGCCGTCGGCGGAGGTGAAGGTGACGACGTGGGCGATCTTCACGGGCGCCGACCATCCTCGAGGACGCGATCCGCCACGTAGGCCAGGGGATTGCCGCCCCAGATCTCACCGGCGGGCACGGGGCGGCCGTCGACGACGCTGAGAGGGGTGATCACGCAGTTGCGACCGATCCGCGCCCCGCCGAGGATGACGCAGCGCGAGGTCACCCACGCGCCGTCCTCGATGTGCACCGGCCGAGTGATGAGGGCCATGTCGCGCCGGTGGGCGTGGCTGCCGGCGGTGACGAACGTCTCCTGCGAGACCACGACGTCGTGCCCGATGTGGATGTCGTCCTGGTTGTGGAACCAGACGCCCTCGCCGATCCAGGAGCGATCGCCGACGTGCAGCTTCCACGGAAATTTCACACGGGTGCGGGGGCGGAAAATGACACCCTGGCCGATGCGAGCACCGAAAGCGCGCAAGACGGAAATGCGGACGGCCGAGCTGATCTGCCAGGGGTTAGTGACGAAAATCAGCTCGCAGATGGCCCAAAGATACACCTTCCAGGTCGGCTGGTCCCAGGCGGCTTGTTCCCCGGGGGCTTTCGAAAGATCGATCACCGGGCTGCTGTTCATGCCGCCCCTTTCTTGGTCGGTGCAATGCTTTTGTCTAGCCGTATAGTGGGCCATTGTGGGCCAATCTTCGCAAACTCTCGTCTTCGGATTGAACTACCCCCCGGAGACTACGGGAATCTCCCCGTACACCGGTGCAATGGCTGCCGGGCTCGCGCGGCGCGGGCGCCAAGTTCGTGCCGTCGTCGCGCACCCTCATTATCCGGAGTGGAAGATCGCGCCGGGTTACGGGCAGTGGTCGAAGCGCGAAAGAATGGACGGCGTCATCGTCGACCGCGTCCTGCATTTCGTGCCCCGCCGGCCCACCTTGGTGCCCCGCGCGCTCGCGGAGGTGAGCTTCGGGCTGCGCCAGGCGTTCGTCCGATGGGGTCAGCCGTCGGCCATCGTCGCGGCGTCTCCGGCCCTTCTGTCGTCGGCCATCGTCCGCCTCCGCGCACTCGCGACCCATCGCGAGACGCCCTTCGTGGTGTGGGTCCAAGACCTGTACGGCCTGGGTGTCGTCGAGACGGGGCAGGGCGGAGGGCTCGCCGCGCGCGCCCTTCGCGCCATGGAGGCCTGGCTGCTGCGCTCAGCGTCGACCATCGTCGTGATCCACGACCGCTTCGCCGACCGCGTCCATCACGACTTCGGGATCCCGCGCGAGCGCATCGTCGTCGTCCGCAACTGGACTCACCTTCCACCGATGCCGCCCGTGGATGTGTCCGCTGTCCGGCGCGCGCACGGGTGGTCCGATGACGACGTCGTCGTGGTCCACACCGGCAACATGGGGGTCAAACAGGGACTCCACCACGTCGTCGATGCCGGTCGACTGGCTCACGAGCGCGGCGAGCGGGTACGTTTCGTCCTGGTCGGCAATGGCGCCCAACGCGACGAGCTCCAGCAGCGCATCGATGAGCATCCGACAACGACGCAGATCCTGCCGCCATTGGACGACATGGCGTTCGCCGAGACGCTGCAATCGGCCGACATCCTGCTCGTCAATGAGCTCCCCGGTGTGGCAGAAATGGCCGTCCCCAGCAAACTCACGTCGTATTTCGCATCAGGCCGGCCCGTGCTCGCGGCGACCGATGCCACGGGCATCACCGCTCAGGAAGTGACCGCGGCAGGGGCGGGTCTGGTCGTTGCGGCAGGCAGCGCGGGAGCGATTCTGGACGGCGCGAAGGTCCTCGCAGCCGACCGCGATGGATGCCGTCGGTTCGGTGCGAGCGGAAAACGTTACAAAGAGACGGTTTTAGAGGAAACAAATGCGATCGATCGGTTCTGTAGTCTTCTCGACAATCTGACCGCCCCCGTAGGCGCTGAGCGCGTTCATTGATCTGACCCCCAACGAGATCGGTACAAGTACTTTGACGAAGCGTGCATTCATCACCGGCATCACCGGCCAGGACGGTTCCTACCTGGCGGAACTCCTGCTGTCGAAGGGCTACGAGGTGCACGGGCTGATCCGCCGCGCGTCGACCTTCAACACCCACCGCATCGACCACCTGTACGTCGACCCGCACGACCCGCAGGCCAAGCTGTTCCTCCACTACGGCGACCTGTCCGACGGCGCGCGCATGGTCACGCTGCTGAGCCAGATCGACCCCGACGAGGTCTACAACCTCGCCGCCCAGTCGCACGTGCGCGTCTCGTTCGACGAACCGGAGCACACCGCCGACACCACGGGCACCGGGACCATCCGGCTGTTGGAGGCGGTGCGCCTCGCCGGTATCCAGACGAAGTTCTACCAGGCGTCCACGTCGGAGCTCTACGGGGCGACGCCGCCCCCGCAGAACGAGGAGACCCCGTTCTATCCGCGTTCCCCGTACGCGGCGGCGAAGCTGTACAGCTACTGGATCACGAAGAACTACCGCGAGGCGTACGACATGTTCGCCGTCAACGGCATCCTGTTCAATCACGAGTCGCCCCGTCGCGGCGAGACGTTCGTGACACGCAAGATCACGCGAGCGGTCGCGCGCATCAAGGCGGGGGAGGAGAATCACCTCTACCTCGGCAACCTCGACTCGATCCGCGACTGGGGCTACGCCGCCGAGTACGTCGAGGGCATGTGGCGGATGTTGCAGGCCGACACCCCTGAGGACTTCGTTCTCGCGACGGGCGTCGGCTTCACCATCAAGGACTTCCTCGAGGTGGCATTCGGTCACGTCGGGCTCGACTGGGCCGAGTACGTGCGCTTCGACGAGCGTTACCTGCGCCCGACCGAGGTCGACGCCCTCATCGGCGACCCGAGCAAGGCGGCCGACAAGCTCGGCTGGGTGCCGGCCGTCCACGGCGACGAACTCGCCCGGCTCATGGTCGACGCCGACACCATCGCGCTGGAACAGGGGGCGAAATGGATCGACACGGTCTCGCTGCCCAGCTGGAGCAATCGCGAACTCGTGGGAGCTCGCGCGTGACGACAGCCGTCGACGGGGTGACGTACATGCCGGGCGAGCTCGATCGCGACGCGACGTTCTATGTCGCCGGTCACCGCGGCCTGGTGGGATCGGCCATCGTACGCCGGCTCCAGGCCGGAGGATTCGCGAATGTCGTCGGGAAGACGTCGGCAGAACTCGATCTGAAGGATCGCGAGGCCGTCTTCGCCTATATGGCCGAGATCAAGCCCCGTTACGTCGTCTTGGCCGCGGCCAAAGTCGGCGGGATTCTGGCGAACTCGACCTACCCGGTCGATTTCCTCAGCGAGAACATTCGCATTCAGGTCAATGTGCTGGATGCAGCACTGGCGAACGAGGTCGAGCGGGTGCTTTTCCTCGGTTCGTCCTGCATCTATCCGAAGTTCGCCGAACAGCCGATCCGCGAGGACTCGCTGTTGACCGGTCACTTGGAACCGACGAACGACGCGTACGCGATCGCGAAGATCGCCGGCATCCTCCAGACGCAGGCCGTGCGCCGTCAGTACGGGCTTCCGTGGATCAGCGCGATGCCGACCAACCTGTACGGGCCCAACGACAACTTCTCGCCGCGGGGGTCGCACGTGCTGCCGGCGCTGATCCGTCGGTACGACGAGGCGACGAAGGCAGGATCGAGCACCGTCACCAATTGGGGTACCGGTGCGCCTCGCCGCGAGTTCCTTCACGCGGATGACATGGCAGATGCGTGTCTGCACCTGATGGAGCACTACGACGGGCCCGGTCAGGTCAACGTCGGCACCGGTTCCGACGTCACGATAGGAGAGATCGCCGAGACGATCGCCCGGGTCACGGGATTCACCGGTGCCACCGAGTGGGACACCTCCAAGCCCGACGGCACGCCTCAGAAGCTGCTTGACGTTTCGACGCTCACCGCAGCAGGGTGGACGGCATCGATTCCTCTCGAAGAGGGGATGGAACGGACGGTCGCCTGGTACCGCGACCACGTCCAGTCGCTCCGGGGCTGATGTTCCGCCACGTCGTGCTGTTCCGCGTGAGAGATGGTGTCGACAGCGACGACATCTCAGACGCCACGATGAGCCTGCGGAAGCTCGGCGTGCATCGCCTCGTCGTTTCGTGGACCGTCGCGACGTCGCTCGACGAACGCAAAGGCACGATCATCGTCGAGGACGGGACCTTCGCCGACTCCGCGGACTTCCAGGAGTGGAAAACCTCGGATGCCCATCGTCACGCCGTCGACCTCATGGCACGGATCTCGGACTGGTGGGTCGGCGACTGGGAAGAGCCGACGCGCTGACCCGGACGAGGCCGGTCCGTCAGAGCTGATCCGCGTGCTCGTGCGCCGCAGAGCAGTAGGACCGGCGACTGCGCCACACCGCGTGACTGGGTCGCACCGAGTCGCCGCACGTCTCGCACGACACCTCGGTCGCTCCGTACAGAAATCTATCCACGAGATTCCTCGCGTATGCAAGTGGTGCAAACATCGTTCAACGCTTTCCCCATCCCCCTTGGCCGATTCGCGTTCTCGATGGAACACTTCGAACCGACTCCGCTGATCTTACGTGTCCACCGAATGGGGGACAAGTGAGACCTTGCTAGACGCGCGGCGGTGCATTCGCGTGGTGACGCGCGGACATATTCGTACGCGACACGCGCAAGCGGTACGTCCGAGAAGCGAAAAGGTCATAACATCGACGCAATCGACGTCGTGGTCCGGCGCGATCCTGCCGCATCCCCCTAGGCAGGCACTTCATAGCAACTCGAAGGCGAGGAGCAATGCAACACCCTTACGCACACCATGTCGTCCACCAGCCGGTGTGGGCGACGCCTCTGGCCACTGTGATCCTCTGGACGGCGGTCATCGTCCTGGCGGCGGCCGGTGCCGTGATGATCATCACCCACGGCGATGCAGGAGTCTTCCTGCTCGTCGTCGCTTTGATCGTGGCCGCGCCTGCGGCCGCATCCAGCCGCTACCGCAGCTACCGCTGACGACGGCTTCCTCCGGTTCCGCACGCACCCCCGCGTGGAACCGGAGGAACGTCGAGGAAAGGCAGAAGGCCCCGGATCGTGAGATCCGGGGCCTTCTGCTTGTTGCGGGGACAGGATTTGAACCTGCGACCTCTGGGTTATGAGCCCAGCGAGCTACCGAGCTGCTCCACCCCGCGGCACAAGAGAAAACATTACGCCGAGTCGGGTGACATGGCAAATCCGCGCACCCCGCCCGGGAGTGTCGCGAGAGAATATCCCGGTGAGCAATACTTTCGACGATCTCGACGACGGGCGCCCCGAGAGCCCGGCGCAGCGTGCCGATCGCAACTGGAACGAGATTCTGCAAGAACTCCGGGTCCTTCAGACCGGTACGCAGATCCTCACCGGCTTCCTTCTCGCATTGGCGTTCCAGGCCTCCTTCGTCGACCTCGAGCCGGCGCAGCGGGTGTTCTACCTGGTCCTTGTCTGTCTCGCCGCGCTCAGCGCGGTCGTGGCCCTGGCGCCGGTGGCGCTGCACCGCGCGGTGTTCCACCTGCAGGTGAAGCCGTCGCTCGTCCGGAGCGGTCACAACGCCCTGCGCGCCGCGCTCGCGCTCGTGTCGCTCCTGCTGGTGGGTGTCGTGGTCTTCGTGTTCGACGTGGTGGTGAGCCTCGTCGCGGCGATCGCGGCCGGAGTCGTGCTGGGCGCGGTCATCCTCGTACTGTGGGTCGTGGTGCCGATGTCCGTCAGGCGCCGGGGAGGAGGAGCAGCGCGATGAACGACCACGCTGTCGGTGTCGCCGTGGCGCAGTTCGCGCCGGTGGCCGCGCGCGAGGCGAACCTCGCCCACATCACGGATGCCGCGCGCACCGCGGTCGCGCGGGGTGCGCGCGTGGTGGTGTTCCCCGAGTACTCCAGCTACTTCGTCGATCCGTTCGACGACACGCTGGCCGAGAACGCCGAAGACCTCGACGGCCCGTTCGTGCGCGCTCTGACAGGCCTCGCCCGCGAGCTCGACGTCGTGATCGTGGCCGGTCTGCTCGAGAAGGCCGACGACGGCCGTCGGGTCCGCAACGCGGTCGTGGCCGTCGGAGGCGACGGCATCCGGGCGACGTACCGCAAGCTGCACCTCTACGACGCCTTCGGCCAACGCGAGTCCGACTGGGTGGAACCGGGCGAGATCGCTCCACCGCAGACGTTCGACGCCGGTGGCCTTCGCTTCGGTCTGATGACCTGTTACGACCTCCGCTTCCCCGAGGTCGCGCGCACGCTCGCCGACGCGGGTGTCGATGTGGCGCTCGTGCCGGCCGAGTGGGTGCGCGGACCGGTGAAGGAGCACCACTGGCGGACGCTCCTGCACGCGCGTGCGATCGAGAACACCTTCTTCGTCGCGGCCGCCGACCACCCGCCGCCCCTGGGGGTCGGTCACTCGATGATCGTCGACCCGCAGGGTGTGATGGTCGCGCAGGTGGGGACGGGGACCGACGTCGCCGTCGCCCATATCGATCCGGATGCCATCGCGCGCGTCCGTCGCGTGAACCCGGCCCTCGAGCTGCGGCGTTTCCGCGTCACTCCGCGCTGAGGCGCGGGGGAATGGCCCCGAGCGGAGCGGGGCGGCCCCGATCCGGGTCAGCACCGTCTGTCGAGGCGTGCCCGTGCACGGCGATGTCAGGGTGCGGCAGATTCCCGCTGGGCCCATCGGATGAGCGAGACGCGCTTCGTCCGCCACAGGCCGATGCGCACCGTCGCCATCGTGAAGCCCTCATCGTGAAGGCGTGCAGCTGTGTCGGGATCCAGGCGGAGCCCCTGATCGGCATCGATCCAGCGGAGGTCCTTCCCGTACAGCTCAAGAATGCGGGCAGAACGAACGTCGGGGTGCGTGCGTCGGCGAGACATCATTTCCCTATCGGTCAACGGCCTTGCGGCCGGGGCGGATTCGGGGGATCCAGGCTCAAATTACCACGCGGGCATTTCGGCCCGCACCTTTGCGTCGGTGGGGTCAGGGCCGACGTCGCGACGGACGGATCGTCGTCGATATCCTGGCTCCCGCCTCGGCGATGACCAGCAGGTCGACTTTCGCTCGGAGGGGGAGCCGCCTCAGCCCACCCTCATCCCGGCCAGCCGCTCCGACGCATCGGCGAGCACCTCGACACGCTTGCACGCGGCGAAGCGCACGAGCGTGGCGTATCGGGCGCGGTGAGCGGGTGAGACGAAGGCGGTGAGCGGGATGCCGACGACCCCGGCGCGGGCGGGCAGCTCGCGGCAGAACGCGTCGGCGTCGGTGGCGCCGAGCGGGGCGGCATCCACCACCGTGAAGTACGACCCGCCGGGGGTCGACACCTCGAATCCGGCGGCGCGCAGTCCGGTGCCGAGCAGCTGGGCCTTCTCGGCCATCTCGGAGGCGACCGAGGCGAAGAACGCGTCGGGCAGGCGCAACCCCACGGCGATCGCCGGCTGAAAGGGCGAACCCCCCACATACGTGAGGAACTGCTTGACGGCGAGCACCGCCGTCACCAGCTCGGCAGGGCCTGTGACCCACCCGGTCTTCCACCCGGTGAGCGAGAAGGTCTTCCCCGCCGACGAGATCGAGAGCGTGCGCTCAGCGGCGTCGGGCAGGGTGGCGATCGGCACGTGCGGTCCATCGAAGACGAGGTGTTCGTACACCTCGTCGGTGACGATGATCGCGTCATGAAGGTGAGCGAGGCGGACGACCTCATCGAGCACCTCTCGCGTGAAGACGGTGCCGGTGGGGTTGTGCGGATCGTTGACGAGGATCACCCGGGTGCGAGCGGTGACCGCGGATGCCAGCTGCTCGAGGTCGGGTTGGAAGTCGGGCCACCGCAGGGGGACCGGCACGAGCTTCGCGCCCGACAGCGCCACGCACGCCGCATACGAGTCGTAGTAGGGCTCGAAGACGACGACCTCGTCGTCGGGGGAGTCGATCAGCGCCAACAGGGTGGCCGCGAGAGCCTCGGTCGCCCCGACCGTGATCAGGACCTCGCGCTGGGGGTCGAGCTCGATCCCGTAGAAGCGTCGCTGATGCTCGGCGACGGCCGACAGCAGGTCGGGGAAGCCACGTCCGGGTGCGTACTGGTTGACGCCGCGGGCGATGGCATCCCGTGCTGCCTCGAGAACGGGCTCGGGTCCGTCTTCGTCGGGGAATCCCTGACCCAGGTTGACGGCGCCGGTGGAGGCGGCGAGCGCGCTCATCTCGGCGAAGATCGTGGGGACCGAGGAGCCGTCGGGGGCGAGCAGGCCCGCGCCGCGGGCCGTGCGCTGCCAGGCGCCGGGAAGCTGGTGCATGGATCCAGCATGCCGCACGCATCGCGCTGGCAAGGGGGAATGCTTCGGGGCGCGTTGCTGCTAGACCCATAGAGGCGGCTCACTCCTGTCATAGGTGGCCCACAGCATCCGTGGTCATCGTAGAAGCGCCTGGAAGAAGGAGCATCCCATGAGCGACACCACGGACAACCGTCCCGACGGTAACGACCACAGCCAGCCGACGCCGCACGAGGCGTCCACTCCCGCGGCGTCGGTGCCGCGTTCCGACGTGCCGCCGATGCCCACGCGCTCGCCCGCCGCGGCCGCTGCCGCGTGGCCCCCGCCCGCCGCGGGAACGGCCGCGCCGCAGTCCGCGTCCCCCGCGGTCGGCGGCTATGCCTCGGCCCCCTCGGGCACCCCGAACCCCACTGGTCACGCGTTCGGCCCCGCTGCCACGAGCGCGCACCCCACCCTGACGCTGCCCGACTCGGCATCCACCCCTCCCCGCAAGAAGAGTGCGGCACCGCGCATCGCGGCCCTCCTGGTCGCGGCGGCCCTCGTCGGTGGCGGAGCGGGCCTCGGCGGCACCTATGCCGGACTCAGCCTGTGGGGCGGCGAAAACGCCTCGAACGTCTCCGGACCCACCGCCATCACCGTCAACGACCCGCAGGACGTCAACGCCACTGCGGCGGTCGCCTCGAAGGTGGTTCCGAGCGTCGTCACCATCAGTGCCACCGGCACGCAGTCGGGCGGCACGGGATCGGGCGTCGTGCTCAGCGACGACGGCTACGTCCTCACCAACACCCACGTCGTGACCCTCGACGGACAGACGGGTGACGCCAAGATCTCCGTCACCACGTCCGACGGCAAGGTCTACGCCGCGACCGTCGTCGGCACCGACCCCACCTACGACCTCGCCGTCATCAAGCTGCAGAACGCGTCGGGCCTCACCCCGATCGAGTTCGGGGACTCCTCGAAGCTCAACGTCGGCGACGCGACCATCGCGGTCGGGGCTCCCCTCGACCTGCCCAACACGGTCACGACCGGCATCGTCAGCGCGCTGAACCGGTCCATCCAGGTCGCTTCCTCGGCCGCTCCCAGCGACGGCTCCGAAGACCAGCAGACCGAGCCCGGGCAGGAGAGCCCCTTCCGGTTCGACTTCGGCCAGGGTCAGCAGTCGCAGACGGCGAGCCAGACCATCAAGATCGCCGTCATCCAGACCGACGCGGCCATCAACCCGGGCAACTCGGGAGGCGCGCTCGTCGACGACGAGGGCAAGCTGATCGGCATCAACGTCGCCATCGCGAGCGCCGGTGGCTCGTCATCCGGTGCGCAGTCCGGCAACATCGGCGTCGGGTTCTCGATCCCGTCCGACGTCGCCAAGCGCATCTCGTCGGAGATCATCGAGAACGGCTCCGCCACCCACGGCCTGTTGGGCGCGTCGGTTCAGGATGCCGCCGCACAGCAGGGAGCGACCACCACGGGCGCCCTCGTGGCCGAGGCCGTCAGCGGCGGCGCCGCACAGGCCGCTGGCCTGACCGCGGGCGACGTCATCACCGACTTCAACGGCATCCCGGTGACGAACTCCATCGACCTTACGGCCCAGGTGCGCGCGCTCGCCGCGGGGGCGAAGGCCGAGGTCACCTACCTCCGCAACGGTCAGGAGGAGACCGCCGAGGTCACACTGGGGTCGATGCCCACGAGCTGATCCCCGCGCTCATTGACACGACGCCACCCCGCGGCAGGTTCGCGGGGTGGCGTCGTGTTCGTGGGGGGTGTGCGCATCCTCCGCGACCTCAGTCGTGCCGGGGCTCTGTGGACTGACTTTGCTCGGATGGCTGAGGTTGTGTCGTGTGGGTGTGCGGATCCTCCGCGACCTCAGTCGTGCCGGGGCTCCGCGGACTGACCTCGCGCGGATCGCTGAGGTTGTGTCGTGTGGGTGTGCGCATGCTCCGTGATCTGCGCGGTCTCAGTCGCCTCAGGTCTCAGGGGGCTGACCTCGCGCGAATCGCTGAGGTTGTGTCGGGATGCCGTGGACCCGCGGATCGGGAACGGCGGGTCAGCCGAGCGGGGCGAGGCGGCCGATCGCGGAAAGCGGGATGCCGACCCAATCGGGGCGGTTGCGGGTCTCGTAGATCGCCTCGTACACGGCCTTGTCGAGCTCGAACGCCGCCAGGAGCGGACCGCCGCCCGCGTGCGCGGGGCCCGCGATCTCGGCGTAACCCGCGAGGAACGCCTGCTGCGCGGCGATGACCCAGGCGCGCACGGCGGCGCCGTCGTCGTCGGCGACCGCGCCGGACACGTAGTCGAACGACCGCAGCATGCCGGCCACGTCGCGAACCGCCACATCCGGCAGCAGTCGTTCTTCGATCGGGCGCAGGGGCTCTCCTTCGAAGTCGAGCAGGACCCAGCCGTTCGACGGGGTGTGCAGCACCTGACCGAGGTGCAGATCGCCGTGCACGCGCTGCAGCGCGGGCCAGGGAGCGCGGGCGGCAGCGGCGTACACCGCGCGGATGCGATCGGCGTAGGGGGCGAGGGAGGGAACCTCGGCGAGGGCGATGGCGAGTCGGCGGTCCCACGCGCCGACCACGGCGTCACGGTCGGCGGCGTCGGGCTCGCGGGTGGGGAACTGTGCGGCGAGGGCGACGTGCATACCGGCGATGCTCGCGCCGAGCGCGTGGGCGCGTGCGGCGAAGTCCTCGCCGGCGGCAGCGGCATCCAGGGCGACCCGCCACGCATCCTCCACACCCTCGAAGAACTCCTGCGCGAAGGCGAGCGAGCCGCTCACCGGCACTCCCTCTGGCGTGATCCACGAGCCGCGGACCTCGCCGATGGCGGCGGGGACGAACTCCGCGCCGCCCGCAGCCAAGGCCGACTGCAGCTCGACGTCGGGGTTGATTCCGGGGTTCACCTGTCGGAACAACTTGCAGATGATCGGCACGCCGTCGACGCCCTCGTCGGGGCGGAAGATCACCGATGTGTTCGACTGCTCTCCGCTCAGCACCTTCGCGGTCGCCCGCGGTGGCGCACCGCTGCCCTCCGCCGTGGCGAGGGCGAAGCCGATGAACCCGTCCCCGGGTGCTCCGACCTCTCCGCCGGCGGTGACCCACCCGTAGAGCTGGTCGGTGAAGCCGGCATCGGTCGTGGCATCCGCCCACACCCGTGCGTCGCCGGTCGGGCCGATGAGGCTGCCGGGCGGCACGGAGCCCTCCGCGCGCTGCACGACGGGCACCTGGTAGACGATGGCGGGCCTCACGGCCTCGTCGCGCACGAGGAGCACGCGCGCGTCGTCGTCGAGGGGCCAGTCGGCCACGACGCTCAGCCGCGGGTCGCGACCTTTCGTGCCGTACCAGCGCTGACGCGGCATCCAGATTGCGAGGAGATCGAGAAGGTCGCCCATGCCGTGAGGCTAACGCGCCATCGCGTCGATCGTGCGGGACTTGCGCGCGGGGCCGTGTCGATGAGAGAGATCAGGATGCCGCAGTGGAGTCGTCGTCTGCGCCGGTCTCCCGCACCCCGCCGCCGTCGTCGCGGCGATGCCGGCGGGGCAGCGCCTTGCGGGCCACCGAGCCGGTGCGACGTCCGGCGGACCCGACGGCGTCGGCGATCGCCGAACCCGCGCGGCGGACCCCGCCGACGGCGCTGTGCTCGAGACGTGCGGTGCCGGGGCGCGGCTCCAGGTCCGGGGGCAGCGCGAGCGGGGGAGCGCCGAACGCACGCCGCGCGTTGACCAGCACGCGCCGGCCGAGGATGTGGTTGCCGGCGCCGCCGACCACGGCGCCGACGCCGAACGGGAGGGCCTTGCCGAGCCACGACACTCCGCCTCGAGTGGCGAACTGCCGAACGAACAGGGTTTTGAGCCGGTCGACGAGGGGGCCGACGGCCGCCCGCGGGAGGGTCTTGGTGACCAGTTCTCCCCAGTAGCCGGCGCGGGTGGTGCCGCGACCGGCCGCCTGCGCAGCGAGCTGCGAGACCAGATCGACCCCCTCCTTGCCCAGCATGAGCGCCAGAACGAGGGCGCGTCCACGATCGGGGTCTTCGACGGCGACTCCGTGCACTTCCGCGACGGACTGCGCGTACAGGGCGGTCGCCTCGAGGAATCCGACGGTTTCGACGCCGCTGAGGGCGAGTGTGACGCCGGTGCCGATGCCGGGCACGACGGCAGTGGCGCCGACCGCGGCTCCCCCCGTCGTGACGGCGGCCAGGTAGCGGCGCTCGAGGATCTTCAGGATCTCGTCCACCGTGGCATCCGGATGCCGCAGACGGATGCTGCGCAGGTGCGCGAGCACGACCGGGCGCTGCACCGACAGTACGCGGTCGAGCATGCGGATCGTCCGGGGGTGCTCGTCCGACCCCGCAGGGGGGAGCCCGCCCGTCCAGGGGGCGTCCTGGGGGAGCGAGTGTATGCGGTGCACCTTCTCAGCCATGGACTCATCCTCTCCCGGACGCCTTGACGCGGGCCGAGACTTGACGGCGGTTCCGTGAGCACGCGGTCGTGCTGTCAACCGCTCGAGGCATGCGGGGCGAGCGACGGCAAGAGGCGGGCGGTGTCGGAGGGGGTTGGTAGTTTGGTGCGATGACAGCGTCGCTGCCGGAACCCCGAGATTCGTCCCCCTCTGACACCGAGGGCGCCGCGGCGAGCGTCGAACCCACGGGCCCTCCCACGTCGTCGAAGCCTCGTGCGCCGCGCAGTGCTGCGGCGAAGCGTCCGGCCGCCGGCTCGCCGAGCGACGCGGCGTCCGAGTCGACGGGTGCCGCTTCGCCGAAGCCGGCTCCCAAGCCGCGCACGCCCCGAGCTCCGCGCACGACGGCGGCGCGGGGCACGTCGGGTGCGGCAGCGCGCACGCCCGCGGCCAAGGGGCCGACGACCGCGCGCCCCGCCGCGAAGAAGCCGGCCAGCCCGCGCGGCTCTGCCGCCTCGAAGACCGCGGCGGCGAAAGCCGTGGCGACGGGCGGGACGCAGGAAGCGGAGATCACGTCTCAGCCCGCCGAGACGCCGTCGGTCGACGCGTCCTCGGTGGAGAAGGCCTCGGTGGAAACGCCCGCTGTGGATGCGCCCGCGGTGGAGGCGCCCGCGGTGGAGGCGCCCGCGGTGGAGGCGCCCGCGGTGGAGACGGCCTCCGTCGTGACGCCGGCCGTGTCGGAGACCGGGCAGAACCTGGCGGCGATGGAACCACTCGCTCCGCTGTCCGCGTCGCCCGACGCCTCCGTCCCGGTGGCCGACGGTACGGCCGGGGGGCCTGCGCTCCCATCGGATCCCGAGTCGTCGGCGCCTGCGGACCCCGTGGCCCCGTCGGCGTCCGCAGACGCGGGGTCTGCCGCCGTCGCCGGGTCGCCGGTCGTGTTCGACGACCTCATCATCCCGCCGCGTCCCCCTCTTCCTGTGCTCGAACCGATCGACCAGGTACCGGCCCCCTCGACGTCCACCGACGGCGCCGACCAATTCGATGGCATCGAGTCGCTGTCGGCCGATGTCGCCCACACCGACGACCCGACACCGGCGGACATCGCCGTCGAGGAGCAGGCGACCGCCTTGGACAGAGCCGGAGTCCCGCCCCTCGATTCGCGGGCCGCCGACCACGCGCACGCGGGGGATTCCTTCGCCCTGTCGGCATCCGAGCCCGAGGTCGTCATCGACACCCCGCTGGGGACGAGCGACGGTGACGTCGATCCGATGTCGGCGTCCGACGACCAGGTCGCCGACGCGACCGCCGCCGCCGTGACCCGTGACGAGACGGGTGAGCGTGAGCCGGTGGGCATCACTTCCTCCGAGGACCCCACTCCGCCGGACGTGCGCACCGACGAGGCGGCCGAGGCTCTCCCCCCGGCAGTGACGCTCGTCCCCGGGGTCGACGAGACACCGTCTGAGGCGACCTCGCTCGACGCCGCCGCGACGGTCACCCCTGGCGGCGAAACAACGCTCTCCGAGGCGACTTCGCTGGACGCTGCCGCGACGATCGACCCCGTCCGCGACACGACGCCCTCGGAGGCCACCGCGCTCCACGACGAGACGCTCGACCCGGGGAGCGACGAACCTCTCTCCGACGCGACTTCGCTCGACGCCGCGGAGACGCCCGACCCCGTGGTCGAACCGACGCCCTCGGGAGCAGACGCGCTCGATGACGCCGCCCCCACCTCGACTTCCGTCATCGTCGCGCCCGTCGACACGCCCAACACGCCCGAGGCCGTGCCGACCCCCGACGACGCCGCCGCGATCGAGACGGACGGTGACGCGATCGCGGTCGCGGACCCCGCCGACCCTCAGACGACCGGTGACCCCCGCGTCGAGACGGCGACCCCGGCCCTCACCCTCCGCCACATCACCAAGACGTTCGGCGAGCTGCGCGCGGTGGATGCGATCGATCTGACCGTACCCGCGGGCTCCTTCTACGGCTTGGTCGGCCCCAACGGAGCCGGTAAAACCACCACCCTGTCGATCATCGCCGGACTGCTGCGCGCCGACGCCGGCGAGGTGACCATCAACGGTGTCGATGCCAAGAAGCGGGCGCGCGAGGCGAAGAAGCTGATCGGCGTCCTGCCCGATCGTCTCCGCACGTTCGACCGGCTGACCGGCCGTCAGCTGCTGTCGTACTACGGCGCACTCCGCGGGTTGCCGAGCGGCCTGGTAGAGAGTCGCATGGCCGACCTGGCCCGCGCGTTCGACCTCGTCGAGGCGCTCGCGCGGCCGGTGTCGGATTACTCGGCCGGAATGACGAAGAAGGTCATGCTCGCGGGAGCGATGATCCACTCGCCCCGGCTGCTCGTGCTCGACGAGCCGTTCGAGGCCGTGGACCCCGTCTCGAGCGGAGTCATCCTCGACATCCTCCGCACGTACGTGGATCACGGCGGCACGGTGATCCTCTCCAGCCACGGCATGGAACTGGTCGAGAGGGTCTGTTCGCGGGTCGCGGTCATCGTGGCCGGTCAGGTGTTGGCCGAGGGCACCGTCGACGACGTCCGCGGTGAGGGCACGCTCGAGGAGCGCTTCCGCGAATTGTCGGGTGGACTGGGCGACGTGGAGGGGCTCGAGTGGCTGCACACGTTCTCCGGCTGAGAGTGGCGATGATGCTGGGCGCCCTCCGGGGCGACCGGCGCGACGTGCTCAGGCGAGCCATCGGCGTCGTCGTGCTCGTGGCTGCCACCGTCTTCGCCGCCGTGAGCATCGTCGGACTCTCGGATGCCGATCGCCTCACCACCGCGGTGGTCACCGTGCTCGCCGGCTCCGCCGTCACCCTGGGATTTGCCGTCGGACCGCCCATCACGGCCTCGGTCGATCCGCTGGATCCGAGACGCTTCGCCGTGATCGGTCCGGAACCGCGCCGTCTTGCCGGAGCGCTCCTCCTGGCCGGGTTCGTCAGCGTCCCGGTTCTCGTGACCCTGGTGCTCGGTGTGAGCATCGCCGTGGCGTGGAGTGCATACGGTGCTTCGGCGGTGGCTGGGGTGGTGTCCGTTGCGCTGGGACTGACCACGTGCGTTCTCTTCGCGCGCGTCAGTATGGCTCTGGGCGCGCTGGTGCAGCGGCCTCGGCAATCGCGCGAGTTGATGAGCGTCTATCTCGTCGCCATCCTCGTCGTGGTCGTGCCGATCGGGGTGTTCCTCGGGTCGCTCGAGTGGCGAGGCGCTGTGCCCTCGCAGCTCGCCTCGGCCGCCGAGATCCTGTCGTGGACGCCCATCGGCGCGGCGTGGGCCATCGGCCTCGCACCGACGACGGGGGCGGCGCTGGGCAGTGTCGTCGTGGCCCTCGCGACCGTCGCCCTGCTGGCGCTCGCGTGGTTCGCCCTGGTCGAGGTGCTGCTCACCACCACCCGCCGCCCCGTCGCTGTTCGTGAACGCGGCGGCTTGGGGTGGTTCGCGTTGCTTCCGGGCACGCCCGGGGGAGCGGTCGCCGCGCGGAGCCTGTCGTACTGGCTGCGCGATCGGCGCTACATCGTCAACGTCGCGATCGTGCCGATCGCGGCGGTCGTCTCGACCGTGCCGCTCCTCGTTGCGGGAGTGCCGTTCGAACTGGCCGTCCTGCTGCCGGTGCCCATCATGGCTCTGTTCTTCGGCTGGCTGCCGCACAACGACCTCGCCTACGACTCGACCGCCCTGTGGATGCACATCGCCAGTGGCGTACGCGGCATCCCGGATCGCATCGGGCGGCTCGTGCCCGTCCTGCTCATCGCCATCCCGATCCTGGCCGTGAGCCTCCCGCTCGCGATCGTCGCGCACGGTCGCTGGGCGATCTTCCCGGCCATGGTGGGCGTCTGCGCGGCGCTGTTCCTCGGCGGTCTCGGCTTGTCGAGCGTCTCTTCGGTGCTCGCGCCGTACGCGGTCTCGCGCCCGGGCGACAGCCCGTTCCAGCAGCCGCAGCGCACGGGTTCGGGCGGTGTGATGGCCCAGGGGCTCGTCATGCTCGGAGCGCTGCTCACGGCATCGCCCGCCGGTTGGCTGACATGGCAGGCGATCAACGGCACCGCCATCGACGCGATGTTCGCCCTGTGGGTCGGTGTCGGAGCCGGCGCGATCGTGCTGGTGGTCGGCATCGCGCTGGGCGCGGTGCTTTACGAGAGCCGCGCCACTCGTCTCATGGAGTTCGCGGAGGCGTCATGACGTCCCCGCCCGACCGTCGGGTGCGGTCCACGGCTACACTAGCTCTCCATGAGCACGCCACTCGACAGACCTGACAGCGGGGGTCTCGCGACCCTGGACCGTGAGCTCGAGGAGCTCATCCGCGAAGAGAACATCGAGCCCGGCGATCACGAGCGCTTCTCGCATTATGTGAAGAAAGACAAGATCCTCGAGTCGGCGATTACCGGGAAGCCCGTGCGTGCGCTCTGCGGCAAGAAGTGGACCCCCGGTCGCGACCCCGAGAAGTTCCCGGTCTGCCCGCAGTGCAAAGAAATCTACGAGTCGCTCATCAACTGAGCGGTCCCGCCTCGGCGGTCAGATCAGTTCGACGGTCGTGGTTGTCGACGTCGATCCGTCGCCGCCGTACAGCACCAGCGTGAAGGAGTACGTACCCGCGGGCAGGGGGTGGGTGCCGTCCGACGGATAGCTGCGGACGTCTTGGGCGTACCCGCCGATCGAGATGGTGAGCACACCCGTCAACGACGATGATCCGAGCGGCCCTGTCACCAGCACGGTGTACGGCACGGTGGCCAGGTCGGGGTCGCGCTGTGGCCACCACACGATGTTCTGGTCGTACCGGGCGCGCACGTAGACGGAGATGGGCCCGCGAGTGGTGTTCGTCGCGGGGTCGTACCGGTGCTGGTTCTCGGCCGCGAAGTCCGAGCTCGGTCGAAGCTTCGCCACCGGGACACTCCCGCCCGAGGCCGCGAACGCGGGGGTCGCCGTGACGACGACGATCGCGGGCACGGCCCACGCTGCCGATGCGATCACCTGGCGGCGAGTCCGTTCGAGGGGAGCGGCAGCCTGGCGCGGCATGAGAGTCCTTTCCCGCGGCACGGTCGGCTGCGTCGCGGAAGGTCTCACGCTATCCAGGCCATCGGTCGCGTCTCGGCACATGCGCGATGCGATCACCCTGCAGATCACCCGCCCCTCGCGACGTGCGGAGTGCGCGGCGCCGTCCGGCCTTCACCTCCTCGCTGGCGAGGTCACCCCTCATGTCGCGTCGCGGTACTCCGTCGGCAGAGCAGGCTCCGATTTGCTGAGGGCCAGAGCGCGCACCGGCAACTCTTCGCGCACTCGCGCATGATGTGCACGGGCGGCGTCGACGCCCGCGTGGCCGATAGCTGTGGCATCCACCTCGCCGTCGCGCATGAGCGTGGTCTGCAGCGGGCGCGCATCGGGATGCTCGGCGGCGGTCGACAGATCCTCGAATCCGTCGCTGACCACGATGAGCTCCGTCGTGGCAGTACCCGCGTCGAGGGCACGGAACGCGGCTTTGCGACCACCGTGCGACGCTTTCTGCGCGGAGGCCTTCGCGACCGCCACCCAGGAGCCGTCGGAGGCTTCGCGGGCCACGAGCTTGAACACGAGCCCCGCGGTCGGCACTCCCGACCCGGTCGCGACCGACGTGCCGACGCCGTACGCGTCGACGGGCGACGCCGCGAGGGCGGCGAGTGCGTACTCGTCGAGATCGCTCGTGACGGTGATGCGCGTCCCGGTCGCCCCGAGTTCGTCCAGCAGTGCCCGCACCTCGCCCGCGACGATCGGCAGGTCACCGGAGTCGATACGGACCCCGCCGAGCCCCGTCCCGGCGACGCGCACGGCCGTGCGCACACCCTCGGCGATGTCGTAGGTGTCGACGAGGAGAGTGGTCCCGCTGCCGAGGGCGTCGACCTGCGACCGGAAAGCCTCTTCTTCGCTGTCGTGCAGCAGCGTCCACGCGTGAGCCGCGGTTCCCATGGTCGGCACACCCCAGCGACGACCCGCCTCGAGGTTGCTCGTCGCCGAGAAACCCGCGATGTACGCCGCGCGCGCCGCCGCGACCGCCGCATCCTCGCTCGCTCGACGGGAGCCCATCTCCGCGAGCGGGCGGTCGCCGGCTGCGACGCTCATGCGGGCGGCGGCCGTGGCGACCGCGCTGTCGTAGTTGAGGATGCTCAGCGCCACCGTCTCCAGCAGAACGGCCTCGGCGAACGTGCCCTCGATGGTCAGCAATGGCGAGCCGGGGAAGTACACCTCGCCTTCCCGGTACCCGGTCACCGATCCCGTGAAGCGGTAGCCGGCGAGGAAGTCGAGCGTCATCGCATCCACGATCCTGCCGTCGCGGAGGTAGCGCAGCTCGTCGTCGCCGAAACGGAACTCCCGGATGGCCTCGAGAAGGCGCCCGGTGCCCGCGACGACACCGAAACGGCGTCCTCCCGACAGTCGCCGCCCGAAGACCTCGAAGACGCATCGCCGCTCGGCCGTGCCGTCGCTCAGCGCCGCGTCGAGCATCGTGAGTTCGTAACGGTCGGTGAGCAGGGCCGTGCTGCGCGTCATGGCGTCAGCCTATTCCGGCCCGTTCCGGCCCGCCGCGAGATGCGCGGCGCCTTGACTTCCCGGCCCCGGTGACAGAACGCAGGACTCCCCGGCGCCGCTCGGCGCGGCGCCGTGTTTCTCCGCGACCTCGATCCCGGATCTCCTGCGTTGTGTCCCGCCCACGGCCCTCGGCCCGCGGCCCCGCGGCTCCAAGCCCCCGCGCCCCCGCGCCCCCGCGCCCCCGCGCCCCCGCGCCCCCGCGCCCCCGCGCCCCCGCGGCCCCGCGCTCCGGCCCCACCGTCGCGCGCGACCCGCGGGTCGCGGCATCCGCCGCTCGCCACCCGCCCGTTAGGCTGGTCTCCTATGGATGACGCGCCGATCGGGATCTTCGACTCGGGAGTCGGCGGTCTCACCGTCGCCCGGGCCGTGTCGGCGCAGCTTCCGCGGGAGTCGATCCTCTACATCGGCGATACCGCTCGCTCTCCCTACGGCCCCAAGCCCATCGCCGATGTCCGCCGGTATGCCCTCGAGGTGCTCGACACCCTCGTCGAGCAGGGCGTGAAGATGCTGGTCATCGCCTGCAACACCGCCTCGGCGGCGATGCTCCGCGACGCACGCGAGCGTTACGACGTGCCCGTCGTCGAGGTCATCGGCCCCGCGGTACGCACGGCGATGTCCACGACCCGCAACGGCCGCATCGGCGTGATCGGCACCGCCGGCACGATCGGCTCGCGCGCCTATCAGGACATGCTCGAGGTCAACGAGCGCCTCACCGTGTTCGCCGAGGCCTGCCCGCGCTTCGTCGAGTTCGTCGAGGCCGGTGTCACCGACTCGCCCGAGGTGCTGGCCACCGCCGAGCAGTACCTCGCCCCGCTCCGGCACGCCGGCGTCGACACCCTCGTGCTGGGATGCACGCACTATCCATTCCTCGAGGGCGCCATCAGCTACGTGATGGGCTCCGACGTCAGCCTCGTCTCGAGCGACAGCGAGACCGCGAAAGACGTGTACCGCCAGCTCGTGTCGCGCGACCTCCTGGCGGGACCGGATGCCACGGCCTCCCACCGCTACGAGGCCACCGGCTCGTCGGCCGACGACTTCCTGCGCCTGGCGCACCGCCTCATGGGCCGTGAGGTGCGCGAGGTACAGCTCGTGCAGACCGGCGCCATCGACCTGCCGCGCTGAGGCGTGGCATCCGTTCCCGTTCCCCTGGAGGATCCATGACCCGCAAAGACGGCCGCACCGCCGATCAGCTCCGCCCCGTGACCATCGAGCGCGGCTGGTCGGCGCACGCCGAGGGCTCGGCGTTGATCACGTTCGGCGGTACGAAGGTGCTGTGCACCGCGTCGTTCACCAACGGCGTGCCCCGCTGGCTGAGCGGCAAGGGCAAAGGCTGGGTCACGGCGGAGTACGCGATGCTGCCGCGCGCGACGAACAGCCGTAACGACCGCGAGAGCATCAAGGGCAAGGTCGGTGGACGCACGCACGAGATCTCGCGCCTGATCGGTCGGGCACTGCGCGCGGTGGTCGACACCAAGGCGCTGGGCGAGAACACCATCGTGATCGACTGCGACGTGCTCCAGGCCGACGGCGGCACGCGCACCGCGGCCATCACGGGTGCCTATGTCGCCCTCGCGGATGCCATCGCCTGGGGCCGCGAGAAGAAGTTCATCGGCCAGCGCTCCGAGGTGCTGCGCGACTCGGTCGCCGCGGTGTCGGTCGGCATCGTCGACGGCGAGCCGCTGCTCGACCTCGCCTACGTCGAGGACGTGCGTGCCGAGACCGACATGAACGTCGTCGTCACCGGCCGCGGTCTGTTCGTCGAGGTGCAGGGCACCGCTGAGGGCGCGCCCTTCGACAAGGCGGAACTCGACCGCCTGCTCGAACTGGGCGTCAACGGATGCGCCGAGCTGCGCGGCATCCAGACCGCGGCTCTCGAGGGCTGAGATGCCACGCGTCGTCCTCGCCACACACAACCCGCACAAGATCGAGGAGTTCCAGGCGATCGTCGCGGCCGTCCGTCCCGACCTCGAGGTCGTCGGCTATGACGGCCCCGAGCCTATCGAGGACGGCGTGACGTTCGCGGCCAACGCCCTGATCAAGGCGCGCGCGGCGGCGGCGCACACCGGGCTCCCGGCCCTCGCCGACGACTCCGGCGTCGCGGTCGACGTGCTGGGCGGTTCGCCCGGGGTGTTCTCGGCCTACTGGGCTGGACACAAGAAGGATGCCGCGGCGAACCTGGAGCTGCTGCTCGATCAACTCTCCGACGTCGCCGACCCGCACCGCACGGCGCAGTTCGTGTCGGTGATCGCCCTCGTACGCCCCGACGGCGACGAGCAGACGGTCGAGGGCCGCTGGCCCGGACGCCTGGCGATGACACCCGCCGGACCGGGTGGTTTCGGGTATGACCCGATCTTCGTGCCCGACGATCAGCCCGCGGGCGCCGACCGCACCGTTGGCGAGTGGACGGCGGCCGAGAAGAACGCGCACTCGCACCGCGCGCGGGCGTTCGTTCAGCTGGCGCCCCTTCTCGCGTCACTCTGAGCGTGTAGACCGGATCGGTGACCGTGCTGCCTTCGGTGTCGATCGTCGTCCCCGCCTTCAACGAGGAGGCGGTGATCGCCCAGTGCCTCGACGCCGTCATTCACCAGACGGTCCCCGCCGTCGAGGTCCTCGTCGTCGACAATCGATCGACCGACGCCACCCGGGCGGTCGTCGAGGGATTCATTGCGCGGCATCCGGATGCCGGTATCCGTCTGCTGCGCCAGGATGACCGCCAGGGACTGGTCCCGACCCGCAATCTGGGAATGGACGCCGCGATCGGCGATGTGCTCGGCCGGATCGACGCCGACACCGCTCTGAAACCCGACTGGGTCGCCCAGGTGTCGCGGGTGTTCGCGTCGGGCGAGATCGATGCAGCCTCGGGTCCGGTGGAGTACTACGACCTTCCGTTGCGGGCGATCGGTCAGCAGGTCGACGATGCCTTCCGCCGCCTCCAGGTGCGGCTCGCGGGTGACTTCGTCTTCCTCTTCGGCAGCAACATGGCGGTGCGGGCGGACGCGTGGCGCGACGTGCGCGAGTTCCTGTGCGACGACGAAGACGACGTCATGCACGAAGACCTCGACATCGCGGTGCACCTCGCCCTCGGCGGTCGACGCATCGCATACTCCTCGCACATGGTCGCGGCGATCGGTGCACGACGTCTCGACGATCGCCCGCGCGATTTCCGGCGGTACATCGACCGCTTCGAGAACACCTATGCGGCGCACGACATCCGCGACGTGCGTCTGCGTGCACCGATGGCGGTGTTCCTGGGCGTCTACCCGGCACTGCACATGCACCGCCGGGTGCAGGCGCAGCTGCGGGCGCTGCGCAGCTGACGGCGTCGGGGTCGGCACCCGGGCGTGACGGATCACGCGCGACCGGCCGGGCGGGCCCTCCGGCCTCGGCCGTCCGCCCGACCCGAGCCGACAGCGGTTCTCATTCCCGACTACCCCCGATCCCCGCGGCGCATGCCGTGCTCGTCCTACCCTGGACCTATGCACGATCACGCGCCGTCCGGTGGCATCCGGGATGCCGGTAACAGGCGCCTGCTCGCTACCGCCCTCGCCCTGACCGCGACGGTGATGGTCGTTCAGATCGTCGGGGCCGTCGTATCGGGATCGCTCGCGCTCCTGGCCGACGCAGCCCACATGTTCACGGACGCTGCGGCTCTCGTGGTGGCCCTCGTTGCGACGGCGATCGCCGCGCGGCCCGCCGACGACCGCCGCACGTTCGGATACCAGCGGGCCGAGGTGCTGGGGGCGCTGGCGAACGGCGTCATCCTCATCGTCCTGTGTCTGTGGGTGGGATTCGAAGCGGTGCAGCGCCTGCTCGCTCCGGCCGAGGCGGAGGTGCAGGGCGGGCTGATGCTCGTCGTCGCCACGGTCGGCATGGTCGCCAACGCCGTGTCGATGTGGCTGCTCGGGCGGGCGCAGAAGCGCAGCATCAACGTGCGCGGCGCGTACCTCGAGGTGCTGGGCGATCTGGTCGGGTCGGTGGCGGTCATCGTCGCCGCGGTCGTCATCCTCACCACCGGGTTCGTGCAGGCCGATGCCCTCGCCTCGCTGTTCATCGCGGTGCTCATCGTGCCGCGGGCGATCGGGCTGCTCCGCGAGGTCGTGGTGGTGCTGACCGAGTCGGCGCCGGTGGGCGTGCACGTCGCCGAGATCCGCGACCACCTGCGCGGGGCCGAGGGCGTGGTCGACGTGCACGATGTACACGTGTGGCAGCTGACGCGCGGGGCGCCGGTGTTCAGCGCCCACGTCATCGTCGACGACGCCGCCTTCGCGGATGGTCGAGCCGCCGGCATCCTGGCTTCGCTGCAGGAGTGCTTGGCCGATCATTTCGACGTGGAGCACTCGACCTTCCAGCTCGAGCCCGCCGGCCACGTCGAGCACGACTCGCGTCACGCGTGACCGGGGGAACGGCGGCCCTCCATTACTCGATCGGCAGGAGCCCGCGTTCGGCGAAGACCTTCTTCGCGGTGAACGTCGCGTTCAAGGCGCGTGGGAACCCGCAGTAGACGGCGGCGTGAAGCAGGGCTTCTACGATCTGCGGGGGCGTCAGTCCGACGTTCAACGACGCGTTCACGTGCACCTCGAGCTGCGGCTCGCATCCGCCGAGCGCGGTGAGCATCCCGAGGGTCACGAGCTGCCGGTCACGGGGTTCGAGGCCGGGGCGCGAGTAGATCTCGCCGAAGCCCCAGGCGACCACCTGGTGCGCGAGCTCGGGAGAGATGTCGTCGAGCGCGTCGATGACCTTCGTGCCGGCGGTGCCGTCGACCGCGTCGAGCACGGCCTTCCCTCGGGCGAAGTTCTGCTGTCGCTCGGTCGATCTGGTCATGGTCGGGCTCCGTTTCGTGAGGGGAGGGCGACGACGCCGTCGCGGTAGGTGGCGATTTTGGACGCCAGCGCCTGTTCGTGAGCACGGAGGCGGGCGATCTGTTCCTGCAACCCCGCCTGGTGGGCTTCGAGCAGGTGCAGGCGGGCCTCGGTCGTCGCGACTCCCTGCTCCCGGAGGGCTGCGTACTCGCGCATCTGCGCGATCGGCATGCCTGTCTGCCGCAGGCGCAGCAAAAACCCGACCCACTCGACGTCGTCCGACGAGTAGCGACGCTCATTGCGGGAGTTCCGCGCGACGGGACGGATGAGCTCGGCGCCCTCGTAGTAGCGCAGGGTGTGCGCCGTCACTCCCGTCGCCGCGCTCATTTGCGCCACCGTGAGGCCTCGTTCGTCTGGTGCCATACCTGCACGTTAGGAGTTCGAGCGCGCTCGAAGGCAAATCGTCTCCGCTCGGCGCCTGGCGCGCGCGGGTGGCGGCGGTCGGACTGTTCGCCGGAAGCTCCGTGCCGCGCGCGACGGTGGAGGAGGCCCGCCGGGTCGCGATCCCCCTGCACGTGCTGCTGCAGTGGGACGACGAGGGGAACGACCGAGCGACGGCCCTCGAGCTCTTCGACGCCTTCGGATCGACCGAGAAGACGCTCCACGCCAGCATGGGTGGACACACGGGGGTTCCGGCATTCGCGAGTGAGGACGCCGCCCGCTTCTTCGCCCGTCACCTCTCTCGTGCCGCCGAGCTCGAGAAAGGTGACGCGGTCGAGATGCCCTAGGCGCGTCGCTCGGGCAGGGGCGGGTGGCTGCCGGCTGCGGTGTGGGGTCTGCGACTGCTCCGGGACCGCCGCGAGACGCTCCCTTGATCGCCCCCTCGCTCGGCGCTCGGACTCTGACGGGTCATGAGATCACGATGACGCCGAGAACGGTCACGGCGACCGCGAGCAGCACCAGGGTCAGCGCGGGCACGATGCTCAGCGCGTGGCGGGCGTCGACGACGACGGCGCCGACCATCACAACGGTAAGGGCACCTCCCGCGATCGGAGAGAGAACCGGTGCGATTCCGGTGACGACGGGAAGGATCAGCCCGATTCCTCCGAGCAGTTCCGCGAGACCGATCAGTTTCACGGTCGTGGGCGAGAAGTCGTCCACCCACGTCAGTCCGCTTGCTTTCAGCGCGGACGCGGGGCGCACGATCTTGAGAAGGCCGGAACCGACGAAGGCGATCGCGGCGAGACCGGCGACGATGAAGAAGGCGATGATCATGAGAGGTTCCTCACTGTTTTCGGGGTGGAGCTCATCGGCCGGTCAGGAGCTCGGGATAGAGGGCCTCGATGGGAGCCGCGAGTCCTGCTTTGACGTGAGCGCTGATCCCATCGGCGACGATCTCGAACTCGCCCTTCTCGACACCGTCGAAGACGGCGGCGACCAGGTCCGCGGGCTTCATCTTGGGGTCGTCGGTGTGGGCGGCCATCGCGGTGTCGACGTAGCCCATGTGCACCCCGGTGACGAGGACGCCGTGGGGTGCCAGTTCGAGTCGGAGGGAGTTCGTGGCAGACCAGACAGCTGCCTTCGACGTGCCGTACGCGCCGGAACCCGCGTACCAGCTCGCGACGGAGTGGATGTCGATGAGCACCGCGTTCTCGGCGGACACCAGGACGGGGGCGAAGGCTCGCGCCACGCGGACGGGCGCGAAGAAGTTGATCTCCATGACGCCGCGGAGGTCTTCCTCGGTGACCTCGAGCAGACTGGCCGTCTGGGGCAGCCCGCCGGCGTTGTTGATCACCATTGTGACGTCGCCGGCGGCCGCGGCTGCAGCGGCGACGGAGGCCGGGTCGGTGACGTCGAGTTCGAGCGGGATGACGCGTTCGTCGTCCCACGTGCGGGGGGTGCGTGCGGACGCGTACACCTTGGCGGCGCCGCGGGCGAGGGCGGCGTGGACGAACTCGGTGCCGATGCCTCCGTTCGCTCCGGTGACGAGGACGACGGCGTTGGTGAGGGTGGTCATGAGGATGCCGTTCTGAGTTCGTGCGTGAGGGGCGCAGCAGGATGAGCCGCGTGCGGATGTCGACGGGGTCGGTCTTGTGTCAGTTGTCGGCGCCGATGCGTCCGGTGCGCAGTGCCTCGGCGTACTTCTCGGGGTTGAGCAGAGCGAGTTCTCCGGTGGCTTCGGCATCGGCGATGTAGCCGAGCATCCGCTGCTGAGCCTGCGGCTGCTGGTCTCTGACGAGGAACTCGGCGTGCTCGTACTGCAGGCCGGCGGTGAGGGGCATCGAGGCGCCGAAGTAGATGGATCGCTTGGCCGCGCCCAGGGATCCCTTCGCGCGCAGGCTCAGGTACTCCGCGCGCTCGATGGCACGCGCAAGGACGTCCTGCTGCGGCACGACTTCGTCGACAGCGCCGAGTTCAAGAGCTTCACCGGGAGTGAACGGTCTGCCTTCGAGGACTGCGGTCAGCGTCTGCTGGCGCCCGATGAGGCGAGGCAGTCGCTGAGATCCGCCGCCGCCGGGCGTGAGCCCGAGGAGCACTTCCGAGAGGCCGATGACATGGTCCCCTTCTGCCATGATCCGCAGATCGCACGCCCACGCGAACTCCGCACCGATAGCCAGTGCGGAACCATTGAGAGCCGCGATGAAGATGGTGCCGCTGGCGTTCATCTTCAAGAACGTCGCATGGATGGCATCCAATTGCAGAAGCGTCTTGAGCCGGCTCTTCTTGGCAAGAGCCCGGACGCCCGGTGTCTTGTTGATCGCTGTGGCGAACCGCGCCACGAGACCCGCGATGCGCGTGTTGATCGGCGGGAATCCCACTCCGCCCTGCTGTAGCCAGGTGACGTCGGCGTGGCTGAGGAATCGATCCGGATGTGTGCCGGTGAAAACGACCGCGCGGATGTTCGGATCTTTGTCAGCGCGGTCGACGAGCGTTTTCAGATCTTCCGCGATGGCGACATCGAAGAGTGCGTGCGGGCCGCCATCGATACGAGCCACGAGCACCGCGCCGCGGTCTTCGATGTCGATTCGTCCGCCGGGACGTGTGGTTGCGTGGCTCGTGGTCGTATTCTGCGTGGTGTTCATTGTGTTCTCCCGACGTGGTGTCGTTGTCTTGTGTGTGGAGTCAGTCGTTCAGCGAGGTGTGGGGTTTCGGGAAGAGCCGACGGAGGGCGGAGGCGAGTAGCTTGTCCAGCGCCCGGTCGGGCAGGATCCGCGCCAGGCGGATCAGGAGGGCCGCGTCTCGGCCGATCGTGTATCGGGTCTTCGGGCGGGGCGTGGTCGCGGCGGTGGCGATGGCCTTGCCGGCCTCGGAGGCATCCACTCCGCTGCGGAGAAAGCCCTCCGATTGGGCCAGGATCGCGCGCATCAGCCCGCTGAACCGACGCTCCTGAGTCGGAGTCATGTCGGCGCTGAGCTTCTTGAGGGTGACCCCGCCGCGTCCGACCATCTCCGTACGCACGGCGCCCGGCTCGACGATCACGACCTGCACCCCGTGGGGAGCGAGCTCGCGCCGAAGCGAGTCGCCCACCGCTTCGAGGGCGAACTTCGACCCGGAGTACGCCCCGTACGTCGGCTGCGCGACGCGTCCGCCGATGGAACTGATCAGCACGATACGTCCGCCGCTCTTGAGCAGGGCGGGGAGCACGGCCTGGGTGACCTCGATGTGGCCGAAGAAGTTCACGTCGAACTGTCGGCGCCACTCGGCGAGGGGGAGGACCTCGACGGGGGCGTTGACCGCGATGCCTGCGTTATTGACGACAGCGCGCAGCGGTCGCCCGTCGGCCTCGATGAGTGCGGCCACCTCGACGATCTGCTCTGGGCGGGTGATGTCGAGGATGACGGGCTGGATACGGGTGGATCGGATGGCGTCGGCATCGGCTTCTCGTCGGACACCGGCGATGACGTGGTAGCCGCGTGCAGCGAGGTCGGTGGCCGTGGCTGCACCCATGCCGGTGGAGGCGCCGGTGACGAGGATGAGTTCCGAGGTTTGAGGTGACGTTGTCATCTCAGAACTGTATCACTCCGGTTGACGTTGTCAACTGTATGATCTGTCCATGGTCAGTCGTCTCGAATCCTCCGCGGCAACACGTCGGTCTCTCCTGGACGCTGCTCGGGAACTCCTGAATGAGGGAGGCCCCTCCAGAGTGACCCTGAGAGAGGTGGGTGCCCGCGCCGCTGTCTCCCGGGGTGCTCCGTACCGGCACTTCGCTGACAAGGAGAGTCTCCTGGCGGCAGTCGGCGCGGAGAGTTGGGATCGCATCACCGACCAACTGGCGCAGATTCATGCCGCCCCACCGGCTGATCGCGCCGTTCTCTTGAAGTCAGCGCTGCGCGCCCTCATCGAAGTGGGGACGGAGGAGCCGGAGGTCTACCGGGCAATGTTCACCGTGCCGGCGAGTAACCCCGAAGTAGCCATCGACGCCGCCCTCCGCGCCCAGGAGCAGTTTCTTCGGATCGTGGGAAGCGTCGTCGGTGAGGAGTATGCCCACCTCTACGGGGCGATGCTGCTCACCAGCGCACACGGCATTACCACCATGGGATCGACGGGTCACCTCTCACCGGACATGTGGCAGGTGTCCCTCGACGACGTCGTGGATGCCATGGTGGATCTCGTCGCGCAACGGTCGTAGAGGGCGCACGCGCCGCCGCTAACGTGTTCGAGGTCCCTTCGGGGCGACGATGGTCGTGGCGTTCGGCAGAGTGACCACTGGCGGTCGGACCAGTTCGAAGCAGAGGTTGGCGCGGGTGGGGCTACCCCAGACGGCGAACAGACACGTCGGAGTGCAGGTCTTCCCGCACCACGTCGCCCGGGTCCTTGTCGGGTCGCAGCCCCCGCCACCGTGCCTGACGCAGAATTCCGCCCGGGGTGAACTCGGCGAACTCCACCTCGGCCACCAGCTCCGGGTGCACCCACTCGGCGTCTCGCGCGTCTGCGGCGGGGACGCCGACGAACGGATCCGTCTCGCCCCTCAGCGGTTCGAGCAGGGCCGACAGCCGGGCGAGCGTCTGCTCGCCGAAACCGGAACCGACGCGTCCGGCGTAGCGCAGCCCGTCGGGACCGGGAATGCCGACGAGGAGGGATCCGATGGTTCCGGCGCGGTTGCCCTTCCCCGGCCGGATGCCGCCGACGACGACCTCCTGCGTCCGGGAGTGCTTGATCTTCAACCACTGTTCCGAACGCTCTCCCCGGCGGTAGAGCGACCCGGGGTCCTTCACGACGACCCCCTCGAGACCGAAGTGGCCGCTGGTGGCCACCGCGGCATCCACATCGTCGAAGACGGGCGGTACGACCACCGGGAGGCCGGCGTTCCCTGCGAGGTCCTCCAGGAGGCGGCGCCGGTCGGCCAGGGGGAGCGCGGCCACGTCGTCGTCGCCCACGCGCAGCACGTCGAAGAGGTAGAGCTGCACGGGCGTGCGCTTCGCCTCGTGCGCGATCTCGCGTGGCTGGGCGAGGTTCATGCGCTTCTGCAGCAGCGGGAAGCTCGGTCGACCCTCCGCGTCGAGCGCGACGATCTCCCCGTCGAACACGGCCGGCGTCTCGCCGAGTCGCAGGTCGACCGTCGTCAAATCGGGGTAGGCCGCGGTCAGATCGATGCCGTTACGCGAACGGAGGCGAAGTCGTTCACCGTCCCACACGCCCAGACCCCGGATACCGTCCCACTTCATCTCCACCCACGCCTCGCCCCAGCGGCTCGCCGCGGCGCGAGCGATCCCGGCGGTGGCCGACGTCGCCAGCATGGGGCGGAGGTCGGCCATCGACGGCGCGGTGATCGGTCGAGGCGGGGTCGACGCGGTGGTGGCGGGGGCGGCGCTCGCACCGGCATGGTCGAGGGCGACCACCGGCGCCCCGTCGCGTTGCGCGTGGCCCTCGGCATTCGTCTTCATGCGGTGCAGCAACCACTGCGACTTCTCTCCGGCGCCCTGCGTGCGGATGAGGGTGACCCGGACGCGCCCGAGAGGACCGTCGGGCCGACCCTGGAGGGTCGCGATCACCTCGTCGTCGCGCCACTTCTCGAGGTCGTAGGTGCCGGTGTCCCAGACCGTCATGATTCCCGCCCCGTACTCGCCGCGGGGGATCTCGCCCGCGAAGTCGAGGTACTGCATCGGGTGGTCCTCGGTCATGACGGCGAGGCTGTTCTTCGCCGTCGTCGCGGGCACACCCCGAGGCACGGCCCAGCTGACGAGCACGCCGTCGTGCTCGAGCCGCAGATCCCAGTGCAGGCGGGAGGCGTGATGCTCCTGGATGACGAAGCGGGGGAGACCCTCGGGCGCGGCGTCGCCGTGCGGTGCGGGAGGCACGGGCTCGGGGGTGCGGCCGGCGGTGCGCTTGGAGATGTAGGACCGCAGGGGCCCGTCGTCGCGCTCGACGGGGGCGAGGGGGTCGACGGTGCGCTCGAGCACCTCGCTGAACAGCAGATGACGCAGACCGGGATCGTCGAGCTCGTCCCAGGTGCGCGGGGCGGCGACCGTCGGCCGTGCGCGGCCGCGCAGCGAGTAGGGGGCGATCGTGGTCTTCGACCCGTTGTTCTGGCTCCAGTCGATGAACACCTTGCCGGGACGGGCGGCTTTCGACATCTGGCTGACGACGAGGTCGGGGTGGTCGGCCTCGATGGCTCGCGCGAGTTCTTTCGCGATCGCGCTGGCGGAATCGCTCGACTGCTTCCCGTCGAGGTGCGCGTACAGGTGGATGCCTTTGCTGCCGCTGGTGACCGGCAGCGGATCCAGGCCCATGTCCCGCAGAATCGCCCGCGCCCAGCGGGCGACCTCGGCGCACTCGGCGAGTCCCACCCCCGGGCCGGGGTCGAGATCGAGCACGAGGCGGTCGGGGTTCCGGCGCTCGCCGCCGGGCGAGAATCTCCACTGCGGCACATGCAATTCGAGGCTGGCGACCTGGGCGAGGTACACGAGGGTCGGCAGGTCGTCGACGAGGGGGTAGTCCTTCGCCCCGGAGGAGTGATCGATCGGCAGGCGCCGCACCCAGGCAGGAGCCCCCGGTTCGAGGGCCTTGGCGAAGAACGGCTCGGCAGGTTCGGCCTCGGTGCCCACGCCGTCGGGCCAGCGTTTGCGCGTGAGCGGGCGGTCGCGCACGTGGGGGAGCAGGAGCGGCGCGATGCGCGAGTAGTAGTCGATCACCTCGCCCTTGGTGGTCCCCGTCTCGGGATAGAGCACCTTGTCGAGATTCGACAGGCGCAGTCGGCGACCGCCGATCCGCACCGTCTGCTCCGTCATCGCCCCAGCGTAGAGCGGGGAAGGTCCGGGATGCCGACGGCGTTCCGTCCGCGCCCGGACACAGCGCAGGAGTTCCGGCTGCGCCCGGACACAGCGCAGGAGTTCCGTCCGCGCCCGGACACAACGCAGGAGTTCCGGCTGCGCCGACCGACAGTACGGCCCCGTCCGCCGGTCGGTCGGTCGGATCTCCTGCGTTGTGTCAGGGGGCGGCAGTGGACGGCGCGGAACCGGCGACCCGCGGCGCAAGGGTCTCGGCATCCCGAGGCGTTTCGGTGTTCACTGGGCACATGCGATCGATCTGGAAGGGCGCTCTGACCTTCGGCCTCGTCAACGTGCCGGTGAAGGTGTATTCGGCGACCGAGGACCACGACGTCTCCCTGCACCAGGTGCACAACAAAGACGGAGGGCGCATCCGTTACCAGCGCATCTGCGAGGTCGACGGTGAGGTCGTGCCCTACGGTGACATCGACCGGGCTTACGACGACGGCGAGCAGACCGTCGTGCTGACCAAAGACGACCTCGCGTCGCTTCCGAGCGAGCGCAGTCGGGAGATCGAGGTCGTCGAGTTCGTGCCCAGCGAGCAGGTCGACCTGCTGACGCTCGACAAGGCGTACTACCTGGAGCCCGACTCGACGTCGCCCAAGGCGTACGTCCTCCTGCGCAAGACCCTCGAGCAGACCGAACGCACCGCGATCGTGCGCTTCTCGCTGCGGCAGAAGACGCGGCTCGCGGCGCTACGCGTGCGCGGAGACGTGCTCGTGCTGCAGACGCTGCTGTGGGCCGACGAGGTGCGGGAGGCGGCCTTCCCGGCGCTGGACGAGAGCGTGCGCATCTCGGCGAAGGAGCTGGAGATGTCGGCGTCCCTCGTCGACAGCTTCTCGAAGGACTTCGACCCCGAGGAGTTCACCGACGAATACCAGGCGGAACTCCGCACGCTCATCGACGCGAAACTCGAGCAGGGTGACGCGATCGACACCGACGCCACCTTCGGAAAGCAGGAGGAAGACGACGGTGGCGAGGTCATCGATCTGATGGAGGCGTTGCGCGCGAGCGTCGAACGCAGCCGCGCCGCGCGGGCAGGGGAGAACGACAAGGCCGCCGACGAGAAGCCGGCGGCCAAGAAGAAGACGAAGGCGTCCTGAGCCTCAGCGGGCCGGGTGGTCTCCGTCTTCGAGCGTCTTCGGGTCGAGGGTCAGCGCCTCGGCCTCGGCGTGGGTCACGGTGCCGTGTCCGGCCGCCGCGTCGCGCTTCGCGGCGGCGCGCTCGCGGAAGTAGTGGAAGACGACGAAACCGACCGTGCCGACGACGACCGTCAGCAGGATGACGTCGATGTACTCTGCGACGAACTCACCGACGCCGGGGATCAGGCTGAGCAGATAGCCGGCGACGGTGAGGCCGAAGCCCCAGATCAGGGCGCCGATCAGGTTGTAGAGCGTGTACTTCCACTTGTTCATGTGGCCGACACCGGCGGCGATCGGCGCGAAGGTGCGCACGATCGGCACGAAGCGGGCGAGGATCACGGTGAGCCCGCCGAAGCGGACGAAGAACGCGTTGGTGCGCTCGACGTTCTTCCGGCTGAACAACCCCGACTCTTTGCGCTCGAAGATCGCGGGGCCCGCCTTGTGGCCGATGAGGTAGCCGACTTCGCCGCCGAGGAACGCCGCCAGACCGATCAGCAGGCCGGTGATCCAGACGTTCACGCCGAAGACGCCGTGAGGCGGGTGCGTGACCGGGTTCGACAGGATGCCCGCCATGATGAGCAACGTGTCGCCGGGCAGCAGGAAGCCGATCAGCAGGCCGGTCTCGGCGAAGACGATGAGGCACACGATGACGAGGGCCCAGGGGCCGGCGGCGTCGATGATCGTCGCGGGGTCGAGCCACGGGAGCAGGGCGGCGGTGGTGTGGATCACATCGGTCCCGTCGGGTCGGAGAGATGGTGCGGGTGAAGCGGGTAACCGTGCGGAAGGGGGGACTTGAACCCCCACGCCCGAAGGCACAGGAACCTAAATCCTGCGTGTCTGCCGATTTCACCACTCCCGCGAGTGGCATCAGTCTAAACGGGCCGCGCCCTCGCTCGATGTGAACGAGCCGTCAAACCGCGACGACCTCCCCCGCCACCACCGTGGCGCGGTTGCGGGTCTCGTGGATGCCGGCGGCTGCCCCCGCGAACGGGTTGCGGTCGGCGATGGCCAGGTCTGCCGCTGCGCCCGGCTCCAGGACGCCCGGCCCGATTCCGAGGAGATCCGCCGAACCGCGCGTGTAAGCGTCGAGCGCCGTCTCCAGCGGGAGGGACTGCGCGGCGCCGAGGGGCTCGGCATCCGCTTCCCCCGGCGGGCGGCGCGTGACGGCCACGTGCACACCGAGCCAGGGGTCGAACGTCGAGACCGGCCAGTCGGAACCCATCGCCAGTCGGGCGCCCGCCTCGCGCAGCGCCGCGAACGGGTACAGGTCATCCGCTCGCTCACGTCCGAGGAGCGGCAGGGTCACCTGCCGCACGAGGGCGTTCGCGCACGCCCAGTACGGCTGGCAGTTCGCGGTGACCTCGAGGGCGGCGAAACGCGCCACGTCGTCGGGGGCGATGAGCTCGAGGTGCGCGATGTGGTTGCGCACGCGCGAGCGATCGGCGGAGGGGACCGCCGCGAACCCGTCGAGCGCGTCGTGGACCGCGGCGTCGCCGAGGGCGTGGACGTGCACGGCGATGCCGGCGGCGTTGAGCGCCGGCACGAGCTGCTGCACCAGGTCGGGCGCGAAGTACGACAGCCCGTGCGAGCCGTCGGGGTACGGATGGCAGAGGTGTGCGGTGCGGGTCTCGACGATGCCGTCGAGCATCAGTTTCGCGGTGCGCGTGGGAAAGCCTGCCGCGCTGTTGACGCGGGCGCGGTCGACGGTCTCGGCGACGAAGGCGTCGATGCCCGCGGCGGTGAGATCCCGCGGCACCCAGATGGCTCCCGTCGCCCGCCCCACCAGCGCCCCGTCGCGCAAAAGCGCCAGGTAGGCGTGCGAGAAGTCGGGGTACCCGGCGTAGACGCCGAGCGCCGCTTCCTGCCAGCCGGTGATGCCGGCGGCGAGGGCCGACCGCGACACCTCGAGCAGGGCCCGCGCGATGTCGTCGGTGTCGTTCGGCGGGATCAGCGGAGAGACGAGCTGCATCGCGCCTTCCCGGAGGGCGCCGGTGGGGCTGCCGTCGGGCGCGCGCTCGAGGCGTCCGTCGGACGGGTCGGGAGTGTCCCGGTCGATGCTCGCGGCGGCCAGGGCCGCGGAGTTCGCCCACGCACCGTGGTGGTCGGCATCGAGGAGGAAGGCCGGTCGGTCGCCCACGAGCGAGTCGAGGTGGGCCGCGGTGGGGCCGCTGGGCGGGAAGAGCGTGGGATCCCACCCGCCTCCGACGATCCAGGCCGCCGTCGCACCGGCCGCGAACGACCGGATCCGCTCATCGACCTCGGCGAGGGTGGCCGCTCCCGACAGATCGCAGCGCAGGGCGTCGACGGCCCCGCCGCCGAGGTGCAGATGCGCGTCGACGAAGCCCGGGGTCACGAGGCCTCCGCGGGCGTCGAGTTCGTCGGCATCCGTCCCGAGAGCGTCCCGCACCTCGCGGCGCGACCCGACGGCGACGATCCTTCCGTCGCGCACGCCGACCGAGTCGGCATCCAGCACCGTACCGGCCGAGAAGAGGATGCCGTCGGTGACGAGGAGGCTGCTCATGGGTTCAGTGTGGCGGGGCGTCCGACGACACGCCCAAGGAATGCGGGCGGCACGGCGAGCGCTGTCCCTCGTATGCAGGCGATCACGTACTCCCAGACCGGTGACTCCTCCGTCCTCTCGCTCGTCGAGCGTCCTCTGCCTCAGCCGGGCGCCGGCGAGGTGCGCGTGCGCGTCGCCGTGTCGGGGGTGAACCCCACCGACTGGAAGGCCCGTCAGGGCGGGCGGCCCTTCGCGTTCGACGAGGTGACGCCGAACCAGGACGGCGCGGGAACCGTGGATGCCGTCGGCGACGGCGTCGATGCCGTGTCGGTCGGTCAGCGGGTGTGGATCTACCTCGCCCAGCACGAGCGCCCCACCGGCACCGCCGCCGACTACGCCGTCATCCCGGCGGCGCGCGCCGTGCCGCTGGCCGACGACGCGACGTTCGCTCTCGGTGCCAGCCTCGGCGTCCCCGCCATGACGGCCCACCGAGCGCTCACGGTGCACGAGCACGGTCCGTCGCGACTCGCGCCCGGCGCGCTGGAGGGGCGCACGGTCCTCGTACAGGGCGGCGCCGGCGCCGTCGGACACGCCGCGATCCAGCTCGCCGTCTGGGCGGGGGCCACGGTCATCGCCACCGTCAGCAGCGACGAGAAGGAAGCCCTCGCCCGCGCGGCCGGCGCCCACCACGTGCGGCAGTACCCGAGCGACGCGCTCGCCGACGGCATCCGCGAGCTCGCACCGAACGGCGTCGACCACATCGTGGAGGTCGCGATCGCCGACAACGCCGCCCTCGACGTCGACGTCATCGCCAACCACGGCACGGTCGGTTACTACGCCGACAACGGGGGCGACCGGTTCTCTGCGGCCGTCCGGGCGAGCTTCGCCAAGAACGTCCGCTGGCAGGGGCTCTTGCTGTACACCGTCGGCGAAGACGCGCTGCGCGCCGCTGCCGAAGACGTCTCGGCCGCTGTCGCCGACGGGGCACTCCCGGTGGGGGAGGATGCCGGACTGCCGCTGACCTGGTTCGCCCTCGCCGACACCGCGGCGGCGCACGACGCCGTGGCGAACGGGGCGACGGGCAAGGTGCTCATCCGCGTGTCCGACGAGGACTGATCCGTCGCCGAAGGACGTGGCCGGGGCTCGTTCCGTCGAGGTGAGGGCGCCCGCGACGGCTGGAGGGCCGCTGCGGTGATTCCGAGAGCGGGGAGCGTCCCGCCTCGCCGCGGGTGGGGACGCAGAGGCAGACCCCGCGATCTCGACAGGAATGTGCGGGGTGACCCACGCCGTCAGACGTGGGTCACCCCGCACCGGTAGGGGTGTGTCGAGCCTCAGAACTCGTTCGACGTGTGCGGGACCGACATGCCGCCGCCACTGACGAAGGTTCCGGCCGGCGGCGCGGGCTTCGGGAGCGGGATCGGGAGCTTCTTGCCCGCGACGCCGTTGACCGACTCGGTCGAGTACGCATACGTCAACAGCGCGGTGGCCATCGCGCCGGTGTTCACGTACAACGCCTTCTTGGAGTAGTTGGCGAGCGTGTCGAGGGCCGTGTGATAGTTCGGGTCGAGGGAGGCGCCCGCCGTGCCGCCCCACAGTGCAGCTTGCTGCGGCGTCTTCACTTCCTCGGCGCCGGTGAACAGACCGCCCGACGGGATGCCGTTGTTGATGAACGCCTCGTAGTCGCTGCGACCGTTGAACTCCGAGTCGTCGTACGGGAGGCGCAGGGCGGTGAAGTAGCTCGCGAAGAGCGACTCGATCGCCTCGGACCCTTCCGGGATCTCAACGGGCGCTTCGAAGGACGACTCGTCGGCGTCGTAGACGGTGTAGACGAAGTTCGGGGACGCGATCATGTCGAAGTTCAGATATAGCGCGATCTTCTCGATCTCTTCGGGTGCGAGCCCATCGACGTACGAGGTGCTCCCGACCAGGCCGGCTTCCTCGGCTCCCCACCACGCGAACCGCAGGGTGTTCTGCGGCGTGACCTTGCCGAACGCCTGCGCGGCGGACAGGAGGGCGGCCGTGCCGCTGCCGTTGTCATTGATGCCGGCACCTTCTGCGACGCTGTCGAGGTGGGCGCCGGCCATGACGACGTTGCCCGGGTTCTTTCCGGGCAGCTCCGCGATGACGTTCACCTGCGGCTTGTTCACCGGCGGCTCGATGGTCAGCGTCGCCGTGGTGCCGGCTGAGAGGGCCACGCCGTCGGCGAAGCTCGTCGTCACCACGGGGATCGTCAGGGGTGCGTCGTCGGGCGTGCCCAGGAGCGTGCCGCTGAAAAGCGGCTCGCGGTCGGGCGTGTTCCCCTGGTTGAAGATGATGACGCCGACGGCTCCCGCGGCTTCGGCGTTGAGCGCCTTCTGCCGGAAGGAGCACGTACCCCTCTGCACGAGCGCGATCGCGCCCTCGGGGAAGGCGGCGAAGTCCTCGGCTTCGCAACCGCTCGTCACCGGGTCGCGAGGAAGCGCGAGGGCGGTGTCCACGGCGACGACGTCACCCGTGACCGACCCGTAACCGGTACCGGCAGACTCGAGCGAGTCGTAGTCGGCCGCGGTCGGCGAGGTCTGCTGCAGGGTCGGCGGCGGCGACACGAAGAAGTCGAACTCGTCGTACGACACCTTCCAGCCCGCCTTCTCGAGGACGCCCGCGACGTAGGAGACGCTGGAGTCGTATCCGCTCGTGGTCGCCGCGCGATTGCCGTCGTTCTCGTCGGCGATCTTCTGGAGCGCCTTGAGGTGAATTGCGGGATCGATCGACGCGATGCACGCCTGCACCTTCGTCAGCGAAGGTGCAGAAAGGTTGCCGCAGGCGGTGGGCGTCGCGGCCGTTGCGGCGCCTGCCGGCGCTACTGCGAACGCGGCGATGAAGGCGGCGGCGCCAAGGGCGGCGATGCCTGTGCGAAGTGGAGCTCGGGATTGGGACATGGGGGGGATCTCCATCCTGTGAACTTGCTTTGGAGGGAGGCTAGCGGATGGTGACGCGCGCGTCGCCCCTTTCGGTGCCATCGGGCCGACTCACCGCGTGCGCGGCACGTATCTCGGCACCCACCGGATGAAGCCGATGGCACCGAGCACCGCGATCGCGCCCATCGCCCCGACCCCGACCGAGAGCGAGGCCACCGCCGTGAGCGCCGACACGATGAGCGGCGCCACTGCGCCCCCGGCATCCGTGAGCGTGCGCCACGACCCGAGGAACGCGGCGGGCTCGGTGGGAGGGGCGATGTCGGCGCCGAGGGTGAGCAGGATGCCGCTGGAGAGGCCGTTGCCTACACCGAGGACGGCGGCGAACATCGCGTACCACATGGCTGCGGAGCCCAGATCGTGCGTGAACGACAGCGCGATGAACCCGGCGCCCATGAGGATCATCGCCGGCAGCGCCGCCCACAGCCGACCGAAGCGGTCCATGACCTGCCCGCTGGCGTAGAACAGGGCGAAGTCGATCGCGCCGGAGACGCCGACGACGACGGCGATCGTCCCGGCATCCAGACCGAGCGACACGCCCCACAGCGGTAGCACCACCTGACGGGCCGAGCGAACAGCCGACAGCGACGCCGCCGCGAGTCCCAGGCGCGCCAGCACGCCCCGAAAGCGCCACATCGTGCGGAAGACACCGGCGCGCGGATGTACGGGGATCGCACTCGTGACGGGCTCGCCGCTGTCGTCGGCCGCGTCACTGCGGGCTCGTGACCCGGCCGTTGCCCGCACCGGAACCGCCTTCTCGGGATCTGGTCCGAGGAACACCAGCAGGATCACAGCGATCTGGCACACGGCGAAGAAGACGATGGATGCCGTCTCGTCGCCGAAGATGCCCAGCAACGCCGCCGAGATGAACGGTCCGACGAACATCCCGGCCCGGAAGGTACCCCCCAGCATCGACAGCGCCCGAGCGCGGAAGCGGAGCGGAACGCGCGTGGTCATGAAGGAGTGCCGGGCCAGGGCGAACGCCGCCGCACAGAAGCCGATGAGGAATACCGCGGCGGCGAAGACGGCCAGCGAGGCGGCGAAGACGATGCCGATCAGTCCGCCCAGGACGACGATCCCGGCAACGCCCATCGTGATGCGCTCGCCGAAGCGTGCCACCGCCCATCCGGCGGGGATGTTGCCGCACAGCTGCCCGACGACGAGGGCTGCGGCGACGAGGGCGGCGAGGGCGACATCCGCCCCGAGACGGTCGGCGATCACGGGGATGAGGGGGATGACGGCGCCCTCGCCGATCGCGAAGAGCAGGGTGGGTCCGTAGATCATCGGCGCGAAGCGCACCAGCACGTTCCGGGGAGAGTCGGCTGTCACCGTCTCCACGATAGGCTCGATACCAAATGCTCGAACTCGATTTGACCGCCGACATCCAGGCGCTGCGCTCGACCTTCGCCGATATCCAGGCCGTGGTCGACGTCGACGCACTCACCGCCGACATCGCTCGACTCAGCGAAGAGGCCGGCGCTCCTAACCTGTGGGACGACGTCGACAACGCTCAGAAGATCACCAGCCGTCTGAGCCACCGACAGGCGGAGCTCAAGCGCGTCTCCGAGATCGAGCAGCGCCTCGACGACCTCGAGGTGCTCGTCGGACTCGCGATCGAGATGGAAGACGAAGAGTCGGCCGACGAGGCCCGTCGTGAACTCGCCTCGTTGAAAGACGTGATCGGTCAGCTCGAGGTGCAGACCCTCCTCGACGGCGAGTACGACCCGCGCTCCGCGGTCGTCACGATCCGCTCGGGCGCGGGTGGCGACGACGCCACCGACTTCGCCGAGATGCTGCTGCGCATGTACCTGCGCTGGTGCGAGCGTCACAAGTACCCCGTGAAGGTGATGGACACCTCGTTCGCCGAGGGCGCCGGCATCAAGTCCGCGACCTTCGAGGTCGATGTGCCCTACGCCTACGGCACGCTGTCGGTCGAGGCCGGCACGCACCGCCTCGCGCGCATCAGCCCCTTCGGCGGGGCCGACAAGCGCCAGACCAGCTTCGCCGCGGTCGAGGTCATCCCCGTCATGGAAGAAGCCGTCGAGGTCGAGGTGCCCGAGGGCGACATCCGTGTCGACGTCTTCCGTTCGTCGGGCCCCGGTGGTCAGTCGGTCAACACGACCGACTCGGCCGTGCGCATCACGCACCTTCCCACCGGGCTGGTCGTGTCGATGCAGAACGAGAAGTCGCAGATCCAGAACCGCGCCGCCGCCATGCGCGTGCTGCAGACGCGCCTGCTCCTGCTCAAGCGCGAAGAAGAGGCCGCCAAGAAGAAGGAGCTCGCCGGCACGATCACCGCGAGCTGGGGCGACCAGATGCGCTCCTACTTCCTCTACGGCCAGCAGCTCGTGAAGGACCTCCGCACCGGCTACGAGGTCGGCAACCCCGCCGTCGTCTTCGACGGCGATCTCGATGGACTCATCGCCGCCGGTATCCGCTGGCGCAAGCGCAAAGACGACGACTGACACCTCCTCCCTCCGACGAGAACCCCGTGGATGCCGCGCACACCGGCATCCACGGGGTTCTCTCGTTCCGCGACACGGCGCGTCCTGACGGCCTGCTCAGGGCCCGCGCTTAGGCTCATCGAGCCATGATCCGGTTCGAGAACGTCACCAAGCGGTATCGCGGCACCGCGAAGCCCGCCCTGAACGCCGTCGACTTCGAGGTGCAGCGCGGGGAGTTCGTCTTCCTTGTGGGCGCGTCGGGGTCGGGGAAATCGTCGTGCCTGCAGCTCATCCTGCGGGCGGAGACGCCCAGTGAGGGCCGCGTCGTCGTTCTCGGCCGCGACCTGCGCACGCTGTCGAACCGCAAGGTGCCGTATTTTCGTCGCGAGATCGGCTCGGTCTTCCAGGACTTCCGACTGCTGCCCAACAAGACCGTCTTCCAGAACGTCGCCTTCTCGTTGCAGGTGACCGGCTCGTCCCGCGGCTTCATCCAGCAGGCGGTGCCCGAGGTGCTCGCCCTCGTCGGCCTCGACGGCAAAGAGAAGCGTCTGCCGCACGAACTGTCGGGGGGTGAGCAGCAGCGCGTCGCTATCGCGCGTGCCCTGGTGAACCGCCCCCAGGTGCTGCTCGCCGACGAGCCCACCGGAAACCTCGACCCGGGCACGTCGACCGACATCATGCGGCTGCTCGCCCGCATCAACGCCGGGGGCACGACCGTCGTCATGGCCACGCACGAGGCCGGCTTCGTCGACCAGATGCAGCGTCGCGTGATCGAACTGAGCGGCGGCGAGATGGTGCGCGACGAGCGCGGCGGCGGCTACGGCGACACCGCCAGCATCCCGCGTCTGACGCCCGAGGTCGAGAAGGGTGCGGCTGCTGTGGCCGCCCTCTCGGCCGTGCTCGAGGTACAGCGCGAGGTCACCGGTCGCACCGGTCCTCTGCAGCCCCTGCCGACACCCGACGCCGCGCCCGCGCCGCGTGCGGAGCGGATCCCGGATGGCGCGCCCGCGCCGGCCGCGGAACCGGCCTCGGATGCCGCGGCCTCCGCCTCTGCGGCGGTACCCGACGCCCCAGCCCTCACCGATGAGCCCCCTCGCCAGCCGCGTGAGCCGGGGACGAACACCGGGTTCATCCCGGTCACGACGCCCCAGGTCGATGAGCTCGGACTCGCGGACCGCCTCGGTCTCGGCAAGAAGACAGACAGCAGCAACGAAGTGGGGCCCACGACATGAGACTCGGGCTCATCCTGTCGGAGGCTTTCACGGGCCTGCGACGCAACGCCTCGATGGTGATCTCGGTCATCCTCGTCACCTTCGTCTCGCTGACCTTCGTCGGTGCGGCGATGCTCATGCAGATGCAGATCGGCAAGATGCAGTCGTACTGGGCCGACCGGGCGCAGGTGGCGGTGTTCATGTGCGCGTCGTCGTCGAACACGGACACCTGTCCGTCGGGCGAACCGGCGACGCAGGAGCAGATCGACACGGTGCGCGCGACCCTCGACGGGGAGGCGCTTGCGCCACTGATCCGCGACTACACCTTCCAGACCAGCGACGAGGTCTTCGCCGACGCCCAGCAGCAGTTGCCGGAGGAGATCCTGGGGGTGGTGACGGCCGATCAGTTCAACGCCACGTTCAACATCAACCTCGTCGACCAGCGCCAGTCAGACGTCATCACCGAGGCGTTCAGCGGCCAGACCGGCGTCGAAGAGGTGACCGATCAGTTGCAGTACCTCGAACCGCTGTTCCAAGCGCTGACGGTCGCGACCTACGTCGCCGTCGGGATCGCCGCGCTCATGCTGATCGCCGCGGTGCTGCTCATCGCCACGACGATCCGGCTGTCCGCATTCGCCCGGCGACGGGAGCTCGGCATCATGCGCCTGGTGGGTGCGTCCAACCGCTTCATCCAGACGCCGTTCGTCGTCGAGGGTGTCATCGCGGCTCTCGTGGGCTCGGCGCTCGCGAGCGTCGCGGTCTGGGCCATCGTGGGCGTCGGAGTGAATCAGTATCTGCGGGACCGCATCGGCTTCATCACGTCGTGGGTCGATGTCGGCGACGTCGCCATCGTCATCCCGGTCATCGTCGTACTCGGTGTGGTCCTCGCCGCGCTCAGCGCCAGCTTCGCTATCCGGCGGTGGCTGCGCACCTGATCGTCCGCCGCCCCGTGCGGAGCCGGCCTGTCGCGTGAGGTAGTCTGTAAGGCTCTGTGTGCCCATGATCATGAGGAGGTGGCACCGTGCCTCGTGAGCAAGGTGAGAAGCTCATCGCGTCCAACAAGAAGGCGCGTCACGACTACGCCATCGAGAAGACGTACGAAGCGGGTCTGATCCTGACCGGCACCGAGGTCAAGTCGCTGCGGCAGGGCCGCGCGAATCTGACCGACGGCTACGCCTACATCGACGGCGGGCAGGCGTTCCTCGACGCCGTGCACATTCCCGAGTACTCCCAGGGGCACTGGACCAACCACTCCGCCAAGCGCACCCGAAAGCTCCTCCTGCACAAGGAAGAGATCGTCAAGCTCTCGCACGCGGTCTCCGCGGGCGGGTACACGCTGGTGCCGTTGCGTCTGTATTTCCTCGACGGTCGCGCGAAGGTCGAGATCGCCGTCGCCAAGGGCAAGCGCGAGTTCGAGAAGCGCCAGACGATCCGCGAGCGCGAAGACAAGCGCGAGGCGGAGCGCGCGATGCGTACCAAGAACCGCCTGGGAGACTGACCTCCGATCGCGTGCGGGCGCGGGGACCACTCCTTTTCGCTCGCCGCGGTGCGGGCCGCAGGCCCCGTCGCTCACTCGGCGCGGAAGCGCCCCTCGACGACCGAGGTCACCACGATCTCCGGCGGTTGCAGGCTGAACGAGGGGCCTCCGGCATCGCTCGCGGCCATCAGGCGGGCGCCCATCGGCGCCGGAGGCTGCGGGCGGGTGCCGAGAAGGCCGGCATCCGCGATCTCGACGGCGGCGACGGATGCCAGGTTCAGCGCGTCCGCGTAGGCCGCAGCGCGCTCGACGGCCACGTGCACGGCCTCGGCAGCCACCTCGCGCTCGACGCGGGCGCGAGTGTCGGGGGAGAGCCGCCACTCCACGGCCGTGACCTGAACGTCGTCGGACTCGGCGACGTCGCCGAGCCACCACGACAGCGCCCCGGCATCGGTGAACGTCGCTGACAGCTCCACGCTGGCGTGATGCACCAGGGGGAGCTGTACGCCCTCGTTGTTCCAGGGCCGGTCGGACCACACCGAGACGCGGGCGCTGGACCACTCCGATACTTCTCCGGAGCGCAGGTGCGCCACGAGGCCGTCCTGCACGGACGACGCCCGTTCCTGCGCCCGCTCCACCACGGGGCCGCGCGACGGGCCGTCGGTGGTGACGGTGACCCGCACCGCTGCTTCTTCGGCGCGCACACGCGCGTTGCTCTCGCCCCGGACGGTGATGACGACGTCGCTCATGCGGTGAGCCTACGCGACGGCCCCCGCGCGACCGTCAGCGGGAATCACCCCGGGCCGTGTTCCGTTGTAGACTGGGATACTCGGATGCTTCGGCACCCGAGGTGGCAACTCAACAGCGTGACAACGGCCGCTCCTTCACGGAGTTCCCGGGGCTGATCGGTTTCGACAGCGCCTGCGAACCCGCGAGAAGCGGGCCGAGGATGTGGGGTTAACTCGTTAACGCTCCCCGCAAAACTATAAGTGCCGATGCTAAGCGCACTGACTTCGCCCTCGCTGCCTAAGCGAGCCCGATAGTCCGTCAGACCGTGTGCGACCCCGCCACGGATCCTGGCGTCATTTAGGGGTCTTGCTGCGTGACGGCGTCTGGACGTCACGCGGGACTTTTCCCAGGCTGGGCTTGTCGACTTAGGTGTCTGTGACAAAGGTCGGAGCCGAGCAGAACGTCTGCACAGACTGCGCCCGGAGAAAACGCGGAGACCCAGCGTTGGACGGGGGTTCGATTCCCCCCAGCTCCACGAGCCGTTGTCACGAAGAGTTGCACGACGAAGTCCCTGCTCCCGCCCGTCTCGGCGAGAGCGGGGGCTTCTTTCGTTCGGCCGTCCGTGCCGTCGCACCGGGGGCGACCCGACCGTCGGGCCGTTCGCGGAGTGCCACCGCCCGAGGACGGTGCCGTCGGCACCAGCGGTGGCCGCGCTCAGCCCGCGGCGCTGCGGGTGTGGATGTCGCTCTCGCCGGAGACGTCGTTGAGGTCGAGGTACACGCGCCCGTCGGTGCGGGTCAGGGTGGCCGTGCTGCGGCGTTCGATGCCCTCGGCGAGCCGCTCGATGAAGCCGGAGTCGAAGCTGTGCAGGAGCACCTCGTCGGCGCGGTGGATGCGCTTGCCCGCCCAGGGCGCGGCCACCTTCCCGGGATCGCGGTGGGTGTAGACGGCGACCCGCTCGGCCTTCATGCTGCCGGTGTGCAGGCGCGCGGCATCCGGGGCTCCGACCTCGATCCACGCCACGAGGGCGCCGGTCATGTCCTTGACCATCACCGCGGGCTCGTCGGTGGCGGCGACGCCCTCGCTGAAGCCGATTCCCTCTTCGTACTCGAGGCAATAGGCGAGCACGCGCGTCAACATGTACGGAGCGGTCTCGGACGGATGCCGGGCGACACGAAGCTGCAGTTCGTCGTACACGCCGCGATCGACGTCGGAGAGCTGCACCGTGAAGGTGTGAATGGTCGAGCCGATAGCCACGAGGGTCGAGCCTACGCTGCGTCCGGTGCAGCTCGACGCGATCGCGGCGGGACGGTGCGGTGTCAGGCTCGGGGGCGCTCTTGCCGAACGGGCGGTCCAGGAAAATCCCGTGCGATCAGTGAACCGGCTAGCGTCAGGAGATGCCCGACCCGCGCAACTCTCGTATCGACATCGGACCCCTTCGCCTCGAACCGGTGCTTGAGGCGGCGCGCTGGCGGGCCGTGGGCCGTGGCGACGACATCCCGGTCGAGGCCGGCTGGAGCGACTGGGTCGCCCTCGCCCAGCGCGTCCTGCGGGCCGACGAGCTCTGGCGCGGGCTCGAAGCGCGCGGCGACGCGTGGGACGAGGGCTTCGCGGCAGCGCGCGATGCCGCCGCGGCGAACCCGTACCGGTGACGCCGGGTCATCGGCATCCGTTCGGACGGGTCAGCGGGGGGCGTCGACGAGGATCAGGCTCTGCCGCGTGTCGGCCAGTTTCACCCAGCCGTCACCGAACAGGTAGGTCAGGCCGTAGCCGTCGACGCCGCGCCCGCCGAGCCATTCCGGGTTCTCGGTGACGTAGGTGCCGTTGTCGTCGACCTCGACTTTCCAGCCGGAGGCGACGAGCTCCTTCTGAGCGGTGGCCGCGGTGGCGGCGTCGATCGGCGCCCATCCGAAGATCTGCACGCGGTCCGACGCGATCCTCTGATCGCCCCACTTGCACTGGATGCCCTCGTCGAGCGCCGTCCCTCCGAGGCGGAACGGCTCCTGCTGCGAGACCCAGCCCAGACTCTTGAAGTCGTCGGCGGTCGCCTGAGGAATGATGTTCTCGCACGTCGGGTCGGGCGTCTCCGACGCGGGTGTCGCCGTCGTCGGAGGCGCATCGACAGCCGGGCCCGAGGCCGACGCGGCGACGCTCGGCGCGGATTCGGGGGTGGTGCTGGTACAGGCGGTGAGCACGATGACGGCGAGAATGACCACGGTCGCAGCGGAGGTCGCACGCCGACGCGGGCCGATCACCGGGAGTCCTCGCCGTGCAGGAGAGCGAAGAAATCGTCGTGCAGGGTGCCGTTCGTTGCGAGCGATGATCCCGCGTCCAGGCGGTCCGAGCCGTCGAAGGCGGTGAAGCGCCCACCCGCCTCCCGCACGATGGGGGCGATTGCGGCGATGTCGTACTCCTTCACGTCGAACTCGGCGACGAGCTCCAGCCGACCCTCGGCGAGCCACATGTAGGGCAGGGCATCGCCGTAGGCGCGGTCGCGCCAGACCGCGCGCGTGAGCCTCTCGAGAGTCGGCAGGAGGTCGACACCGTCCCATTGCTCGATGCTCTGGAAGCTGATGCTCGACGCACTGAGCTCATCGACCGCCGAGACGCGGATGCCACGCGTCTCGCCCGACGCGGTGGTGGTCCAGGCGCCCTGGCCGACGGCAGCCCACCATCGGCGGTCGATGGCCGGCTGGCTCACGACGCCGACCTGCGGAACGCCGTCGACGGTGAGGGCGATGAGCGTCGCCCACACCGGGATGCCGCGCATGTAGTTGTGCGTCCCGTCGATCGGGTCGATGACCCAACGGCGGGCCGTGTCGCCGGAGGAGCCGTACTCCTCGCCCAGGACCGCGTCGTCGGGCCGCTCGGCATCCAGGATCCGGCGGATCGCACGTTCGGTGGCGAGGTCCGCCTCGGTCACGTGCGTACGGTCGGGTTTGGTGTCGATGCGGAGGTCGGCCGCGTCGAAGCGCTGCATCGACACGGCGTCGGCGGCATCGGCCAGGCGGAGCGCGAGGGCGAGGTCGTCGGTGAGGGTCGGGGGCGTCGCTTCGATCGGGGACACGGCTCAAGGATATCGGTCGACACGCGGCCGATTTGGCGCCCTCACGTCACGCCTGGTAACGTAATCCCTCGGTTCGGAACGTCAGTTTCGGGCCGAACGGAACGCACCTCTAGCTCAATCGGCAGAGCAACTGACTCTTAATCAGTGGGTTCTGGGTTCAAGTCCCAGGGGGTGCACCACCCACTCAGCCCCCTTCCTCACTCTTGTGCGGGAGGGGGCTGAGTCGTTCCGCCGACGCGCTCCGAGTTGCCGATGCACTCTCGTCGCCACGTCGAGCCGGCGCAGGTCGCCGCATGCCGGGACGCCCTCCTCCGGGTCGACAGACGGCGGAAACGCGCGATTCCCTCAGCTATGGGACGTGCTCGTTCGCCGCGCGGCCGACATCGCCGGAGCTCCCTGACCGCCGCGGGTGGCGGAACAGCCGTCATCGACGAGGAATTCCGTTATTCTTCCGGCGCGACGGAGTCGGCCGTGCGGTGAGATACCCGGTCTATTCATCGGGCGTTCGGCCGTCATTTCCGAGGGAGCACTTGTGGCGGGAGCGCGGAAATGACGAATCCGGCGACCTGGGCAAAGTTACCGATATCATCTTGCACCTCGCGACTCCCTGTCAATCGTGAAATTTCCCGCCTCGTGTGGATGCAGGCCCGACGGATCGGGGGACGGCCGCGCGGACGACTGTTCGCTTCCTGCGCGGGGACGCCGAATTCTCCGCCCCACTGCCACCGTCGAAGCGGTGACGCGTCAACCGCGGAGAGATGAAATGGCGGGCGAGCGCGGTCCATTTTTAATCACCCCGTAATGGGCGGGGTATATGGTCGGCTTTGCTGCACCGCAGCGGTCCTGACATTTGCACCCGCCGCGGGGCGTAGCGAAAATCAATGCGCACCCTGAGCACGAGCCGAAAGCACAATGCGCCCATGGAACTCAACGCCGCCTCCGGTGTTCCGTCCCGTCCGTCCGCCCGCCACCGACGCACCCTGCTGGTCACCACCGTCGCCGTCGCCGCCGCCCTCGTCGCCGGGAGCGCAACGCCCAGCGTCGCCGCCGTCACCGGTCCCGTCGGGCTCCTCCCCGACAGTGCCCGGCCGCAGGTTCCCGCCATGCCGGTCTCCGGTCCCCTTGAAGTCGGCTTCACGTTCTCGCCCGCCGAATCGGGCTCGCTCTCGGCGGTGCGCTTCTATCAGAACGCGTCCAACTCCGGTGTCGTCAGCGCATCGGTCTGGTCGGCCACCGGCGCTCTTCTCGCCCAGGTCCCGGTGAATCCGGTGGCCGCGGTCGGCTGGCGAACGGTGCCGGTCGCGCTCGACCTCGAGGCGGATGTCACGTACACCGTCAGCGTGCTCGACAACGACGGCCGCATGCCCGCCATCGAGAATTTCTTCGCCGAGGCGAAGACGACCAACGGCATCGTCACGCCCGCGAAGGCCGGGGTGTACAAGGCCTCGGCCGGGTACCCCACCATCGGACAGACCGCAAGCGGCCTCGTCGACATCGCCTTCACGGCCGAACCCATCATCGAATCCGGTCCCGAGTCGCCGCCGATCGAGCCGACGGATCCGGAGCCGACCACACCCGAACCCACGCCGACTCCCGTCGAGCCGAGTGTGCCCGCGCCCGACCCCGCCGGCCCTGTCAGCACCGTCGGACCCGACGGCACGCACTGGCCCGAGAACACGCCGCGCATCGAAGAGGCGCGCGTCGTCGAGGTGAAGCCGACGTGGGCCGCGATCTCCGCGGCCATCGCGACGGAGTCCAAGACCTCCGACAACGTGGCAGTCTGCGTCACCCCGGGCACCATCACGGGTGGCAACGGCGCGGGGTCCAGCGCGAAGGGCGTCATCCAGGACGTCGGTAATGCCAACCGTGCTTCACGCATCCTTGTGACGCCGTGCGACGGTGTCGGCTCGGTCAAGACCGCCGGCGACAAGGGCGTTGCGTTCGTCGGCCTCCGCGGCGTGTCCATCGTCGGCATCGATTTCGGTGACACCTCCGTGATGCTCCGTAATGTGGATGCCGTCGGCTTCGGCTACACGACCGTGCGCACGCTGCTGATCACCGCGAACGGCGCCGGGGGTGTTCGAGACACCCAGGTCATCGAGGTGGTGGCCGGTACCGAAGCCGCGGAGGGGGCCGGGTACGACCGGATGGAAGTGAAGTCCGCCGGCGGGTACGACATCGCCGGGCTCACCTTCTCGGGGCTGTACGCCGCACCGCACTACAAAGCGCGCGGATCCAGCGCCCACACGGACACGATCCAGTTCGTCACCACCTCGGGCGACGGGACCATCACCGACGTCGTCATCGAGGATTCGGCGGTGTTCCAGTCGACGAATCAGGGCATCATCGCGGGCAACAACAGCGGTGGCGAGTTCCGCAACACGCTCGTTGTCGGTGGCAAGACGGGGCAGCTCCGCTACCCGGTCTACGAGGGGGGTCAGCCTGTCATCGGTGCGAACTCGCTCCACGGCACCTGGTCGGGCCTCGCCATGGACACCACCTCGGTCGCGGGCAGCGTCTCGCCCTACTACTCGTTCTCCGAGGTCGGCGCATCCGAGAGCACGAAGGGCGACCGCGGATTCAGCAAGCTCGAGCCGATGACCCTCGACGACCTCGACGAGGTGGCGCCCGTGCCGACGGCCGAGCGTCTCGCCTCCATCTGGGGCTGACCCGCTGACGCGAGAGGCGCCGAGTGCCGCACCCGATCGAATTCGATCGGGGTGTCGGTACTCGGCGCCTCCCGTGCGTCACGCCGTCCGGAGGACGTCCGCGGGCCGGCGGTCAGGCCGCGTCGCCGACCAGCACCGCGGCTCCGACGTCTGCGGCATCTGCGTGCGCGCCGTCGACGTGCGTGAGGAACCGGCGCCCGAACAGGATGCAGGCGGTCGCGATCACGACGGCCGCCGCGGCCATCAGGTACGGCACGCTGGCGTTGTAGGTGTGCCACAGCACCGCGGCGAGCGGGGGAGCGACCGCACCCCCGAGGAAACGCACGGCGGAGTACGCCGAGGATGCCACCGACCGGGGGAGGTCGGTCGCCTCCATCACCGCTTCGGTGAGCGCGGTGTTGACGACGCCGAGAACGAGTCCGCCCACCACGATGCACGCGACCAGGGCGGCCGCGGACGACACGACGAGCGCCGCGACGACGAGGTCGAGGGCCAGGAGCGGTAATGCGATGAGCAGCACGGTGGTGAGCCGGAGGCGCCGCAGCAGCAGGGGAGCGACCCAGACGCTGGTGATCGCCAGCCCCAGTCCCCAGCCGAAGAACGTCAGGCCGATGCCCATTGCGCCGAAACCGAGGGGGAACGGCGAGAACGCCAGCAACGTGAAGAAGCCGATGTTGTAGAAGAGCGCGGTCGCGGCGAGGATCGCCAGCGCCGGGCGGCCGAGAGCGCGGAACGGCGCGCTGAAGGCGAGGGGAGTGCGCTCGGGTGAGGGGCCGCGCAGAAGAACCATCACGGCCGCGAACGCGATCGCCATGAGCACGACGACGCCGAAGAACGGGCCCCGCCAGCTCACTTCACCCAGGATGCCGCCCAGCAGCGGCCCCACAGCGATGCCGAGGCCGAGCGCGGCTTCGTACAGGATGATCGCGGCGGAGCTTCCCCCCGACGCCGCCCCCACGATCGTCGCGAGGGCGGTCGAGATGAAGAGGGCGTTGCCGAGACCCCAGCCCGCGCGGAAGCCGATGATCGCGTCGACGCTGCCGCTGAGCGCGCAGAAGAGGGAGAACACGACGATGAGGCCGAGGCCCACCAGCAGTGTGGCCTTCGCGCCGATGCGGCTCGAGATCCAGCTCGTCACCAGCATCGCCAAGCCCGTCACGACGAGGTAGCTTGTGAAGAGCAGTTCGGTCTCGACCGGTGTCGCCTCGAGCGAATCGGCGATCGCGGGCAGGATCGGATCGACCAGACCGATGCCCATGAATGCCACGACGCACGCGAACGCGACAGCCCACACTTGAGCGGGCTGCTGCCAGATGCGGGGTGCTGCGGTAGCCGTGCTCACCGGACGACCTCCTTGTCGTTCGCGGTCGATCCGATGGCGGGGGCAACGGGCACGAGCCCGACGCGCAACGACAGCGCGGTAGCTGCCATGCTCACCGCCTCCCACTCCGACTCCGACAGGTCTGCGACGTGCGGGGCGAGCGCGGCGCGGAACTGCTCGAACCAGCCCGCGAGGGCGTCGAGACCCTGATCCGTCGCCCGGATCACACTGACGCGCGAGTCGCTCGGGTGCGCGGCGCGCTCGACGAGGCCCGCGGCATCCATCTGATGCACCAGCCGCGTCATACCCGGCTGGGTCACCCGGCTCAGGGTCGCGAGATCGCCGAGCCGCTGCGGTCCGTGGTCGCGCAGGAGCGTCAGCGTGCGCCATTGCGCCGCCGGGGCGTCGTTCTGGGTGTCGATGGCCGCGATGCGCGTGAGGGCGTGCACCGCGAGTAGAAGTGTCTGCAGGTCGTCGTCGCGGGTCATGGGAAAAGCATACCGCAGGTATATACCGAAGGTATCTAAACGCGGGAGGTCACGATCGCGCGGCGATCCGCGTCGACAGCTGATGCGCGTGCGCCAACAGGACGCGCCCCAGCTCGGCGAGGCGCTCACCGCCGAACCGGAACTCGACTCCGGTCAGACTCAGCGCCCACTGCGGATCGCCCGCGCGCGTGAACACCGCCGCACCCAGACCCCAGCTTCCCTCGACGATGAGCCCTGGATTGACCGCGTAGCCACGGGCCTTCGTATCGGCGATGCGCGTGCGCAGGCGCGCGGGGGAGTGCGACGCCCCCCACCGCTCCACCAGCTCCGGATGCCGTTCCAGATAGGCGTCCACATCCTGGGGCGGCAGGAAGGCGAGGATCGCCAGTCCGGCCGACGCGACGCCGAGCGGGAAGCGCACCCCCTCCGACAGGACGAACGAGCGAATGGGGAAGCTCCCGTCCTCGCGGACGAGGCAGACGGTCTCGTCGCCGCGCCGCACCGACAGGAACGCGCTCTCCTCGGTTCGAACGGCCAGCGAGCGCACGATGTCGCGCGCGGTGGCGGTGATGTCGAATCGGGATGCCGCGACGCTCCCCATGAGATACAGCTCCGGCCCCGGCAGCCACCGTCCGGAGGCGTCGTCACGATCGACCAGTCCCTCCGCACGCAGCGCGGTGAGGAGGCGATGCGCCGTCGGGCGGGTCAGGTCGGCATCGTCCGCGAGCTCGCCGACGCTCGCGCCGCCGTCACCCGCCGCGGTCACCAGGCGTAGCAGGTGCGCGGCGCGGGCGATGACCTGAGCGCCGGGCACCCCGGCTCGAGGGGGCGATCCGGATGGGGTGTCCACCATGTGGACGCTACGCGGCGTGGCATCCACATCGCAAGATGCGGCTACGTGCGGCCGCAGGAGGCGGCGCAACATGGGAGTACCGCTGTTCGAAGGAGTGCGCGTGATCGACAAGACCTGGCCGTCGGCGGCCGACGCCGTCGCCGACATCCCCGACGGGGCGTCTCTTGCCGTCGGGGGATTCGGTCTCTCCGGCAACCCCATCGCCCTCATCGAGGCGCTCCTCGCGCAGGGGACGCGCCATCTGTCGGTCGTGTCGAACAACTGCGGGGTCGACGACTGGGGCCTCGGCATCCTGCTCGGGGCGGGCCGCATCCGCAAGATGACGTCGTCGTACGTCGGCGAGAACAAGGAGTTCGAGCGGCAGTTCCTGTCGGGCGAGCTCGAACTCGAGCTGACCCCCCAGGGCACGCTCGCCGAGAAGCTGCGCGCGGGCGGCGCGGGCATCGCCGCCTTCTTCACGCAGACGGGCGTCGGCACGCAGGTGGCGGAGGGCGGCCTTCCCCGCCGCTACGACGGGGAAGGCGGCATCGCCGTGGCATCCCCCGCCAAAGACGTGCGGAGCTTCGACGTACGGGGCGAGCCCCGCGACTTCGTGCTGGAGGAAGCGATCTCCACCGACTTCGCCCTCGTGCACGCGTGGAAGGGCGACCGCCACGGCAACCTCGTCTTCCGCAAGGCCGCGCGCAGCTTCAACCCCCTCGCCGCGATGGCGGGACGCATCTGCATCGCGCAGGTCGAGCACCTCGTCGAGCCCGGAGAGATCGACCCGGATGCCGTTCACCTGCCCGGCGTCTTCGTCCACCGCATCGTCGAGGTCGGCGAGGTCGAGAAGCGCATCGAGAAGCGCACGGTGAGCGGGGGAGCGCGGTGAGCGGATATCGGTCCCTTCCGCGGGATCAACGACCTCGCACCCGGACGACGATGAACGCGAAGGAGATCTGACATGCCCCTCTCCCGCCTCGAGATGGCCGCCCGTGCGGCGCGCGAGCTCGCCGACGGCGCGTACGTCAATCTCGGCATCGGCCTGCCGACCCTCGTGCCCAATCACGTGCCCGAGGGGGTGACCGTCGTGCTGCACTCCGAGAACGGCATCCTCGGCGTCGGCCCCTACCCGGCGGACGAGGCGGTCGATGCCGACCTCATCAACGCCGGCAAAGAGACGGTGACCACCCTGCCCGGCGCCGCCTTCTTCGATTCGGCGCTGAGCTTCGGCATGATCCGCGGCGGGAAGATCGACGCCGCCATCCTCGGGGCGATGCAGGTGTCGGCATCCGGAGATCTGGCGAACTGGATGATCCCCGGGAAGATGGTCAAGGGCCCCGGCGGGGCGATGGACCTCGTCCACGGCGCGGCGCGCGTGATCGTCCTCATGGAGCACGTCGCCAAAGACGGCTCCCCCAAGATCGTCGACACGTGCTCGCTGCCCCTCACCGGCCGGGGCGTCGTGGACCGCATCATCACCGACCTCGCCGTCATCGATGTGACGCAGGATGGACTCGTGCTCGTGGAGCTCGCCCCCGGGGTGAGCGTCGAGGAGGTGCGGGATGCCACCGAGCCCCCGCTGACCGTGAGACTCACCGAGGAGATCGAAACCGCATGAACACCGAGAACGACATCGTCATCGTGGCCGCCGCACGCACCCCGCAGGGCCGGCTCAACGGACAGCTCGCGGGGCTGACGGCCGTCGAACTCGGTGGGGCCGCGATCGACGGTGCCCTCGAGCGGGCGGGCGTAGCCGCTGCGCGCGTCGACGCCGTGCTCATGGGGCAGGTGCTGCAGGCGGGCGCGGGTCAGAATGCGGCCCGACAGGCGGCCATCGCGGCCGGGGTCGGCTGGGACGTACACGCGGCGACGGTCAACAAGGTGTGCTTGTCGGGACTCACCGCCGTCATCGACGCGGCGCGCATGATCCGGGTCGGCGACGCCTCTGTCGTCATCGCCGGCGGGATGGAGTCGATGACCCGCGCCCCGCACCTGCTGATGAATTCCCGCAGGGGCTACGCCTACGGCTCGGTCGAGGTGCTCGACCATCTCGCGTATGACGGTCTGACCGATGTCTACGACCGCGAGAGCATGGGGGCGTCCACGGAGCGGGCGAACTCCCGATTCGGCGTCACACGCGAGCAGCAGGATGCCGTTGCCGCCCGATCCCACCAGCGCGCGGCCGCGGCGCGCGACGCTGGTCTGTTCGACGCGGAGATCGTGCCCGTCGGCATCCCTCAGCGAAAAGGCGACCCGGTCGTCGTCACCGCAGACGAGGGGATCCGCGCCGACACCACCGTCGAGACGCTGGCGAAGCTACGCCCCGCCTTCGCGGAGGGCGGATCGATCACGGCGGGCAACGCCTCGCAGATCTCCGACGGCGCCTCCGCGGTGGTCGTGACCACCCGCGCGGTCGCCGAGCAGTACGGCTGGGACGTCCTGGCCGTCGTGGGTGCCGCAGGGCAGGTCGCCGGCCCGGACAACTCGCTGCACGACCAGCCCGCCCGCGCGATCGCCCAGGCGCTGCAGAAGCAGGGGCTCTCGGCCTCCGACCTCGACCTCGTCGAGATCAACGAGGCGTTCGGCGCGGTGGTCGCCCGCTCCCAGACTGAACTCGGACTCTCCGACGACGTCGTCAACCCGCACGGCGGAGGGATCGCGATCGGGCACCCCATCGGTGCCTCGGGCAACCGCCTCGTCGTCCACGCCGTCCACGAGCTCGTGCGACGGGGGAGCGGCACTGCCGCAGTCGCCCTGTGCGGCGGCGGCGGTCAGGGCGACGCGCTCATCCTCACCCGCTGAGACACGCGCCGCACCACCGGGCGACGAGATCACCCGATCGCGTCGAGATCGCCGGTTCCGGCCGGACCGCGCCGGGTGCTCTCGCGGAGTCCCCGTGGTCTCCGCGCCCTCGGCCCGCACGCGGACGAACGTTTTGCACGGCCCCGAGGCCGTGGCATCCGATCGTCGCGACGGATCAGCGCGCGAGACGCTTCTTCAGCAGCTTCTGCTGCTTCTTCGACACGGGGGAGTCGCCGGAGATCACGTTGCCGCGGCGGGCGCGACGTGTGTCGACGACCGCACCGACGGCGAGAGCCAGGGTGATGCCCCAGCTGAGCCACGCGAGCGCGGTGCGCCACATGAAGGGCTCATCGTTTCGCAGCGCCCGAAGAAGCGTGACGCCGCCGGTGATGGCGCTGAGGAGACCCGTTCCGAAGATGTACTGGCGCATGCGCCCAACTTACCGAGGCCGAGTCCCGGATGCCGCGCCTTGACAGGCGCCCCACCCCCGCCGATAAACGCGATCCCTGCCGAGACACGCCGCAACGCGCCCTGTCTCGAAAGGACTGGCGTTTACCGCCCTGGTGCCGGGAGCGCTCGGCGTCTACCCCCCGTGTGGTCGGGAGGCCCGCTGTTAGCCTGAGGAAGATCCCCGAGGAGGACCTGTGACCCAGGCCGATTTCGTCGTCGTCGCGAACCGACTGCCCGTCGACCGCACCCCGGACGGAGAGGGGTGGCGGCGTTCGCCCGGGGGCCTCGTGACCGCTCTCGAGCCCGTCATGCGCCGCGCCGAGGGCGCGTGGGTGGGGTGGGCCGGCCAAGCGGACGTGGACGTCGACCCCTTCGAGTTCGACGGGACGCACCTCGTGCCCGTCACGCTGTCGTCCGCCGACGTGCAGCTCTACTACGAGGGCTTCTCGAACGACACGATCTGGCCGCTGTACCACGACGTCATCTCCCCGCCGACCTACAAGCGCGCGTGGTGGGACGCCTACGTCAAGGTCAACAAGCGGTTCGCCGACGCAGCCGCGGAGGTCGCCGCCGAGGGCGGGATCGTCTGGGTGCAGGACTACCAACTGCAGCTCGTTCCGAAGCTGCTCCGCGAGCAGCGTCCCGACCTCACGATCGGGTACTTCCACCACATCCCGTTCCCCGCGTACGGCCTGTACTCGCAGTTGCCGTGGCGAAAGCAGGTGCTCGAGGGGCTGCTCGGCGCGGATGTCATCGGCTTCCAGCGGGTGGCGGATGCCGGCAACTTCGCCCGCGCCGTGCGACGGCAGCTGCGGTACGAGACGAAGGCCAGCGGCATCCTCGTCCCCGACGGCGACGGCGGCACCCGCGTCGCACTCGCGAAGGCGTTCCCCATCTCGATCGACGCGGAGTCGTACATCGAGATGGCCCAGCGCCCCGAGATCCAGCAGCGGGCGAAAGAGATCCGCGAGGGTCTCGGAAACCCCCGCAAGATCCTGCTCGGCGTCGACCGGCTCGACTACACCAAGGGCATCCGACACCGCCTGAAGGCGTGGGGGGAAGTGCTCGAGGACGGCCGCGCGAGCGTCGAGGACGCCACCCTCGTGCAGGTCGCGAGTCCCAGCCGCGAGCGTGTCGACGCGTACATGCAGCTGCGCGATGAGATCGAGATGACGGTCGGGCGCATCAACGGCGATTACGACTCCACGACCCACACCGCGATCCGCTACCTGCATCAGTCCTATCCCCGCGAAGAAATGGTGGCGCTCTTCCTCGCCGCCGACGTCATGCTCGTGACCGCGCTGCGCGACGGCATGAACCTCGTCGCCAAGGAGTACGTCGCGAGCCGCATCGACAATCGCGGAGTGCTCGTGCTCAGCGAGTTCGCCGGGGCCGCCGACGAGATGGGCAGCGCGTTGCTCATCAACCCTCACGACATCGACGGGCTGAAGGATGCCGTCATCCGCGCCATCGACATGCCCGCGGCCGAGCAGGGCCGTCGCATGCGCACTCTGCGCAGGCGCGTGCGCGAACACGACGTCGAGGACTGGTCGCGCGGCTTCCTCGAAGCCTTGTCGGCGTTCCACGACCGCCCGTCGACCGCGGGTGCCGCCGAGGTCGAGGCCGTCGACCCCGACGCCGATGCCGACGACGAGAGGGATGCCGGATGACCGCCGCCGACGCCGCCGTGGAGGCTGCGGCCACCACCGACACCCTGCTGGTCGCCCTCGACTTCGACGGCACGCTTTCGCCGCTGGTCGACCAGCCGATGTCGGCGCGCATGACCCCGGCTGCCCGCGCCGTCATCGACGAGCTCTCGGCGCTGCCGCGAACCGTCGTGGCGCTGGTCTCGGGGCGTTCGCTCGGTCACCTTCGCGAGATCGCCGAGCACACCGACGATTCGCCGGTGTGGCTCGCCGGCTCGCACGGCGCGCAGTTCTGGGTTCCCGGCGCCGGCGTCGAGTCGACGCCCGACGACACCGCCGACCTCGCGCTTCGCGACCGCCTGCAGCAGGAAGTGACGGCCCGCACGAGCGGGATGGGCGGCGTGTGGATCGAGCCGAAGGAGTACGGGCTCGGAGTCCACACGCGCACCGCGGATGCCGAGACCGCCCGCGCGGTGCGCGAGCTCGTCGATGGGCTGGTGGCGGGCGCGGCGCCGACCTGGCGTCGGCGGACGGGTCACGACATCCTCGAGTTCGCGTTCCGTCACGAGGGCAAGGACTCCGCGATCGCGCGGCTCCGCGACCGCGTGGGGGCGTCAGCTGTGCTCTTCGCCGGCGACGACGTGACCGATGAGGACGCGCTGCGCTCGCTCGGAGCGGAAGACCTCGGCGTCCGCGTCGGCGGGGGTGAGACGGCGGCCAGCCTGCGGGTCGACGACATCGACGCGTTCGTCGCCGTACTGGAGGCCGTCGCGCGACTCCGCCGCGCGCACAGCGGGTGACGCCCGGAGCGTTCGCCGTCCCGCGGCGCTCGCCCGTCGACCGTCCTGCACACTCGGATTAATCCGTCGTTCATCGTCCGTGGCGCATCGGCGGGTCGCGCGTGCGCAATAGACTTCGAGGATGCCCGCACCGCACAATCCGAACACCGGCGAGTTCGACATCAAGCCCCGCAGTCGCGTCATCACCGATGGCATCGAAGCCACGACCTCGCGAGGCATGCTCCGCGGCGTCGGCATGGGCGATGACGACTGGGACAAGCCCCAGATCGGCATCGCGTCGAGCTGGAACGAGATCACCCCCTGCAACCTGAGCCTCGACCGCTTGGCGCAGGGCGCCAAAGAGGGCGTGCACGCCGGCGGCGGGTACCCGCTGCAGTTCGGCACCATCTCCGTCTCCGACGGCATCTCGATGGGTCACGAGGGCATGCACTTCTCGCTCGTGTCGCGCGAGGTCATCGCCGACAGCGTCGAGACCGTCATGATGGCCGAGCGCCTCGACGGCTCGGTCCTGCTGGCCGGCTGCGACAAGTCGATCCCCGGCATGCTCATGGCCTCGGCTCGCCTCGACCTCTCGAGCGTCTTCCTCTATGCGGGCTCCATCGCCCCCGGCTGGGTCAAGCTCTCCGACGGCACCGAGAAAGAGATCACGATCATCGACTCCTTCGAGGGAGTCGGAGCGTGCCTCGCGGGCCGCATGAGCGAGGCCGACCTCAAGCGCATCGAGTGCTCCTTCGCTCCGGGTGAGGGTGCCTGTGGCGGTATGTACACCGCGAACACCATGGCATCCGTCGCCGAGGCGCTGGGTCTGAGCCTCCCCGGGTCGGCAGCCCCGCCGTCGGCCGACCGCCGCCGCGACTACTTCGCGCACCGCTCGGGCGAGGCCGTGGTCAATCTGCTGCGCCAGGGCATCACTACGCGCGACATCCTCACCAAAGAGGCCTTCGAGAACGCCATCGCCCTGGCCATGGCCCTGGGCGGCTCGACCAACGTCGTGCTCCACCTGCTGGCCATCGCGAACGAGGCCGAGGTCGAGCTGAACCTGCACGACTTCAACCGCATCGGCGACAAGACGCCGCACGTGGCCGACATGAAGCCGTTCGGTCAGTACGTCATGAACGATGTCGACCGTCACGGCGGCATCCCCGTCATCATGAAGGCGATGCTCGACGAGGGCCTGCTGCACGGCGACGCCCTCACGGTGACGGGCAAGACGCTCGCCGAGAACCTCGCCGATCTCAGCCCCGACCCCGTCGACGGCAAGGTCATCCACTCGTTCGACAACCCGATCCACGCGACCGGCGGCATCACGATCCTGCACGGCTCGATGGCGCCCGAGGGCGCGGTCGTGAAGTCTGCGGGCTTCGACGGCAACGTCTTCGAGGGCCCGGCGCGGGTGTTCGAGCGCGAGCGCGCGGCGATGGACGCCCTCGAAGCGGGCCGGATCGCCGCGGGCGACGTGGTGGTCATCCGGTACGAGGGCCCCAAGGGCGGTCCCGGTATGCGTGAGATGCTCGCCATCACCGCGGCCATCAAGGGCGCGGGTCTCGGAAAAGATGTACTACTCTTGACGGACGGTCGATTCTCAGGCGGCACAACCGGCCTCTGCATCGGCCACATAGCTCCCGAAGCGGTGGACGCAGGTCCTATCGCCTTCGTGCGCGATGGTGATCTGATACGGGTCGATATCGCCGCTCGCACTCTCGACTTGATCGTCGATGACGCCGAGCTGAGTTCCCGCCGCAACGGCTGGGAACCGCTTCCCCCGCGCTATACCCGTGGCGTTCTGGCCAAGTACTCCAAGCTCGTGCACTCCGCCGCGGAGGGCGCGGTCACGGGTTGACGGCCGTCCCCTTCTCACCCTCTCCTGGTTCTCGAGGTACTCCCATGTCCATCGATTCCCCCACCGCGGCCATTCCCCGGCCGCCCGCTCGCACCGCACCGGCGCCCGTCATGACGGGCGCGCAGGCCGTGGTCCGCTCGCTCGATCTGCTCGGTGTGACCGACGTGTTCGGTCTGCCCGGCGGTGCGATCATGCCCGTCTACGACCCGCTCATGGACGACGAGAACGTCCGTCACATCCTGGTGCGCCACGAGCAGGGCGCCGGCCACGCGGCCGAGGGCTACGCCGCGGCCTCGGGCAGGGTCGGTGTCGCCATCGCGACGTCGGGTCCCGGTGCGACCAACCTCGTCACGGCGATCGCCGACGCCTACATGGACTCGGTGCCGCTGGTGTGCATCACGGGTCAGGTATTCTCGACCCTGATGGGGACGGACGCCTTCCAGGAGGCCGACATCGTGGGCATCACGATGCCGATCACCAAGCACTCGTTCCTGGTGAAGTCGGCGGAGGAGATCCCCGGCGCGATCGCCGCGGCGTTCGAGATCGCCTCGACCGGCCGCCCCGGCCCCGTTCTGGTCGACATCACCAAAGACGCGCAGCAGGCCGAGGCGCCCTTCATCTGGCCGCCGAAGATCGACCTACCCGGCTACCGCCCGGTGACCAAGGCGCACGGTAAGCAGATCCAGGCAGCAGCTCAGCTGCTGGCGACGTCGAAGAAGCCCGTGCTCTACGTGGGCGGCGGCGCGATCCGCTCCAACGCGTCGGCCGAGCTGAAGGTGCTCGCCGAGGCGACCGGTGCGCCCGTCGTGACCACGCTCATGGCGCGTGGTGCGTTCCCCGACTCGCACGAGCAGCACCTCGGCATGCCCGGCATGCACGGCACCGTGCCCGCGGTGCTCGCCCTGCAGGAGAGCGACCTCATCGTCTCGCTCGGCGCCCGCTTCGATGACCGCGTGACCGGCAAGGCGGCGCTCTTCGCGCCGCACGCGCAGGTGGTGCACGTTGACATCGACCCCGCCGAGATCTCCAAGATCCGCGTCGCGGACGTTCCGATCGTGGGCGATCTGCGCGAGGTGCTCATCGACCTCGATGCCGCCTTCCGCGCGGCAGACACCGAGCACCCGCACGACTACTCGGAGTGGTGGACCTACCTCAACGGCCTGCGCGAGGAGTTCCCCCTCGGCTACGCGCCCACGACCGACGGGCAGCTCTCGCCCCAGCAGGTCATCCAGCGCATCGGCGAGATGACCGGCCCGGAGGGCGTGTACGCCTCGGGCGTCGGCCAGCACCAGATGTGGGCGGCGCAGTTCATCAAGTACGAGCGCCCCAACGCGTGGCTCAACTCCGGCGGCGCCGGCACCATGGGCTACGCGGTGCCCGCGGCGATGGGCGCCAAGGTGGCCCAGCCCGAGCGCGCGGTATGGGCGATCGACGGCGACGGCTGCTTCCAGATGACCAACCAGGAGCTCGCGACCTGCGTCATCAACGACATCCCCATCAAGGTCGCCATCATCAACAACTCCTCGCTCGGCATGGTGCGTCAGTGGCAGACGCTGTTCTTCGACGGACGCCACTCGAACACCGACCTGAACACGGGTCACGGCACGCGTCGCATCCCCGACTTCGTCAAGCTCGCCGACGCCTACGGATGCCTCGGCATCCGCGTCGAGAAGGAAGACGAGATCGACGCCGCGATCCAGCTGGCCCTCGACACCAACGACCGCCCGGTCGTGATCGACTTCGTCGTGAGCGCCGACGCGATGGTGTGGCCGATGGTCCCGCAGGGCGTCAGCAACAGCTACGTCCAGTACGCGCGCGATCACTCGCCGACGTTCGACGAGCAGGAGGACTGAGATGTCGAGGCATGTGCTGAGCCTCCTGGTGGAGGACAAACCTGGTCTGCTGACCCGCGTCGCCGGTCTCTTCGCGCGGCGCGGCTTCAACATCGAATCCCTCGCCGTGGGTCCCACCGAGGTGCCCGGGCTCTCGCGCATCACGGTCGTCGTCGATGTCGAGGGGCTGCCGCTCGAGCAGGTGACCAAGCAGCTGAACAAGCTGATCAACGTCATCAAGATCGTCGAGCTCGACCCCGCGGCATCCGTGCAGCGCGAGCACGTGCTGGTCAAGGTGCGCGCCGACAACGCCACCCGCTCCAACGTGGTCGAGGTGGTCAACCTGTTCCGCGCCTCGGTCGTGGACTACGCCAGTGACGCCATGGTCATCGAGATCACCGGCGACAAGGGCAAGGTCGATGCGTTCCTCAAGGCCATCGAGCCCTTCGGCGTGAAAGAACTCGCGCAGTCGGGCCTTCTCGCCGTCGGCCGGGGCGGCAAGAGCATCACCGAGCGCGTCCTCCGCGGCTGAGCCACGTCGGTCCCCGAGCCTGTCGACGGGGCCGACACCGTGAACCACGTCGGTCCCTGAGCCTGTCGAAGGGTCCGACGCCCCGAACTCCACTCGTCCACACACCCCCGGTCCCTTCGACACGTTCAGGGACCTGAATCCAAGGAGAACATCCCCATGGCAGAGATCTTCTACGACGACGACGCCGACCTCTCGATCATCCAGAGCAAGAAGGTCGCGATCGTCGGCTACGGCTCGCAGGGCCACGCCCACGCGCAGAACCTCCGCGATTCCGGCGTCGAGGTCGTCATCGCGCTCAAGGACGGCTCCAAGTCGGCCGCCAAGGCGCAGGAAGACGGTTTCGAGGTTCGAAACGTCGCCGACGCCGCCGAGTGGGCCGACCTCATCATGATCCTCGCGCCCGACCAGCACCAGCGCTCGATCTTCGCCGACTCCATCAAGGACAAGCTCACCGAGGGCAAGACGCTGGCGTTCGCGCACGGCTTCAACATCCGCTTCGGCTACATCGACGCCCCCGAGGGCGTCGACATCATCCTCGTCGCCCCCAAGGCCCCCGGCCACACCGTGCGTCGCGAGTACGTCGCCGGCCGCGGCATCCCCGACATCATCGCCGTCGAGAGCGACGCCTCGGGCACGGCCTGGGACACCGCCCTCTCGTACGCGAAGGCCATCGGTGGCACCCGCGCCGGCGTCATCAAGACGACCTTCACCGAAGAGACCGAGACCGACCTGTTCGGCGAGCAGGCCGTGCTCTGCGGTGGCATGAGCCACCTGGTGCAGTACGGCTTCGAGACGCTCGTCGAGGCCGGCTACCAGCCGCAGATCGCCTACTTCGAGGTTCTGCACGAGCTCAAGCTCATCGTCGACCTCATGTGGGAGGGCGGCATCGCCAAGCAGCGCTGGTCGATCTCCGACACGGCCGAGTACGGCGACTACGTCTCGGGTCCCCGCGTCATCTCGCCCGAGGTCAAGACGAGCATGCAGGCCGTCCTCGCCGACATCCAGTCGGGCGCGTTCGCGAAGCGTTTCATCGACGACCAGGACAACGGCGCCACCGAGTTCCTCGAGCTCCGCGAGAAGGAGCAGGGTCACCCCATCGAGGCGACCGGCAAGGAACTGCGCGGTCTGTTCGCGTGGAAGCAGCAGGACAGCGACTACGTCGAGGGTTCGGCCGCGCGCTGAGTCCTCTCCTCACGAACGCCCCGTGGCTCCGGCCGCGGGGCGTTCGTGGTTCACGGGGGTGAACGGCGTCGGGGGATTCCTGGGGTCGCGGGGCGTTCACGGTTCCCGCCGGTCGCGTCGCGATCGGATTCCGGGCGTATACCCGCTCGGCGGGGCGCGCGTCGGCCGCGGGGGAGCGCCGCTAGCGTGGACGCGTGAGCACTCCGCGCGATGACGACGCCCTTTCGTGGGGCGGCGACGACGATCCGACGCTCGACGTCGGCGAGAAGCACGTTCCCGGCCGCGCCGGTGCCTCGGCATCGGAGGTCGCCGACCCGCTACCGGGGCGCGTCCATACCCCGGCGGCGGCGGAGCCTGAACTCCTGCAGTCTGCGCCCGAGCCGAATCGACCGCGCGCTTCGGAAGAGTCACCGGGGCATCGGCATCCGGAATCCGACATCGAGCCCGCCGTCGACGAGAAGGAGGCCGGACACGCGGCGCCCCTCGGCAACGTCGGTCTCGTGGGCATCGGCATGGTCGCGGCGACCTGTCTGCTCTTCGCGATCGGCTGGCTGATCGCCGGACTCCGTCTCGGCGGACTGGGACTGCCCATCCCGTCGGTGACCGTCATCGCGCTCACCGTCGGCGCAACTCTTGCGCCGATCGCGTGGTTCGTCGCCGTGCTCGTGCTCACGCGCAGCTGGCGAACCTGGCAGCGGTTCCTGCTGTTGATCCTCGGGATCGTGCTGCTCGTTCCCTGGCCCTTCCTGTCGTTGGGAGCGTTCGCATGAGCGACGTCGCACGCACGCGCCTCCTCCCCACCTGGCTGGTCGTCACGATCGCCGGGATCTTCGGGCTGTTCTACGCCTACGTCGTGTGGAGTTCCGTTGCGCTGCTGATCCAGCAGGTCAACGGGCCGCTCGGCCTCAACGGCCTGGGCTGGTTCGTCTACATCCTTCCGATCGTGTTCCCACTCGTCGCGTTCGGAGTCGCTTTCGCGATCGGCGGGCGGCGCCGTGTGGGGGAGTTCGCCATCGTGCTGCTCGCCGGTCTGACCCTGTCAGCCGCATTCTGGCTCGCCATCGTGGGCTACGGCACGACGTCGTACGGGTTGTACGGGGGCTGAGCGCGCCTCCCGCGGCGCGAGACGGCATCTCGCTGACGAGTCGGTTGCAGGCTGCCGACGAGATGCCAGTGAGATGCTCTGTCGCTGCGCGCCCGGCGGCGCCGGGGCAGGGCATCCGTCGCCGGCCGACACGCGGTCGGAGGGGTCGTCGCCTCCGCGCTAGGCTGGCAGACGGCCCGCACGGGCCGCGCGCCCGGCTCGCGCCGGTGATGCGCGGCGGTGCGCGCCAGTCCCCAGCACCGTTTCGAAGGACGCATCCGTGACGAAGCCCGTCGTGCTCATCGCCGAAGAACTCTCTCCCGCCACGATCGACGCGCTCGGCCCCGACTTCGACGTGCGCAACGTCGACGGGACCGACCGCCCCGCGCTGCTCTCGGCCCTGGCCGACGCGCACGCGGTGCTCGTGCGCTCGGCCACCCAGATCGACGCGGAGGCCCTCGCGGCCGCGCCGTCGCTCAAGGTCGTGGCACGCGCCGGCGTCGGACTCGACAACGTCGACATCAAGTCGGCCACCGCTGCCGGCGTCATGGTCGTCAACGCGCCGACCTCGAACATCATCTCGGCCGCCGAGCTCACCGTGGGTCACGTGCTCAGCCTCGCGCGTCGCATCCCGGCCGCCCATGCCTCGCTCGCACAGGGCCTGTGGAAGCGCAGCTCGTTCACGGGCACCGAGCTGTTCGAGAAGACGATCGGCATCATCGGTCTCGGCCGCATCGGCGCGCTCATCGCCGCCCGCCTGCAGGCGTTCGACATGCGTGTCATCGCCTACGACCCCTACGTCACGGCCGCCCGTGCGCAGCAGCTCGGCGTGCAGCTCGTCTCGCTCGACGAGCTGCTCGAGCAGAGCGACTTCGTGACCATCCACATGCCGAAGACGCCCGAGACCACGGGCATGATCGGCACCGAGCAGCTTCGTCGCATGAAGAAGACCGCGTACGTCATCAACGTCGCGCGCGGCGGACTCATCGACGAGAACGCGCTCTTCGAGGCGCTGACCACCGGTGAGATCGCCGGGGCGGGTCTCGACGTGTTCTCCACGGAGCCGCCCGCCGAGGACGGCCCCGCGCGCCGGCTGCTCGATCTGCCGAACGTCGTCGTCACCCCCCACCTCGGCGCCAGCACCGAAGAGGCGCAAGAGAAGGCCGGCGTCTCGGTCGCCCGCTCGGTCAAGCTCGCTCTCGAGGGCGACCTCGTTCCGGATGCCGTGAATGTCGCCGGAGGCGCGATCGATCCGTTCGTGCGTCCCGGTATCGCCCTTGTCGAGATGCTCGGTCAGTTCTTCAGCGGCCTTGCCGACAGCGCGCTCACGAGCCTCGACATCGAGGTGCGCGGCGAGCTCGCGCAGTACGACGTCAGCGTCTACCGGCTCGCGGCGCTCAAGGGCTACTTCAGCCGCATCGTCAGCGAGAGCGTGTCGTACGTGAATGCCCCGCTGTTCGCCGAGCAGCGCGGCGTCGAGGCGCGCCTGGTCGTGGAGGCCGAGAGCCCGCTGTACCGCAACATCACGATCCTGCGGGGCACCCTGGCCGACGGCTCCACGCTGACGGTCGCCGGTACGCTCGCCGGGACCCGCATGGTACCCAAGGTCGTCTCGATCAACGGCTACGACATCGAGGTGCCCATCGAGAAGCACCACCTCGTCATGCGCTACGCCGACCGCCCCGGCATCGTCGCCATCTACGGCCAGAAGCTGGGCGAGGCGGGCATCAACATCGCAGGTCTCCAGGTGGCGGCTCCGGATGCCACGGGCCGTGCGCTCTCCGTGCTCACGGTGGACTCGCCGGTGCCCGACGACATCCTCGGCGCCATGCGCGAGGCCGTCGGCGCCGACCTGTTCCGACAGATCGACATCATCGAGGACTGACGACCGAAGGTCGTGGGGGAGGGGGTCGCTGCGGCGGCCCCCTCTCGACACATCCGTCACGCGTGTGCGGCGTGTCACGTGCCCCCGCAGAAGCGGCCTTCCAAGAAGGGGCTGGTTTCCGTAGTACTGCGCAACGTCCGCGCGGGGATCGACGTGCTGTTTGGTTGCGCTGGGTAGCCGTAGGAGGACCCTAACTTCCTGGCAGGGCGATTCGTCAGGTGAGGTTTTGCAGAACCTTCGCGGAGATCACCTCTGTCTACCCTGATTTTCTGCGGGATGCGGCGATTGTCCACCGAACGGGGGACACGTCAGCAACTGCCAGCCTGCCTCCATGAAGCGTCAAAATTCTTATCGTGAATTAGCGTCCCCGGTGGTCGAACCATCTCGCACATCCCCTGCCGCCTGCGCCGGCGGTTGCGGGCCGGCCTTGTCGTCGCGTCCATCGTGGCGGCTTCGCTGGTACCGGCGTCCACGGCCTCGGCCCAGTGGGGCGCTCCCGCCCCTCAGCAATACTGTTCGTCGTCGGTCGGCTGTTATACAGACCCGTCGACCGGTCGTGCGGTTTACACTACGCTGGGTCCAAATTTGACCGCTCGCGAAAGGGCGCTGCTCGGGCAGTGTCAGCTGAGGCTCGCTGGGAGTGGTTTCGCCTTGGCGAGTGGGCTTGCAGGCCGCAACTGGATGGCGATTCTTGGCGGCGCTTTCAATGGGGGTGCCGCCCTGATCGGTCCTTGCAAGGATCTCTGGAACTCCACCGCCCGGTTCAGGAGGGGCTGACTGTGAACACTTCTCGCTTCATCGGCGTGATGCTCATCATCCTTGGGGTGGTCTTCCTCACGGTCGGAGTAGTCACGCTTTCGAGCGATGTCATCGTGGGCTCCCTCGGGGGCGTTGGGGGCGTGCTGTTGGTCGGCGGGGGCATCGTTGCCCTGGCCAGACTGCGACGTCCTCGGACCTGAGGGGCCTATTCGCCGACAGTAGTAGCAAAGGCTCGGCACCCTGTCGTTCGCATCTCTAGGTAGTGGACGACGGGGTGTCTTCTGTCGGAGACGTTGCCGCGCTCGCGGAGCTGAGGCGTATCGAGTCAGCCAAAGAGACGCCGGCGTAAGCCATTCGTGCGGCCGTCGAGCCGTGCGAAAGTGAGAAAGGTCCTCGCGGAAAGCGACCTACGTCAGGTGGTCGCCGCGACCACCCGGGCGATGAGGGCGTCGAGATCGGCGCCCTCCAGCGTCGGTCCGGGCACGGCGTTGAGGTCGAGCACGGCATTGAAGTAGAGGCCGTCGCTGACCAGCAGCACCATCTGCAGGGCGGTCTCGTCCCGCGTGTGCGCGCGGAGGCTGTCTTCCCAGAGCTCACGGACGCGGCGGAGAGAAGCGGATGCCGCGTCGTTGCCGTTCTGTGCGAGGCGCGACACCGCGAGGATCGTCACGTCGAGGGGTGAGCCGGTGTTCTGGGAGGAGCGGAGGTGCGCGGCGACGACGCCCTCGTCGGACTCTTCGATCTCGGCGACGTCTTCCTGGGCGAGACGCTCGAGGCGTTCGACCAGGGCCGACTCGAGGGCGCTCTTGGAGCTGAAGTGGTAGAGCAGCCCGCCCTTCGACACCCCCGCTGTGCGGGCGGTGGCGTCCATGGTGGCCGCGCGTTCCCCGTCGTCGACCAGGATGCGGGTGAACGCGTCGAGGACGGCGTCGCGGGCGAGTGGGGGGCGGCTCATGGCTCCTCGATCGTACTGGTGGGCGGGTCGGCTCATCTGTTACTATACCGGCTGGACGGTTTAGAAACGGAACGGAACCATGCTCACCTCGTCGTTGCCCACTCAAGAGATCAACGTGCCCCGCGCCGGCTGGCGCGGATGGTTCGCGCTGGCGGTGCTCATGCTGCCCGTGCTGCTGGTCTCGGTCGACAACACGGTGCTGAGCTTCGCCCTTCCCGAGATCGCCCTCGACCTGCAGCCCTCGAGTATCGAGCAGCTGTGGATCATCGACGTCTACCCGCTCGTCCTCGCCGGCCTGCTCGTCACGATGGGCACGCTGGGCGACCGCTTCGGCCGTCGCCGCATGCTGCTCATCGGCGCCACCGGCTTCGCCGCGGTGTCCGCATTGTCGGCATTCGCCCCGACGGCGGCGCTGCTGATCACCGGGCGCGCACTCATGGGTGTCTTCGGCGCCATGCTCATGCCGTCGACCCTGTCGCTCCTGCGCAGCATCTTCCGCGACCGCGACCAGCGGCGGTTCGCGATCGCCGTGTGGGCCTCCGGCTTCTCGGCCGGTGCCGCCCTGGGACCGATCGTGGGCGGCTTCCTGCTCGAGCACTTCTCGTGGGGTTCGGTGTTCCTCATGGCGGTACCGGTCCTGGTGCCGCTGCTGGTCCTCGCTCCGTTCTTCGTGCCCGAGAGCCGCGACCCGGCACCGGGCCGCTTCGACCCGATGAGCGTGGTCCTCTCGCTCGCGACGATGGTGCCGATCGTCTACGGCATCAAGAAGCTCGCGGTCGAGGGACCCCTTTCGCTCGCCCCCGTGCTCTTCGTCGTCGGCATCGTCTTCGGCTGGCTGTTCGTGCGGCGGCAGAGAGGCCTCATCAGCCCCATGCTCGACATGACGCTGTTCCGCCGCGGCACCTTCTCGGGCGCGATCCTGGTGAACCTGCTCAGCGTGGTCGGCCTCGTCGGCTTCCTCTACTTCGTCGCGCAGCACCTGCAGTTGGTCGTCGGCCTCTCCCCGATGGTCGCGGGCTTCGCCCTCCTCCCCGGGCTCGTGTTGATGATCGTGTCCGGCTTGGCGATCGTGCCCGTCGCCAAGCGCTTCGCCCCGCGCATCGTCGTACCCATCGCGCTGTCGTTCTCGGTCGTGGCCTACGTGATGGTCGCCTTCTCCACCGCCGATCTCGTGCTGCTCATCGTGGCCTTCGGACTGCTCGGCATCGGCATCGGAGCGGCCGAGACCGTGTCGAACGAGCTCATCCTCTCCAGCGCCCCGCCCGCCAAGGCGGGCGCCGCGAGCGCCGTGTCCGAGACGGCGTACGAGATCGGCGCGGTCCTCGGCACCGCGGTCCTCGGCGGAATCCTCGCCGCGTTCTACCGGACGCAGCTCGTGCTGCCCGCCGGTCTGCCCGACGCCGCAGCACAGGCGGCTCGCGAGACCCTCGCCGGGGCCGTGGCCGTGTCGAAGACGCTCGACGACCCCGCCCTGGCGGAGTCGTTGCGCCTGGCGGCGGCGCACGCCTTCGACTCCGGCGTCGTGGTCACCGCGCTCATCGGTGCGGGTCTGATCGTCCTGGCCGGACTGATCGCTGCCGCTACCCTGGGAGGAACCCGCAGCACGTCCAAGAAGTGACGTGCCCCGAGCTCTGAGGAGAGCGATGTCGCGTGTCGTGAAGCTGGCCGTCATTCCCGGTGACGGCATCGGTCCCGAGGTCGTCACCGAGGCCGTGAAGGTGCTCGACGCCGTCACCGCCGCGTCGGATGTGTCGTTCGAGAAGACGCCGTTCTCCCTCGGCGCCGGTCGCTACCTCGAGACCGGTGACACCCTCACCGACGACGACCTCGCCGCGATCGCCGCGCACGACGCCATCCTGCTCGGCGCCGTCGGTGGGGTCCCCGGCGACCCCCGCTTGAAAGACGCGAACATCGAGCGCGGTCTGCTGCTCAAGCTGCGTTTCGAGCTCGACCACTACGTCAACCTCCGCCCGTCGAAGCTCTACCCCGGGGCGACCGGCCCGCTGGCGGAGCCCGGCGAGATCGACTTCGTCGTCGTCCGCGAGGGCACCGAGGGCCCCTACGTCGGCAACGGCGGTTCGATCCGCCGCGGCACGGCGCACGAGGTCGCCAACGAGACGTCCGTGAACACCGCCTACGGCGTCGAGCGTGTCGTGCGATATGCCTTCGCTCTCGCCGAGCGGCGACGTCACAAGCTGACCCTCGTACACAAGACCAACGTGCTCGTGCATGCGGGCGGCATGTGGAAGCGGATCGTGGATGCCGTGGCATCCGAGTTCCCGGAGGTCGACGTAGACTACCTGCACGTCGACGCGGCAACGATCTTCCTGGTCACGAACCCGGGCCGCTTCGACGTGATCGTCACCGACAACCTCTTCGGCGACATCTTGACCGACTTGGCCGGCGCCGTCACCGGAGGCATCGGCCTCGCCGCATCGGGCAACATCAACCCCGACGGCGCGTTCCCCTCGATGTTCGAGCCCGTCCACGGATCGGCGCCCGACATCGCGGGCACCCAGAAGGCCGACCCCACGGCCGCGATCCTCTCCGTCGCCCTCCTGCTCGATCACCTCGGGCTCACCGACGAAGCCGCACGCGTCACCCGCGCGGTCGAGGACGACATCGCGAGCCGCGCCGGCGCCCGCACCACCGCGCAGGTCGGTGACGCCATCGCCGAACGCGTCCAGGCGTAACCTGGACCGATCGGCCCGCATCACCCCCGTGCAACGAACAGTTTTGGACCCCAGATGACCACCATCGACACCGACCCCGACACCGGACTCGACCCGCTCGACTTCTCCGTCACCCGCAACCTCGCGGCCAAGAGCAACGCCGACCGCGATGCCATTCTCGCCAGCCCCGGCTTTGGACAGAGCTTCACCGACCACATGGTCGACATCTGCTGGTCGGTCCGCGGCGGATGGCACCGCCCGCGCGTCTCGCCCTACGGCCCCATCTCGCTCGATCCGGCCGCGGCCGTCCTGCACTACGGGCAGGAGATCTTCGAGGGCATCAAGGCCTACCGTCACGCCGACGGATCGGTGCACACGTTCCGCCCCGATCAGAACGGACGGCGTCTGCAGCGGTCGGCCCGCCGCCTGGCGCTTCCCGAGCTGCCGGTGCCGTACTTCTTGCAGGCTCTGCGCGAGCTCATCGCCGTCGACGGTGCGTGGGTGCCCTCCGGCGAAGATCAGAGCCTGTACCTGCGGCCCTTCATGTTCGCGAAAGAGGCTTTTCTCGGCGTGCGTCCCGCCCACAAGGTGGCTTTCTACGTCATTGCCAGCCCCGCGGGCGCCTACTTCAAGGGCGGCGTGAAGCCCGTGTCGATCTGGCTCAGCGAGGACTACTCGCGCGCCGGCAAGGGCGGCACGGGGGCGGCCAAGACCGGCGGCAACTACGCTGCCAGCCTGCTGCCGCAGTCCGAGGCGTACGAGAACGAGTGCGACCAGGTCGTCTTCCTCGACCAGGACCGCAACGTCGAAGAGCTCGGCGGCATGAACGTCGTGTTCGTCTACAAGGACGGCACCATCGTCACTCCGCAGTCCGACTCGATCCTCGAAGGCATCACCCGCGACTCGCTCCTGCAGCTGGCGCGTGACCGCGGCCACCACGTCGAGGGGCGCAACGTCTCGCTGACGGAATGGCGCGAGGGCGTGGCATCCGGAGACATCGTCGAGGTGTTCGCCTGCGGCACCGCCGCCGTCGTCACCCCGATCGGCACGCTCAAGGGTCGCGACTTCATCGACGAGCAGCCCACCGGCACCCTCGCCCTCGAACTGCGCGAAGAACTCACGAACATCCAGTACGGTCGCGCCGAAGACAAGCACGATTGGCTGTACCGCCTCGACGCCTGAAGCCACGGCGATTCACGGAGGGGCTCCCGGATGCCGGGGGTCCCTCCGTCGTTCCCGCGAGGTGCTGCGGGTTTCGTCGGCGGGCCGAAGCCTGTGTCGTCGAGCCACTGCGGCATGAACGCGACCCGTGTCCGCAAACACGGTGACGGCGCGTTCATGGACAGGGATGGTGTTCATGCGTGCTCGGCGGGGCCCGCACACGCGTTCACCTGCCGAGGGCGCGGCGCTGTCATGAAGCCGCACCGCGGTGGGTCGTTGATCGCCCCGGCGCGTGTCGGACCTCGCGGATAGGCTGAACCGGTGAAGATTGCGCGATTCAGTCACCAGGATGCCATTCGCTACGGAATCGTCGATGATGGCGAGCTCGTGGTCCTCGCCGGCGATCCGATGTTCGCCGGGTTCGACACCACGGGGGAGCGCATCCCGCTCGCCGAGGTGGCCCTCCTCGCGCCCGTGATCCCACGCTCCAAGGTCGTGTGCATCGGCAAGAACTACCGCGACCACGCCGCCGAGATGGGCAGCGAGGCTCCCGCGGAACCGCTGATGTTCCTCAAACCCAACACGTCGGTCATCGGCCCGGGCGACGTGATCGTGCGGCCCACGAGCCTCAGCTCCCACACCGATTACGAGGGCGAGCTGGCGGTCGTCGTCGGGCGCATCGCCAAGAACGTGCCCGCCGAGCGGGCGAACGACTACATCTTCGGCTACACCGTCGCCAACGACGTCACCGCCCGCGACCTGCAGCGAACCGACGGCCAGTGGTCGCGCGCCAAGGGCTTCGACACGTTCTGCCCCGTGGGTCCGGTCATCGAGACCGATCTCGACCTCGACGCGGCCGTCATCACCACGCGGGTCAACGGCGAGGTGCGCCAGAACGGCCCGGTGTCCGACATGATCCACGGCATCCCGGCCCTCATCGCCTACGCGTCGGCGGTGTACACGCTGCTGCCCGGCGACCTGATCCTGACCGGCACGCCGGCGGGCATCGGGTCGTTCGACGCGGGCGACACGATCGAGATCGAGATCGAGGGCATCGGGATCCTGCGCAACACCGCGCGCGATGCCTGACACCGCGGCGCCCGCGGCGGTCGACCTCGTCGCCACGCAGCGCCGTACGGTGCGGGTGCTGGCGGCCGGACAGGTGCTCAGCGGCGTGGCGTTCGGGTCGACCCTGTCGCTCGGAGCTCTCCTCGCCGCCGACCTGTCGGGTGAGGAGGCTCTCTCGGGGTTCGCGACCGCGGCAGTGACGCTCGGCGCCGCCCTCACGGCGATCCCGCTGGCACGGCTTGCTGCTCGGCGCGGTCGACGGCTCGCGCTCACGACCGGCAATCTCGCGGCCCTGACCGGCATCGCCCTCGTCATCGTCGCCGCGGCAGCGCGCGCCTTCCCGCTCCTCCTCGTCGGCATCGCCCTCATCGGCGCGGGTAACGCGGCCACCCTGCAGTCGCGCTTCGCCGCGACCGACCTCTCCTCGACGGCGCGGCGAGGGCGCGATCTGTCGACGGTGGTGTGGGCGACCACGGTCGGTGGCGTCGTGGGCCCGCTGCTTCTGGCGCCGGGGGAGCTGCTCGGCGCGAGCATCGGCATGCCGCGGCTCACCGGTGCCTACCTGTTCTCGCTCCTCGCCCAGGCGTGCGCCTTCGCCCTGTACGTCCTCGTCCTGCGGCCCGACCCGCTGCTGCTCGCCCAGCGACTCGACCGCGAGAAGGCGCCGACGCCTGGCACGGCGCCCGAGACCGACCGACCGCGCCTCGCGCGCTTCGCGATGCTCGCTGTCGCCGCCTCGCACGTGACCATGGCGTCCGTGATGGCGATGACGCCCGTGCACCTGGCGCACATCGTGTCACCGGATGCCGTGACCCTCGCCGTCGGCGTCACGATCTCGCTCCACGTGTTCGGCATGTACGGCCTGTCGCCGGTGTTCGGCATCCTGGCCGACCGTGTCGGGCGGGTCGCGGTCATCCTGCTCGGGCAGGTGCTGCTGGCGGGAGCCCTCGTCACGGCGGCGCTGTTCGCCGAGGCGCAGGCGGGCGTGCTCGTCGCTCTCGTGCTGCTCGGGCTCGGGTGGAGCGCCGCGACGGTCGCCGGTTCCGCCCTGCTCACCGAAGCGACGCCGCTCGCTGCGCGCCCGCGGCGTCAGGGACGCAGCGACACGCTGATGACCGGCTCCGCTGCTGTCGGGTCGGTGCTGGCCGGGCTGATCCTCGGCCTCGTCGGATACGGAGGGCTCGCGTTGTGGGCGTTCGTGCCGATCGCCCTGGTGTGCGCGGGTGCCGTCGTCGCCCGTGTGCGCCCGGCCTGACACGCACGCCGGTGCCCGCGCTGCTCCGGCGGGCAGAACGGGCGATGTTCGGTGTCCTCTCGCCTCGGAGTGCGAGAGACGTGCGCGCGCTCACCCTGACCGCGTGCGCGCGGCTGCAGCGATCAGATCGAGTAGCTGAGGCCGGTCAAGGGGTGGACGAGGGACGCTGCGCCCCGGTTTTCCGAGGTCAGCGTGCGGTGCGCGCTTTCCGCCCGCCGCTCGCCCTCTGCACCCAAAGCGTCGAGCGCGCGGTCCACATCGGACACGTCGTTGAAGACGTGGAACGCGACGCGTGCCCGGCCGGCCCGGCCCGACGCCGTGATGCCGTGGGCCGTCAGCTGCGCGAGCGCCTCACCCGTGGCATCCGGCCAGGTGACGATGGCCGACGGCCGCTCCGGCTGCGCCAGGCCCAGCCCCGCGCGGAATCGCGCCGCCAGGCCCGTCGTGTGGGTGTACAGCTCGGTGATGTCGGCGTCGGCGAACATCCGCAATGCCGGCGCCGCGCCGACGAACGCCTGCCAGGCCGGCGAGACGTCGAAGCGACGCGCGTCCGCCGCGAGCATCCCGCCGGTGCCGTAGCACGACGCCCACGGATCGTCTCCCGAGTACCACCCCGCCTGCACCGGGCGCAGCAGACGCGCGAAGTCCGGGCGCACGGTCAGGAAGCCGACCCCGCGCGGGCAGCACAGCCATTTGTAGGCGTGGCAGACGGTCGCGTCGAACAGGGTCGCGTCGACCGGCAGCCATCCGGCCGCCTGCGTCAGGTCGCACAACGTGCGGGCGCCGGAGCGAGCAGCGGCTGCGGCGATGCCCGCGGCATCCGCCACCTCACCCGTGGCTGACTGCACCAGCGAGAAGGCGACGAGCCACGTGTCGTCCGTCACGGCGTCGGCGAGTCCCACCAGCGGCACCGTGCGCAGACGAACGCCGCGACCGGCGAGGGCGAAGGGCGCGACGAGCGACGAGAAGTCCCCCTCGGGGCAGAGGACCTCGGCACCGTCGGGCACGGAGGCCGCGATCAGCGACACCATCACCGACGTCTGCGACGCTATGGCCACCTCGCCGACGGGGGAGTGCACCAGGCGCGCGTAAGACGCGCGGGCGTCGTCGACGGCGCGCGACGCGGCAGCGACATCGGGGCGACCGGATGCCGCGGCATCCAGGTCGGCGCGGACGGCATCGACCGTGTCGCGCGAAGGGAGACCGACGGTGCAGGCGGCGAGGTAGTCGCGGCCGCCGGCGAAGCGCGATGCGAGGCTGCTCATGGATCCAGGTTCTCGCGCCGCCGTCCATTGGACTAGAGCAGGTGTTGCATGAGAACCATCGCCTCTGCTTATGTGTCAGCATGACCGATGCCGACGACGACCTCGACGCCCACTCCCTCCGGGTGGTGAAGGCGATCGCCGACACCGGATCGATCACGGCCGCCGCCCGCTCCCTCGGCTACAGCCAGCCGGCGGTCAGTCAGCAGCTGCGCCGTCTCGAGCGACGCGCGGGCATGCCGATCGTCGAGCGCGTCGGACGCGGCGTGCGCCTGACGGAGGCGGGTCGCGTCCTCGCGCGTCACGCCGCCGCGGTGACGACGGCCCTGGATGCCGCGGCGGGCGACCTCGCCGAACTCCGGGGCCTGCGCGCGGGGCGCGTGCGGATCGCCGCGTTCCCGTCGGCGTCGTCCACCGTCGTGCCGCGCGTCATCGCGGCGGTGACGGCGCGTCGCCCCGGAGTCTCGATCAGCTTCGTCGAGGCCGAGCCGCCCGAGGCGATCGTGGCGGTCCGAGAGGACCGCGCCGATGTCGCCCTCACCTACAGCTATCCCGGCGACCGCCGCGAACTCGACCTCGCGGCCACGGGACTGGCGGTGCGCACCGTCGGAGGCGACGACACCGTGCTCGTCCTCCCGGTCGATCACCCGGCCGCCGAGGGCCCGATCGACCTCTCGCGACTCGCGGGGGAGCGGTGGATCGCGGGCTGCCCCCAGTGCCGCGGCCACCTGCTCGAGGCCTGCGCCCGGGCGGGGTTCGTCCCCGACATCGCCTTCGAGACCGACAACTACATCGCCGTCGAGAACCTCGTCGCTCAGGGGGTCGGCGTCGCGATCCTGCCGCGCATGGCCGTGGCATCCTTCCCCCTCCTCACCGGTATCGCCGCCCCTCGGCTTCCGGATGCCGAGGCCCGCACGCTCCACGTCGTCACCGCCCGTGGGGCTGAGAACGTGCCGGCGGTGGGGGTCGCGCTCGAGGTCCTCACCGAGGTGCTCGTCGACTATCCGATGCCCTCGGGGCGCGCCGCGTACCGCCGGTAGGATCGAGGGGATGTCTGACACGCCCGATCCCCGCACCACGACCGCCACCGGAGCCGACGTCCGCGTCCGCTTCTGCCCGTCTCCGACGGGTCTGCCGCACGTGGGACTCATTCGCACCGTCCTGTTCAACTGGGCCTACGCCCGGCACAACGGCGGCAAGCTCGTCTTCCGTATTGAAGACACCGACGCCGCGCGCGACAGCGAGGAGAGCTACCAGCAGCTTCTCGACGCGCTGCGCTGGATGAACATCGACTGGGACGAGGGCGTCGAGGTCGGCGGCCCCCACGCGCCCTACCGCCAGTCCCAGCGCCACGAGCTGTACCGCGAGGTGCTCGACAAGCTCGTCGCCGCGGGAGCGGTGTACGAGAGCTACTCGACCGCCGAAGAGATCGACGCCCGCAACGAGGCGAACGGACGCGCGAAGCAGCTCGGCTACGACAACCACGACCGCGACCTCACCGACGAGCAGAGGGCGGCTTTCCGCGCCGAGGGTCGTCAGCCCGCGTGGCGCCTGCGCGTGCCCGACCACGACCTGAGCTACGACGACCTCATCCGCGGTGACGTCACCTTCCCCGCGGGGTCCTTCCCCGACTTCGTGCTCGTGCGGGCCGGGGGAGTGCCGCTCTACCCGTTCGTGAATCCCGTCGACGACGCCCTGATGGGCATCACCCATGTCATCCGCGGTGAAGACCTCATGCCGTCCACCGCCCGGCAGCTCGCGCTGTACTCGGCGCTGGTGGATGCCGGAGTCACGACGTTCATCCCGCGTTTCGGTCACATGCCGCTCGTCCTCGGCGAGACCGGCAACAAGAAGCTGTCGAAGCGCGATCCGCAGGCCGACCTCTTCCTGCAGCGCGAGAAGGGCTTCATCCACGAGGGGCTGCTCAACTACCTCTCGCTGCTCGGCTGGTCGCTCGCGAGCGACCGCGACGTGTTCTCGCTCGACGAGATGATCGCGGCCTTCGACATCTCCGACGTCAACCCCAACCCCGCCCGCTTCGACCAGAAGAAGGCCGAGGCGATCAACGGCGACCACATCCGGATGCTGGATGCCGACGACTTCGCGTCGCGAATCGTTCCGTACCTCGCGGGTGCGGGGCTGATCTCCGAGGAGCCGTCGCCCGAGCATCGCGCGATCATCGCCCAGGCTGCACCTCTCGTGCAGGAGCGCGTGCAGTTGCTCGGCGAGGTTCCGGGCATGCTCGGCTTCCTCTTCGTCTCCGACGTGGAGTACGCCGAGGATGCGATGAAGGGACTCCCCGCGAACGCGGCAGAGGTGCTCACGGCATCCGTCCGCGCCCTCGAGGGAGTCGACGACTTCACCGCCGCCGGGGTGCAGGAGGCGCTGTCGGCGGCTCTCGTCGACGAGCTGGGCCTCAAGCCCCGCGTCGCCTACAGCCCGCCGCGCGTCGCCCTCACCGGGCGTCGCGTGTCGCCGCCGCTCTTCGAGTCGATGGAGCTGCTCGGCAAGGACGAGACGCTGCGGCGCCTGGCGGCGCTGGCGGCGCAGCTGGGCTGACGTCCGGCTTCGCAGAATGCCGCGATCCTCGCAGATACCCTCATGGGGGCTGCGAGGATCGCGGCGTTTTGCGTGCGGTGGGGGGCGCGCCGGGTGCGGCGGCGCACGGTCGGACGCACGCGAAGCTCGCAGAAGGTGACGACCCTCGCAGATCCCGCGGCGAAAGCTGCGAGCATCGTTCGCCCGTGCGTGATCCGGCACCGAGCGACCTGCGCGGACGGGCCTCGATTTTGCTCACCTCGGCATCTCACGTAAGCTTGTCCCTCGGCACGAGTTGCGGCTCAGCGCCTTGGGGTATGGTGTAATTGGCAACACGGCGGTTTCTGGTTCCGTTGTTCTTGGTTCGAGTCCAGGTACCCCAGCAAGACGAAAAGCCCCGGTCATCGCGCAAAGCGCGGGAGGCCGGGGCTTTTGCTTTCGGCCTTCGCCTGGCATCCTCCCGCCGTCGGTGGTAGGCACGATGTATGGCCTCGACGATCTCGCCCCCGCGACGAATGTCGCCCGGAGAACGGCGCGCCCGCCGCGAGCGTCGCGCCACCTGGATCACGCTCTCGGTGGTCGCGATCATCTGCGCGGTGGTGGGTGTCGGGGCCTACGCGATGGCGAACTCCTGGTGGGTGGCCGACGCTCCTGCCCCGTCCGCTGATCAGCAACTCGCCGACGGGCAGTCGCGTTTCGATCGCGCGGGCGTCGACTTCCTGAATCGACAGCGCCTCGCTACCGTCGACATCGCCGCTCCCGCGCGGGCGAGCGAGCTGGGGCTGCCCACCGAGGGCGAGACGCCCGTCGAGACCCTCGTGCCGCTCACGGTCGAGGTGCGGGGCAATGGGGCGGCCATCGCGTTCCCCGGGGTGTCGTGGTTCTCCCTCGGGACCGCCGACGACCGGCTGACGTCCCTGTCGGTGACGCCCGGATCGAGCGGTGCGTGGACCACCATCCGCACCGATCTCGAGGGACGGGCTGGCGAGTGGGGCTGGACGGCGAGCGACCTCGCGACCCTCGAGGCTCAGGTCGGCGAGGCGGCGCGTGAAGAGGGTGACGCGCAGACGGTGAGCCTGCCGCCGACGCTCGTCGACGGGATGACGGTCAGCGCGGACGTCGTGATCGACGAATCCGGGCAGATCTCCCTGCAGTACGTGTTCGCGCCCTGACTCGGAGTGTCGTGTCCCGCGGATGCCGACCGGCGTCCGGACTCCGGGGAGTCCGAGGTCCTTCGGGGTCGGCGTCTGTCGATCCGCGACGGCCCCACGGCACCCGCCGCCCGCACACGGACGCCCGCCGCCTCGCGTCATACACGAGGGCAGCGGGCGTCCGGCCGGCGAAGGGCGCTCAGCCGATGGCGGCCGTTGCGGCGCTGGTCTTGACCAGAGTGGTGTACCCCGTCTTCGTCCCGGTGACCCGGACGGTGATGCGCTTGCCCCTATCGGTCGCGGTCGGCTTGTACGTGGTCGCCGTCGCGCCGCTGATGACCGCGCCGTTGCGCAACCATTGGTGGCTGAGCGCGACGGGCGCGGGCGCCCAGGTGCCGGCACGGGCGGTCAAGGTCGAGCCCACCTTCGCGGTTCCCGAGATCGTCGGCGTCGCCCCGGTCAACGTGCCCTTGGCGACCGTGGCCGATGCGCTCGTCACGGCCTTCGTCGTGTACCCGCTCTTCGCACCCGTGACGGTGACAGCGAGCGGGGTACCCGCGTCGGCGGCGACCGGCGTGTACGTCGCAGAGGTGGCGCCCGAGATCGACGCGCCGCCGCGGAGCCACTGGTAGGTGTAGGTCACCGGCGACGGCCCCCACGCACCCGGCACGGCCGTGACCGCCGTACCGACGACCGGTGTCGCGCTGAGGGTCGGTGTGGCCGACGTGAGAACGCCCTTCGCCACGACGGCGGTCGGAGCGCTGGTCTTGCGCGCTCCGGAGTAGCCGGGCTTGCTCGCGGTGACGGCGACGGTGATCTGCGTCCCGACGTCGGCTGCGCTGACCGTGTAGGTCGACGACCTCGCTCCGGAGATGTACGTGCCGCCACCCCGCATCCACTGGTAGGTGAGGGTCGCGCCCTCATCCCACGTCCCCGGGTTCGCGGTGAGCGTGGAGCCCACCTGCGCGGTGCCGGTGATCTTCGGTGTCGGCGTGGACGTCAGGAGGGGCAGCTGGTAGGTGGAGAGCTTCATGACGTAGTCGCCGACGCTGAAGTGGTAGCCGCCCACTTGGATGAAGTAGGTCTTGCCGGGTTCGACTGCGAAGTCCGCGTACGCATCTGCCTTGGAGTACGTGCTCGGGTCGTTTGCATTCGCCCTCGGGCACGACAGGGGCGAAGTCGGTGCCGATCCGTCGGACGCCCACACAACGGCATCCGCATTGTAGAAGCTGTCGCGGAGGTCGAGCCTGACCCCGGTGGTGGTCGTCGCGACGTACTTGTACCATCGCGACCCCAACATCGTCTCGAAGTCCTCGCTGCACGTCCGGTTGTACGGGGCGTACCAGTTGTTGTCGACCTTCGAGATCGATCCCGTCACGGTGCTCGGCACCGAAAGGGACGTCGAGGTAGCGGGGGAGAGGTTCGGGATGGGAGCACTGGCGCGGATCCACAGGGATGCCGTGTCCGAGGGCGTTGCGTCGTACGAATCGTCGGTCACCTGAAACAGGTAGGTGGCCCCGGCGCGTGCCTGCAGATGGTTCTCGTCGCGGTAGCTGGTTTCCGTGCAACTGATGCGGGTGAGGGCACTCATCCCCGCAGCGGCGTAAGCGATGACCATGCTCGAGGCCCCGCTGACCCCGCCGCCGAACGACAACGTCTGAGCGACCGGTGAGGTGTAGGTGTACCAGACCGATCGGTCCCCGTCCGTGAAGTATTCGGACTGATCCGGATCGGTGGTCCGGCACGTCGCCGGCTCACCCGCCTCTAACGTGGCACCGGCATAAGGTTGCCCACTGACCTGGAACGGCAGCGACGACACCTTCGTCGCGTTCGCGAGCATGTCGTTGGCGGGCGCCTCGGCGGCGGAGAAGAGACGGTTCGGTGAGACCGGCGCCGACCGCTCCTCCCGCGACTGCGCGCGCTCCTCGGCCGTGTGCCAGCGTCCCGCCGTCGTCGACGAGTCCGGGTCGACGGGATCCGCGGCGGCGTGCGCAGCGGTCCCTCCGGTCAATCCGATTGCCACGACAAACGACAGTGCGCCGGCCAGCGAACGCGTGGCGCGATGAATGAACACGATGAGTACCCCCCCCTGGGCCGCGCGCGAGCGCGCGGTTCGTCGGACGTCTCTGGCTCGCTCGACGCCTCCCATGCCCCCACGGAGCGGCGACTCGCGACACTGGCTACGACGGCCGTGGTCGGCGCCGCATCAGAACGATCGGGCGCGGCGCTCCCCGATCCCCCAGGACTTCGCTCATCAAAGCACGGCCGCCGTGGCGGGGCAACCGATGTCGGCGGCGCGCACGGGAAGGCGCGCGTCGACGCGCGTGCCAGCGTCTGTCGAGGTCACCGTCAGGGCGCCGTCCGCCTCGGCGAAGGCCCGCTTCAGCAGGCGAAGTCCGTGCCCGGATGCCGCGCTGCGCCCCGTGGCGAAGCCACGGCCGTCGTCGGTCACGCTGAGCGCCACCGACGACACGGTCGCGCGCACCGACACCTCGACACGGGTGGCGCCGGCGTGTTCGACGACGTTCCGCACCAGCTCGCGCGCCGCCTCGATCACGAGCCGTGAGGTCTCGGCATCCGGTTCTTCGTCGACGGCCACGTCGAGGTCGACCGTCACTCCCGCGGCGCGGGCGGGGGAGACCGCCTCGACGAGGGCGTCACCGACGGGAGGGCTGGGTGCCACTGCTGTGCCGTCGAGGATCCCGCGAAGCGTGCGGGCATCTCCCGCCAGTGTCTCCGCGATGGCGCGAAGGCGCGCGGGGTCGGGGGCGGCGGATGCCAGAGCGTCGAGGGCGAGAGCGGACCCGGCGAGATCCTGCAGCACGTCGTCATGGAGGCGCCGGCCGAGCCGCAGTCGCTCGCGCTCTCGCGAACGCAGTCCGAACTCGATGGCGAGGGTCCGGTCGACGTCGGCCGCCGAGAGTCGCCGCGCCAGCAGCACGGCGAGGGGGAGCAGCACGGCCATCAGCGCAGCGATCCCCCCGACGAGCACGGGGACGTTGACGGCGAGGGTCGAGGCCACCCACGCGTCGCGGAAGACCGGCACGTAGACCTCGAGGCGCAAGGGGGCTCCGCCCGCGTCTTCGAAGGCGATGAGCGCCTCTCGCAGTTCGCCGCTGCCGCCCGTCTCGAAGCGGTGCTCCGCGTCGTCGGGAACTTCGAACACCACGACGCCGTCGCGCGCGAGGCGCTCGGCCAGCGCGGGAGAGTAGGGCCGTCGGTCGCCGATCAGGCGGCGCTCGTCAGAGAAGACCACCCGTGCCGTGTCGCCCTCGATCCGCCAGACCTTCACGCGCGCGACCGAGCCGGCGGCGAAGAAACCAGCGAGCTGACCGTCGAGGGCGGTCACATCGATGCTGTCGCGCGCGAAATCCGAAGCGGAAAGGACGGACGAGACCCGTTCCGCGACACGGGTAGCGGCGGCCCTGGTCACCCGATCCGCTTCCGCGGTCGCGAGGGACCACTCCACGCCCACCACGGCCCCGACGATCGCCAGCGCGATGACCACCGCCGCGAGCAGGTGGCGTCGCACGATCGTCGCCGCGTTCGGCACCGGTCGTGTCATCGTCCGCCCCGCGCGCTCACGCCGAGGTCACGGGCCTTCGCGACCACCTCCAGCTGCGAACGCGCACCCAGTGTGAGCCGCAGCCGCTTGACGTGATCGCGCACGGTGTGCGGTGACAGCGACAGATCGCGGGCGATGTCCGTCGGTCGGCGGCCCTCGCACAGCAGCGCCAGCACCTCGTGCTCGCGCGGCGTGAGGTCATCGAGCGGGGTGCGCACGAGTCCCCGCGCGATGACCGGGCGCGCGGGCGTCGCCGTGCGCAATGCGGTGATCAGATCGTCGAGGCGGACGTCTTTCGCGAGGTACCCGCTGGCTCCGGCGGCCCGCGCGGCGTCGGCCCCGGCGGCGACGGGGTGTGCCGTGAGCACGACGATCCGCGCCTGCGGGCAGAGCCGTCGGAGGTCGCCGATGGCAGACAGGCCGTCCTCGTCGCCGATGCTCACATCCAGCACGATCACGTCGACGGGCAACGCCTCGGCCTTGCGAAGCCCCTCGGGCACCGTCGCGGCGGTGCCGACGCAGACCGTGTCGGCCGCGGCATCCAGGGCGAAGGCGAGCAAGTCCGTGAAGACGCGATGGTCGTCGATGACGAGCACCCGCACGGGGGCGTCGAGAGCGGCGGGCCAGGTCATGACCCCCTCAGTTTAGGGGGAGGGATGCCGTGGAGGTAAGGCTAGCCTCAGTGAGTCGCGACGACCCGAACCGTCGATCCCAGGAGTCCCCATGTCCCGTACCCCCTCCGTCGCCGCAGCGCTCGCGCTCGCGGTCGCCGGCGCCCTCGCCCTCTCGTCCTGCTCGGGGGCCGCTTCCGCTCCCGCCGAGGCCGGCGCCGACGCCGCACAAGAACGAACCCTGACGGTCTACTCCGGTCGTGACGAAGAACTCGTCGCCCCCCTCATCGAGCAGTTCGAAGAGGCGTCCGGGATCGACGTCGAGGTGCGGTACGCCGGTTCGACCGAGCTCGCCGCGCAGATCCTCGAGGAGGGCGACCGCACCCCCGCGCAGGTGTTCCTGTCGCAGGACTCGGGCTCGCTCGGAGCGCTGGATGCCGAGGGTCTGCTCGCGACGCTCCCCGCCGACATCACCTCTGCCGTGCCGGCGGAGTACACCTCCACCGACGGATCGTGGGTCGGACTGACCGGCCGCGCTCGCGTCGTCGCGTACGACAGCCAGACGTACACCGCCGATCAGATCCCCGCCGACGTCTGGGAGCTCACGAAGCCGGAGTGGAACGGCAAGGTCGCCATCGCCCCGTCGAACGCATCGTTCCAGGCCTTCGTGACCGCCCTGCGCGTCGCCGAAGGCGAGGACCGCGCCCGCCAGTGGGTGGAGGCGATGGTCGCCAACGGCGTGCAGCGTTACGCGAAGAACGGCGAGATCCTCGAGGCCGTCAACAGCGGTGCGGTGCCCCTCGGCCTCATCAACCACTACTACTGGGCGCGCTCCGAGCAGGACCCGACGACCCTGCGTGCCCAGCTCAAGTTCGGCGAGCCCGGCTCGGTCTCGTCCCTGGTCAACGTCACGGGCGCGGGAGTGCTCGCCGGCAGCACCGAATCGGCCGAGGCGCGTGAGTTCGTGCAGTACCTCGTCTCGGTGCCCGCACAGGAGTACTTCGCGCAGGAGACCTTCGAGTACCCGCTCGTCGACGGCGTGACGGCTCCCGCGGGCGTGCCGGCGCTGTCGGAGCTCGGCGGCGCCGACATCGACCTCGCCCAGCTGTCGTCGGTCCAGCAGACGGTCGACCTGCTCACGGCGACGGGTCTGCTCTGACCCTCTCGGTGTCTCCCGCTCGCCGGGGTACTCGTGCATGCCGCACGGGTACCCCGGCGCTGCTGTGCGCCGCCGGTCTCGTCGCCGTCGCGGCGGCGGCCCCGCTGATCCACCTGCTGGTACGCGTGATGAGCGCTGATCCGGAGCGGGTCGCGCCCGTCCTCCTGCGCCCCCGCACGCTCGAGCTGCTGTCGACGAGCGTTGTCGTGACCTTGGCGACCAGCGTCGGAGCCTTCGCGGTGGGCGTCGGAACGGCGTGGGTGCTCGCCCGCGTGGTTCTTCCCTGGAGCGGTCTCTGGCGCGTCGTCGCGTGCCTGCCCCTAGCGGTACCCAGCTTCGTCGCCGCCTTCGGATGGATGGGCGTGTTCCCCGGCCTGTCGGGCATCGGCCCTCTCGTGGGAGTACTGGTGCTCTCGACGGCGCCCTATGTGACCGTGCCGACCCTGGCGGCGTTCGTCCGCGCCGATCAGGCGGTGACGGATGCCGCCATCTCGCTCGGTCGGTCTCCGTGGCGCGCCTTCGTGACGGTGACGCTTCCGCAGGTGCTGCCCGCCGCGCTCGCCGGAACCCTCCTGGTGGCGCTCTACTCGCTCTCGGACTTCGGGGCTCCCGCCCTGCTGCGGGTGGACACGCTGACCACCGGCATCTACGCCCAGTTCGCCGGCGGCTTCGACCGATCGCTGTCGGCCGCCATGGCTCTCGTGCTCGCTGCCCTCGCCCTCGCCTGCGTCGGGGCCGAGGGCGCGCTCCGGCGGAGGTCGGCGCGGCTCGCGCGGGGACGCGTCGTCCCCGCGGTGCGGCGTTCGTTCGGCCCCGCCGGTTCGTCCTTGGTGACCGCGGCGCTCGCGACGGTGGCGGTGGCATCCGTGGTCGTTCCGCCGGCTGCGCTCGTTGCACGCCTGCCGTCGGCCGACCGCTACCTCTCGGGGGTCGACGACCTCGCCCGCGCGACGGTCACCACCCTCGCGCTCGGGCTGATGGCCGCGATCGTCACCGTCGTCGCCGCCCTCCCCGTCGCCTGGCTCGCCGCCCGCCGGCCCGGGCGGATCGTGTCGCTGTGGGAGTCGGTCACCTATGTCGGCCACGCCCTGCCGGGATTGGTGGTGGCGCTCGCCCTCGTGTCGCTGACGCTGGCCGTCGCCCCGGCCGCCTACCAAGGACCGACGGCCCTCGTCGCGGCCTACGTGGTGCTGTTCCTGCCGAAAGCGGTGGGTTCGGCGCGCGCGGCGGTGGCCGGAGTGCGACCCGACCTCGAGGACGCCGCCCGCAGTCTCGGAGACGGACCGGCCCGCGTCTTCGCGCGCGTGACGTTCCCGCTCGCGGCTCCCGGCGTGCTGGCCGGTGGAGTGCTCGTTCTCGCCGCCGTGATGAAAGAACTCCCGGCCACGCTCCTGCTGCGCCCCATCGGCGTCGACACGCTGGCGACCGAGCTGTGGCGGGCCACCAGTGTCGGCGCCTTCGGGGCGGCAGCCCTGCCGGCGTTGCTGCTCGTGGCCGTCGGCCTCGTGCCCGCGCTCGCCGTCGCCCGCGGCATCCGTTCGATCGGGGAGGACACGCGATGACGCTCGACCTGCACGCCGTCGCCGGCGGGTACGGCTCCGACACCGTGATCCGGGGCGTCGATCTGCACGTGCCGCGCGGTGAGATCGTGTCGGTGCTCGGGCCCTCCGGCAGCGGCAAGACCACTCTCCTGCGCATGATCGCGGGATTGCATCCCCTCACGTCCGGTCGGATTGTCTCGGGCGGTCGCGATGTGACCGACGTGCCCGCCCACAGACGCCGGATCGGACTCGTCGCACAAGAGGGTGCGCTGTTCCCCGGTCTGAGCGTCGCTGCGAACATCGCCTACGGCTTACGCGGCGTGCGCGCCCGACGGGCCGCCGAGCATCCCGAGGTGCGGCGCCTGCTCGCCCTCGTGCAGGTGGACGACCTCGCCCACCGGATGCCGCATGAGCTGTCGGGTGGCCAACGTCAGCGCGTGGCGGTGGCGCGTGCGCTCGCGCCGCAGCCGACGGTGGTCCTGCTCGACGAGCCGTTCAATGCGTTGGACGCGGGCCTTCGCTCCGGTGTGCGCGATGGGGTGCTGAGTCTGCTCCGCGATGCGGGGGTGGCGGCGGTGCTGATCACACACGATCGGGCCGAAGCCTTCGCGTCCGGTGATCGGGTCGCGGCCTTCCACGATGGAAACCTTGCCCACCTGGGGACGCCCGCGCAGATCTACCGCGCTCCCGCGACGCCGACTGTGGCCGCATTGACGGGGGAAGTGGTGCGGCTGCCGGACGTGCTGGGGGGAGGCGACGGGGTCGGGGTTCGCCCCGAGCAGCTCGTGCTCGACGCGTCGGCCCACGTCCGTGCGCGCGTCGTAGCCGCCCACGACGAGGGTTCCCGCGCCGTGATCGGCGTGGTGTTCGACGACGGCGGCACCGCGCTGCTCGAGCTCTCGGGGTACGCGGAACTCCCCGGAGTGGGTGCGCAGGTGGGGGTGGCGGTGCGGGGGCCGGCCCTCCCGACGTCGTCCGTGCCGACGACGATCGTCTCCTGAGGTCGCCGAGGGAGACAATGGAGAGATGGGACTCTTCGTACAGCGACCCGAGGAACCGAGCGAGTGGGCGGGACTTCCGGGCGAACCGGCGCGCCCGCGCACCCGAGCAGAGCTTCTGCCCGACGACGAACAGCGGGCGGCAGCGCCGACCGACCTGCTCGGCCTCGCCGGCACCACGACGACCTCCGTGGTGATCTCGCTGGACGGTCTCGGTGAGGCGGCCGACGCGGACTGAGCGCGCGTTCGACACGGCGTCGCCTCCGAGGCGTCGCGGGCTCGAGGGATAGCATCCGAGCAGCAGACGTCGTCGGCGCCGTCCTCATCCTCATCCTCGTCGGAAGAAGGTCCTCGTGAAGCGCATCACCACCGCCGCGGTCGCCGTGGCCCTGCCGTTGATGATCGCCGGGTGCACCCCATCGGCCTCGGAGGACTCGTCGGGAGGCGCCGACGCATCTTCGGTTCCCTCCGCAACGGCGGCGGACCAACTGCTGCCCCCGACGACGGTCGCTCCCGCCGATCTCGAGGGGACCGACGCCCGCGTCATCCTCGGAACCTCCCTCGTGCTGGCCGTCGCCGATGGTAGCGAGGGGGAGTGGACCGGCACGACCGCCGATGTCGCGATCGCCGAGTTCTCCCCGGGAGGTCCGTCGGAGGGCGCTGTCTTCCGGCCCGGGTTCATCGTCCGTGAGGTCGGGACGACGGATGCCACCGTCACCGGGCCCGACGGTCGGACGATCGCGTTCACGATCACTGTCGTCCCGTACTGACGCGCATTGCTCGCACCGGCGGTGCGGCCGCAGGTGACGCGCGCGAGCGAGGCGCGCCGGCTCGGGATGCCGTGGGTCGTCGCCGCGCTCGTCTGCGGCGCCCCACCGGTGGGAATCGGGGAGGGTCACCGCCGGGGCCGTCCGCGCACGGGTGTCGGCATCCGATCCCGCGTCAGCGCGACGGCCGTGGGCGCGTGCGCAGCGCGTGAGGCGAGTGGCACGGCGACGACGGTGGCCGCGGCGGGGTCGCAGGCGCGTCTGCGGAAATCCGGTCGCGTGAACCTGTTGCTCCGTGTGGTTCTGTGTTGTATCGTGTGGGAATCTTCGAAGGAGATTCCGTGTACGCAATGGAGCGCCAGCAGCTCATCGAGCGCGAACTGCGCGACGTCGGACGTGTCAGCGTCGTCGACCTCGCGCGTCGCTTCGACGTCACGACCGAGACCGTGCGCCGCGACCTCGACCGCCTCGAAGGATCCGGCTCCCTCCGGCGGGTGCACGGCGGCGCGGTGAGCACCGACCGCGCCAGCACCGCCGAGTCCACGCTGATCGAGCGTCGCGACCGCCGAGGCGAGGCCAAGCGTGCCATCGCTCTCGAGGCCGCCTCCCTTCTCGGCGCGGGCTTCCGCGGGTCGATCTACTTCGACGGGGGCACGACGCCCGCTGCCGTCGCCGCGATGCTGCCCGACACCCTGGACGCGGGCGCGAACGGCGTCGAAGTCGTCACTCACTCGCTCGAGGCGGCCCACCTGCTCGCGGGCGAGGAGCAGCTCTCGCTCACCACCATCGGCGGGCGCGTCCGCGGGGTCACCGCCGCGGCGGTGGGAGCGCACACGGTGCGCGCGATCGGGCAACTCCGCCCCGATATCGCGTTCGTCGGAACCAACGGACTCAGCGCCGGATTCGGCCTGAGCACCCCCGACCCCGAAGAAGCGGCCGTCAAGACCGCCATCATCCAGTCGGCCCGTCGCGTCATCCTCGTCGCCGACGCAGCCAAGTTCGGAGAGGAACTGCTCGTGCGCTTCGCTCGACTCGACGAGATCGACGTCCTCGTCACCGATGCGGCCCCGCCCGCCCCGCTCGCGGAGGCTCTCGCCGACGCCGACGTCGAGGTGCGTGTCGCGTGATCGTCACCCTGACCGCCAACCCGTCGGCCGACCGCGCCGTCGTACTCGCCGATGCCCTCGCTCCCGGCGAGGTGCAGCGCGCGCTGTCGTCGCGAGAAGACGCCGGGGGCAAGGGTGTGAACGTTGCACGGGTGGTCGCCGCCGCGGGCGCCCCCGCCCGCGCCGTCGTGCCCGTGAACGCCCATGACCCGTACCGGATGCTGCTGGAAGACACGGGGATCGCCCTCGAGACGGTCGAGGTCGCCGGGCGCGCCCGCGCGAACCTCACGATCACCGACCCGACCGGCGAGACCACCAAGCTCAACCTCCCCGGCGCCGAGCTCACCGCCGCCGAGGCGGAGGCTCTCGTCGACGGGGTCGTCGCCGCCGCCGAGGGCGCGACCTGGCTCGTGCTGGCCGGCTCACTGCCCCCGGGTGTGCCCAGCTCGTTCTACGCCGACCTCATCGTCGCCGTGCGCGCTCGGTGGGGCGCTGACGCTCCCCGCATCGCGGTGGACGCGTCGGGTGCGGCTCTGACCGCCGTGGTCGAGACGGCCCGCCCCGATCTCATCAAGCCCAACCACGAAGAGCTCGCGGAGCTCGTCGGCGAGGATGCCGCCGCCGACACCGACGTGCTCGCCGAGGCCGCCCGGCGTGCCCGCGCCCTCGTGCCGGGCCGCGTGGCATCCGCTCTCGTCACCCTCGGGGCCGACGGCGCCCTGCTGTTCACGGGCGACGGAGAATGGCGCGGCCGCGCCCCCCAGATCCAGGTCGCCAGCACCGTCGGCGCGGGCGACAGCTCGCTCGCCGGCTACCTGCTGGCCGACCTCGAGGGGGCCTCGGCCCCCGACCGCCTCGCGCGCAGCATCGCCTACGGCGCCGCCGCCGCGACCCTGCCGGGGACACAGGCCCCGACACCCGACGATCTGCCCGCGGGCCGCATCGTCGTCACCGACTTCGCCACCCCCATCGCTACATCCTGACCACGGAGGTCAATGACAATGTCCGACATCATCACTCCGGAGCTCGTCACCCTCGACGTGCCCCTGGGCACCGACAAGCAGTCGGTGATCCGTGCCCTCGCCGAGCGCGTGGTCGCGCAGGGCCGCGCGACCAGCGCCCAGCAACTGTTCGACGACGCCTGGGCTCGCGAACAGAAGGACGAGACGGGCCTGCCCGGCGGCATCGGCATCCCGCACGCGCGCAGCGCCTCGGTCACCGAGCCCACCCTCGCCTTCGCCCGTCTGACGCCCGGCGTCGATTTCGGTGCCCCCGACGGTCCCGCCGACATCGTGTTCCTCATCGCCGCCCCGGCCGGCGCGGACGAGGCCCACCTCGCGGTGCTGTCGCAGCTGGCCCGGAGCCTCATGAAGGACGACTTCATGTCGGGCCTGCGTGCCGCTCAGGCGCCCGCCGACGCCGTGCGCATCATCACGGATGCCGTCACCCCCGCGGCCGAGCCCACCCCGGCCGTGGCCCCGGCCGCTGCGGCCCCGACGGCGGCTCCGGCGACCTCGCGCGCCGAGGCCCGCACCGCGACGAAGACCAAGAAGATCGTCGCCGTCACCGCGTGCGCCACCGGGATCGCGCACACGTTCATGGCCGCCGACGCGCTCACCGCGGCCGGCGCGGCGGCCGACGGTGTCGAACTGATCGTGGAGCCGCAGGGTTCCAGCGGCTACAAGGCGCTGCCCCAGAATGTCATCGACGACGCCGACGCCGTGATCTTCGCGGTCGACGTCGACGTGCGCGAGCCCCAGCGATTCGCCGGCAAGCCGGTCATCCGCGCCGGTGTGAAGCGCGGCATCGAGCAGCCCACGCAGCTCATCGCCGAGGCCGTCGCCGCGAGCGACAACCCCAACGCGCCGCGCGTACCCGGCGGAGCAGCCGGAGCAGCCGTCTCCGACGCCCCCGTCGCGCAGCAGTCGGTGGGTCGCCGCATCCAGCGGTGGCTCCTGACCGGTGTCAGCTACATGATCCCGTTCGTCGCCGGTGGTGGTCTGTTGATCGCCCTCGGGTTCCTGCTCGGCGGGTACCAGGTCACGCAGAACGCGGCCAACGTGATCATCCAGAACTCGCTGTGGGACCTCCCCACCGAGGACATCACCTCGTCGTTCGGCCCGCTGGGCCAGTACCTCGGCTCGGTCGCGTTCATGATCGGTGCGACGTCGATGGGCTTCCTCGTCGCCGTGCTCGCCGGCTTCATCGCCTACGCGATCGCCGACCGTCCCGGTATCGCCCCCGGTTTCGTCGCCGGTGCCGTCGCCGTGCTCATGAACGCCGGCTTCATCGGCGGCATCATCGGCGGTCTGCTCGCCGGCTTCATCGCGTGGTGGCTCGGCCGCTTCAACGCCCCCCGCTGGCTCCGCGGCCTCATGCCGGTCGTGATCGTGCCGTTCCTCGGCTCGATCTTCGCCTCGGGTCTGATGATCCTCTTCCTCGGTCGTCCGATCGCCAGCCTCATGGCCGCCCTCACCGAGGGTCTCACCGGACTCGCGGCCAGCGGCGCCGGCGCCATCGTGCTCGGTGTGATCCTGGGCCTGATGATGTGCTTCGACCTCGGTGGCCCCGTCAACAAGGTCGCTTACGTCTTCGCTACCACGGGCCTCGCCGCCGCGACCCAGACCAACACCACGCCGTACCTGATCATGGCCGCGGTCATGGCCGCCGGTATGGTGCCCCCGCTCGCGATGGCGCTGGCCTCCACCGTGCTCTCCCGCGGCCGGTTCACCCCGGTCGAGCGTGAGAACGGCGCCGCCGCCTGGCTGCTGGGTGCGTCGTTCATCTCCGAGGGTGCGATCCCGTTCGCCGCGGCCGATCCGCTGCGCGTCATCCCCGCCTCGATGGTGGGCGGCGCGATCACCGGTGGCTTGAGCATGCTGATCGGCGTGCAGTCGTACGCCCCTCACGGCGGCATCTTCGTCCTGTTCGCGATCAACCCGGTGTGGGGTTTCCCGCTGGCGATCATTGTGGGTACGGTCGTGACGGCGCTCATCGTCGTCGCCCTCAAGGGCATCGGTCGTCCGGCGAAGGACGTCGCCGTCGCCGAGACCGCTCCCGCGGTCACGGTCGCAGCCTAAGACCCCCGTCGAATCGAGAGGATTCACCATGGCAGAACGTCAGGCCACCATCGCGAGCAGCTCGGGTCTGCACGCCCGCCCCGCGAAGCTCTTCGTGCAGGCCGTGCAGGAGAAGAAGATCCCCGTCACGATCGCGGCGAACGGCGGTGCCGACCTCAACGCCGGCAGCATCCTGTCGCTCATGGGCCTCGGCGCCGGTCACGGCACCGTCGTGACGCTGAAGGCCGAGGGTGAGGGTGCCGAGCAGGCGCTCGACGAGCTCGTCGCCCTCCTCGAGACCGATCTCGACGCGCAGTAAGCACTCCGCAACAGAACACCGGATGCCACGGGCCCAGGGCTCGTGGCATCCGGTGTTCGTGCGTGTACCGGCGCTTCTCGGACAGCTCACGGTGATCTGCGCGTAGTCCCGGGGTTCGGGGCGGGTTCCGCCGTTCGGGGCAGATTCCGCTGCTCGGGGCGGCGAAATCACGACCCGAACGGCTTATCACGCCTCGAGCGCTCCGCTCAGACGTCGACGGAGTCGCCGGGCTTCAGGTCGACGAACGAGCCGGCGTTCTGCTCGACGGCCCAGGTCAGACGCGCGTCGCCCATCTGCTTCCCCGCCACGGAGAGGGTCATGTCGTGGGTGGCGAACACCCGCTCGGGCTTGACCGCGAGCACGTAGTCGATCGCGTCGCCGATCTTGAGCCACGGAGCGCCGACGGGAGCGGCGAGCAGCTTTACCCTCGCGTGCTTCGGGACGGTGTAGGAGTCACCGGGGTAGTAGAGCGCATCGTTCACCAGGACGCCCACGTTGTCGACGACGGGGATCGACTCGTGGATGACCGCGTGCTGCCCACCGGAGAACTCGAGGTGGAACGGGCCGAGGTCTAAGGTGTCGCCGGGGCGCACCGCGGTGACCTCGAACCCGGCGGCCGCGTTCACGACGCCCTCGGGCCCGTAGAAAGGAACGCCCGGATGCGCCTTCTGCAGGCGAGTGAGATGCTCGGGCGTCCAGTGGTCGGGGTGCTCGTGCGTGATGACCACGCCGACCAGGCCGGTGAGGTCGTCGAGCGGGGAGGTGAAGCTGCCGGGATCGATGACCAGAGACTGGCCCGACTCGACGACGACAAGGGCGGCATGTTCGTGCTTCGTGAGACGCATGTCGACGAGTCAACTCCTCGCCGGGGGAGCGCGGCAAGCGCTGGCGCTGAGAGTGAACAGCTTCTCGTTCCTCTTCCGTGCGCCGCCGCTTCGCGGTAGCTTGTGCGAACACGCCCGGGATTTCCGCGGTTCCGAGCCGATTTTGCGTGCGTGTCATTCGTAGTGCATACTTGAACGGTTGCAACGCGGCCCCATCGTATAGCGGCCTAGTACGCTGCCCTCTCACGGCGGTAACGCGGGTTCGAATCCCGCTGGGGTCACCAACACGAAAATGAGCCTCGACCGTTAGGTCGGGGCTCATTTTCGTTGTAGCGAACGCGGCTGGACGACGAGCCGCATGTGCGGGTGGGGCCCCCTCGCCCGGAGGCTCCGCGCACCGCGAAGCGGTGTGTGGAGGGGGCGAAGGGAGAATCCTGCTGGGGTCACCAACAAGAAAAAGGCTCCGACCGAATGGTCGGGGCCTTTTTGTCGTACGGGTGCCGTAGCTGGACGAGGCGCCGCAGGAGCGCCCGGGGGCGTCACCGACGGCGGATGGGCGCAACGGATCCGGATCCCGATCCCCGAGCCCTCGGCATCCGAATCCGCCGCGCACATCCGCCGTCGGCGTCAGCCCTCGCGGCGCCGCCGCACGAGTCGACGGACGCCCCACACGATCGCCGCGGCCACGCCCGCGATGACGATCCACGGCAGCAGGAACCCGACGCCGATCACGACCCCGTTCAGCGTCGCCACCAGACCGTTCCAGCCCGCGACGAGCCCGTCGCCGAAGCCCGCGGGATCCGCGGTCACGGATGCCGCGCGCTCGGTCAGTTGCACGCTCAGCGTCGACATCGCCACCTGGGACTCGACCGATTGCAGAACCTGCCGGTCGCTGTCGAGCTGCGCCTGACGCTCGGCCAGCGCCGATTCCGCGGTGATGAGGTCGGACACGGATGCGGCCTGCGCCATCAGCTCGGTCAAACGCGCGACGGATGCCTCGCCGGCGGCGACCCGCGCGCGCAGGTCCACCGTCTGCTCGGTGACGTCGGAGCGGTTCACGCTCGTCGCCGTGACATCGCCGACGTCGCGGAGGCCGTCCATGACCTGCGTCAGCGCCTCGGCGGGCACTCGGACGGTGATCCATCCCGAGGATGCCGTGGGGGTCGTCGCCGACCCCTCGAGGGGGATCCCGGTCATCCCGCCGCCGAGCTGCGACGACTCGATGTACCCGCCGGCCGCGGTCGCAGCGGCGGTGACCTCGTCGAGTGCGGCGCGGACGTCATCGACCTCGACCGTGCTGGAGCCGGTGGCGACGATGTCGCGCGTCCCGGCATCCCTCGCGGCGGACTGTTCGGGGAGGGAGCTCGATCCGGCGGCATCCTGTTCGGGAACGACCTCGATGCTGCCCTGGTCGAACTGCCCCGAGAAGTCCGGCGCGCTCTCCGCCCCGCTCGCGCCGACCACGGTCGACCCGCCGGTCGACTGCGTCGACGTCAACGACGGACCGACCACGGCCGCGATCACGACCACCGCGGCGGCGGCGCCGACGCCCGTCCAGACGGTGCGTCGACGACGGCGCACGCGGTGCCGCTCGTCGGCGATGCGACCGAAGACGGCCGATTCGATGGCATCCACTCGCTCGGCGGACAGTGAGGGCAGTGTGGGGGTGGTCATGGCGTCTCCGTCTCCATCGCGCTGGCACGCACCCGGGAACGGATGCGGGAGAGGCGGTTGCGCACCGCGCCGTGCGACACTCCGAGGGCCGCGGCCGCGGCTTCGTAGCCGTAGCCCTCGGCGGCGCACAGGCGGAAGATCTCGCGGTCCAGGTCGCTCAATCGCTCGACGGCGGCGAGGATGGCCGCCACGGTCTGCGCCTGCACGACCTGCGCCTCCACGTCGACGACGGCGGGGATCCGTTCGTCGAGTTCGGCGTGCGCGCTGTGGCGGCGTCGGGCGCGCAGTCGATTCTGCGCCTGCAGACGGCACACGGTCGCGAGCCACGGCAGGAGGGACGCGCCCTCCAGCCGCAGCGAGGGGATCTTCCGCCACGCGACGACGAAGGTCTCCTGGGCGACGTCCTCCGCGTCCGCGGCGTCGCCGACGAGCCCGAAAGCCACCCAATACACGGGCCGGACGTACGCGCGATACAGCTCGCGGAACGCCTGTTCCGAGCCGCCGGCCGCACGCGCGACCAGCGCCCTGTCGTCGATCTCGTCGTCGGTCATGGCATCCGTTCCCCCGCTCGGCGGGCTTCGTGAGCACTCTCTCACTGAGAGGTGTCTCGCGGCGGCGGATCGTCTCACGGCGATCCGCTGCGGCATGCGCAGTGGCGACGAGCGTGCGTCGCGCATCCGTGCCGGGCGAAGAACTTACATAACCCTCGGGCGGTCGCAGCGGACGGATAAACTCGAGCGTTTCCCCCGACGAAAGGCCCCGCGATGGAGCTGCAGCTCGACCCGCTCTTCCAGACGGTCACCCTCGTGGTGCTCGTGCTGATCCTGGTCGCCGACCTGCTGATCATCCTGAAGCGCCCCCACATCCCCTCGCCGAAGGAATCCACCCTCTGGGTCGTGTTCTACGTCACGCTCGCGCTCATCTTCGCCGGCATCCTGTGGGTCGTCACCGGGGGAGAGGTCGCGGGGCAATTCGTCGCGGGCTGGCTGACGGAGTACAGCCTCTCGATCGACAACCTGTTCGTCTTCGTGCTGATCATGGGCCAGTTCGCCGTCCCCCGTCGCTATCAGCAGGAGGTGCTGATGGTGGGCATCATCATCGCGCTCGTGCTGCGCGGGGCGTTCATCCTGGTCGGCGCGACGATCATCGAGAACTTCAGCCCGATCTTCTACCTGTTCGGCCTGTTCCTCATCTACACCGCGATCCGTCAGGCGTTCCCCGGCGGCGACCACGACGACGACACGCAGAAAGAGAACCTCATCGTGCGGACGCTGCGTCGCGTCCTGCCGATGAGCGACTCGTACGACGGCAAGAAGGTCATCACGCGCGTCGACGGCAAGAAGCTGTTCACGCCGATGATCATCGTCTTCGTCGCCATCGGCGTGACCGACCTGCTGTTCGCGATCGACTCGATCCCCGCCATCTTCGGCATCACGCAGAGCCCGTTCATCGTGTTCACCGCGAACCTGTTCGCCCTGATGGGTCTGCGTCAGCTCTACTTCCTGCTCGGCGACCTGCTCGACCGCCTCAAGTACCTGCACTACGGCATCGCGTTCATCCTCGCCTTCATCGGCGTGAAGCTGATCCTGCACGCGATGCACGTCAACGAACTGCCGTTCCTCAACGGCGGCGAGCCCATCGAGTGGGCGCCCGAGATCTCGACGTGGGTGTCGCTGGCCGTGATCGTCCTGTCGATGGCGGTCGCCACCGTCGCGAGCCTGATCGCCGCCCGCCGCGAGCCCGCCGCCGCCGGACCTCAGGATGCCGCGGCGCAGGTCGCCGACGAGAAGGGCACCCCCGCGACGGTCGAGCACCCCGAGCGGGACTGACCCGCGGCCCCAGAGCGAGGGGACCCGCGGCCCAGGAGCGAGAGGACCCTCAGCCCGTCGAAGGGTCCGGGGCCCGCGATTCCGGTGGCTTCGATAGGCTCAGCCACCTGTGGCCGGGGGCCGCTGGTTCCGGCGGCTTCGACGGGCTCAGCCACCGGCGCGAGCGCCGGCGGCGTTTCCCACACCCGTCGGAGAGACGCACCGACCCGTCTGCGTCGCCGGGATCCCGGCAGCCGAGATCTAGAACGCGCGCAGATTCGCCTGCAGGCCGCCGTCGACGTACTCCTCGCGGAGGATCCCGCGCCGGCGCAGGATCGGCACCAGGTCGTCGAGCACGCGGTGAACGGTGACCGGGTGCAGGTCGCCCCACAGCAGGACACCGTCGTTACCCCACGTGCCGAGCTCTTCGATGCGGTCCGCGAACTCGTCGGCGGTGCCGACGAAACCGGTGCCGTCGTTCAGGCGCCCGAGACGCGCGTGCGCGGCGAGCACCGTGCGCAGCGGTGCGTCGGCATCATGCTTCCCGACGAGCCGTTTGATGCTGCCCTCCGAGACATGCTCCCCGAAGATCGATCCGTCGAGCGGCTTGTCGAGGTCGAGGCCGGTCAGGTCGGTCTCGAGGTCGCTCGACTGCTTGCGGGCGATCGTGATGAGGGCGTCTTCGGAGGGATCCGAGGATGCCGCGACCAGCCGGTCGGCTTCCTCCGGCGACGACACGAGCACGGGCTGGATGGCGAAGAGGATCTTGATGTCACCGGGACGTCGTCCCGCGGCCTCCGCGGCGGCGTGGATGCGCCCCCGATAGCCGCGGATGCTCTGCTCGTCGAGCGGGGCCAGCGCCAGCTGCACGTCGGAGTTGTGCCCGGCGAACGCCAGCCCGCGGCCCGACCCGCCGGGGGAGACGATCGCCGGGTCCCCGTCGGTGAACGGCACGGCGTTCAGCGGCCCATCGAAGCCGAAGTACTCGCCGCGGTGGCGCGTGGCATCCAGTTTCGTCCCGTCGGCGTACACGCCCGACTCCTCGTCGACGACGAGCGCACCCTCGCCCCAGCTGCGCCAAAGGTCCCGGATGCCGCTCAGCCACTCCTCGGCGCGGTCGTACGCCGCGTCGTGCCCGAGCTGCGGCGCGGTGGAGAAGTGACGCGCGCTGCCCGTGTCGGTGACGACGTTGAGCCCCAGGCGGTGACCGCTCAGGTGCTGCAGGGTCGCGAACTGCCGGGCCGCCGTGTAGGGCAGGTACGCGGCGGGGTTCACCGTCGGCACGATGCCCAGGTTCCGCGTCGCGGCGAAGAGGTAGGGCGCGAGCAGCAGCGGATCGTGCTTGGGACCGCCGAACGCGTGGCGCACGCGCAGGTCGATGGTCTCGGCGCTGCCGAGTGACGGGGCGTCCTCGATGATGAGCAGGTCGAAGCCGGCCTGCTCGAGCGTCCGGGCCGAGTCCTGGTAGAGGCCGGGTTCGGTCCAGCGATGGTTCCACCGCAGCGAGGGCTGCCCCCAGCCGTGCGGGCCGAAGCCGCGGGCGAGGAACCACCCGAAGTGCTGCAGGTGGCTCACAGCACGACGGTTTCGCGTTCGAGGGCGGGCACCCCGACGAGCGCCTGATCGAGGTCCGCGAGGATGTCGCCGATGTCCTCGATGCCGATCGACAGCCGGATCGTGCCGGGGAAGACGCCCGCGTGCTCGCGCTCCTCGACGGTGCGGGCCGCGTGCGACGTGCTCTGCGGGTGCAGCACGAGCGAACGCACGTCCCCGAGGTGCGTCATGTGCGTGATCAGCTTCACCGACTGCACGACATGTCGGGCGGCCTCGAGCCCGCCGCGCAGCGTCACGGTGAACACCGAGCCGGTGCCGCGCGTGAGGTAGCGCCGCCCGAGGTCGTGGTGCGGGTGGGACTCCAGTCCGACGTAGTCGACGCGCTCGACCTCGGGGCGCTCCTGCAACCACCGGGCGATGGTCAGCGCATTCTGCGACTGGCGCTCCACCCGCAGGCTCAGGGTCTCGATGCCCTGGCCGATGAGGAAGGCGTTCAGCGGCGAGGGGGCGGGACCGAAGCGCGGGGCGACGCTCTCGCGGATGTAGGCACCACGGGCGCGCGCGCCGTGCTTCTCGGCGTAGCTCGCGCCTCCCAGGCGGTCGGTCTGCACGAGGTGGGGGAAGCGGTGTCCGGATGCCGCCGCGTCGAACCGGCCGTCGTCGACGATGACGCCGCCGAGCACCGCACCCTGGCCCGCGAGGAATTTGCTCGCGGAGTGCACGACGACGGCCGCGCCGTGCTCGATCGGACGCAGGAGGTACGGAGTGGTGAAGGTGCTGTCGACCACGAGAGGGATGCCGTGCTCGCGGCCGATCGCCGAGACGGCCGCCACGTCGAGCACGTCGTTGCGCGCGTTGGACAATGTCTCGGCGAAGAACGCCCGCGTGCGGGGAGTGATGGCATCCCGCCACGCGTCGAGGTCGGACGTGTCGATGAAGGTCGTCTCGATGCCGAGCCGCGCGAGGTTGTCGAGGAGCAGTCCGCGCGTGCCCTCGTAGATGTGCTCCGACACCACGACGTGGTCGCCCGCGCCGGCGAGGGCCAGCAGGGCGACGGTCACCGCGGCCTGCCCGCTGGAGACGAGGACGGCCTGATCGCCGCCCTCAAGCGAAGCGAGGCGCTCTTCCACGGCCTGCACCGTGGGGTTGCCGGTGCGGGTGTAGCCGAACCCCGAGCCCGTGCCGAAGTGCGCCGCGGATTCGTCGAGGTCGCCGAACGTGAATCCGGCGGTCAGGTAGATCGGCGTCGCCCGCGGGGTGGCGGGCGCGGTGGCGGAGCCGGCGTGCACCTGTCGCGTCGAGAATCCGGTGACGGCGTCTGCGGTCATGGGCATGCTCCTTTCTTCGGGTCGGCCCAGGCTCGCACGCGGGCGTCTCGATCGCCCAAGAATGCGGCCTCGTGTTACGGGGGAGGCGCCGACCGACCCGGTGGTATCGTGACGAGGTGCGGATCGTCGGCCTCCTCCTTAGCGGCCGCGACGAGACCTTGTTCTAGGCCTTTCTCGTCGCGGAGTTCGTCGCGGGCCTCACACCCCTCCCGAGGAGAAACGCAAACATGAGCACCATTCCCGACAACCCTCGCACCCTGGCCGAGAAGGTCTGGGACGACCACCTCGTCGTCAAGGGTGAGAACGGTCAGCCCGACCTCATCTACATCGACCTGCACCTCGTGCACGAGGTCACGAGCCCCCAGGCCTTCGACGGTCTGCGCGCCGAAGGGCGCCCCGTGCGCCGGCTCGATCTGACGATCGCGACCGAAGACCACAACACCCCCACGCTCGACATCGACAAGCCGATCGCCGACCTCACCAGTCGCACCCAGATCGAGACCCTGCGCCGCAACGCCGCCGAATTCGACGTGCGCATCCACTCGCTGGGCGACAAGGAGCAGGGGATCGTGCACGTGGTGGGCCCGCAGCTGGGCCTCACCATGCCGGGTATCACCGTCGTCTGCGGGGACTCGCATACGTCCACGCACGGTGCGTTCGGGGCGATGGCGTTCGGCATCGGCACGAGCGAGGTGGAGCACGTGCTCGCCACGCAGACCCTGCCGCTGAAGCCCTTCAAGACGATGGCGATCACCGTCGAGGGCGACCTCAAGCCGGGCGTCACCGCGAAAGACATCATTCTCGCGATCATCGCGAAGATCGGCGCGAACGGCGGTCAGGGCTACGTGCTCGAGTTCCGCGGCAGCGCGATCCGCTCCCTCTCGATGGAGGGGCGCATGACGATGTGCAACATGTCGATCGAGGCCGGTGCCCGCGCCGGCATGATCGCCCCCGACGAGACGACCTTCGCCTACGTGAAGGACAAGCCCCACGCCCCGCAGGGTCAGGACTGGGACGACGCCGTCGCCTACTGGCGCACGCTCCCCAGCGACGAGGGCGCCGTCTACGACGCCGAGGTGTTCCTGGATGCCGCCGACCTCGAGCCCTTCGTCACCTGGGGCACCAACCCCGGCCAGGGCGTCTCGCTGTCGGACGTCGTGCCGACCCCGTCCGACATCTCCGACCCGAACGAGCGCGCCGCCGCCGAGCGAGCGCTGGAGTACATGGACCTCGCAGCCGGTACTCCGATGAAGGACATCCCGGTGGATGCCGTGTTCATGGGCTCGTGCACCAACAGCCGCATCGAAGACCTGCGGGCCTTCGCCTCCGTCATCGACGGCCGCACCAAGGCCGAGAACGTCCGTGTGATGGTCGTTCCGGGTTCGGCGCGCGTGCGCCTCGAGGCCGAAGCGGAGGGTCTCGACAAGGTCTTCGTCGACTTCGGCGCCGAGTGGCGGTTCGCCGGGTGCTCGATGTGCCTGGGCATGAACCCCGACCAGCTCGCTCCGGGGGAGCGCTGCGCCTCGACCTCGAACCGCAACTTCGAGGGACGCCAGGGTAAGGGCGGTCGGACGCACCTCGTCTCGCCCCTGGTCGCGGCGGCCACGGCTGTCCGCGGCACCCTGTCGAGCCCCGCCGACCTCGACCCGGTCTCGAACGACGGCACACTGATCACCGGTGCCGCTCGCACCGACCAGACGGTCTCGACCGGGGCGGAGGCCTGACATGGAGAAGTTCATCACGCACACCGGTATCGCCGCTCCGCTGAAGCGATCCGCGGTCGACACCGACCAGATCATCCCCGCGGTGTTCCTCAAACGGGTCACCAAGACCGGTTTCGATGACGCCCTGTTCGCCAACTGGCGCCAGGACCCGGAGTTCATCCTGAATCAGGACGCCTACCGCTCGGCATCCGTGCTCGTCGCCGGTCCCGACTTCGGCACCGGCTCCAGCCGCGAGCACGCGGTGTGGGCGCTTCGCGACTACGGTTTCCAGGTTGTGCTGAGCCCCAAGTTCGCCGACATCTTCCGCGGCAATTCCGGCAAGCAGGGGCTCGTGACGGGCGTCATCACCGAAGACGACCTCGAGCGCATCTGGGCCGTGATCGAGGCGCAGCCGGGGATCGAGATGACCGTCGACCTGGGTGCCAAGACCGCCACGGTCGGCGATCTCCAGGTCTCGTTCGACATCGACGATTACACTAGGTGGCGGCTTCTCGAAGGGCTCGACGACATCGGGCTCACGCTGCGTGACGAAGACAAGATCACGCAGTTCGAGGCGCGCCGCGAGGCATGGCGGCCGCGGACCCTCCCGGTCCGCTGAGTCCCGATCGACCCGATCGGGGTCGACTCGCCGCCCCTCGTCCACGAAGTGAGGTCCACCCCCCTATGAGCACACTCGTCACCGATTCCGGAGATCGCACCCCCGGGCAGCCGGACTGGGAGGCGGCCGAGACCCTGCTGATCCGCGGCGGTCGTCCTCTGCGCGGCACCGTCGAGGTCAAGGGGGCGAAGAACCTCGTCACGAAGGCGATGGTGGCGGCTCTCCTGGGAGACACCACCAGCACACTGCGCGACGTGCCGATGATCAGTGACGTCAAGGTCGTGCGTTCGCTGCTCGAGGTTCACGGCGTCACCGTCACCGAGGGCGACGAGGAGGGCACCCTTCACCTCGACCCCTCCGGCGCGGTGGCCGCGCACTTCGAGGAGATCGACGCGCACGCGGGTGCCTCGCGCATCCCCATCCTGTTCTGCGGCCCGCTGCTGCACCTGCTCGGTGAGGCTCTCATCCCCGATCTCGGTGGATGCCGCATCGGCGACCGCCCGATCAACTTCCACATGGACGCGCTCCGCGCCTTCGGTGCCGTGGTCGACAAGAGCTACGAGGGCATCCGCATCACGGCCCCGAACGGTCTGCACGGGGCGAACATCACGTTGCCCTACCCGAGCGTCGGCGCGACCGAGCAGGTGCTGCTGACGGCCGTCCGCGCGAAGGGCGTCACCGAGCTCCGCAACGCCGCCATCGAGCCCGAGATCATGGATCTCATCGCGGTGCTGCAGAAGATGGGCGCCATCATCTCCTACGAGCCGAACCGCGTCATCTTCATCGAGGGCGTGGAGCGTCTCGACGGCTACGACCACCGGGCGATCTTCGACCGCAACGAGGCCGCGTCGTGGGCCTGCGCCGCCCTCGCCACCGACGGCGAGATCTTCGCCAAGGGCGCCCGCCAGCAGGACATGCTCACGTTCCTCAACGTCTTCCGCAAGGCCGGTGGCTGGTTCGACGTCCGTGAGGACGGCATCCTGTTCCGTCGCGGGCACGAGCTGAAGCCCGTCATGGTCGAGACCGACGTGCACCCCGGCTTCATGACCGATTGGCAGCAGCCGCTCATCGTGGCCCTCACCCAGGCCGACGGCACCTCCGTCGTGCACGAGACCGTGTACGAGAACCGCCTCGGCTTCACCGAGGCGCTGAACAAGATGGGTGCCGACATCGTCGTGCACCCGAAGGGCTTGAGCAGCCCGGATCGCCGCGTTCCGCGTCGCGACCTCGAGCAGGCCGCGGTCATCAACGGCCCCACGCCCCTGCACGCGGCCGACGTCGAGGTCCCCGACCTCCGCGGCGGGTACAGCTATGTGATCGCGGCACTCGCCGCCCAGGGCGAGTCGACGGTGCGCAACATCGGCATCATCCGCCGTGGCTACGAGAAGTTCCTCGAGAAGCTCACCGCCCTCGACGCCGACTTCGACGTCGTCGGGTGACGTCGGTGAGCGCGACCCCCGAGAAGAGTCGCCCGAGCGTCTTCTGGCCGCTCGCGGCGATCGTCGTGCCGGCGGTGGGGCTGTTCGCCCGGATCGAGATCCGCGGCGCCGAGCACCTCCCTCGCGAGGGGGCGTACGTGCTCGCGCCGAATCACAACTCGGAGTTCGACCCGCTGGTCGTGGCGGTCGCCGTGTGGCGGCTCGGTCGCGCCCCGCGCTTCATGGCGAAAGAGAGCCTGTTCCGCGTGCCCGTGCTGGGGGCGGCGTTGAAGGCCACCGGCATGGTGCCCGTGCCGCGCGCGTCGTCCGGCGCCAACCAGTCCATGAAGGCCGCCGAGCAGATCGCCCGAGACCGTCGCGGAGTGATCGTCTACGCCGAGGGTACGCTCACGCGCGATCCCGACCTGTGGCCCATGCGCGGCAAGACCGGTGCCGTCCGCCTCGCCCTGGCCGGCGACCTCCCGCTCATCCCGATGGCGCAGTGGGGTGTTCAGCAGATCCTGCCGCGATACGGCAAGCTGAGGTTCCCGCGGCGCTCGCGCGTCGTCGTGGAGTTCGGGCCCGCGATCGACCTCTCGGCCCACGCCGCAACACCGACTCAGCCTTCGACCTTGATGGCGGCGACCGACACGACGATGAACCGCATCGCGGACATGCTGTCCGGTATCCGGGGTCTTCCCGCGCCGTCCGAACGCTGGGATCCGTCGAAGCACGGACAGAACGAGACGGGGCGCCTTGAGTCGTAAGAACGCCCTGCCCGCCGCAGGGCCGAAGGTCGCCGTCGTCGGAGCCGGAAGCTGGGGGACGACGTTCGGCAAGATCCTCGCCGACGGTGGGGCTTCCGTCGTCATGTGGGCGCGCCGCCCCGAGCTGGCCGCCGAGATCACCGAGTCCAAACGCAACAGCCGATACCTCTCGGGCATCAACCTGCCGCGGACGATGACGGCCACCACCGACCTCGCCGAAGCACTGCGTGGCGCCGAGCAGATCTACCTGTCCGTGCCGAGCCAGTCGTTGCGCGAGAACCTCGCCGCGATCAAGCCACTCGTGGCGCACACCGACGTGCCGATCGTCTCGCTCATGAAGGGCGTCGAGAAGTCGACGGGACTCCGCATGAGCCAGGTCATCGAGCAGGTGCTCGAGTGCGACCCGGCGCGGATCGCGGTGGCATCCGGTCCGAACCTCGCCCTCGAGATCGCGCGCGAACAGCCCACGGCCGCGGTCATCAGCTCGCTGAGCCCCGAGACGGCCGAGGCCGTCGCCCGGCGCGCACGCAACCGGTACTTCCGCTCGTTCGTCAACACCGACGTGATCGGCACCGAATTCGGCGGCGTGCTGAAGAACCTCATCGCCGTCGCGATCGGGATCGTCGACGGCGTCGGCTACGGCGAGAACACCAAGGCCTCGATCATCACGCGCGGGCTCGTCGAGATGACCGACTTCGCCGTGGCCCAGGGGGCGAAGCCCGAGACGCTGCAGGGGCTCGCAGGTCTCGGCGACCTCATCGCGACGTGCCAGTCTCCGCTCAGTCGCAACAACACCGCCGGGCGCCTGCTCGGCCAGGGATACGGCTACAAAGAGGTCGTGGCCCAGATGCAGCAGACCGCCGAGGGCTTGGCATCCGTGGCCCCCGTGCTCCAGCTCGCGAAGCAGGTCGGCGTCGACATGCCCATCGTGCAGCAGGTGAAGATGGTGCTGGACGGCACCATGGACCCGCGCGACATCGCGCCGCACCTGACGACCGACGACGACCAGCCGCAGGGCGAGAGGACGCAGAATGACCAGACCGGTGGTGGTGGTGCTCTTCGGAGGGCGCTCCAGCGAGCATTCGATCAGTTCCGCCACGGCGGGCGGGGTCCTGCGGGCGATCGACCGTGACCGCTTCCGGGTGATCCCGGTCGGCATCACCCGCGACGGCGCGTTCGTGCTTGAGGTCGACGATCCCGACAAGTTCGCCCTGCGCCCGGAGGCCCTGCCCGAGGTCGTCGACAACGGCACGCGCGTGCGGCTGCCCGATTCGACGCTGTCGCGCGAGTGGACCGTGACGGATGCCGAGGGCACACGCTCCCTGGGCGAGGTCGACGTCGTGCTGCCGATCCTGCACGGGCGCTTCGGCGAGGACGGCACCGTGCAGGGGCTGCTCGAGCTGCTCGGCATCCCGTACGCCGGAGCCGGTGTGCTGATGTCGGCGGTCGGTATGAACAAGAACGTCACCAAGCGCGTGCTGCGGTCGGCGAACGTGCCGGTCGTCCCGTGGGTCGCCGTCACGCGTGCCGATCTCGAGCGCGACCGGGGGCTGTGGGAGCGCCGTATGCGCGCGCTCGACCTGCCCGTGTTCGTGAAGCCGAACGAGGCGGGCTCGAGCGTCGGCGTCACGAAGGTCTCGCGCTGGGACGACCTGGATGCCGCGCTGGACACCGCCTTCGCCGAGGACGGCCTCGTGCTGGTCGAGCAGGCCATCGTCGGTCGCGAGCTCGAGTGCGGCGTACTGCCTGGTCGCGACGGGGGACCGGTGCGCGTGAGCGTGGCCGGCGAGATCGTCGTAACGGGGCGGGAGTTCTACGACTTCGAGGCGAAATACCTCGACGCCCCGGGAGTCGACCTCGTCTGCCCCGCCGAGCTCGCGGACGGCGAGCTGGCCGAGATGCAGCGGATCGCCGCGCAGGCGTTCGAGGCGATCGGCGGCCAGGGCCTGGCGCGCGTGGACTTCTTCTACACCGGCACCGAGTTCTTCGTGAACGAGGTCAACACCATGCCCGGCTTCACGCCGATCTCGATGTTCCCCACGTGCTGGATCGCGTCGGGAGTGAGCTACCCCGATCTGATCAGCGACCTGCTCGACGCGGCGCTCGCGAAGGCCTGAGGCGCGTCGGCGCCGATGGCTACGGCGCCGGTGTCGGCGTGGGCGTCGTGTCGGATGCCGCGGTGCAGGTCGACCCGGTCGGCTCGAGGTACTCGCGGATGAGGAGGCCGAGAGCCTGGGCGACGTCCCCACTGCCGGCAGCGTCACGGTCGAGGTAGACCTGCAGGGCGGGGCTGCGCCCGAACGTCGTCAGAGTGAAGCGGTTGTCGGCGGCCTGCGACTCGTCGACGAGCCAGTCCACGCCGTCGAACGAGCGGCACGGCAGGGTCGACGGCGCGGGGGGCTCGAGACCGCAGGTCAGGAGGATGGAGGCGGGGTTGCCCCAGGCGCCCGTCGCCTGCGCATCGGTCCAGCGGCGTTCCTGGCCCGAGATGCTCTGCGGAAGACGCGAGATCACCGCGGCGCAGGCGGGGTCGTTGGCCAGCTTCGCCGGTTCCATCGCCACGGTCGTCGCGCACCCCGCGAGCCCCGGAACCAGAGCGACGACGGCGAGGAGCGCGAGGGCGCGGGAGGAGCGGGGCACTCCTCCAGGCTAATAGCGTGGGAGGGTGACCGACGCCGAGCCCAGCCGTGAGACCACCGTGGGGGAGCTGTCCGAGGGACAGATCCTTCGCGGCATCCTCGACCGCCTCCCGCCCTCCCACGCGCCGGTCGGGCCGGGCGACGACGCGGCGGTGCTGTCGGTTCCCGACGGGCGGGTTGTCGCCACGACCGACACCCTCGTCCACGGCCCTGACTTCCGGTTGGCGTGGTCGTCGCCGTTCGACCTGGGATTCAAGGCGGCGGCGGTCAACCTCGCCGACGTCGCGGCCATGGGAGCCCGCCCGGTCGCGCTTCTCGTGGCCCTGGCCATGCCCGATGCGACGCCGCTGGCGTTCGTCCGCGGATTCGCCGACGGACTGGCCGCCGCCTGCGACGAGCTGGCCCCCGGCTGCGCGGTCGAGGGCGGCGACCTGACCGTCTCCGACACACTGACGATCGCCGTGACGGCCCTCGGCAGCCTCGACGGTCGCGACCCCGTCCGGCGGTCGGGGGCCCGGGTCGGCGACCAGGTCTACATCATCGGGGAGCTGGGGGAGGCGGCCCGCGGGCTCGACATCCTCTTCGAGCGGTTCACGGATGCCGAGGGGGTCCCCGTCGCCGTGACATCCAAGGCTCGCGCCGCACTCGACCCTGCCGAGGCGAAGGCGCTGTCGCGCCAGCTCACCCCGCGCCCACCCCTCGCCCAGGCGCTGCGCGCCGCGGTATCGGGGGCCACGGCCATGATGGACGTCTCGGACGGTCTCGCGCTCGACGCGACCCGGATGGCGGACGCCTCGGGCGTGACGATCGCGATCGATTCGACCGCCCTGGGCGACGACCCGGCGCGGGCGCTCGGCGGAGGGGAGGATCACGGCTTCCTCGTGACCTTCGCCCCGGATGCCGAGCCCCTCGGCCGCCGCATCGGCAGCGTACAGCGGCGTGGAGCGACGTCGATCGAGGTCGACGGCACGCCCTGGACGGGGCGGTCCGGGTGGGACCCGTACCGGGACTGGGACGCCGGGCGGGGCTGACTCCTTCCCCAGAGGTCTGAGCGGCGCGGTCAGCCGCTCAGGGCCGCGGGCCCAGGCCGGTGGTCCCCGCCTCTCGGGGTCCGCGCCGAGGGGTCACGCCGGCGGGCGACCCCACCACATCGTGGTGTCGCCGTACGCGCGATCGCGCTCGGCTTCGAGTCCCGCCGACGCCCAATCGGGCGCCGCGGAACGCTTCGCGCGCTCGACGATCACCGTGGCATCCGGGCTCAGGCGCGGCGCCAGGGCGACGAGCGCCTTCGTGAGGTCGTGGTCCGCGAAGTCGTAGGGCGGGTCGAGGAACACGAGATCCCACTCCCCGGTGGATGCCGCGAGGTACGTGGCCACGTTCGCCCGGTGCACTCGCGCGGGAGCGGCGACACCCGCTGCGCGCACACGGTCGGCGTTCCTGCGGATCATTGTCGTGGCGGGAGCCGACAGCTCGACCAGATCGGCGGAGGCGGCACCGCGGCTCAGGCTCTCCAATCCCAGCGCACCGGAGCCGGCGAACAGGTCGGCGACCCGGGCGTCGTCGAGGACTCCCGCTGATTCGAGCGCGCCGAAGAGGGACTCGCGCACACGGTCGCTGGTGGGGCGCGTGCCCTTCGGCGGGACGTCGAGGACGGTGCCGCCGGCGCGGCCGGAGATGATGCGCGTCACCGTCCCAGCCTACGGTTCCGAGGTGATGGGCGGTCTGGCGCGTCGCCGTCCCGGACGCGCGGCGAGGTCGATGTCGGGCCCCCTGCCTAGACTCGGGGCATGCCCGGACTCTCGCTCGCCTCCCGGCTCGACGGTGCCGTGGGCGGCAAGACCGCGTCGGCGTTCGATCGCGCGTTCGGCATGAAGACGGTGGGCGAGCTCCTCGAGCACTACCCGCGCCGCTATGCCCGCCGCGGCGAACTCACCCCGATCGCGTCGTTGCCGCTGGGCGAACCCGTCACGATCGTGGCCGAGGTCGTCACCGCCACCGAGCGTCGCATGCAGAATCGACGAGGATCGCTCCTCGAGGTCGTCATCAGCGACGGTGACGGGCGCATGTCGCTGACGTTCTTCAACCAGCCGTGGCGGCTGAAAGACCTCACCCCGGGGCGGCGGGGCATCTTCTCGGGCAAGGTCGGCGAGTACCGGAGGCAGACGCAGCTCACCAATCCCGACTACGAGCTGTTCGATGACATCGCCGAAGCCCGCGCCGAGGCGGAGGTCACGGCGAAACGCCCGATCCCGATCTACCCCGCGACCAGTTCGGTACCGAGCACCCTCGTGCAGAAGACAATCGCGGTCGTGCTCGACGCGCTCGGAGAGGTCGACGACCCGCTGCCCGAAGACCTGCGACGTCGTCGAGGCCTCCTCCCCGCCCGTGCGGCGCTCGAGCACATCCATCGACCCGAGGGCGACGACGACATCCCCCCTGCCGTGGCGACCCTGCGCATGCACGAGGCGTTCGTGTTGCAGACGGCGCTGTTGCAGCAGCGGCAGTTCGTGCGCGCCCTGTCCGCGACGAAGCGCGCCGCCGCGCCGGGCGGTCTGCTCGAGCGGTTCGACGCGATCCTGCCGTTCGAGCTCACCCCCGACCAGCAGAGCGTCGGAGCGCAGCTGGCGGCCGATCTCGTCGGCGACTGGCCCATGAACCGTCTCGTGCAGGGAGAGGTGGGCTCGGGCAAGACGCTGGTCGCCCTGCGCGCGATGCTGCAGGTGGCCGAGTCGGGAGGGCAGTCGGCCCTCATCGCCCCCACCGAAGTGCTGGCCGGTCAGCACCTGCGGTCGATCGCGCGGATGCTCGGACCCGACCTCGCCCCCGAACTCATGCCGACACTCCTCACCGGGCAGATGTCGGCGGCCGAGCGGCGTCGTGCGGCCCTCCGCGTGGCGTCGGGCCACGCGCGGATCGTGGTCGGGACGCACGCGCTCCTGAGCGCCACCACGACCTTCGCCGATCTCGGCTTCGTGGTGGTCGACGAACAGCACCGCTTCGGTGTTGACCAACGCGAGGCGCTGCGTTCCAAGGGCGAGTCCCCGCACACGCTCGTGCTGACGGCCACCCCCATCCCTCGCACGGTCGCGATGACGGTGTTCGGCGACCTCGACGTCTCGACGATCCGCACCATGCCGGCCGGTCGCGCCGGCATCCAGACCTTCGTCGCCCCGCTGGCCGAGAAGCCGGGCTGGTTCGCCCGGGTGTGGGACCGTGTGGCCGAGGAGGTGGCGCAGGGACGCCAGGCGTTCGTCGTCTGCGCCGCGATCGACGCCGAACAGCTCGCGGCCGGCGACAAGACCGACGAGCCCGCCGATGCCCCCGCCGCCGCGACGCCCGCGACGGGGGAGGACGATCGCACCCGTTGGGGCGTCGTGCAGGTCGAGGCGCTGCTGACCCGGCTGCCGTCGTTCTCCGGCATCCGTGTGCGGATCCTGCACGGCAAGATGCCGTCGGACGAGAAGGACGCCGTCATGCAGGCCTTCGCGCGCGGCGACATCGACGTCCTCGTGGCGACGACCGTGATCGAGGTCGGCGTCGACGTGCCCAACGCCTCGACGATGGTCATCCTCGAGGCCGACCGGTTCGGTGTCTCCCAGCTGCACCAGCTCCGCGGGCGTGTCGGTCGCGGGGGAGTGCCGGGTCTCTGCCTCCTCGTGACCGAGGCGGCTCCGGGCACGTCGTCGCGGTCGCGCGTCGAGGCCGTGGCCGCCACCCTCGACGGATTCGCCCTCGCCGAGGTCGATCTGGAGCTGCGCGGTGAGGGTGATGTGCTCGGCGGGGCGCAGTCGGGCGCGCGCTCGTCGCTGCGTCTGCTCCGGGTGGTGACCGATGCCGACCTCATCACCGAGGCGCGCGCCGAGGGGGAGCGTCTGCTCGCCGACGACCCGGCGCTGGTTCGGCATCCCGGACTCGCCGCCGCCCTCGAGCGCCGCGTGGGCGTGGAGGAGCGCGCCGCGCTGGCGAAGTCCTGAACGACGGGCTCGCGGCCGGATCGCGTCGCTAGGCTGGCGGCATGGACCCCCGGATCGCCGTCGTCCCCGGCTCGTTCGACCCGCCCACGCTCGGTCATCTCGACGTCATCCGTCGGGCGGCCGGGCTCTTCGACCAGCTGCACGTGCTCGTCGTGCACAACCCGGGCAAAGAGGCCATGCTGCCCATCGCCGAAAGGCTGCGTCTGCTCGAGCGATCCATCGCCGAGGCCGACGTCGAGGGCGATGTGATCGTCGCCGCGTGGAGCATGGGGCTGCTGGTGGACTACGCCACGGACGTGGGCGCGAAGGTTCTCGTCAAGGGCATCCGTTCACAGGTCGACGTGGCCTATGAGACGCCGATGGCGATCGTCAATCGCGACCTCGCGCACGTCGAGACGGTGTTCCTGCTGCCCGACCCCTCGCACGCCCTCGTGTCGAGCTCACTGGTGCGCCAGGTCGCGGGCCTGGGCGGCGACGTGTCGCCCTACGTGCCGCCCGCCGTCGCGCGCTTCCTCGACACCGGCGCGCGCGGCTTCTGACCCCGCGCGGCACCTCGGGTGCAGGCGATCGGATGCCGCCGCCTGGTTCTCGTGCGGGCGGGCGCGCTCCCACGTGCGCCCGGCACCGCACCACGTGCCCGCCGCGCACACGTGCCCGCCGCCCGGCCCTCGTCCAGGGGCGCCCGGGTAGCATGGACGACCGTGAGAACTCGTCGACCCGGCCCCTTCCAGCTCCCCGTGCGCGACATCGAGCGCAAGCCCGGTGAGATGCGCGAGCACAGTCTCGAGATCCCCGCGCCCGAGAAGTGGGGCGAGGGACTCGTCTCCGTTCCGGAGGCCGAGCCCCTCGAGTTGGAGGTGCGTCTGGAGTCGGTGCACGAGGGGATCCTCGTCTCCGGCACCGTCGACACCATCGCCACCGGTGTGTGCGGACGCTGCCTGATCGACATCGAGGAGCCTGTCGAAGTCGAGTTCCAAGAACTTTTCGCGTACCCTGGACATGAAGCGAGTGACTTCGACGTTCAAGACGACCACGTGGATCTTGAAATTCTGGTCCGGGACGCCATTGTCCTGTCGCTTCCGTTCCAGCCGGTGTGTCAGCCGGACTGCCCCGGGCTCGACCCGAACACGGGCGAGAGGCTGACAGAAAGCACCGGCGACACGGAGCAGACGCCCGTCGATTCTCGATGGGCTGCGCTCCAGCAGTACACCCCAGACGACGGCGATGCGCTCCGCGCCGCCCCCAAGACAGAGAAGAGCTAGCCATGGCAGGTAACCCCCCGAAGCGGAAGGTCTCCCGCTCCAACACCCGCTCGCGTCGCGCGCAGTGGAAGGCCGAAGCCACCCCGCTGGTCAAGACCATCGAGAACGGCAAGGTCGTCTACAGCCGCCCCCACCAGGCGAAGGTCGTCACCGACTCGCAGGGTACCGAGCTCTTCCTCGAGTACAAGGGCCGCAAGGTCGCCGACGTCTGATCGGCTATTCGTGACGCCTAACAACGTCGAGCGCGGTGCGCTCACCGAGAAGCTCGGGGTCGACATCGACCCCGAGCTTCTTTCTCTTGCGCTGACGCACCGGTCGTACGCCTACGAGAACGGTGGCATTCCCCACAACGAGCGGCTCGAATTCCTCGGAGACTCGGTACTCGGGCAAGCCGTCACCGTGCGCCTGTTCACGCGGCATCCCGAGCTCGAAGAGGGCGGCCTCGCCAAGCGGCGCGCCAGCGTGGTGTCGACCGTCGCCCTCGCCGAGGTGGCGCGGGCGATCGGTCTGGGCGCGCACGTGCGCCTCGGCCGGGGTGAGATCCTCACCGGGGGCCGGAACAAGGATTCGATCCTCGCCGACACCATGGAAGCGATCATCGGGGCGGCATACCTCTCAGCCGGCCCCGATGCGGCCACGGCCATGGTGCTGCGGCTGGTCGAACCGCTCCTGGACGATCCCGCCCGCTACGGCGCCGCGATGGATCCGAAAACGAGTCTGCAGGAGATCGCCGCCCGGCTGGGGCTCTCCGCCCCCGTGTACGGGGTCGACGCGACCGGGCCCGATCACGATCGGCGCTTCTCCGCCACCGTCACGGTCGGCGACCTCCGCGCCTCGGGTGCCGGATCCAGCAAGAAGCAGGCGGAGATGGCCGCCGCCCTCACCGCGTGGCGCGAGCTCGACGCCCGTGCCTGAGCTCCCCGAGGTCGAGGTCGTGCGCGCGGGCCTCGAGCCCGCCGTCCGCGGCGCGCTCATCGCGTCCGTCGACGTGCGGGACGAACGCGCCCTGACGCGGCACACCGGGGGAGCGGCGCACTTCGAGGCGGAGCTCACGGGGCGGCGCATCGTCGCCGCCGTCCGGCGGGGCAAGTTCCTGTGGATGCCGGTGGCCGGCGACGAAGCCATCGTCACCCATCTGGGAATGAGCGGACAGATGCTCCTGCGGGTCCCGGGTGCGCCCGAGGAGCGACACGAGCGCATCCGGATCGAGCTGGAGCATCCCGAGCACGGCCCGCTGTCGATCGTCTTCGCCGACCAGCGCACCTTCGGCTCGCTCGCCATCGATCACCTCGTTGACACCCCCGACGGCGCCGCGGGCGGGCGCGGCTCCGATCTGGCGCGTGTGCCCACGCAGGTCGCGCACATCGGCCGGGACCCGCTCGATCCCGCGTTCGATGCGGCTCGGTTCCGGGCACGACTCGCCCGCACCTCGTCGGGTATCAAGCGCGTTCTCCTCGATCAGACCGCGGCGAGCGGCATCGGCAACATCTACGCCGACGAGTCGCTGTGGGCGGCGCGCATCCACCCCGAGACCGCGGCATCCGATCTGCCGACCAGGAGCGTGAACCGCCTCCTCGGCGAGGTGCGGTCCGTTCTCGAGAAGGCCCTGGCCGAGGGGGGAACGAGCTTCGACGCCCAGTACGTCAACGTCAACGGCCAGGCCGGGTACTTCGCGCACTCCCTCAATGCCTACGGGCGAACGGGTCAACCGTGCCCTCGGTGCGGGCGGCCGATCGTGCGCGTGTCGTTCATGAACCGCTCCAGCCACTTCTGCCCGCGCTGCCAGCGAATGCGCTGACCGGCGCAGGCCGCCGGCGTCCGCCCCGACGAGCGGGCGGATGCCGGCGACGCACGTGATCAGGCCAGCACCTTCTTCCACACGCCCTCGTACGACGTCGGTGCGAAACCGATCCGCTCGTTGATGGAGAGCATGGGACGGTTCTCTTCGGCGTTGTAGGTGATCACGCGGGGGGAATCCGGGGCGACGTCGTGCCACGCGAGCAGTCCGGCGCACTTCACGAGCATGCCGAGGCGGTGTCCGCGGTGCGCGGCGACGACGAGGGTGTCCTCCTGGCTGGTCGCCGCCGTACGGTCCTTGCCGATGACGAGTTCGTTGAACGCCGCGAGTTCGCCGGTGTCGACGTGCTGCGCGGCCGTCACGAGCATGTGCCGGCCGGCGTACCCCGTCTCGTAACGGCGGACGCGGTCGGCATCCCACACCTCGTCGTCGAACTCGAGGTCGGCGGAGGGAGCGTCGGTGACCATGCGCGCCTTCATCCCGGCGAACGCGTCGACGAACTCGTCGGGTGTCGGCAGCGTCCATTGCACCACGCGATATCCCGCGGCGGCGGCCTCCGCCTCGGCCAGGAGGGCCTGAAGCCGCGGTCGGGTCCCGGCGAGCTCGAGCGCGCTCACGCGCACGATCTGCTCGAGGGAGCACCCGGATGCCAGGAAGAAGCGCGCGGCGTGATCGCGCGGGATGGAGCCGAACCCCGTCGGCGCCTCCAAACGGGGTCCGTCGCCCGCGGGGTGCTCGGCCCACGACTGCAGAATCGTTCGGCCCTCTTCTCGCGCGACGCGCTCGATCTCGGCGAACGCGGCAGGGCCGATACCGCGGCCCCAGGCGGAGCGGCGCAGCTCGACGAGCCAGTTGCCGGTCCGGGCACCGGCCTCCTGGGGGAGGTCGAGACCCGCGCGACCGACGATCTCGCCGTCGAGCACGGCGATCCACGCGAAGCGCTTCGTCTCGGGCTGCGGTTGATAGAGGGGGAGCAGTTCATCCGCGGGCATGGAGCCGTCGTCGTGGCCCGAGATCTCGGCGTAGACGAGGTTGCGGAGGCGAACCATCTCGCGGAAGTCCGCCGCGTCGGGGGCATCGATGGATGCCGGGATGTTCAGGGGGCGCAGCTCGAGGCCGGCCGGAAGCGTGGTCATGATGAGCTTTCGTGTCGAGGAGGAGGGGTGGGTGGGGTCGACGCGGGAGGTCGACCCCGCCGATCAGAAGGGCAGCCGTGTGAGGGCGGCGGTGCGCTGCCAGGCGCGTTCGCGTTCCAGACGCTCGGCCCGGGCGCGGCGTGCGCGATGAGCGACGGCGGCCCGGTGATCGAGCGCCTGTGCGCGGTCGGCGTGGCGGGTGAGAAGCCACAGACCGAGGCGCAGTGACATCCGGTCGAGAAGACCCAGCGGGCGGTCGATGGCGGTGTCGATCGTGATCGTGGACGGGGTGGAAGAGAGCGCGGCCGAGGAGTGCTGCGGCGCGCGCGCGAACAGGGCGTTCATGCGGGGTCTCCGTAGAGGGATGGTGACACACGCGGCGAGCGCGTGGCGGGATCGCGAGGATCCGGGCGAGCGGCGGATGCCGGCTCGCGGGAGGCGGAGACGCGAGGCGTCTCAACGCGACGGGTCAGCCCTGATGGGAGGGCGTGCCGACGGCGGTGGTCACTCCGGTGACGGGTGCGGACAGCACGGGGACGGCGGTGAAGCCGGTGGCGGTGAAGCCGGTCGTGGTGCGAATCATGGTGTGACCTCCTTTCGACGTCGGTTGCGACCCCCGACGCTAGCGGAGGTCGTCGCCGGAGGTCAAGCGATTTCCCAGAATCGGCCGACATCCGGGCGCGTCGTGAAGGCGGACGCGGCTCGCCGCCGCGGTTTTCCGCGGATCCTGGACTAGCGTGAGGCGAGAATTCGACCGGGCGGGAAGGCGGGTGACATGCACCTGAAGAGCGTGACGCTCAAGGGCTTCAAGTCCTTCGCCCAGTCGACGACCTTCGCTCTCGAACCCGGCGTGACCTGCATCGTGGGACCGAACGGCTCGGGCAAGTCCAACGTCGTCGACGCTCTCGCGTGGGTGATGGGGGAGCAGGGTGCCAAGACACTGCGCGGCGGCAAGATGGAGGACGTCATCTTCGCGGGCACCTCCACCCGCGGGCCCCTCGGCCGCGCGGAGGTCCAGCTGACGATCGACAACGGCGACGGCGCGCTGCCGATCGAGTACAGCGAAGTCACCATCAGTCGGACGCTGTTCCGCACGGGTGCCAGCGAGTACGCCATCAACGGCCAGACCTGTCGACTGCTCGACGTGCAGGAACTGCTGAGCGACTCCGGACTCGGACGCGAGATGCACGTCATCATCGGTCAGGGGCGCCTCGACACGGTGCTGCAGGCGACCGCCGAAGACCGCCGCGGCTTCATCGAAGAGGCCGCAGGAATCTTGAAGCACCGCCGCCGCAAAGAGAAGACCGTCCGCAAGCTCGAGGCGATGGAGACCAATCTCACCCGCCTCAGCGATCTCGCCGGAGAGCTGCGGCGGCAGCTGAAGCCCCTCGGCAAGCAGGCCGAGATCGCGCGAGAGGCGGCGACCATCGCCGCGGTCGTCCGTGATGCGAAGGCGCGGCTGTACGCCGACGACCTGGTGGCACTGCGCACGCAGCTCGCGGATGCCGCACGTACCGAGAGCGAGCGGCACACGGAGCGACTCGGTCTGCAGGAGCAGTCGGACGGCCTTCGCCGACGCGTCGAGCGACTGGAGAACGATCAGCGTTCGGAGGCCGTCGACCGCGCCCGCGGCGTCGCGTTCGCCCTCGAGCAGGTCCAGGAGCGCCTGCGCGGCCTGTACTCCCTCGCGGGTCAGCGCCTGACACTGTTGGCCGACGAGGGGGGCGACACGGCGGGCTTCGCCCCCACCGTCACCCCGTCGATGATCGACGACGTCCGGGCCGAGATCGACGACATCGCCACGGGGCTCGGTGACGCGCAGGACGTCGCGGCCGATGCCGCCCGCGCGGTCGTCCGCGCACGCGCCGACCTCGACGCCCTCGACGTCGACATCGCCGCGCAGAGCGCGCTCGTGTCCGAACACGACATGAGGATCCAGACGCTGCGCGGAACGGCGAATGCCGCGGACTCCGCGCTGGTCGCGGTCCGCGCGGGCGTGGAGCGGCAGCAGCGGGCCCTCGACGCGGCTCTCGTGCGCCGGGCGGAGGCCGAACGGGCGCGTGCGGAGCTCGATCCGCGGGACGCTCCCGACGCCTCCTCAGCCGAGCACGCCGCAGCCTACGAGCGTGCCCAGCGCGACGCGAACCACCTCGAGGCGGCCGTCGCGGGACTGCGGGAGCGCCTGCACGCCGCCGAGCGGGAGCGCGACGCCCTCTCGGCGCAGACCACCGCACTCGGACGCGCCCTCGATGTGCGAAACGCCGCCGCCGACCTGCTGGCGGCCGGGGGAAGCGGTGTGCGCGGCCTCGTGGGCGACGACGTGAAGGTCACCGCGGGGTACGAAGCGGCGATCGCCGCAGCGCTCGGGTCGCTCGCGGAAGGACTTCTCGTCGACGACACCGCGGCCGCATTCGCATCCGCGCGGGCCGCGAGCGACGGTGATCTCGGTGTCGTCGAGATCGTCATCGCCGACGGCGCCCCGGCCGAGGCCCCATTCCGCGTGGCGGGGACCGTGCCCGCGGTCGAGGTGGTCGTCGCCTCGCCGGGGGTGTGCGGCATCCTGTCGCGGACGGTCGTCGCGGAGGATCTCGCCGCCGTTCGTGAGATCCAACCCCTGCTTCCCCCCGAGGTGACCGTGGTGACGCGCGCGGGAGAGGTCGCCACCTCGCGGACGCTGCGGTCCGGATCAGGATCGGGCCGGTCACGGTTGGAGCTCGCCGCTGAGAGGGACGCCGCGGCGGAGCGGCTCGATGAGATCGTCGTCATCGCGGACTCGCTGCGAGAGGCCCTCGCGGACGAACAGCGCGCGCTCGCCGACGCCCGTCACCGAACGAAAGAGGCACTGTCGACGCTGCGGGCCCACGACGCCGCGTCGGCCGCCCACGCGGAGAAGGTCAACCGCGTGACGGTGCGACACGAGGCAGCGATGGCCGAGTGCGATCGCCTCGCCGCCGGGCTCGCCCAGACCGAGACGGCCGTCGCCGAGGCGGAGGGCTCCGCGCGTCGTGCCGACGACGCACTGTCCCGTGCCCTCGAGGCTCCGCGTCCCCTGCTGGATGCCTCGGCGCGCGCAGGCTTGGCCGCCGAAGTGGATGCGGCGCGCGAGGCGGAGATGCGGGCACGTCTCGACATCGAGACGTTGAAAGAGCGCGTGCGTGCGGGAGACGCCCGCATCGTGCAGCTCGAGCAGCAGCGCGAGCGCGAACGCGCGGCCGCAGCCGAGGCCGCCCGTCGCGCCGTCATCCGCAGGGCGCAACGCGAGGTCGCGGCCGACGTCGCCGGACAGTTGCCCGCTCTTCTCGACTCGGTCGACCGGTCGGTCAGCCAGGCGCGCGTGGAGCTCGCGGCAGCGGAGTCGGCGCGCACGGCGATCACCGAGGAGCTTGCGCGCGCCCGCGCCGACGACGCGCGTGTGCGTGAGCGGCTGGCGCGCGTCACCGAAAGCGTGCACGGACTCGAACTGCAGATGCACGAGAAGAGGCTGCACGTCTCGAGCCTGCTGGAGCGTGCGCACTCCGAACTCGCGCTGGAGGAGTCCATCCTGCTCGCCGAGTACGGTCCCGATCAGCTCGTTCCCGGCGCCGATGACGGCGACGGCGAGCCGTTCGACCGTGACGCCCAGAAGCGCCGGCTCCAGGATGCCGAGCGCAAGCTGTCGCGGCTGGGCCGCGTCAATCCGCTCGCGCTCGAGGAGTTCGCCGCACTCGAACAGCGCCATGCATTCCTCACCGAGCAGCTGGCCGACCTGCAGCAGACCCGCGCCGACCTGCAGACGATCATCGCCGACCTCGACGAACGAATGCAGACCATCTTCGTCGCCGCGTTCGAGGACACCCGAGCCGCCTTCACCGAGATCTTTCCGATCCTCTTCCCCGGCGGGTCCGGCAGTATCTCGCTGACCGATCCCGAGTCGCCGTTGACCACGGGTATCGAGGTCGCCGTGCGCCCCGTCGGCAAGAAGATCGAGCGCCTTTCGCTCCTGTCCGGCGGTGAGCGGTCTCTCGCGGCCGTGGCGTTCCTGACGTCGATCTTCACCGCCCGCCCGAGCCCGTTCTACATCCTCGACGAGGTCGAGGCGGCGCTGGACGACGCCAATCTCGGACGCCTGCTCGGCGTGTTCGAGAAGCTGCGGGCCAGCAGCCAACTCATCGTCATCACCCACCAGAAGCGCACGATGGAGATCGCCGACGCGCTCTACGGCGTATCCATGCGTCAGGACGGTGTGTCCGCCGTCGTCGGCCAGCGGGTCGGAGAGCGCGCAGCGGGCGGAGCGTCGACAGCCGCGCGCGACGAGACCGCCCCCGTAAGCTGAGGCAATGGCTGAGAACTCCTGGTCGCTGGGCCGCGCGCTGCGCGGGTTGTTCGTCAAGCCCACGATCGACGAGACGACGTGGGACGACCTCGAGACGGCGTTGCTCACGGCCGACTTCGGTCCCGACGTCACGGAGCGCCTGATCGACGAGCTGCGTGAGAAAGTGGAGCGCTATCGCACCACCGATCCGCGCGATCTGCAGCGGATGCTGCGCGAGACGCTCGAAGAGCACTTCGCGAAGTTCGACACGACGCTTCGTCTCACCGAGCGCCCCGCTGTCGTGTTGGTGGTCGGCGTCAACGGCGTGGGCAAGACCACGACGATCGGCAAGTTCGCCAAGTTCCTGCAACGCTATGGTCGCACCGTCGTCGTCGGCGCGGCCGACACCTTCCGCGCCGCGGCCGTCGACCAGCTGGCCACCTGGGCCGAGCGCGGGGGAGCGACCATCGTGCGCCCCCAGCACGAGGGCCAGGACCCGGCATCCGTCGCCTTCCAGACCGTCGCCCACGCGAAGGAGACGGGCACCGAGATCGTGCTCATCGACACGGCCGGTCGCCTGCACACCAAGGGCGGGCTCATGGACGAGCTCGGCAAGATCAAGCGCGTGGTCGAGAAGCAGGCTCCGATCAGCGAGGTGCTCCTCGTGCTCGATGCCACGACCGGCCAGAACGGTCTCATGCAGGCGCAGGCGTTCCTCGACAGTGCGGGAGTGACGGGTCTGGTGCTCACCAAGCTCGACGGGTCGGCCAAGGGCGGCTTCGTGCTCGCGGTGCAGGAGCTCACCGGCATCCCGGTCAAACTCCTCGGGCAGGGTGAGAATATCGGCGATCTCACGGGCTTCACCCCGCACGTTTTCGCGGCCTCCCTCGTCGACTGACGCGGCGGCGCCGACGCCTCGGCCGCGGTCGGATGCCGCGGTGGTGCGCGGCGATGCTCGGCCGTCGCCATAGCGCACCCGCGACCTCGGGCGGGTCGTCTTCCCGAAGCCCGACCGGCCTGCTTACATGGAGTCATGGCCATCGAGCACGACTTCTTCGGACTCCTCGAATCCGGGCCCGACGGGTCCATCTTCTGGAGTGAGAACGTGGAGTTCGGCGACCAGAGCGTCACGGTCGACCTGACGGCCCCCGATCAGGACGACGTGTCGCCCGAGGCCCTCGACGTCGCGGCATCCCTGGTCTCGTCCCTCGAGTCGATCGATCTCGCGGCTCGCAACGCCATGGTCGACGAACTCGACTCCCGCACCAGTGAGGTGACCGAGTACATCCTGCAGCAGCAGGCGACCCTCGGCGAAGAGCTCGACGACCTGCTGTCCGACGTCACCGGCGACACCCATATCGACGTCATCAAGGCTCTGCAGTTCATGAGCATGACGATCCTCGCCGACGAGCACGGCGGTGCCGACCCGTTCGCGGTTCTCGAGTACGCGCTCGACCCCGACGCGACCGACGACGTGCTGCTGGTGAACCTGGCCTCCGACGGACGCGTGCAGTCGGTCACCAGCGCCGACTGAGCGCACGCCGGCCGCTCCACCCTCGGCTTTGCCCGTCGACACCGCTCGTCCCCCGGATGCCGCGCAGCCCACCGGACGGCGCGTCGAGACGCTCCCGTCGACCTGCGCACACCGTGCCCGACCGCCGGGCTACACCGCCTGGGCGAAGCCGGCGTCGGCGGCGGCGATGTCCTTCGCCAGGTGCGCGAGGTGCGGGGGGATCTCGCGCCCCTTCGACACCATCGACTGCGCCCACAGGCGCCCCGCGCGGTACGACGAGCGCACCAGGGGACCGGCGAGCACGCCCAGGAAGCCGATCCGCTCGGCCTCCTCCTTGAACTCGACGAACTCGTCCGGCTTGACCCACCGCTGCACGGGAAGGTGACGGGGGGTCGGGCGCAGGTACTGCGTGATCGTGATGATGTCGGTGCCGGCCGCGTGCAGGTCTTCGAGAGCCTGTACGACCTCTTCGGGCTCCTCGCCCATGCCCAGGATGAGGTTCGACTTCGTGATGAGACCGGCGTCGCGGGCGGCGGTCAGCACTCCGAGCGACCTATCGTAGCGGAAGGCGGGGCGGATCCGCTTGAAGATGCGCGGCACCGTCTCGACGTTGTGCGCGAACACCTCGGGGCGCGACGAGAACACCTCGTCGAGGTGCGAGACATTCCCCGAGAAGTCGGTGGCGAGGATCTCCACGCCGGTGCCGGGGTTCTCAGCGTGGATGCGCCGCACCGTCTCGGCGTGCAGCCACGCGCCCTCGTCCGGCAGGTCGTCGCGCGCGACGCCCGTCACCGTGGCGTAACGCAGCTGCATCCGGGTGACGCTCTCGGCGACGCGGCGGGGCTCGTCGCGGTCGTAGTCGGCCGGCTTGCCCGTGTCGATCTGGCAGAAGTCGCACCGGCGCGTGCACTGCGAACCGCCGATGAGGAAGGTCGCCTCGCGGTCCTCCCAGCATTCGAAGATGTTGGGGCAGCCCGCCTCCTGGCACACCGTGTGCAGGTCCTCGGTCTTCACGAGTTTCTGCAACGCCGTGTATTCCGGGCCCATCTTGGCCTTGGTCTTGATCCACTCGGGCTTGCGCTCGATGGGCGTCTCGGCGTTGCGCACCTCCAGCCGGAGGAGCTTGCGTCCATTGGGGGCGGTGGATGCCGCCGCCCCGGCCGCCCCGGTTCCGCAGGCGCTCACGCGGGGACCGCCGCGTACTCGGCGCGGAACACGCGCTCGATCGCCGGGACGAGGTCGGCGGGGGAGACGTCGGCGCCGACCACCTCGCTCACGGTCGTGACTCCGGCATCCGTGATCCCGCACGGGACGATGTGCCGGAATCCGGCGAGGGTGTTGTCGCAATTGACCGCGAAGCCGTGCATCGTCACTCCCTTTTCCACGCGGACGCCGATGGCCGCGACCTTGTCGACCCCGAGGGGCCGTTGCACCCACACGCCACTGCGCCCGTCGACGCGGAAGCCGTCGACCCCGTACTCGCGCAGCGCGTCGATGAGCAGCGCCTCGAGCCGACGCACGTGGGCGACGACGTCGATCGGCTCGGGCAGGCGCACGATCGGGTAACCCACGAGCTGGCCCGGACCGTGCCACGTGATCTTGCCGCCGCGGTCGACGTCGACCACCGGCGTGCCGTCGTCGGGTCGCTCGTGCGCCTCGGTGCGCTTACCGGCGGTGTACACGGCTTCGTGCTCGAGCAGCAGCAGGGTGTCGGGCCGTTCGCCGCCGACCACCTCGGCATGGATACGGCGCTGGTGAGCCCACCCGTCGAGGTAGGGCACGTACAACGGGGCGAGGCCCGCCAGGTGGATGTCGATCATCGACCGCCTCCGATGTTGGATGGAGTCCAACAATACACGCGAGCGACCCGTCTAGTCTGGGGCCGTGACCCCCGAGCCCCGCAGCGGACGCCCCCGCGCCTCCTCCCGCGAGGTGCTGTCCGAAGCGGCGTGCGAGCTCTTCCTCGAGCAGGGCTACGACGCGACGAGCGTCTCCGACATCACGCGTCGCGCCGGGGTGAGCCGTTCGAGCTTCTTCAACTACTTCGCGGCCAAGAGTGACGTGCTGTGGTCGGGTTTCGACGAGCAGGTCGCCGCGGGCGTCGCGCTCCTCCATGATGGCGCCGACGTCGTCGCCGCCCTGTCGACGATCGGCCGGGGGCTGACCCCCGATGCTCTCGCCCTGGCGATCACCAATGCCGACGCCATGGACATCGCCGCAGAGCTCGACCGCGACCGCGCCGTGCGGCAGTTCCGTCTGCAACAGCACGTCGCTGCCCGCTTCGCGCGAGAGGGGATGCCGCGCCTGCTCGCCGAGGTCCGCGCGGGCGCGCTGTCGGCCGCGGTACTGGCGGCGGTCTGGTCGTGGGCGGACCGCACGGCGACGGGGCGCCCCCTCGACGAGGTGCTCGCCGAGGCTCTCGCCCTCGTCTGACGCGCAGCCCGAGTCAGCCCGACCGGCCGAGCGCCGTCGCGTCCGGCATCACTGCGTGCCCTCAGCGGTTCGCGAGAGGTTCGTGGCATCCGGGGTCGCCGGGCTGAGGGTGTGCGCATCGCCGAGATCGTAGTGCGGGCGGCCTCGCGTCGCGCCGCGGGTGCGTCACGCGGAGATTCGCGCGAGGTCCTGGCATCCGCGGGCGTGGGGCTGAGGGTATGCGGATCGCCGGGCTCCGGCGGCGGGGGAAGCCCGGCGCGAGGCGGCGGCAGCGTCGTCGGCGGCGCCCGCGTAAACTCGTTGCATCATGGCGACTTTCGGCACCCTCTCCGACCGGCTCACAGAGACCTTCCGCAACCTCCGGAAGAAGGGCCAGCTCACGCCCGCCGACGTCGACGGGACGGTACGCGAGATCCGTCGCGCCCTTCTCGACGCCGACGTGGCGCTGCCCGTGGTCAAAGAGTTCACCGCCGCCGTGCGCGATCGTGCGCTGGGCGACGAGGTCAACCGCGCGCTGAACCCCGCGCAACAGGTCGTGCAGATCGTCAACGACGAGCTCATCGGCATCCTGGGCGGCCAGCAGCGACGGCTGCAGTTCGCCAAGAACCCGCCCACGGTCATCATGCTGGCGGGGCTCCAGGGTTCGGGTAAGACCACCTTCGCGGGCAAGCTCGCCAAGATGCTCGAAAAAGACGGGCACACGCCCCTCCTGGTCGCCTGCGACCTTCAGCGCCCCAACGCCGTCAACCAGCTGCAGGTCGTCGCCGAGCGTGCGGGAGCGGCCATCTACGCTCCCGAGCCCGGCAACGGCGTCGGCGACCCGGTCACGGTGGCCCGCGACGGCGTCGCGTACGCCACTCGCCAGCAGCACGACATCGTCATCATCGACACGGCCGGTCGCCTCGGCGTCGACGCCGAGCTGATGAAGCAGGCGTCCGACATCCGAAAGGCGACTCAGCCCGACGAGGTGCTCTTCGTCATCGACGCGATGATCGGTCAGGACGCCGTCAACACGGCCAAGGCCTTCCAGGACGGCGTCGACTTCACCGGCGTGGTGCTGTCGAAGCTCGACGGAGACGCACGAGGCGGTGCCGCTCTCTCGGTCGCCTCGGTGACCGGTCGCCCCATCATCTTCGCGTCCACCGGCGAGGGTCTCGACGATGTCGAGCCGTTCCACCCGGACCGCATGGCGTCGCGCATCCTCGACCTCGGTGACATCCTCACCCTGATCGAGCAGGCGCAGAGTGCGTTCGACGAGGCCGAGGCGATGAAGGTCGCTGAGAAGCTCGCGACCGACACCTTCACCCTCGAGGACTTCCTCGAGCAGATGCAGCAGATGAAGAAGATGGGCTCCATGAAGAAGATGCTCGGGATGCTCCCGGGTATGGGAAACATGAAGCAGCAACTCGAGGACTTCGACGAGCGCGAGATTGATCGCACCGAGGCCATCATCCGCTCGATGACGCTCGGCGAGCGTCGCAACCCCAAGATCCTCAATGGGTCGCGCCGCCTGCGCATCGCCCGCGGTTCGGGCATGACGGTGACCGACGTCAACCAGCTCGTCCAGCGTTTCGATCAGGCCGCCAAGATGATGAAGACCGTCGCCCGCGGCGGTGTGCCCAACATCCCCGGCATGGGCCCGGTGGGCGGCAAGCCCGGCGCCTCGTCCAAGCGCGGCAAGCAGCAGAAGGCCAAGGGCTCGCGTTCGGGCAACCCGGCCAAGCGCGCGGCCGAGAACGCCGGTATCGCGGCGGCGGCGCCGGCGACGGGGTCCGGTTTCGGCCTGGGTGGTCAGGCGGCGCCGAGCGAGGCCGATCTCGCCGAACTGCAGAAGATGCTCGGCCGGGGCTGACCGGACGGCTGCCCCCTCAGGTCAGCACGCCGGCGCGCTGCAGCACCGACATCACCGACTGCTCGATCGCCTTCTGCCCGCGCGCGGTCGGGTGCACGTCGTCGTCCTGCATCCATTCGGGGTGTCCGGCCAGTGGCTGACCGACGTCGATGTAGGTGCCGCCGACCGACTCGACCGCGTCTCGTAGCGCATCGGAGGTGACCCCGGTGTCGTCGGGGACCTCTGGATCGTCGTTCCAGATGGTGCTGAGACCGACGATGCGTGCGTCGGGTGCGGCCGCGTGCAGGCTCTCGAGGGTGCTGGCGGTGTCGAAGCGGATCTCGTCCCCGTCCTGCCAGAAGTCGTTGCTGGAGGACTCCACGATCAGCAGGTCGGGCTGCAGGGCGGCGACGGCGGGGACGAGACCTGAGTAGGGCGTTCCGCAGTCGCCCTGCACCACGAAACCCATACCGGGGCAGGCGAGGTTGATCACGGAGAGGTGCGTTCCCTCGGCCAGAAGTCGTGGCCATGCCTCGCTCGCCGTGAGGCCGAACCCCGACATCAGCGAGTCGCCGAGCGTGACGACGCGCTCGCGCGATGACGAGGTCGGCGCTACCTCGGTCGATGACGCCGCGGCGGATGACGTCACGGACGTCGAGGGCGCCGGTGACGGGGACGCCGTCGCCCCCGGCGCGACGGATGCCGAGGGCGTGCCCGCGGCCGCGACGACGGGCTCCGCCGCGCATCCGGTGAGCACCGCCGCGACCGCAGCCGCCAGGGCCACCAGGGAAACCGCCGAGGCGCGGCGTCCGGAGATCATGTCGAGATCCTACGATCGTGCGCCTATGAGCCGGCGTCGAACGCGTCTCACACGCGAAGGGCGGCCAGGTGCTCGCGGAGCGTCGGTCCGCCGCGGAATTCCCGGATCAGGTGCTGCACGACCTCGCGCAGATCGCCGTCGGCGGCCTCCGCCACCGCGATCTGACGCGCCGAGCTCCCGCCCGTGGCGAGGATCGTCTCCAGGCTCGCGAACTCGCGCGCGCACTTCAGCTCCAGGGCGACGTCGGCCAGCTCCTCCATGGTCTCGCGCAGGTGCTCGACGACCGGTCGTTGCGTTCCCGCACGATCGACGATCACCCGGGCGTCGAGGCCGTAGCGAGCGGCACGCCACTTGTTCTCCCGGGCGTACCACGGCGGGATGCCGGGGAGCTCGCGTCCTTCGTCGAGGAGGCGCGAGAAATGCTCGACGAGGGTCTGCGCGAGAGCGGCGACGGCCGCGAGTTCCGGCAGGGTGGACATGCCGTCGCAGGCGCGGATCTCGACGGTGCCCCACTTCGGCGCCGGACGGATGTCCCACCGCACCTCACTGGCATCCGCCATCACCCCGGTGCGCACCATGTCGTCGAGGTAGCCCTCGAAGTCGTCCCAGGTCTCCAGCTGCCAGGGCAGGCCCGCGGTCGGGAGCTGCTGGAACACGAGGGCGCGGTTGGAGACGTATCCCGTGCGGTCCCCGGCCCAGAACGGGCTGGATGCCGACAGCGCCTGGAGGTGGGGGAGGTACACCGTCAGCGCGTTGATGATTGGCAGCACCTTCTCGACGTCGTCGACGCCGATGTGCACGTGCACGCCCCAGATCATCATGTTGCGTCCCCACCACTGCGTTCGCTCGATGAGGGTGTGATAGCGCGTCTTGTCGGTGACCTGCTGGTCGTACCACTGCGCGAACGGGTGGCTGCCGGCGCACAGCAGCTCCACGCCGCGGGGCTCGGTCTCGTCGCGGAGGGCGCCGATGGCGTCGCCGATGTCGTCGACGGCTTCCGCGACCGTGTGCCCGACGCCGCTGGTGACCTCGACGGTGTTCGTCAGCAACTCGCCGGTCACGGTGAAGCGTTCGAGCGACGTCCGGTCTTCGAGGTGCTCGAGGATCTCCGGAGCGCGGGGGACGAGATCGCCCGTGTCGCGGTCGGCGAGCATGAGCTCCCACTCCAGACCCACGGACGAACGCGTCGATGCAGCGAACGGCAGCCTCATGCGGCTCAGTCTGACACGACGTTCTCGGCGGGTGCCGCTCCGCTACTCTGCGCGACGAACCGTGTCGTTTCGCTTCGCCTGTCACGGTGAGTCGAAAGGATCTGGCAGAATAGAGGGTCGGACCCACCACTCGACCCTCTATCCAGTGGCGGTCCCCCCTTTTGAGCTTCCGCCGGGTGTGCACCCCACGCTCCAGGCGTCCGGTTCGTTCATCTTCATCATCAGGAGTCATCGTGGCTGTCAAGATCCGTCTCAAGCGCCTCGGAAAGATCCGCGCGCCCTACTACCGCATCGTCGTCGCCGACTCGCGCACCAAGCGCGACGGTCGTGTCATCGAGGAGATCGGCAAGTACCACCCGACCGAGGAGCCCTCGTTCATCGAGGTCGACTCGGAGCGCGCGCAGTACTGGCTGTCGGTCGGCGCACAGCCCACCGAGCAGGTCGCCGCCATCCTCAAGCTCACGGGCGACTGGGGCAAGTTCAAGGGCGACGCGAACGCCGTCTCCACCGTCAAGGTGCGCGAGCCCAAGGCCGCGTTCGAGGCCGACACCTCGAAGAAGTCGGTCGTCAAGCCCAAGGCCGAGAAGAAGGCCGACGAGGCCCCGGCTTCGGCTTCCGCCGACGACGCCGCCGAGACCTCGGCCGAGTAATCCTCGTGCTGTCTGCCGCGCTCGAACACGTCGTCAAGGGGATCGTCGATCACCCGGACGCCGTGACCATCCGTTCCAGCACGTCTCCCCGCGGAGATGTGCTGGAGGTTCGCGTGCACCCCGATGACCGGGGTCGCGTGATCGGGCGCGGCGGACGCACCGCCAAGGCGCTGCGCACGCTCATCACCGCTCTCGCCGACGGCCGCCGCGTGCGCGTCGACGTCGCCGACGACTGATGTCGGCCGGCGACAACGCGGGCCCTCAGCCCGCCAAAGCTCAGCTCCGCGTCGGACGGCTCGTCAAGGCCCACGGGCTCAAAGGCGCGTTCAAGCTCGAGTTGTACACCGACGACCCCGACGGACGCTTCGTCGCGGGAAATTCTTTCACCCTTCAGGTTCCGGAGTCCTCGCCGTGGCACGGCCGTGAGCTGACGGTCCGCGAGTTCCGCTGGATGAACTCCCACCCCGTCGTCTTCTTCGAGGGCGTCGACGACCGCAACGCCGCCGAGGCACTCGTCAAGGCGATCCTCTGGATCGACCAGGACGCCGAGGCCGCTCCCGCCGAGGACGACGCCTGGTACGACCACCAGCTGGTCGGTCTCGAGGTCGTGCGCGACGGTGCCGTCATCGGCCGGGTCGCCCGGGTCGATCACTTCCCGGCGCAGGACCTCTTGATCGTGCGCCCCACGGGCGAAGACCGCGAGGTGCTGGTGCCCTTCGTGAGCGCCATCGTGCCCGAGGTCGACATCGCCGGTGGACGGGTGGTCGTCACTCCGCCGACGGGGCTCTTCGAGGAGCTCCCCGCCGAGGCCGACGATGAGCCCGAGCCCACGGACCTCGCCGACGAGGCCGACTCCGCGAGCGATGCCGAGCCCGCCGATGCGGCCGTGCCCACCGACCCGGCAGAGTCCGACGTCGCAGACTGCCGCACGCGCGAGGACTGACGTGCGCATCGACATCGTGTCGATCTTCCCCACGATCTTCGACGCCCTCGAGGTGTCGCTCCTGGGCAAGGCGCGGCAGAGTGGTCTGCTCGACGTACGCGTTCACGACCTTCGCGAGTACACGTACGACCGTCACCGCACGGTCGACGACACGCCGTACGGCGGCGGTGCCGGCATGGTGATGAAACCCGAACCCTGGGGTGAGGCGCTCGACACCGTGACCCGCGACGCCGCCCAGCGGCCGGTGATCGTCTTCCCCTCGCCCGCGGGTGAGCGCTTCACCCAGGCCATCGCCCGCGAGCTCTCGACCGCTCCCCACCTCGTGTTCGGATGCGGACGCTACGAGGGCATCGACGAGCGCGTATTCGACTACGCCGCCGAGCTGGGCGACGTCCGGCTCATCAGCCTCGGCGACTATGTCCTCAATGGGGGAGAGGTCGCCGTCATGGCGATGGTCGAGGCGATCGGGCGACTCATCCCGGGCGTCGTCGGCAACCCGGAGAGCCTCGTCGAAGAGTCCCACGAAGACGGGTTGCTGGAGTACCCGTCGTTCACCAAACCCGCCGTCTGGCGCGAACGCGAGGTGCCGCCGGTGCTGCTGAGCGGCAATCACGGTGCGGTGGCGACGTGGCGGCACGAGCAGCAGCTCGTGCGCACTCGCGAGCGGCGCCCCGACCTGCTTCCCGACTGACGCTCGAGCTGATCAGCTGACGTGTCGGTCGGCTCGGGCGCCGAGGCTGCGGCATCCAGGATCTGTGGCGTGACCGCACGTCCCTCGGGCTCGGAGAAGGGGAAGGATCTCGCATTGGTCAGCGCGGATTCTGCGAGGGACCTGCGTTTCTGCGAGCTTCCGTGGAGCCAAGGCGGGCTGGACGTGCCGGATGCCGCGACCCGGGGCCGCGGCATCCGCTGATCTTCGTCAGTCGACGCCGAGGAACGACCGGTCGGTGAGCACGATCGGCCCCTCGGGCGTGATCGCGACCGTGTGCTCGGAGTGCGATCCGCGCGAGCCGTCGGCGCTGCGCAGAGTCCACCCGTCGGGGTCGGTAACGAGCCGGTCGGTGGTGTGGAGGAACCACGGCTCGAGAGCGACCACGAGTCCCGCGCGGAGCGGATAACCCCGCCCCGCCTTGCCGTCGTTGGCGACGTGGGGGTCGCCGTGCATGGTGCGACCGACGCCGTGACCGCCGAAGTCGGTATTGATCTTCAGGTCTCGAGCGTGAGCGACCGCGGCGATGGCGGCGGAGATGTCGCCGATCTTGTTGCCGACCGTGGCGTGGTCGATGGCCGCGGCGAGAGCCCGCTGAGTGGTGTCGATGAGGGCGAGGTCTTCGTCGCGCGCGGTGCCGACCACGAACGAGACCGCCGAGTCGGCGACCCACCCGTCGACGGAGGCGGCGAAGTCGAGAGAGACGAGGTCGCCGTCGCGCAGCACGTAGTCGTGGGGGAGGCCGTGCAGCACCGCGTCGTTGATGGAGGTGCACAGCACCTTGCCGAACGGGCTCGCGCCGAACGACGGGTGGTAGTCGATGTAGCACGACTCCGCGCCGGCCGCGCGGATCATGTCGTGAGCCCGACGATCGAGGTGCAGCAGGTTCGTTCCCACCTTGGTCTCGTCGCGCAGCGTGGCCAGCACCTCAGCGACGAAACGGCCGGCGGGCCGCATCGCGTCGATCTCGGCCGGGGTGCGCAGTTCGATCATGGTGGGATCCTTTCGTCGAACCTCCATTGTCTCCGATGGATGCCGGATGCCCGGGTACCGCGGCATCCCGACGGGCCAGAGGATTCTCAAAGGCGCCGCACATCGACCGGCCTTAACATCGCCTCATGGTGCTGCGCCGATTGTTCCTCCGCTGGTTGTTCCCGGCCGCCTTCGTGTTGCCGCTGTGGCTCTTCGTCGGCTGGATCGTGTTCTCCGGAGGCAGCGGCTGGGCACTGCTGTGGCTGTTCGTCGCCGTGCCCGCGGTCTTCGTGTCCCAGCTCTTGCTGTCGCTGGTGATCCGTGCCCGCACGAGTGTCCGCGAGAGCCGAGCGGTGTCGTGGCGCGACGTCGCGGGTCTGGGCGTCTGGCACCTCGTGATCGTCGCGCTCGGAGTATTCGACTCGCGGGTGTTCTTTCCGTTACTCGTGCTGTCGATCGTGGGCGCGTTGCTGCTGTTCTGGTCGTCGCTGGCACAGCTGTGGAACGAGGCGCGCGGCGCCGTGACGGTGCTGCACACCTCCGACGGCACGGCCTACATTCCGCCGACGCGGGAGCGCACGCAGCCGCCCGTCGCGGGCGAGGTCATCGTCGTGCCGGAGAATCGCCGCCCTGGCTGAGACCTCTCCGTGCGGTCGCCCACCGTTTTGGCTGCGCGGGCCCGGCGTGGCAGAATAGGCACTTGTGCCCTGACCGGCTCTGCCTCAGGGGAGTCACGTCGCATCCGCGGCCTCGGGCACGCCTCATCCTTTTCCCCTTTATCGTGCGATCGACCTGTGGCGGTCGCAGGAAGTGACGATCATGCAGATCCTCGACTCCGTCGATGCGGCTTCGCTCCGCTCCGACATCCCCGTCTTCGCTCCCGGCGACACCGTCAAGGTGCACGTGAACATCACCGAAGGCTCCCGCTCGCGTATCCAGATCTTCCAGGGCGTCGTCATCGGCCGTTCGGGCGATGGCGTCCGCGAGACCTTCTGCGTCCGCAAGGTCAGCTTCCAGGTCGGCGTCGAGCGTACCTTCCCGGTCCACAGCCCCGTGATCGACCACATCGAGGTCGTCACCCGCGGTGACGTTCGTCGCGCCAAGCTCTACTACCTCCGTGCCCTCCGCGGCAAGAAGGCCAAGATCAAGGAGAAGCGCGACCGCTGAGTCCGCTCTCTGGAACGCCCCGTGGGTTTCACCCATGGGGCGTTCGGCGTTTTCGCGGGCGGCGCGGTCACCGTGCGGTGCGGGGGTGTGCGACCCTGGTCTGTGCGGTTCGCTCGGCGTGCGACGAACCCGGTGAAGGAACACATGAGCGACCAGACCGCCTCGACCCCGGATGCCACGGCATCCGCATCGACCGAGCGGCGCCGCCGCGGATGGGGCGCCTTCCTCCGCGACCTGGTCGTCATCATCGCGATCGCCCTGCTGGTGTCGTTCCTGGTCAAAACCTTCGTCGTGCGCTCGTTCTACATCCCGTCGGCGTCGATGGAGAACACACTCCTGATCAAGGACCGCATCCTCGTCGACGAACTGACCCCCCGTTTCGGCGAGTACTCCCGCGGTGACATCGTCGTCTTCCGCGACCCGGGCGGCTGGCTCCCCTCGAAGCCCGTCGAGGAGCGTTCGCCGGTGGTCGAGGGGGCAGATTGGGTGCTCTCCCTCTTCGGCCTCTCAGCCCCCGACAGTGACGACCACCTCATCAAGCGCGTCATCGGCACGTCGGGGGATCACGTCGTCTGCTGCAACGCGCTCGGGCAGACGACCGTGAACGGCGTGCCGCTCGACGAGAGCTACGTGCGCCTCGCCCCGGGGGCCACCGCGCCCGACCCGGTGCCGTACGACGTCACGGTGCCCGATGGGTCGCTCTGGGTGCTCGGTGACAACCGCAACAGCTCGCGCGACTCCCGATTCAACCAGGATCAGCCGAGCCAGGGTTTCGTGCCGGTCGACAACGTGGTGGGGCGTGCCTTCCTCATCACCTGGCCGTTCACGCGCTTCGGTCTGATCGACTTCCATCACGAGGTGTTCGCGGGGGTTCCCGCTCCGGGCGCGCCGTGATCGAGCCCACCCTCACCCTCGAGCGTCGCGTGCTGAAGGAGCACGCGATCGTGATCGCGTGCGACGAGGTCGGTCGCGGTGCACTGGCCGGGCCGGTGGCGGTCGGGGCGGCGGTCATCGATCCGGCGCGCTCGCGCAAGCGGGTGCCGGTGGGCCTGCGGGACTCCAAGTTGGTGCCCGAGGCGCGCCGGCCCGAGGTGGCGGCGCGGGCCGCGGCCTTCGTGCAGCACAGTGCCGTGGGGTGGGCGAGCTCCGTCGAGATCGACGAGATCGGCATCATCCGCGCCCTCGGTCTCGCCGCCGTCCGGGCCATCGCCGACCTGCGGGCGCACGGTGTCGTGCCCGAGGAGGCGCTCGTGATCCTCGACGGCAACCATGACTACATCACCCCGGCGGGCGAGTCCGGTCTGACCGTCAGACCCATCATCAAGGCCGATCGCGACTGCGCGAGCGCCGCCGCGGCATCCGTGATCGCCAAGGTCGCGCGCGATACGCTCATGACCGGGCTGCACGACGACCTTCCCGCCTACGGCTGGGCGCGCAACAAGGGCTACGCGAGCCTCGACCACCGCGATGCGATCACCGCGCACGGCATGAGCGTGCATCACCGGCACTCCTGGGCGATCGCGGCTGCTCCGACCCTGTTCTGACCGGGCGACGGCTGCGGCAGTCGCTCCGTTCCGACCGGGCGGCCGACGGTGGGGCGGAGGCGGCGGCGACCGACGGTGGGGCAGGTGCCGCGGCGACGGACGGTGGGGCGGAGGCGGCGCCGGCCGGCGGTGGGACGGGTGCCGCGGCGACGGACGGTGGGGCGGAGGCGGCGCCGGCCGACGGTGGGACGCGGCCGGCGTGCGGTGGTGTGGCGCGAACGTTGCGCGCGGCGGCCGTGGGGACGCGCCCGGGCGGGCGCCCCCGTGCGGCCCGCGCGGTGACGCGCACCTAGGATGGGAAGACCATGGATGACGACGTCTTCGAGGACTACGACCGCGAACTCGAGCTGGCCCTGTACCGCGAGTACCGCGATGTCGTGCGCCAGTTCACTTACGTGATCGAGACCGAGCGTCGGTTCTATCTCGCGAACGACGTCAACGTCGTGCGCCGCGACACCGAGCACGACTTCTACTTCGAGATCTCCATGACCGATGTGTGGGTGTGGGACATCTATCGCGCCGACCGGTTCGTGAAGTCGGTACGGGTGCTGACGTTCAAGGACGTCAACGTCGAAGAGCTGTCGCGGCACGACTTCCAGCTGCCCGACGAGCTGTCACTCGACAACTGAGGTTCCTCCCCAGGGGGCTGATCACGCTCCCTGTCCACGGATGATTCCTCTCGCCCGACGGGCCGGGCGATCCCGGTGCGACCCTCTCGGGTATGGCAGCGAAAGACGACCTCGGCCGAGCCGGGGAAGACCGCGCCGTCGCCTATCTGACGGGTGACGGCTACCGAATCATCGCCCGCAATTGGCGATGCCCCCAGGGTGAGATCGACATCGTCGCCGAGCGGGAGGGCACGCTCGTCGTCGTCGAGGTGAAGACCCGGCGCAGCGAGGACTTCGGGCACCCCTTCGAGGCGATCGACAAGCGCAAGGCGACGCGTCTCTGGCGGTTGGCGATGGCGTGGATCGCCGCGCATCCCGATGCCGCGCGGGGGCGGCGACTACGTGTGGATGCGATCGGCCTGACCGGGGGAGATCCGGCTACGGCCCGACTCGAGCACCTCGAGGACGCCCTGTGACCGTCGCACGCACCTGGGCCGTGGCCCTCACGGGGCTGCGCGGAGATCTCGTCGAGGTGGAGGCCGACGTCTCGTCGCAGACGCCGGAGTTCTCCATCATCGGCCTGCCCGACAAGGCCCTCGGCGAGGCCGGACGGCGTGTGCGCAACGCGTGCACGAACCGCGGTCTCGATCTGCCCAAGCGACGGATCACCGTCAACCTCTCGCCGGCGAGTCTGCCCAAGCGTGGCTCTGGATTCGATGTGGCGATCGCGATCGCCGCGCTGGCGACCTCGGTCCGGATGGATGCCGCCCGCGTCGCGACGACGGTCCACATCGGCGAACTCGGGCTCGACGGGCGGCTGCGGCCGGTGCCCGGAGTCCTTCCCGCGGTGGTCGCCGCGCAGCGCGCCGGACACGGACGGGTCGTGGTCCCGGCGGGCAACGCCGCGGAAGCCCGGCTCGTGGACGGCGTCGAGGTGTTCGCCGCCGTGTGCCTCGCCGAGGTCGTGCGGTGGCACGGGGGGAGCAGCGATGCGATCGAGCTCGCCGCGGTCGAGGCCCCCTCGAGCGTCGACATCGAGGACGCACCGCTCGACCTCGCCGATGTCGTCGGACAGCCCGAGGCCGTCGATGCCCTCGTCGTCGCGGCTGCGGGCGGGCACCACATCCTCATGAGCGGGCCGCCCGGCGCGGGCAAGACCATGCTCGCGCGCCGGCTCCCCGGCATCCTTCCGCCGCTCGACGACGAGGCGGCCCTGTCGGTCGCCTCGGTCCGCTCGCTCGCGGGCGATGCCGTGACGCGGCTCTCGCGCACGCCGCCGTTCGAGAGCCCTCATCACGGCGCAACGGCGGCGGCGCTCATCGGCGGGGGTTCGGGCATCGTGCGTCCGGGCGCCATCGCCCGGGCGAGCGACGGGGTGCTCTTCCTGGACGAGGGGGGTGAGTTCCCCGCATCTGTTCTGGACGCGCTGCGACAGCCTCTCGAAAGCGGCATGATCCAGGTGCATCGCTCGGGTGTTGCGGCGACCTATCCCGCTCGGTTCCAGCTCGTCGTCGCAACCAACCCCTGCCCCTGCGGTCAGTACGGCGTGGTGGGAGGTCTGTGCGAGTGCGCACCGCAGGCCATCCGCCGGTACACGCGCCGCCTCTCCGGTCCGCTTCTCGACCGGATCGACATCGATCTCCGGTTGCAGCGGGTCTCGTCGGCCCGGCAAGAAGTGGACGCACGCATCGTCACCTCCGCCGAGGCGCGCCGCCGTGTCGCCGAGGCAAGGGACCGCGCCGCGCGTCGGTGGTCATCGACGCCATGGCGTCGCAACGCCGACGTTCCCGGCACGTGGTTACGGGGCCCGGCCGCCCCGCCCGCCGAGGTCATCCGGCCGCTCGACGTGGCGCTGCGCCGCGGCGCGTTGACGCTCCGCGGCTACGACCGACTGCTGCGCGTCGCGTGGACAGTCGCGGACATCGCCGGCCACGACCGGTTGCAGCTCGACGACGTCGGACGCGCGCTGTACCTGCGTCAGGGGGCGGGCGCGTGATCGCCCTCGATGCAGCCGCGGCGACGGCGGCCTTGCGCGGTGTCCGCGGTGCGGAGGCGCGCGCCGCCGAGGACGCGTACGCCCGCGCGGTGTGGAGTGTTCTCGTCGAGCCCGGCGACGGCACGGCCGGAGCGTTCGTCGCGGAGCTCGGTGCGGCCGAGGCCCTGCGTCACATCGCCGACTCCACCGATCCGGGCGTGCAACGGGCGCGGGCGCGGTGGATGCCTCGTCTCCAGCCGGGGGCAGTGGAGGCGGCCCTCGACGCAGCCCGACGTTGCGGGGCGACGCTCGTCGTGCCGGGCGATGCCGCATGGCCGTCGCGTCTCGACGACCTCGGCGTGCACGCGCCGATCGCGCTGTGGCGGAGGGGCGCGGGGGCGGATGCTGAACGGCCCGCCGTGGCCCTGGTCGGCGCTCGCGCGTCCACCGCCTACGGCGAGGGAGTGGCGGCCGATCTGGCGGCCGACCTCGCGGGAGCGGGTGTGACCGTCGTATCGGGGGCCGCGTACGGCATCGACGGTGCGTGCCACCGGGCGGCCCTGTCGACGGGTGGCACCACGGTGGCCTTCCTGGCCGGCGGTGTCGATCGTCCGTACCCCCGCGGTCACGAGGGCCTGCTCGCGCAGATCGCCGCCACCGGAGCGGTGTGGAGCGAGACACCGTGCGGTTCCGCACCCACCAAGTGGCGTTTCCTGGCCCGCAACCGTCTGATCGCGGCGATGGCCGACGCGGTCGTGATCGTCGAGGCGGGGTGGCGCAGCGGCTCGCTGAACACCGCCGCACATGCGGCGACCCTGGGGCGGGCCCTCGGTGCTGTCCCCGGTCCCGTGACCAGTGCCGCGTCCGCCGGGTGCCACCGCATCCTCCGGGAGTTCGATGGAGCGTGCGTCACATCCTCGGCCGATGTCCTCGAGATGATCGGCGAGCAGGGAGCACCACCCCCCGCGGGCGAGCAGGCCCGCACCGACGCCACCACCCGCCTGCTCGACGCGCTGTCACCGCGTACGGGCCGCACATCCGACGACGTTGCCCGTCGGAGCGGGCTCGCCCCTGAGGAAGCGGCGGTCCTGCTGGGGTTCGCCGAGCTGGAGGGCCGGGTTCTGCGCGACGACGACGGGGCGTGGCGCACGGTCCATCGCGACGCGGCGGAGGCGCGACGGACGGGGTGAGGCACGGGTGGGCCGAGGTTCGGCGCTCACAGGCGCCGCCGCTCTTCGCTTCATCGGGTCGTTGACGCGGGCATCACCACTGGCGCCGCCCTCCGCTTCATCGGGGCGTTGACGCGGGCGTCACCACTGGCGCGGCTCCCGGCAGGATCGGAGGGGCGTGGAGCCGCTCGGCCGGTATGAGAGATCCGTTGCTCGGTCAGGATGTCGTCCGCTGACCAGCGCGACGGTCCGACGAGAGCTCCGTGGTCTCCCTCGTCGATGGCCGGTCAGTCGGCGCGGGACGCATGTCCCACGCTCGCACCAGGGCAGGCTGGACGAATGCGCACATCGGAGGTCGTCGAGGGGTACCTCGCCCATGTCGCCGACGTACGGCGCCTTTCGCCCGCGACCGTGCGCGCCTACCGAGCCGACCTCGCCGCCTTGGTCGCCGCGGTGGGTGATCGAGCGATCACGGGTATCGACATCGACGATCTGCGCGAGTGGCAGTGGCAGGCGACGAAGGCGGGGCAGTCGAAGGCCACCGCCGCCCGGCGTACCTCGACCGTTCGCGGGTTGTTCGCCTGGGCGGCCGAGCAAGGGCTGGTGACGGTGGATCCGTCCCAGCGGATGGTGTCGCCCAAGCGCGGGCGTACGCTTCCGGCGGTGGCCACCGTCGACGCTCTCGACGCGGTGCTCTCCGATGCCTCCGTGCGGGCAGCTGATGGCGACGCGATCGCCCTGCGCGATCACGCACTCCTCGAGACGCTGTACGGCTCCGGGGCCCGGGTGTCGGAGATCTGCGGTCTCGACCTCGATGACATCGATCACGAGCGCCGGACACTGCGGCTGCACGGTAAGGGCGACAAGGAGCGGGTCGTGCCGTTCGGCCTTCCCGCCGAACACGCTCTTCAGGCCTACCTCGTCCGTGCTCGTCCGGTCCTGTGGGCCCGTCGGTTCGCCGGCGAAGACTCCGCGGCGCGCACGAGCGATAACCCTTCGCAACCGGACCGTGACGCGGGGACCGCCGACTCACGCGCAGTGTTCCTGGGGGCTAAGGGCGGTCGGTTGGGCCCCCGCGCGGTGCACGCATTGGTCTCGCGGACCGTCGCCCCTCGCGTCGGTGCCGAGGTGCTGGGCCCGCACGCCCTCCGCCATTCGGCGGCGACGCATCTGCTGGACGGCGGGGCCGACCTGCGCGCCGTGCAGGAGATCCTGGGTCACGCGAGCCTGGGCACGACGCAGATCTACACGCACGTCTCAGCGGAGCGCCTGCGTGAGGCCTACCGGCTCGCGCATCCGCGGGCCTGACGGGCCGGGCCGCGTCGCGCGCCGACCCCCTGCGTCGCTCATCCTCGGCGGGAGACGTCCCCCTGGCGACCCTCTGCCACGGGCTCTACCGTGAAACCATGCATTCCCGCCGCCTGCTCCTCGCGCCGCTCGGAGCGGCAGCCCTCGCGACGTTCTTGGCGGGATGCATCGTCGTCACCGCGCCGCGCCCGGTCGAAACGCGCCTGCCGCCCGGCTTCGACGGCCAGACGACGCTGCCCACCGCCCCCTCGTCGACGGCCACGCCCGTCCCCGCCGCCCCGGTGCCCGCCACCACGACTCCCGCACCGGGAATCGGCGAGCTCGCGTGCGGAGACGGCGGCGCTCAAACCGTGTCCGGCGCCGAGCAGACGTTCCGCGTCACCGGCGCCTGCAGCGAGCTGACCGTCTCCGGCTCCGCACTCACGGTCGATGCGTCGGCTGCGACCGTCACCACTCTCCGCATCTCAGGGGACCGCATCCGCATGCAGATCGCCGGCGCCGACACCGTGGTCGTGGAGGGGAGCGACGGTACCGTGACCTCGGCGGCGGGCATCGGCCGCCTCGAGATCTCGGGCGATCGCACCACGACCGAGGCGATGACGGGAATCCCCTCGGTCACCGTTCGCGGACAGGACAACGTCGTGCGCTCCGGCGGAGGCGTCGGGTCGGCGGTCGTCTCAGGGAGCGGCAACTCGATCCGCTGATCGAGCGCCCTCAACAGCACGGCAGCAGGACCGCCCGCGGCACGCCGCCGAGGAGCCGTAAGGGGTTGATGTACTCGCCGTCCAGGCGTACCCCGAAGTGCAGCGTCCCGGGCGCGGTGTGTCCGCCGGCCGCGAGCAGACCCACGGGCGCGCCCCGCGGGACGCGATCGCCGACCGCGAGGTCGGATGCGACGGGCTCGAGGGTCGTGACGAGCCCACCCCCGTGATCGATGGTGACCACCGATCGCCCCGCGACCTGGCCCGCAAACGCGATATACCCGTCGGCGGGGGAGTGCACCGTGTCTCCAGACGCCAGATCGATCCCCCGGTGGCCCGGGCCGTAGGCGTGGGCGGGGGCCTCGTAGGCGCGCACCACTCGGACCTGATCGACGGGCCAGACCCATCCGAGGTCGGCGAGGGGATCGTGTACGGCGAGCAGCAGCGTCGCGAAGAATGCCAGAGAACGAAGGGATGCCGAGATCATCGGCAGAGTCTGACGTGCCGACGGAGCTCTCCGGGTCGCGTCGAGACGGGCCGGGGACGGACACGCGGCGGGGAGGAGGCGTCCTGTATGCTGGGGGATGCATCCCGCATGTCGGGATGACTCCGCGTGCCCAGAGCGCATCGCACCGTCTTCCGAGACAGTGCACCGCGTGGCATCCACACCCCATGGTCCTCCGCTCCGGCGGGTGGCGGGTGTGCGCCGGGCACCAGGCTCGTCGGGCCAACCGCCTGACGCGAACAACCACAACCACGGTGCGAAAGCGCCCAGAAACAGGAGTACGACCATGGCCGTCGTCACCATCCGCCAGCTGCTCGACAGCGGCGTTCACTTCGGACACCAGACCCGCCGGTGGAACCCGAAGGTGAAGCGCTTCATCCTCACGGAGCGCTCCGGCATCCACATCATCGACCTGCAGCAGTCGCTCGGGTACATCGACAAGGCGTACGAGTTCGTCAAGGAGACGGTCGCCCACGGCGGCACCATCCTCTTCGTCGGTACCAAGAAGCAGGCGCAGGAAGTCCTGGCCGAGCAGGCCACCCGCGTGGGCCAGCCCTACGTCAACCAGCGCTGGCTCGGTGGCCTCCTCACCAACTTCCAGACGGTGTCCAAGCGCCTCGCCCGCATGAAGGAGCTCGAGGAGCTCGACTACGAGAACCCCGCCGAGAGCGGCTTCACCAAGAAGGAACTGCTGCTCAAGAAGCGCGAGCTCGACAAGCTGCACAAGTCCCTCGGTGGTATCCGCAACCTGCAGAAGACCCCGTCGGCCATCTGGGTCGTTGACGCCAAGCGCGAGCACCTCGCGGTCGACGAGGCCAAGAAGCTCGGCATCCCCGTGATCGGCATCCTCGACACGAACGCCGACCCCGACGAGTTCCAGTACCCGATCCCCGGCAACGACGACGCGATCCGCTCGGTGAGCCTGCTCACGCGCATCATCGCCGACGCCGCCGCCGAGGGCCTCATCCAGCGTCACCAGCCCGCCGGTGAGGAAGAGGCCGCCGAGCCCCTCGCCGAGTGGGAGCGCGACCTGCTCGAGTCGGGTGCACCGGAGCAGTCCTCCGCCGAGACCGAGAAGGTCGCCGACGCCGCCGAGGCGAGCTCCGAGGAGTCCGAGCTCGTCGCCGACGAGCAGGCCGCCGAGGGTCAGGCCGCGACCGAGTCCGCTGACGACGCCGCCGGCGCCGAGGCTCACGACGAGGCCGTCGCCGCCGAGTCGGGCGAGAGCGCGACCGAGGTCGCCGACGCCGAGGCCGCCGACAGCAAGTAAGCCGCGAGGCGCGTCGTTCTCCTCCGCGTGAACGACGCGCCACCCGCACAGGCTACGATCCGGCGGGGTCGTGACAGCCGCCTCCTCCGGAGGACGGCGACACGGCCCCGCCGGGCTCACATCGAGAACGAAACGACAAGGAGACCGCCACACCATGGCAAACTTCACGATCGCCGACATCAAGGCGCTGCGCGAGCAGCTCGGCACCGGCATGGTCGACACCAAGAAGGCGCTCGAAGAGGCTGACGGCGACGTCGAGAAGGCCGTCGAGATCCTGCGCCTCAAGGGTGCCAAGGGCAACGCCAAGCGCGCCGACCGTTCGACCAGCGAGGGCCTCGTCGCCGCTCGCGAGGTCGGTGGCACCGTGACGCTGCTCGAGCTCGCCTGCGAGACCGACTTCGTCGCCAAGAACGAGCGCTTCATCGCTCTGGCCGACAAGGTCGTCGACGCGGCCGCCGCCGCCGGTGCCGACTCGGTCGAGTCCGCGCTGGCCGCCGACGCCGACGGCAAGACCGTCGAGCAGCTCATCTCCGACGAGGCCGCCATCATCGGCGAGAAGGTCGAACTGCGTCGCGTGCGCACGATCTCGGGCGACAAGTTCGAGGTCTACCTGCACAAGACCAGCAAGGACCTGCCCCCGCAGGTCGGCGTGGTCCTCGCGTACACGGGTGACGACGCCGAAACGGCGCGCTCCATCGCTCAGCACATCTCGTTCGCCAACCCCTCGTACCTCACCCGCGACGCCGTGCCCGAGGCAGACGTCGACAAGGAGCGCGAGATCGTCACCGAGATCTCGCGCAACGAGGGCAAGCCCGAGGCCGCGCTGCCGAAGATCGTCGAGGGACGCGTGAACGCGTTCTTCAAGCAGGTTTCGCTCCTCGACCAGGACTACGCGAAGGACAACAAGCTGTCCGTCGCGAAGGTCGCGTCCGACGCCGGTCTCACCCTGACCGACTTCGCCCGCTTCAAGGTCGGCGCGTAACCCGCGTATGACGAGGCCCGGGATGCCATGGCATCCCGGGCCTTTTCCCTGCCCGGGGGTCGTATCGGTCGGCGCGGGCGGGAAGCTAATTTGTTCAAGACGAGAGGACACCACACGTGATCGATGAAGCCAGCACGCGGCGCCGAGTACTGCTGAAGCTGTCGGGGGAGGCGTTCGGGGGCGGCCAGTTGGGCGTGAACCCGGATGTCGTGAGTCAGATCGCGCGGGAGATCGCCGAGGCGGTGGACCGTGTCGAGATCGCGATCGTGGTCGGTGGAGGCAATTTCTTCCGCGGCGCCGAGCTGAGCCAGCGCGGCATGGACCGCGGGCGCGCCGACTACATGGGCATGCTCGGCACCGTGATGAACTCCCTCGCGCTCCAGGACTTCCTCGAGCAGGCGGGAGCGGCTACCCGCGTCCAGTCGGCGATCTCGATGACCCAGGTCGCCGAGCCCTACATCCCGCGTCGCGCCGTGCGCCACCTCGAGAAGGGGCGCGTCGTCATCTTCGGCGCCGGCGCGGGACTGCCGTACTTCTCGACCGACACCGTCGCGGCGCAGCGCGCGCTCGAGATCGGCGCGACCGAGGTGCTCGTCGCGAAGAACGGCGTCGACGGTGTCTACACGGCCGACCCGCGAGTCGACCCGAGCGCCACCCGGCTCGATCACCTGACCTACAACGACGCTCTGCAGAAGGGCCTGAAGGTTGTCGATTCCACCGCCTTCAGCCTCTGCATGGACAACGGCATGGACATGCGCGTGTTCGGCATGGAGCCCGCCGGCAACGTCACCCGCGCCCTCCTCGGCGAGACGATGGGCACGCTCGTCACCACGTGACGCGCCGTGCGGGCCCGGGAAGCCGGGCCCGCACGCGGCTAGACTGAGACGTCAGTCCCAACGAATGGAGTCACCGTGATCGCCGATGTCCTCGCCGATGCCGGAGCGCGCATGGATCGCGCCGTGGAGGCCGCCAAGGAGGACTTCGCGACCGTCCGTACCGGGCGCGCGAACCCCCAGATGTTCCAGAAGGTGCTGGTCGACTATTACGGATCGCCGACCCCTCTGGCGCAGCTCGCGTCGCTGAACAACCCCGAGGCGCGCACGCTCGTCGTAAACCCCTATGACAAGTCGGCGTTGAAGGCCATCGAGCAGGCCATCCGCGACATGCCCAATCTGGGCGTGAACCCCACCAACGACGGCACCATCGTGCGCGTCACCATGCCCGAGCTCACTCAGGACCGTCGCAAAGAGTACGTCAAGATCGTGCGCGGTAAGGGCGAAGACGCCAAGGTGCAGGTGCGCAACCTGCGCCGCAAGGCCAAGGACGACCTCGACGCTCTCAAGAGCGACGTCGGCGAAGACGAGCTCGTCCGCGCTGAGAAGGAGCTCGACACCGTCACGCGCACGCACGTCGACCAGATCGACGAGGCGCTGAAGCGCAAAGAGGCTGAGCTGCTCGAGGTCTGACCCGCATGACCGATGCCCCTGAGATCGGCGAGGATCAGCCGGTCGATCCGCCCGACTCCCGCCGGGAAGCGACGGCGCGCCGTTCAGCGATCACCGGAGAGGGCGTGACGGCGATCGAGTCGCAGCTGCGCGCCATGCGCACGGATGCCGAGCAGCACATCGCTCACGCCCGGGCCGAGTTCGGCCAAGCGAACGAACGGCTGAAGCAGCGCACCGGTCGCGACCTCATCGTCGCGACCGTGATCGGTGTCGGAATCGGCGCGGTGCTTGTCGCCTCGCTCATCTTTGTCAAGTGGCTGTTCGTCTTCTTCGCGGGAGCGGCCATGGTTCTCGGGGTGCTGGAGTTCTCCCGAGCCCTCCAGGTCGCCGGACGCCGTGTGGACGTCGTTCCGCAACTCGTGATGGGCTCGCTGCTCCTGCTCAGCGGATTCTTCCTCGGGCCGTGGGTGCATTGGATCGCCGCCCTCGTCGCTGTGGTGGTCGTCATCGTGTGGCGCTTGACCGCGCAGATGTTCACCGCCGACGGTCGGGCGCCGATCGACGTCATCGGGGACGTGCTGGTCGCAGGGTTCGTGCAGTTGTACGTGCCCTTCCTCACCAGCATGGCGGTGGTGCTGCTCGCCCAGCTCCGCGGCGAATGGTGGGTCCTCGCGTTCATCATCCTCGCCGTCGCCGCCGACACCGGGGCCTACGTGTCGGGGCTCACCTTCGGCCGGGGTGGACGGCATCCGATGGCCCCTCGGATCAGTCCCAAGAAGACGTGGGAGGGCTTCGCCGGCGCCTGCGTCGCCGCTCTCGTCGCCGGCGCTCTGCTCGCCGTGTTCATGCTGCAGGTCCCCTGGTGGGCGGGGTTGATCTTCGGCGCGGTCGTGCTCGCCACCGCCACCGTCGGCGACCTCGGCGAGTCGATGGTGAAGCGTGATCTGGGCATCAAGGACATGAGTTCGTGGCTGCCCGGGCACGGCGGCGTGCTCGACCGCCTCGACTCGATCCTGCCGTCGGCCACGGCGGCGCTCGTGACCTACTATCTGCTCGCCCCGTTGGGAGTGTCATGACCGAGACGCCGATCCACGACAAGGTCGAAGCGACCCCGTTCCCCGACTCGGGTCGGTCCAAAGGCTACGAGAAGCGCGCCGTCGATGCGTTCCTCGCCCGCGCGCGCGAGGTCTTCGAGAGCGACGACGTGGGTGCCCTGCGGTCGTCCGAGGTGCGTGCGGCGGCCTTCCCCCTCGTGCGCGGCGGCTACTCGGTGACATCCGTGGATGCCGCTCTCGGTCGTGTCGAAGACGCGTTCGCGGCCCGCGAGCGCGAGCACGCTCTCTCGCGTCTGGGTGCGCGCGCCTGGGTCGCCGAGACACGCGACACCGCGCAGGTGGTGTTGGACCGACTCCGTCGCCCGAGAGGATCGCGCTTCGAACGAGTCGGCATCCTGCGCTACGGCTACCGGGTCGACGAGGTCGATGTCGTCGCCGACCGCGCGGCGCGTTATCTTGCGGCGGGCGAAACCGTCACGCCCGAGCAGGTGCGCGCAGTGGCGTTCCGGATGCAGCGGGGCGGATACCGCGAGGCCCAGGTCGATGCCGTACTCGACGCCGTCGTCGAAGTGATGCTCGCCGTCGGGTGACCGGCGCGGATGGCACCCGTCTCCGCGGCTCGGTAGACTCGTCGACACTGTGACTTCCGGTTCGCACCCCTCACGCTCCTCGTCCTCCCGCGTCGCCCGTCGTGGCGAGGCGGGTGTCGACGTCATCCCTCCGGTGCTCCCGCATCGGGCGGCACCCCGCTGGTCGCGCCGTCGGGGCGTCGTCGGCGCATTCGGGGCGTGTGCAGCGGTTTTGTTCGCGGCTGCCTACGTCGGGCCGATGGGCGCGGCGCTCCAGCCCGCGCAGGCCGACGAGCCCCGCACGGTCACGCTCTACGCCGAGGGCCTCGACGACACGCAGGCGGTGTCGACTCTCGGCGAGAAGCAGGCGCCGCAGCTCGACCGCTCCAGCTACAACGTCTACGTGAAGCCCAAGCCCACCCCGACACCCACGCCCACCCCGACGCAGTCGAGCGAGTCCGACGCGGAGTCGTCGGCGGGCAGCTCCGGCCCCCTGTTCTACACCGGTGGCGGCGCGCCTGCCGAGTGGATGGCGGCGGCGGGCATCGCCGAGGGCGACATGGGCTACGTCGACTACATCGTCAGCCGTGAGAGCGGGTGGAACCCCAACGCCACCAACCGCTCGTCGGGAGCTTGCGGTCTCGTTCAGGCCCTTCCCTGCAGCAAGGTGCCCGGCAACGGGTACGACCCGGTCGACAATCTTCGTTGGGCCACCGGGTACGCGACGGGCCGTTACGGGAGCTGGGCCGGCGCTTACGCGTTCTGGACCAACAATCACTGGTGGTGAGCGGCATCCATGCCCCGCTCCCGTAAGCGCCGCCCGGATCCCGGTCGAGGCGACGACTCGCTCGATCGGTTGATCGCGGGTTGGAAGCGCACGGAGGTCAAGCGCGGTATCGAGTGGACGGTGCAGCCCATCTCGGCGCCGCAGGCGCAGAAGGACTACATCTGCCCCGGGTGCGGACGCACCGTCTCGGCGGCGACCGCCCATCTCGTCGTCTGGCGCGCCGATGGCGTGCTCGGCGACGCCGCCGACCTGGCGGCACGCCGACACTGGCACACTCACTGTTGGAGGATCGCCTGATGGAGATTCGCGGACCCGTTCTGCTTCCCGCTCGTCGAGAAGACATCGAGCTGCACACGGTCGACGAGCTCACCCTTGTTGGAGAATTGGCGCTACCGGTCGACCGCGTGCCGATCGCGACGCTCGTGACGCTGCATCCGCTGCCGACAGCCGGTGGGTTCATGGACTCGCATATCCTGCGCAAAGCCGCGGGACGCCTCCCCGCCCTCGCGGATCTCGCCGTGCTCCGGTTCAACACTCGCGGCACGACGTCGCCGCGCGGCACGAGCGAGGGATCGTTCGACGGGGGAGCGAGCGAGGTGTTCGACGTCGCCGCGGCGGTGGACTTCGTGCGCGAGCGGGGTCTCCCGCGGCCGTGGCTGGTGGGGTGGTCGTTCGGTACGGAGCTCGCGTTGAAGTACGGGCGCGACCACGACGTCGAGGGCGTTATCCTGCTCTCGCCCCCGCTGCACCGGGCGACCGCCGAAGAGGTGGCGGCGTGGGCCGGAGATGCGCGGCGAATGGTGGTGGTCGTCCCCGAGTTCGACGACTACCTGCGCCCTGACGAGGCGCAAGAGCGATTCGCCTCGGTTCCGGATGCCACGCTCATCGCCGTCGAGGGCGGCAAGCACCTGTGGGTGGGCGAGACGCAGACCCGCCGCGTGCTCACCGAGATCGTCGCCGCGGTCAACCCCGATGCGCTGCCGCTGGCGGTCGAGTGGGACGGCGACATCGCCGACTGAGGTCAGCGCTCGTTCTGCCGGGGGATGATGACCTCGCGGTAGATGATCAGGATGCTGGCGGCCACGGGGATCGCGATGAGGGCGCCGAGCAGGTTGAGCAGCGCGCCGCCCGCGAGCGCCGAGATGACCACGACGGACCCGGGCACCGAGACCGCGCGGTTCATGATGCGCGGCGAGATCACGTACGCCTCGATCTGCATGTAGACGAGGTAGTACACCAGAGCGATGATCGCGATGGTGGGTGATCCGACACCCGGGATGAGGCAGCTCAACACGATGATCGTCGATCCGGTGAGCGTGCCCACCAGGGGAATGAGCGAGAAGAAGAAGGCGATCACCGCGAGCACCGCGGGGAACGGTGCCTGGATGATCGACAGGAAGATCGCGCTCAGCACGCCGTTGATGACGCCCAGGCTGACCTGGCCCATGACGTAGTAGCCCACGGAGTCGGTGATCTTCTCGGCGAGTTCGATGAACCGCGCGCGCTTGGACGCGGGCACGAGCTGGTACACCGCCGACTTCAGCGACGGGGTGGATGCCGTGAAGTAGATCGTCAGGATGAGCACGATGAACGCGCCGCCCAGGCCCGCCGCCACCGCTCCGCCGACGGTGAGGAGGCTGTTGCCGATCATGGTCGAGATGGAACCGACGTCGAGAGTGGAGATCCACTGCTGTACCCCGGCCCACACGTCATCCAGACGCAGCCACGGGAGGTTCGCAGACACCCAGTCCTGCACCTGCCGGACGACCTCGTTCCAGCGATCGGGCTGCAGCAGCTGCTCCACCTGGACGACGAGTTGAGCGATCTGTCCGACGATGATCGGCACGACCATGACGATGATCCCCGCGAAGATCCCGAGCACGCCGAGGATCGTGATGAGCACCGCCGCCCAGCGCGGGAGGCCGCGCCTCTCGAGGAACGACACCACCGGGTCGAGGCCGAGAGAGAGGAACAGCGCCGTGCCCACGTAGAGGAGGATCGTCGACAGATTCTGGACGCTGCCGATGAGCAGCAGGCCGACCCCGACGCCGAGCGTTGCCAGCAGTGCGACCCGGAATGGGTTGTGGATCTTCATGCCGCCAGACTCCCGCCTCAGCCGGGCGTTCGTGCCCGTGACGTCAGACTACTGACGACGCGGCGTCACGAGCGCACGACCGGCTTCGCCGCGAACTTTCAGCCGCCCTCGGATAGTCTGAAACGTCGATTCTTCGGCAGCGCCCGAGCTGCCGGTGGGGATGGTGTGAAGCGTGAGATTCGTCTGGGCTGTGGTGGCGTTCGTCATCGCGGCCGTCATGATCGGTGCAGGAATCGCCCAGAGGACGGTGTTCCAGGGGCCGTCCGAAGCCTCGGCGACCGTCCAGACCGAGGGGACGTCGGCCTACACGCTGGTGGACGGCGCGCTTTTGACGAGTGTGCCGGGTGCACAGACGTTGCGCGTCGAGGGCGATGGCGAGGTCTTCGCCGCCTACGGCCGCACCGACGACGTGGAAGCCTGGCTGGCCGACGTGCCCTACACCGCCGTGACCGTGGACGGTGAGGGGGTCGTGCAGACCACCGAGATACAGCCCACCGTCACCGCCACCAGCGCCGCGGCCGCCGGCCGCAGCCCGGTCGACTCCGACCTCTGGCTCGACGAGTACGAGCAGACGGGCACCCTGTCCGCCACGCTCCAGCTGCCGAGCGAGATGAGCGTGCTGATCGCGTCCGACGGCACCGCCCCGGCTCCCGCCAACGTCAGCGTGAGCTGGCCCGTCGACGACTCCACCCCGTGGGCCGGTCCTCTGATCGTCGGCGGCGGCATCGTGCTGCTCGCGGGTCTCGTGCTCTACCTCCTCGGCATCCGGCACGTCCGTCGCTCTCGTCGTCCGCGCCGCAAGGGTCTTCCGCTTCCGGTCACCGAGCCGATCTCCACGGTCGACACCGGCGCCGGGGCGAAGGGCATCATCAGCGAGACCCCGAACCGTCGGGGTTCCCGCGCGCGCGGTGCGCTCGGCGGGCGCCGCGCGTTGATCGCGGTCCCCGCGCTCGGCGTCTCCGTCGCCCTCCTCGCCGGCTGCTCCGCCGATGCCTGGCCGCAGTTCACGGCCGAGGAATCGCCGAGTCCCACCCCCACGGTGATCGTGCCCGAGGGGCAGTTCCCGCCCGCCGTCACCGAAGCGCAGGCGCAGCGCATCGTCTCACGCGTGTCATCGACGGTCGCTCAGGCCGATGCCGCCCTCGACGCGACCGCCGCCGCCCAACGCCTGTCCGGCCCGGCTCTGGCCGAGCGCCAGACCAACTACACCTTGCGTGCAGCGATCCCCGATCGAGCCGCCCTGCCGGCGATCCCGGCCGAGCCGGTGCAGATCGTCCTGCCGCAGACCACGGGCATCTGGCCGCGCACGCTCATGACGGTCGTGGAGTCCGCGGATGCCGCGACTCCGACGACGACGATCATGATGATGTCGCAGGAGACCCCGTGGGACGAGTACAAGGCGTCCTACGTCGGAAACCTCGAGGCCTCGACCAACCTCCCCGAGCTCGCCGCGCCTTACGTGGGGGCGACGCAGGTCGCTCCGGACTCGTCGTTCCTCTCGCTCGCACCCGAGAACGTGGCGGCAGCGTATGCCGACGTCATCAACAACGGTCAGAGCAGCCCGTCGTACGCGAAGTTCGACACCGCCAACGACCTGCTCCTCGCCGCCATCCAGGACAACAAGACCAAGCGCACCGACGAGCTGAACCAGACCGGAGCCGGCACCGCCGAGATCAGCTTCTCGGCCTCCGCCGGCCCTGCCGAGCCGATCGCCCTGGCGACCCTCGACACCGGGGCCATCGTCGCGGTCAACGTGTACGAGAGCGACACGGCGAAGCCGACCAACGCCGACGCGGTCATCAAGCTCGACAACAACCCCGCGGTGAAGGCGCTGACCGGTGTCGACCAGTCTGCGACCGGGTTCACCACGACCTACTCCGACCAGGTGTTCTTCTACGTCCCCAGCCAGGGGTCGGACGACAAGATCCGCCTGCTCGGCTATCGATCCAGCCTCCTCGAAGCGAAGGTGTCCCCGTGAGCACTCCCGCCCCCGGTTCCGTCCTGCGCGGCGCCGTCGACCTGTCGTCGCTGCGTAACCGTCCGCCGGCGCCCTCCGCCGCGGGCGCTGATGCCCCGGCGACCGGTGCGACTCCGCTCGTCTTCGACGTGACGGATGCCACCTTCGGCGACGTCCTGGAACTCTCGCGCACGGTCCCGGTCGTCATCGACCTGTGGGCCGAGTGGTGCGAACCCTGCAAGCAGTTGAGCCCCGCGCTCGAAAAAGTGGTCATCGAACTCGGTGGGCGCCTGGTGCTGGCCAAGGTCGATGTCGACGCCAACCCGCAACTCGCTCAGGGTTTCCGCGCGCAGTCGATCCCGATGGTGCTCGCGCTCGTCGCCGGACAGCCGGTGCCGCTGTTCACCGGGGCGGTGCCCGAGCAGCAGGTGCGCGACGTCTTCGACCAGCTGCTGCAGTTGGCTGCTCAGCACGGAGTGACGGGCACGGTGCCGGTCGACGGTGCCGCACCCACCGACTCTCCGGCCGAGGAGCCGCTCCCGCCACTGCACGCCGAGGCGTTCGCCGCCATCGAGGAGGGCGACTACGCCCGAGCGATCACGGCCTACGAGCAGGCTCTCACCGAGAACCCGCGCGACGCGGACGCCCGTGCCGGTCTCGGGCAGGTGCGCCTGCTCGACCGCGTGCAGGGCGCTGACCTGCAGGCGGCGCGCGCGGCGGCGGCCGCGGAGCCCACGGGACTCGACGCCCAATTCCTCGTCGCCGATCTCGATGTCGTCGGTGGACACGTCGACGACGCCTTCGGTCGACTGCTCGAGTTGTTCGCCACGCTTCCCGCAGACGAACGCGGTCCCGTGCGCGAGCGCCTGCTGGAGCTGTTCGGCCTCATCGGGGACGACGACGCCCGCGTCATCCGCGCGCGCACCCGGTTGGCATCCCTGCTCTTCTGATCCACGCACGAAGGCCCCGTCCGAGGACGGGGCCTTCGTCGTCTCCGGCTCAGCCGGCGCGGTGATGCAGCCAGAGCACGCCGAGGGGCGGGAGCGTCAGCGTCGCGCCCCCGCGGGCATCGGTCGTGACGGCGCCGAGGTTTCCCTGGCCCGATCCGCCGAACACCTCGGCGTCGCTGTTGAGAATCTCGTTCCAGGTGCCCGCCTCCGGGAGGTCAAGCGGGAAGTCGCCCAGGGGAACGCCCGAGAAGTTGCAGACGACGGCGACGGTGTTGCCGTGGTGATCGCGTCGGGCGAACGACAGCACGTTCGGGTTCCACGTGGGAGCCCCGAGTCGCGAGAACGCCGCACCGTCGTGATCACGCGACCACAACGCCGCCTGATCCTTGTACACGCGGTTGAGTTCGGCGACGAAGTCGTGCAGCTGTCGATGGGCGGGCTGGTCGAGCATCCACCAGTCGAGGCTGCGGGATTCCGACCACTCCGACATCTGGCCGAACTCCTGGCCCATGAACAACAGCTGCTTGCCCGGGTGGCCCCACATGTAGGCGAGGTAGGCGCGCATGTTCGCCAGCTTCTGCCAGTGATCGCCCGGCATCCGGCCGAACAGGCTGCCCTTGCCGTGCACGACCTCGTCGTGGCTGATCGGGAGCACGAAGTTCTCGCTGAACGAGTACACGAACGAGAACGACAGCTCCCCTTCGTGGTGCGAGCGGTACATGGGGTCGCGCCCGATGTACTGCAGGGAGTCGTTCATCCAGCCCATGTTCCACTTGAACCCGAAGCCGAGCCCGGCCGCCGAGGTCGGTGCAGTGACACCGGGGAAGCTGGTGGACTCTTCGGCGATGAGCGCGATGCCGGGGTAGCGCTTGTAGGAGGTCGCGTTGACCTCCTGGAGGAAACGGATCGCCTCGAGGTTCTCGCGCCCGCCGAACTGGTTCGGCGCCCACTCGCCTTCGTTGCGGGAGTAGTCGAGATAGAGCATGGAGGCCACGGCATCCACTCTCAGACCGTCGACGTGGAACTCCTCGAACCAGTACAACGCGTTCGCGACGAGGAAGTTGCGCACCTCGTTGCGGCCGTAGTCGAAGATGAGCGTGCCCCAGTCCTTGTGCTCGCCGCGGCGCGGATCGGGGTGCTCGTAGAGGGCTTCGCCGTCGAAGCGGGCGAGGGCGAAGTCGTCCTTCGGAAAGTGCCCGGGGACCCAGTCCATGATCACGCCGATGTCGGCCTGGTGGAGGCGGTCGATCAGGTAGCGCAGGTCGTCGGGGTCGCCGAAGCGGCTGGTCGGGGCGTAGTATCCCGACACCTGGTAGCCCCAGGACCCCCCGAACGGGTGCTCCGACAGCGGGAGGAACTCGACGTGGGTGAACCCCTGGGCACCGACGTAGTCGATGATCTGGTCGGCCGCATCGCGGTATGACAGGCCCTGCTTCCACGAGCCGAGGTGCAGCTCGTAGATCGACATGGGTCGATCAATGGGGGCGGTAGACGAGCGGTGTTCGATCCAGGCGTCATCCGCCCAGGTGTACTCCGACTCGGTCACCACGGACGCCGTGGCCGGCGGGACCTCCGCGAGGCGCGCCATCGGGTCGGCCTTCTCGATCCACTGGCCGCCACGGGTCAGGATTTCGAACTTGTAGCGGGTGCCGGTGCCGATGCCCGGGATGAAGAGTTCCCAGACGCCACTGCCACCCATCGAACGCATCGCGCTGCCGGAGCCGTCCCAGCCGTTGAAGTCGCCGATCACCCGCAGGGCACGGGCATCGGGTGCCCACACCGTGAAGGCCACACCGCGCGATCCATCGAGCTCGCGCACATGCGCGCCGAGGACGCGCCACAACTCCTCATGGCGTCCTTCCGTGACGAGGTGCAGGTCGAGCTCCCCGATCGAGGGCGCGTGGCGGTAGCCGTCATCGGCGACGTGCTCGGTGCCGTCGTAGTTCGCGCGCACCGTGTAGGCACCGGGGGACGCCTCGACGTGCGCCTCCCAGATGCCGCCGCGCACGTGCTCGAGCGGCACCTGGCGGCCATCGGCGATCTCGGCGACGACCTCGCGGGCGAGCGGACGACGCGCGCGGATGACCCACCCGTCGCCGGTCTCGTGCACACCGAGCACGCTGTGCGGGTCGTGATGGGCGCCGTGGGCAACGGCGTCGAGGATGTCGGTGGGGAGCAGGGTCATCGGTTCTCCTTGACGTGCAGGATGTGCACGGGCTCGCTGAAAGCGTCGAGACGTACGAAGTTGTGGTCGGCCCAGGTCCACACCTGGCCGGTCACGAGGTCTTCGACGTCGTACGACGTGCCCGGCTCGATGCCGAAGACGCTCGTGTCGAGGTGGACGGTGGTCGCGCGGGCCGAGTGCGGATCGACGTTGGCCACGACGATGATCGTGTCGGAGGCGCCGGTGGGCGACAGCTCGGCCGGCAGGTGCTTGGAGTACACGAGCACCGCGTCGTCGTCGCTCCAGTGCACGTCGAGGTTGCGCAGCTGCCGCAGTGCGGGGTGCGCGTGCCGCGCCGCATTGAGCATGCGCAGGTACGGGGCGAGCGACCTGCCTTCTTCTTCGGCGCCGGCCCAGTCGCGGAACTTGTACTCGTACTTCTCGTTGTCGATGTTCTCTTCGGAGCCGGGGCGGGCGACGTTCTCGACCAGCTCGTATCCGGCATAGACGCCGTAGGTGGGCGCCGCGGTCGCGGCGATGGCGACGCGGATCTTGTAGGCCGGGCGCCCGCCGTACTGCAGGTACTCCGTGAGGATGTCGGGGGTGTTGACGAAGAGGTTCGGGCGGAGGAAGTCGTCGGTCTCGTGCGCCAGGGAACCGAGGAACTCTTCGAGCTCCTCCTTGGTGTTGCGCCACGTGAAGTACGTGTAGCTCTGCTGGAAGCCGGCCATGGCCAGACCCTGCAGGGGAGCCGGTCGCGTGAAGGCCTCCGCGAGGAACACGGCGCCGGGCTCTTCGGCACTCACCGTGGCGATGAGCCACTCCCAGAACTGCAGGGGCTTCGTGTGCGGGTTGTCGACCCGGAAGATGGTCACGCCCTGGGCGATCCAGTGGCGGACGACACGCAGGACCTCGGCACGGATGCCGTCGGGGTCGTTGTCGAAGTTGACCGGGTAGATGTCCTGGTACTTCTTGGGCGGGTTCTCGGCGAAGGCGATCGAGCCGTCCGGGAGGGTCGTGAACCATTCGGGGTGCTCGGCGACCCAGGGGTGGTCGGGGGAGGCCTGCAGTGCGAGGTCGAGGGCGACCTCGATGCCGTTCTCGCGCGCCGCCGCCACGAACGCACGGAAGTCCTCGAGAGTCCCGAGGTCGGGGTGAACCGTGTCGTGACCGCCGGCCGCGCCACCGATCGCCCAGGGCGATCCCGGGTCTCCCGGCTGAGTGACGAGCGTGTTGTTGGGGCCCTTGCGGTTGGTCTCGCCGATCGGGTGGATCGGCGGCAGGTACAGCACGTCGAAGCCCATGTCGGCGACGCCGGGAAGACGGTCGACGGCGGTGCGGAACGTTCCGCTGACCACTGAACCGTCTTCGGCGCGCGTCGCTCCCTCGGATCGCGGGAAGAACTCGTACCAGGCGCCCACGCCCGCGCGTTCGCGCTCGACGAGGAGTTCGGCATCCCGGCCCACCGAGACCAGCCCCATCATCGGCCGAGCGGCGAACAGCGCGGCGATGGCGGGGTCGCGGACGACCGACAGGGCGACGTCGTCGTGCACGTCGAGGTCGCGGAGAGTGCGCGCGGCGTCGTATAGAGCGTCTTTGTCGGCGCCGGGGCGCTTCTTCTCGCCGCGCGCGCGGTCGAAGAGCTGCGCGCCCATCTCGCGCATGAGCTGCGTGTCGACGCCGGCAGCGATCTTGAGCTCGGCGGCGTGTTCCCACGTGGCGAAGTCGTCGGCGAACGCCTCGAAGCGGAACCGCCACACGCCCTGCTCGAGCGGGGCGACGAGCGTCGACCAGCGGTCGAAGCCGTCGTTGAGGGGGCTCAGGCGGTGCAGCGACTCGTCGCCCGAGGGCGAGAACAGTCGCACGTTGACACCGATGCGGTCGTGGCCCTCGCGGAACGCGGTGACCGTGAACGGCACGGCTTCGCCCACGTAGGCCGACGGCCGGAAGGACCCGCCGGGCACACTCGGATGCGGCAGGGCCATGGGGATGCGCGGAGTGACCACGCGACGCGAGGTGGGCGTCGGCTTGACCGGACGCACGGGGATCGAGGCGGCGCTGCGCCAGGGCAGCTCGGGCGAGGATGTCGTCGTGGTGGCCACGGTCCGAACCTACCGCGGGGCGCCGACGTTGTGGCATCCATTCCCGCGGTCTTGACAGCACGCTCCGATCAGTCGACGCGGAACAGCCGCATCGTCGTCCCCGCGATGGTGAGAACCTCGCCGGGCGAGAACGCCGCGCTCACCTCCGACGGCTTCTCGTCGGCGCTCGACCACAGCTCGGTGAACACGACGTCGTCGAGATCGGGCAGCACGATGTCGATGGCGTCTTCGGTGCCGTGGATGACCAACAGCACCCGGTTCGGTGCCTCGTGCTCGGGGGTCGAGGTCGCCAGGTACTGCAGGGTGCGGTGAGCGGGATCGTTCCACCGGTCGCTCGACATGGTCTCGCCGTGCTCGTCGAACCATTCCATGACGGAGGCCGACGGGATGCTCTCCCCGAGGCGGGCGAACCGCTTCGGGCGCAACGCCGGATTCTCGCGCCGCACCTGCAGAAGCCGCTGCGTGTGCGAGAACAGATCTCGCTGCCAGGGCGACATGTCCCACGTCAGCCAGGTGAGCGCGGAATCGTGGCAGTAGGCGTTGTTGTTCCCGCGCTGCGTGCGGCCCATCTCGTCGCCCGCGGTGATCATCGGCACCCCGGCGGAGAGCAGCAACGTTCCCATGAGGTTGCGCATTGCCTTGCGGCGTGTGGCGAGGACACCCTCGTCGTTGGTCGAGCCCTCGGCTCCGTGGTTGAACGAGCGGTTGGTGTCGGCGCCGTCGCGGTTCTGCTCGCCGTTGCCGAGGTTGTGCTTGACGTCGTACGACACGAGGTCATTGAGGGTGAATCCGTCGTGTGCGGTGACGAAGTTCACGCTCGCGAGCGGACCGCGATCCTCACTGAAGGTGTTCGACGAACCGGCCAAACGCGTGGCGAAGCCGCCGATGCCGACGGGGGCGGTGTCGGCCCGCCGGGCGTAGTCGATGTCGCTCAACCAGAAGTTGCGGACGCGGTCGCGGTAACGGTCGTTCCACTCGAGCCAGCCGTCGCCGAAGTTGCCGGTCTGCCAGCCGCCCATTCCGACGTCCCACGGTTCCGCGATGAGCTTCGTGCCCGACAGGACGGCATCTTCGCGGATGGCGGTCAGCAACGGGTGGTCGGGGGTGAACGAGTGTCGTTCGTCGCGACCGAGGGTGACCGCCAGATCGAAACGGAAGCCGTCGACCTGCACGTCCTCGGACCAGTAGCGCAGCGAATCGAGCACGAGGCGGGCGGCGGCGTGGGTCGAGGTGTTCACCGCGTTGCCGCAGCCCGTCTCGTCGATGTACGCGCCGTCGGCCGTCTGACGGTAGTAGGAGCGGTTGTCGATGCCGCGCAGACTCGTGCGGGGACCGCCGATACCCTCTTCGGCCGTGTGGTTGTAGACGACGTCGAGGATCACCTCCAGCCCCGCCTCGTGCAGGAGCTTGACCATCCCCTTGAACTCGCGGAGCACCGCCTCGGGGCCGTCGGCGCGGCTCGCCGCGGTGGCGTAGGGGGCGTGCGGGGTGAAGAAGTTGAGGGAGTTGTAGCCCCAGTAGTTGGTGAGCCCGAGCTGGAGCAATCGCGGCTCGGTCGCGAAGGCGTGCACCGGGAGGAGCTCGACGGTGGTGACGCCGAGCGCGAGCAGGTGCTCGATCATCGCCGGGTGTGCGAGGCCCGCGTAGGTGCCGTGCAGCGCCGGGGGGATGAAGGGATGCCTCTTGGTGAGGCCCTTCACATGCCCCTCGTAGATGACCGTGCGGTCGAGCGGCACGCGCGGCTTGGACGAGGTGCCCCAATCGAACGACCCGTCGACCACGACCGAGCGCCAGTCGCCGAAGCTCCCCGAGACGAGCCCTCGCGAGTAGGGCTCGGCGAGCAGGGACTGGGGGTTGAAGGTCTGGCCGGCTCCCTGCGGTCCGCCGACGCGGATCGCGTAACGCGCTCCGGGGCGGAGCAGCGGCGTGGTCGCCTCGAAGACACCGCCGCCGACGGGGGAGAGGGGGAGCGTCTCGGTCGCCCAGTCGAGGTCGATCTCGTCGAAGATCAGCAACTGCATCGCATCGGCCGAGCCCGACCAGACGCGCAGCGTCCCGCCGTCGGGGCCGAGGCGCACGCCGAGGTCGTCGAGTGCGGGGCTCAGCAGGGCAGGGCGGGCCGCAAGGGCAGTCTCGGTTCGGACCATGCGTCTTAGGGTAGTGAAGGCAGCGGGCGGCAGAGGGAGGACGTAAGGTGCAGGTCTACCTCGATCACGCAGCGACCACTCCTCTGCGCGCGGAAGCTCGCGACGCGTGGCTCCGCGCCCACGAGGTGCTCGGCAATCCGTCGTCGATCCACGGCGCCGGCCAAGCGTCCCGTCGGCTTCTCGAGGACGCCCGCGACCAGCTCGCCGAGGTGCTCGGATGCCAGCCCATCGAGATCGTCTTCACCTCCGGGGGTACGGAAGCGGCCAACCTCGCCCTGAAGGGGCTCTGGTGGTCCCGCGCCGAGGGGACGGATGCCGTGGTCCTGCCCGACGGCGAGCACCACGCCACGCTCGACGTGGTGGGGTGGCTCGCGTCGGCTGCGCAGGCGTCGGTGCGAGCCGTGCCGCTCGACGAGCGCGGTCGGATCGACGCCGACGCCTTCTCCACCGCCCTGCCCGGGGCGGCCGTCGCGACGGCGCTCGTCGCCAACAACGAGGTCGGGACGCTCCAGGATGCCGCCGGCCTATCGGCTGCGGCATCCGAGGCCGGCGTGCCCCTGCACCTCGACGCCGTCTCGGCGCTCGGACACGTGGCGGTCGACTTCGCCGGCTGGCGTGGGGCGGGACGCGCGCCGGGGGGACTGGCCGCGATGTCCGTGTCCGCGCACAAGGTCGGCGGACCCGTGGGGGTGGGTGCGGCGGTCGTGTCGAGGCACGCGCGGCTCACGCCCCTCGTGCACGGCGGCGGACAGCAGCGCGCCCTGCGGGCGGGAACGCAGGACGTCGCCGGGGCGGCGGCGTTCGCCGTCGCGGCGCGGGCAGCGGAGGCGGAGCGCGTTTCCGAAGCGGCGCGACTGACCGCGCTGCGCGAGCGGCTCTTCGACGGCATCCGCTCGTCCATCCCGGCGGCGCGGCTGCTCGGAGACCCGACCGAACGTCTGCCCGGCAACGCGCACGTGCTGTTCCCGGATGCCGCGGGCGAGATGCTGCTGTTCCTGCTCGACATGGCGGGCATCGCCGTGTCGACGGGATCCGCGTGCCAGGCGGGTGTCGCCGAGCCGTCGCACGTCGTGCTGGCTCTCGGACTCGACGAGCGGGCGGCGCGGTCCGTTCTGCGTTTCACCCTCGGATACACCTCGACGGCGGCCGACGTCGACGCCGTGCTCGCCCGCCTGCCCGAGGCGTACGCCCGCGCCGTGGCATCCGGGGCCGCATCCGGCGCCCGTTCAGCGGCGCGTTCGTAGACTGGAGCGATGCGAGTTCTGGCGGCGATGAGTGGGGGCGTGGACTCCGCGGTGGCGGCGGCGCGCGCGGTCGAGGCGGGGCACGACGTGGTCGGTGTGCACCTCGCCCTCTCCCGCGCCGGCGGCACGCTGCGCGCGGGAAGCCGCGGCTGCTGCACGATCGAAGACGCGATGGACGCACGCCGCGCCGCCGACAAGCTCGGGATGCCGTTCTACGTCTGGGATTTCTCCGAGCGCTTCCGCGACGACGTGATCGACGACTTCGTGGCGGAGTACCGCGCCGGACGCACCCCCAACCCGTGCATGCGCTGCAACGAGAAGATCAAGTTCGCCGCTCTTCTGGAGCGCGCCCTCGAACTCGGCTTCGACGCGGTCTGCACCGGCCACTACGCGACTCTCGTCGACACTCCTGAGGGCCGAGAGCTGCATCGCGCCTCCGACACCGCCAAGGACCAGTCCTATGTGCTCGGCGTGCTGACCGCCGAGCAGCTCGCGCACACGTACTTCCCGCTGGGGTCCACCCCCTCCAAGGCGCTGGTGCGCGCCGAAGCCGAGGAGCGCGGACTCTCGGTGGCGCAGAAGCCCGACAGCCACGACATCTGCTTCATCCCGGACGGGGACACCCGCGGCTGGCTCGCCGACAAGGTCGGCGCCGAGCGCGGCGAGATCCTCGACCGCACCGGTGCCGTCATCGGCTCGCACGAGGGTGCGCACGCCTTCACCGTCGGTCAGCGCCGCGGCCTCCAGCTCGGCGTGCCCGCGGCCGACGGCAAGCCCCGCTTCGTGCTCGAGGTCCGGCCGGTGAACAACACCGTCGTGGTCGGGCCGAAAGAGGCGCTCGCCTGCTCCGAGATCGCGGGGGAGCGTTTCACCTGGGCGGGACGCGCGCCCTCGGCGGCATCCTTCGCCTGCGACGTGCAGATCCGCGCACACGCCGACCCCGTCCCCGCAACCGCCACGCTGGTCGACGGGGTGCTGACCGTCCGGCCCGACGAGCCCTTCGACGGTGTCGCCCCCGGCCAGACCGCGGTGCTCTACGACAGCACGCGCGTGATCGGGCAGTTCACGATCGACCGCACCGTGTCGGCGGTTCCCGTCGAGGTGTGAGGGCGCACCCTCCACCGACGATGTCGGAGGTCGTCCCTAAGCTGAAGGGGTGACATCGCCGGATCGACTTCCCGACCTCTCCCTCGACGACGCGCGCGTCGAGGCGACAGACCTCGCGCAGCGTATCACCGACGCGCGCGACGCGTATTACGGGCGCGACGCCGAGCTCGTCGATGACGCCACCTACGACGGATGGATGCACCGGCTCGAGGCCCTCGAGCGGCTCCACCCCGAACTGCAGGGGCAGGACAGCCCCACTCTCTCGGTCGGCGCGGCCGAGGCCACGGATCTGGCGACCATCGAACACGCCGAACGCATGCTCAGCCTCGACAACGTGTTCTCCTCCGAGGAGCTGCGGGACTGGGCGCTCAAAACCGAGGCCTCGGCCGGGCGTCGGGTGCACTGGCTCAGCGAGCTCAAGATCGACGGGCTGGCGCTCAACCTGCGCTACGAGAACGGCGTGCTGACGTCGGCCGCGACCCGCGGCGACGGGCGCGTCGGCGAGATCGTCACCGACAACGCGCTGCGCGTCGCGGGAGTCCCTCGCCGGTTGTCGGGCGAGAACCATCCCGCGCTCGTCGAAGTGCGCGGCGAGGTGTTCATCCCCGTCGCGAAGTTCGAGAACCTCAACCGGCTGCAGGGCGAGTTCCGTGACCGCGCGGTCGCCGAGGCGCGCGAACGCGCGGCGGGGCGCCGCGGTGCACGGGCCTTCGACGTCGAGAAAGCCGAGGTCGCCGCCGCGCGACGCTTCCCCGCCTTCGCCAATCCCCGTAACGCCGCCAGTGGGGGTCTGCGTCAGCAGATCGAGAAGAAGTCCGGGCTCGAACTCGAAGCGGGTCTCGCCCGCATCGATTCGCTCGCGTTGTACGTCCACGGCATCGGGGCTTGGCCCGACCCGCCGGTCGCGGCGCAGAGCGAGATCTACGACCTCCTCGGTTCGTGGGGTCTCCCGACGTCTCCCTACAGCCGCGTCGAGTCGAGCATCGACGGCGTCCTCTCGTTCGTCGCCTACAACGGCGAGCATCGGCACGACGTCGAGCACGAGATCGACGGCGTCGTCGTCAAGGTCGACGAGCTCGCTCTGCACGACGAGCTCGGCGCCACCAGCCGCGCTCCGCGGTGGGCGATCGCCTACAAATACCCGCCCGAGCAGGTCAACACGAAACTTCTCGACATCGTCGTCTCCGTCGGGCGCACGGGCCGTGCGACTCCTTTCGCCGTGATGGAGCCGGCGAGGGTGGCGGGCAGCGTCGTGCGTCAGGCCACCCTGCACAATCAGGACGTCGTCAAGGTCAAGGGCGTGCTGATCGGTGACACGGTCGTACTGCGCAAGGCGGGTGACGTCATCCCCGAGGTGCTGGGGCCGGTGGTGGAGCTGCGAGACGGCAGCGAGCGCGCGTTCGTCATGCCCGCCGATTGCCCCGAGTGCGGAACGGCGCTGCGTCCCGCCAAAGAGGGCGACATCGACCTGCGCTGCCCGAACGCCCGGTCCTGTCCGGCTCAGGTCCGCGGGCGCGTCGAGCACATCGGATCGCGCGGCGCTCTCGACATCGAAGCGCTCGGTGAGGTGACGGCCGCGGCGCTCACGCAGCCCGAGGTGCCGGAGCTCCCGCCGCTCGACACCGAGGCGGGTCTGTTCGAGCTCACGATCGATGAACTCGTGCCCATCGAGGTCGTCGTCCGCGACTCCGAGACCGGTGAACGAAAGGTCGATGCCGACACCGGGGAGCTCGTGCGGCGGGCGCCGTTCCAGAAGCTCGGTCCGGCCTCCTACCCACCTGGCAGCGAAGAGCTCGATGCGGCGGAGCGCCGCCGTCGCGGCATCCGGAAAGACTTCCGCGAGGTGCGTCCCTCCGAGCAGGCGGTCAAGCTGGTCGCCGAGCTCGAGAAGGCCAAGACGAAAGACCTGTGGCGACTGCTCGTCTCGTTGAACATCCGGCATGTCGGCCCGGTGGCTGCGCGTGCTCTCGCGCAGTGGTTCGGCACCCTGGATGCCATCCGTGCGGCGTCTCGTGAAGAGCTCGCCGCGGTCGAGGGCGTGGGCGGCATCATCGCCGATGCGGTCATCGACTGGTTCGAGGTCGAGTGGCATCGCGAGATCGTCGAACGCTGGCAGGCCGCCGGAGTGCGGTTCGCCATTCCGGGGCACCCCGGTCCGGGGGGCGCGGCGGCGGCCGGAGGCGTGCTCGTCGGGGTGACCGTCGTCGCGACCGGTTCGCTCGAGGGATACTCCCGCGAGGGCGCTCAGGAGGCCATCATCGCCGCGGGCGGCAAGGCGGCGTCGAGCGTGTCGAAGAAGACGGACTTCGTGGCGGCCGGGCCGGGGGCGGGGTCGAAACTGGCGAAGGCCGAAGATCTCGGTCTGCGCATCCTGGACGCCGCCCAGTTCCGGATCCTCGTCGAGCGGGGGCCCGGGGCGCTCGATGCGGGCGAGGTGGACGCGGGTGGTGTCGAGCCCGACGGGACCGCTGAGTGACACATCGCGCGGCCGACGCCGTGCGGGATGCGGGTGACGGGCGCGGATCACGACGGGGCGAGAGCCTCGGCCCGCGCCCCGCCGTGCTCGGCGTCAGCCCTGGCAGGGGGTTGCGGCCTCGGTGAAGCTCTCCTGCAGCGCGGTCACCTGAGTCATGAGCTCGCTCGCCTGGCTGGGGTCGCCCATGAGTCGCTGAAGGAAAGCGGAGTACTCGGTCAGCTGTGCGCTCGCCTTCTGAGCGCCGGGGGCGATCTCGGCGTTCGTGATCTGAGAGAAGTCGGCCTGCACCTTCTCGGTGAGCGCCCCGAACGCCGCGAGGGTGCCGTCGGGGTCGTTCGTGTCGATCGCCTCGCTCGTCGAGGCCACGTCGTTGAACGACGCGATGATGATCTCGCAGGCGTCCGCCTTGGGCTGTCCGGTTTCGCCGGCAGGGGCGGCAGGGGACGATGCTGCCGAAGACGGGGCGGCAGGGGGCGTCGTTTCGGCGGCCGTCGTCGTCGGGCCCCCACCGGAGCAGCCGGCGAGCAGGAGCAGCGCGGAGGCTGCGACGAGAGCGAACGGTGCGCGTGTGTTGGTCAAGAGTTCCCCCGCTGGTGTCGTTCGGGCCGCGAGTGGCCCGCGTGCCCACCGTAGCGAAGGGCTCGGCCGCCGAGCGAGTCGCCTCGGCGGGGTCACTTGGAGGACAGGCGGTCTCGAACCTGTCGCCGCAACACCTTGCCGATCAGTGAGCGTGGAAGGTCGTCGACCACCACGAGCCGTTTCGGCACCTTGTAGGGCGCGAGGATGCCGCGCGCGAACGCGCGAACGGCCTCCGCATCGAAGGCATCGGGGTCGGTGGGAACGACCGCGGCGACGACCTGCTCACCGGAGTGGTCGTCGGGCAACCCGACGACGGCCACATCGGCCACGGACGGGTGCTGGCGCAGGATGCCCTCCACCTCGGTCGGTGCGACGTTGAAGCCACCGGTGATGATGAGTTCCTTGATGCGGTCGACGATGCGTACGAAGCCCGCCTCGTCGATCGTCACGATGTCGCCGGTGCGGAACCAGTCGTCCACGAACACGGTCGCGGTCTCTTCGGGTTTGCCGTAGTACCCGCGGAAGACCTGAGGCCCTCGCACGAGGAGTTCGCCGCGATCGACGTCCGTCCGTGGATCGTCGGGGTCGACCACGCGGCACTCCGTTCCCGGTAGGGGAAGGCCCACCGTACCGGCGACGCGGTTGTCGGCGACGGGGTTCGCCATCAGCACGGGGGAGCACTCGCTGAGACCGTAGCCCTCGACCAGGAAGCCGCCCGTCGCCTCCTCGAACGGCACGACGAGTTCGTGCGCCAGAGCCATGGCGCCGGAGATGGCCACATCGGTCCCCGCGAGCGACACCCCCTCCTCCCGCGCCGCTTTCAGCAGGCGTTCGGCGATCGGCGGTACGAGAGGCAGGAACGTGGCCGGGTGCTTCCTGGTCGCTGCGAGCACGAGATCGGGCTCGAACTTCGGGAAGAGCACGAGACGCGCGCCCATCGACATCGCGAAGGTGAGACAGAGCGTGAGGCCGTAGGCATGGAACATCGGAAGGACCGCGTAGACGACGCAGCCCTCACCACGAACGATCTGGGGAACCCAGGCCCGCGCCTGCGCCGCGTTGGCGAGAAGGTTCGCGTGCGTCAGCATCGCGCCCTTCGGGGTGCCCGTCGTTCCGCTCGTGTACTGGATGATGGCGAGGTCGTCGGAGCTCGGACGCGGGTGCGACGAGGGGAGCGGGGCGTGACTCACGAGGGCGTCCCAGTCCGCGGCGCCCGTCGTCGCGGCGTGGAGCGCGGCGCGGGACTTGCGTGCCTTCGCGACCGGCAGACGCAGGGCGAGTCGCGTCGGCCACGGCATCGCGCGGGTCACATCGACCGAGACAATCGTCTCAACCCCGAGATCGGCGGCGAACCCCTGCACCGTGGCGACGACCTTGCTCCACACGATCGCGTGCGTCGCGCCGTGGTCCTCGAACTGCGTGCGCAGCTCGCGTGGCGTATAGAGGGGGTTGTGCTCGATCACCACCGCACCCAGCCTCAGCACCGCGTAGAAGGCGACGATGTGCTGCGGGCAGTTCGGCAGCACGATCGCGACGGGATCGCCCGCCTGCACACCGTGCGCGGCGAGGGCGGCCGCCGCGCGGGCGATCTGCTCGGACAGGTCTGCGTAGCTCGTCTCGCGCCCGAAGAACTGCAGGGCGGGGGCGTCGGGATAATCGCGGACGGAGGCGTCGACGATGTCGATGAGCGAACCGTCCTGAGGCGGCAGGTCTGCGGGCACCCCCGCGGCGTAGCTCGAGGTCCAGGGTCGCGGCGGATCGAAGCTCGTCACCCGGCCAGCCTATGACGCGGCGTCTACTCGTCGAATGCCGTCTCCACAGCCTGAGCGGGCCGGCCGAGGGTGCGCCGACGCCCGGCGCACCCTCCTCCCCAGACGTGCGGGCCGAAGCGTCGGCGGCGCGCGAACTAGACTCGTGGGGTGTCTGAAATCACCCCTGAACTCGTGCGCCATCTCGGTGTGCTCGCTCGGATCCAGTTGAGCGACGAAGAGGTGCACAGCCTCACCGGCCAGCTGGATGCCATCGTCGACAACATCGCGAAGGTGTCCGAGGTGGCCACTCCCGACGTCGTCGCCACGAGCCACCCGATCCCGCTCGAGAACGTCTTCCGTCCCGACGTCGTACAGCCGCCGCTCAGCCGCGAGCAGGTGCTGTCGAATGCGCCCGACCAGGCCGACGGCCGGTTCCGTGTGACCGCGATTCTGGGGGAGGAGCAGTGACCGATCTCACTCGGCTGACAGCGGCCGATCTCGCCGCCGCCCTGACGGCGAAGGACGTCTCGAGCGTCGAAGCCACGCAGGCGCACCTCGACCGCATCGCCGCTGTCGACGGCGACGTCCATGCCTTCCTGCACGTCAGCGACCACGCGCTCGAGGTCGCCGCCGACATCGATCGCCGACGCGCCGCCGGCGAACACCTGCACGAGCTCGCCGGTGTTCCCCTTGCCGTCAAGGACGTCCTCGTCACCACCGACATGCCTTCCACGAGCGGCTCGAAGATCCTCGAGGGCTACATGTCTCCCTTCGACGCCACCGTGGTCGCGCGCTCGCGCGCCGCGGGACTGGTGCCGCTGGGCAAGACCAACATGGACGAGTTCGCGATGGGCTCCTCCACCGAGTTCTCCGCATACGGTCCGACCCGCAATCCGTGGGATCTGGACCGCATCCCCGGGGGGTCCGGCGGGGGGTCGGCCGCGGCAGTGGCGGCGTTCGAAGCACCGCTCGCCCTCGGCTCCGACACCGGCGGCTCCATCCGCCAGCCCGCGCACGTCACGGGCACGGTGGGCGTCAAGCCGACCTATGGCGGAGTGAGCCGTTACGGCGCCATCGCTCTGGCATCCAGCCTCGACCAGGTCGGGCCCGTCACGCGCACCGTCCTCGATGCCGGGCTCCTCCACGACGTCATCGGCGGTCATGACGCCAACGACTCCACGTCGCTCTCCGACGCGTGGCCCTCGTTCGCCGCTGCGGCCCGTGAGGGCGCGACGGGGCAGGTGCTCGCCGGCCTGAAGGTAGGCGTCGTGCGCGAGCTCGACGGTACGGGCTTCCAACCGGGCGTCACCGCCTCGTTCCGCGCTGCTCTCGCCGCCATGGAGGCGCAGGGCGCCGAGATCGTCGAGATCAGCGCTCCGCACTTCGAGTATGGCGTGGCGGCGTACTACCTGATCCTCCCGGCCGAGGCGTCGAGCAACCTGGCGAAGTTCGACTCGGTGCGCTTCGGCCTCCGCGTGAACCCGCAGGGCGCCGCCACCGTCGAGAACGTCATGGCCGCCACGCGCGACGCGGGCTTCGGTCCCGAGGTCAAGCGTCGTATCATCCTGGGCACGTACGCCCTGTCGGCCGGCTACTACGATGCCTACTACGGCAGCGCGCAGAAGGTGCGCACGCTCATCCAGCAGGACTTCGACGCCGCCTTCGGCCGGGTCGACGTCATCGCGACCCCGTCGGCACCGACCACGGCCTTCCGCATCGGGGAGAAGATCGACGACCCGCTGCAGATGTACCTCAACGACATCACGACGATCCCGGCCAACCTGGCCGGCGTTCCCGGTATCTCGATCCCCAGCGGCCTGGCTGACGAAGACGGCCTGCCCGTCGGCATCCAGTTCCTCGCTCCCGCCCGCGAGGACGCGCGTCTGTACCGCGTCGGCGCGGCGCTCGAAGCGCTGCTCGTCGACCAGTGGGGCGGTCCCCTCCTGGATCGTGCCCCTTCTCTCACGAACGGAGCGTCGCTCTGATGGCCAAAGACGCACTCATGGACTTCGACGAGGCGCTCGAGCGATTCGAGCCCGTCCTCGGCTTCGAGGTGCACGTCGAGCTCAACACCGCGACGAAGATGTTCTCGGCGGCGCCGAACCCGGCCAACGAGGCGAATCACGGCGCCGAGCCGAACACGCTCGTGGCGCCCGTCGACATGGGTCTTCCCGGAGCCCTCCCCGTCGTCAATCAGGAGGCGATCCGCTCCTCGATCAGCCTGGGCCTGGCTCTGGGGTGCTCGATCGCCCCGTCGAGCCGCTTCGCGCGGAAGAACTACTTCTACCCCGACCTCGGCAAGAACTATCAGATCTCCCAGTACGACGAGCCGATCGCGTTCGAGGGCTCCGTCGAGGTCGAACTCGCCGACGGCACGATCGTCACCATCCCGATCGAGCGCGCGCACATGGAAGAGGATGCTGGCAAGCTCACCCACATGGGAGGCGCGACCGGGCGTATCCAGGGCGCCGAGTACTCGCTCGTCGATTACAACCGCGCGGGCGTTCCGCTTGTCGAGATCGTCACGAAGCCCATCTTCGGCGCCGAGCATTCCGCCCCCGAGCTGGCTAAGGCGTACGTCGCGACGATCCGCGACATCGTGCGCGGCCTCGGCATCTCCGAGGCGAAGCTCGAGCGGGGAAACCTCCGCTGCGACGCGAACGTCTCCCTGCGCCCCCGCGGCCAGCAGAAGCTGGGCACTCGCACCGAGACCAAGAACGTCAACTCGATGCGGTCGGTCGAGCGCGCCGTTCGCTACGAGATTCAGCGTCAGGCCGCGATCCTCGCGAAGGGCGGCACCATCACGCAAGAGACGCGTCACTGGCACGAGGACACGGGCCGCACCTCGCCCGGCCGTCCCAAGTCGGATGCCGATGACTACCGCTACTTCCCCGAGCCCGACCTGTTGCCGGTCGTCCCCGCGGCGGAGCTGATCGAAGAACTGCGCGCGTCCCTCCCGGAGCCCCCCGCGACCCGCCGTCGCCGTCTCAAGGCCGAGTGGGGCTTCACCGATCTCGAGTTCCAGGACGTCGCGAACGGCGGTCTGCTCGATGCGGTCGCCGAGACCGTCGCCGCCGGCGCCGTTCCCGCCGCCGCCCGCAAGTGGTGGACGGGTGAGATCACCCGCGTCGCGAACGCGCAGGACCGCGACGCCGCCGACCTCGTCTCGGCCGCGCACGTCGCCGCCCTCCAGCAGCTCGTCGACGCGGGCACGCTCACCGACAAGCTCGCGCGGCAGGTGCTCGAGGGCGTCATCGCCGGCGAGGGCACCCCGCAAGAGGTGGTCGACGCCCGCGGGCTCGCGGTGGTCTCGGACGACGGGGCCCTCATCGCGGCGATCGACACCGCCCTCGCCGCCCAGCCCGACGTGCTTGCGAAGATCCGCGACGGCAAGGTGCAGGCCGCCGGCGCCGTCATCGGCGCCGTCATGAAGGCCATGAAGGGCCAGGCCGACGCCGCGCGCGTACGCGAGCTCGTCCTGGAGCGTGCCGCCGCCCAGTAAGCGCACACCGGATGCCACGACCCCCCGCCGTCTCGAACGGCTGGGTCGTGGCATCCGTCGTTCCGGCCGCGGGTCGAGTCGTCGAGGTGCGCGTACGCCAGGTCGGCGGACGTGCGGTCGGCCGTCGTGCGAGGCGCGCATGGTGGGGTCGCGCAAACCTCAGCATTCCGCAGAGACTCAGGGCGGTTCGTGGGTTGTCGGCTGAGGTTGTGCGAATCGCTGAGGTCGCGCGAATCGCGGGGTCGCGCGAATCGCGGGGGTCGCGCGAATCGCTGAGGTCGCCCGAACCGCGGAGGTTGCGCGAATCGCGGATGTCGCGGGCGTCGATCCGGTCCGAGGGTGGGACCCTCCGGCCCGATGTCGGAGGTCCGGGAGACAATAGAGACATGGGACGCGGGGACGGCACAGGGCGCATCGTCTCGAGCATCGACGCGGATGACACCGGCACCGGCATCCTCCACGTCGACATGGACGCATTCTTCGCGTCGGTCGCCGTCCTCGATGACCCGTCACTGGCCGGTAAACCCTTGATCATCGGCGGTTCCGAAGGCCGCGGGGTCGTCTCGAGCGCCTCGTATGAGGCCCGGCGATACGGCGTGAAGTCGGCGATGCCGGTGGCGATCGCCCTGCGCCTGTGTCCGACGGCCATCGTGGTGAATCCGCCGTTCCATCGCTACAGCGAGATGTCACGCCAGGTCATGGCGGTTTTCCACGATGTCACGCCCCTGGTGGAGCCCCTCTCGATCGACGAGGCGTTCCTCGACGTGCGCGGCGCGCGGAGGTTGTGGGGGACCCCCGGCACGATCGCCCGCGATCTGCGTTCTCGGGTCAAAGCCGAGACGGGGCTGACCTGCAGCATCGGGGTCGCTGCCACCAAGCACGTGGCCAAGATGGCCTCCACGATCTCCAAGCCCGATGGCCTCCTCGTAGTCGCCGCGGCCGACACCGAGGCGTTCCTCCGGCCCCGCTCGGTGCGGGCGTTGTGGGGGGTCGGTCCGAAGGCGGCCGAAGCGCTGGAGTCGCGTGGCATCCGTCTCGTGTCCGACATCCTCGACACTCCGCGGCACGCGCTCGACCAGGTGCTCGGCCCGGCGATGGGGGAACGAGTCTGGCATCTCTCGCGCGGCATCGACGCGCGCGAGGTGCACACGGGGCGCGCAGAGAAGAGCGTGGGACACGAAGAGACATTCCACGCCGACATCTCCGACACCGGCACTCTCCACGTCGAACTTCGGCGCCTGGCCGATCGCGTCGGGGCACGTCTGCGCAGTCAGCACTACGAGGCGTCGACCATCTCGATCAAGGTGCGGTTCTCGGATTTCACCACCCTGAGCCGCTCGCGCACCCTTCCCGAACCCACCTCGGTGGGTCAGCGCATCGGCGACGCCGCCATCGAGCTGTTCGATTCCATCGACCGACGCCAAGCCGTCCGGCTCGTCGGAGTCCGCGGCGAGAAGCTCAAGCCCGCGGCGATGGCGGCCACGCTGTGGGACGACGACGCCGAGTGGCGTAGGGTCGAGGGCGCGCTCGACGGGGCCACGGCACGCTTCGGGCGCGGGGCGGTGACACGCGGGTCGCTGCTCGGCCCGTCGCGCGGGGGAGGAGCGCTGCCGACCAACCCACGGCCGTCCTACGACCATTGAGCCCGCCGCTCTCCGGTCCCTGCCGCGCGGCCGTGCAGGTCGTCTCCGCGAGAGAGCCGAGGCGTCGTCCGGTGCAGGAGCTGTCGTCGTTTACGGGGACGGCGAGGACCCCGGGTCGTGGCACGCCCGGACGCGCGAGGAGCCCGGGTCGTCGCACGACCGGCCGCGTGGCGCAACACCCGTGCGGTGTCCTCGACACCCCCGCTACGGTGGTGCTCATGCCCAACATCGCACTCGAACTCGGCAAGCAGTCCACCCAATTCGGCGTCACCGCCGCCTACGGCGAGCAGCAGGACGTCGATGGTGTGCGCATCGTCCCCGTCGCCCTCGTGTGGGCCGGGTACGGCGGCGGCTCCGACGAGCAGGGCAATGGCGGCGGTGGTGGGGGCGGATACACGCTCCCGCTCGGCGCGTACATCCGCCGTGGTGACGATCTGCGCTTCGACCCGAACCTCGTCGCGCTGCTCGCCGTCGGCATCCCGTTCGTATGGGTCGCCGGTCGAGCGCTCAGCCGTGTCATCCGCGCCCTCAAGAAGTAGCGCGGACCCGCTCGACGACGCCCTGACCGCGGCAGTGTCCGTGGTGGCGGAACGCGTCGTCGCCGTGGGGGCGCCCAATCCCGTGGTGGTCTTCGACGGGAGGAGCGGTGCCGGTAAGAGTTCGCTCGCTCGCCGTCTGGTGGCTGCCTGGCCGGGGCGAGGTCGGGTGCAGCTGGTGGCGTTGGATGACGTGTACCCCGGCTGGGACGGTCTCGCCGACGGCTCCGCTTATGCGTGCGAATCCATTCTGCGACCGCATGCTCGTGGGGTGATCGGCGTGTGGGAGCGGTGGGACTGGGACGCAGACGAGCGCGCGGAGGCCCACGCCGTCGACCCGTCGCTGCCTCTGGTCGTCGAAGGCTCGGGTCTTCTCACGCCCGAGGTTGCGAGACTCGCGGATGTGTCGGTCTGGGTCGACGCGCCGACGCTGTCACGGAAGACTCGCGCCCTGGACCGGGACGGCGACACCTACCGTCCTCACTGGGACAGGTGGGCACGGCAGGAAGATGGGCACATCGCCGGACACGACCCTGTCTCGCTCGCGTCGGTGGTCGTGCGACTTCCCTGAGTCGGGGCAGTGCGCCGTCGGGTCAACGCCGGTCGAGCGCCGTCATCAACCCGTCGAGCCGGTAACCGATCCAGTCGTACACGCCGAAGCGCGGGTCATCGGGCTGATGGTCGTCTTCGGTCCGAATACCGAGCCGCGTCGCCAGCACAAGACGAACCGCCGAGAGCGTCCGCATCCACGCCAAAGCCTCGCTCTCGCCGAGGGCGACGGCGATGGTGGCATCCGAGTCGCTCGTGGGGTCGACGTCGGCGCCGTCGATCCCCAGCGTGCGCAACACCGTCGCGGCGTCCTGCGCCCGTCGCTCGAGCAGGTCGCCGCCGGTGAGGCGACGGAACTCCCCACTCGCGGCCTCGTCGTCGGGGTAGGCGTCGGGCAGCAATCTCATCACCGCGGGGTCGTCGGCTGACCGTGTATCGGCGAGCAGGTCGCGGAACTGCCCCACGATGCCGGCGAGGTGAAGGGCTTCGAGGCCGCTGATCTCGAGCACCACGATTCGCTCACTCACGCCGGATCCTTCCTGACGGTCGCCCATAGGCCGAAGTCGTGCATCGCCTGCGTGTGCGCCTCCATGACTTCGCGGGGTCCTCGTGCCACGACCGCGTGGCCATCATGGTGCACGGCCAACATCAACCGGTTCGCGGTGATGGCATCGAAGCCGAAGTAGCTGCGGAAGACGTGCGAGACGTAGCTCATGAGGTTCACGGGGTCGTTCCAGACGACCGTCTGCCAGCTCGAGGGGGGGCTGGGCCGACAGCGCGCGATCCATGTCGGCGTCGAGGTCAGGCACGGCCAGGCCACCCATCACGCCCACCCGAGCTCGTGGAGCCGCTCGTCGTCGATGCCGTAGAAGTGGGCGATCTCGTGGACGAGGGTCGTGTGGATCTCGTCGCGCAGTTCGTCTTCGTCTGCGCACGCCGCGAGGTGGGGTTCGCGGTAAAGGATGATGCGGTCGGGGAGTTCTCCGACGCCGTACCGGTCGCGCTCGGTCAACGCCCAGCCGTCGTAGAGGCCGAGCAGATCGAGCGAGCCGTCCTCCGGTCGGTCTTCGACGACGAAGACCACGTTGTCGAGGCCCTCGATCATGTCGTCCGGCAGCCGGTCGAGTTCATCGACCACGATCCGTTCGAAGGCGTCAGCGTCGAGGTGGAGAGGGGGGAGGAGATCCACCTCGATGCCGCCCGCGGGTGCTGACGTCGCCGACGGATCCTCCGGATCCCGGAGGTGCGCGTCGTCGGTGTCGTGCACGCGGACCTCCCGGGGCGTATCGAAGCGTATGACCGGCGCCGACGGCGGGGGCCGCGGCATCCGTCGTCGATTCTACGGGCGCCCGAGGCGCACCTGCCGGGAACGCGAAAGCCCGGGGGATCGTGTCCGCCCGGGCTTTCGATGTGTGGGGTGGCTAACGGGACTTGAATCTGTTTGCCCACCCACTGCTTCGAGGACGTACTACCGCGGAATCACGCGGTTT
>NZ_JALGRP010000019.1 GCF_022815605.1 Microbacterium sp. VKM Ac-2923 | reverse complement strand
CTACGCTGACCAAGAATCAGGCCAGCCGGCACTTGTCGGACAAAGCCCCCACTAGGAACGAAAGTCAGGCCGATTCATTCCCGGGATTTGTGTAGGTCTGACGTGCTTACAGACCGAGTCGCCTGGCGGCGGTTCTGGCGTAAAAAGATGCACCTATACCCTCGAGACGGGGCGACTGAGATGGCTTGCGAGGACACTGAACGCCCCGAGGGGCTCCTCCTCGGGGCGTTCAACTATCCGAGTCTCAGCAAGCGCGCGGTGCGTACACCACCTGGGATTGCAGATTCTGAGCTCCGCCTTGCATTGTGGCGGTGACACGTACCTCTCCGGCGGGGAGAGTGTTCGCGCGAGTGGCGAAGGCGACAGACGAGGACTTTCCTGGCGCGATGACGAGGCTGCGTGCGCCGGCGGGGGAGGCCAAGCCAACCGTGACGGGAACGTCTTCACCATTTCGTGCGAGGGCGATGAGGGTGACCTTTTTCGCGACACAGCGTGACGAAACCGAGACGGTCACATCGGCGACGGTGACGACAGCCTCGACAAAACCGTGTTCGCCGATGGAGCCCTGCACCGTTAGCGTCGATCCGGCGGCGAGTAGCTTCGGGTCGACGGCTTCCCATGTGACGGGAATCTGTCCCAGATCTCGCTCCGCGCTGGTGCCGCGACCTTCGACGGCAGCGACGGTTGCGGGCAAAGCGGGGACCGCAGCAGGCAATGTCGTCAGTGCGACATCGTCGGCAGTGATCAGACGATCGGGTTGGTAGCGCGCCAGGATGGCTTCGTACTCCGAAGTGGTGATGGGCAGTACCGTTCCGTGGCGCGCCGATTCGGGAAGGTTCCGGTTTTGAGCGATGGTCCAATCTCCGGCGGCGAGGCTACTGGCTTTGAAAGGAACGTACCCATCGCCGCCATAGTACGGAGCCTGGTCGATGAAGGCGTAGACGCCCTTGTCACCGTTGACGTCGCCCTTGTTAGGGCGGAACAGTGATGTGCCTTCACCTTCGTCGAAGAAGATCGAGCGCCCTGAGGTTCCCGTGTACGTTTGCCCGAAGCCGATCGCACTCTGTCGTGCTTCCCAAGCGTTTCCGCGGTTACCGAGCCAGGGGTTGTTTCCGGGGGTGATGGACGCGTACAGGTCCTTCGTGCGGTCCACGCGCGGGATGTTCGAGCTCTCGGTGACGGTAAACCGGTAGAACCAGCCATCCTCTTCCATGATGGTCGAGTCGATGGTTCCATTCCCTAACCCCGGCTGCTGCTCGTCGATCCAGACCTGAGGCTCGCTGAAGCTGACGAAGTCGCGAGTGGTGGCGTACATCATTCGGTTGTACGTCGTCCCGGGGTCGCGGGGGACGTCCAACCGGCCACTCGGGTACAGGTTACTGGCCCAGAACACGACGAATTGGCCACGTTTCTGGTCGTAGTAGGCCTCGGGTGCCCAGGTGTTTCCGGCTTCGGCCTTGGACACGAGAACGTGGCGTTGCTCGCTCCAGGTGACCAGATCCGTGGACTCCCACACCTCGATGTACCGGCTGCCGAAGACCTGAGAGCCGTCCAAACCTGTTCGGTGTGCGTTCAAGTCTGTGGCCAGCATGTAGAACCTGTCACCCTGGGGCGACCGGATAACGAAGGGGTCGCGCAATCCTCGTTCGCCAAACTTCGACTCCAGGACGGGTTTGTTGTCGTTGATGGTGACCCAATCGAGAGCGTCGTTGCCATTCGAGATGGCATACCGCACCCTTTCGTCTTCGGGTGAGCTTTCCCCCGTGAAGTAGGGGAAGAGGTAGGCGCGCGTCTCCCCGACAGCGGGCGCCGGGAGGACGGTTGCCTCGAACTCACGTGTGGCCGACGCGGCCCCAATACGTGCCGTCGCGGTCAGAGAGACCTTCGCCGCGGCCGCACCGTTTGCGGGACGGTTCACGACGCCGGTGGCGCTGATGATCGACGGAGACGATGAGACCCAGCTCACCTTCGCTCCCGAAACCTCCGTCGGTAGGGTGATGTTCTCGCGAATGTCACTCAAGCGCGGGATGGTGATCGCAGCGGCCGCGCTCTGGGCATCGGCGGCGTCGTTTCGTGGACTCACCGTCACCATGAAAGCGCGCTGCGTTGACTGGTTCCCGCGGCTGACGGTGGCGGTAAGGGTCGCATTAGCCGGGCCAGACCCCTCGGCACCGCGAGTGATCTGACCGGTTGAGGAGATGACGGCGGCATTCGACGTCGTCCAGGCAATCGAGGTGGCGTTCGGGCCCTGTTGGGGCAGCTGAGGCGACGATGTCAGGGCGGAGAGATCACCCAGATTCAAGGCCCCCGCGTCGAGGGCGGTCGCTTCCTTCAAAACGTCGATCGAAAGGGTGCCCACCTCCGAGGCGGACAACGCCCTGTTATAGATGCGGAAATCCCGCAGCTTGCCGTGGAAGGAGGGGTCCCATCCGTAGACGCTGCGGCCGAGATAGTTGAACGAAGTGGAGCCCAATTGGTCCGGCGTGGTCGTCACCGATGTGTTGCGTGCACGCTCCACGCCGTCCTCGTACAGGATCCCTGTTTGGCCCGTCTGCGTGTAGGTCATGTGCTTCCACACTCCCCGGGCGAGGGTCGGGTTCCCTGACGGTTGGATGTTGATCTCCTGACTTTGGCCGCCGGGGGTGATCACCGTGTGGAACGAATCGCCGGAGCCGAAGAGGTAACGCTCGCCCGCTCCACTTTGAGCACGGCTTCCGATGCCGTAGATCATGTAGTAATTAGCTTGCTCCGGAGAAATCCACACGTCGAAGTCGACCGAGACGGAGCTCAGGCCGCGATTCACGTTGTTGGGAAGGCGGATGGCGTTGCCGCTCCCGTCCGGTCCTCCGGAGAAGGCAAACGATCCGCTGCTGGCGTCCCACGAAGGCTCGCCTTCGACCACGCCGGCGCCAATGGTGCTGCCCGGAGCTGAGTTCAACGCCGCGCTCCCCGACGTTTCATCGAGCGCGTACCGGGCGACGAGTCCGTCCGTCACATCAGTGGGCGCCGCAGTCGCAGATGCGCTACTCAGCAGGGGCGCGACGAGTCCGACTGTGGTGAGTGCTGACAGGAGGAACAGTCGTCGACGATGACTCTTATGCATTGAAGGTCTCTTTCTCGACCCCGCTGCGGGTCGTCTTTCGGTGGAGTGCCGCTCACTTCAGCGGAGAGAAGGGAGCTGAATCGTGACTGCTTTGCCTGACGCCGCGGCCGGCGACAGTGGGTGTAGGTGATGAGGTCTTCGGCGACGTGGTGCTTCCGGTCGCGATTTTCCCCCGCGCCAAAGCAGGCAATACCCACCTGGACGTCGTCGCGTCGGGTTGCGCGACTCCAGGGCCACGAACTCGACCTTTTAGACGTGCGAGACTCTCGTGCCTGGCGGAACGCGCTAGACGAACTGCGCTGCTCTGAACCGCCGCGCTCGGAGCAGTGACTCGCCTGTTGTTTACAGTCGACCCGTTTGCGAACTGGCCTGATACCTCTGCCGGTTGTATTTGGCTGCAATTTCTGCTCGCTCTCGTCCTCGTCGATCGACTCAGACCGTTACCCACGCGGGGATCGAATCAAACAAGCTCTCCTCCGTCTAAGCCCAGTCGGGGCTGTCTTACGAGTCGGGCACCCAGCTCTACTATCCGGCTGGCGGACAATCTCGAACGGGCAACGCCGGGGGAACCCCGGGCACCTTTGCAGATGCCCGGATTCCCCCGGCGCGGTCGAGATCAGCCGAACTCCCCCTAGCGGCAGGATATGGCGGAGTATGCGGCGTTGACCACCGTGGTCCCGCTTCGTCCCTCGACGGTCGCCTTGACCTCGATGGACCCGGCGGCCACCTGGTTCGCCCGGGTGCTGAACACCTGAGCGGACGCCTTACCCGCGGGCAGCGCCTTTACCGAACGCACTCCCCACGGCGACGTCGCGGTGGCCTCGACGGCCTGTGAGTCGGCGTTGGTGACCGTCACCATGACAGCGGCCTTGCCCGCTACGCAACGTGCCGAAGCGGTGGCTGTCACCTTCGGACCCGTGGCGGCGGCGCTCCAGCTGATCGCCGTCGCCCCATTGGTCACGGACTCACGGCCGCTCTTGTCGGACACCGTCGCCGATGCCGTCGCCGACGCATCCGCCGCTTTCACCGTGAAGGTGACGGCGGCCAATGCGGCGGTACCGCTGAGACCCGCCGGGTTGGTCAGAAGCAGGCGAACGTGTCCGGGCTTGGACGCGTCCGTGTTCACCGCCGTCGTGCCGTCCTTGCCCGCCGCTGCGCCGAAGGTCAGCTTGGTCGGGTCGTATGCGACGTCGACCTCCTGAGCCGTCGACCCGGCAAGGCCGGTGCCACTGACCGTCACCTCGACGGTCGAGCCCACCGTGCGCTCGCCCGTTCCAGTGAGGGTGATCGCCGGTCCGCCCGGGGTCGCCGCCGCGGCGACCTCGGTCGAGTAGGGAGTGGTGGTGATGGGGGCCGTCGTGAAGCTCGCCGTACGGGTAACGTCGATGAGCTGCAGCAGGCGCGCGCCGTGCGTTGCGACCGAGGTGACGACGCTGTCGTCTCCAGTCACCGTCCCCAGGTAGGAATCGCTCCACAGGTCGTACACGAGGTAGCGACCGGTCGAGGGGAGACCCAACTGCGACAGCGAAGTCGACATCATAGCGTTGCTCTGCGCGAGGTTCGCGTGGGACAGGTAGGTGCTGCCGTCGGTCGCCTTCGCCGTCCACGCGAGCTGGCTGCCCGTCCGGTAGAGGAGCTTGTTGTCGGTGCTGGTCTGGTTGACGTTCAGCACGGCCCGGTTCGTGATGAGGGCCTTCGTCCACGGGTCGCTGTCGAGGACGCGGAGGTCGTTGCCCAGGATGAGCGGCGACTTCGCCATCGACCACAGCGTCATGAGCGAGATCTGCTCGTCGCGGGTGAAGTTCGTCATCCGGCCGTCCCGCTCCGCCCCCGTGTTGGGGTCGGTGCGGATCTCCAGCTTCCCGATCGGGATCATGTCGGCGTCGGGCCAGTGACCGGGACCACGGAACGGGGTCCACTGATCGGTCAGTTCATACATCTCGAGCATTGCGGGCCAGTTGTCCCAGAAATCGTTCGACATGCGCCACATGTTGGCGTGGTCCTGAACGTGCTCGCCAGCCGCGATGGGCGTGTTGCCCGGTGACGTGCTGAAGACGATCTGGCGCCCCGTCTTGTCGATTGCGTTCCGGTAGAGCTCGACCTCTGCCTGGTGGTAGGTCGGGGCTGACAGATCGTCGATCTTGATGAAGTCGATCTCCCACTCGGCGTACAACTCGAGGAGCGAGTCGACGTACTCCTGCGCACCCGGCTTTGACGCATCGATGCCCCACATGTCGCCGTTCCACGCTGCCGAGCTGTTCTTGTTGGCGATCTGGTCGGCGGTGTAATTGGTGCCCTTGATCGGAAGCTTGGCATCGACTGCTGCGCGCGGGATGCCACGCATGATGTGGATGCCGAACTTCAGGCCCTTGCTGTGGACGTAATCGGCGATCGGCTTCATGCCGGCACCGTTCACAGCACTCGGGAAGCGGTTCTCCGCGGGGAGGAGCCGCCCGTACCGGTCCATGGCCGGTGCCGTCATGTTGTAGGAACCGTTGGCCTGAGGGTTGTACCACTGGATGTCGTTGACGATGTACTGCCAGCCATACTGCTTGAGATTGGCTGCCGCGTAGTCGGCATGAGCGCGCAATTGCGCCTCGTTGACCGTGTTCGCGTAGACGTCCCAGCTGTTCCATCCGAGAGGAGGCGTGTAAGCGGCAATGCGCTTGTTCGCAATGTCCGTTCCGATCGCGCTCAGGTCGGCTGCCTCGGTGCGGCCATTGTTGTCGACATCGGCAATGCTCGATCCCGTCGCGCCCGGTCGGGTGAGATCGGAGGCGATCCCGAGGTCTCCCACGGTGGGGGTGCCACTACCGTTCAGGTCCTTGTTGGAAATGAAGGGCTTGGAAGCTCCCTGCACGGTGCTCGTCTGGAAGGCAGTCAGAGCGGTCGCGAGTTCATTGGTCGACTCATCGATCCGCGCCTGACGCACTGTCGTGTTCGCGTCTACCGCACGTGCCGCCGAGATGGCCGCGTTGAACGTGTCGACGGCTGCCTGAGTCACGCCGCCGACCGCAGTTCCCACCGGTGTCTGGGTGATCACTTGAGCGGCCTGAGTGATGGCCGCCTGCAAGCGGCTGCGATCCATCGTCGCGGGCCCCACGGAGACTTCGCTGAACGTGGCCGTGTTGATCCTGGTTGTGTTGTGCGACGTGACGGCGAATCCGATGTAGGCAGCGGACTTCATGGACACCTGCGTGGAACCCATCTCTGTCCAGTCCTTGCCGTCGGTCGACCGGGAGGAGGTGATGGTGTCACCCGAACGGACGATCTTCAGGTAGAGCGGGAGCGCGGGTACCCCGCTTGTTCCGCCGACCCAGATGGTGTCGCCAGCGACGGTGTCTCGGCGCTCGAGACCACCGGCGCGGCGGGGGGTTACGAGGACCGACGCGAACTTGGCGTCGGCTTCGAGACCGTCAGCGATCATCAGTCCCGCCTTGGCCCAGTCGTCGGTGTCGGTGATGCTGTCGAGGCGCGCAACGAGCTGTACGTCGCCCGAGTACCGCTGGAAAGCGAAGTGAAATCCGCTCTGACGGTTCCAAATGTCCGAACCACTGCCGGCCACCGTGAAGGTGCCGTTCGCCCAGGTGGCGCTTCCTGTCGTGGAATCGCCGACCTTGGCATCGGACCACGGCGCTGGCAGAGCGCTCTGTGGAAGGACGCTCACAACGCCCGCCTTCGAGGCCATGACCGTACCGCCCGCGGAGGTCGAGGTGATCGTGGCCGTCACGGCCTTGTCGCCCGGTGTGTTCGGGTCGTAGGCCGAGTCGAAGGCCCACGTCGCGCGGAATGCGAAGTAGGTGCCGTCGCGGAACAGGGAGAAGCCTTCGGTCGGGAGCGTGGCAAGCGCGTCGCTCGCTGAGGTTCCGTACGAGACGGCCTGTCGTGTCTCGAGCGGCTGCTTGCTTCCGTCCTTGGTGGCGTAGAAACCGACAATGGGGTTCTGCGAGCTGATCAGCTTGGGGCCGGCCCAGTCGCCGTGGTCGTAGCTCAGGTCGCCGAGCTGGTCGACCACCAGGCGGAGCATGCTCACTCCGGTGACGTCGACGTTCACTGTCTGCGTGGCGGAGTCACCCGTCATCTCGGTGCTGCTCCAGAGCTCCTTTCCATCGCCGTAGACAAGGAACTTGACCCGTCCGGACGAGCCCACCTCGTCGTCGATTCCCACATCGGACGTGAAGGTGATGAACTGCTTGCTCAGTTCGTAGACGAGGGTGCTGGGCGCATTGGTACCCCAGCCCCGATCGTAGGTCTTGCCCGCGAGGGTGAGCGGCCGACCATCGAGGGAGCGGTCGGTCTTCGCCGTCCCCCATCCATTGGTCTGCGAGGTGACGGCGAGGTCGGTGAGGGGGGTTTCGGAAGTGGCAGCGAGAGCCGCATTTGGTGTGGAGACGATCATGGCGCCGGCGACCGCAGCGACTATGAGCATTCCCACCCTGCGCCGCCAGAGTTGCGCCCCTCGTGGACTGTCGTGAGTTAAATCAGTCAGTGGAATTGGTCGTCTCATCAGGTTCCGTCCTTAAAGCTCATGCATCCGACGGCAATGTCAGATGCGGATGATGACTACGAATAGGTAACGGTCGAACTCTGCACTGAGTAGCGCGTCCGTCCGGGCCGAGACCGCGGGGGTCCGAGCCGCTCCCGACCCGGGCATAAGGACGATACTCCTCGTTGTTAGCGATCACAACACTTTTTTTGGAACGATTCACACCGGTCCGTCATCCACCGATGCTTGCAGTCAAGAGGGGTGCCCGGGGGAGTATCCGGGAGGTGGTAGTTCAGAACGAGATGCTGCCCAGCTGGCGTAGCTCTCGATGGTCACCTCAGACCCGTGGGCATCGGCGCCATCGCGAGGCTGTCGTGGATGGCGCAACCATCAGTCAGGGTAAGTGAAGCTGTGATCTGTCGTGGTGCGGGCGAAGGTCACCTTCGTGTGGCCGGAATTGTAGATCGAAGGGAATCCCGTTCGTAGGGATCCGGGGCTTCGCTCCCTGCGCGATGACGCCATGGAAGTACGGACCCGACGCGTCGGTGGGGATTGCCAATTAGGTGTTGTTATCGGCGTGTGGGCCGTAAGCCGTGCGCAGCACGGGAGCGAGCACAATCCCAAGATGATGGGCGCGAGCACATGCCCAACCCTGTCCTTGCCGTCGATATCTTCGCACGAACGGTATCGGGGGTCGCGTCCTGCTGGGGACTCGACCCCCGATACCCGAACTCACGGCTGGGTTGGCGTGAATGCGTCCTCGAAGAGCGACAACGTCAGCTTCGAGGAGTACGCGCCGGGCGCGACGCCTTTGTCGGTCTTCAGAACCAGCGCGGCATTTGCGGTCCAGGATGACTCGCCGCCTTGCTTTACGTCCGCTGACTCGGTCGTGGCGAAGAGCAGTTCTTTGTCGACGAGGCCGACCGCGTCGACGCCGGTGTCCTCTGAAGTACCGACGGCCTCACCCTCGGCTACGAGGCCGGTGGCGCCACCGTTGACGAGGCGTGGGGTCCATCCAAGGTGGTCCGCGGAGATGCTGGCGCCACCTGGACCGGTGAAGGCCGAAGCCTGACCGACCACGTACCAGAAGTGGTCCGCCGGGATGTCGCCGACAGCACGCGTGTCGCTAACGGTGACCGTGGGCAGGGACCCATTGAACTGACGCACCTCGGGGGCTCCGGATGCGGTTTCCGCCAGCGTCGCCGACGTTCCCGCCACCGTCAGGCTCAAGCTGCCGGGGCCCACGACGGGCGTGATGTTCACATTGACGTCGACGTCTTTATCTCCGACCTCGGCGGCGAACGCGGCACTGGCCGTGCCGACTAGCACCAAACTGCCCACCGCCGCGACGGCGAGGCGCGCAGCGGCGCCCTTCGAAAATTTCATTGTGTACTCCGTTTCTCTGTTCGACCCCGACGTCGAACGAGTAGCAAGGTAACCGCACATTGCGGTCGTGTTCGGGCCGGACTTAGGGTTGGTCTCTCGCCTCGCGACCCCCAACAGGTGCCCGAGCCCGGCGCATCACCGGCCCCAGGCACCTGCTTTTCACCGACACCCAGTGGTGGAACTGGGTGCGGGGGTCAGCCGCAGGACTTGGCGGCATAGGCCGCTGTCACTGTGCCTGTCGCCGATCCTTGAGTCACCGCGACCTTTGCCTCGCCAGCCGGAACCGACTTCGAACGAGCAGCGAAGATCGCGGAGGTACTGGCGCCCGCCGCGAGCGTTACGTTCTTCGCTCCGTATGTCGACGTCATCGCCAGCGATGCAGCCGTGTCACCGTTGTTGGTCGCTTTGATCACGAGCTGCACCTTGCCCGCGATGCAGCGCGCCTCGGCGGAGAACTGCACCTTTATGGGCGAGGCGTTGGCCAGGCTGAACGAGTAGGAGCCTGAGCCGACTGTGACCAGCGTCACTCCGCGAGCGGAGTCAGCTTCCACCTTGCGAACGCCAGCGACACCGGCGACGGGAGCGCCGCCTTCCAGCACGACCTGCGACGCGCCCGTGGGGATCACGACCTGCGAGGTGGTGTTCACCGGGATGGTGACGTCAACCGCGAGGCCGGTGCTGGTGGTCTTCCACGAGCTGCTCAGCAGACCATAGACGGTTTCGATCTCAGCGTCGGCGTTGGTCAGTGACCCGCCGGGAGTGGGCTCGATGATGCTGGACTTGTAGCCAGGCTCATTGATGCGGATACCGCCGATGTGCTGGTGCATCCAGTCGACCACGGCTCCATAGGCGTAGTGGTTGAACGAATTCATGCCCACGTCACCGAAGGAACCGTCGGCCTTGATGGAGTCCCATCGTTCCCAGACGGTCGTCGCGCCCTTGGAGATCTCGTATCCCCACGACGGGAAGGTGTCCTTGAGCAACATCTTGTAGGCGAGGTCGTCTCGACCAATCGCCGACATGGCGGGCAGGAGGTATGGCGTTCCGATGAATCCGGTGGTCAGGTGGTTGTCCGTGAGCGCGAGCTTGGCGACGAACTTCGCCCCCACCTTCGCACGCAACGCGGCATCATCGACCAGACCCATCCCCAACGTCAGCGCATACGCCGTCTGGGTCCCACCCGAGACAGTTCCGTCCGAGGACACGTAGGCGGCCACGAAGTCCTTCTTGATCTGTGCGTAGCGTGCGGTGAGCTCGGCCGCCCGAGGGTCTCCGATGGCCGTCGCCATCTCGGCAAGCTTCTGGACGCAGTCAGCCCACAGCGCCGTCGTCTTCGTGTCGTTGGAGGCGAATCTCGTGTCCTCCAGGCTGAGCCAGTCGTCGTTCGTGAAGAACGTGCTGGCGTAAGCCCCGAGGTTGTCCTGACCGATCCGCGATGCGGCGAAGTCGTAGAACTTGAGCATGTTCGGCCAGTTGGCTTTCACCTGGGACACATCGCCGTATGCCCGATACAGCGCGTAGGGAACGGTGACGACGGCTTCCTGCCACCCCGGTCCGCTGTCTCCGAAAGCTCCGTTGGTCGATGGCACGACGGCAGGAATTTGACCGTCGGGCTTTTGCTCGTCGCGGACATCCAGCATCCACTTGCCCAGGAAGCTGCGCATGTCGAACATGTAGCTCGCGCTGGGTGCGAAGATGCTGATGTCGCCGGTCCAGCCGAGGCGTTCGTCGCGCGCCGGGGTGTCGGTCGGGATGGAAAGGAAGTTGCCGCGTGCGCCCCAGGAGACGTTGCTCAGGAGCTTGTTCAGCATGGTGCTCGAGGTTTCGAGCGTTCCCGTGCGCGTGAGGTCTGAACCCCACACCACTCCGGACACAGCGGCGGCCGCGGGGGCCTGATCCAGGCCCGTCAGCTCGACATAGCGGAAACCGTGCTGCGTGAAGCTGGGCTCGTACGTGACGGTGCCGTCGGCAGCGAAGGTGTAGTAGTCGGTCGACACCGCGGCCCGAAGGTTGGCCGTGTAGAGCGTCCCGTTCGGGTTCAGCACCTCGGCGTGGCGAAGTCGAACGGTCTGGCCGGCTTTACCCGTCATGGTGACGCGGGCGACACCCACCATGTTCTGCCCCAGATCGTAGACGGTCGCGCCAGCTTCGGGCGTCGTCACTGCCACGGTGCTCAGCACCTGCGTCTCGCGAACCGGCTCGTCAGGCTGCGGAGACAGCTTCGCCGTATCAGACGGCATTTCGCGCACGGTGGACCAGGCGGAGGCGTCGAAGTTTGCCGTGGACCAGTCCTTCTGCTCGAACCGCGCGTCGTACGTCTCGCCGAGCTGCAGGTCTGACGCGACATAGGGACCCGGGGCCCACTTCCAGCTGGGATCTGTATTCACCCACTGCTCGGTGCCGTCTGTGTACACGACCTTCAGTCGGGCGACGACAGAGAGGTCGGTACCGTACTGGTATTTCCCGTCCAGGCCGACCTTGCCCGCCCACCAACCGTCGCCAACCGCTGCGCCGAATCCGTTCTTGCCACTTGCGACGAGGTCCGTGACGTCGTATGTCTGCGATTGGATACGCTTCGCGTACTCGGTGTAGCCCGGAGCCAGCTCTTGGTCACCGACTTTCTTGCCGTTGAGGAAGAGTTCGTAGACGCCGTGCGCGGATCCGTAGGCCCGAGCAGATTCGATGGTCTTGCTCTTGTCGGTCTCGAAGGTCGTGCGCAGAAGCGGTGAGTTGGTTTCGGGTGTCCGCAACATCGCATCCGTCGTGCCGGTGACCGTCACTGCGTTGTTCGCGTACGTTCCCGCGTTCAGGGGGTTTCCTGCGGCGAAATCGGGTGCTGCCAACGACGTGCCATCCGATTTCACGACAGACAGGCCGCGCACCGTCACCGACTCTCCGCCGAAGGTGCGAACGCCGACGCCACCTGACGCGAACTGGGTGACTGTGCGAGTGTCGACGACCTTGCCGTCGAGGGACGTCTCGATGGTCGTGCCCGTGGCCTTAAAGGTCAGCTTGTGACTCCCGCTCACCAGCCCGCTCCGGGTGAACCCGAAGTTCCGCAGGTCGACGCCGGTCAACGAGCTGTAGTTGCCGTTCACGCGCACGTGAGGCACGAGCATCGGCACGGAGTCGGGTGACGTGCCAACGTTGAGCTGCCACATGTACGCGTTGCCGGGCCCCGCGGACCGAAGGAACACGCCGAAGGCCGCGTTGTTCATCGTGAAGTCGAGGGTTGTGGTGTAGTCGGTCCAGTTCGCGAACGGGGCTGTCTTCCCGACCCACGAAGAGCCGTTCCAGTCACTCGCTTGCAGCAGACCCGTCTCGAAGGTCGCTGGCGTGCTCCATTCCGAGGCAGCACCCTTTCCGTCCCAGACCATCACCCGCCAGGCGTACTCCGTTGAACTCTCCAACGCCGGGCCGCTATACACGAGATCGCTCTGGTCAGAGGATTCGACCTTCCCGCTCGACCAGACGGGGTTCCCATCACGAGTTACCTGGAGCTCGTAGGCAGACTGCGTTACGCCCCGCTCGGTCGAATCGAGAGTCCACCCGAACGTGGGCGGCGACCCCGGTATGCCAAGCGGGTCATCACGCCCGTTGGTCTGCAGGTCCGTTGCGTGAAGCGTCGTGGCCGCGCTGGCGGGTGAAGCGGGTCCTGCGCCGACAAAGCTTGCGACAAGCGCCGTCAGTGCAATCGTCGAGAGGAGGCTCGCGCGTCCTTTCGGTCGAGAAGGTGTGAAGAGCATCAACGTCGATACATCCCTTGGGTCTAGACGAACCGGATGTCCGTCGTCGGTCACCTGAAACTACAACCGTCTTGAATCGTTTCAGGCTCGTATCATCCTAATTCCCGACCTGCAATCCGCCAAGCGAAAATTTCGCGGGATTGGGCCGAGGCTTGAATTCTGCATCCAGTCGCAGCGCCTGGCGTGCCTTCACTCTCTCTCTCCGATCTCGGTTCGGCATAGGTGAGGGAAAGATCGCGGACGTCGATGGGCCCCGATGTCCCGCCACGTTAAGATCCGGTCTCGTCACCTCACCAACTTGACCGCATGGTCGGGCTCGGCCTATTGTGGCTGACGTTACTCTGAAACGATTCAGATTGCCGGGAAACTGGATCACCCTCAACGAGGAGGCCGCATGGCTGACGCGATACGTGCCACGTCCGACCATGCCCTCGAGTTGCGCCGCGTCGTAAAGTCGTTCGGCCCCGTGGTTGCTCTGCGCTCCGGCAGCCTCACACTAGACCGCGGATCCATCCACGCCTTGATCGGCGAGAACGGCGCGGGCAAATCGACGCTCGTGAAGATCATCGCGGGGCTCTACCGCCGCGACGAGGGCGACTTCTTGCTCAACGGCGAGAGTGTCGATTTCGTGTCTACTGCGCAGTCGAAGGCCGCCGGAATCGCGGTCATCTACCAAGAACCGACGCTCTTCCCCGATCTCTCGGTAACGGAGAACATCTTCATGGGGCGCCAGCCCACCGGTCGCTGGGGCCGCATCGATCGCGTGGCGATGCGCGAGGAAGCAACTCGGATCTTCGAGCGGCTCGGTGTTGCCCTCGATCCCGACCGAGTCACCGAGGGCCTCTCGATCGCCGACCAGCAAATCATCGAGATCGCCAAGGCAATATCCCTCGACGCGGGCGTTCTCATCATGGACGAGCCCACCGCTGCGTTGAGCGGGGTGGAGGTCGATCGCCTGTTCGCCGTCGCTCGGAGCCTTCGAGACGAGGGTCGCGCCCTGCTGTTCATCTCTCATCGCTTCGATGAAGTCTTCACCCTCTGCGACACCGTCACCGTCATGCGTGACGGCGCCTACGTCCACACGACGCCAATCGCCGAGACCACCGTCGACGACCTCGTACGCCAGATGGTCGGCCGTGACGTGACCGAGCTGTTCCCGAAGCTTCCGTCGACTCCCGGTGAGGTGGTGCTGGAAGTCGACGGGCTGACGCGCCGCGGCGTCTTCCGCGACATCTCGTTCACCCTTCGCGCCGGCGAGATCGTCGGTCTCGCCGGCCTCGTCGGCGCCGGCCGCAGCGAGGTCGCCCGCGCCGTCTTCGGCGTCGACGCGTATGAGGCGGGTACCGTGCGCGTGGGGGGCGCTGTGCTTCCGAAACTGAGCGTGCGTCAGGCCACCGCGCGAGGACTTGCCCTCGTTCCTGAAGATCGTCGCAAGCAGGGCCTGGTGCTCGATGAGGGTGTCTCGCGCAACATCACCCTCGCCATCCGCGCCAAGCTCTCGCGCTGGGGGCTGCTGCGGACGATCGACGAGAACCGGGCCGCCCGGGAGTGGGCGAGCCGACTCGAGGTCAAGACCGCGGCCCTGGATGCCACTACCGGAACGCTCAGCGGTGGAAACCAGCAGAAGGTCGTGATCGGCAAATGGCTCGCCACGGAGCCACGCGTGCTCATCGTCGACGAGCCCACCCGCGGCATCGACGTGGGCACCAAGAGCGAGGTGCACCGCCTTCTATCCGAACTCGCTCAGCAGGGGCTCGCGATCCTCATGATCTCGAGCGAACTCCCCGAGGTACTTGGAATGGCGGATCGCGTGCTCGTCATGCGTGAAGGGCGTCTCACCGGTGAGTTCGCGCGAGCGGATGCCACTCCCGAAGCCATCATGTTCGCCGCGACCGCTGACGCGGCGGCGCCGCTGTGAGCGCCGCACGCACCCGACCCACACCGTCCGCCACGACTCTCATTGCGGAAGGCCTCCGATGAGCACCGCCACCCCCGTCCGGCCGGGCACCAGCGCCGCGGCGAAGCTCGTCTCGCACGTCACCACGGCGCGAGAGAGCGGAATCGTCCTCGCCCTCGTGCTGATCATCGTCGTCGCGACGGTGAACAACCCGACCTTCCTCTTCTCTCCCGATGGCTTCCGCGACCTGCTGTTGACCCCGTCGCTGCTCTTGCTCGTCGCTGTCGGCCAAGCCATCGTCATCATCACGCGCAACGTCGACCTGTCGGTCGGGTCGGTCGTCGGTCTGACGGCGTACCTGACCGGACGCCTCTTCATCGACGTCCCGGGCCTGCCACTGCTGGTCGTGTTCCTCGCGGGCATCGTCGTAGGAGGCATCCTGGGCTTCGTGAACGGCGCCCTCGTCGCATACGCGAAGGTGCCGGCGCTGGTGATCACGCTTGGCACGATGTACATCTACCGGGGCGTCAATGTCGCATGGGCCGGCAGCAACCGAGTCAACGCCTCAGATCTGCCCATTGACTTCCGCGGGCTGGGAACGGGTCAGGTGCTCGGCATCCCGCTGCTGACGATCCTCGCCGTCATCGTGCTGATTGCCGCCGCCTGGTACCTGCGCAACCTGCGTAGCGGACGTGAGCTGTACGCTATCGGGTCCGACCCCGCCGCCGCCCACCTCTACGGCCTGGACGTCAATCGGCGCATCATCGGCGCATTCGTGACCAGCGGCGCGCTCGCGGGTCTCGCCGGCGTTCTGTACGCCGCCCGCTACGGCACCGTCGCGTCCAACGCTGGCTTCGGCTGGGAGTTGCAGGCCATCGGCGCCGCCGTGATCGGCGGAGTCGCGATCTCGGGAGGGGTAGGCACGGTGTGGGGCGCGGCCATCGGCGCGTACCTGCTGTTGACCATCAACCGTGCCCTGCCGATCCTCGGCATCGATGACTTCTGGCAGCGTGCGGTTGTCGGTGCCCTCATCCTCGGCGCCATCGTGCTGGACCGCGTGCTCGCCGTCCGTCAGTCCCGCAAGCTCACCGCAGAGAGGGAGACGGGTCGATGACCTCCACCGCCGTAGACGACCGCGCCCGCACCTACCGCGCGCACGCCCGCCCGTTCTGGCGTCGCGCTCTGCTCACGCGGGAGGCCGCCATCATCGGCATCCTGCTGGTCGTCATCGCCGTGTCGCTGGCGACCGTCCGCAATTTCGACAGCCCCCTGACGGCCACCTACCTGTTGCGCGACATCGCACCCATCCTGCTGATCGCCCTACCGATGGCGCTCATCATCATCACCGAGGAGATCGACCTCTCGGTGGCGAGCATCGTGGGTCTGTCCAGTGTCACCGTCGGCGTCCTGACGCAAAGCGGATGGCCGTTCGAGGCCGCGGCCCTCGCAGCAATGGGTGTGGGCCTCGTGGCGGGATCGATCAACGGGTTCCTCGTCACCGTGGTGGGTCTGCCGTCACTGGCTGTCACCATCGGAACCCTCGCCCTCTTCCGCGGTGTAGCGGTCGGTCTTCTCGGTACCGAAGCCGTCACAGAATTCCCTGAGACGTGGACCGACCTCGCCAAGGCGAACGTCCCGGGGACTCCGCTACCGCTCATCATGGTCCCGTTCGCCGTGCTCGCGATCATGTTCGCCGTTCTGCTGCACTTCACCCCTTTCGGTCGGTCCCTGTACGCGATTGGTTTGAACAAGGAGGCGGCACAGTTCTCAGGCATCGACGTCGCCCGCACGAAGTTCGCCCTTTTCGTCCTGAGCGGCACGGTTTCGGGTTTCGCCGGTGTCTACTTCACCCTGCTCTACAGCAACGCCCGCGGCGAGAACGCTATGGGCATGGAGTTGCAGGTCATCGCCGCGGTACTTCTGGGGGGCGTGTCCATCTTCGGCGGCCGCGGCGCGCTGCACGGCGTGATCGCCGGTGTGCTGCTCATCGGCACCCTCGGTAGCACCCTCCGTCTCGCCGGAGTCACCAGCGACATCATCAACGTCATCACCGGGGCCCTGCTCGTGCTCTCGGTGGTGTCCGCCAGCTTCCTCGCCTGGCTGCAGTCCCGACGCGCAGCTGCTCTCGGCAAGAGGAGAGGCGCACGGACGACAGCCTCGGCATCGACCGTTTGACCCCGCACGCACCACCCGCATCACGGAAGGAAAACGATGTTCGCATTCACTCGTAAAACCCGCGTCGGCACCGCTGCCGCCGCTCTCGCCCTGGCGGTCACTCTCGTCGCGACCGGCTGCTCAGGAGGAGGCTCGACCGGCGAAGGCGACGGCGGCAATCTGTCGATCACCTTCCTGCCGAAAAACCTCGGCAACCCCTACTTCGAGACCTCGAACCAGGGCGGCGAGGAGGCCATCGCGGAGTTCGGCGGCACCTTCGAACAGGTCGGACCCAGCGAGGCGACCCCCACCTCGCAGGTGCAGTACATCCAGACCGCGGCCCAGCAGGGCGTGGGTGGACTCGCGATCTCGGCGAACGACCCTTCAGCTATCTGCGACGCGCTCGACGAGGCCCGCAGCGCCGGCGTCAAGGTCGTCACGTTCGACTCCGACACCGACGCAGCCTGCCGCGACCTCTTCATCAACCAGGCCACGGCCGAGGGTATCGCTAAGGTGCAGGTCGACTTGGTCTCGGAGCAGATCGGCGGCGCCGGCCAGGTGGCCATCCTTTCGGCGGCGGCGAACGCGACGAACCAGAACACCTGGATCGAACTCATGAAGGAGGACTTCGCCGCAAACCACCCGAACATCGAACTCGTTGACGTCGTCTACGGCGACGACGACGATCAGACGTCGTTCGATCGCACCGCCGCCCTGCTGCAGACATACCCGAACCTCAAGGGAATCGTCTCGCCGACCACCGTCGGGATCGCCGCAGCCGCTCGCTACCTCTCGACCTCGGAGTACAAGGGTAAGGTCGCACTGACCGGTCTCGGTACCCCCAACCAGCTGCGCGAGTACGTGCAGGACGGCACGATCACCTCCTTCGCGCTGTGGAACCCGGCCGACCTCGGCTACCTCGCCGCGTACGCGACGAAGGCACTCATCGACGGCGACATCAAGGGCGCCGAGGGTGACTCGTTCGAAGCGGGCAAGCTCGGCAGCTTCACCGTCGGCGCTGACTCCACGGTGCTCTTGGGCGATCCCTACGTGTTCGACTCGTCGAACATCGCCGACTTCAACTTCTGATCGAAGCCTTCTCTTCGACCCCGGTCGCCATGTGGCGGCCGGGGTTCGGCCGTCCCGCGTAGATCGTGCTTCCCGTCCACGCGGGGCGCCATGCTCCCTCGGGCGAGACGCAGGCACCGAGGGAAGTTCTGCGCCCATCCTTCGTGCCCGGGAGGAGACTCGGGCACGAACGAGGAAGCCACGACGGATCCGCCGTCGTCCGGCGGGAAACCGTGCGGCCGTCGGACGAGGCTTGGGCGGTTACGCGCTTGACGCCCGCACCACGAGCTCCGGACGGAACCGCACCTGACGATCGGCGGAGTCGAGTGCACCGTCGAGCTGGCGGAGCAGCAGATCGACGGCGGTGGATCCGAGGGCCTCGGCAGGCTGACGAACTGAGGTGAGGGGCACGACGGCGGCGGCGGCGAAGTCGATGTCGTCGTAGCCGACGAGCGCGATATCGTCGGGCACGCGGATGTCGCCGAGTATCGTGAGCGCCTGCAGCACCCCGACGGCCAACAGATCGTTGGCGGCGAACACAGCGTCAGGCTTATCGTCGCGTGCCCGCAGTCGTTCCCCGGCGGCCCGGCCGGCAAGGACGGTCATCGCATCCGTCTCGACGATCTCAAGCGCTGCCCCCTCAACCTCTGCCACTGCGCGGCGCGCGCCAGCGAGACGATCAGCAACTTGGCAGGTGGACAGCGGGCCTGCAACGAAGCTAATTCGCCTCCGCCCCTGCGCAAGCAAGTGGGCGACCGCGAGGTAGCCGCCCTCAACATCGTCGACCGACACCGCGCACACGTCGCCACCGGCGGTTCGCCCATCGACAAGCACCACTGGTACGCCGGCAGATGCCAGATGACAGGCGACGTCACCGTCAGCGTCGGTGGGGGTGAGGAGCACCCCGGCGACCCGCTGCTCGCGGAACTCGTCAAGGTAAAGGCGCTCCCGGTCGCCGTCGCCTCCGCTAGAGCCGAGTAGGACGACGTATCCGTCCTCCGCCGCACGGGCTTCGGCGCCGCGCGCTACCGCGGCGAAAAAGGGGTTGCCCACGTCGAGCACGATCAGGGCGATGGAACGGCTCCGGCCAGCGCGCAACTGACGCGCGGCGCCGTTGCGCACGTACCCGAGGGTGTCGATCGCCGCCCGCACGCGTTCGGCAGTGGCAGTCGAGACAGTGGCGCGACCGTTGAGGACGTTCGAGACCGTGCCCACCGAGACCTCGGCTCGCGCCGCGACGTCTTGAATCTTGACCGCCATGATTTGACGACGATATCGCACGGGACGATTTCCTGTGGTATCGTGTATTGAAACGATTCAGTCTCGGGAAGAATACCCATGACCGCACAGACCACGCGCGTCTGCTTCGAACTGCGCATCCGTCCCGAGCTCGTCGACGATTATGTCGCCTGCCACACCCCAGTGCGCGCTGACATGCTCGCCGAGATCTTTGCCGCTGGCCGCCGCAACTATTCGCTGTTCTTCGGCGAGAGAGGCCAGCTTATTGGTTACTACGAGACCGACGACGATGCGGCCGCGCAGGCCTTCCTCGCCGCCTCGCCCATCGCGGCCGCGTGGGAGGCCGAGATGGCGCCCTTCTTCCGCGACCTCGACGGCCGACCTGACCAGGCCGCCACCGCCCTCACCGAGATCTTCCACCTCGCCGACCAGCTCGCGAACGTGGGGTCGTCGGCATCCCCCCGCTCCGGTGCCGCATCCGCGGCATCCCCCGTTCCGGAGGCCGGTTCAGCGGCATCCGCCCCGACCGAAGGCGCCCGCTCATGACCACTCTCCGCCCCGAGATCCTTTCGACCCTGGAGGGGCAGGCCATCGAACTGCCCTCGTGGGCGTTCGGCAACTCCGGCACGCGCTTCCGCGTGTTCCCCACCGCCGGCACTCCGCGCGACCCGTTCGAGAAGATCGCGGATGCCGCCGAGGTGAACCGTCTGACCGCCCTGGCACCGAGCGTTGCCCTGCACATTCCGTGGGACCTCGTCGACGACTTCGGCGCCCTGCGCCGTCACGCCGAAGACCTGGGCGTGAGCCTCGGCACGGTGAACTCGAACACTTTCCAGGACGAGGACTACAAGTTCGGCGCCCTCACGCACCACGACGAGCGCATCCGTCGCAAGGCCATCGACCACCACCTCGCGTGCATCGACGTGATGGATGCCACGGGCTCACGTGACCTGAAGATCTGGCTCGCTGAGGGGTCGAACTACCCCGGACAGAACGACATGCGCGGCCGTCAGGACCGCCTGCAGGACTCGCTGCGGCGGATCTACGCGCGCCTCGGCGGCGACCAGCGCCTGGTGCTGGAGTACAAGTTCTTCGAGCCGTCGTTCTACCACACCGACGTTCCCGACTGGGGCACGTCATATGCGCAGGTGGCCGCTCTCGGCGACAAGGCGATGGTGTGCCTCGACACCGGTCACCATGCGCCCGGCACGAACATCGAGTTCATCGTCATGCAGTTGCTGCGTCTCGGAAAGCTCGGCTCGTTCGACTTCAACTCGCGCTTCTACGCCGACGACGACCTCATCGTCGGCTCGGCCGACCCGTTCCAGCTGTTCCGCATCCTCACCGAGGTCGTGCGCGGCGGGGGCCTGAACAACTCCGACGTGGCCTTCATGCTCGACCAGTGCCACAACATCGAAGACAAGATCCCCGGGCAGATCCGCTCGGTGCTCAATGTGCAGGAGATGACGGCCCGCGCCCTTCTCGTCGACCGTGACGCGCTCGACGCGGCGCAGCGGGCGAACGACGTGCTGGGGGCCAACGCCGTGCTCATGGACGCGTTCTACACGGACGTGCGCCCGGCCCTCGCCGAGTGGCGCGAGTCGCGAGGCCTCCCCGCCGACCCGATGGCCGCGTTCGCGGCATCCGGATACCTGCCCCGCATCGCCGACGAGCGCGTCGGCGGCACACAGGCGGGCTGGGGCGCCTGAGCGCGCGATCTTTCGGCGCGCGCGGCGCGGCCGCACCGCACCGAGTGTCCAAAACACCCGGACGGTCTCGAAAAACGTCCGGGTGTTTTGGACACTCGACCGTGGGGCGACAGCCAGGCCGCGCCGGCGACACCACGACGACCACACCACAGACGCCGACCCACAGGCGCTGACGCCACCGCACCGACACCATCACGAGGGACGACGACATGACCACCTCCACCGCGCGCGAACTCGTCGCGCGCAGCAACCGCCTCGGCTCCGACCCGCGGGTCACGAACTATGCCGGCGGCAACACTTCCGCGAAAGGCGCCGACATCGACCCCGTCACCGGCGAGCCGGTCGAGCTGCTGTGGGTGAAGGGCTCGGGCGGTGACCTGGGCACCCTGACCGAGAAGGGCCTGGCGGTGCTGCGGCTCGACCGCCTGCGCGCCCTCGTCAATGTCTACCCGGGCGTCGAGCGCGAGGACGAGATGGTCGCCGCGTTCGACTACTGTCTGCACGGCAAGGGGGGAGCCGCTCCCTCGATCGACACCGCCATGCACGGCCTGGTGGATGCCGCGCACGTCGACCACCTCCACCCCGACGCCGGGATCGCGATCGCGACCGCGGCAAACGGTGAAGAGCTGACGACCGAGATCTTCGGCGACAAGGTCGCGTGGGTGCCGTGGCGTCGCCCCGGCTTCCAGCTGGGTCTCGACATCGCCGCCCTCAAGGCGCAGAACCCGCGGGCGATCGGCACGATCCTCGGCGGCCACGGGATCACGGCCTGGGGGGACACGTCGGACGAGGTCGAGCGCAACAGCCTGTGGATCATCGACACCGCGCAGGCCTACATCGACGAGCACGGCACGGCCGAGCCCTTCGGTGGGGTGCGCGACGGCTTCGCGGCGCTGCCCGAGGTGGAGCGCCGTTCTAAGGCGGCGGCGCTGGCCCCGACGATCCGTGGTCTCGCCTCGACCGACAAGCCGATGGTCGGCCACTTCACCGACGCCGACGTGGTGCTGGAGTTCCTGGCATCCGAGAAGGCGCCCGCTCTGGCCGAGCTCGGTACGAGCTGCCCCGATCACTTCCTGCGTACCAAGGTGAAGCCGCTGATCCTGGATCTTCCGGCCGACGCGTCGGTGGAGGAGGCGATCGCGCGGCTGAAGGAGCTGCACGCGGAGTACCGCGCGGACTACCAGGCGTACTACGACGCGCACGCCGACGCCGAGAGCCCCGCGATCCGCGGCGCCGACCCGCTCATCGTGCTGGTGCCGGGCGTGGGGATGTTCTCGTACGGCGCGAACAAGCAGACCGCGCGGGTGGCGGGGGAGTTCTACGTCAACGCCATCAACGTCATGCGCGGAGCGGAGGCCCTGTCGACGTACTCCCCGATCTCGGATGCCGAGAAGTTCCGCATCGAGTACTGGGCGCTCGAAGAGGCCAAGCTCCAGCGGATGCCGAAACCGAAGACCCACCAGGGTCGCATCGCGTTCGTCACGGGCGCGGCATCCGGCATCGGCAAGGCCATCGCCACCCGCCTCGCCGCCGAGGGGGCGTGCGTCGTCGTGGCCGACCTCGATCTCGACAAGGCGCAGGCCGTCGCCGCGGAACTCGGCTCGACCGACGTCGCGATCGGTGTGGCCGCGAACGTCGCGGATGCCGCGGGCGTGCAGGCCGCGATCGATGCGACCGTGCTCGCCTTCGGCGGCATCGACCTCGTGGTCAACAACGCCGGCCTGTCGCTGTCGAAGCCGCTGCTGGAGACCACCGAGAAGGACTGGGACCTGCAGCACGACGTCATGGCCAAGGGCTCGTTCCTCGTCTCGAAGGCCGCGGCGCAGGCGCTCATCGCGCAGAAGATGGGGGGAGACGTCATCTACATCTCGTCGAAGAACTCCGTGTTCGCAGGCCCCAACAACATCGCCTACTCCGCCACGAAGGCCGACCAGGCGCACCAGGTGCGGCTTCTGGCGGTCGAGCTCGGCGAGCACGGCGTGCGGGTCAACGGCATCAACCCCGACGGCGTCGTGCGCGGCTCCGGCATCTTCGCCGCGGGATGGGGCGCCAACCGCGCCGCCACCTACGGCGTCGACGAGAAGGACCTCGGGCAGTTCTACGCCGACCGCACCATCCTCAAGCGCGAGGTCGTGCCCGAGAACGTCGCCGACGCGGTGTACGTGCTCACCGGTCCCGAGCTCACGCGCACGACAGGGCTGCACATCCCCGTCGACTCCGGCGTCGCCGCGGCGTTCCTGCGATGAGCAGCGCCGAACGGGCGGCCGCGCGGGCGTACCCCTCGCCCGCGGCCGGGAGCGCCTCCGCCGCGCCGGGCGCCGTCCGGGCCGTCGCGGCCGTCGACCTCGGCGCGACCAGCGGCCGCGTGATGATCGGCCGCGTCGGGGAGGGGGTGCTCGAGCTCGAGCAGGTCGCGCGCTTCCCTAACGGTCCCGTGGAGCGTGCCGACGGGTGGCACTGGGATGTCGACGCCCTCTGGGGCCACGTGCGGGAGGGCCTCGCCGAGGCTCGACGTCGCGAGCCCTCCATCGAGAGCGTCGGCATCGACTCCTGGGCCGTCGACTACGGCCTGCTCGGCCCCGACGGCCTGCTCGCGGAGCCGTTCCACTACCGCGACGACCGCACCGCCCGCGGGGTGGATGCCGTTCATGCGGTCGTCCCGTTCGAGGAGCTGTACCGGCGCAACGGCCTGCAGTTCCTGCCCTTCAACACGCTGTACCAGTACGCCACAGAAGCGCGTACGGCCGACGCCGAGGCGAGCGTACTCATCCCCGACCTCTTCGCCGAGCGCCTCACAGGCCGCCGCGTCGCCGAGCGGACGAACGCATCGACCACGGGCCTGCTCAACGTGCGCACGGGGGAGTGGGATCTCGCCCTCGCCGAGGCGCTCGGCATCCCGTCTCGTCTTCTGCCCCCGTTGATCGATCCGGGCCAGACGATCGGCGACACCCCGGCCGAGCTCGGGGCAATCCCCGTGATCGCTGTCGGCTCGCACGACACCGCCTCGGCAGTCGTCGCGGTGCCGCTGTCGACACCGAACGCCGCCTACATCTCGTGCGGGACGTGGGGACTGGTCGGTCTGGAACTCACCGAGCCGATCGTGACGGATGCCGCCCGCGCGGCCAACTTCACGAACGAGGGCGGGGTCGACGGGCGCGTCCGCTTCCTGCACAACGTAACGGGGCTGTGGCTGCTGAGCGAGACAATACGGGCCTGGTCGGAAGCCGACGGAAGACCAATAGATCTCCGGCGGCTGCTGTCTGCTGCAGGAGCCGTAACGGCTCCCGCGAGGCTGTTCGACGCTGAGGATCCTTCACTTACCGTACCCGGCGACATGCCCGCACGCATCGCTGCACTGCTCGGATGTGACCCCCCGGGCCGTGCAGGCCGTCCGATGTTTGCGCGAATCATCGTCGAGAGCACTGCGCAGGCATTCGCGAGGGCCCTGCACACCGCAGCGTCGTTAGTTGACCGAGAACTGAACGCCGTCCACCTCGTGGGCGGCGGGGCGCTGAACGAGCTGCTGTGCCAGGCCACCGCCGACCGCTCTGGGTTACCCGTGCTGGCCGGCCCTGTCGAAGCGACGGCGCTCGGCAACGTGCTCATCCAGGCACGCGCGCTCGGATGCTTCAGCACGAACGCATCACTTGAGGAACTGCGCGCGCGTGTCGCCACGGTGTACCCGCCGCGCCGGTTCGAGCCCCGACTGTAACTATCGACCTGCAGCGGATCGTGGGTGCGGTCGGCCGAGATGAGGGAAAGATCCATGGTCGAGTTTCAAGTCCCCGAAATTCGCGAGCTCCATACGATGGAAGAAGTTCGATCTCGACGCAGGCATGCGCTGCCCAGACGCGCCGCTCATGCTCGCCGACCTGCGTTTGGTCGCCAACCGGCGCATGCGGGACACCGCGTTCCATCGCGCCGACGGCGCAGCCTGGGGAACGTCGGCGGCGAAAGACACGTCGCTTTGCACGGGAGGCTTATGGGCCTTCTTCAGAACTGCCCGGGCTTGCGTCGCTTCGTACGCCAGGCGCGCTAGTGCTTGCGCTCGCTTTATTTATCGCGGTCGCAGCGCTTTTTATCCTCGTTGCAGTTTGCCTTAGGCAGCCGGTCGCGCTTGAAATGCCCGCTAAATCGGACGGCGCATCTACCAACCTACCCGTATTTAGCCCGTCGGACGGCACGGCCGTTCCGCTCAGAGATGTGCCGGGGGCCACAGCCGCGGCAGGCGGCCCGCATCGAGGCCTTGCCATCCGACCTTGCAGCGGATCGGTCTTCGCGCCGTTTGATGCCTCCGTTGTCGCGGTCCATCCGACGGGCCACGCCATGAAGCTCCGTCACGCGGCTGGAGCCGAGGTGCTCATCCATATCGGAGTCGACTCAATAGAGCCGAACGGTGAGCACTTCCATCTGAAAGTAGGCATCAACCAACAGATCAAAGCAGGGGATCTCCTTGTGGAGTTCGACCATCTCGCCATGGAGGATGCCGGTAACGAAACGTTCATAACCATAATTGTCGAGAGCACACATTTATATTCCCGAATCGAGCCACTGGCTTTTGGAGCGATCTCGCACGGCGAAGCTCTGTTCATGGCGATCGCGGTCCAAAAAGTCGGATGACGTGCGGGGAGCCTGAGATCGCGAGTGATTTGCTTCGCACGTGAGAACATTTGCCTGAGCCGCACCCGCATAGCAGGCAGGCGTAAGCGCGTCGTATCACGTCAACGCTCATGATCGCCGATTATCCCTGGCGATCGGCAATGCCGGCGCGGATGCTGTGGATGCCACCCTCGGGCTTCTCGCCGCCGCGCAGGAATAGGTCGAGACCGAGGTGGATGCTGTTCTCGCCACGAGGGAAAGCACATTGAGCCCATGCGTAGCGGAAAGGTCTGACGCAGGTAATCACAGTCGTGCACACGAGAGAGTCCCCATCGGTAGCGAGAGGGATGCCTCCGCTCCACAGAGGCTCCTGGATTGCAGTCTCAGATGTGCAACGTTTCGTTTTGCGGTCGTGAAAAAGCGCAACGTTTGGTGCAATCTCTGAGGGTAGTTTCCGCGGCGTGCAGCCAGCTTCGACTCACTCACCATTTGCCACTAACCTCGTATTGAGTTCGACGAGCTTGGGATTGAAAGATGAAACGCACGGACTCATGTCCTCTCGAGCCTCTCGCCGCAGAACCGGAGCCGCGACACTCGCGGACGTAGCCGCGCTTGCAGGTTTTTCCTCCCAGACGGTGTCGCGAGCGATCAGAACTCCCGAACCTTCGCAGGGCAGGCCACGCGGAACAGTGTATATGCAGTCGAACAAAGAGCCACCTACGCCGATACCGTGACACGAGCGTTGCCTGATGAGCCGGTGCGCCTCATCGAAGCTAACCAGGCCAAGGCCGGTGTGGACATTGGGGGGCGGCTTCTAGACGAAGCGTTGCAGAGACATCCTGAAACAGATCTGCTTGTTTGTTCGAGCGACATCCTGGCGACGGGAGCCTTGCTGCGGTGCCAACGCCGCGGGATCCAGGTTCCTAGAGATATTGGTATCACCGGTTTCTGTGGTCACGAGATGTCTCCCCATCTTATGCCTGCACTTACTACTGTTTCCATTCCAGGTCGGCATATTGGCACCCGCGCTGGTGCGCTATTGCGGGACAAAATGACTAGCGCGGCGCGACAATCGTCATCTGTCAATCTGGGATTCAGGGTTGTTTCGGGAGCCAGCATTCGTAGATACCTGGGCTAACAAGGAAAGCCCCAAGCGGACGCTCCCCACTCGAGGGAGCGTCCGCCGATTAGATTCTTCGCATGACGGGATCAACTCGCATCACTTGCAGCTGATGGCCGCGTATGGCGCGGTGATCGTGCGCGTACCGGATGCGCCCGTGGCCGTGACCTCGACGGATCCGGCAGCGACCGACGCGGCGCGGACGGTCATCGCCGTCGAGACCGATGCCCCGGGGGAGACGGCGCTGTGGGTCTTGCCACCCCATGCGGAGGTGACGGTGAGGTCGGCGGCGGCGTCGCTGTCGTTCGTCGCCCTCGTGGT
>NZ_JALGRP010000018.1 GCF_022815605.1 Microbacterium sp. VKM Ac-2923 | reverse complement strand
GCTTCTCAAACGCCAACTTCCTCGGCATCCACACCCTCCACACCATGAGGGTGTTGCGCTAGCAACTGGAGACCACCACGCCGGGTGACGGCGTGTCGTGGACACTCAACGGGTCAGGGATGCCGCGGCCGCACCGTGCGACGGCCGCGGGCGCGCGCACCGAGCGAGAGCGAGCCCTGACGTCAGCGCCGCAGGATGCGATGCGCCAGCGCGTTGCCCAGCAGCTGACCCGCCTGCACGATCACGACGATGATCGCCACGGTCACCCACGTCGCCTGGGCGTTGAACTGCTGGTAGCCGTAGATGATCGCGAAGTTGCCGAGGCCGCCGCCGCCGATGTAGCCGGCCATGGCCGACATGTCGACGACCGCGATGAACATGAACGTGTAACCGAGGATCAGCGGCGCGAGCGCCTCGGGGATCACGACGCCGAACAGTACGCCGATGCGGCGGGCGCCCACCGCGCGAGCGGCCTCGACGGTGCCGGGGTCGACGGCCACGAGGTTCTGCTCGACGACGCGGGCGATCACGACCGTGGCCATGATCGTGATCGGCACGATCGCGGCATCCGTCCCCAGGGTCGTCCCCGTCACGGCGCGCGTCACCGGGGCCACGGCGGTGAGGAAGATGATGAACGGGATGGGGCGGATGACGTTGATGACGAGGTTCAGGCTGAAGAAGACGACCCGGTTCTCGAACAGGTTGCCGGGCCGGGTGGCGTAGAGCAGGGCACCGATGACGAGCCCCGCGACGCCCGAGATGAGCAACGAGACGGTGACCATGTAGACCGTCTCGCCGATGGACTGCAGCAGCACCGGGGTGAGGGTGTCCCACTTGTTCACGCGCGCACCTCCACGATCGGCACGACCACGTCGGTGTGTCCGCGCAGCTCGGCGACGATCGCACCCAGGTCGTCGGTGTGCACCCGGTAGGTGAGCGTGCCGAGCTGCTTGCCGAGCACGTCGGTCACCCCGCCGTAGACGACGGAGTGCCGCGCGCCATGCCGGTGGAAGACGTCGGAGACGTCCTCGCTCGAGAACTCGTTGACCTCGACGCTGACGAGGTCTCCCCCGCCCGCGGCGAGCGCCGACAGCGCCTCGCCCGCCGGCACGCCCTGGGTCACCGCCGCGACGAAGCGCTTGGTGAGCTCGGCGCGCGGGTGCGCGAACACCCGGTAGGTGTCGCCGCTGTCGACGACGCGGCCGCCGTCCATGACGATCACCTGATCGCACAGCTCGTGCACGATGGAGATCTGGTGCGTGATGACGACGATCGTGATGCCGAGGCGCCGGTTGATCTCGCGCAACAGGCCGAGCACCTCGGCCGTGGTCTGCGGATCCAGAGCGCTCGTCGCCTCGTCGGCGAGGAGGATCTGCGGATCCGTCGCGATCGCGCGGGCGATCCCGACGCGCTGCTTCTGCCCGCCCGACAGCCGCCGCGGATACTGCGTCGCCTTGTCGCCGATGCCCACGAAATCGAGGAGCTCCGCGACGCGCTTGTCGCGGTCGGCCTTCTTCCACCCCGCCACCTTGAGCGGGTAGGCGACGTTCGCCGCCACGGTGCGCGAGGTGAAGAGGTTGAACTGCTGGAAGATCATGCCGACGCTGCGCCGCAGATCGCGCAGCTTCGCCTCGGAGGCCGCACCCACGTCGACGCCGAGCACCTCGACGGTGCCCGACGTCGGCTGCTCGAGTCCGTTCAGCAGACGCACGAGGGTCGACTTGCCGGCGCCGGAGTAACCGATCACGCCGACGATCGACCCCTCCTCCACGCTCAGCGACACGTCGTCGACGGCGGTCATGGAGGAGCGGCGATCGGTGCGGAAGCTTTTCGAGACGCCCCGCAGCTCGATGACCGCGGTCATCCGTTCTGGGCCTTGAGGGCGTCTTCGAGGCTCGTCAGTTCGTCCTGCAGCTGCGCGCCGGTCCACTCGGTCTTGAACTGCAGGTTGCCCTGGTTCAGCTCGGTGACCGCGGCCTCGACCTCGGGGCTGTGGTACGCCGCCACGAGCTTCTCCCAGCGCGGGTCGTCCTTCTTGTCGTCGCGCGTGACGAACGCGTTGATGTACGGCGCGAGCTGCGGGTTGTCCAGGTCTTCCTTGAAGATGATGAGCTCGTCGCCGAGCCCGCCCTTCTGGGCCTGCGTGTTGTTGACGATGGCGGCCTGGGCGCTGCCGTCTTTCAGCGCGGTGACGGTCTGGTTCGTGTCGACGGGGAGCAGCTCGATCTTCGACGTGACGATGTCGGCCGGCGTCGAGAGGGCGGTGCCACCGTCCTTGAGGGTGAGCAGCCCCGCCGTCTGCAGGTTCAGCAGGCCGCGAGCGAGGTTGGTCGGGTTGTTGGGGATGGCGACCTTCGCCCCCTCGGGCAGATCCTTCACGTCGGTGTACTGCTCGGAGTACAGCGCGAGCGGGTAGACCGCGGTGGCGCCGACCGGCACCAGCGATCCGTTGTTCTCGACGTTGAACTGCGACAGGTAGATGAGGTGCTGGAAGAGGTTCACGTCGAGCTCGCCGTCCTGCACGCCCTGGTTGAGCTGCACACCGTCGTTGATCGTTCGCACCTCGAGCTCGATGCCCTCATCGGCGAGCTTCTGCGTCAGCACCGCCCAGTGCGCCTCCGTGCCGTCGTCGGCGCCCAGGACGATGCGCGAGGAGTCGTCGGTGGATGCCGCTCCCCCGGCGCACCCGGTGAGGGTGAGCAGGAGGGCTGCGGTGGAGGCGCCGAGGATCGTGGCCAGGCGTGCGGTGCGAGAAGTCATAGCTCCACGTCATCACGGACACGCCGCATGCCGAAGTCGCAGCGTTACGGCCGGTAACGGGCTGTCACGCGGGGTAATGGACTTCGCCGATGCGGCATCCGTCGACGATGATCCCGCGGCGCCGATCCTCTCCGGGGCGGCACGGGTGGCAGGCGTGCGGCGGCACAGCCGAATCGCGTTTCTAAGAACCCTCTCGCAGAGGGCTTAGTCGCGTTTTACAGGCCGTACCCAGCATGGGAGACGCGGGACACCCCGCGGATGAGGCGCAACGGGCGCCCACCACCCCAGGAGGCTGCTGTGGTTCACCGGATCGCCCTGTCGTCGCACGACTCCGTCGGGCTCGGACACGTGAGGCGCAACCTCGCCCTCGCCCACGCCCTCACCCGAACGGTCCCCGGGATCGTCGGGCAGGACGTCACCGGCGTCCTCATCACCGGCCAGGCCTCGGCGACGGCGTTCCCCGCCCCGCCCGGGTGGGACTGGGTGGTGGTGCCCAGCGTCTCGGTCGATGACACGGGCTACCGTTCCCGGCACCTCGCGGCCGACATCCAGCGGGTCACCGCGATGCGGGCGGGCGTCATCGCCGGGGTGCTGCGTGCGTTCGCGCCCGACCTCTTCGTCGCCGACCGCCACCCCTTCGGCGTGCACGGTGAGCTGCGTCCCGCACTTCGCGACCTGCGCGCCACCCACCCCTCGTGCACGACCGTTCTCGGTCTGCGCGATGTGCTCGACCGGCCCGCCGTCGCCCGCGCCGAGTTCCGGGCTCTCGGGGGCGCCCGCGCCGTCCGCGAGCACTACGACGCGATCTGGATCTACGGCGATCCCACCGTGCACGACATGCGCCTGAGCGGCGAGACTCCCCCCGGGCTGGCGCCGCTCATCAGCTACACCGGTTACCTCGCGCACGGGCGTCCGACCCGCCCGACACCCCCCGTCGACGGCCCCTTCGTGCTGACCACGGTCGGCGGCGGCTCGGACGGGGTGCACACCGCCGTCGCGGCGGCGGGCGCCGACCTGCCCGCCGGGCACCGCCACATCATCGTCACCGGCCCTCAGATGTCGGCGTCCGATCGCGATCGCGTGCGTGCCGCAGCGGCGCGGACGGGCGCGGAGGTCGTGGACAGCGTCCCGGACCTGCCGAACCTGCTCGAGCGCGCCGCCGCGGTCGTGACGATGGGCGGCTACAACACCGTCTGCGAGGTCATGAGCACCTCCACCCCGGCCCTCGTCGTGCCCCGCTCGGGCCGACGCGACGAACAACGCATCCGCGCGCGCGCTCTGGAAGGCGTCGGTGCGTTCGAGACGGTCGACGACGGATGCCTCGACAGCGACGACGTCTCCGACTTCTTCCGCCGCAACCACCGCACCCGCTGCGCGCGAGCCGGCATCGACCTCGACGGCCTGTCCGCCGCGGCGACCCTCGCGGCGCACCTCCTCGCCCCGACGAAAGGACTCACCGCCCATGCCATCTGACGCCTCCCCCGTGGTCGGTTACGTCGTGAAGATGTACCCGCGCTTCTCCGAGACCTTCGTCGTCACCGAGATCATCGCCCGCGAAGCACGCGGCGAGCGCCTGGAGATCTTCGCGTTGCGCCCGAGCGACGACACCCGCTTCCACGCCGAGCTCGCTCGCGTGCAGGCGCCCGTCCGCGCCGTCCCCGTCCCGCGCCGCCTGTCGGCCGCGTGGGAGGGCCTGCGTCGCGCACAGTCCGACCCGCGCCTCAGCCAGGCCGTCGCCCGGCACCTGCCGGAACTGCTCTCGGTGGAGGCCGACGACGCGCTGCAGGCCGTCGAGATCGCCCGGCAGGCGATCGATCGGCGCATCACCCACCTTCACGCGCACTTCGCCTCCACGGCGACGACCGTGGCGCGATTGGCGGCGCTGCTCGCCGGCATCCCGTACTCCTTCACCGCCCACGCGAAAGACATCTTCCACTCCTCGGTCGACCCGGCCGACCTCGAGCGCAAGCTCTCGGATGCCGCGTTCACGGTGACGGTGAGCGACTTCAACCTCCGCCACCTCGGCGAGACCTTCCCCGCGGCGGGACGCATCGTGCGCGTCTACAACGGCGTCGAGCTCGAGCGCTTCCCGTTCGTCGAGCGCGCACCGCGGTCGGGGCCGCTGCGGCTGCTCGCGGTCGGGCGGCTCGTGGAGAAGAAGGGCTTCGGCGTGCTGATCGACGCCGTCGGGCGGCTCCGCGCCGAGGGGGTGGATGCCACTCTCGACATCGTCGGCGACGGTGAGCTCGCGACCCCGCTGCGCAGACGGGCGGCCGCCTCACCGGCCATCCGCTTCCTCGGTCCGCTGCCGCAGGGGGAGGTCTCGGCGCGCCTCCGCGCGGCCGACGTGTTCGTCGCCCCGTGCCTGGTCGGCGCCGACGGCAATGCCGACGGACTGCCCACCGTGCTCCTGGAGGCGATGGCGAGCGGCATCCCGTGCGTGTCGACGGCGGTCACCGGCATCCCCGAGATCATCCATGACGGCCGCACCGGTGTGCTGTGCACGCCCGGCGATGTGGACTCGCTCACCGAGGGGCTGCGGCGCGTCAGCCGGCCCGATTACCCCGTCGAGGCGACCACCCGTCGCGCGCGCCGGCTCATCGAGCAGCAGTTCGACGCCGCGGCGCAGGCCGAGCGGCTCGCCGAGCTCACCGCGGCCGACGCCGCGACCGACCGGAAGGAGGCGGCGTGATGCGCGTGGCCTATCTCGTCGCCGACCCCGGCGTGCCCGTCTTCGGCACGAAGGGCGCGAGCGTGCACGTGCAGGAGGTCGTGCGGGCGTTCCGTTCCCGTGGCGACGACGTGACGGTGTACGCCACCCGGCTGGGCGATCACGTCCCCTCCGACCTCGCCGATGTGCGCGTCGTCGTTCAGCGCGTGCGAGGAGCGGGTGCGCAGCAGCGCGAGCGCGGCATCCGCGATGCCGTCGACGCTCTGACCGTCGCCATCGTGGCCGACGGGTGCGACCTCGTGTACGAACGGTTCTCGCTCTTCTCGGCCGGCGCTGCCGACGTCGCCGACGCCCTCGGCGTGCCGGTCGTGCTCGAGGTCAACGCCCCGCTGGTGGAGGAGCAGCGCCGCCACCGCGAGCTGATCGACGAGCGGGCCGCGGTCGCCCTCGCCGGGCGCGCGCTGCAGCGGGCCGACGTGGCGGCCTGCGTCTCCGAGCCGGTGGCGGCCTGGGCGCGGGATCACGGCGCCTCCCGCCCGCTGGTGGCCCCGAACGGCGTGAACACCGACCGCGTGCGTCCGCCCCTCGTGCGGCGGGCCGACGACGTACCTCCCACCGTCGGGTTCGTGGGCACGCTCAAGCCCTGGCACGGGGTCGACGTGCTGGTGGATGCCATGGCCGAGCTCGCGCGGCGGGGGCGGCGGGCGCGGCTGCTCATCGTCGGCGACGGTCCGCAGCGCGCGGAACTGGAGGGGCAGGCGAAGAGCCTCGGAGTGGATGCCGAGTTCACCGGCGCCGTCGCCCCGGAGGACGTTCCCGCGGTGCTGCAGCGCCTCGATATCGGCGTCGCACCGTACCGGGCCGCCGACGACTACTTCTCGCCGTTGAAGGTCTCGGAGTACCTCGCCGCGGGGCTCCCCGTCGTCGGCAGCCGGGTGGGCCAGGTACCCGACCTCGTCCGGCACGGACAGTCGGGGCTGCTGACCACGCCGGGCGACGCCCGCGCTCTGGCCGACGCCCTGCAGACGCTCGTCGACGACGCCGCGCTCTGTCGGCGGATGGCCGATCAGGCCCGCCAGCAGGCGGTCGCCGAGCACGGATGGGGCGGCGTCCTCGCGCGCATCCTGAGTGGCATGCCGACGGCGGTGGCGGCGTGAAGCGTCAGAAGACCGCCTCCCCGCGCGCCCTGCGACGGAGCCTCGCCATCGTCCGGCCGCACCTGCGCGGCAAGGCGTCGCTGATCGTGCTGGGCATGGTGGCTCTGCTGGCCGACGTCGTGTTCCGCGTGCTCGAGCCGTGGCCGTTGAAGTTCGTCGTCGACTCGGTGTCGGTGAGCCTCGGCGCATCGACGGGAGCCGCGGCGGGGATCCCCCAGGCGAGCCTCGGACTGCTCGTCGCGTGCGCCACGCTGCTTCTCGGGCTCATCGCCCTGCGCGCGGTGGCGGCGTACGCGAGCACCGTCGCCTTCGCCCTGGTCGGGTCGCGGGTCGCCACCGAGCTGCGGGCGCGCGCGTTCGCCCACGTGCAGTCTCTCTCGGCCCGCTACCACTCGACCGCGTCGTCGGGCGACGTCGTGCAGCGGCTGGTGAGCGACATCGGCCGACTGCAGGAGGTCGCCGTCACGGCGGGTCTGCCGCTGGTGGGGAACGTCCTCACCCTCGTCGTCCTCGTCGTCGTCATGTCGTTCATGGACCCCCTCCTCACCCTCGTCGTGGTGATCGCCGCAGCGCTCTACGCCGTGTCGTCGAGGCGGAGCTCCACCCGCATCACCGACGCGTCGCGCACGACGCGAAAGGGCGAGGGCGCTCTCGCCGACACGGCGTCGGAGGCCCTGGGCGCCATCCGCGTCGTGCAGGCCTACGGTCTGGAGCGCCGCCTGGCCGGTGCCTTCGCCGACGGGAACGACCGGGCCCTCACGCAGGGAGTACGAGCGCGCCGCCTCGCGGCCGGGCTGGAGCGACGCACCGACGTCATCGTCGGATTCGCCACCGCGGCGGTGCTCCTCGGCGGCGGCTGGCAGGTGCTGTCCGGCAGCATGACCCCCGGCGACCTCGTCGTCTTCGTCGCGTACCTCAAGCTCGCCATGCGCCCGCTCAAGGACCTCGCAAAGTACACCGGGCGCATCGCGCGGGCCGCGGCATCCGGCGAGCGCGTCGCCGACCTGCTCGCGGAACCCGTCGAGATCGCCGACGGTCCGGACGCGGCCGCTCTGCCCCGGTTGCGCGGCGACGTCTCGTTCGAGGCCGTCTCGGTCGACGACGGTCGAGGGAGCGCCGTCTTCCGGGATCTGACCCTGCGCATCCCCGCGGGCCAGCACGTGTGCCTGCTGGGCGCGTCGGGGGCGGGGAAGTCCACCCTCGCCGGGCTGCTCGTGCGCGCGGCCGACCCCCGAGCCGGGCGGGTACGCCTGGACGGCATCGACGTCTCCCGCGCCACGATCGCGAGCGTCCGCGCGTCGGTGTCGCTGCTGTTGCAGGAGTCGGTGCTCTTCGCGACGTCCGTGCGGGAGAACATCCGCTACGGCCGGCTGGACGCGACCGACGCCGAGGTGGAGGATGCCGCTCGCCGCGCCTTCGCGCACGACTTCGTCGCCGCCCTTCCCGACGGATACGACACCGTGCTCGGGGCGCGGGGCGGCACGCTCTCCGGCGGTCAGCGCCAACGGATCGCGATCGCTCGCGCGCTGCTGCGCGACAGCCCGATCATCGTGCTCGACGAAGCCACCACGGGTCTTGATCCGCAGGCGCGCCGCCAGGTCGGCGAGTCGCTGCGCGCGCTGACGAAGGACCGTACGACCCTGTCGATCACGCACGATGTGACGCAAGCGCTGTCGGCCGATCGCGTGCTGTGGCTGGAGGACGGCCGCATCGTCGAGGACGGGACCCCGGCGGAGCTCGTCGACCGGGCGGGCTCCCGGGTGCACGCCTGGATGCGACGAGCATCCGACGAGAGTGCCGCAGCGACGACCGGGGGTCGACGATGAACACGGCCGTCCTCGAGCTCGCCGTCCGCGACCCGGGAATCCCGGGGCTGAGAACGCTGCTGGATCCGGCATCCCTCTCCGACGTCGTCGGGGCATCCGTCCACGTGCGTCATCTGCGATACAAGCCGGGGGCGAGCGTGCTCGTCGCCTACACCACGCCGGCGGGGGCTCATTGGGCGGGCGCCTGGTCGGGAGCGGACAAGCCGGCGTCGGCCGAGCGGCGCGACCCGACGGTGCGAGCCCTGCCGGGTATTGCCTGGTCGGCCGGCGGACCCGCACGCAGCGACCGGGTCCTCGCCCGCGCCGTGCAGGATGCCGAACGGCACGAACCGTCCTGGCGACGAGCCGAGATCGTGCGCCACAACCCCGGGCGCCGACTCGTCGTCCGCACCGGCGGGGAGTACGCCAAGACGGCTCCCGGGCGGGCATCCGCCGCCCTCCGCGCCGCCGAGCTGCTCGGCCGGGCGGGCGTGCCCACCCTCGTGCCTCGTCTGGTGACCGAGCACGCCTGGGCGACGGCATCCTGGGGCGACGGAGATCTCGCCTCGTCGCCGTCCCCGGCGCACGCCGCGGCCGCCGGTGCGGCGTTGGCACGCCTGCATGCGGTCTCCGTCGACGAGGCCGGAGCCGTCGAGACGCCCGACGTCCGCGCACGCAGCGCCGCCCGGGCCCTGCGCACCGTTCTTCCCGCGACCGCCCGACGTGTCGACGAGCTCGCACGGCGCCTCCCCCGCGCCCGGCGTCGGGCGATCGTGCACGGCGACTTCAGTGCGGATCAGGTGCTGCACCGTCCGGATGGGCGGATCCGCCTGATCGACCTCGACCGCCTCGGAGCGGGCGACCCGGCGATGGATCTGGCCGGATTCGCCGTCGAGGAGTTCTTCCGCACGGGCGACCTGGCTGCGACGACCTCGCTGTTCGCCGCGTACCGGGCGGCGGGAGGGGTCGCGACCGAGGCGGACTGGCGCGCCTGGACGCCGCTGTGCGCGCTGGAGAGGGCGATCGAGCCCTTCCGTCGGTGCGAACCTCACTGGCCGTCGGCCGTGATGGCACGCCTCGAGCGGGCGGAGGACCTGCTGTGATGCTCCCGCCGCACGAGGTGCACGACGAGCACGGCCGCTGGCGGGTTCGTCGGGCGTGGCCGTCGTCGAGCGGGTGCGACCTCGAGGTCGTGCACGCCGACGGCCGTCTGCGCGCCGGACGTCTGCGGGACGGCGACGTCGAGTTGCTCCTCGCCGGGCACGACAAGCACCTGCCGGCGCTCTCGCGCGTCTGGTCGAGCGGAACCACCGTCTCGTGGCGCCGCGGACGCCGCGTCGTGCTGCGCGCGCACGACGGCTCGGGCTACGTGAAGGTCGTTCGCCGCGAGTCCGTCGCCGCGATCACCCGGGCGCACGACCGTGCGGCGTCCTTCCGCGAAGGGTTCGTCACCCCCGACGTCACACTCCTCGATGCGGCGGGCTGCGTGCACCTCTCGCGTGTCGACGGCCGCACCCTGCACGACCTCGGCGCCGACCCCGGGATCCCGGATGCCGAGGTGCACGCGGCGTGGAACGGATGGGCCCGCGGCTGGGAGCGCGTGCTGGCGGCGCCGTCCGCGGCCGACGCCGCCCCGCACACCGCGACCGCGGAGGCCGAGATCCTGCTGCGGTGGCGCGATCATGCGCTTCGCGTCGGTGTCGAGCAGGCTGTCGCGGCGGCATTCGATCGCGCGGCCGCCGCCCTCGTCATCGACGCCGGCGACGCGACGGCTCCCGCCCACCGCGACCTGCACGACAAGCAGGTGCTGTGGGACGGACACCGGGCCGGCATGATCGACCTCGACACCGCCGCCCGCGCCGAACCAGCCCTCGATCTCGCCAATCTGCGCGCCCATGTCGCCTGGCGGCGCTGGCAGGGGCGCCTGTCGGCCTCGCGCGCGGTGGCCGCGCTGCGCGCGATCGACGGGGTCGCCGCCCGCTCGGACGTCGACCCGATGCGGATCGCCGCGTACGAGGCATCCACCCGTCTGCGTCTGGGGGCGGTCTACCTCTTCCGACCCGCGTGGCACGCGCGCGCCGCGCAGTGGCTGGGGGCGTGCGCGTCGCAGACCCGCCCGTAGGGGCCTGTCGGTCACACCCCGCGCCGTCCGCCGCCCGCCGGCTGGCCGCGCCGCTCACACCAGCCGATACCCCGCCCCACGGACCGTCTCGATGCGATCCGCGCCCAGCTTCTGGCGGAGGTAGCCGATGTAGACGTCGGCGACGTTCGATCCGGGGTCGAAGTCGAAGCCCCACACCCGGCTGAGCAGCTGCTCGCGGCTGAGCACCTGACCGGGGTGGCGCACGAGCTCCTCGGCGAGCGCGAACTCGCGCGCCGACAGCACGATCTCCCTGCCCGCGACGGAGGCCGTGCGCTGACGCACGTCGAGCACGATGTCGCGGTGCTGCAGTTCCAACCCTTTCGCCGCCGGCTCCCGTCGGATGCGCAGCCGGATGCGGGCGACCAGTTCGTCGAATCGGAAGGGCTTTCCGAGGTAGTCGTCGGCTCCCCCCTCCAGACCCGCCACGGTGTCTTCGAGCTCGACTCGGGCGGTCAGCATGATGACGGGCACGGCGGAGCCCGAACCGCGAAGCTGCTCCAGCACCTCGAACCCCGTCATCCCGGGCAGGTTGACGTCGAGCACGACGAGGTCGAACTCCCCCGAGAGGGCGAGTCCGAGGGCCTCGCGGCCGTCGCCGGTGACGCGGGTCGCGTAGCCCGCCGAGCGCAGGCCCTTGTCGATGAAGGACGAGATGCGGGTTTCGTCGTCGACGATGAGGATGGATGCCACGTCAGTCCTCCGGGCGATCGAGAGCGGGGGTGCGGCGGGGCAGCGGCGGCCGCGGGGGGATCGGGATGGGTGCGGCGGGGGCGTTCCCGGTGTCGGACGAGGTGTCGGAGACGAGCGGGACGGTCAACACGAACTCGGCCCCCGGTCCGTTCGCCGGGTCCCGCACGGTCGCCGTGCCGCCGTGATTGTCGGCGATGGCCGCCACGATGTTGAGACCGAGACCGCTGCCGCCGCGTCCGTCGTCAGCCGCTCCCCGGTGGAAGCGCTCGAAAACGCGCTCGCGCTGGTCGACGGGCACCCCGTGGCCGTGGTCCCGGACGTACAGGTCGAGCATCTCGCCGCTTCGCCGCACTCCCAGGACGAGATCGCTGCCACCGTGGCTCACGCCGTTCTGCGCCAGTTGCAGCAGAGCCTGCGTGATCCGCGCCCGGTCGACGACCGCGTGGACCGGGGCGAGCGTGCCCAGCCGCACCGTCGCCCCCTCGATGCCCCGTACCTTCACGGCGACCTGCTCGACGAGCGCCGCCATGTCGGTCGTCTGCAGGCGAAGTGGGCTCGGCCCGCGCAGGGCCGCTTCCTGGGTGAGGTCCTGAATGAGACGCCCCATCCTCGACAGCTCGTCCAGAGCGAGGGCGCGGGTGGATCGCACGTCGGCGGGGTCGTCCACGTCCATCACGTCGAGGTGACCGCTGACGATGGTCACCGGGGTCTTCAGCTCGTGTCCGACGTCGCTGAGGAGCGTGCGCTGGGCACCGAGCGCGCTGTCGAGGCGGTCGAGCATGTCGTTCATCGTGGCGGCGAGCGCGCTCACGTCGTCGTTGCCCTCGACCGGGAGTCGTTCGGCGAGGGAGCGCGCCGACACGCGGGCGGCGGTCTCGCGCATGCGACGCAGGGGCTGGAGCAGCCGCGCGGCGACGAGACCGGCGCTGGCCGCGATGACGACGAGGGCGATCGCGGCGGCGACGAGGTACACGCGGGCGGCGTCGTCGATCTCGGCGAGTTCGCCCTCGAGGTCGTAGGCCGTGATGAACATCACCGAAGAGGGCGGCGGTGATCCCTCGACCGCGATCGGAGCGGCGAGATAACGCCAGGCGACCCCCTCTTCGGCGTACGTGCCGATGACGGGGTCGCCCTGGGTCACCGAGGTGACGTGGGGCACGAAGCCGGGCGCGGACTGCAGATCGACGTCGAGCGGCACCCCCGGGATGAAGGCGGCCACTCCGTCGATGACGCCGAGGGCACCGGTGTTGTCGTCGGGGCTGATGCGCGTGACCGTGGCTTCGAGAGCCGCGGTCGACGACGTCCAGGCCGCTTCCCCGTTCCCCGCCGCGACGAGGGCCCGGGCCGACTCCAGGGCCGCCTCCAGACGGGTGTCGACGGCCGCCAGGATGCGGGTGCGCTCGACCAGGTAGACGGCGGCGCCGACCGACATCAGGCCGATCGCGGCGACCACGGTGATGACCACGACGATGCGCGTGCGAACGGTCCACCCGCCGCCTGTTGCAGAGGCGGGCGCCGATCCCATGCGCTTCAGTATGACGGGGGGATGCCGCGGGGGCCGACGAAATAAGAAGGCTCTCACGATCGTCTTCCCGCGCCCTTACCGGCGAGCGACAGGCTCGAATCACCTCACCACGGATGGAGTCCTCGAATGTCTCGTCGCGCTTGGATCGGCACCGCCCTCATCGCCGTCGCCGCCTTCGGAGCGATCGGCGCGACCGCAGCCGTCGCCGCCGCGTTCGAGCCGCGCACCTCGACCGAGCGCGTCCTCCCCGGCGGCACGCTCACCGGCGGACCCGCCCCGGCCACTCCGGCGCCGACGCCCGACGTCGATCCGTCCGCGATCCCCACCGAGCAGGCGCCCGCAGCCCCGGAGCAACCGGCGGCCCCCGCCGCCCCGCAGCCGGTCGCACCGGCCGCGCCGCAGCCGGTCGATCCTCCGGCACCGGTGCCGGTCTCGCCGGCCGATGACGACGATGACTCGGATGATGACGTCGACGACGATGGGGACGACGGCGACGACGACTGATTCTCGGGGTCGCGACGGAAGGGGAGGCCGGGGACACCGTCCCGTCTGCGAATCGAGCCCGTTGCGCGGGGACGCCGTCGCGCGCGCGTCCCCCCGGACGATCTTCGCGGGCCGCCGAGTCCTGGCATCCTGGAGCTCTCCCCCGCTCTTCCCGAGGAACCCGATGCCGTCAGCCGCTCTCGTCCACATCCGCGACACCCGCCCGGACGCCCCGCACTACCAAGCGCTGCTCGATGATCTCAACGGCGGTGCCGTCACGGCCCTGCGCGCAGCCGGGTGGGACGTCGATCTCCGCCCCGCGGCCGATGAGTCCCTCGACACCCTGCTCGACGCCGCCCGCCGCGCCGACGTCGTCGTCATCCTCGGCGGCGAGGACGTCGACCCGCAGGCGTACGGGTCGCCCGATCTCCGGCCGCGCTGGACCCCCTACGACACCGCGGCTGACGAGGCCCAGCTGGCCGTCATCCGTGACACCGTCGCCGCCGGGCGCCCCCTGCTCGGCATCTGCCGCGGGATGCAGCTCGTCAACGTCGCCCTCGGCGGCACCCTGCACCAGGACATCGCGGGCCACCGCGGCTCGGTCGGAGATCCGTTCGTCGCCACCGCCGTCCGCTTCGACCGCCCCGACCCGATCTCCGCGGCCGGCGACCTCCTGTGCAGCCACCACCAGTCGGTCGACCGCCTGGGAGAGGGACTGGATGCCACGGCTCGCGCCGCCGACGGCACCATCGAGGCCGTGCGCCACAGGGAACTCCCCGTGTGGGCGTATCAGTGGCACCTCGAGCACCCGCTGTCGGCGGACCGTCAACTCGTGCCGGCGATGGCGGCGCTGCTCACCGCGAGCACGGCGTAGTTCGCAGGCGCACGCGCCATCGCAGCACGTCCACCGGCAGCGCGATTCAGCGGGACCTGCCAGTCGGGCCGATCGTCAGCAGCGGAGATGTCAGCGAGGAGGTGGCGTCTGGCGTCTGGCGGGAATATCGCGCTCCGTCATGCCCGATCGCCGCGAGACCGAGGCAGATCCTGTGAGGAACCGGCCAGTGATCGCGTCCCGCCTCACTCCGCCCACGCGATACACACCGTTGCCGATGCTCTGAAAGGAGCTGCTGTTGTTCGTCACGGAGCCTCGCTTTCCCTTCTAATGATGCTACCGCTGTCACGGTCAGTGAGAACAGAACCGATCCGCGCACCCCACTCGTTGGCGAGATTCGAGAATGCGTCCTGCCACATGACAGTCGATGACTCGAATCGAGCGGCGCTGTCAGGCAGTCCGATTGTCAGCGCTGCCAACGTCATCGGTGGATGGTCCGGAAAGTCCACGATGATCGGAGCCGCAAGCACGGACTTCCACCGACGGATGAGAGTCGTGTCGAGATCTTGTATGAGCACGGTATCCGCACCCAGAGCCTGGCCCGCGATCCACGGACTGTCGAAGCCGATCTCGACGGCCCGGAGGCCGTCGCGATCCAGATGAACGCGGTCACCGGACGCCCATCGAACGACAGTTCCCGCACCGTCGGCGAGCCATAGCGTGATGTTCAATTCGTCGACGTCGAGGGCAGACTTCATTCGCCGCGCGTCTCCCCTGAGAGCATCAACGTACCCGTTCTGCAGCGACTCGAAGCGTTCGCGATGGATGTGCCATAGCCGCTCAGCGCGTTCCTTAGGGGCAAGGTATCCAGGCTGATTGACGTATCGAAGCTCCCGAATCACCTGTGCAGCGTCGGCATGATCGTTGAGAAGAACCGGCCTCAGGCCTACCGCTTGCCATTGTCGCTCCAGTGCTGCTTCCAGAGCCACGAACTCGGACCGCGACACCGCAAAGCCCTGGCGCGCCAGGAGGACGACGGCCGAGTGCCCTTCCGGCGCTTCTTTGCCCGCGGCATGCAGCCATTGGCGGACATCGGGGTCTCGATAGGACGTCCCCGCGATGATCAGCGCACCCCGCGCAAGCGCATCTCGGAGGTAGACCTTCTGCCACGCGTCGCTCGCGGCGAGCACCTCGAGGAAGTCCGTCAGTGTCAAGACCACATCAAACGAGCCCGTCGGATCCACAACACCGTGCAGATGATGAACTGCATAGTCTGGCGGCCGCTCGTGGGAGTCGGTCACAGATCTGACCTCGGCCAGCGCCACCTCCCGAAGTGCATCCTCAAGGAGGGCGTCGAAATTGAGCGTCGCCAGACTTGTGTCGTCGGCCTTGCCCTGAAGGGCATGGGCCGCAACAGCGAGATGCAATGCCGAGGACGAGAGCGAGGTCACGCCGGAGTACAGAGCGGCGCGTACCTTGCTTTCCCACTGGCGGGCTTCGAACCCCGCCTTGGCGGCCTCAACGACGATGAGTGGGTCCTGCCTGTCGAGAAGAAGCCCGGCGGCGCGTTCGTCTGCGACCGCCTTGCTCCCCACCAGGAGTCGAGTGACCAGTTCGTCCCATCCGGGTAGCCCGGAGGTCGTCGAGGCGCCGGCGCCGAGCAACAGGGTCGTGTGCTTCTCGGCCCCGCACTCTCGGAAGGCCGCCATCAGCTCCGCCGACAGATCCGGTGCACTCATCGGCTCATCATGCCGCAGGGCGACAACTTGTCGCACAGATCCTGAACACCTGTTGAAACTCGGACTCGATAATTCGTGGCACGCGCGAAAGCGCACGAGCTGCGCACCAACTCCCCCGGTGAGATCGCACCGGCATGATGCATCCGATCCTCAGTCCAACAGCAGCGCCGGCTCCTCCAGCACGGATGCCACATCGGCGATGAAGCGGGAGATCCCGTCGCCGTCGACCACGCGGTGGTCGAACGAGCCCGACACCGTGGTCACCCAGCGAGGGCGCACCTCGCCGTCGACGACCCACGGCTTCTGACGGATCGCGCCGAGGGCGATGATGCCGGCCTCACCGGGGTTGATGATCGGGGTACCGGCATCCACTCCGAACACGCCGATGTTGGTGATCGTGAACGTGCCGCCGGACTGGTCGGCGAGGCTCGTCTTGCCCTCGCGGGCCGTGAGCGTGAGGTGCTCGAGCGCCTTGGCCAGCTCGCGCGTGTTCATGCCCTGCGCGTCCTTGATGTTCGGCACGAGCAGGCCCCGCGGGGTCGCGGCGGCGATGCCGAGGTTGACGTAGTGACGCACGCTGATCTGCGCGCCGTCTTCGGTGTCGACCCACGCGGCGTTGATCATGGGCGTGCGGCGCAGGGCCCAGATCACGGCGCGGGCCATGATCAGCAGCGGCGAGATCTTGACGTCGGCGAAGTCGGCCGAGGCCTTGAGGCGCTTGACGAGCTCCATGGTGCGCGAGGCGTCGACGTCGACCCACACCGACACGTGCGGGGCCGAGTACGCGCTCGAGGTCATCGCGTTGGCTGTGGCCTTGCGCACACCGCGGACGGGGATCGACTCCTCGCGCGCGTCGGTGACGGGCCCGGTCGTCGCGACGGGAGCCGGCGCGGCCGGGGCGGAAACGGTGATCGTCTCCTCGCGCACGTCGCCCCACGCGGGCGTCTCGATGTTGCGGAACACGCTGGCCTGCTCGGCGTGCTTCACCACGTCGTCGCGGGTCACCTCGCCGGCGGGACCGCTCGGCGGCACGGCCGACAGGTCGACGCCCAGGTCGCGCGCGAGCTTGCGGATCGGGGGCTTGGCGACGACGCCGACGGAGGCCGCGACCGGACGCTCAGCGGGCTTGCGCCGCCGCGACGACACCGCGCCACCGGTGCCGTAGCCGACGAGCACGGCGCCGCCCGGGTCGCTGGGCTCGGGGACCGTGGTCGGGGCGGAGGGCGCCGGGGATGCGGCATCCGCGGAGCCGATCGTGATGATCGGGGCGCCGACCTCGACGGTGGCCCCCTCGGATGCCAGCAGCTCGCCGACCGTGCCCGAGTAGGGCGAGGGTAGCTCGACGAGCGACTTGGCGGTCTCGATCTCCACGATCACGTCGTTGACGGCGACGGTGTCACCCGGCGCGACGCGCCACTGCACGATCTCGGCCTCGGTGAGGCCTTCTCCGACATCGGGGAGAACGAAGGTCTGATCGGTCACGGTGTGTCCTTTACTCGGGAGCCAGCATTGCACCGGCGTCGCCGCAACGGAATGTCCGGTGGGCGGGAGGGCAGCGGGTCAGTAGGCCAGAGACCGGTCGACGGCCTCGAGGATGCGGTCGGCGTCGGGCAGGTATACGCCCTCGAGCTTCGCGGGCGGGAAGGGCACGTCGAAGCCGGAGACCCGCAGCACGGGCGCCTCGAGCGCGAAGAACGCCTTCTCCATGACGGTCGCGGCGATCTCGGAACCGAGCGAGGTGAAGCCCGGTGCCTCCTGCGCGTAGACCATGCGACCCGTGCGACGCACGGAGTCGAGCAGCGGCCCGTAGTCGACCGGCGACAGCGACCGCAGGTCGATGACCTCGCAGCTCGTGCCCTCGCTCTCGGCGAGCGCCGCCGCCTGCAGCAGCGTCGTCACCATCGCGCCGTGACCGACGAGGGTCACGTCGGTGCCGCGGCGCACGACGCGGCTGGCATGCAGCGGCAGGGCCGGCGCCGACGTGTCGACGTCGCCCTTCTGCCAGTACTTCGCCTTGGGCTCGAAGAAGACGACCGGGTCGGGTGAATCGATCGCCTGCTGGATCATCCAGTAGGCGTCGTTCGCGTTCGAGGGGCTGACCACGCGGAGACCCGGGGTGTGCGTGAAGTACGCCTCGGGACTCTCCTGGTGGTGCTCGACGGCGCCGATGTGCCCGCCGTACGGGATGCGGATGACGACGGGCATCTGCAGCGCGCCCTCGTGGCGGTTCGTGAGCTTGGCGAGCTGCGAGGTGATCTGGTCGAACGCGGGGAAGACGAACCCGTCGAACTGGATCTCCAGCACGGGGCGGAACCCGCCCATCGCGAGGCCGATGGCGGTGCCGACGATGCCCGACTCCGCCAGCGGGGAGTCGATGACGCGGCGGGCACCGAAGTCCTTCTGCAGTCCCTCGGTCACCCGGAACACGCCGCCGAGCGGGCCGATGTCCTCGCCCATCAACAGGACGCGGTCGTTCGTCTCGAGGGCGCGGCGAAGGCCGGCGTTCAGTGCGCGGCTGATCGGAAGGTTCTCGGTCACTGGGCGTCCCCGTCCATCGACGTCTCGTAGTCGTCGAGCCAACGCTGCTCCTCCTGAAGGAGCGCGTGCGCCTCGGAGTAGACGCTCTCGAACATGTGGGCCCGGGGGATCGACCCGAGCTCGTTGGTGCGCACGCGCACGTCGTGCGCCAGGGCGGCACCTTCGGCATCCGCGTCGTCGAAGAACTGCTGCGGCGCGCCGCGCCCCTCGAGGAACGCGCGGAGGCGCGCGATCGGGTCGCGCCGGCCCCACGACTGCTCCTCGTCGGAGGTGCGGTACTTCGTGGGGTCGTCGCTGGTGGTGTGAGCGCCCATGCGGTAGGTCATCGCCTCGATCGCGCGAGGACCGCCGCCGGCCCGCGCTTCGTCGAGCGCGACCTTCGACACGGCGTAGCTGGCGAGGACGTCGTTGCCGTCGACCTGGAGGCTCGGGATGCCGTAGCCCTCGCCGCGCTTGTACAGCGGCGAGCGCGACTGCGTCGAGACGGGCACCGAGATGGCCCACTGGTTGTTCTGCAGGAAGAACACCTCGGGGGTCTGGAAGCTCGCGGCGAAGACCATGGCCTCGTGCACGTCGCCCTGGCTGGACGCGCCGTCGCCGTAGTAGACGATGACGGCCTCGTCGCGCTCGGGGTCACCCGTGGCCGTCTTGCCGTCGAACACCAGACCCATCGCGAGCCCCGTGGCGTGCAGCGTCTGCGCGCCGAGGACGAGCGTGTAGATGTGGGTGTTGCCGTTCTTGGGGTCGGACGGGTCCCACCCGCCGTGCGTGAGTCCGCGCATGAGCCGGATGATGTCGAGCGGGTCGACGCCGCGGATGCGGGTGACCACGTGCTCGCGGTACGAGGGGAAGACGTGATCCTGCGCACGCGCGGCGCGGGCGGAGCCGACCTGCGCGGCCTCCTGCCCGAACGACGGCGGCCACAGGGCCAGCTGGCCCTGGCGCTGCAGGTTGGTGGCCTGCACGTCGAAGGCGCGGATCGAGACCATGTCGCGATAGAACGTCTCGAGTTCGGCGTCGGTCAGGGCGTCGATGAGCGGCAGGTAGCGCTCGGCCGCGGGCGTGGGCGCCAGCGTGCCGTCGGCTGCCAGAACGCGCACGAGAGCGGGATCGTCGAGCGGGGTCATGTCCCCACGCTAACGCCCGACCCATGCGGACGACCGCATGAGGTCCACAACGGATGACGGAATCCGCCGTTGACGTCGGACAAACGGATGCCGCGCTCGCGACGCCGAGTCGGTTCCCGGTCCCTTCGACGAGCTCAGGAACCTCCCCCGCGACGCACGCGAGGTGGCTGAGCCTGTCGAAGCGACCGGGATCGGGCCGGCGACGAGCGCGCGTCGCGCGTCAGCGCTGTGCGGCGGCGACCTCGACGACGCGGTCGAGCGATTCTTCTTCGCCGATGGAGATGCGGATGCCGTCGCCCGCGAACGGGCGGACGATGAGGCCCGCGGCCTCGAACGCGCCGGCGACCTCGAGCGTGCGCTCACCCGCGGCGAGCCACACGAAGTTGCCCTGCGCGTCGGGCACATCCCATCCGGTCTCGCGCAGGCGGTCGACCAGGCGGTCGCGACGCTCGGCGATGACCTTGACGCGGTGGAGGAGTTCGCTCTCGGCATCCAGGCTCGACAGGGCGGCCGCTTCGCCGGCGGCGGTGACCGACAGCGGGATCGCGGTGCTGCGGGCGGCGTTGAGGACGGACTCGTTGCCGATGGCGTAACCGACGCGCAGGCCCGCCAGGCCGTACGCCTTGGAGAACGTGCGGAGCACGACCACGTTGGGGCGGTCCAGCACCGCGCGCACGCGAGCACCCTCGACCGAGGTCGGGTCGGTGACGAACTCGGCGTACGCCTCGTCGAGCACGATGAGCACGTCGCGCGGCACCTCGTCGACGAACGCGGCGAACTCGTCGTAGCCGACGGTCGGACCGGTGGGATTGTTGGGGCTGCACACGATCACCAGCCGTGTGCGGTCGGTGACGGCCGCGGCCATGGCCGGCAGATCGTGACGCGCGTCGGCGGTCAGCGGCACCTGCACGCTCGTCGCCCCGGTCACCGCGACGAGCGACGGGTAGGCCTCGAAGGAGCGCCACGCGTAGACGACCTCGTCGCCGGGGCCGGAGGTCGCCAGCAGCAGCTGCGCGAGCAGCGAGACGCTGCCGGCGCCGACGTGCACCTCGTCGGGCGAGACGCCGGAGCGCGCGGCCAGCCGTTCGCGCAGGCGTGCGGCCGTGGCATCCGGGTATCTGTTGAACGCACCCGCGGCGTGGACCGCCTCGAGCACGCCGGGGAGGGGCTCGAAGGGGTTCTCATTGCTCGAGAGCTTGAACGAATCGGGGCTGGCCTGCCGGCCCTGTCGATACGCGGGCAGCGCGGCGATCTCGGGGCGGATACGGGGCAGAACCGGCTCGTCACTCACCCCGCGAGCCTAACCGCGGGGCCCACGGGTTCGTCAGTCCCTCTTTCCGACTCCTCCTCCCCCGGCCGCGGCCGTTCACCGCGCCGCGCACACCCTCGGCGGGACCGCGTCCACGTGCCACGATGGGGGCATGCGCTTCGTCGTCCGCGTCGCCGTCAACGCCTTCGCCATCTGGATCGTCACCCTGCTGCCCGCGCTGCAGGTGCGCCTCATCCCCTTCGCCCCCGGCGAGTGGCTGCAGGTGCTGCTCACGCTGCTGCTGGTCGGCCTGATCTTCGCGCTCGTGAACACCATCGTGGGCACGGTGGTCAAGATCGTCGCCATTCCGCTCTACATCCTCACGCTGGGGTTGATCTCGTTGATCATCAACGGTTTCCTGCTCTGGCTGACGGCGGTGATCACCGAGAACTGGGACTGGGGCCTTCGCACCGGGGAGTTCTGGCTCACGGTCGTGGCGGCTCTCCTGATCGGCCTCATCAACGCCGTGCTCGGCGGCATCCTCCGCCCCCGGCGCGAGGAGCGCGAGCGGCGCTGAACCGTGCCGGTCGCGTCGCACGACCCAGGTCCCTGAGCCCGCTGAAGGGACCCACGCGCCCCGGAGGCTTCGACAGGCTCAGCCTCCTCCACCCACAATCCCCGCGCGCAGCCCAGGCCCCCGAGCCCGTCTAAGGGGCCGGAACCCGCGCAAAGCCGGAGGCTTCGACAGGCTCAGCCTCCTCCGCCCATAACCCCCGCGCGCAGCCCAGGCCCCCGAGCCCGTCGAAGGGGCCGCGACCCGCGCAAAGCCGGAGGCTTCGACAGGCTCAGCCTCCTCCGCCCGGAATCGACGGGTGCGGACGCGGCGTGTCCCCGCCATGATGGATGGATGACCGCGAACGCCGACGCGCCCTTCCGCGTCGTCTTCGTCTGCAGCGGCAACATCTGCCGGTCGCCGATGGCCGACGTGGTCTTCCGCCACCTCGCCGAGAGCGCGGGCCTCGGTGCGCGCGTCTCGTCGAGCTCGGCCGGAACGGGCGACTGGCACGTCGGCGAACGTGCCGACCACCGCACCCTCGCGGCCCTCGACCGCCTCGGATACGACGGGGCCACCCACCGCGCCCGGCAGTTCCAGTACGCCGACTTCACGCGCAACGACCTCGTCGTCGCCCTCGATCGCAGCCACGAACGGGTGCTGCGCGGCTGGGCCCAGGGAGACGACGACACCGACAAGATCGCTCTCCTGCAGTCGTTCCTCCCGGATGCCGAGACCCTCGATGTGCCCGACCCGTACTACGCCGGGGCCCCGATGTTCGACGAGGTGCTCGGTATGATCGAACGGGCCAGCCGCGCTCTGTTCCGGCAGCTCGAGCCCGCCATCCGCTCCGCGGGCTGACCTTTCCGCGCGACCTTCGGGAGACCCGTGTCCTCTCTGCCTCCGCAGCCCCTCAGCCCGCTCGACGGACGGTACTTCGCCACCGTGTCCGAGATCGGCGACTACCTGTCGGAGGCGGGCCTGAACCGTGCCCGCGTCGAGGTCGAGGTCGAGTGGCTGCTCGCCCTGACCGACCGCTCGCTCTTCGGCACCTCGCCGGTGTCCGACGCCGACCGCGCGAGACTGCGCGGGCTGTACGAGGACTTCGGCGCCGACGAGATCGCCTGGCTCGCAGACAAGGAAGCTGTCACGCGGCACGACGTGAAGGCGGTCGAGTACCTCGTACGCGACCGACTCGACACCCTCGGGCTGACCGGGCTCGCCGAGCTGACGCACTTCGCCTGCACCAGTGAAGACATCAACTCCACCGCCTACGCCCTCACCGTGCAGCGCGCGGTGGAGCGCGTGTGGCTGCCCAAGCTCCGCTCGGTCACGGCCGCTCTCGCCGCGCTCGCGGTCGAGCACCGCGATGCCGCGATGCTGTCGCGCACCCACGGCCAGCCGGCCACGCCCACCACCATGGGCAAAGAGATCGGTGTCTTCGCGTGGCGCCTCGAGCGCGTCATCCGTCAGCTGGATGCCGGCGAGTACCTCGCGAAGTTCTCGGGAGCGACCGGCACCTGGTCGGCGCACGTCGCCGCCGAGCCCGACGTCGACTGGCCGGAGCTCACCCGTACGTTCATCGAGTCGCTCGGCCTCGGCTTCAACCCGGTGACGACGCAGATCGAGTCGCACGACTGGCAGGTCGAGCTGTACGACCGCGCGCGTCATGCGGGCGGCATCCTGCACAACCTCGCCACCGACATCTGGACGTACATCTCGCTCGGCTACTTCACGCAGATCCCGGTCGCCGGGGCCACCGGGTCGTCGACGATGCCGCACAAGATCAACCCGATCCGCTTCGAGAACGCCGAGGCGAACCTCGAGATCGCCGGCGGACTCTTCAGCACCCTGGCATCCACCCTCGTGACCAGCCGGCTGCAGCGCGACCTGACCGACTCCACGACGCAGCGCAACATCGGCGTCGCTTTCGGGCACTCGCTGCTCGCTCTCGACAACCTGCAGCGCGGGCTCACCGAGATCTCGCTCGCCGAAGACGTGCTGCTGGCCGACCTCGACGTGAACTGGGAGGTGCTCGCCGAAGCCATCCAGACGGTGGTGCGCGCCGAGATCGCCGCCGGCCGCTCGCAGATCACCGACCCGTACGCCCTGCTGAAGGACCTCACGCGCGGTCGCCGTGTCGGCGCGCCCGAGCTGGCCGAGTTCGTCCGCGGCCTCGACATCGGCAACGCCGCGAAGCAGCGCCTGCTCGCGCTCACGCCCGCGGCGTACGCCGGACTGGCGTCGCGGGTGGTCGACTCGCTGTAGCGCGCGACCGGCGCGGGGCTGCGCTGCGCTGCGCCCTTTCGCTTTGTGTGTCCACAACACCCGGACGATCCTCCTGCGCGTCCGGGGGTCTTGGACACTCGAGCTGGTGGGCGCGCGCGGCCCGCGCGACGGCGCCTCATCCCGCCGACGATCGGGACGCACCACACTGTCCCCGCAGAAATGCCTGGACTCTGCGGCGATCCGCGACATACAATGTTGACGTCAACATCCCCCGACCCCTGGGTCACCCGTGCGCCGCATCGTCGCGGCGCGGATCGGAAAAGACGCGATGACGCATCGACGCCCCCTGACCGCTCGCCGCCTTCTGGCGGCCGCGACGGCCGCTGTTCTGGCCGCCGCCCTGGCATCCCCGCTCGCGGCGGTCGCCGCCACGGGCGTGCCGACGAACCCGAACGACGGGGTGCCGCGGATCGATCCACCGGTGACCTACGACAAGTTCCAGCCCCTCGCCGACCCTGGCATGAGCGCCGCCGACTACTTCCAGCCGAAGTGGTACGACACCGATGGGCGTCACATCCAGGCGCACGGCGGTCAGGTCGTGACGACCGAGGAGAACGGCCAGACCGTCTACTACTGGTACGGGGAAGACCGCACGAACGGCTACTGGAACAGCCCCGGCGTCGCGGTGTACCGGTCGACGGATGCCAAGAACTGGACCAACCTCGGCGACGCCCTGCGCAGCATCAGCACGCGCGACGACCTGCTGACGCCCTACTTCGAAGACCTGTACGACACCGTCGACGATGCCGGCCAGCCCCGCAACGACAAGATCGACGCCCTCGCGTACCACTTGAACTCGACGCGGGAATCCGATTACACGGCCATCTTCGAGCGACCCAAGGTGCTGCAGAACGAGAAGACCGGCCAGTGGGTCATGTGGTGGCACGCCGACGGACGCATCGAGCCCGGTGGCAGCACCTACGCGCGCTCGATGGCTGCCGTGGCCGTGTCGGACTCCCCCGCCGGACCGTTCCGCATGACGGGCGCCTTCCGCATGCCGAACCGCTCGAACTACCAGGCGTGCACGCAGTACGCCGTGCCCGGCCAGGCGCGTGACATGACCGTGTTCAAGGACGACGACGGCAAGGCGTACATCTCGTACTCGTCGGAGGAGAACTACAGCCTCTACGTCGCCGAGCTCGACGACAGCTACACGAACGTCACCCACACGACCGACAGCGACACCCTCGACGTGAAGCAGTACTCCGAGGACGGCCGCTACCCGTACGTCTTCGCCGACGGCACCCCCGAGGCGCCGGTACGGGGTGAGGACTTCCAGATCGTCAAGGAGTGCGGCCACCTCGAGGCCCCCGCGATCTTCGAGCGTGACGGCACCTACAGCGTCGTCACCTCGGGCGCGACCGGATGGGCACCCAACCCGCAGACGTACTACACGACGCAGGATCTGATGGGCACGTGGATCCGCGGCATCGAGCCGAACGACGTGAACGAGACGGTGTCGTACAACGCCATCCCCGACGGCGGCGACGGGCTGCTCTCGATCGGCGACGCGCGGAGAACGACCTTCGGTTCGCAGACGACGAACGTGTTCGAGCTCGAACCGGGCAAGTTCGTCTACATGGGCGACCGGTGGAACGAGGGCAAATCCGACTCCACCTACGTCTGGCTCCCGCTCACCGTGGGCGAGAACGGGCGTCTCGAGATGCACAACCCCGCGGCGGAGGACCCCGCGCGCTACGGCACGGGATGGAACGCCTCGTACTGGGATGACAAGGGCTTCGGCCACGGCACGTGGAAGGTCGTCGACGACCGCCTCCCCGACACCGTCCGTCGCGGGTCGACCGCCGCCCTGCCGGCCACCGTCTCGGTGGAGGTGGACGGGCGGAGCACCGACGTGGGCGTGACCTGGTCGTCGCTCGACACCGGACGCCTCGGCACCCGCACACTCACGGGCACCCTCGCCGCGGATGCCGACTTCACCGCCGGTCGCACCTTCACCCGCACCGTCGTCGTCGACGAGCCCGGCATCGTGCAGATCGCGCCCGAGGCCGCGGTCTCGGCATCCCATCGCAACGATCTCGCCCGCACGGTGATCGACGGCCGGGTCTCGAAGGGATGGGACGACTGGTCGAGCACCGGCTACCCGCGCGACAGTTGGCTGTCGTTCGAGTGGGACAGCGCGCGCGCCATCGACTCGATCGTCGTCGACACCTACAAGGACGGCGCCACCGCGACGTGGCCGTCGCGCATCGAAGTGCAGTATCGCGACGCGAACGGCGCGTGGGTCACCTCGCAGGTGGCCGCGACCGTCGCCCAGGATGCCACGAAGCCCGCGCCCGTCGTCACCCTCGACACCCGGGCGCTCGCCCCGATGAGCGCGCTGCGCCTGCGGATGACCACGCAGACGAACACGTGGCAGTCGATCGCCGAGGTGTCCATCTGGGGTCAGGCCGGCGTGCCCAACGTCTGCCGCGCGGCCGACGCCACGGTGACCGCCTCGTTCTGGCAGACCCGCTACGAGACCATGACGCCGAACCTCGCCTGCGACGGCCGACGGGGGACGTCGTGGTCGACCTGGAGCGACACCGCCCTCAAGGACAGCTCGACGTTCACCCTGACCACCGGGACCGCTCGCGGGATCGGCGGCGTGGAGTTCACCAACACCGAGGGCAAGGTGACCGGCGTGAGCGCCGAGTACCGTACCGCGGACGGCGTGTGGACGCCGGTGACCCCGATCGGTGCCGCACCCGCGGTGGTGAACAACGCCAAGACTGTCCTGAGCTTCGAGCCGGTGCGCGCCACCGGGCTGCGCCTGACCTTCGCCACCCCGGGGTCGTACCTGAAGATCCCCGAGATCCTCGTGCCCGAGGTCGTGGTACCGCCCAAGGCCACCGCCACGGTGACCTCGCGCTGCATCAGCGGGCGCGTCACGCTGGTCACCACGGTGCGCAACGGCGAGACGACGCCGGTCGATGTCGAGGTCACCTCTCCCTGGGGCAGCCGGACCCTCACCGCCATGAAGCCCGGGGCGACCACCTCGGTCGCGCAGGCGACGCGTGCGGCCGCGATCGACGGCGGATCGGTGACGGTGACGACGTCGGCCGGTGACGTCCGAGGGACGCAGACCGTGCCGATCGCCGCTGCCAGCTGCCGCTGATCGACCACGCTCCCGCCCCCGGCTCGCGACCGACCCGACCGTCGCGCCGCCGGGGGCGGGAGTGTTCTGCCACCCCCGGTCTCCGCCGGACGGCGCCCGCCGCATCGATCCCGCCGACGAACGGACACCAGGGGCACGACCGGGCGGGACAATGGATGCCATGCGCGCGATGATCATGGACGCCCTGGCCGAGCCCCTCGAGGTGCGCGACGTCGAGGCGCCGCGCGCGCCGGACGGCGGAGTGGTCGTCGAGGTGTTCGCCACGGGACTGTGCAAGAGCGACTGGCACGCCTGGGTCGGGCATGACGACGTCACCCTCCCGCACGTACCGGGCCACGAGCTGGCCGGCCTCATCGTCGAGGTGGGTGCGGGCGTGCAGCGCTGGCATGTCGGCGACCGCGTCACCGTGCCGTTCGTCATGGGGTGCGGAGTGTGCGAGTGGTGTCTGAGCGGCAACGCGCAGGTGTGCCCCGACCAGCAGCAGCCCGGGTTCACGCAGTGGGGCTCGTTCGCCGAGCGGGTCGTGCTGCGCGCGGCCGACACGAACGTCGTGCGCATTCCGGACGGCGTCTCGTTCGAGGCGGCGGCGGCCCTCGGATGCCGCTTCGCCACCGCCTACCGCGCACTCACCGGTCGCGCGCGCGTGCAGGCGGGCGAGTGGATCACGGTGGTCGGCGCCGGGGGCGTGGGCTTGAGTGCCGTGATGATCGGGGCGGCTCTGGGCGCGCGGGTGATCGCGGTCGACCGCACGCCGGCGGCTCTCACGGCCGCGCGACGGCTCGGCGCCGAGCACGCGGTCGTGGCCGACGGATCCGACATCCCGGCCGCGGTGCACGAGCTCACCGGCGGCGGGAGCCACGTGTCGGTCGACGCGGTGGGCAGCGCGCAGACGGCGCGCGACGCCGTGCTCAGCCTGCGACGTCGGGGCCGTCACGTGCAGATCGGCCTGCTGCCCACGTCCGACGGCATGAGCGCCATGCCCATGGCGCGCGTGATCGCGTGGGAGCTCGACCTGCTCGGCAGCCACGGGATGGCGGCGGTGGACTACCCCGAGATGCTGTCGCTCATCGCGAGCGGCGCCCTGCGGCCGCAGGAGCTCATCGAGCGGGTGGTCGGCCTCGGCGAAGCCGCCGCGTTGCTGCCGACCATGGACGCCGCGTCACCCGCGGGCATGACGATGGTGGACCCGCGGCGCGATTGAGCGCGGGCCCGGCCGGAGCGGCGCGGCCGGTTCGGCCGGGCGGTTCGGTGCGGGGCGGGGCGGGGCGGGGCGGTGCAGGTCCGGTCCGGTCCGGTGCGGTCCGGTGCGGAGCGGAGGAGATACGGCGACGGGAGGATCAGCTCCGCCCGCAGACTCCTCCGCTCACCC
>NZ_JALGRP010000017.1 GCF_022815605.1 Microbacterium sp. VKM Ac-2923 | reverse complement strand
ACCCCCACCGAAGCCCTCGAACGACTACTCTCAACCCCACCAGACAACGGTGTTGCACTGACCGCCTGAAACCGCCCAGCCCATTCGTCCTCCGCCGCACGGATCTCCTCCGCTCGCCTGCCCCTGTCCCGCCCCCGGACGGATGGCTAGGGTGAATCCACGCATCGACTCCGGCGAAGGGATGCCATGTCATTCATCACCCGCGGCTTCGGGGGCCGCCGCCGCGAGCGCGATCCGCGACTGCCTCCCGGCCAGAGCCTGGTGGGCGACTGGCCGGTGCTCTCCGCCGGCCCCACCCCCACCGTCGCCTCCGACACGTGGGAATTCGCCATCGGCACCGAGAACGGCGTGCACCGGTGGGATCGCGCGCAGCTGGAGGCCCTCGGTGTGGAGGACATCACCGTCGACATCCACTGCGTCACGCACTGGACGAAGCTCGACATGGCCTGGCGCGGGGTGTCGCTGGACCGCATCTTCGCGCAGGTCGAGACGGCCCACCGCTTCGCGATGGTGCACTCCTTCGGCGGTTACACCACCAATCTCGCCCTCGACGATCTGCTCGGCGGCAAGAGCTGGATTGCCTTCGAGGCCGACGGCGAACCGCTGAGCGCTGAGCACGGCGGCCCCGCCCGCCTCCTCGTGCCGCACCTCTATTTCTGGAAGAGCGCAAAATGGGTGCAGGGGCTCATCACGATGCCCACCGACAAGCCCGGGTTCTGGGAGCAGAACGGCTACCACCCCCGCGGCGACCCGTGGCGCGAGGAACGGTACGGGTGAGCCGCCGCGCGGCATCCTGGCACGTCGCGTCGGTCGTGCGCGTGCGTGCCGAGACGTCCACGGCCCGGCGCATCGAGCTCGAGGTGCCCACCTGGCCGGGCAACGACGCGGGGTCCCACCTCGACGTCCGCCTCACCGCACCCGACGGCTACCAGGCGAGCCGCTCCTACTCGGTGGCTTCGTCGGGTGCGGGCACCCGCGTCGTGCTCGCGGTCGACGAAGTGCCCGACGGCGAGGTTTCGCCGTTCCTCGTCCACGACCTGCGCGAGGGCGATCGCCTCGAGGTGCACGGCCCCCTCGGAGCGTTCTTCGTCTGGATGCCGTCGCCCGACCCTGCTCCCGTGCAGCTCATCGCCGGCGGCTCCGGGGTCGTGCCGCTATATGCGATGGCGGACGCGCACGCCGCGAGTGACGATCCGGCGCCGTTTCGGCTGCTGTACTCGGTGCGCTCCCCTGGCGACGTGTTCTTCGGCGACGAGTTGCACGCCCTCGCCGACCGTGACGACCGCCTCCGCGTCGACCTCGTCTACACCCGCGCCGCCCCGCCGGAGTCGCCTACTGCCCCGGGCCGACTGACCGCCGAGAGCCTGCGCGCCGCCGTCATCCCCGCCGATCGCGAGCCCCGGGTGTTCGTGTGCGGACCGACGCCGTTCGTCGAAGCCGTATCGCGGTGGCTGCTGGAGGCCGGACACGCTGCGGCGCGCATTCGCACGGAAAGGTTCGGAGGCTCCTGATGACCCTGCTCGATGGCAACGCCCTGGCCGGGCGACTCGACGACCTCCTCGGGTGGGATGCCACGGCATCCGACGTCCGCTGCACGCACTGCGGCCTGCAGGATCTGCTCGCGACGGCCGCGGTCTACGCCTCCGCGATGGGCACGGTGGTGCGCTGCCGCGCCTGTGACGCGGTCCTGCTCACCGTGGTCGACGCCCCCGACGGACGCTCATGGCTCGGCATGCCGGGGCTCGCTGCGCTGGAGATGCGGCGGCGCTGACGGTCGCTCCCCGCCGGGTTCGGACCGCGTCGCCGCGCGCGGCTGTCTCGATTCATGACGGGATCGCGCCCGCACGAGAAAAGCCCCGGCGAACCGGGGCTTTCTCACTGCGGAGACGGAGGGATTTGAACCCTCGGTCCCCGTGAGGGGACTCCACCTTAGCAGGGTGGTGCACTAGGCCGAACTATGCGACGTCTCCAGGTGATCGATGCCTCACGGCGCGAACACACCGGTCCATACTAACCGGTCGTCGCCTGGCATCCGAACCACGATCCGGATGCCGGGCGACAGGGCCGACGATCACTCGCGGACGTTGCCGTTGGAGCAGGTCGCCTGCGCCGCGGTCTGCCCGGCGATGCCGTCGGGGAGCACGATCGCGTCCGAGCTCGGTGCCGGGGTGGACGAAGCGCCGTCGGTCGGGACGGGGGTCGCCGTGTCCGCCGGGGCCGGCGTCGGCGCGGGAGCGGCGTTCTCGTCGACCACGACGCCGTCGCCGTCGCTCAGGTTGCCGGACAGCTCGAGGGGCTGGTTCGCGGCGAGCGCGGCCCACAGGGTGTCGGCGTCCTCGTCGTCGGGGACGACGCGGTTGGGATCGGCGGGGTCGGTGTAGGTCGGGTATTGGATGAAGACGATCTCGTCGAAAGGGACGTCCTTCACCGCGGAGGCGATCTGCACCAGGGTGAGGGGGTTGGTGAGCGAGGTGGACGGGTCGACGTTGCGCAGGGCCGTCGACGCGAGCTTGTACAGCGTCGCGGGGTTCGAGAGCACCTCCTGGCTCTTGAGCTTGTTGGCCAGACGCGACATGTACTGCTGCTGATTCGAGATGCGGCCGAGGTCGCCCCCGTCACCGACGCCGTGGCGGGTGCGGAGGAACTGCAGGGCGTCGAGACCCTTCACCTGGCGCATGCCGGCCGGCCAGTCGATGCCGGTGTAAGGGTCTTGGATGCCGTTCGCGATGCACACGTCGACGCCGCCGATGGCATCCGTGATGTTGATGACGCCGCCAAAGCTCACCTTCGCGGCGAACGGGATTTCGAGGCCGCTGAGTTCGGAGATCGTGGCGGCGACGCACGACAGACCGCCGTAGAGATACGCACTGTTGATCTGCTGCTTGCTCATCGCGGAGTTGACGTTGCCGTCCTCGTCGGTGCAGGACGGGATCGGGACCATCAGGTCGCGCGGGAACGAGATCACGGTCACCCGGCGCGGGTTGTCGGAGATGTGGACCAGCATGTTGACGTCGTTCAGATTGCCCTCGGCATCGTCGCCCGTGCAGCGGTCTCCGAACAGCTGCGCGAAATCGGGCTCGCACTCGTCGGTGCCGATGAGCAGCAGGTTGACGCCGCCTTTCAGCTCGCCGAGGTCGGGGGGCGCGGCGGGCTGCCCCTTGAGGTCGACCGCGTCGGCGGTGAAGCTGCGGGTGAGGTCGACGGCGGCGTACGCGAACACGGCGCCGCCCGAGACCAGGAGCACGGCGAGCACGATGGCGAGTCCACGGAACAGCTGGGCGAAGGGGCCCGGCGACGACAGCCGCCCGTGGCGGGCGGCGGTGCGCTGTCCGCGCGGTGTGGTCGTCGTGCTCACTCGTGTCCTCTCGCGACGGATGCCACCGGCCGGGCACCACGTCGACCCCGGCGGGGCCGGAGGTCGCAGTAATACTAGGGACGCGCGGCTGTGAATGGCGTGAGGGCCAGCGGGCGACTGCGCCGTCGGGTCAGAGGCGGTTTGGGCGGTCGCGACGGGGAGCGGTCGGTTGTTCGTATCGGTTCGATACTGCCCGAAAGAGTTCGTTTCTCTACCGGATACCGCTCACATGTGGTCTGCTACCGACGACCCCCGAATGGGCTTCCTTCAACGACGAGGACCTCCAATGACGAAAGCGTCATCCGCCCGGTTCGCCTGCGCCCTGACTGCCGCTGCCGCGGTGGTGATGGGATTGCTCGTAGCACCCACTTCCAACGCCGTCGCGGCAGGCGCCGACCCGGTCTCCGTGACCATCGACGGCGCCGACGTCGCCGCGGCCGCACAGAACCGCAACGGCCTCACGTTCAAAGGTTTCGGCGTTCTGACCGCCAACTCGACCAGCGCCCTGTTGCTGGACTACAAGGCGCAGCACCCCGACAAGTACTGGGAGATGATCGAGACGCTGTTCGGTGGGGACCACCCCATCATGAACACGGTCAAGATCGAGATGGGCAACGACCGCAACACGTCCACGGGCCCGAACCCCGCGACGATGCGCTCCCGGGACGAGTACCCCAACGTCCTGCGCGAACCCGGGTTCCAGCTCGCGGCAGACGCGAAGCTGGTCGCCCACGGCGACGTGCACGTCAGCATCCTCCGCTGGCAACGCCCGACGTGGGTGACGAACCATCAGGAGCAGTACGTCTGGTTCAAGAACACCGTCCTCGCCGCCTACCGCGAGTTCGGCTTCATGGTCGATTCCATCAACCCGGACACGAACGAGACAACCAGCCCGGAGATCCAGCTCTACAAGGACTTCTCGGGGTGGTTGCGCAACGACACCACCGGGTTCCAGGGCGCGAGCTCCACCGACCCGAACAACGGCTTCGCGTCCGAGCAGGAGCGCGCGCTCTACACGGCCATCGAGACCGTCGCCGCCGATACCGTCGGAACACCTCCCGTCTCGTTCGGCAACGCGATGACCGCTCCGGCCGACCCCTCCCTCCGAGACGCCGTCGATGTGGTCGGCTTCCATTACTCCAGCGCCGACGACAGCGCGGGCAACATGAAGAAGATCGCCGAGCAGCTGGACAAGGAGGTCTGGAACTCGGAGGGGCAGTCGACGTTCTCCAACTCGGCCGACCGCCCGAACAACACCAACAGCGACGAGCAGGGAGGAGTCGGCACGCAGTTCGGTGGAACGAACAGCGCTCTCGAGATGGGCAACTGGGTGACGACCGGGTTCACGGCATCCCGCCGCACGCTGAACATCTTCCAGCCCGTCATCGGGTCGTTCTACGACGGTTTCCAGTACTCCTCCAAGGAGTTGGTCAACGCCCGCGAGCCGTGGTCGGGATGGATGTACTACGACGGCGGCCTGTCGGTCATCGAGCACTTCACCCAGTTCGCCACCCTCGGATGGGAGAACGAGGACAATACCGCGGGCATCTGGCGTGCCATCCCGAAAGCCTCCGGCAGTGAGCTGGGAACCGGCAACCCGCCGAGTGGCGCCCGAGCAGGCGGGGCGTCGTACACCACGCTCGCCGCGCCCGACGCATCGGACTTCTCCACCGTCATCATCAACGACAGCAAATTCACCAAGACGTACCGCGTCACGGCCAAGGACCTCGCCCTCGGCGCGGACAAGACCGCCGAGGTGTGGGAGACGCGCGCAGCCGACACCGGCGACGCCTACGACGCCAACTACCTGGTCCCGGTCGCCGAGCTGCAGCCCGACGGGAACTCGACCTACACGGTGGAGGTGAAGCCCTTCTCCGCCGCGACGGTCACCACCCTCGACCACGCCACGACCACCGGCGACGGATCCATCGTGGCGAAGGACGGGTACGGCAGCTCGCTCCCGTCCAGCCCGGAGTTCACCGACCCCGACGGCGGTCGGGACGTGCTCGACACGGACGCCAGCGGTGCCACCAACGGGGTCACGAACGACGACGTCCTGTACGCCGACGATTTCGAGTACGCCGAACAGGCCGACATCCAGAGCTACGACCCCGCGACCGGGCGGCTCGTCGACACGGGCGAGAGCTTCCTGGAGAGCCGCGGAGCACGCTCGAAGCCGGAGGGCACCCCCGCCACGCAGCCGGAGGACCTGGGGGTGACGCCGCGCTACACGAACGACACGAACGGCGCGTTCGAGTCCGTCACGACGACCGACCCCGCGCACCGCCGCGTGCTCCGCCAGCAGGTCGGTCCCGGCATGAACGGCGGCGCCTGGAACGGGGGCGACCCGAAGACCACCATCGGCGACGCGCGCTGGGCCAACTACACGGTCTCGACGGATGTCCTGTTCGAGGCCGGCGGTACGCCGTACGCCACGGTGGGCGCACGTCAGCAGGGTGGCACCGCCAACGGTCAGAACGTCTCGGCGGCTGAGCTGCGCGTGGACCCGACGGGGGCGTGGACGTTCATGCGGTTCGGTGCGACCCTCGCCAGCGGCACGGTCGCCAGTACCCCCGGCGTCGCCTTCAAGACGGGCACCGGCACATGGAACAACATCTCCGTCAAGGTGGCGGGATCGGTACACACCGCCTCCGTGAACGGGGTCGAGGTCTCGACCTTCACCGACCCCGCGCCGCAGTCGGCCGGTCGGATCCAGCTGGGGTCGAGCTTCACCTTCGTCCAGTTCGACAACCTCAAGGTGGAGACCGTCCCGGGCTACACCCCGTACTACAGCTCGATCATCGACGGCATGCACCAGACGAGCTGGGACGACACCTCGGTTCCCGTGCTCGACTTCGACGCGAACTGGAGCCACGTGAACGGGCAGGGCATGTTCGAGTGGCAGCGCACCGCATCAAAGAGCACCGCCAAGGGCGCGACGATGTCGTACGCCTTCCGCGGTACGGGGCTCGACATCATCGGAACCAACCCCGGCTCCGCGACGCTGAACGTGACCGTCGACGGCGTCCCCGTCGCCGTCGCCGCCCCCACGTGGTCGGCGGGAAGCGAACGAACGACCTTCCAGCTCCGCGGACTCCGCAACGGCGCGCACACCGTCGCGCTGTCCACGGCGAACGACAACTCCCTCAACGTCGACGCGGTCGGCGTGATCCAAGCGACCGCCGCCTCGGCGAAGGTCGACACGACCGCGCTGGCGAAAGCCGTCGATGCCGTCGACGACGCTGTGGAGGCCGAGTTCACGCCCGAGTCGTGGGCCGTCTTCTCGGCGGCACTGGCTGACGCCCGCGCCGCCGTCGCCGACCCCGTCGCCTTCGGCCTCGACGCGGAGGGCGCGTCGGCCATCGCGACGCGCCTGACGGTCGCCAGCGACCAGCTCACGCCCAAGGACGTCAGTCCCGACGTCCTCGACCTCGGCACTCTGAGCATCACCTCGAAGGAGCGCGCCCTCCCGAAGACGCTGACGCTGAACGGCGCCGACGTCCCGGTCACGTGGACGCAGGGCTCGCTGGCGAGTGCCACGGGAACGGCTGAGCTGGCGAGCTTCGTCGCCACCGGGCGTTCCACCCAGAAGGTGTCGACGGGTGTCTACCAGCGGTTCACCGCACGCGTCCTGGTTGTTCCCTCCGACCTGGAGTACTTCATCGACTCCGGATCGAGCGGTGCCGCCGCGGGCTCGGCGTACGCCGCGGTGGCGAGTCGCGACTCCCTGCGCAACGACAGCGCCGACCAGAAATGGGATGGCCGGACCGCCGGCAAGACGTGGGGGTACGCCACGACGGCAACCGCTGTCAGTGCCGGCACCCCCGCGGACTGGGGATCGTCATGGGTGGGGGCGGACTTCAACAAGCCCGTCACGTACTACCTGACGCTCCCCGCCGGCTCCTACAACATCGGTGCCGTTCAAGCACCACGGGCCGGACTGACGACGAACATCTACGCGAAGGTCACGGCCGGGTCGTCCTCGACCACGAAGTCCGCCGTCTCGCAGGGCTCGGCGACGACCGTCTCGCATTCCCTCACCGTCGACACCGACACCGTGGTCGCGGTGGAGTTCGGCACGACGGGCACCTCCGGGTACAACGCCCGCCTGGCCCTGCTCTTCGTACAGAGCGTTCCACGCGATGTGGGCATGCAGGGTGCGCTCGGGGTGAACGACGCCCTGCCGACGGCGGTGGAGATCGCCGGCACTCAGAAGACGGTGCAGTGGGACGCCCCGTCCGCCGCGCAACCGCGAAGCGAGTACACGAAGCTCGTCCTGTCCGGACGCCTCTCCGACGGCGGGCAGAGCGTCGTGGCATCGTACGAGGTCGTCCCGGCCGGCTTGGTCTACTACATCGACTCGGGCACCGGCGGGGCCGATTCCCCGCAGTACACGGCGGTGAAGAAGGCCGTCCCGAGTGTGATCAACGACAAGGTCGACCAGGTCTCGACCGCGCCCACCCAGTGGGGATACGTCGCTGACGGGATGAAGGTCAAGGGCAGCACGGACATCAACGACAAGTTCTCGACGGGGCTCTACCAGGACACGACGAAACTGACGTACCGGCTGACCCTCGAGGCGGGCACCTACGCACTGACCGGAGGCTTCACCGAGTGGTGGGGCATGAACCGCACGATGAACCACACCGTGTCCGCGCAGGGCGTGGAACTGGCGAAGGGGAACATTCCCCTGTCGGCGACGAGCACGCCGTTGACCTCGGCGCTCACCTTCACCCTCGACGAGGACACGACCGTCGAATACGTCGTGACCAACGAAGGGGCCGGAGGGGAGAAGCCCGTCATCTCGTGGCTCGCCGTGGCCGACGTGACCCCGCCCGAGCCCGAGCTGGACGTCACCGTGGCCATGAGCACGCGGTGCGTCGCGGGGAAGGTCCTCGTCACGGCAACGGTCGCCAACAACGAGTCCGTGCCGGCGACCGTGACGGTGACCACTCCGTGGGGCAAGAAGGACTTCGGTTCCCTCGACCCCGCCAAGAAGGCATCGGCTGCCTTCAGCACTCGAGCCGCATCCATCCCCGCACAGGCGGTGACGATGACCGCCAGCGCGGAGATCGACGGACAGAAGGTGCAGATCGCGAAAGAGGTCGATGTGGCTGCGGCGAGCTGCCGCTGAGGACCGTCTCTCACCCGAGAAGAACGGGGAGGCCCTGTCGGCGTCGCCGGCAGGGCCTCCCCGGGTCCCGGTGACGTGGTCGATCCGCTCCGACCGCTCTCGAAAGTCCTTGCCTAGAATCGATACGACGTGGGTGGACGAGGAGGTCCGATGGACACGCAGAAACCCGCATCGCCCGCGTTCGGGCTCTCCCGCCAGGAGCGCATCCTGGATGAACTCCGGCGATCCGGCTCGGTTCGCGTATCCGAACTGAGCAAGCTGCTCAGCGTCGCCGAGTTGACCGTCCGCCGCGACATCTCCTCCCTCGCCGACCGAGGCCTGCTCACTCGCGTCCACGGCGGCGCCACGCTGCGCAGCCGACTGGATGCGACGGTGCCGCGCGCGGGCGCCATCGCCGAAACGCCTCTGTTCCGCATCGGGATGGTGGTGCCATCGCTCACCTACTACTGGCCCCAGATCATCATCGGGGCGCGTGCGGCGGCGACCACGAGCGGTTCCCAGCTCATCCTGCGTGCGGCGAGTTACTCCGCGGCAGACCAGCGCCGACAGATCACGTCCCTGATCGAGTCGGGGTACCTGCACGGGCTGATCGTCGCCCCGGACACCTCGGGGCCCGACGGCATCGCCCTCCTGCATTGGCTGGCATCCCTGCCGATACCCGTCGTGCTGGCCGAACGACGAGCTCCGTCATCCTTGGCGCTGACATCCCTGGAATGGGCGACGACGGACCACACCCACGGCGGCATCCTGGCGGGCGAATATCTGGCGTCCCTCGGGCACACGCGCGTGGGGATCGTGACATCCATCGACTCCCCCACATCCGCTCCGCTGCGTCGCGGTTGGGAGCGCGCCGTGCAGGACCTCGGTCTGACGAGCCAGGTGGATCAGGATCTCGCCCTGGAGGCGATGGAGGGCCACGATCGCGACGACGTCATCAACCTGCTGCTCTCCCAGTGCCGGTCGACCGAGACGACGGCACTGTTGATCCACTCCGACCGTCAGGCGGTCCTGGTGCAGCAGTATGCGCGGGACAACGGGTGGGACGTGCCGGACCGGCTCGCCATCATGGCCTACGACGACGAGGTGGCGGAGAGTGCGGAGCCACCGATCACGGCGTTGCGTCCTCCCAAGCAGGATGTGGGGCGGGTGGCCGTCGAACTGATGCTCGGGCGCCTGACGGGCGGGCCCGCACGACCACGGCAGCGCACGTTCCTGCTGCCGGAGCTGAAGCCGCGTGGCTCCAGTGCGACACCGAGCGCTCGCGACGCCGCCGTTTCCGCCCCGCCGGTGTGAGGGCGTTCACCACCCCATGATGTGCAGGCCCGAGCGGGTGATCTTCACGGCCGGCTCCGGCCGGTGGACCCCTCTCGGTCGGTAGCCGAGTGACGGCGACTCCCCGCACATGTCGGCGAGGTACCAGATGATGGCGAGCCACATCTCCGCCCCCTGCAACCCGCATCGGCCTTCGTCGGCGGAGTCGGAGAGTCGGAAGGCGAACCCCCGGGTCGGTGCCCACATGGTGAGGGCGTGCTCCAGCATCCGCGTCGCCACGGCCCGCGTCTCCTCGATCCGGTGACCCGTTCCACGGGTGAGCCACAGCGGGTGGATGACGTCCAGAACGTTGCAGGCGTCGTACGTCTCTTCGGTGAAGAAGGTCTCGTTCGCGGCGTGCTCCAGGACGGTGTCGATGGTGACGGTCGGGTAGGGCAGCGGGATGCCGAACTGCGCGAAGGTTCCGCGGGTCGTCCGGTACGCGCCGTTCACGAGCAGCAGGAGATCCCCACCGGATGCCGCATCGCCCCACATCCCGGTTCGGGAGTCCGCGCGGGTGGTCAGCCATCCGAGCAGGCTCTCGACAGCGCCGGGGAGGACGGAATGTCCCGACCGGAGCGCCCACTGCAACGCCGTCCCCAGCGCATCGATGCGGTGGCCCGCGTCCCAGGGGTCCGTGCGCCAGGGAAGCGATTCGCAGAAGTCCGAGATGTCGGCCGGCGTCATCCGAGTCGCTTCGCTGATCGGGTGCGGAAGCTGCCCGCGGAGCAGGTCGAGCGCGTAGCCGACGCTCAGCACATGGTACGCCGCATCGGCGTCGTCGAACGGCCGGCCGGGCACGGTTCGCACGCCGGGGGACGGGATACGCCCGTCGAGGCGCTGCGTCTCCGTCAACCGACGTCGATGCTGATCGGCGGTGAGCTGCGGCGGGGCGCCGGGGAGAAGCAGTCTCGCCAGCTCGACCGCGTCGCAGTGCGCCCGCAACGACGGCTCCGCGCCGGGGCGATCGACGTAGACGCTCGCCTCGGCGTCCCAGGCGCGAGCGAGGATCGTCTCCGCGTCAGCGCGGGCGCGGTCGGCGAACTCGCGCAACCGCACCGCCAGGTCCCGGGGCCGAGGGGTCGCAGCCTCGGCCGGCGCCACTCTCCATCGGATGAATGCAGCGGGGTTTCCCCCCACGATGGCGCCGGAGGGGACGTCTTTCGTGACCACCGCGCCGGCCGCGAGCACGGAGTGGGCGCCGACCGTGACGCCGTCGAGGATGACCACGTGCGAGCCGATCCACACGTCGTCGTCGACGACGATGCCCTTCGAGGTGAGCGGCTGCCGGAAGACCGGGGTGCCCGGTTCCATCGAGTGGTTGAACCCGAGGAGGGAGGTGTGCGCCCCGATGCGGACACCCGCCCCCAGGCGGACGCGTCCGCGGATCACGGTGTACGGGTTGATGCTGCAGTCGCTGCCGGCGACGAGTTCGCCGGTCAGGTACGCGCCCGCGGCGATGTACGAGCGTTCGCCGAGGTGGAGGACGTCATTGTCGACCGCGGCGGTGTCCGCGACGAACACGTCTTCCGCGAAGGTGCGGTCACCCCGCTCGGCCAGCGCGATCAGTCGCGCCTTCTGCGACCGCTTCGCCTCGTCCGAGGCGGACTCCCAGAAGGTCCACGGAGAGAAGTCGAGCGTTTCGACACCGTCCGGTCCACTCATGCCCCGCCCCCTCCGCCTCGTGTCGCCCCGGCTATCGCGTGAGCGACGTCCGGGAGCGGAGGACATCGGCGAGGCGTTCCAGCTGCGCGGCGTCCTCGAGGGCCGAGCCGACGGCGGCGACGCGAACGCCGGCGTCGAGGAACTCCGTCACGTTCGCCGCATCCAGACCCCCGGTCGCGACGAATCTCACGTCGGGGAAGGGGCCGCGGATGTGGCGGAACCATCCCGATCCGAGCCACGTCGCGGGGAACGCCTTCACCCACACCAGGCCCAGCGAGACGGCGAGCTGCACCTCGCTGGGCGTCGCCACCCCCGGAAGGATGGGCAGGTCCGCCGCCCGCGCTGCGTCCACGATGCGCGGATCGAGTCCCGGTGACACCAGGTAGGCAGCCCCCGCCCGGCGGGCGACGTCGACCTGCTCCGGACGGAGGATCGTCCCCGCACCCACGCTCCGGCCGTTCGCCGCGGCCCGCGTCGACAGCTCACGGAGCACCCGCTCGTCTTCTTCGGTCTGCAGGGGAACCTCGACGGCCTCGAGCCCCAGCTCCCACGCCGTCTCAGCCAAGCGCAGGGATCGTTGCATCCCCATCCCCCGCAGGATGGCCATCAGCGGGGACCCCGCGAAGAGTTCTTCGAGTCGATCAGCTTCCGCGGCACTCATGCGTAGCTTCCTTCCACGGTGTCGGTGAGGGACATCAGGGTGCGCGCGGCGAAGGCGTGCCCGACCGTGAGCCGGTCCGGCGTCGACGCGTTCGACAGGAGCGCGGCCAGATACCCCCCGGCGAAGGCGTCACCCGCCCCGACCGGCTCCACGACGTCGACCACGAGCGCGGGTACGAACACGCGGCCCTGCCCGGTGAACGCCGTGGCGCCGACGTCGCCGTCTTTCACGATGAGCTCGTCGACGTCGGGCAGCAGGGCACGGACATCGTCGGCGGTCGCCGTCGCCCATAGGGTCTCTGCCTCGTCACGCCCGGTGAAGACAATGTCCGCCTGCCGGGCGAGCGCCAGCAACACCGGCGCGGCGGTGACGGCGTCCCACAGGGGGATGCGGTGATTGACGTCGAACGAGATGCGGATGCCCGCCGTCTGCGCGCGATTCATCAGCTGCTCGAGGAACTCTCGCGCCGTGTCGGAGATCGCGGCGGTGATTCCGGACACGTGCAGCACGTCGACGCCGGCGAGGTCGATGCCGTCCGCGTCGGAGCGGGAGAGGGCGGATGCCGCGGAGCCACGCCGGTAATAGGTGACGCCGGCGCCCGGATTCTTCACGTAGACGCCCGTGGGCCGCTCGTCGTCCCAGCTGACCCTGCTCACGTCCACTCCGCGAGACGCCAGTTGCTGGGCGACACGGTGGCCCAAGGGATCGCTGCCGAGTCGGCTGAACCAGACCGCCCGGTGCCCCGCCTGAGCCACGTGGGTCGCGACGTTCGATTCCGCTCCCCCGGCCTCGACGATGAAGGAATCCGCGTCCACGACCGAGGCGAAGACGCTCGGGACGATCATCGCCATGGTCTCGCCGACCGCGAGCAGCGTGCGAGGGGTCGGAGCGTTCATCGCAGATCGGTGATGGGGGCGGCATCCATGTCGTCGAATGCCTGGTTCTCGCCGGCCATCGCCCACACGAACGAGTAGGCGGCCGAGCCGACGCCGGAGTGCAGCGACCAGCTCGGAGAGATGACCGCCTGACGATCGGCGACGAGCAGGTGCCGGGTCTCTTCGCGCTCCCCCATCAGGTGCACCACGCGGGCGTCCTCGGGCACGTCGAAGTAGAGGTAGCACTCGGTCCGGCGATCGTGGGTGTGCGCGGGCATGGTGTTCCACATGGAGCCCGGGTGCAGCTCGGTCACCCCCATCACGATCTGACAGCTCTGGATGCCGTTCTCATGGATGTACTGGTTCAGCGTTCGACGGTTCGAGGTCAACTGGTCGCCGAGCTCCCGCACGGTTCCCTCGCCGGGCGACACCAACGCCGTGGGGTACGACGTGTGGGCGGGCGCCGAGAAAAGGTAGAACTGCGCACCGTCGGCCCCGCCGTCGCCGTCGCGGAATCGCACGTCCTGGACGCCGCGACCCAGGTAAAGGCAGGCGCCCGTGACGAGGGTGTGCTCCTCGCCGTCCGCGACGACGACGCCTTCGCCGCCGACGTTGACGACGCCGAGTTCGCGGTGCTCGAGGAAGGTTTCGCTGCGGATCTCGGGGTACCCGGTCAGCCGCAGTTCCGCGCCCGCGGGCACGGCCCCGCCGAGGACCACCCGGTCGTGGTGCGTGTACGTCAGCCGGATCTCACCCGGCACGAAGACCTCCGGGATGAGGTAGGTGTCGCGCAGCTGCTGAGTGGTCATGCCCGGGATCTGAGCGGGGTTTGTCGCGTAACGCTGGGGGATGTGCGTCTGGGTCACGAGGGTCTCCTGGTGTGGTGGATGCGAGCGGATCATCGGACGAGCCAGCCGCCGTCGACGGGGATGACGGCGCCCGTCAGGTAGGAGGCGGCGTCGGAGGCGAGGAACACGAATGCCCCCTGGAGGTCGGAGGCGTCGCCCCACCGGCCGGCGGGGATCCGAGCGAGGATCGACGCCGCCCGGTCCTCGTCGGCGCGCAGGGGGGCGGTGTTGTCCGTGGCCATGTAGCCGGGGGCGATGGCGTTGACGGTGACGCCCGCGGCGGCCCATTCGTTCGCAAGCGCCTTGGTCAGGCCCGCGACGGCGTGCTTGGACGCGGTGTATCCGGGCACGAGGATGCCGCCCTGGAACGACAGCATGGATGCCACGTTGATGATGCGGCCGTGCCCGGTCGCGATCATGTGCCGCCCCGCGGCCTGCGACAGGTGGAACACGGAATCGAGGTTGATGGCCAGGACTTCGTCCCAGTCCGTCGCCGAGTGCTCGGCGGCGGGGGCACGCCGGATCGTGCCGGCGTTGTTGACGAGGATGTCGAGACCGCCCAGTTCCGCGAGGGTCTCCTCGACGGCGGCGGCGAGCTCGTCGGGGGTAGCGCTGACGAGGTCTCGACGGAGGAGGTGGGCACGCCGACCGGTGGCGCGGACGAGTTCTGCGGTGTCGCTCGCGTCGCCGCGGTCGAGGAGCGCGACATCGGCGCCCGCTTCGGCGAGCGCGACGGCGGCGCCCTGTCCCAGACCGCGGGTAGACCCCGTCACCAGAGCGACCTTGCCATCGAGGCGGAACGTGTCGAGGATCATGCGGTGCCTTCCGGGAGCGATGGGGCGGCCGGTCTCCCCGGCGGCGCGATGAAAGTTGTGGTCAATTCGCCGATGCCGGAGACGCGCACCGTGACGGCGTCTCCCGGCGCGAGCGGGCGGTGATCCGCCTGAGCGCGAGCGAGCTTCTGCGGTGTCCCCGTCGAGACGATGTCGCCCGGCTCGAGCGTCATGACCTGGCTGAGGTGCGAGATGACGAAGGCGACGCTGAAGATGGTGGTGGAGGTGGACTGCGACACGGTGACCACGCCGTCCCGGACCACCTCGACCAGCACGTCCTGCGGGTCGGGGGCTTCGTCGATCGTGACGATCCACGGTCCGATGGGCGCGAAGCCGTCGGAGCACTTGCCGAGCGCCCACTGGCTCTGCCGGCGCTGCCACGCGCGGTCGGACACGTCGTTGAGGATGGTGAAGCCGGCGACGTGGGACAGAGCGTCGTCGACCGAGACGTTCTGCGCCCGCGTGCGGATGACGACGGCGAGCTCGCCCTCGTAGTCGACGTCGCGCGCCCCCTCGGGGATGACGACGGCATCGTTCGGCCCCGCGAAGGTGTTGGGGGTCTTCACGAATACGTCGGGATGCTCCGGGTCGTCCGCGGTCGGGTCGACGCCGTCGGGGGTGTGGCCGCGGTAGTTGTAGCCCAGGCACAGCATCTTGCCGGGGACGATGGGGGCTTCGAGGTCGCCCGGGACGAGGACGGGGAGGTCCTCGCCGATCGCGCTCTCACAGCGCGCTCGCGCCGCGCGCAGGAGGACGTCGTCGGCGATCAGCGCGGAGACGCCGTCGGCGACGTCGCCCAGGTCGACCAGCCGATCTCCGTCTGCCGTGCGCACGACCGCCCCCGGCCGCGTTCCCGACGACGTCCGGTGTGTGACGAGCCTCACCAGTACTTCTTCCACTGCGGACGGGCCACGCGCATGAGGGCTTCGAGGTAGAAGTAGTCGCCCCACAGGGTTCCTTCGTCGACGCCGACGTCCTTCGGCATGTCGTAGACGCTGTGCAGGATGAGCCCGTCCGCGTCTTCCGGAGACGCCGGCGTGTAGTTCGCGATGAGGGAGGCGAGGATGGCGTGCGCGCGGGCGGTCCACTCGGCTGCCCGCGCGGCGTCGGTCTCGACCTGGGCGAGTTCGAGCAGACCGCAGACCACGATGGCCGCCGACGAGCTGTCTCGGGGGGCGTCGCTGCCGTCGGTGTAGACGAGGTCCCAGAACGGCACGTCGTCAGCCGGCAGGTGGCGGAGGAAGTACTCGGCGCACCGCCGGGCGGCGGTGAGGAGCCGCTCATCGCCGGTGACGGCGTAGTTCATCGCGAACCCGTACACCCCCCACGCCTGGCCCCGTGCCCAGCACGACTCGTCGAACGCGCCCTGTTCGGTGGCACCGCGGAGCGGCGCACCCGTCTCGGCATCCCAGTAGAACGTGTGGAACGTGGAGTCGTCCGGCCGCAGGATGTTCTGCTCGAGCTGCGCGCAGTGACGCCGAACCGCGTCGGAGTAGCGCTCATCTCCGGTCTCCTCCGCGGCCCAGGTGAGCAGCGGCATATTCATGAGACTGTCGATGATCGTCCGGCCGCGCTGGACGGGGTCGGAGAGGTCTCCCCACGCCTGGATGACGCCCGCCGGTTCGAGGAATCGCCGCATGAGGTGGTCCGCGGCGAGAAGCGCATCCGCGCGCGCGGATTCGTCGCCGGTGAGGCGGTGAGCGGCGACCGAAGAGAGGGTGTACAGGAAGCCGAGGTCGTGCGTGTCCAGGTCGATCTCGTTGCGGACACGGTGTCCGAAGTCGGCGACGTCGGCTTCGGCGGCGCGCCGGTAGACGTCACTGCCCGTGAGCTCCCACGCCAGCCACAGCTGTCCGGTGCGGAAGCTCGTCGTCCACCCGCGGTTGCCCCCTTCGGGGACGGATCCCTGGGCCGGCCGCGGGTGGTAGCGGTTGTCCGTGGTGGTGTCGTCCGGGTAGGCGGCCCCCAGGGCCGTGGCGTTGCGCCCGACGGTGGCCACAGCGGCGGCGATGGCCGTCTCGGTCGACACGGCCGGGGAGGTCCGGGTCGTGGGTGAGGTGAAGGTCATCAGCGTCTTTCTCGGAGTCGGGGGGATCAGCGTGTGGGAACGGGTGCCGGGTCCAGGACCGGGCGAAGGGTGTAGCGGGCGTTGGTCCAGGCGAGGTAGAACGCCGCGGATGCCGTGATGCCGATGCCGATCGCCGGCGCGGTGGCGAAAACGCCGCCCTGCACGATGAGGGCCACCAGCGAGATCGCGCTGAGGTACCAGCGCCGGAGCCCCAGATACAGCGCGGCCTTGAAGACGTCCCGCAGGCGAGCGTCGGGCACCTCCGCGAGGGCGACGAGCGAGATCACGCCCGTGTTCACGGTGAGGATCGCGACCACCGCCAGCAACGGCACGGTGTACACCGCCACCGCCGAGTCGGAGAGGAAGCGGACGTCGACCAACACGATGACGAGGACGACCGAGGCCAGCGCACCGACGGCCAGTGACCGGCGCCACGTGTCCCGCAGACCGGCCAGGAACGCGCGGATCGGCCCGAGTCCGACGCCCGAGTGCTCGCGGAACGCGCGGAACACGGCCGCGAGCACGGGGGCGGTCAGGGGCAGGGTCAGCGCGAGCATCGGCCAGGAGAGCGCGGGGTCGGTCGTCATCAGCAGGATGAGGAACGGTGCGCTTCCGACGGCGAGCAGCACGTTGGAGATCAGACCGAGGTACAGCATCCCGATGATGCCGGCCCAGGTGTCGTGGGAGACGAGGTTCTTCATGATCAGCCCTTGAGCCCGCTGGTGGCGATGCCCTCGACGAAGTACTTCTGGCCGAGCAGGAAGATGATGGCGATCGGGACCACCGAGATCGTGAGACCGGCGAACAGCAGCGCGTAGTTGGTGTCGTAGAGGTTGCTGACGAAGCTGCGCAGACCCAGCTGAATGGTCCAGAGGTCGGGGTTCCGCAGGTAGATCAGCGGCCCGAGGTAGTCGTTCCAGGTGTTGACGAAGGTGAGCAGGGTCAAGCTCGCCAGAGCCGGGACCGACAGCGGGAGCATGATCTTGCGCCAGATCGCGTACTCGCTGAGACCGTCGATGCGCGCCGCCTCGGAGAGTTCCTCGGGGATGGTCTCGTAGTACTGCTTCATGAGGAACACCCCGAAGGCACCGAAAGCCTGCAGGAGCACGACGGCCCACAGGGTGTTGGTGACGTTGAAGTTCGTCAGGAGGATGAACTGCGGGATCATGTACGACTGCCACGGCACAGCGATGGTGCCGATGTAGAGCAGGAAGAGCACGTCGCGGCCGGGGAACCGGATGCGGGCGAACCCGTAGGCGGCGAACGAGCCGGTCAGCACCTGCAACGCGGTGACGACGACCGACAGGAACAGCGTGTTGCGGATCCACGTGAGGATGTTCGACTGCGACCAGATGTCGACGTAGTTCTGCCAGATGAAGGTCTCCGGGATCCACCGCAGGGGGATGGAGAAGACTTCGTTCGCGGACTTCAGCGAGCTCATGACCATCCAGAAGAACGGCATGAGCAGCGCCGCCGCGAAGACGATGAGGGCGACGTAGCCGGCGATCCGAGCCGCTCGACGCGCCGGCGTCAGGGGCGGGGAGTCGACGGGACGCTGACCGCCACCGGCGAGCCGGAACAGGCCGCGGCGCGGAGGGGGCGGCGCAACGATGCTGACCGTCTTCAGGTCCTGCGTGGGGGTGACTGTGCCGACCATCAGGTGCTCCGCTTCTTGTTCCACACGAACTGCACGACAGTGACGGTGATGCAGAGGAAGAACAGGGCGACCGACGCCGCGGAGGCGTAGCCGTACTGGCTCTCCTCGAATCCCTTACGGAAGATGAACTGCGACAGCACCAGCGTCGATTGCCCGGGGCCGCCCTCCGTCATCACGAGGATGAGATCGAAGATCTTGAACGAGTTGATGGTCAGCATCACGGTGACGAAGAACATCGTCGGTCGAAGGCAGGGGATGGTGACGTTGACGAACCGCTGCCACACGTTGGCGCCGTCCATACGGGCCGCCTCGTGCAGCTCGCGGGGCACGGTCTGCAGTCCCGCCAGGAAGAGGATCATGTAGTAACCCATGTCGCGCCAGGTGCTGACGACGACGACGGCGGGCATGGCCCATTCGGGCGACGTGAGCCACCCCGGGGGGTTCTGGATGCCGAGGAAGCGCAGGCCCTCGTTGATGGGGCCGTACTCCGGGCTGAACAGCAGGTTCCAGACGACGGCGATGGCGACGATGGACGTGATGTAGGGGAAGAACGCGGCGGTGCGGAAGAAAGCGACCCCGCGCAGCTTGTTGTTCAGCAGCAGAGCCAGTCCCAGCGACACGATGATCGTCAGGGGGATGTGCAGTACGGAGTAGTAGAGGGTGTTGATGACGGAGATCTGGAAGCTTCCGTCACCGATGAGGCGCTGGTAGTTGGTGAAACCGATCCAGTCGGCCTTGCCGAACACGTTCCAGTTCGTGAACGACATGTAGAACAGCACGACGATGGGGATCAGCGTCAGCAGGCCGAAACCGAGGAAGTTGGGGAGGATGAAGCTCCACCCGACGAGGGTGTTGCGCATCTTCAGCCGCGACCGTCGGCGACGGTCCGGGACGACCGGCGGCTGCGGCGCAGTTCCGTGGTCGGTGGCGGCGATGCTCGCCATGAGTGCCTCCAGGCAGGTAGGTGGGGGGGTGGTGGCCGGCTCACCGAGACGTCGGCGAGCCGGCCACGAGAAGGTCAGTCCAGGCCGACCTCGTTGGCGACGCGGTTCTGCGCGTCGGTGATGGCCGCATCCACGGAGGTCGATCCGGAGAGGATCGCCGAGTGCATATCGAGGAGGATGTTCTGGATGGCCGCAGCCTTGTTCGACGTGGGGTTCTCGGGGTGCGTGTCGTGCTCGGCGAAGGCGAACGCGGACAGCTCGTCCTGCGGGGCGCCCTCGTTGCTGAAGTAGGTCTCGACGACGCCGTCCGTCAACAGCGCGGGGGTGATGCCGATGCCGGCGAGCAGCTGTGCGGCCTCCTCGCTCGAGGCGAAGGCGAGGAAGTCCTTGGCCGCCTGCACCTTGTTGTCGGCGATTCCGGCGTTGATGCCGAAGCCGGTCGGATCGCCGAAGGTGACGGGGGTGTTGGTCGTGCCGGCGGTGGAGGCGTCCGCCTGCGGGATCGGCGCGATGCCCCACTCGAAGGTGTTGGCGTCACCCGATGCCTGCTGGGCGATGAGGGTGGCGACGTACCAGGTGCCCATGGGGAGCATGGCGGCGTTCTGGGTGCCGAACTCGCCCTGGTAGGTCAGCTGGTTGGCGGTGCTGGTGTTGAAGTTGACCTGGTCGCCGTCGTCCTGCAGACCGAGCACGCGCTCGTAGTACGGAGCCATGTAGTCGTACTCGCCGCTGAGGATGTCGCCGTCCTGCTGCGCATTTGCGAACCCCTGGACGGTGGACTGCCAGCGGTGCTGGTAGGTGCCCTTCGCGGTACCGCCCGCCGCAGCGATGCCGTCGGTCAGCTTGGCGGCGGCCGCATCGTAGTCGGCCCACGTCCAGCTCCCGTCGGGCTCGGCGACACCGGCCTGGGCGAAGAGGGCCTTGTTGTAGAACAGGACCCAGGAGTCCTGGCGGTACGGCACGGCGTACTGCGTGCCGTCGACCTGGTACGACGACGCACCGCCGATCTCGTCCGACAGGGCGACGTCGGAGACGTCGAGGAGCTGTCCACCCTCGACCAGGGTCGGGAGGTACTTCACCTCTTTCTGGGTGATGATGTCCGGTCCGGACCCGGCGGCGAGGTCGGTGGTGAGAAGGGTGTTGTAGTCGGCGGCGTCGTAGCCGGTGACCTCGACGGTGACGTCGGGGTTCTTCTCCGAGAACGCGTCGGCCAGCAACTGGAATTCGGGGGTGGTGTCCAGCGCCCACCCCGACAGGGTGAGGGTGATCGGACCGCCGGGCTCCGCGGCATCACCGGTGGACCCGCCACTGCACCCGGCGAGCGAGAGCGTTGCAACAGTGATCACGCCGGCTGCGGCAGCGTACGTGCGCTTCATTCTTGGTTACTCCTTCGTAAGGTCGGGCGCCCCATCTTCGGGGACCCTCGGGATTATCGACTCGCGACCGCGGTGATGCCGGTCTGCGCGAGACGACTGGTGGTGACCGTGGAATCCGGCCAAGTGATGGTGACGAGATGCGTCCCGTCGTGTTCCGCCGACCCGGACGGCGTCCCCGACGCGCTGTCGTCGCCGGCGAGCCCGATGAGGACGTGCAGCCACTCCCCGACGAGCAGGGGGTGCTCGGCGACGGGGACGGCGGACCGGGGACCCAGGGGGCTGGCATCCACGCGGTGTTCGATTCGCGCCCGGGCCTCGGGGTGGAGGGCGACGAGAGAGCTGCGGACGGAACCGGAGCGGACGAACGCGTGGGCGCCGTCGATGCCGGAGTCCGTCTCGGCGCCCGAGACGGCCCATCCGCCGACTCGCACGCGCAGCTCCCGCGCGTCCAGATGCGGTTCGAGCGAGACGACGCGGATGAGTCGCATCTCCCACGGTCCGCGCAGGAGCGAGTGCACTTCGACGGCCCCGGCCACCTCCACCTCGCCGACCAGGCCGGAACCGTGTCGGTGGACGGCGGGGGCCGCAGTGATCCAATGCGCGGCGGAGACGGATGCGGCGATGGCGACGTGCCCGCCGGCGTCGTGCTGCACGCGCGTGTCGATGAGACGCATGGCGGCGCGGTGGGTGGCACGGCCGCGTACGTCGACGATGCTCACGCTCTGCTCGAGGGGCTCTTCCCACGCTCGCTCGTTCGCCAGTGGGGCCGCAGCCGTGGAGTACCCGATCCGGGCATACAGCGGGGAATCCCCGACGAGCCCGCCCTCGATGGCGTGGTCGGTGCCGTGATTGGCGATGCGGACGATGCCGTCGGCATCCGTTCCCGAGGCAACCCACCCGGGCGCCGCGACGGCGCGGAGATAGTCATCGCGTTCGACCGGAAGCGGCTCCGCTTCGGCAGCCCACACCGGGTGGTGAGAGGGGAGCATCACCCCGAGCAGTCCCTTGACGGCCCAATAGGGCGACCCGGGTCCGGAATAGGACTGGGCGAGGTCGCGCCACTCGCCGTGCCACCCCAACGTGAGGATGTCGCGATCGTCCGGTGCGCCGGCGTCGACGAAATGGCGCACGATCTTCTCGGCCGCGTGACGAAGGGAACCGAGCGAGGTCGAACGGACACCGGCGACGACCCCCGCCCAGAACGGCGCGGCGGCGGCGAAGCGGTAGACGAGACTGCGCCCCTGCATCAGGGGGGATCCGTCGGCGCCGACCAAGCGGACGGCGTCCTCGAGGTACCGGTCGAGCCCGGCGACATCGGCGATGCGCCCCGCCGCGAGATCCGCAGCCCCCCGCATGCGGGGCCAGAGGACGGGGTAGACGTGCAGCGCCCACCCGACGTAGTGGTCGTAGGAGCGCTCGAAACCGTCGGAGATCCACCCGTCGGCTCGGGTCAGCTCGTCGTGGAGTGCGAGGTCTGCGGTGATGTCGTCCTGCGACCACGGTCCTCCGACGGAGCGGAGGAAGGTCTGGACGACGACGCGGAACCACAGCCAGTTCGTCTGGGGGTAGGTGTCGTCGCCGACGACGGGCGACAGGTAGTCGATGACGCGCTGGTGGGTCTCGTCATCCAGACGGTCCCAGATCCACGGCCGGGTCATGTCGAGCGCGACGGCGAGGGATGCGGCCTCGACCTTGGCCTGGGGGTGTTCGTCCATGCGCACCCACCGGTCTTCGGCGGCCGGGTCGACCCCGTTCTCGACGCCGCGGCGATAGAACGCCGCGAGATCCTCCAGGCCGTGACCGTCGTCACCGGCGAGCCGGAACGCCGCCAACAGGAAGGTGCGGGCGAACCCCTCGAGTCCGTCGACCGCTCGGCCGTACCCGCCCTCGGCACCGGGGAAGGTGATGCGTGCGCTGTTCTCGGATGCGTGGTCGCGAGCGGCTACGAGAAGGCGATCGGCGAAGTCCGTCCAGTCGCGGCGCGTCCACCCCGAAGAGGACGACGAGATCGTCGTGCTCTGGGGTGAGGGGTGCGATGTAACGGACACGGGATCTCCTTTGAACTCGCCTCAAGCGACCGTTTCAGGAGCGTATCAACGCGATTCGTTCATTGCAACGTCGTTTTACTTTTGTTATGATCACTTCTGATCGTTTCAAGGATGGGATCAATGACGCTCACCCCCTTTTCGCACACGGAGTTCTCCGGCGCTCTCGCCGAGCACTGGCACGCTCAGGATGCCGTCGGCGCCGGCGACAACCTCGCAGACGCCCTTCGACGAACCCTGCGCCGACCCGAGGATTCCCTCCCCGTCGTACCCTCGCACGATCGCGCCGTCTGGGGCGCGGAGGGAAGCGCCGATGCGTCCGCCGTGACAGCGGTGCTCGCGAGGGCGTCGGACGATCTCGGCACCGACTGGCAGGTCGCGCTCGCGAGCGCAGCCGCGCGCGTGCACGGCGACGGGGACCGGGAGAGCTGGGAGTCGGTGGTCTTCGAACGTCAGCGTCGGCTCAGCCGCGCGGTCGTCGCCGCGGCGGTCTCGGAGGAACGCCGCTGGCTCGACGAGGTGCTGGACGGCGTGTGGCTCCTGTGCGAGCAGAGCTCGTGGTGCTGGCCGGCGCACGACGACGCCCACGCCGCAGGCTCCGTGCTCGCCATCCCGGAGATGCCGTTCCTCGACCTCGGAGCCGGAGAGGTGGCGGCGCAGCTCGCCTGGGTCGACCACGTCCTCGGCGGGGCCCTGGAGGCGGCCTACCCCGGGGTCCGAGCCCGCATCCGTCATGAGGTCCGCCGGCGCGTCTTCGACCCGTTCCAGACGCGCAGAGACTGGCACTGGATCGGTGTGGACGGCGACGTCCACAACTGGAACCCCTGGATCCACGGCAGCGTGATCACGGCGGCGCTTCGCCTGCTCGACGCGCCGGACGAGCGGGAAGAACGCGCCGGCATCGTCGCCCTCGCCCTCGAGGGCATCGATCGGTACGTCACCGCTCTCCCCCTCGACGGCGCCATCGACGAGGGATACGGATACTGGTGGAACGGCGCGTGCCGAGCGCTCGAAGCGCTGGAGCTGGTGTCCTTCGCGACGAGCGGGCGCCTCGATGCCGCCCTCGTACCGGCGTTGGCGGCGACCGTCGCCTTCCCGCACCGCTCGCACCTGGGAGGCGACTGGTACCTCAACCTCGCGGACGGACAGGCGAAGCCGCCGAGCGATCAGCCCTGGCACGCGTTGCACCGCAGCGCCCGGGCCGTCGGGGATCGGGATGCCATCGCGCACGCGGCAAGCCACCGCGCCCGCGGGGTACCCGCCGCGACCGAGACCTTCGGGCTGGGCCGGCTCCTGCGCGGTATGACGGATGCCGACTGGATCGCCGCCACCGCGGGGCAGCCGCCGCTGATCAGCCGCGTCTGGTTGCCGTCCACCGAAGTGCTCGTGGCGCGCGGCCGGAGCGGTTCGACAGCCGGTCTCACCGTGGCGGTCAAGGGCGGCCACAACGGCGAACATCACAATCACAACGACGTCGGCAGCTTCGTCATCGCGTCGGACGGCGTTCCCGTCGTCGTCGACGTCGGACGGCCGACCTACACGAAGCAGACCTTCGGGCCGGATCGCTACGACATCTGGACGATGCAGAGCGCCTGGCACAACACGCCCGTGATCGCCGGCCAGCAGCAGTGCCCCGGCCCCGAGTACCGAGCCCGGGGTGTCACCGCGACCCTCGACGACGCGACGGTCGAATGGTCCGCCGATCTGGCCGCGGCCTACCCCGACGGAGCGGCCGTGTCGTGGCGGCGTCACGTCGTGTTCGCCGACGGCCGCGTGCGGGTTCGGGACGAATGGCGAACTGCCGCCGGAGCGGCTCACCGGTGGCACCTCGTGCTCGCTGGCAAAGTGGACGTCGACGCCACCGGCGCGACGGCGCACGTCAGGCCGCTCACCGGTGCGTCACCCGTCGTCATCCGCTGGCCCGCGGGAGTGAGGAGCACCGTGACCCGACGCGACCTAGTGGACCCCCTGCTCACCGAGGTGTGGGGCACGAGCCTCACCCGTCTGGAACTCGACATCTCCGACCGCCTCGACGTGGTCGTCACCTTCGAAACACTCCCTGCTACCACCGAGGAAACCCGATGACGAACCAGGCTGCGGCCCCTCTCGCCGCGGAACGTCGCACCCACGTTCTCGCCATCCTGCAGCGCGAAGGCGCCGTGCGCGTGTCGCAGCTCGTCGATGAGTTGGGGGTCGCCCCCGTCACGTTGCGGCGAGACCTGGCTCAGATGGAATCCGAGGGACTGTTGGAGCGCGTGCACGGTGGCGCCGTCGCCCCGGCGGCCGGAATCTCGGCCCGGGCATCGGATGCTGCGGCGCCCGCGTCGCTCACCCCGACCGCGTCCGTGGCCATGCTGGTGCCGTCGCTGAACTACTACTGGCCGGGGGTCGTTCGCGGCGCGGAGGCCGCGGCCGCCCGTCTCGGCCTCGGCGTCGTCCTGCGCGGGGCCTCGTACGAGCTGCAGGACGAGCGGCCCGTGCTCGAGCGTCTCGTCCACACCGATGGCGTGCGCGGCCTCATCGTGGCCCCGAACACCGACACCGAACATGCCCAAGACGTCGTGCAGTGGCTGATCGACACGGGCGTTCCCAGCGTGCTCGTCGAACGGGAGGCGACGGCCTCGCCCGGCGGCGCACCCGTGGAATCCGTCACCACCGACCACGCCCTCGGTGCCGTCCTGGCTGCGCGACACCTCGCAGCGCTGGGCCATCGTCGCGTCGGACTCATCATCTCGCGCGACTCCCCCACCTCGCGCAAGATCACGGCAGGGTGGCACGCTGCCTGCACCGAGCTCGGACTGACCCCGAGCGACCACTTCGAATCGATGCTGCCGCCCCGTACCAGTTCCGAGTTCTCATCGGTCGTCGACGCGACCCTCGATGCGGCACTCGGCAACGGCGTGACCGCTCTCGTAGTGCACTCCGATCCCGAGGCCATGGCCTTCGTGGATCTCGCCCTCAACCGCGGCATCTCTGTGCCGGGCGACCTGTCGATCGTCGCCTACGACGACGAGATCGCCGAGCTCTTCACGCCCGCGCTGACCGCCGTGGCCCCTCCGCGACGAGCCGTCGGCGAAGCGGCCATCGACCTCGTCGCGCGTCGGATGGAAGACCCGGACCGGCCCACCCATCGTGTGATCCTCAGCCCGCGCCTGAACGTGCGGGGCTCGACCGCCCCGCCGCTTCAGCGCTGAGTCGCCGCCCGGCACGGGCTCGGGTGCGCGCCGGGAACGAACTGTTCCGCGGCACGCGCAGCCCCGGCGGAGTGTCCCCGACTGCGTCCTCACCCGGTCGCGTGGTCGAGACGGAGGGTGGGCATTCTCCCCACCGTCCCTCCACCGACCGCTTCGCGCTCGGCGGAGCCTCCGGCGGCGTGGGCCCGACGTCGCCGGCATCCCGCTCCGCCGGCTGTAAACGTCAAGTGCGACTACGAGCGTGCGACGCATGCGTCGTGCAACTCTACGCCCAGCATGACGTCATCCGCACTCGGACAAAGACCAGCCGAAACTAATCTTCTTGCCTCGGGACCCGAATGGTCCCGCGGCCTTCGCGCTGAGCATCAAGTTCAACCTGGCGCATCTCAAGAGCGAAGCGAAACCCCAACCGCTCGTGCGCGTAAGTGGACTCAGCGGTGGCAACTCTTTCCGCGTCGCTTATTCGCAGTGAACGCAGATCGACTCCTGGCGGGAACACGGCGCCCTCAGGAAGACCAGCGAGTCGAGGCAATGCAATCTCAGCCATATAGCGATGCAGTTCGCACAGCTCCGCCCCCGGGGGAACCAGTTCGTCCGCGAGCGTACGGTGAACCCCCACGAACGGCCAGATTTCCACAACCCCACTCGCGCCCAAGCTCGTCGAACTCACCACCTGCCCGATCTCCAACTGCGAGACGTTCTCGACCCCCACCTTTACCGCACCAGTCGCGGCACGCGTCACGGCGTTCCCTACCGCAAACACGTGTGGCCTGCGGTGCTTGTCAGCGTTCGAGTACTCCTGCAAGACCCGTAGGTGATGACCGCCGTGCGCCGTGACAGAACGGCGTGTCCTCATCTGCCGAATCTGCTCCAACGGACGGAATGGCTGCAGTTCATATATGCGTTTACCGAGGGGTGCGTCCACCGCAAGTTCGGGCAGGTGTGCAACGAGCCTTCGGAGGGCAGTCCGGTACTTAGTCTCGTCGTCGTAGATGAGGAACTGAGCCGCGCGCTCAGCCGGACCTGTCAGCGAGACGCCCCGTTCCATCTCGATGACGAGAACGAGTGCGTTGTCCAGGACGCTTCGCAACTGGTTAATCGCGTCCGAGAACACAAGTCCTATTGCCGGGGGCACTTGATCAATGCCGTGGACGAAGAGAGACGCCTTCCCGCCCGCCCGGCGTTCCCGCAGTTCGAGCGGATCAGACCTTACGAACGCAAAGCACAGCTCTGCGATGTCCTCGGCAAGCTCGTCGACGCGCCCCAGTCGAAGCGCGACAGAACTGAGGTAGTCGGGGAGTACGGTGCCCATGTTCACGCACGGTCATTTCGTTCAGTCGGATGTGGAGAGTGTCCCGCCGCGATGGACATACTGCGGCAACCAGCCTGAAGGTGAGGGCGAGACCAAGCAGACTACATCACTCGAACAATTGTTCTACGCTTAGCGGTGCCTTACGCAGCTTGGCCGGACCCCGTTGTGGGCCGAGAGGAAGGGATCTGCATGAACGCCGAACGCTCGGAGCGCCCCAATTGGGCAGTCGTACTTCAGGCGCCGATCTTGCGTGAAGCATTCGAGGGCGAGCCCAGTGGCGTGACGCTGCTGTCGTTTCCCCTGAAAGAGATCGCGGCCGGTGAAGAGAACGCACAGACGAAGGAGGGCCTGGAAGCCTTGAGCGGCATCGCCTCGCTCTACGTCCTGCCTGATGACTGGAACCGTGGGTACGGCCCGATGGCTCAGTTCGGAGCGAGCCGGTCATTCATTCCGACCGACCTGTCGGACAAGAGCCTGGCCCTTCTCGAAGACCTTGTCGAGCATGTGCCTCACGACTTGCTGCGCGCTCGCACATACGATGTGCTCGCCCTTCGCGTCCGTGGCCGCAAGCGCATGGATCATGTCCGCTCGCACCTCAACACGCTCCTCCGCGTCGGCGTCGATTCTGAGAGCTGGTTTGGTGAACGCGACATGTGGCACCGCGCAATAGAGACGGCGAAGCGATTCGGCAAGGCCACAAGCACGGAACTCGCCGGCTTCGAACGCGAACTCCTAAGCAACCTCCTCGACGAGCCGGTAGAGGACTACTTCCAGGCACAGTTGGCCGACGCTCTCGCGAAGCACGGTCTCGGCCGTTCACGAGCCAATGATATCGCTTGCCGTCTCCGCGACATCGGGGATTCGTTTGCCGATGACGCAGACAAGGCACGTATTTACTACGAAGGCGCCGGAGACTGGTTCGGTGCCGACGGCGACATGGACGCCCGCGGAGCTGCCTACGCGACGGTCATCCAGTCATTCATCGCGGAAGCAGAAGCACTCGCAAAAGAGAAAGATGGCAACTTGGCGCGTGCCGGTTACCTGCTTGAGCGAGCGCTTCGCGACCTTCAGAGGATCCCTCGCGCCGATCGCGAAAGGCTCGGCCTCGATGACACCGCATCTATGTTGCCCCGCCGGATCCGCGAGATAGGCGTTGCAGGACTCGGCGATATGCATCGGTACGAGTCGGACCCGGTGGACCTGAGCGAAGCTGCACAGGAAGCGAGAAAGCAGGTCTCTGGGCTCGAACCAGACAAGGCGCTGCTGAAGTTTGCAATGCTCGAAGACTTCGCGTCGTTCGAGAAGGATCAAGCAGACACAGAAGACCGCCTCAAGCGGCATCCCTTCGCAGCCCTGTTCTCGCTGACTACCTACTCAGCAGACGGCCGGGTCGTGCAGCGCTCCGACGGATCAGGTGGCACACCGGTGTTTGGGGTCGACCCGGCAGTCTGGCGACAGATGGTTCAGGCGCACGTTCTTCGGATCCAACTCCTGGCGGCGGGACGGCTCTGGCCCGCCTTCGAGACGCTCACCAACGAACACCATCTGTCCATCGGCGACTTCATCGCTATCACCGCCGGGTCTTCCACAGTCCCGCTTGATCACATTAGACAGTTCGCACGTGGTTTGTATTACGGCTATACCGGAGACTTCTCAACCGCCGCCCAACTCCTGACGCTTCAGATCGAACATTTCGTTCGTCACCACCTTCAGAACGCAGGCGTGTTCACGACCACGCGTACTGTGGAGGGCATAGAGAACGAGAAAGGTCTGTCGAGTCTGCTCGAGAGCGAGAAAATTGACGAGATCTTCGGTGCTGATCTCGCGTACGAGCTTCGAGTCCTTTATCTGGACGCTACCGGACCGAACCTTCGGAACGAGGTCGCCCACGGCCTGCTCACCGACGCGACCTCCGAAGGGGCGGAATCGCTGTACGCGTGGTGGCTCGCGCTTCGAATCGTCCTTCTACAATTTTGGAAGCGAAGCCACCAGTCCAGTGACCATACGCCGACAGATGACTCCACTCCCGCGGACGATGACGACGGGATCAACCCCGCCAGCTGATCGCAACCGGTCGCAATGATCCATTGCACTAGGGTTTGACAACCGTCAAATCTGAGGAGCGCACCCGCGCCAGAAGCGCCAGACCATGAGCACCGACCCGTGGCCGCTCGCACAATTCGCTGCGATACTTCGACGTATGAGTGTGCGACCGAGAATGGCAATGGGATTGCTAGCGCTGCTGGCCGTCGGCCTGGCGGGCTGTTCGTCGAGTGAGTCGCCAGCCTGGGCCACCGACGCTTGCAACATTCATGCGTCGTGGGTGGATTCGGGGCGACCTGAGTCGGACGAAGAACGTGTCACCGCCCAACTCGTCGACGCGCTCCCGACCGACGCGGCTGGAAGCGTGGCGGACGCAGTTCAGGCGTTCGTGGACGACGTTCGATCGGACAATCGAAATAGTGTGTCAACGGGGTCTGACAACTTGCAACAAAGCTGTGCAGAAGTGGGGTGGGAGCCAGCCGAAGGCTGAAATCCCACCCCACCACGAGAGCCTGGACTACTGCTCTACGAGCGCAGCGACCTCTTCTGGTGTGACTCCCGCCTCGTTTTCCGCGAGCGGCACGTACGAGCCGCCTGCTTCCTGCGGGTACTGCCCTTCGTTGGGACTGACAAGGCTGTACGGGTCATCACCACTGCCTGACAGAAAGACGAGTGCAGCGTCCGTGCCTGCGAGGCTCGTCTCGTGGGATGCCGTGAACGTCGCACCGTCGCTTTCACCGCCGAGTTGCTTGATCTCGATAATGTCGCCGATGTTGAGGTCTCCCTTGGTCGTTCCCACGACGGTTGCCGTGTAGGCGGTGACGATGATGGGGGGAGCTTGCTGCGCCTGCTGGTCAGCCGGTGCGGGCGGCGCACCGTATGCCGGGTTCTGCTCGGGATCCGTCGGATCCTCAGGAGCGATAGGCAGGAGTTCGTAGGTTCGTGACTCCCCGGTGAAGACGACCTCGACGACTGCGTCGGCCGCATCCTCGATCTGTCCCAACGAGTCGAACGCGGGGTAGTCGGCGTGGTACTCGAACGTCCCAGCACTCTGCACCCCAGCGCCTCCGAGCTGCGCAGCAGGGGACGCGCACGCGGTAAGCGTGAGGCCGAGAGCGATGACCACAGACAGGGCGGTGGCTTTGATTTCAGTACGCATAGCTGTCCGCCTTACTCGTTCGGGAAACCGGGGTAGTAGTTACGGACGTTCACGACATCGCTCGATGACGGATTGATCATGGTGTTCCGGTTGCGGCTGCGGTTCATGATCGAGTCCTGACCGTCGCGGTGCGCGAGCTTGAACGAGTGGCCGAATTCGTGGATGGTAATGCTCGTCACGTAGTTCGAGAAGTTGCTCGCTGACGCAGAAATAGTGCGCGAGTTCAGGCTGATGTACATGCAGTTGTTCGGGCTGCAACTGGTGTAGAGCCCATACCAACTGTCGGAGTATGACTGGGCTGTGATCGAAGACGCAGCGTTGTTGTACTTGCTGATACGAACCGGCGAGTACGTCGCGTTCCAGTTGTTAATAGCGCGGTCGATGGCGGTCTGCCACGTGGAGTTGTAGTTGTACGGACGAACATCCGGCCGAGGCGTATTCTGGCCGTTCGAATAGTAATCGTCGTCCGCCACCGCAGCGGACACGGGAGAAATAGTCAACACCACGCTTAGACCCATCGCCCCAATAAGCGCACGCATCGAACTTTTCCGTACTTTCATAACGAGCCCCCCAAGGCCTATCGACATTTCGCTCAACATATCGGTCGACACACAACACTCTTGTACATGTTTACGTGCGAGAATCGCGCGGATACGGTGACCAAACCGTTATCCAACGGGTGTAAGGTTTTGGTCATCATGGCAACCCGGCACATCACACAAACAATCGATGACCTCGACGGCACCGTTCTCGATCAGGACGGGGTGAGAAACATCACCTTCACAGTCGAAGGACGCTCGTATGAGATCGACCTCTCCGAAAGCAACGCGGAGAGATTTCACACCGCGCTCGCTCCATTTGTGGATGCGGCGCGCTCTACCCGCGTACCGGGGACCACCGGACGCCGCCGCGAGGACGCGCGCGCTAAATCCGATCTCGACCTCGGAGCGATCCGCGAGTGGGCACGAGCCAACGGGCACACGGTCAGTGACCGCGGACGCGTTTCCTCCGCCGTCGTCGACGCGTACAAGTCGGCCACCGCTTAGGTGCATGGAACGCACCGCGTCCGCGGTGACAGCTGTCCTGGTCGCGCTCTGACACCTGAATGCGGTAGCTACAAAAGTTTGAGTGCTGCAATCGCAGCGGGCCACGGATACTCCAGGACTGCCTCCTGGAAGCTAGCGGCGGCTGGCCTCTCGGCGGCAGACTCTTTCGAGCGCAGATCGTAGAGCACAACACTGCGACGATCGTCCGCGGGGTTGATGATGAAGTCGATGCGGGCGGGAAACCCTTTTACCGAGCCGTAGAGAGAGGTGCCTAGGGGACCAAGCGGTATCTCGCGACGGACCTCGAAGACCGCGCCGTGTTGGGCTAGCTGACGGTTGACGAGGTCGACCAGGGCACTCGCATTCATTTCGTCAGCTTCGCAGAGGTCGCAACAGAGGCGCACTGAAAGACACGCCTTTTACGTGGCGACAATCCACCGCGTGACCATCTGCCATCTCCCCGATCCATGTGACCGCACAGCAGCGATGGCCTCGCGGGATGCAAGGACATGGTGCGGCCAATCCGCCAACTTCCCATAGAACGGCCCCAGGCTCTTGGCCTGGGGCCGTTCTGTGCTTGAGGCGTCGCACCTGCATGGCGCTTCTAGCCTGATCGACCGGGAAGCGTTGCCTCTGGCTCCTATGGCCAGCTGAGCCGCTCTAGTCCACGCTCGGACGTGACCTTGACTACCTCAGGACGAAACGGGCGTTCAGTTGGCCACACATCAATGACGTAAAGCTCCTCTGAATCGGCCTGACTTTCGTTCCTAGTGGGGGCTTTGTCCGACAAGTGCCGGCTGGCCTGATTCTTGGTCAGCGTAGTACGC
>NZ_JALGRP010000016.1 GCF_022815605.1 Microbacterium sp. VKM Ac-2923 | reverse complement strand
CGCCCCCCCCCCCCCCCCCACCGCCGAGGGACGTGACAGCGAGCAGAATCGCCGCCAGTACGAGGACTCCGAAGATGATCGCTCCGAAGATGAATCCTCGACTGGTGAAGGGGCTGCGGGATCCCGTGTCGCTCATGACGTCGTGCCTTTCGTTGATCGGTTGGTTTCCCCGGGACGCTACGCGCCCATCAGGAAGCCAACGATCGTGAACGCGGCGGACACGATGATCACGCCGACGAGCAGGCGGCCGAGCCAGCCGCCGATTTCTCCGCCTTCGCCGCGGCGGGCGGAGACGGTCATGGTGACGCCGAGGATGATCAGGCCGACGACGGCGACGCCGAGGCCGACCCACTTGGCCCAGCCCATGACGGTGGTGAAGGCCTCGAACCCGGGGGGCATGCCGCCGGGGCCCGGGTCGGGCACGACACCGGCGAGGGCGCCGGCGGCGGTGATCAGCTCGGAGGAGAGAGCGAGAACAGACATGGTGTGCTCCGTTTTCTTGGTTGGTGGTGCGGGGTTATCGGTGCCGCCGGTTGGGGCGCCGAGAAGGTCCGGTTATCCGGCGAGGGTGAGAGGGGCGTCGGTGAAGCCCATGTCGAAGTGCAGGTGGTTCGGGGTGTCGTAGAACCCGCCGATGTTCGTGTAGTGGGTCGAGCGGCACTGGATCTGGCCGGCCCGCGAGCCGTTCGGCACCTGGGGGTCGAGGACGCTGAGCAGCTGCAAGGCGTTCGCGTCGCAGCCCGTAGTGGCGGTGCCGTTGAATGCGGTGAAGTCCACCGCGTGACCGCCGCCGTCGATGTAGTGGGAGGAGGCGGTGCCCGCCCCTAGCCCGGTCTCGTTCGTGCACTTGCGGTTGAGGTCGGAGACGCCCACCGTGTCGAACGTGTTCAGCGCAATGGTGATGATCTGGAGGATGCGGACGTCGAGGCCGCAGTCTGCCGACGCGGTGCCCGCGGCGACGTCGCGGACCTGCTGCGCGTAGCGGTCCTCGAGGAAGCGCAGACGCCCCTCATCCATCGCCTTCACGAGGCCCTGCGCGAGAGCTTGCGCATCGCCGGAGATAGCCGCGCATCCGGCGGCCACGGGGGGCGGCGTGGCTGTCGACGTCGACACGGGCACTGCGGCCCCGGTCGTCGCGGCCGGGGTGCTGCCGAGGCCGGCGAGGTAGGCCATGATCGCCACGGCGTCGGCGCGGTACTTCGTGTAGTGGTTCGGGTCGGCGTTGCGCTGGACTTTGTTGATCGCGATGGAGGGCTCCATCGTCTGCCAGCCCTCGACTGCCACGAGGCGGTCGTAGAAGAAGCCCGCGGAGGTCGTGGGGTCCATGCGCTGCTCGACGGTGCCCCAGCTCGACTGCTGCTGGAACAGGCCGATCGAGTCAGCGACCGAGCCGTCCGGGTTGATCGCCCCGTCCCCGTAGTTGATGTTCACCAGCGAGGACTCACCGATCGCCGTCTGCACGCCGAGCGTCTGCCCGTCCGCGCCGAGGCCCTTCGCGGCCCCGGCGTTGACGATCAGGCCCGCGTTGACGAGCTGATCGTGGCCGTAGCCACCGACTCGAGCATCTGCCGGGATCGCGGCCACGTTGACCGGTCCCCCGCCCGGCAGACATGCCGCAGCGGCCGAGCCGCCGAAGAACAGCACCCACAGGAGCATCGCGATCGCGACGACGGGCACCATGATCGCTGCCAGCACCCCCACTCCCCCCTTCGCCACCGGGTTACTCCGATGCCAAGGGGGTGATCTGCTCGACAGCCCACGGAGAGGTGTCGAGGGGGCGGTGCACGTACACCGAGTAGTCGCCGGCATCCGTGGGGACCAGGACGCGCGCGGTGTAGGCACCGTCGGTGTCCCGAATCTGCGCGGTACCGGTGACGCCCGTGCAGGGCACGTTCGCCGGGTCGACGGTTTCGTAAGCAACCGCCGCAGCCTGCGACAGCACCGGGTACAGCTCAGCGATCCACGTGTCGTAGTCGAGGGACGGACGACAGAACAGTGTCACTGCGCGGGTCGCGAGAGCCGTCGAGTCGGTTTCGGCATCCGGGTCAGCTTCGGCGTCGTGGTCGTGCGGCACCGACTCGGCATCGGGCGTCTCCTCAGCGGATGCCTCAACGGAGGGCGTGGCCGATACAGAAGGAGTCGAGCCTGAGGACGTTTGCACCGCCGGTTCGCTGCTCGAGCAACCCGCCAAGGCGAGCCCGACTGCGACGGCGACCGCGCCGAGCTGAACGCTGTTGCGCTGCCGTGTGTGCTTCATGCCGGTGGTCCCCTTCATCGCCGTGAGCACCAACCTAGACCAGAAATGCCCGTTTGGACACTCGCGAGTTGCCCAAATGGGACACTGCCTGTCTACACTGACGGCAGGCGACACCCGCCGACCTAGAATCGTGGTGTGGAGGTGGACTCAACGAACGTCAATGCCGCAATAGGCGAGGCCGTCAAGAGCGCCATCTACGAAGCCGGTTTCAACGTGAAGGCCGCGGCCGAAAGAGCCGGCCTCCCCTATCGGACCGTCCTCCGCTACATCAAGGGCGAGCGAGATATGCCGGTACCGGTACTTCTTGCCCTCGTGCACGCCACCAACGCCGACCTGGATGCACTCGTGAAGCAACTTCGCGGGCGCGTAGCCTTCAAGGAGTTGGTTGGCTACGTCGTAGACGGAAACACCACGGGTGAAGAATCCAGCGCACTCCGGCCCGCCGAACTGGCGCGCCGTCTCTCGCTCGTTTTCAACTCACGTGGCCTCGATGCGACCTCTTCCCGCACCAAAATCTCCGAGATCCTTCTCCTCAGCGGGGCCTCGATCGACCGCCAAGAATGGGGCCTGCTCATGACCGGGCAACTCCCCTCCGCGCCGAGAGTCGACGTACTCTTCGCCGTGGCCGAAGCACTCGACATCGACCCTGACTACCTCCTTCGCGACGATCCCGAGCTGGTCGAAGCCGTGGAGGCGCGGCTGGGATTCGACGGTGCCATGCGCACCCTCGGCATCGAGCGCGTCGCTGCGCGCTCCCTCGGCACGATTGAGCCCGCCGAGCTGCGCGGCATCGCTGCCGTCGTCTCCGAAATCGTCACCGAGCTGCGCCGCTAGCGCACGCTCCGCCCCGCCGGGCTCGCAGCTTCGCCCTGCGCGCAATGCCGTCTAAAGTGGATGAGCTTGTCCCGGCCAGGCGAACGGAGTCCACCTATGGCGTCAGACTCCACGGAACGAGGCCGCGGCCGGTGGCGGATGCTCCGCCGCAACGGCCAGGGTCGCAGCGGCTCCATCGTCCAAGCCGCCGACGAGTTCGTAGCGCAGCTCGCCCTTCCCGCGGCCGCGACGTGGGATGACCTGCAAGCGGCTGTCGAGAAGGTCTACGGCAAGCCCATCTACTTGATCGCCTCCGCCAGCACTGCCCTCAAAACGGTCACCGGCTTGTGGATCGACACGGCCGAGTTCGGCACCGTCGTCTGCCGAGAGAGCGACGAGCTGCACTACCAAAGCCAGAACGCCTGCCACGAGCTCGCTCACATCCTCTTCGTCTACGCTCCCGACGCCTGGTTCAGCGAGCAGATCCCGCGCCTGGTGCACCCCGACCGCAGGGCCGGCGCCACGCACCTCTGCGCGCCTACCGACGATCCGGACAGTGTGGAAGCCAAGGCGGAGATTGCAATCGAAGAAGTAGCCTTCGCCATGGTCCGCCGCATCCAAACACTCAATAGGACGACCGAAGAAACGTATTTCGGATGATCCAGCAGGTATGCCTCGCGCTCCTCATCGCCCTGGTGATGGTGCGCGCGCCCCGTGCCATCGCGTCACCCGCCGGTCGCCCCGCGTTCTGGGCCACCGTCAGCGGCATCGTCGCCCTCTCCACCTACGGCTGGCCAGTCCCGTTCGACAACTACGACACCCTGTTGGGTGGATCCAACGTGATCACCCTCGTCCGCGACCTCGCGGCCACGTCCGCATTCTGGTTCTTCCGTGAAGCTCTCGGACGTCGCGCCGGCGGCGAAGGCCGCATCGGCAGCCGGTGGGGCCTCGCCCTCATGTTCGGCTCTTACATCGTCCCGTTCCTGCTCATCCGCGACCGCGGAGACACGAGCAAGGACTTCATCATCGATCGCCTCGACCAGACGGCCGTGTGGCTCTACGGATCGGCCTACATGGCGACTCTCGTGTGGTTGTCCGTCTCCTCGATCATCAACGCCCGCCGCAACTGGCGCGGAGTGCAGGTCGTGTTCACCACCGGCTTCGCCGTGACAACCGTGGGATGCCTGATCGAAATCGGCTTCCTTACCGCCTCGCACTTCGGATACGGCGGAGACGCCTTCCGCTACTCCGCATGGAACGCTGCAGAAATCCCCTTCTTCCTCGGGCTGCTCATCATCATGCTGGGCATCGGATGGACCGCGATCGTTCTCCCCATCCGCCACCGCCTCGTCGTCGCTCGCGCGTCGCGCTACGCCGTCCGCCACAACCTCATTGAGCGGCCGACCATCACCACCTATCTCGGAGAGCGCCGACTCATCGCTCACGCTCAGCAGGTGCTCGTGAGCACCAAGAACGCTCAGGTTCGAGGGGACATCGACCTCACTCCCGCCGCGTGTGCTGCGCTCGAGCGCCTGCGGGCGCTCATCTCACCCGACCGGGCATTCACCCCTCGGGTCATCGGCGGCAACGGCATCGGGAAGGCCGCGTAGCCCTCGTGGGAGCCCTCTGGATCGCGATCCCCGCCGCCGTCGTCGGTGCCGCCGGCGTCGGGATCGTCGCGACCGTGGCCGGCCGCGTCATCCGACCCCAGCGCAGCAAGCCGACACCAATCGCCGCCGTTCCGGCGCCCGATCGCATCGTGCTCGCGCCCACGCCGATCACCAAGCAGGACGGTACCCTCGGGCTGCTCTACGACGACGAATCTCGGCACGCTGTTCTCGGCCCGATTCTGCGCACCGGAGCGGACGGCATCGAGCGAACGCTGACCGTCCCTCCCGGCAGCCCCTCCCCCGCCGCCGGCTCCGTCAGCCGACCAATCGGCAACGTGTTTGCCACGGCGAAAGAACTTGACCCCGAGGCCCGGGAGGTTCCGGTCGCAACTGAGCTGGGCGACGCGCCCGCGTGGTTGTTCCCCGGCGACGGAGACGCCGCGAGCACCTGGGCGATCCACGTTCACGGCAGCCTGTCCGGACGAGACGGCGCTTTCCGCTCCGTTCACGCCCTCAGAAGGACCGGGTACACCTCACTGGTCCCCTCGTTCCGAGGCGACGGAGAAGGCCCGCCTGCGCCGCTGGATGCCTTCACCCTGGGGCAGACGGAGTGGCCCGACGTCGACGCCGCGATCGCTCTCGCGCTCGAGCGCGGAGCCCGCCGCGTCCTGCTCGTGGGCTGGTCGAGCGGAGCGTCGATCGCTCTGCGCCTCGCTACGAGCTCGGCGCACCGCTCGCAGATCGCCGGGCTGATCCTCGTCTCCCCCGTCCTCAGCTGGCGCAGCAGCGTGCTCTACAGCGCCGCCAATGCCGGCGTCCCCCGCGTCATCGCCTCCGCGGCCATAGCCGCCCTCGCGACGCCGATCCTCAGCCGCCTCCTCGGGTCGCCGGTTCCGTTGGACTTCCACGCTCTCGACTGGACCCGAGCGTCAGTGCAAGTCCCCGTGCCCGCACTCCTGATCCACTCCGAAGGTGACCGCACCACCCCGTTCAGCGACTCCCGTGCGTTCAGCCAGACGCACGAGCAGGCTCCTCTCGTGCCCGCCCGGCCCTCCGCTCACGCCCTCGAATGGAACGCTGACCCGGCTGTCTTCGAGAAGGCCGTCACAACCTGGTGCGCAGCCACGCTCTGACGCCCCGTCAAAAGCAAGATAGCCAGATACCTATATAGGTATCTGGCTATCTAGTACCACGCGGCTGGCTAGGCCAGCGGGTTGCGATCGCGGTACTCGCGCAGCGCCGACTCCACAATGTCGCGCTTGGTTCGTCCTGTTGCGACGCGCAGGTCCTCGACGTAGTACGACAGCTCCGCCTCGATATCGGCGTGCAGAACCTCCGTAGGCGCCTTCCGCGGCCGAGAACGAGGAGCCGTGGCACCCGTTCGCGCCGGGGCCGACGTCGCCGGTGCGGCCACAGCAGGAGCCGGCGCCGGGCGCGGCTTCGAGTCGATCGGGTCGCGCCGGTCCGGCGCCGGCTGTGCCCGTCGAGCGGGAAGGCTCTGGGGGCGGTCCTCGTTGGTCATCGGATCACCTTTCGTGCGAGTTCTCGGTATGCCTGGGCGACGGGGGCTCCCTTGCGGAAGCGGCCGTACCAGTCGTGCGAGTACCGGACCTCCCCCACGATCGTCCGATGTGGAATGAGCGGCGTCAGCAGAAGGCCCGTCCCCCGCATCTGCTCGATGCTGTGGGTCGCCTCGCGCGGCGTTACCGTCTCCTTGTAGCCGCCGACGATGATGCCGGCCTCAGCGACCGCCTGGCGGCCGCTGGTGGCGTTGTAGCGCATCACGCTCTCCTGTGCCCCCAGGAACCCGTCTACGCCGTCCGCGGTCGGCGTGGCCGCGTAGATCACCGATTCGGCCGCCGTCAGAGCGTTGAAGATCAGTGAGCCGCCCTGGCGGTTCGGGCAGTCGATGATCACCAGGTCGGCAGGCACTCCCTCGAGCGAGTCGGCCAGACGATGCCCGACCTCCCCCGGGTCGTCCGTCTCGCGGGCACTCACGCTGCGGTCGGACGGGATGACTCGAAGGTTCTCGTGGAACGGTGACGGCACGGCCAGCTCGTCCGCCCACCCCCGCGGGTCCTGGTTGCCGAGGATCGCGCCGACGTCGAGGCCGACGTCGACGGGCTGCGCGTCGAGCCACTTGGTCGTCGCCCCGCGCGGGTCGAGGTCGATCAGGATGACGCGCTTGCCGTCCTCCGCCGCCACTGTCGCCAGGGAGACGGCGGTGGTGCTCTTGGTCGCACCACCGCTCTCGCTGTAGATCATCATCGTCTGCATGGTCGCAACCTATCTTGATACCTACACAGATAGCAAGCTACCCAGATACCTATATAGGTATCTGGATAGAACACGCCCGACCGAAACCTGTCGAGCCGCCCGCCGCCTGGGCCGTGATCGCATGTCGGTGGAGTCGACATACACTCGAACGCGTTCGAACACACGTTCGACTAAGCGAGGGAGGGTGGCATGAGCGTCACCGTCGTGGACCGCATAGCCACACCGGCCGAGGAGGCCGTCTCCATCGCCTTCCTCGTCACCGGCGACGCGGTGGCCGCAGGCTTCCCGTCGCCGGCGCAGGACTACTTCGACGGCTCTCTTGACCTCAACGACCACCTGATCCGCGACAAGACCTCGACGTTCATCGTCCGCGTGTCCGGCGAGAGCATGACCGGCGCCGGCATCAGCGACGGCGACGAGCTCGTGGTCGACCGCTCGATCACACCGACCCACGGCAGCGTCGTCATCGCGATTCTCGACGGCGAGCTGACCGTCAAGCGGCTCGAACTGCACCGCGGGGGAGTGGTGCTGCGTGCCGAGAACCCCGACTATCCCCCGATCGTCGTCCCCGAGCTGAGCGACCTCCAGGTGTGGGGCGTCGTCACCGTCTGCCTGCACCGGCTCCACCGTGCGCTCTGAGCGCCGCATCGGCCTCATCGACGTCAATTCCTTCTACGTGTCGTGCGAGCGCCTGTTCGATCCCAAGCTGAGCGGGCGGCCCGTCGTCGTCCTGTCGAACAACGACGGCTGCGTGGTCGCCCGCTCCGACGAGGTGAAGCAGCTCGGCATCGAGAACGGCACCCCCTGGTTCAAGATCGAACCTCTGATCAGAGCCGGCCGACTCCCGGAGGTCATCGCCCGCTCGAGCAACTACGAGCTGTACGGCGAGCTGTCCGCGCGCGTCATGGAGCTGCTGGGCCGGTACTCCGCCTGGCAGGAGGTGTACTCGATCGATGAGAGCTTCGTCGGAGTCGACGGCGATGTGACGGAGCGGGAGAAGATCGGCCGAGCAATGCGCGCGGCCGTCGCGAAGAACGTCGGCCTGCCGGTGTGCGTCGGCTTCGGGCCGAGCAAGACTCTCGCGAAGTTCGTCAACAAGGGCGGGGCGAAGAAGCACCCGAGCCTCGGGGGAGTGTGCGACACCGATTGGTACACACCCGAGCAGATGGACGGCCTCATGGCCTCCCAGCACGTCACCGAGCTGTGGGGCGTCGCTGGCCGCACCGCCAAGCGCCTCGCAGAGCTGAACATCCACACGATCCGCGACCTCCGCGACGCGGACCCCGCGCTCATCCGCAAGAAGTTCTCCGTCGTCTTGCAGCGCTCCGTCTACGAGCTGCGCGGAATCGACTGCATCCCGCTCGAGGCCGCACGCACGGTTCGGGACCAGCTGATCTTCTCGCGCTCGTTCTCCTCACCCGTGACGACGATCGCGGACATGGAACAGGTGCTCTCCGTCTACGCGCAGCGCGCCGCGCACCGCCTCCGAGCGCAGGGGTCGGTCACCAAGACGATGAGCGTGTTCGCGTCGACGTCGCCCTACGCCGACGCGCCCTACGAGTCCGCCGGCGGCATGGCTGGCTTCCCCGTCCCCACCGACGATCCGGTGACTATCGTCAAGGCCGCCACCGGCACCCTCGTGCCCAGACTGCGCGAAGGCGCGCGCTACGTGCGCGCCGGCGTGATCCTCACCAACCTGTCCGCGAAGGGCTCTCACGCCCTGCTCGACGTGTTCGACAACGACTTCGACACCAAGGGCATCGGCGCCACGATCGACGCCGTGACGAAGCGTCACGGCCGCTCCGCGGTCGGGCTCGGCCTCGCCGGCATCCGCAAGGGACCGGTATGGACGATGAAACGCGAAGCGCTGTCACTGCGCGCGACAACGCACTGGGGAGAGCTGGCAACAGCGCACGCACGGTAACCACTGTCGGCGGCTCTCGCGCTGAGATAGAATGTTCTATAGGAGGTGGTTGCCGTGTCGATCGCTGAGAGGCCCAATGGGGACACTGTTCGCCGGCTGCGCAGCTTGCAGGTCGTGACTCGCGTGTCGTACCTCCGCGCGTTGCGCACGGCGGCCGAAGGCACCACGCAGTCGCAGCTCGCGCGCGACATCGGTATCTCGCAGCCCTCGGTCAACAGCGCGTTGAAGTCCGCGGCCGCGGTGCCCGACGTGCGTCCCGGATTCTCCGGCGCGACGCCCTACGAGATTGCCCAGCGCTACGACGCGGGAGAGCTGACGCGGGAGCAGGTCATCGATGAGCTTGGCCGCTGGCCGTATCGTCCCGGATCGCCCAGCGACGGCTACGACTGGACGACTTTGGACCCGGGGGAGTTCGAAGAAGTGGGACGTGCGCTCACTGAGCACCTGATCGACGCGGCCGCGTACGACGAGATCCTTGACCGCTACAGCGAGCAAGGTCGGTGACGGGGCAGGACTCGTCAGCGATCGCCGCGCACCGGGAGACGGTGCGCGCGTGGGCTCGGGCGGGAGGCCCGCTGAGCCCTGCGAGTGAGCACGCGACGGTCAACAACCGAGAGTGGTTCACCCGGGAGTCGAATGGGTCGGTCCAGCCTCGCGCTGCCCGCCGACTCCTGCACGCCCGCCTCGTGGACGAGTACCGCGCCCACTTCCCCGATGTGCGTTCGGAGAAGAAGGCGATCATCCTCGCCGGCCCGCCAGGAGCGGGAAAATCGACGGTCCTCGCGGACGTGCTCGGCGCCGACCGCAGCGCGTGGCTCACCGTCGATGCCGACGAGTTCAAGCGGGCGCTGCTTACCGAGGCGATCAAGGACGGCAGCTACGACCGCGCCATTCTGCCGCCGGAAGTCCGCGCCGCCGAGGCGACGGGGGAGAAGTTCTTCCCGCTCGAGCTGGCCTCCCTCGTGCACGAAGAATCCTCGATACTCGCTACCCAGCTCCGCGACGTGGCGATGCGAGACGGCCAGAACGTCGTGATCGACACCGTGCTCTCCTCGCCCGAGAAGGCAGTCGAGCTGGGGCAACGGTTTGCGGCCGCCGGCTACAGCGTCGAAGTGATCGACGTCGAGGTGCCGTTCGAGCTGTCGGAAGCGCGCATCGCCGGACGGTGGCAGCAGTCCTACGAACGCGCCCTCGCCGGCGCCGACGAGCTCGGCGGCCGATGGGTGCCCAGCGAGTACGCGCGCAACGTCTACGCCGGCCCCGAGGGTCGCTCCCTCCCGGAGTTCGCCGCTGAACAACTTGCAGAAACCGGAGCGACCGTGATGCGGTTCCGCCGGTTCAACACCCCCGGCGAGGGACAACCGCGCACGATCGACGTCGACAAGTCCCGCACCGCGTTCGGACGGCCCCTGGTCGACACGGCCCTCGTGCAGACACGCGCCGCAGCCGCTCAGAGCTTCCCCACGACCCGGAAGCCGGCCCGCGGCCCCGAACTCGGAGGCCTCGGCCGCTAGTCGGCCCGCACGATCACGCCCGACGCGGTTCGCGTGCCGGGCGCTCTGTCATGCCCTGTACCCCGCAGGGCGCGTCTTAGACACCCGTTCCGGGGGCGCGAGGGTCCTCGCGCAGCGTCGCTCCGCGACGCCGTGAGGAGGCCGCACAGCGGCCCATTCTCCGCGTTTTCTTCACCTCTCCGCGGTCTCAACCTATTTCGCTCCATCGGCTGCGTGCCACCGATCCCGGACGCGCCCTGCGGGCTTATTTCGCCCGGAATCGGCGTCACTCCGCCGCCTCCACTCAAACGGTCTTCCCCGCCGGAGAGGCAAAGAAAAACGATCAGCCAGAGGGAGAGACACCATGAGCCAGCAGCGCGGCACCCGTACCGAGGTCATCAAGAGCGAGTACCACGGACCCGGGGCGGAGGGCATCAGCCGGACCGCCCGTCAGGTGGTCATCGTCGGCGCCGGTGGCCGCGACCCGGTGACCGAGCAGACCCCCGCCGTTCGCCTGGTCACCCGCGAGGGTCGCGCGGGGCTTCCCGGGGTGACGTTGCAGCACTTCGAGCCCGTCGACCCGGTGCCCGCGGATCGCGTCGGCTACATGGCCTCCGGCGCCTACGTCGTCGTCCCGGTCGACGTCGCGCGAGCGCTCGACCTGTACCCGGCCGCCTACGCACTGCACGACCGCAGCGAGACGCCCGCCGACTACCGCGACAACGCCTGAACCCCCGAACCGAGAAGGAGAACCGACATGCTCACCATCACCCACACCCCCGAAGCCGGAACCCTCATCGAGGGCACCAGCCGCGGCGACGGCACCGCCGAGATCCTCAAGGCGTCCGGCTGGCGCTGGGGCCGCTCCATCGGCGCCTGGTACGTCCCGCAGTCCCGCGACCGCCTGCCGAAGTGGTGGACCATCAACCGCGCCGCGACTGCCCTGCGCGAGGCCGGGCACGAGGTCACGATCGAGGCCGACGAGACGTTCCGCCCGACCGCCGAGGCCGAGGCAGACAAGATCGAGCGCCAGGCCGCCCGCGTCGACGCGCTCGACGCGAAGGCCGACCGGCGAGCCGCGGACGCCGACACCGCCGACGCGGCCGCGCGCCGCGCACTCGACCGGCTGCCCGAGGGCGGCGAGCCGATCAAGATCGGCCACCACTCCGAGAACCGGCACCGTAACGCGATCGCCAAGGCGGATGCCGCGATGGGCCGCAGCGTCGAGGCCGACCGCGAAGCCACCCGCGCCCGCGCCCGCGCCGACGTCGCCGCCAAGACCACCGATCACCGGTACGCGCCCGGGATGGTCGCCCGCCGCATCGAGCGGATCGCGACCGACATTCGCGGGTACAGCCGGAAGATCGAGGGCAGCTCGCACAACTTCGGCGGCGGCTACATCGAGACGACCGCGCCCGCGACCGGCGCCTACCGGGAGCGGCTGATCACCCAGCGCGCGCAGCTCGAGGACGAGCACGCCTACTGGACCGCCGTCCGCGAGGCGCAGGCCGCCGCCGGGGAAGTCACGATCCACAGCCGCGACACGATCGCCAAGGGCGACATGATCAAGCACCGTTTCGGCTGGCACGTCGTGACCCGCGTGAACCCCAAGAGCGTGACCGTCGCGCTCGACTGGAACGACGGAACCCGCCCCTACAAGGTCAACTACGCCGACGTGCAGGGACACCACACCGCCGCCGAGGTCGAGACAGCCCGCGCCGCGGCCGCCGAGAAGGCAGCCGCCGAGACGGCCGCCGCGAGCTGAGCAGGCGAGGGCCGGCCCCCGGGCCGGCCCGTGAGGGGCGACCCCCTCACACTCCCCGGATGTCCCGTTCCGGGGCGCGAGCTGCACTCGCGCAGCGGCGACGGAGCACCGCCGATCGGAGGCCGCGATGCGGCCCATTCTCCGCGTTTTCTTCACCTCTCCGCGGTTTCAACCTATTTCGCTCCATCGGCTCCGTGCCGCCGCTATCGGACGCGCCCTGCGGGCTTATTTCGCCCGCTATCAGCGTCACTGCGCCGCCTCCACTCAAACGGTTTTCCCCGCCGGAGAGGCAAAGAAAAACGATCAGCCAGAGGGAGCACCCACACCATGCAGACCGCCACCGACTTGCAGACCACGGCCAAGACCTATCTCACGCTCGCCAACACTCGCGCGGTCAGCATCCGCGTCGTGGGCACCGACCCCAAGACGACGCCCTCCGTGCTCGTCACCCGTCGTCCCTCCGGCGTCTGGGAGGCGTGGCACTCCGACCAGCTGCACGGCATCACCAGCGGCTCGTTCCGCCACTGCGTCACCCACGCTCGCCGCGCAGCGATCCGCCGCGTCGCCCCGTTCCTGAGCCGCTGAGAGGACCTGACCATGACTCGCACTGATACCGGCCGCGCGAGCGCCGAACAGCTCGCCCTCATCCTCACCACCCGCCGCGCGGAGTCCGACGAGGACGCCGCCGCCACGGACGCCGAGATCCTCGCGCACGTCCGCAACACCCTGACCCTGCCCGGGGAGGGATGCCCGGGCGGGTTCCCCGTCACCGACGACGGAAGCGACTACGCGGCCGCGCTGATCGCGTTCCTGTCGCCCGTCCCGACCGCAGACGCGATGCTCGCCACGATCGAGAGCTTGCACCAGCAGGTGTGGGCCGCGGCCCCCGTCCTCACCGTCGAGACGGTGACCGATGACGGGGAGACGTACCCCGCGCTGCGCTGCCCCGCATGCGGCCAGCTCGTCACCGACTCCGGCGACCTGTACGCCGTGGACGTGTCGACCAGGTGGAGCACCGCCGAGACGGACGCCGAGCACCAGCAGATGAGCATGACCCGCGGAGACGACGACTACAGCAGCACCCTGTACTACCTCCACGCCGCAGGCGAGCCGCACGCCGTCGTCCCGCCCGAGGGTTGGACCGAGAGCTGGAACTGACCCAGCGGGGGAGGGGCCGGCCTTCGGGCCGGCCACGAGGGGCGACCCCCTCGCGCTCCCCGGTGTTCCACCTTCGGCGGGGCGCGAGCTCCGCCCGCGCAGCGGTGACGGAGCACCGCCGGTGAGGTGCCGCTACGCGGCAGGATTCCCCGTTTTCTTCACCTCTCCGCGGTTTCAACCTATCTCGCTCCATCGGCTACGTGCCACCGATCCCGGACGCGCCCTGCGGGCTTATTTCGCCCGTGATCGGCGTCACTCCGCCGACTCCACTCAATTGGTTTTCACTCGCCGGAGAGGCAAAGAAAAACGATCAGGAAGACGACAAAAGCCCCGTAGTGAATGAAGCACCACGGAACCCGTCGCCTCAATGGTCGCACACCGATCAAGGAGAAACCATCGTGACTATCACCACCGGAACCGGGACCGTTCAGCACATCGACCCGACCACCCTCGTCATCGAGGCGAACGTGCGCACCAGCGCCCCCGTGACACGCGATTTCGTCGCGTCGATCCGCGAGAACGGCGTCATCACCCCGATCCTTGCCCGCCGCGACGAGCACGGAAACGTCATCGTCCGCGCAGGCCAGCGCCGCACCCTCGCCGCACGCGAGGCCGGAGTCGCCACGGTCCCCGTCTACGTCGTGGAGGGCGACGACACCACCGCGGACCGGATCATTCAGCAGATCATCGAGAACGACCAGCGCGCCGAACTCAGCACCGCGGATCGCACCGCCGCCTGGGCGCAGCTCGCGTTCGAGGGCATCACCGCCTCGCAGATCGCCAAGCGCACCGGAACCAAGACCGACGCGGTGAAGAAGGGCCTCGCCGTCGCGGAGTCCGCGACCGTCACGTCCGTTCTCCACGAGCACGAGCTGACTCTCGACCAGGCCGCGGTGCTGTTGGAGTTCGAGGACGACGCCGACGCCCGCGCCCACCTGATCGAGGTCGCGACCAACGACCCGACCCAGTTCGAGCACACCGCGCAGAGCCTCCGCGAGGACGCCGCGGAGAAGGCACGCCTCGCCGCCGTCGAGCAGGAGCAGATCGCGAACGGCTTCCAGGTGCTCACCCGCTCCGACGCCTACGGCGAGGGCAGCCCGTGGGTCGCCCTCCGCAAGCTCCGCACCGCCGACGGGGAGCAGGTCACCGCCGAGCACATCGCCGCGATCCCGGTTCGCGGGGCTCTCATCGACACCCGCTGGAACGGCGACATCGACGTGACCCACTTCGTGCAGGAGCCCACGGAGGCCGGATTCACCTACGCCTACCGCGGCGACGTGCCCGCCGCGGCGCTCACCCCCGAGGAGGCGGAGGAGGAGCGCGTCGAGAAGTCCGCCGAGCGGAAGGTGCTCATCGCCAACAACAAGGCGTGGACTGCCGCCGAGACGGTCCGCCGCCAGTGGATCGCCACGTTCCTCAGCCGCAAGACGCTTCCGAAGGATGCGGATCGGGTGATCGCTCTCGGGCTCACCGCGCACCGGTTTGCGGTGTCGTCGGGGATGAGCAACGGCAGCGACCTCGCCCACACGCTGCTCGGCATCGACCGCCCCTCCGGCTACCGCACCGACGCTCTCGCCGCGCTGGTCGAGGCGAACCCGGCGAAGGCCCGGCTGGTCGCGCTGGCCGTCGTGCTCGGAGGTCAGGAGGCGAACACGAGCAAGGAGTCGTGGCGACGCGGTGACGAGCGCGCCGCCGCCCACTTCCGCCAGCTCGCTGCGTGGGAGTACGCGCTCTCCCCGGTCGAGCAGGTCGTCACGGGCGAGAGCACCCCGGCTAACGCCGCCGGGATCAGCTAGCCGCTCCGCGGGGACCGGCATCCGCCGGTCCCCGCACCCCCGCTCCCGACTCCTGCAGAAAGGCCCGCCATGACCACCACCACGACACCCGCCGTCGACGTCGACGTGTGGGGACACACCCCGGCGCTGCGCGATGCGCAAGCCGCCGTCGCCGCCGCCACCGCGACCGGCGACCTCGACGCGATCGCCGCGGCCGCGCGAGCGCTGATCGTCGCCGCGGCCGCGCACGCCTGGCCCACCGCTACCGCCCTCGTGTTCAAGTACGAGACGACCGGCCCCGTCGCCCACGTCTGGGGGCTGTGGAGAGTCCTCGACGCCGATCGTCAGACCCTCCGCGAGTGGGAGGACGACCCGGGCGGCATGAGCGATGAGTCCGAGGAGGAGCTGGTGGCCCTGGACCTCATCAGCAACCGCCGCGAAACCCTCGACTACACCGACTTCGGAAAGCCCATCGGCTCCACCGTCCTGATCCTGCACACCCTCACCCTCTGAGCGCGGGCGCGGGCCGCCCCGGACCGGGCCGGCCCGTGAGGGGCGACCCCCTCACACTCCCCGATGTTCCGCCGGCGGCGGGGCGCGAGCTCCGCCCGCGCAGCGTCGACGGAGCGACGCCCGGAGGTCGACCGGCTGCGCCGGCCGCCGTTGGTCGCCCTGCGGGCTCACACCCTTTTTTGCCGTGAAGCCTTCGGCGGCTCCCTCCGCTTCGCTGCGGTCGTAGCTACCTACGGGCTCCGTTCAAGTGGCTGCGCCACCGACTCCTCCGAGACTTTCAGCACGCGGTCGCTGCGCTCCCTTATTTCGCGCCGAAACTCTCTCCCCCCTCGCCCTGCGGGTTGCACTGCGCCCTCCGGTTGCTAAGGCGGAAAACCGCCTTCCAGCTCGAGCAGACACGGCCGCTGGCGTGATCGGCGTTGCGACGAGCCGTGCACCGGTCAGCGCATCTCGTGCGCGATCTCCAGGAACGCCGCCGCGGACGACCCGATGCGATCGGACCAGATGGCGCGGAGAGGTCGCACGAGTGCTGGTCCGCGGAGGGGCACTCGTATCAGTGAGCGCGCGGCGAGATCTGCTTCGACGGTGAGGATGCTCATGACGGCGGGCGCGATGCCGGCGCGGGCGTTCGCTCGGATGATCGCCGTCGTCTCCAGGATCGCGGCGGGAGTCGTGGGTGCGAGCCCGGCGTCGTGGAGCCATGCTTCGAGGGTCGTCCGGGTGCCGGAGCCTTCCTCTCGTGTCAGCAGTGCGGTGCCGGCCAAGTCCTCGGCGCTGATACTCGCCGCGCGTGCCCAGGGGTGGTCGGGTGCCACGACGACAGCGAGTTCGTCCTCCGTGACCACGTGAGAGGAGAGCGTGGCCGTGGACGCTGGTGTCTCGACGAATCCGAGTTGCGCGGCACCGGATCTCACGAGCTCTGTGACCGTGGCTGAATTGCCGGCGATCAGCTGCACACTCACCTCGGGTGTGCGCTGTCGGAATTCGAGGAGCCAGCGTGGGAGCAGCAGTTCGGCGATGGTCTGCGACGCCGCGAGGACCAGTGAGCCGGTCGGTTGTCGCAGTGCTGCCGCGCCCGCCTCGAGGCGGCGGGACGCCTCGAGGACCGGGCCGGCCAGCTCGAGCACGAGCCGGCCCGCGTCGGTCATCAGGGACCCGGTCGGAGAGCGGCGCACGAGCGGCTGCCCGATGGCGCGCTCCGCGACCCGCAGACGCGCCGAGACGGCCTGCTGGGTGACGCCGAGGTCTTCGGCGGCGCGGGAGAGCGAGCCCGCCTCGGCGATGCGTTCGAGCACCTCCAGCGTGTCGAGATCCAGGATCCGGTCCGTCAATCGCCGCGTCGCCACAAGCCCTCATTGTGCCCCGCCAAGACGATCGCTGTATCGGCTGGTGCCGGCGATGCTCAGGCTGGAGGCATGACAACTTTCTCCCCCGCCCGCGCATCTTCCTCGATCGGGCATCCTCCGCGGTCGAGGCGCTTGTTCCGGGAGTTGGAGCATCCGGGACTGATCGTGTCGAACCTGACGCCGAACTGGTTCGCGTCGATCATGGGCACCGGCATCGTCGCGGTCGCCGCCGCGTCCCTGCCACTCCAGTTCCCCGGACTCCGCACCGGGGCCACCGTCGTCTGGGCGATCGCCGCGCTGCTGCTCGTCGCGCTGACGGTCGCGACCGGGCTGCACTGGGTCCGCTACCGCGGTACAGCGGTGAGGCACCACCTGAATCCCGTGCTCTCGCACTTCTACGGCGCGCCGCCCATGGCGTTCCTCACTGTCGGCGCGGGGACCCTCCTCCTCGGCAAGGACTGGATCGGCCTGCCGGCCGCTGTCACCATCGACTGGGTGCTCTGGGGTGCGGGGACTCTCGGCGGGCTGGTGACGGCGGTCCTGGTGCCCTACCTCGCGTTCACCCGGCATGAGAACAAGCCCGATTCGGCGTTCGGCGGCTGGCTGATGCCGATCGTTCCGCCGATGGTGTCCGCTTCCACCGGCGCACTGCTGCTGCCGTACGCGCCCGCCGGGCAAGCGCGGGAGACGCTCCTGTGGTCCTGCTACGGCTTCTTCGGCCTCAGCCTGGTCGCGTCGCTGGTGGTGATCACCCTGATCTGGAACCGGCTCGCGCAGCACAAGGTCGGAGCGGCGGGGATGGTGCCGACGCTGTGGATCGTCCTCGGTCCGGTCGGACAGTCGATCACCGCTGTGAATCTGCTCGCCTCGAACGCGCCCACCGTCGTGGACGCCGGCATGGCGCGTGCGCTGCTGGTCGTGGCTCTGGTGTACGGCTTCGCGATGCTCGGCTTCGCACTGCTCTGGACCGTCATCGCCCTCGCGATCACCCTCCGCACCGCGAAGGAGCACCTGCCGTTCAGCCTGACGTGGTGGTCGTTCACGTTCCCCGTCGGCACCTGCGTCACCGGACTGAACGGCCTCGCCCTGCACTCCGGTCTCACGGTTGTCGCCGGCCTCGCGGTGCTCTACTACGTCGGCCTGGTCGCCGCGTGGATCTTCGTCGCCGCCCGCACGTTCCACGGTTCCGTGATCCGCGGAACCCTGCTCGCACCACCGCGGCCGGCCTGACCGGGATCGAGGACCATCGTGGATGTCGGAACCCTGAACGCCCTCGCCGAGACCTGGCGGAGTACCGCGGACGCGACCGGACGCTTCGTTCCGGGCTTCGATCCCTGCTCCGGCGGCACCGCCAGTCGCGTCCTGGTGCTGATGCAGTCACCCGGCCCTCGGACGATCGCCGCGGGATCCGCTGCCGTCTGCAGTGAGGACAACCTCGGGCCCACCGCCGCCGCGTTCCGGGCGGCCCGAATCGAGTCCGGACTCTCCCGCGACCACTACCTCCGATGGAACCTCATCCCGTGGGAGATCCCTGGCCGCGTCGGCCCCGCGGACATCGAGGAGGGTCGGCTCGCGCTCGGTGAGCTGCTGGAGCTGCTGCCCGCGCTCGGCGCCGTCGTCACCTACGGGACCGTGGCGCTCGACGGGGTCATGCGCTATCTGACCCTGCACGATGATCCCCGTGTCGTCCCCGTACTCGCGGCACCGCACCCCTCACCGGCCAACGGACGTCACCGCGCCGACCAGCACCTCCGCTCCGTGAACGCGCTCCGCCTCGCGAATCGTCTCGGATCCGGTCGGCGAATCGCAGACTGACGGCACTGAAGGGAGACGTCCGCGGCTCGGTCGGCACCGGTCGTCGTGACCGATGAGGCGCTGATCTCAGACGGTCCCGGTCCGCGGACCGCTGACGGGAGCGGCCTGGTCGTCCACGATGTCGACGGTGTACGCCGCGCCGTGCTCGAGCGTGTGGCCGACGGTGCACTGGCGATCCACGGCCCGGTGGGTGCGTTCGGACAGTGAGGCGATCCGCTCGGGATCGAGCGCCGACAGGTCGGCGCGGATCACGGCGGTGATGGAGTCGTAGCGGTCCTCGTTCTCGGGCTTGGTCGCGGTGATGTCGGTGGTCGCTTCGAAGTCGGCTCCGAGTCGGCTGGCGAGGAGGTGGTCCGAGGAGAGCATGCCGCAGGCGGCGAGGGCGAGGTGCAGCAGCTCGCCGGGCGAGAACACGCCGTCGGCGTCCGACCCGCCGATGCGGACCTCGGCTCCTCGCGCGTTGCGGCCGATGAAGCTTCTCGGGCCCTCGCGGGTGATGTGCAGCGGTGTGGTCTCGGTGCTCATGGTCTGCTCCTGTCCGGTGTCCGCGGCACCGCGGGCAGTGTCGGTGTCTCCTGCGGGTGGATGGTGTCTCAGGTGTCGGTGCGGACGAGGGGAGTGTTCGTGCCGCGGACCCTGATGTCGACACCGGTGATCTCCGACCGGGCGATGCCCGTGGACGCCGCCAGGTCGACGGCGCGCTGCCCGGCCGCCGTCCAGGTGGCGACGGTGATCGTGCTGCCGTCTGTGCGGGTGATCACGAGTTCGTACTCCGCGTCGGCGGGCGCGTCACCACTGTAAGTGCAGCTCCACTCCAGCCGGGTGCCCCACGGCTTCCCCTCGACCTCGATGTCCGCAGCGAGAGCGGGATCGGCCGCGATCGGGTCCATCGGTTCGAGGGTCGCCTCGCTCGCCACGGGAGCGCCCGCGATGCCCGTGCCGAGAGCGACGCCTCCGAAGACGGAGGCGGTGACGGCGGCCGCGACGGCGAGGGACGTCACCAGCCGGCGCCGACGTCGGCGCGTCCGGACACGGTGGGCGATGGCGGGCAGCGTCACCATCGACGGCGGCGCCTCCTCGCCGTCGTCCGATGCGCTGATGGCGAGAGCGTCCTCGACGGAGAGGCGACCGACGATGCCGGGCAGTCCTGCCAGCTCTGCCACGGCCGCGCGGCAGGCCGCGCAGCCGCTGAGGTGCTGCTCGTACTCGAGTCGCTGATCCGCGGGGAGAGCGCCGAGGACGTAGGACGCGTCCCAGTCGCGGTACTCGTCCTCCGTCGCAGAGCTTCCGTGGTGGTCGTTCATCGGGTGACGCCCCTTTCCTGCAGAGCCAGTCGCAGTCCGCGCAGTCCGTAGTGCAATCGGGATTTCGCTGTTCCCTCGGGGATGGAGTGCCGGCGGGCGATCTCGGGGACGGTGTGTCCGAGGAAGTACGCGTCCACCACGATCCGACGATGCTCCACCGACAGCGAGGCGAGAGCGTCGGCGACGAGGATGCTGTCCAGGACCGCGTCGGTGCGATCGGGGACGGCGCCGCCGCCGTCCTCGTCCTTCGCCGGCACTTCGCGTCGGCTCCGAGCGGAGCGGGCGTCGTCGATGACGAGGTTGCGGGCGACGGTGAACAGCCACGCGCGCGCGGCGTCGGCGTCGCGTTCGAGGACCTGCGGGCGCTGCCAGGCCCGGACCATCGTCTCCTGCACGACGTCCTCCGTCAGCGCCGCGTTCCGAGTGAGGTTCTGCACGAAGCGTCGCAACGCCGGGCCGTGACTCTCGTACAGCGCGGCCAGGAGCTCATCGACGGGGCGGGGCACAGTGCTCACCGCCTCGAAGCGCCACGGCGCGCTCCCTCATCTCGGTTGCTGCGATCACTGCCGGTCATCCCTTTCCGTCCTTGCCTGTCGAGAACCGGCGACCCGTCCGGGCGATGCGCATCGCTGCGCGCGGGGACGGGTCGCCGTCGCATCAGGACGCCGGGGTGGAGGTGCTCATGGCCGCGGCTTCCTTGTTCATCGTGCCGTCGGGGAGGAGGACGTACCAGGCGTCCTTCACACCCTGCCCGTTGACCTGGCCCGGTGCGGTGTCCTTCGCGAACCGGTAGACCGGCCATCCGTCGACGGTCAGCTGGGTCGTCCCGTCGGTGCGCGTGATCGAGCCGACCTCTGCGGTGATCCCGTCCGCGGCGGTCGTGCTGGACGCCGACACGGCCGGCCAGGTCGTGGCGCACTCGTCGTAGCAGCTGCTGCTGCCCGAGTTCTGCGTGTCCTTCGTGAACGTGTAGACGGTGGAGCCGGCCTCGTCCGTGATGATCTCGCCCAGCGGCGAGGACGCCGTCGTGAGAGCCGCCGTCTCAGCGGAGGCGGAGGCGGTGGCGGAAGGGCTGTCGGCCGGCGCTTCCGACGAGGCGGCCGAGCCGGCGGCCGTCGAGCATCCGGCGAGAAGGACGGCGGCGAACGCCGCAGTGGTCACAGTGGTCGCGATTCGCTTGAGCATGATGCCTCCTGTAGTGCGGGGGCCGAGGTGGTCCCACCGAGGACACGACACAGCAGTCGCGGACGTTCAACGAGGCGAGAAGATCGCTGGGAGAGCATCCGCGCGGCGGGCGGCTTCAGCGAGAGCGACGATCCGTTGCGCGCTCCTTCGCGTGAAGGCCCGAGGCAGCGCGCTGCTCTCCATCCCCGCGCAGACCGAGGCGAACGAGCACGCAGACCGCCAGGGAACGGTACCCGCGGCCGTACTGCTGAGGATCCGGGCCACCTCGTCAGGTGGGATCGGGCTTCGCTGTATCGCCACGAGGCGGACGCCACTCGGCGCGCTCCTGCTCAAGAGCAGACAGCCTCCCAGTAGAGGCTCGTCCTCTGGCCGATCGAACCCCCTCGGCGGAAGTCTCCGCAAGCAAGCAGACGCCGACCTCGGTCGGCGCTGTGGTGTGCGCTGCGCGCATTTTTGCCTGGAAGCCTTCGGCAGCGTACGGGCCTGCGGCGTCCACGCAAGCCGCTGCGCGGCCGGCTCCTCCGAGGTTCCCGCCACGCGGTCGCTGCGCTCCCTCACATCGCGCCGACAACCTCTCCTCCGCCGCCCTCCGGGTTGCGCTCCCGCCTCCGCCTCTGCTCGGCACTACGTGCCTTCCAGGCAAAAAAACGCTGGGAGAGAAGGAAGAACAGGCGAGCCAGACCACCCCCGCTGGCTTGACAAACCTGATTGAGAATCATGGCAAAAAAACGATGAGGAAGAGGAAGAGAAATGCAGCAGATCACGACCGTCAGCACCTTCGTCCCGGCCGCCACCGAGGAGGGGATGCGCACCCAGTTCCGCAAGATCGCGGAGCGCGACGAGGACCTTGCCGCCCACGCACGCAACGGCTGGGCGCTCGCGCACACCGCCACGATCCCCGGAACCGAGGGCGTCATGTTCGTGGACACCCTCACCCGCACCCAGCAGTAGCCCGCACCACCATCGAGGAGGAAACGCCATGTCAGACACCATCACCACCAGCCCCGCGGCGGAGGAGCCGACCCTCCTCGACGCGGTTGCCGAGTTCGCCTCCGTGTTCTCCCACGGGGACACCGCCGACGACCTGGCCGTCCGACTCAGCTGTGCCGAGGTCGACGCGCTGGCCGGACTCCTGCGAGCATTCGGACGTGACGAGGCCGCGGACCTGTGGATCGCGGAGCACGCCACGGACGACGACGAGGGCGATCGGCACCACGCTGAGGGAGGATCGGAGCGATGAGCGAGCAGCAGGCCACCCCCGACGCGGTGGCGATCTACCAGGCGGCCGTGGCGACGTTCGCGGTGACTCTCTCGGACCCCGCCGTCGCGGAAGCGATCGCCCCGACGCTCACGTGCGCACGCGCGACGCCGATCATCGACCTCCTCACCGAGGCAGGACACACCGACGCCGCCGAGCAGTGGGCCGAGCTGCACGCCTGGACCCGGCTCAACGACGAGCACGACCCGCACCGCGGCGACGAGTCGGACGGGTGGGCCGACTGATGCTCACGGTCTACTCGAAGCCGTCGTGCGTGCAGTGCACCGCGACCTACCGCGCGCTCGACGCGAAGGGCATCGAGTACGAGGTCGTGGACCTCACGACCAACCCGGCCGCGCTCGAGTACGTCATGGAGGAGCTGGGCTACTCCGCCGCTCCCGTCGTCGTCGCCAGCGATCAGGACCACTGGTCGGGGTTCCGTCCTGACCTCATCGAGAAGCACGCGGCATGACCGGCGACATCCCAGGCGACGAGTTCCGCGCCGGATACCTCGCCGGATTCGCGGACCGTCAGGCCGAGGTGGACCGGCTGGAGAACGACGCCGACCGGCTCTACCGCGCCGCCTACGGCGACGAACGCCGCATCCCCGGTCAGTACGTGACCCGCGCCGAGCTCGAACAGCGCAGAGCGCTGTCCGAGCCGCCCGTGGAAATCACCCGGCGCGAAGCGCTCGCATCCTGGGGGATCGAGCTGCCCACCGAGGAGCCCGCAGACACCCCCGCGGCCGAGCCCGCGACCCCGAGCCCGTCGACGGCGATGGGACCCACGAACCGCACGAGCAGGAGACGACAGATGAGCACCAGGACGATCACCGGGAACCTCGCCACCGACCCCGAGGCCGTGCAGGCGGGCCGCGTGCAGATCGTGAAGCTGCGCGTCATCGAGAACACCGGCGAATACCGCGGCGGCGAATGGACCCCGCACGAGGCGCCCACGACTCACTTCGTGGAAGCGAAGTTCGAGCTGGGCGAGCACGTGCTGGCCTCCCTCCAGAAGGGAGACGCCGTGATCGTCGTCGGCTACGAGCGCACCGTCTCTTGGGGTGAGGGTGAGAACCGCCGCACCGGCCGCGTCCTCGAAGCTGATGCGATCGGCCCCAACCTGACACGCGCGACCGCCGTCGTCACGACGACCACGCAGCGCGCACCGCGCCGCAGCGCTGCGCCCGCAGCGGAGTAGCGCGACCGCTCAGCCGATCCGGAGCACGTAGAGGATGACGTGATCCTCCGGGATCGCCGCGCGCACTTCCGCGATCGCCGCGGCCGACGTCGCCGCGTTGCTCTGCACCACCGTCGATGCCGATTCAGCGCGCGTCCGGTGTGCCAGTTCCCACATGCTCCCATCGTCGCACCCGAGGCCGACGTGGGCGCCTAGAGGGCGGCGGACCGGCGGCGCCGGCCCACGAGGGGGAGAGCCCCCTCGACCCCCCACCCGAGCACGTGGAACGGCCTCGTGCTCGAGCGGGAGTCAGCTGCGAGGACGCGGTTTGAACTTCTTCCCCGCCCGGATGTTCCGGTTCTCGATCACACCGACCACCGCCAGACCCGCGGCGACGAGGACGATCAACGACCAGCCGAGCACGTTCAACCACGTGCCGTTGAAGGCCGCATAGGTCTGCTCGCCGGCGATGGAGAAGAGCATCAGCGACAACCCGAACCAGACCATGCCGTTGCTGATCAGCGCGGCACGCGCCAGCTTGGTCCGAGGCTTCGACATGCCCTCACCCTCTCACCGCAGGCTGGACGTGTCCACGACGAGACGTCCGCGTTGCCGTGTGATCTAGACCGCGCTCGTCCCGGGGTGCAGCGCCCTGGCTGACGCGATGTGCGCCCTCATCTCGTCGTCGGACGCGCCTCGACGGTGCCAGTCGCGGAGGCGGTTCGCGAAGTCGCGCGCCCAGGTGTTCACGGGACCGCCCGCGGCCAGAGCGCGTTCTACGTCGGCATCCGTGCGCAGCGGAGACGGCACCAGTTGGAGCCGGCGCATCGACTCGGCCACTTGCTCGTTTCCTGCCACCCGTTCGGCTTCAAACCATTCGCCTAGGAGGTTGCCGTCCGCGTGTGTGCTCAGTGCTTCTAGAAGGGTGAGGCTCACGCGAAGTTCTCGCAGCGGCTCCGCAACCGACTCCGCTCGCAGGTTGATCGTGTTCAGGATCGCGAGAGCAGTGAGAGCGCGAACGAAGGCGGCGTCGATTCGTTCCTCTACCCGAGCGGTGGCCGCGGCTTTCCGCTCTGACGCGGCTAGACCAACGGCGACCAGCGTCGAAATCACGATCGCGGCCGCCGGCAGAGCGATCCCCGTCACAACATCCAGCATGGTTTCATCCATCCCACCAGCATCCCGTAAGGGGATCGGTGACCGGTACACGCAGACGCGACATCGAGCGCCTGTCGGTTTTCACGCTCCTCTGCACAACTCTTCGCGCCGTCTCGGCACTCGTGCAGACGACCGTGAACATTCAGATGCTCGAAGTCGCCTGCACAACCGGCCAGGGTGGATCGCTGTGAAGAGGGCCGCGGGCTAGACCGCTGCGTCTTCGCGGGCGGTGTGGGCCTGCTGGTGGCGGTAGAGCGTCGCGCGACTCCACCCGACGAGACGAGCAGCGTCCTCAGCGGTGCGACCACGTGCGCGAGCGTCGGCGGCGATCGCGAGCTTGTCCGCGATCACGACCGGATCCGAGAGAGGCCGGCCGAACCGGGTCCCGTTCGCGCGGGCGGCCGCGATGCCGGCGTTGACCCGTTCCACGATGAGTTCTCGCTCGTACTCCGCGAGCGTGGCGAGCATGTTCAGCATCAGTCGGCCCGTCGATGTCGACGGATCGATGCCGTCCGAGATCGACCGGACCTGCACTCCGCGCTCGCGCAGCAGGTTCACCGTGTTCAGCACGTCGATCAGGGAGCGGCCAAGCCGGTCGACTCGCCACACGACCACGGTGTCGCCGTCCTCGGCGTACTCGAGGAGCTTCTTCATCCCGGTCCGCTCAATCGCTGTCTTACTCCCCGAGGTGACGTCCGCGAAGACGTCGCGCTTCTGCACGCCGACGGCGACGAGCGCGTCGAGCTGCAGCTGCGCATCCTGACTCGATGTACTCACACGCGTATAACCCAGAAGCCTCACGACCTCATTCTGACTCGGAAATACCCTCCGTGTCCCCTCCTGAGACGAAATACGGCAAGATGTCTTTTCGAGACAGCCGACGTCCGAGAACCCGGACCTCCGGAGTGCGGGACGACCGCCGGATGGCACGTCTCGGAAAGCTACTGTTTTTCGAGTCGGTCGAAGACAGAGCTCTCCCCTCCGCGAAGGAGGTGCGCTTTTTCGAGTCCGCTACGCCTGGGGTGGGCGGCGGAGGGCCTTGGCGATCTTCTTGATGCGCTTCGCGGGAGCGCCGTTCTTGCCGAGCACGACGATGTAGACGAGCGGAGCGAAGACGGCGATCGCGAACAGCTCGGGGAGCTGCTCAGCGAAGGCGTTCAGGAAGTTCACCTCCTCCGGTGACTCGGGAAGCAGGATCGACATGACGAACCTCTCCGCGGGGGACGCGCGAGCGCGTCCGTTCGACACCGAGCCGGTCGGCTCGGCTTCACTGACTACTAGCAACCAGGTGTGTAGTCAGATGAGGAGGGGGCCAGGAGAGCTGGTGCTGCTCAAATCCGGGCCGGGCATGAAAAAAGCCGGCTCGAGGCCGGCGTGGTTTCGGTGGAGCGGTCGTGGTGGGTAGGGCGTCGCGGTCGAGCCGCGGGGTGTGATCGCTGCGTCGTCCATTAACGCAGAAGACCAGCCGTTCGGCTGGTCTGGGCGCACTTGTAACAAGCGGTACTAGTTTGCGGTATCGGCCATGTCTCGCACAAGCCGTGAGCCAGTTCGCGGCCTAGCGCGAGCATACAGATTTCGCGTCCGGGGAGAAGTCAAGGATCCGAAACGGCGAGCGAAGAGGAATGAAATGCGGCAGCACATGCCACGATCCCCACTTTAGATTTTGGGGTGGACGGTATGGAGTTGGTCAAGTCCAGGGCGTGAATCGGCCGTCGTCGTCGCGGGGTCGGCTTCGGAGTGCGGTGAGGCGGTTCCGGTAGGCGGCCTGAAGTTCGCTGAGCTTCACGTACTTCGTGTGATCGCCTTCGCGCTGGTAGTAGTCGAGAAGGCCCTGCTGAATCCACGCACGGATCGTCGCGCGGCGCTTCCGGATCCGTTTCGCTGCGGCGCTCAGCGTGTAGAGGTCGTGCGCGGCCTCGTCTGGCGAACGAGGGACCATCGTCCAGTCGTCGGCAGTTGTCCAGATGCGAGGTTCTGAGTCTTGCGCCACTAGCGGCAAGCGTAGCTCGGCGACGTGGCGGGTTTGGCCGTGTTCGGAAGAAGGCACCCAGAACTCCCCGGTACGGATCGATCACGAGCTGGAGGGACACGAGGTGGGGTGGACGGTCGGACCTAGATCCGGGATATGAAGCGACCGGCGTCATCACGCGGGCGCAGGCGTCGTGTTGTCAACGTCTGGCGATAGACGGCGAGGAGGTCGGCCTCCTTGATGTACTTCGCGTGGTCGCCGTCGATCATCTCGAAGGGCAGGAGGCCCTGTTGAATCCAGGCTCGGACGGTGGCGCGGCGGCGCTGAACGCGACGGGCGGCGGCGCTGATCGTGTAGAGCGTCTCGACGCGGTTGCCTGTGTCCAACTGGTCCGGCCTGATAGTCACAATCTCTACCGACTAATCGTGCTCCACTGGCCGCAAGCCTATAGAAGTCATTTCTAACGGGTCGGAAGCACGCCGAGCTGAAGAGACTGGTTGAACAGGTCGAAGGGCACCTGGACGACGCGGGCGACCTTGGCGTCCCGCGAACGATCGTTCGCGGACCTTCCGCCTACGTCAGTGGTCCCGGCGGAGGCGAAGCGCGATCCATAGTCCGCATCGGCGGCAGATGAAGGCGGCTCCGTTGTTGAGCTGGTGGAGCTGGCGGCGGTTCTTGGGTCGGCCGCAGCACGAGCAGGTCAGAGGAGTGTCAGTGGGCACGAGGGGTGATCGCGTCGATGATCTGCGCAGTTGTCGGCGCCCCCGCGAGTCCAACTGGAGTCGCGTAGACGCGGCAGGCGAGGTCGTTCGTCCGCCCGGTTGTGGGGAAGAGGTCGGTCCCGTCGAGGGTGATCGTTGGTGATCCGGCGAAGGGTGCATCCGCGGCGTCTTCCGGCGTTCGCAGCAGTCGGGTCTCGACCACCGCATCGGGGTGCCCTGTGGCGACGAGAGCTTCGCGGAGGCGCCCGATCGCTTCCGCTGAGTTCGGGCACGCGTCGATGTGGAGAACTTCGAATCTCATCTGCTGATCATGCGCCTCTGACATGCGTGCCCGTCGGGTCGCGGACGAGCCGGGGGATCAGCCGGACGAACACGACCATGCCGACGAGCTCCACGAGGGTCTGCGTGACGACGACGACCGGAGCGAGCGCAAGTGATGCGGGCAGCGCGAGCGCGAGCGGCAGGACGACGAGGGAGTTGCGGGTCGCGCCGCTGAACACGAGTGCGCGGGTCGCGGAGTACTCGAGGCGGAAGAGCCGCGCGACGCCCAGACCGGCGGCGGCCATGACGACGAGGAAGCCGGCGTAAATCGGGACGAGGACGAGTAGCTGTCCGGCGACCGCGCCGACGGCGCCGGCCTGGGAGGCGACGACCACGAACAGGGTCCCCATCATCAGCGGCACCATGAGCCCGAGCATCGTGGACTCGATGACCCGGCCCGCCCAGTGCCGCCGACCGAGGGCCTGCACGAGAGCGGCCGCGGTGAGTGGTACGACGATGAGCAGCAGGAACGCGCGCGCAAACGGACCAATCTCGACCACGGCGACGCCCTCCGGTCCGAGGAAGAGCAGCAGGTATAGCGGGAGGAGCAGGATCTGCGCGAGCATCAGCAGCGGTGCCGCGGCGAGCAGCCGATCGGAGGCGCCGCCGGCAAGGCCGGCGAAGACGATCACGTAGTCGATGCACGGAGTCAGCAGCACCAGCAGCACCCCGAACAGCAGCGCGGGACTGTCGGCCACGAACCGGGACAGGCCGTAGGCGACGACGGGCACAACGACGAAGTTCAACACCCCGACCGCGGCGAGGAAACGACCGTCGCGCAGCGACCGGCCGATCGCAGCGAACGGGACGCCAAGGAACGTGGCGAACAGCAGCAGCGCGAGCACCGGCTCGATCGCGATCTCCAGGCTGTGCGCGGCGGGCAGCAGCAGTCCGAGCGCAGCTCCAGCGGCGATCGCGGCGAGGTAGAGCGGGATCTGGCGGTGTTCGAGCCAGGCGACGAGGGCGCTCACGACAGCACACCGGGAAGAAGGAAGGGCACGGGGTGCAACGGTAAACGTTCGAGCCGGTTGAAGGTCAAGCGGGGTTCGCGCCGTAGGGTCGGGCGTGTGCGGATCTCGGACGTCAGCAAGCGCAGCGGCGTCTCCGCGACGGCGCTGCGGTACTACGAGTCCATCGGACTCATCACCCCCGGCCGCAGCAGCAACGGGTACCGCGACTACGACGCCGACGTGCTCGCCCGCCTGGACCTCATCGAGTCCAGCAAGGAACTCGGCCTCCCGCTCGAGGACATCGGCCGTCACCTGCGCGCCCTTGAAACCACCTCCTGCACCGACGTCCGCGACGCTCTCCGCCCGCTCCTCGCGGAACGAGTCCGGCAGCTGGACGAGAAGCGCGCGCGACTGGACGAGCTGCGCTCTCGCCTCGATCGCGCCGACCACGACCTCGCCGAGTGCCCCGACCGGGACGAGCTCTGCTCGACCGAGTGCATCTTCCGCTCCCGCGGACAACACCAGTGACGACAGATCGATCAGGTGCGCTCCGTGCACCCCGAGCATCAGTGCTCCCGCGACATGCTCACGTCTGCGAGCCGTTCGCAGCGGCCCGCACGCGCTGTTCTACCGCTCGTGGTGGCGGAGGTCGCTGACATGATGACCGGATGCTGATCGCGTACGTGGACGAGTCCTACACACAGGACTTCTACTTCATCGGCGCTGCCGTGACCACGCAGGAGAAGTGGGAGCAGCTCGAGCAGGGCTACGCCGCTCTCCGGGAGCAGATCGCCGTGGACCACGGGGTCCCGACGGATGTCGAGTTCCACGGGCACGAGCTGATGGGCGGCGCCGGCGAGTGGGCGCCTCTGCGCGGGAAGCACCGTGAGGCGGCCGGCATCTACGCGGCCGCGCTGCGCATCGCGCAGGAGGCCGAGGTCCGCTACCTGTTCCGCGGTGTGGACGTGAAGCGTCTGAACGCTCGGTATCGGTACCCGGAGCAGCCGCACAAGGTCGTGTTGCAGCACCTGCTCGAGCGGGTGAATGAGTACCGCCGCTACGTCTTCTCTTCCGACACGGAGGAGGTGATCGTCGTCGCTGACGAGATCGCGACGCAGGAAGAGCATCGGCGGCAGTTCGAGAGCTACCAGCTGCTGGGAACGCCGGGCTACCGACCGAGCAAGCTCGACCTGATTTCCTCCCCGATCCAGTTCGCGTCCTCGAGGAACGCCGCCGGTTTGCAGGCAGTGGACCTCGCGGTCTATCTGCATCGGCGCCGCCAGACGGTGACGGAGACGCACCCGAAGTCCGCGGCGACGATGGCGCGGTTGAGCGGACTGATCGCCGCGTCGACGTCGCACGACTGGATCTGGACGCCTTAAAAACGAAGACCCCGCTAGGCGGGGTCTTCGGCTGGCAACGTTCCGGGAACCGGCCCGTTGTGACGATCACGATACACGCGGATCCTGGACGAGTCACGGCCTCACGGGCGCCGCCGCTCGATGAGGATCGTGTCGCGCCAGCGGTCAGCCTCCGGCCCATACGTCATCTGCGCGATGCGCTCCCGGATGCCCACGCGCCGGAATCCCGCACGGTCGTGGAGGGCGAGACTGGCGGTGTTCTCCGGGAAGATGCTCGACTGGATCGTCCACAGGTCCGCGTCGTCCGCCGCGGCGATGAGCGCGGCGAGCAGGATCGAACCGACGCCGCGGCCACGTGCGGCGGCGGCGATGTAGACGGAGTGCTCGACCACGCCCCGGTAGACGGGCCGGGCCGAGACCTTCGACAACGCGGCCCAACCGAGGATCTGTTCTCCGTCGACAGCGACCAGGCGCCCGACGTCGAGTTTCCCCGCATCGAACGCCTCCCACGTCGGCGGCTCGGCCTCGAACGTGGCGTGCCCGGTCAGGATCCCCTCGCGGTAGATCGCCTCGACCGCCGCCCAGTCCTCGGGGAGCATCGGCCGGATCGCGGTCACGAGCAGCAGCTCCCTCCGGCGGATCCGATGTCGGTGGAGCAAACGCCGGTTTCGGGGAGGACGAGCTGCACGCGCCGGGCGGCGGCGTGATCGCCCGCGAGTTCGTCCGCGATCGAGCGGACCTGCTCGTAGCCGGTGACGAGCAGGAAGGTCGGCGCCCTGCCGTACGACTTCATCCCCGCGATGAAGAAGTTCGGCTCCGGGTGGGCGAGTTCCGCGACGCCGTGGGGGTCGACGGTGCCGCAGGAGTGCAGGTTCGGGTCGATGAGCGAGGCGAGTGCGCGGGGCGCTTCCACGATCTCGTCGAGGGAGACGCGGATCTCGCGCAGCATGTCGAGGTCGGGCCGGAACCCGGTGGCCTGAACCACGACATCGACTTCCACACTCTCGCGCTCCTTCCGCCGCCGCCCCATCACCGTGACACCGCCGGAGGGGGCCTTCTCGAGGCGGTCGATCTCGAAGCGGTCCAGGAGAGTGATCGCGCCGTCGCGGACGAGCTGGCGCACGGTCCCGCCGAGCTTGCCGCGCTCCTCCAGCTCATCGTCCCCGGAGCCGAAGACGCGCAGCGGGCTGGTGCCGCGAATCGCCCACGTGATCCTCGTATCCGGTTCCTCGCGGGCGAGACGGGCGAGCTTGATCAGCGTGTTCGCGGCGGAGTGGCCGGCGCCGACGACGAGGACGCTCTTCCCGGCGAACCGGGCGCGGTCGGCGCCGAGCACGTCCGGCAGGGCGTGACTGAGATGCTCCGCGACATCGAGGACACCGAGTGGGTCAAGGCCCGCGGAGGCGAGCGCGTTGGGGGTCGAGTACGTACCGGACGTGTCGATGACCGCGCGGGCGGTGACGTCGGTGACGCCCTCCGGGGTGTCCAGGCGCAGCAGGAACGGTGTCGCAGCGCGACCGGTGGAGCGGGTGCGATCCATGCCCTCACGAGAGACGGCGGTCACACGGGAGCGGTAGTGGATAAGCGGGGCGAGCTGCGGGGTCGCGGCGAGGGGTGCGAGGTAGTCGCGGACGAAATCGTGCCCGGTGGGCAGCTTCTTCGCGGCGGGCACCTCCCAGCCGGCGGCGTCGAGCAGGCGTCCGGCAGCGGAGTCGACCAGGTACTCCCACGGCGAGAACAGGCGAGTGTGACCCCACTGCCGCACCGCGGCGCCGGCACTCTCACCTGCTTCGTAGACCACGACGTCGAGGCCGCGCTCGAGCAGCTGCGCGGCGGCGGCGAGACCGACGGGGCCGGCGCCGATGACGGCGACGGGGAGGCCGGCGAGGCGGCGCTCGTCGGTGCGGGGCGGGACGGTCAGCAGCATGGTCATCAGGTGCACTCCTCAACATCGACGGTCATCGATGGACCGAGTCTGACCCGGCATATCGATGACTGTCAATGTGTGGGAGGGTGGAGGCATGGCGACGACCGAGCTGACCCTCACCGCGGCGGCGGCCGCGTGCTGCGCGCCGCTCGCGCGCGAGCCGCTGAGCGCCGAGGGCGCGGAGCTGCTGGCGCGGGCGTTGAAGGCGATGGCGGATCCGGCGAGGCTCCGGCTGGTGTCGATCGTCGCGTCTAGCGCGACGGGCGAGGTGTGCGTGTGCGACTTCACGGAGCCGGTCGGGCTGAGTCAGCCCACCGTGTCGCACCACTTGAAGATCCTCGTGGATGCCGGGATCCTGGCCCGCGAGAAGCGCGGCACGTGGGCGTACTTTTCCCTCGTCCCCGGCGCGCTCGACTCCCTCGCGGGGATGCTCACCCGCGTCTAATCAGGCGGCCGTGACCCTCGCCGCGAGGGCGTCGACGCGCGCGGCGAGCTCGTCGTAGGCGGCATCGAACGCGGCGTCTGTGCCAGCGGGCACAGGGTCGGGGATCGACCAGTGCAGCGCCTCCGAGCCGAGTTCCTCGTGCGCGGCATCGCAGACGGTGATCACGAGGTCGGTGTCCGCGGCGACGTCCGCGAACTGCTGCGGGATACCTTCGGGTAGCGGGAGGCCGTGACGTTCGGCGGTCGCGATCGCGCCGACCGCCACCGCGGTGGCCGGGTGGGTGCCGGCGGAGGCGACGGGGATGGGGCTGCGCTGCGACCAAAGCTGCGCGGCGAGCTGGGAGCGGGCGGAGTTCGCGGTGCACACGAACAGCACCCGCCGCACCGCGGCGGTGGACGACGGCCCGAGCTGATCGAACGCGCCGGGGACCAGGTGGACGTAGCTGCGGCGCCGGTCCGCCTCCGAACGGCGTCGGAGGATCATTCCCTCCCGCTCGAGGACGGCGAGGTGGTGCGAGACGAGGTTGGAGGGCATCCCCAGCCGGTCCTGCAGCTCCCGCGGCGCCAGGTCTCCGAGGGTGAGCAGGTCCACGATCCGCAGGCGCGCGGGATCACTGAGGGCCGCGTGCCGGGCGGCCCGCGCTTCCAATTCGGTTCGCTCGGTGTTCATTGACTCAATCTTGACTGAGTGAACGTGAGCGGTCAAGATGGCCGACGACATGGACACCACTTCCTCTCCTCCGCTCGCTCGTCGGGCCGTGGCCGAGTTCCTCGGCACGGGCCTGCTCGTGGCGATCGTCGTCGGCTCCGGCATCGCCGCGCAGTCGCTCTCTCCGGACGACGTCGGCCTGCAACTGCTGGAGAACTCCCTCGCGACCGCGCTGGGACTGGCGGTGCTGATCCTCGTCTTCGGCCCGGTGTCGGGGGCGCACTTCAATCCGCTCGTGTCCGCCGTCGACGCGCTCCTCGGTCGTCGCGACCGTACCGGCCTGTCCGGGCGGGAGCTGGTGGTGTTCGTCGGCGCGCAGCTGCTCGGCGGCGTCGGCGGCGCGGTCCTCGCGAACGCGATGTTCGAGGTCCCGACCGCGATCGCGACGACCGAGCGCGTCACCGCCGGGCATCTGCTCGGGGAGGTCGTCGCCACCGCGGGCCTGGTCCTCGTGATCCTCTCCCTCGCCCGGACGAACCGCGGCCCGCTCGCGGCGGCCGCGGTCGGCGCGTACATCGGTGCCGCGTACTGGTTCACGTCCTCGACCTCGTTCGCGAACCCCGCCGTGACGGTAGGCCGCGTCTTCACCGACACCTTCGCCGGCATCGCCCCCGCCTCCGTCCTGCCCTTCATCGCCGCGCAGCTCGTCGGCGCCGCGATCGGCGTCGGCATCGCCGTGTTCCTCTTCCCGGGCGCCGCGCGAGCCGCCGGGGACCTCGTGGTCCCGGCCACCTCGACCTCTTCACACGTCTGATTCGAAAGGCCCATCTGATGCATCTCGTCGCCATCGGCGGCAGCGACGCGGGGATCTCCGCCGCGCTGCGCGCCCGCGAGCTCGACCCGTCCGTCGACGTGACCGTCGTCGTCGCCGACTCCTACCCGAACTTCTCCATCTGCGGGATCCCGTACTACTTCTCCCGCGAGGTGCAGCCCTGGCAGTCGCTCGCGCACCGCACCCACGCCGACCTCGAAGCCACCGGCATGACCCTGCGCCTGGACACCTTCGCGACCGACATCGACGTCACCGGGCAGCAGCTCACCGTCCGCACCCCCGACGGCTCGCTCGACCGGATCGGATACGACGAGCTGATCGTCGGCACCGGCGCCCTCGCCTCCTCCGCCGGCATCGCCGGAGTGGACGCGCTGGGTCCGGAGGACGGGGTGCACGTGCTGCACTCGATGGGCGACACCTTCGCCCTCGAGCGGTTCCTCGACAGCCGCGACCCGCAGACCGCGATCATCGTCGGCGCCGGCTACGTCGGCCTCGAGATGGCCGAAGCCCTCACCGTCCGACGCCTCCAGGTCACTCAGCTGCAGCGCGGCCCCGAAGTGCTCTCCACCCTCGACCCCGAACTCGGTGCCCTCGTCCACACCGAGCTGACTGAGCGCGGCGTCGAGGTGCTCACCCGCACCACCGTCGCCTCGATCGAGAAGACCGCGACCGGCCTCGCGGTGCACGCCGATCACGACGGCACACCTCTCACCCGCACCGCCGACGTCGTCCTCCTGGTAGTCGGAGTGAAGCCGAACACCGACCTGCTCGCCCGCGCCGGAGCGTCCCTCGGCGCCGGCCGCGCCGTCGTCGTCGACGAGGCCATGCGCACCGGCCTCACGCACGTGTACGCGGCAGGCGACGGAGTGACGACCCACCATCGGCTCCTCGGAACCACCTACCTGCCGCTCGGCACGACGGCGCACAAGCAGGGCCGGGTCGCGGGCGAGAACGCCCTCGGCGGCGACGCCCGGTTCGCCGGCTCCGTCGGCACGCAGGTCGTGAAGGTGTTCGATCTGGTCGCCTCCCGGACCGGACTGCGCGAGCACGAAGCCTTCGCCGCCGGATTCGCTCCGGCGACGACGACCGCGGTTGCGGACGACCACAAGCGCTACTACCCGGGCGCGCAGCCGATCACGATCCGCATCACCGGCGACACCCGCGACGGGCGCCTGCTCGGCGCGCAGCTCGTCGGCCGCCTCGGCACGGAGACCGCCAAGCGCGTCGACACCTATGCGACCGCCCTGTTCGCCGGGCTCACCGTCGAGCAGGTCTCCGACCTCGACCTCTCTTACACGCCCCCGCTCGGCTCCCCGTGGGACGCCGTGCAGATCGCCACCCAGACCTGGACCCGCACCACCACCGGAAGCAGCATCCCCGCATGACCGAGAAGCCCACCGTCCTCTTCCTCTGCCAGCACAACGCCGGCCGCTCCCAGCTGGGCGCGGGCCTTCTCGAAGTCCTCGCCGGGGACCGCTACACCGCCACCTCCGCCGGGCTCTCGCCAGCCGACACGGTGAACCCCGCGATCGCTGCGACCGTCGCGGAGCTCGGCCTCGACATCAGCGACCGCACCCCCCGAGCCGTCACGGTCGAGGACCTCGAGAACGCGGACATCGTCGTCGCCATGAAGCCCGGCCTCACCCTCCCCGCGACTCCGACCGGCCGGTTCCTGGAGTGGAAGTTCCCCGACCCGACCGACTGGAGCGCCGAGAACGTCCGCCCCCTCCGCGAGGCCGTCGCCGCGCGCATCCGCACGGAACTCCTCGACTAGACGCGACATCGAGCGGCGCCAGAACGCTGCCACGGGGCGCCGAGACCCACAGGCCCGAATGATGGGTCACGCCGCCGTGCAGAGGACCTTGAAGATTCGTGCAGAGGACCTCGAGAACCGACAGCGCCGCGAAAATCCGCGGTGCTGAGTGTCCCGTTAGACCCGTCCGGTGATTTGTTCGGTAGGGGGGCGTCAAACGGGATACTGGTCCAATGGCTGAGCTGATCGGATACGCCCGCGTCTCGACGGACAAGCAGGACGCGCAGGCGCAGCGTGACGCGCTGCTCGCGGCCGGTGTGCCGGCGGAGCGGATCTACGTCGACGCCGGCCTCACCGGCAGCAACCGCGAGCGGCCCGCGCTGCGCGAGGCCCTGGCCGCGTGCGACGCTGGCTCGACTCTGTTCGTGACGAAGCTCGACCGCCTCGCCCGTTCGATCACCGATGCGCGAGACATCGTGGACGAGCTCACGCGCAGGGGAGTGCGCCTGAACATCGGCGGGTCGCTGCACGACCCGAACGACCCGATCGGGCGGCTGCTGTTCAACGTGCTGGCGATGATCGCGGAGTTCGAGGGCGACCTGATCCGCGCGCGCACGAAGGAGGGCATGCGGGTCGCCAAAGCGAAGGGCCGGCTGCGCGGCCGCGCGCCGAAGCTCTCCCCGAAGATCGAGGCGCACCTGGTCGCGGAGTACCGCTCCGGGAACTACACCGTCGCGGAGCTGTCGGAGCAGTTCGGTGTGACGCGCTCGACGGTCTACCGAGCAGTCGAGCGGGCGACCGTCTCGGAGTTCCGCGCGGTGGACGTCACGCTCCCGCTTCCCGCAGCGGAGTAGCCCTCAGCCGCGAGTGACCAAATGGGCATCTAAAGCGGCGTGTCGCGTCGCGCTAATCACAGCCACAGCTCTACGTTAATCACATGGCTACGACGCGGCGTCCCCGAGGAACGATGGTGGAACCCACCAACGTTGCCTGGACCGTCGAGAAGCAGGCGCGCGATCGCTTCAACGACATGGCGTCGCACGCCAACGTGTCGTCGGCGGTGTTCTTCGAGCGCCTGGTCGAGCACGTGCAAAGCGAGCTGACCGACGAGGGTGTTCCCTCGTGGTGGCCGTCGCAGCCGACCCTTCTTTCCGATGAGGAGCTGCCCATCGACACCCGTTAACGCATTAGGCCCGTCGCTCTCGCGACGGGCCTAGAAGCCTTGGCTTCCCACCTCGCACAGTTTGGCGACTCAGAGGTGTGAAGCAGTCCCACCCAAGAACCGGTTACCAGCCGGGCCTTCGGTGTACCCGCCGGAACGTACCCGGAAGGAATGACCACATCGTAACAGCGGAGTTCGTCTCCGTGCACTCCCGACCCACCCTTTTTTCAGGGGAGCGGTCGGTCGAGCTTGCATCCGAGACGTCACAGGCGGCCGCGTCGCGGCCGAACAAATCGCGGTCGGGCTCGTGGAGCCCCGAGCCGGCACCGGGCGCCTACGCGCCGCTGCCGTGCTGGACGTCCGGTAGCGCGTGGTTCGACGCCGTGTTGGACGCCCTGGCAACGCCCGAGGGCGAAGCCGTGCGAGCGGCTGTGAAGGTCGCACCGCACACGCTGCTGCTCGTCGCTCAGGAGGACATGCGCTCGGCCGACGTCGGTACGGGACGCGGCGTCACGACAGCGCACCAGACGGTCGCGGATCGCCTGGGCATGTGCAAGAGGACCGTGCAGCGCGCCCGAGAGATCCTGCTGCTGTTGGGCCTCGCCGCAGTCGTCATCGAGGGCCGTTACCTGTGCGGAGGTGAGCGCGTTGCCGCGCAGCTCGCGCACGGTGGCCGCCAGCTCCGCATGGCTTCCACGCGGGCGCTCGTGATGCCCCGTGCGGCTGCCCTACGCGCCGCGTGCGCGGCGCCGGCTCCGGTTCCGTCCCGCGTCTCGCAGGGCGGCCGGATCACCCGATCTGTGGAGAATGTCCACCTACCCCGTAGGCGCCACGTTCCTCCTACAGCTCCAGTTAAGAAGATCCCACCAACGCGCGGTAGACCGCGCTTGGAAGCCGCTTCGCAGCAGCCCGGACGAGGAACTAACACACGGCGCAGCTCGATCGGTCGGCCGGCGGTTCCGAGACCCATTGAACTTCAACGCTTCGCCGCTGCGATGGCTCAGCGCATCCCTTGGCTTGCTCGCGGTGTGCACGTCGGTCACGTGGTTGGGATGCTCGAGCGGTCAGGGATCGACGTCTCCGAGTGGAGCGTCGAGGGGCTGATGTTCGCTATCACTGCCTGGCTGACGCGGGACGGTCGCCGCGTGCCGGACACGTTCACCAGTCGCAACGCTCTCGGGTTCTACGGCTGGGCGATCCGCCAGGTCATCACCGAGCACTCGCGGTTCGACCAGGCTCGTCGTGACGCTGCGGCGGAGCGGGCCGCTGACCAGCAGCGACGCGCCGCCGAGCGAGCCGCGGAGGCTGCACGGCTGGCGAACATCGACCAGGACGAAGTGGATCGGGTGATCGCTCAGATGAAGCGCGATCAGCACGAGTACGAGCGGGCAGCTCGGGAGCGCGAGGCGGCACTCAAGCGCGCCGCCGCCGAGGCTCGCGAGGAACTTGCGATCCGTACCGCGGAGCTACGATCACGGGGCTGAGCACGCACCGAGGCCATCCATCCGATAAGCGGCGCGATGCCGGAGATGGGCAGCCGTCAGGAGTGCCCCGCAGGGGCATCCCGAAGGGACGCGGAGCGCTCTTGACGGGTGATCAGCGTAGGCAAGAGTGAAGCGTCGGATGGACGGCCGGACCGCAGCCGGCGCGATCAGCCCGGGAACGAAGAAGCCCCCGCGAGCTGTGCTCGAGCGGGGGGCTCCGACGCGAGCGAGGGGGTCGCTGCGTCACGGTCGACGTTACGTGTTCCGTCCTACCGCGGTGGGGGCTTGCGGGACCGACGAAGGCGATCGTCCGGTCGCTCAGGCTGCGTCGTCAGTCGATTCCGTAGCGCTGTTTTCCGTCGAGTCGCCGGGAGCGCTGTCGCTCCCCGGTGAGCGACGCGAACGAGGTGCACGGCCGCGGGACTGGTCGGGCCGCGGCACTCCGGCTGCGCGGAGTTCCTTCTCGGACCACCCGGTAGCGAGCGCATCGGCCCACGCCCTCGTGTGCCGACTTTGCGCGTCAGTGAGAGCCGCGCGTGCAGTGTCAGTGTCGTTCGCGGCGGTGACGATCGTGCGCACCGCTGCGACTCTCTTCTCGACACTCGCTTCGAGCAGCCGGCGTGCGGCGTCGGCGGCGTCCTCTGGGTTCCTCGTGTTGTCGCTCATGGGATCAGGCTACATGCCCAAATGGGCATCCGGAAGGCGCCGCAGCGTCGCCCATCCGGAGGCTGTTCCTTCCCGCGACGGATGCCCGTTCGTGGAGCCGCTTTGCTGCACCATCGCTACGCTCGGGCAGAGCGTTTTGTGGAGCAAGCTGTCCGTTTACCGCTGGTAAATGGCTTGCCGGGCTGGCGCTGCGCTGGCTCCGGGTGCACACTAGAGGTGTGGTCCCCGCCGGGTGGCGGGTTCGCTGCGCTGGCAAGGGAAGGGCGGGTGGTTCGAGTGTCGGAGTCGACTCCTCGACGGTTGTTCGCTCGGAAAAGGCGCGAGAACGCACCCGAGGGGGCACGCGAGAAGTACTACCGCGTGTACGTCACCGCCGAAGAAGATGCGGCGTTGCAGGCTCGCGCAGTTGTGGCCGGCGACATCACGGTTCCGCGACTCTTGTTCGAGTCTGCGATGAACGCGCAGGTCCGCACGGACGCCGAGTGGAAGAGCGCAGTGGCCGAGCTGATGCAGGTTCGCGCTGACCTTGGCGGCATGGCTCGTAACCTCAACCAGCTCGCGCGGTTCGCGAACACCGAGGGGCAGTTCCCCGCACAGGTCGAGGAGTTCCGAGCGCAGTTCGCGGCACTTGTCCCGCAAATCAGCGCAGCGTGCCGTGCGGTGGCCGGCAAGTGATTCCTAACGTCACCTACGGCTCGCAGATGGGCGGGCTGATGACCTATCTCGCTGGCCCCGGTCGCTCGAACGAGCACACCGAGCAGCACCTGGTCGCTGGCGACTCCGCGATCATGGCGCTGTACGGCTACGAGGTGCTGGACCGCGACGCAGCTCTCGCGATCGCACGCGATCTTGACGAGCCGGCCGAGGTGTACGGCACGAAGGTCATGCGGTCCGTGAAGCAGTTCGACCGTGCGACGGGAGAGCCGATCCTGGATCCGTCGACGGGCAAGCAGGCCGTCGTGAAGCAGGACGCGCACGTGTGGCACTGCTCGCTCTCTCTCAGTGCCGAAGAGGGCACGCTGACGGATGAGAGGTGGGGAGCGATCGCCACCGATTTCGTGCAGCGCATGGGGTTCGCCGGCGACGACATCGGGAAGGCGAACGCGCGATGGGTCGCGGTTCGTCATGGCGCGTCGAAGAACGGCAACGACCACATCCACATCGCCGTCTCCCTCGTGCGCGAGGACGGGACGAAGGCGCACATCCCCTACGACAAGCGGCTCGCTCAGAAGGTCAGCCGTGAGCTGGAACGCGATCACGGTCTGACGCAGCTGCACCCCGAGGGGCGTGAGCTCGGAGAGCGCGGGATCGTCCCCGGAGCCCGCGAGGCGGCCCGCACACGCAACGCGGTTGAGCCCGACGTGCGCCGCCTCGAGCGCAGCGTCCGCGCTGCTGCATCGTCCAGCGTCGATGAGGGCGAGTTCGTGCGTCGGATGCGTCAAGAGGGGCTGCTGGTGCGCCCGCGTTTCGCGGTGGGCCGCAACGACGTTGTGCAGGGCTACAGCGTGGCGCTGCGCCCCGAGAAGGACGAGCCCGTGCGCTGGCACGGCGGCGGGACCCTCGCGCGCGACCTGACCCTCCCGCGACTGCGCGAGGGGTGGCCGGACGAGCCGTTGAAGGCGACAGAAGCGGCCGAGGAATGGCGCGCGACGTCGAAGAACCCGTGGCGCTATCAGCCGGTGAACCCGGGCCGCGAGGTTGCCGAGCCCTCGCCCGATCTGTTCGCGAAGTACGCCGCCGACATGGACCGGTTGCACCAGTACATCAACTCCGTCGACCCGTCCGACCGGTCGACGTGGGCACACGTGGCGCGTGAGACGGCCGGCGCCTACGCCGCGTGGTCGAGGCGCATGGAACCCACCCCCGGACCGCTCGCGGACGCTGCGCGATCGCTCGCGCGGTCGGCACACCTGCGCGCCCACGAGACGCGACCGCGACCCGCAGCGATGCCCTCGAGCGCGCACACCACTGCGCTGATCCTGGCGGCCGCCGGCAAGAAGAAGAACGCGGCCGCTGAGCTGCTGCTGCTGCACCAGCTCGCCCGCATGACTCACGCGATCGCTTCGGCGCACAAGGCCGCCGGAGACGCACGTCGGATGAGCGAGCTGTCGCAGACGCTCCGCGGTCAGTTGACAGCAGTGCGAGACAGCTACACGAAGCAGGACACCGCGAACAAGGCCGAGGCGTGGGAGGCCCAGCGGGCCGCTCTGCCGCCCGAGCTGCGGCAGTCGCGCGAGGCGGTCGCCGCGTCGTTCCCGACCGGGAGCCCGGTGCCGACCAAGCTCACGCCGCGCGAGCAGGAGAGCGCCGATGCGCTCCTCGCCAAGCGCGCCCGAGACGCCCGCGAGAAGCCCGGTCACGACCGCGGCGGACTCGACCGATAACCAGGCACGACAGCCATAGGGGGAGGAAGTCATGAGTGACGATGAGGTCGGCCAGGAGGTCGGTCAGAACGTTCGAGTAGCACTGACGATCGCGATGCAGATGGGCGAGAAGTTCGCCCGCCTGCGGGAGGAGTTGGCGCGCGACGCGCAGGCTCGATCGGCAGCTCAGGCGCGCGAGCTCGCTGCGCGGTTCGACGCCGAGCGGGGTGCCGCACGAGCAACGTTGCAGGTCGTGGACCGGCCGGAGTGGTGGGATCGCGCGAGCATCCAGGACGTCGCCCGCGTCGCGGAGACGGCTCAGGCGTGGAAGGGCCAGGACCCCATCGCGGAGCGTGCCGCGGCCGTCGTGCAGCGCGAGGTGATGGAGCGCTACGGCGTCGACACTGCCGTCCTGCGCGACGCCGCCACCCGCGGAAAGTCCGAGCTGGATCTGGCGAAGGAATGGGCGGCCACGTCTGCGCCGGAGCACTACCACCGCCACGACGAGGACCGTCTCACCATGCAGGTCGGGGACCGCACGGAGCCGGACACCGGCGCGCAGCGCGCCCTCATCACCGACTACCGCGCCGCTCTCGCCGGCGACGTCGCGACTGTCGAGCTGTCGGTGGCCGAGGAGTGGAAGCGGGACACGGACCCCGCCGGGTTCCAGGGATACCGCGTCCAGACGTCGATCGACTGGAACGACGCCGGCCAGGTGTCCACGCCGGACCCCGCGACCGTCGCAGCCGCTCGTGCTGCACTGGTCGAGGAGTGGAAGGACGCTGTTGCTCCCGAGCGCGCGCGTGCCGGCACCGAACTGACCGAGGCGCAGGTGCTCATCGCTGAGGCGGACCGGCTCGACCGCGCCAACGACGCCCGATCCGACGCAGCAGCTCGAGAGGTTCCCGGCGCGGCCGACGTCGACAACGGCCAGGCCGTCATGGCTGCCGAGCTGGAAGCGCGCGCCAACGACTACGACCGCGATGCCGCCGCCGGCGGCACCGAGCACGCGAGCCCGGACGAGCTGCGCGAGCTCGCAGCCGACGCCCGGGCGCAGGCGCAGCTCTACCGCGACACCGCCCCCGCCGAGCGCCAGGACGCCGCTCAGAGCGCCAACGGCACCTCAGGCGACCCCACGACCCCGGCGTCCGATCCTCGTGCGTCAGCGGCGCGCGAGGCGGGCGAGGTGGCCTACGACAGCTCGGAGCGTCGACAGGCCACCGTTCACGCGATGGAGTCCAAGGGAGTCCCGCCGCACCTGATCGAAGCGCGGATGAGCGCTGATAGCGCCCACGCGACCCCGGCCAGCTCCGCGGTGACCTCGAAGGCGGCCACGAGCACCGTCCCGTCGACGCGGCGCACCCGCGGCCGCGGCCAGGGCGCCGACCGTGGGGACCTCAGCAGGTAACCGCCACCACGTGCGAAGAAGGGGAGCACCGACTGGTGCTCCCCTTCTTCTTTGCCGTTCAGGCGTTGGTGCCCGCAGGCTCTCCCTCGGTCGTCCGCTCGGTGTAGAGCGGCGGCTGACGGTCGGGCTCGAACAGGCCCTCGACGGGAAGCTCGTAGGGCAGAGGTTCCCCGACCCGGTTCTCGTCCTGCGAGTCCGCGAACGGCCCGTCTGGGGAGAGCAGAGCGGTCATGTGCGGATCGCAGTGGTTGATCCACCAGGTGCTCATCCCGGCTTTCTCGTCGGCTCTGGCGGCCTCCCACGCTCGCCACAGGGCCTCGATGCGCTGCTGCGCCTCCGCGCTCGACCACCAGGCGGCTTTCCAGCGCAGTCCGCTGCCGGAGCCACCCCGGATGACGCGGCGCCGGTAGGTGCCGATCAGCTGCTTGCGCACGAACTCATCCGCTGACCCAAAGAACGTCGTCGGCTCCTCCTCTGCGCCCTCGTAGGGTCCCGGGGTGAGGTCGTCGTCGTCCACGCCGCCGTAGATGTCGCTCATGATCCCTCCACCGGGGCGAGCGGCCGGTCAGCGACCGGCGCCGGTGCTGGTGCTGCCGGTGCAGCGCCGCCGGGCTGGTTCCGCGCGATCGATGCGTTGATACCCGCGACGAACTCCTTGGGGCCGTCGAACCACGGCACCGTGCGCAGCATCGCTGCACGGGAGCCGGAGGACATCATGATCGCTCGACCGGTCTTGCGTCCCTTCCGCGGGATCGGGAGCGTCGCCAGCTCCGCGACGTCGAGGATCTTCTCTCGCTTCAACGCGGTGGTGGTCGAGCGCACGCCCTTGTTCATGCTCGCGGAGGTCGTCTCGCGGTCGTAGGTGCCGATCAGATCGGACACCATGCCCAGGAACTCCGGCTCGGAGATTCCGCCGGCGTAGAGCTTCACGTTCGCGGCCGACCAGAGCTTCAACATGCCCTCCTTGCCGAATACCCCGATGCCCTGCGACCAGGACTGGAACACCGACATGATCGGGATGCCCCGGGAGCCGTAGTGGCTGTAGAGGTCGGGGAGGTCCCGCCAGCGGCAGACGTTCGCGGCCTCATCGAGCACGCCGAGCATCGGCGTCTGCATCCGGCCGCCGGGCGACACCGCTGCCAGCTCCTCTGCCGCCTCGACCGTCGCGGCGGTCAGGGCGAGGACGAGAGGGCCGGCGCTGCCGGCGCCCTCCTTGGACAGGCTGTAGAGCGTCCCGGTCGAGCGCACGAACGCGGCCGGATCGAACTCCGGGCGCGGGTCGTTCTCGCCCTGCCGGTTCACCCACTGCCGGGTGCCGGAGTCCTTCAAGCAGGACGCCATGCGGCGGGCTGTCGAGTAGACCGATCCGCGCTCCCTGTGCTCGAGGCGGGAGGAGCCCTGCACGCTGCGTGCCATCAGGGTCCATTCACTCGCTGCGAGGATGTCGCCGGCCGTCTCGTCGCCCGGGGTCGTCGTCCACTCGTAGACGTCGGTGATCGGGCGGCCGTCGATCGCCGCCGCCAGAAGGAAGCCCGCGAGCAGTTCGCGGCCGGAGGGCTCGAAGTGCGCATCGGTTCGTGCGCCGAGCTCGCTCGACCCCGACGCGAAGTGCTGCGCGAGCTTGGCCGCCTTGGTGTCGTCGGTGACGTAGGACAACGGATTCCACCACCAGGACGCCGGCTCGACGGCGACCCGCTGCGGATCGAACACCCAGACGTTGCCGGCCTGCGCACGCAGGTCCCGCGTCGCATAGAGCACGTCCGGCTTGTTCGACGTCGTGACGACCGCGCCCGGCGCATTGGCGATTGCCGGGATGACGAACGACGTCGACTTGCCCACACGGGGACCGGCGAGCAGCAGCGTCATGTCCTCGAACGAGGCGTAGAGCGGACGGCCGTCCGTCAGCAGCGCCCCCACAGGGACGCCGAAGGAGTCGGGCACACCGAGACGCGCCGACTTCTGCTTGGCCTCCTTGCCGCGCATCTGACGCAGCTCGCTCGGCGTCGCCATGTGGCGGGCAGCCCAGTCGAGCGGGGTGCGGTGCTTGCCGCCGCTGGACTTGATCAGCAGGAAGAACACGACCAGCACGACGAGAACGGCGCCGATGCCGCCCGCAATCCACGTCGCAGTCGCAGGCCAGACGAGGCGGCCGCGGAACACGTCGACCACGACGCTGACGAAGTTCGAGGGGTCGGTGCTCATGTCGGGGTTGACCCCGTCCGCCTGTGATCCGACGCGAATCGCGATGTACAGCCCCAGGATCACCACGAGTGCACCGCCGGCCGCGATCGCTATCCCGAACCCGCCGCCGGCCTTCCCCGGCTCTCTGCGGCGGTTGTTGGTCATGCTCATCAGTTCGTCCTCTCGGTCGTGTAGATCGGGCCGACCCACCGCGGGGTCGGGTCGTCGTCGGGTGCCTGTTGCGTGGTGCCCCAGTGCACGAGGGCAAGACCGCGTTCTACGAACTCGATCGGAAGGTCCGCGGCGTGGAACTCATGCCAGGGCGAGCTGGTGACGCAGGACCACAGGTAGCCCTCGAACGCGAGGGTCGAGGGGCAGGTCATGGCAGCGCGGGAATCATCACGGCGGCGACGGTCGCCGCGCCGGCGGCGGTGAACAGCCAGCCGGCGATCGAGAGCGCGTGTGGCCGGGTCAACGTGCGTTGCGTCCAAACGTCGGTGCCCTGCACGACGACGTGGCACAGGCTGCCGAGGCCGAAAATCACGACTCCGACGAAGCCCAGCCAGAGGTTCACGGCAGGATCTCCACCACGACCGGATCGGTCGCCAGCGGCTCGTTCGCGCGTCCGGCACGGGAGGTGGTGTGCCAGAGCTTGTTGGTGTCGTTGACGTCGAGCTCGGCGCTGGTCAGCTGCACCCGGATCGGAATACCGGGCCGGCCGCCCACCTTGATCAGGAACCGGCCGCGCCCGGGAGGCTCCGACTCATGTCCCGATACCGGGTCCCACGCGGGCGGGTCCTGCCAGCTCGTCAGCATCGCTTGTTCCGCGTTCGACATCGGCACTGCGGAGGTCAGCAGCGGCATTTCCGCGCCGGGGAGCCCGCCGCAGATCACCATGCCGGAGCGCTCCACGAAGCCCTTGGCCTTCATCTGATCCTCCTGCGAGGAGAGGGCCAGCAGGTCGCTCATCGTGTGGCTGATCATCGCCAGGCCGACACCGCGGGCACGGTTCAGGCGGGTGAGCGCGTCGACGCGATCGACCATGCCCTTGCCCGCGCGCAGCGCCCGCCACAGCTCATCGAGGATCACGAAGTAGTGCCGGCGCGGTTCCAGCCCCGCTTCTGCGAGGGCGGAGGCGACGTTGACCGTTCCGAAGCCGGCGGACCAGCAGGCGAGCAGGATGCTGGCCTGCAGATCGCCTTCGGAGTCATCGATCGAGGACACGTCGTAGACGACAGGGCGATCCCGGCGCATCGGGGTGGTGGTCTGGCGGGAGAAGATTTCGCCCAGCCGGCCGCCGGTCGTGAGGCCGATGAGGGAGGCTTCGAGGTTCTCGGTGATCGCCTTGTAGCGGGCGAGGTCGCCGCGGTCGAGGGCGACCTGGCGAATCTCGTCGGGCGCTGCCTGGATCACGGCCAGAAGATCCGCGAGGACGGGGATGCCCTCGTGCGTCTCGTCCAGGTACTTCAGCGCCCGGTCGATGATCGTCTCTTCCCGGTCGCTCGGCGGCTCGGAGCGGAGGATCGTCAGCAACGCCGCGATCATCGTGTGCCGGCGGCCGTGAGCGTCCGCGAGCACCTGCGACGCGAGGCGCTGCGACTTCACCGCGTGCTTGCGCTCCTCCGCCGAGTTCTCGCCGCGAGCGTCGAGCTCGGAGGCGCGCTCGAGGGCCTGGTCGGCGTCGTCGCGGAGTCGCTGCGCGGCGACCGTCGCCTCGCCCGGGTCGAGGATGTTGAGGTAGCCGCGGCCGCGGCCGAGGGTGATGACCTGGCCGTCGAGGGCGCGGATCAGGTCCACGTAGTCGGGCTTCAAGTCACCGAGGACCAGCGGGAGGGTGCCGTATCCGGCGAGCCCGGTCGCCATGCGGCGGGTGAGCGAGGACTTCCCGAGGCCCGGCTTACCGAGGACAAACATCGACGGATTCGAGATGAGCTGCGCCCGCTGGAACCAGCTGATCGGATCGCACAGCACCGACGCCCCGGTGGCGAGGTTCTTCCCCAGCGGCACGCCGATCATGGGAGTTCCGGTGCCGACCGAGAACGGGTACAGCCCGCACACCTGCACGGTCGTTGCGCGGAACTCATCGGCGGGCTGGATCGAGACGGCCTGCCCGCCGCCACGTCCCAGCCACCCCGTCGAGGTCGGGCGCATCGGCCGGATCGGCGCGACGTTCTTCTCGACCTTCTGCTTGCCGCCCTGGTGCGGGATCGCCCGCTTCTTCCGCGACCGCTTCGAGGGCTTCTCCCGCGCCAGCGGTGATGCCGCAGCGCGAGCCGCAGCAGCCTCCTCCTCCTCTTTGCGGGCTCGGCGGGAGCCGGCACGGCTGTACATCGACGCCGACGCGGCCTCCGCCGTCGACGGAGCACCGACCGCACCCGTGGGCACGGCCGTGTCGAACACGTCGACGTCGAGAGCTTCCTGCTCCTCATCGACTCCGCCGGCGCCGGTGGGCAGCTCGTCGGCATCCGTGGAGACGTCATCGGGCGTCTCGTCGCGGTGGCGAGAGAAGAACTTGGTGCTGATGATGCTCACTGGGAACCTCCGGCAGTGATCGGGGCGGGGCGGTGGGACTTAAGCGGAGACGGCACCGGACACTCGCCCGGTGCCGTCCCCTGCGCGCTCATCGAGGTCACAGCGCTTCTCGGACCTCGTTGGGGATGCGCAGGTGCCGCGGGAGGACCAGGCCGAGCGGGAGCGCGGCGGCGAAGGCGGAGTCCTGCGATCCGTAGGCCGGTCGCATCCGCAGCCGTGCGGCGGAGGTGAGGGAGTCGACGGCGGCACGCGCTTCGGGCTCCTGCGTGCGCTGCATCGTCGTGGCGGTGACGATCAGGCCGAAGTTCATCAGCCCGGCGCCGGAGGCTTCCTCCGCGGCTGTCGCCTGCGCCGAGCGCGTCGAGAGCGTCGAGCGCGCGGTCGGCTTGGTCGAGGCCGAGGAGTTGAACTGTGCAGCGTTGAGGTCCGCTTCCACGAGCGCTGCGGCGCGGGCGGGGTCGATGGGGCGGTAGAGCAGGGTGACGCGCTTGCGGGCGATGTCGCGATGCGGGGCGAGCAGACGGGCGAGGATGCCGGCCTGCACGACGCCGCGCGGCGGGGCGGTCATCGTCCACGACGTCGACACGGCTCCGTCGTGCCGATAGGAGTCCCAGTGGGCTTCGGCCGCGGCGGGGCCGACGTCGGTCCAGGAGAGGTCGGCTGTCTCGCCCGCAGCGCGGGCCTGGTCGATCAGCACCGCAGCGTCGGGGTCGTAGGCGGTGCGGATGACCTCGCACAGCTCCTGCGCGTTCAGAGGCCGAGCAGCACCGGCGCCGGTCGCTGCGAGCGAGTTCGTCAGGCCGGGAATGCGCGCGGAAAGATCCGCAGCCACTTCCTTGGCGTTGCGGCGCTTTCCGCCGATCCGAGCCGTGGCCGTGAAGGTGAGCGCGATGTACGCGCGGATGGTCGCGGAGCCGACCGGGTAGCTGTCCACGACCTCAGCGAGCATCGCTCGAGCGAATAGCGGGGCGTCGGGGTCCATCGACCCTTCGACCTCCCCGCGCAGCCGGGTGCCGGTGTCCGGAGCCGTCTCGACAGTGACGGAGGCGGCTTCGATACCGGGCTCGTCTCCGAGGTTGGCGAGCCAGATGCCGTACTCCGCGACCTGGTTGTTGATCTGCTCCTGATCCACCAGCGCGGCGCCGTCCGGCTCCGTCGCCAGGACCACGGTGAAGTGCTTCGTCATGGGGGTGCTGATCAGCGCGAACCGGCGGCCGTGGGAGTCCTCGTGCTCGGTGAGCTGCGAGGGTGCGGCCAGGCCAGGCAGCTGGAACGTCCCCCACTTCGCGCGGCCGATCGGGCCGGAGCGGTAGATGTTCGCTCCCTTGCTCTTGGTGCGCCACCAGTTCACGCGGACCACCGTCCTTCCCAGGGCTGATTGCCCGTGCTTGTCCTTGACCGAGACGGTCAGGAGGATGCCGCCGAAGATCCCAGCGACGATGAGTGCCGGCCCGAGGCCGGCGAACATGGACGCGACGATCGAGGACAAGATGCCCACGAACATCACGAGGGTGGCGAGCTGCCCGAGCCCGCCGAGGCCGGCGGTCTGGGGCTTTCGCCAGTTGCCGTAGGTGCGAGCCTTGACCGGCTCAGGTGCGGTAGTGGTCATGGTCTAGCTCCCGTTCTGATTGCTGCCCGTGGCGTCGTCGGTGGCCGACTTCACGGCTCCCGCCGCGTGCTTGGCGCCTTCGGCGGCCTTCATCGCGACGGCGACACCGGCGCCGATCGGCCCAGCGGCGGCCACGCCACCTGCGGCCGCTCCGCCTCCGGCTGCCGCTCCGGCACCCGCTCCGGCACCCGCTCCGGCACCCGCTCCGCTTGTTGCAGCTCCCGCACCGCCGGTAGGCGCCGCACCCGCGGCACCCATCCCGGATGACGACGCTGGCGATCCCGGAGAGGAGTTACTTCCGGTCGGTCCGTTCGTCGACGAGCCGCCGCCTCCGCCTCCGGACTTTCCGCCCCCGTTGCTAGCCCGGATCGCACCGGTGGCAATGTCTCCGGCCCCGCTCACCGCTGCTGCGCCGAGCAGGAGTCCTGCGCCGCCGCCGCCACCAACCGAGGCGATAGCAGGAACGAGGAAGCGCATCAGCGCAGGTAGGGCAATGAGCGCGATCAGCATCAGTGCGAGGCCCGTGACAATCTGGAAGAGGCCAGTGCCGTCCGACTTGAACAGGTCGGTGCCGGTCATCCGGAACGCGATCGCGTAGACGATCGCGGCGGCGGGCTTGTAGAGGATGAAGGCGAGAGTCCAGGCCATCGCCTTCTTGAACCACTGCTGACCGATTTCGGTGTTCGTCGCGGCCGCGGCGATGGGGAAGATGCCGGCGAGGACGACGAGCATCGCGCCGCGGAAGATCATCAGAGCGATCTGGATATAGGTCATCAGGACGGCGAGCATGCCGAGGAAGAACAGACCGATCAGGCCGATGGGCGCGGTCGCGGTGAGGCTGATCATCGCGAAAATGTTGGTGCCGAAGCAGTTGCTCTCACCGTTGGTGACGTCGCAGTTGGTGGAGTTGTTGAGGATCCAGATGGAGAAGGCGTCACCCGCCTGCGTGGCGAGACGGATTACGACGAGGCCGGCCCCGGCGACAGCGATCAGCGTCAGCACGGAGCGGGCGAGGGTGCGCAGCTCGCCCGCGCGCTGCGTCCAGACCATGCGGCCCGCGGCGACGAGGATCGAGAGGATTGCAAGGCCGCCGGCGTACCACTCGAGCTGCCCCTGCACCCAGCCGACCACGCTCGAGGATTCATTGAGGTGCATCGCCAGCGGGAGGAACCCAGCTACGAGCGCGGATGCCGAGGAGAGCAGGAACACGGCGAGGATGATGACGCCGATGCGGCCCATGTGCGCCTCGCCGTCGCCGTGGCGACGACGGCTGCTCATCATCACGCCAGCGATGATGAGCGACATGACGGCGAGGCCCGCGGCGACCCACGTCACGTAACCGAGGATCGTCTCGAAAGCCTCAGGCAGCGGCGGGGTTCCGCCGCCGTTGACGCCGCCTCCCCTGTCGACCACGGTCACCGGGGAGGGGACGTTCACCCAGAGGGTGCCTAGCGAGACAATCGCTTTGCCGTAGCCCTCGAGGATGTTGTTCACGAATTGCTGCAAGGCATCGTTCGATGCCTGAGAGACGATTTCACCGAGGCCCTGACCGGCCTGGCATCCGAGGTCCCAGAAGTCGCAGGGGGCGTCCGTAGCGGCGGCGGGGTTCACTCAACACCCGCCCATGGCACGTAGCCACCCAGGCTCTGCAGGGTGACCGGGCGGTAGGAGCTCTGGCCGTCGTCGGTGAGCTGGACTTTCCAGTCGCCCTCCGACCAGCGCAGCTCCGTTGCGATACTCATCTGTACTCCCGTGTTCAGGCGGAACGCGATATCGATCGTCGCGGCGTCGCCGGTGTAGGCCAGCGTCTTGAAACCGATGATCTGAGCGCTCAGTCCGTTGCTTGTGTTGGAGCTTTGGCGAGCCATTGCCGCATCGCGGCCAGGCCCGGGGACCGAGAGCTTGTCGGTGATGGAGTCGCCAAGGCTTCCGTTGGTACCCATCGCCCAGATGTTCGCCGTGGCGAACAGGGCACCCTCCACCGTGTGCGCGTAGCAGCGGCGGAGCCCGTCGCTGTCGGTCACACCCGGGCCGACGTCGGCGCCTCCGGGAGCGGCCATCGTGCCGACGATGGTCCATTCGGTCACGGGGGCGGCGGTGAGGGTGCCGCTCTCTTCGTACCCGGGAAGTCCGCAGACGCTTGCGGCGTCCGCGTCCGCGTCGGCCTCGGGCGTCGCCGCGCTCGTCGGCGTCGCGGTGGTGGCGGGCGCGCTCTGCTGCCCGCCACCA
>NZ_JALGRP010000015.1 GCF_022815605.1 Microbacterium sp. VKM Ac-2923 | reverse complement strand
TCTCTCATCGACACGTGCATCGGCCGCACCGCCGGCACCCCCGAGGTCGAAGGTCCCGAGATCTTCAAGGCCAACGAAGGCGACCGCGCCGGCTACACGTACTTCCTGTGGGTCGACAACTACGGCGGCCGCGGCTACATCCCGCTCGGCACCAACTCGCTCGAGGGTGACATCCAGTGGACGATCCCGTCCAGCTTCTCGCTGCCCGCCTCGCCGCGCCACGGCTCGATCCTCGCCATCACGGCGAAAGAGCGCGACGCGCTCGCCGCGAAGTGGAACCCCTCGCTGCTGGTGACGTCCGTCGACCCGATCGCCACCACCGTGCAAGCCGGCTCCACCGAGGTCTCGCTCCCCGGGACGGCGCAGGCGACCTTCAAGGACGGTCACCGCGAGACCGTCGCCGTCACCTGGGACAAAGCCGATCTGTCGTCGCTCAAGAAGGCCGGGGACACAGTGCAGGTGCGCGGACAGCTCGCCAACTCGGCGGGTACGCCGGCGATCGCGACCATCACCGCCACGGCACCCCCGGGACCCGCCGTCAGCGCCGTCGCCTCGTCGCGGTGCGTCGCGGGCAAGGTCATCGTCACCACGAGGGCGACGAACGACAGCGACGCCGCCGCCGACCTCACCGTCACCTCCGCATGGGGTGGCAAGACCCACAGTGCCGTGGTCCCCGGGGCATCGGTCTCGACGGCGACGACCGTCCGCGCCGCGTCGGTCACCGCTGGCTCGGTCGAGGTGACGGCCACGGGCGCATCCGGTTCGCGCACGATCACCGCGCCGTACTCGGCGATCAGCTGCCGCTGAGCGGAACGCGCCGAGGCGCGTGAGAAGGGGGAGGGTGCCACGGACTCTCCCCCCTCGTCCTCCGGTGTCGGACGAACCGAGCACGCACGTCCGAACCCACGTCGCATCCCGCCAGGGTCTCCCTCGTCGGCAACGGTCGACGCGTCGCGCGCTCCTCCGTCCGTGTCGGACAGGCGCGCCCGTTAGCCGTCGGCGAGGGCAGCGAGCCGGGCTTCTTCGTCGGCGGTGATCGCCGACTCGATGATCGGGCCGAGGGCGCCGTCCATCACCTGGTCGAGGTTGTACGCCTTGTATCCCGTGCGGTGATCGGCGATGCGGTTCTCGGGGAAGTTGTAGGTGCGGATGCGCTCGGAGCGGTCCATGCCGCGGATCTGCGACTTGCGCGCGTCGGCGGCGACCGCGTCGCGCTCCTCCTGCTGCTTGGCGAGCAGCCGGGCACGGAGCACGCGCATACCGGCCTCGCGGTTCTGCAGCTGCGACTTCTCGTTCTGCATCGACACGACGATGCCCGTCGGAACGTGCGTGATGCGCACGGCGGAGTCGGTGGTGTTGACCGACTGGCCGCCCGGTCCCGACGAACGGAACACGTCGATCTTCAGGTCATTGGGATCGATCCCGACCTCTTCCGGCTCGTCGACCTCGGGGAACACCAGCACACCGGTCGTGGAGGTGTGGATGCGCCCCTGCGACTCGGTCGCCGGAACCCGCTGCACGCGGTGCACGCCGCCCTCGTACTTCAGGTGCGCCCAGACGCCCTGCGCCGGATCGCTCGAGGATCCTTTGATCGCGACCTGGACGTCTTTGTAGCCGCCCAGGTCGGATTCGGTGCGCTCGAGCAGTTCGGTCTTCCATCCCATGGATGCCGCGTACTGCAGGTACATGCGCAGGAGGTCGGCCGCGAAGAGGGCGCTCTCCGCTCCCCCCTCGCCCCCCTTGATCTCCATGATCACGTCGCGGGCATCGTCGGGGTCGCGCGGGATGAGCAGACGGCGCAGACGCTCCTGCGTCTCGGCGACCCGCTGTTCCATTCCCGGCACCTCGTCGGCGAACGCCTCGTCTTCGCGCGCGAGCTCCCGGGCGGCATCCAGATCATCGGATGCCAGCACCCACGCCTCGTGCGCCGCGACGATGCGCGAAAGCTCCGCGTACCGCCGGTTGACGCGTTTGGCCCGCACGGCGTCGGCGTGGACAGCCGGGTCGGAGAGCTCCTCTTGGACGGCTTTGTGCTCGTCGAGAAGTGCGCGGACCGACTCGAACATCGCGGGCACCGACATCGCGTACGCGATCCGGGTCAGCGGATGCTGTTGTCGTCACCGCCGCGCGAGGGCGCCGGGATCGACTTCTGCATCTGCACGAGGAACTCGACGTTCGACTGGGTCTCTTTGAGCTTGCCGAGCACGACCTCGAGTGCCTGCTGGGGCTCGAGACCTGCCAGGGCGCGCCGGAGCTTCCAGGTGATCTTCACCTCGTCGGGAGACAGCAGCATCTCCTCCCGACGCGTGCTCGACGCGTTGACGTCGACCGCGGGGAAGATGCGCTTGTCAGCGAGGTGGCGGTTCAGGCGCAACTCGCTGTTGCCGGTGCCCTTGAACTCCTCGAAGATCACGTCGTCCATCTTCGAGCCGGTCTCCACCAGGGCGGTGGCGAGGATCGTGAGGGACCCGCCGTTCTCGATGTTGCGCGCGGCGCCGAAGAAGCGCTTCGGCGGGTACAGCGCCGAGGCGTCGACTCCCCCGGACAGCACCCGGCCGGAGGTGGGGGCGGCGAGGTTGTACGCGCGGCCGAGGCGGGTGATGGAGTCGAGCAGCACGACGACGTCGCGGCCGAGCTCGACCAGGCGCTTCGCGCGTTCGATGGCGAGTTCGGCGACCGTGGTGTGGTCTTCGGCCGGACGGTCGAAGGTCGACGCGATGACCTCGCCGCGAACGGTGCGCTGCATGTCGGTGACCTCTTCGGGGCGCTCGTCGACGAGCACGACCATGAGGTGGACCTCGGGGTTGTTCGTGGCGATCGCGTTGGCGATCTGCTGCAGAACAATGGTCTTGCCGGCCTTGGGCGGCGCCACGATGAGGCCGCGCTGGCCCTTGCCGACCGGGGCCACCAGGTCGATGATGCGCTGCGTGAGCTTCTCGGGTCCGGTCTCCAGGCGGAGGCGCTCCTGGGGGTACAGCGGCGTGAGGTTGTTGAACTCGACGCGGGTGGCGGCGTCCTCGACCGACAGACCGTTGATCGAGTCGACCTGCACGAGCGCGTTGTACTTCTGACGACCCGACTGCTCACCGTCACGGGGCTGCTTGATCGCGCCGACGACCGCGTCGCCCTTGCGCAGGTTGTACTTCTTCACCTGGCCGAGGGAAACGTAGACGTCGCTGGGGCCGGGGAGGTAGCCCGTCGTGCGCACGAACGCGTAGTTGTCGAGCACGTCGAGCACGCCCGCGATGGGAACGAGAACGTCGTCCTCGCCGATCTCGGTCTCGAACTCGTCGCCCGTGGTGCTCTGGCCGCGGCGCTTGTTGCGCTGACGGTTGCGGCCGTTCGCCGTTCCCTGCTGCGTCTGCGCCTGCTGACCGCCCTGCTGAGCGTTGTCGCGCTGCGGGGTGTTCTGCTGGCCGCTCTCGCGCTGGGCGTTCTCGCGTTGGGCATTGTCGCGCTGGGTGTTCTCGCGCTGGGTGTTCTCGCGCTGGGTGTTCTCGCGCTGGGCGTTCTCGCGCGGCGCGCCCTGCTGCGGCGCATCGGCCTCGTCGGCGGAAGCGGCCGGAGCGGTCGCGTCGGCTGCCGCATCGGGCTTGTTGCGGTTGCGGTTGCGCGAGCGGCTTCGGCCACGACCGCGGGCCGGAGCCTCGTCGGCCTGGTCGGCGTTCTCGGACGCGACCGACTCGCTCGCCTCGGCGTCGGCCGCCTCGGTCGACGGCTCGGGCGCTCCGGCGACGCCGGTCTCGTCGGCGGCGGCGGAATCGGCCTCGGCATCCACCGCATCAGCCGTCTCGGCGACGGGCGTTTCGGCGGCGGCAGCAGCGTCTTCAGCGACATCGGTCGCGGTCGTCACCGGGGTGGTCGACGTCTCGTCGGACGCGGCATCGGCGGCCGGAGCGACGGCCTCGTCCTCAGCAGCCGTGGCCCGAGCGGCGGCGGCCTCGACGGCGGCGGCTTCGGCGGCAGCAGCTTCGGCGGCAGCGGCTTCGGCAGCAGCGGCCTCGGCGGCCGCCTTCTCCTTGGCGGTCGCGGTCGTCGCCCGGCGGGGAGCGCGCTTGCGCGGAGCGCGGGCGGGCTTCTCGACCGGGACGGCCTCCTCCGCGGGCGCCGTCTCGACGACGGCGGGCTCAACGGCGGCGGGCTCGGCACCCGACTCAGCTGCGGCGGGCTCGGCGTTCGCCGACGATTCGGCCGAAGCCGCCGACGCGTCCGTCGTCGAAACGTCGGAGGCGTCGTCAGCGGCCGGGGCCCCAGCCACGATCGCGTCGTCCGCGAACAGAGCCTCGGGCTGAGCCGGGGCGTCGGCGGCCTCGGCGTCCGGGGCGTCCGTGCCCTCGGTCTCGGCTACCTGGTCGGTGTCGGTGCCCGGGGTGTCGGTCCCCTGCGCGTCAGCCGTGGGCTGCTCGTCGGCGGGGATCTCGGCGCCCTCGGGCGCGTCGACGGGCTGGGTCTCGGAGATGGACTCCACGAGTGCTCCTCAGAATGAAACGTGTCAGATCGCGCTTCGCCGTGCAGATCGCAGACGAAGTGACACCAGCGGTTCGGGAGACTGCAGCCGATACCGGGTTCGCGATGTGTTGCGGATTTCGCAAGTGTGCAGAGGCTCAGATTCGCGAAGTTACGCGGAACCCTCTGCGTTTTTCACTGTACCACCCTTGACGTCGACGGCGAGCATGAGCGCCTGCCACGGGGTGTCGACGACGGATGCCATGAGATCCGCGGCCTCGAGTCGCTGACCCGGCCCGTCGGCGAGCACCAGGACGCTCGGCCCCGCCCCCGAGACGACCGCCGCATATCCCTCGGCGCGGAGAGCCCGCACGAGCCGGTCGGTCTCGGGCATCGCCTGTGCGCGGTAGTTCTGGTGCAGCTTGTCTTCCGTGGCGGCCATGAGCAGTTCGGGGCTCTGGGTCATCGCGGCGATGAGCAGGGCCGACCGCGAGACGTTGAACACGGCGTCCTCGCGCGGGACCTGAAGGGGCTGCAGACTGCGCGCGACGGCGGTCGACATCGTGAAGCCCGGCACGAACACCAGCGGCGAGACGCCACGGTGCACGATGAGTTGCTTGTGCTGCGGGCCCGCGGCATCCATCCACGCGATCGTCAGACCACCGAAAAGCCCCGGGGCGACGTTGTCGGGGTGACCCTCGAGCTCGGTCGCCAGGCGCAGGAGGTCGACGTCGGTAAAGGACTCCTCGCCCTCGAGCAGACCCGTGGCGGCCAGGATGCCCGCGACGACAGCGGCCCCCGAGGAGCCCATACCGCGCCCGTGCGGGATGACGTTGTGCGCGGTCAGCCGCAGCCCCGGAAGGGTGCGGCCGACCGACGCGTACGTGTGCGCCATAGCACGGACGACCAGATGCGAGGCGTCTCGCGGCACGTCGGCCGTGCCTTCGCCCGCGACCTCGATCTCGAGGCGGTCGGTGTCGAGCTGCTCCACGACGAGATCGTCGTAGACGCTCAACGCCAGACCGAGGGTGTCGAAGCCGGGGCCGAGGTTCGCGCTGGTGGCGGGAACGCGGACGGCGACCCGACGACCGGGGCCTGAGCTCACGCGGTCACCGGCTGCAGGTCGAGCACCGAGGCGACCTCCGAGGTTGCCGCGTCGACGACGGTGGGCTCGACGGTCGTGCCGTCGGCGTTGCGCAGCGCCCACTGGGGGTCTTTCAGGCCGTGACCGGTGACGGTCAGCACGACCTTCGCGCCAGCCGGGACGATCCCCGCCTCGGCACGGCTGAGCAGACCCGCGACGCTGATCGCCGACGCGGGTTCGACGAAGACGCCGACCTCGCCCGCGAGGATCTTCTGCGCCTCGAGGATGCCGTCGTCGTCGATCGCCCCGAACCAGCCGTCGGTGGCGTCGCGCGCTTCGAGCGCGAGGTCCCACGAGGCGGGGTTGCCGATGCGGATCGCGCTGGCGATCGTCTCGGGGTTCTTCACGACCTCGCCGCGCACGAGCGGGGCGGAGCCGGCGGCCTGGAAGCCGAACATGCGGGGCACGCGCGTGGCGACGCCGCGCGCGGCCTCTTCCCGGTAGCCGCGCGAGTACGCGGTGTAGTTGCCCGCGTTGCCCACGGGGATGAAGTGGAAGTCGGGCGCGTCGCCCAACTGCTCCACGACCTCGTACGCCGCGGTCTTCTGCCCCTCGATGCGATCGGGGTTGACGGAGTTGACCAGGTGCACCGGGTAGTGGTCGGCGAGCTCTCGAGCGATCTCGAGGCAGTCGTCGAAATTGCCGCGGATCTGGATGAGGCGCCCGTTGTGCGCGACGGCCTGGCTGAGCTTGCCCATCGCGATCTTTCCCTCGGGCACCAGGACGGCGGCGGTGATGCCGGCGTGCGCGGCGTAGGCAGCGGCCGAGGCGGAGGTGTTGCCGGTCGAGGCGCAGATGACGGCCTTGGCTCCGTGCTCCACGGCGCGAGAGAGGGCCACGGTCATGCCGCGGTCCTTGAACGAGCCGGTGGGGTTCATGCCCTCGAACTTCACCCAGACGTCGGCGCCGGTGCGGCGCGACAGGGCGGGTGCGGGGATGAGGGGCGTGCCGCCCTCGCCGAGGGTGACGACGGTGGAGGCGTCGGTCACGCCCAGACGGTCGGCGTATTCGCGGAGGACTCCGCGCCAGAGATGAGCCATGTTCAGTTCCCTTCCACGCGCAGCACGGACACCACGCGCTCGACGACGCCGCTCTCGGCAAGACGCTGGACGGTCTCGCTCAGGTCCTGCTCGCGGGCCTTGTGTGTTCCGATGACCAGACGGGCCGAGCCCGCTCCGGTCGCTGAGTCCGTCGATGCGCCCGCCTCGGCGGCATCCGGAGAGGCCTCGATGACGGTCTGCTCGACGGTGGCGATCGACACGCGACCCTCGCTCAAGATGCCGGCGACCGTGGCGAGCACGCCAGGCTGATCATCGACCTCGAGCGTGATCTGGTAGCGCGTGATGACGCGTCCGATGGGCACGGCAGGCAGATTCGCGCGGGTGGACTCCCCCACGCCCACGCCCCCCGCGATGTGCCGACGCGCGGCCGAGACGACGTCGCCGAGCACGGCGGAGGCGGTCTGCACGCCGCCGGCGCCGGCGCCGTAGAACATCAGGTCACCCGCGGCCTCGGCCTGCACGAAGACGGCGTTGTTGGCGCCGTGCACGCTCGCGAGGGGGTGCGAGCGGTTCACGAGGGCCGGGTACACGCGCACCGAGATCGACTCGGTGCCGCCCTCTTCGGCGGCGAGGCGCTCGCACACCGCGAGCAGCTTGATGACGTAGCCCGCGTGGCGGGCGGATTCGATCATCGCGGCGTCGACCGAGGTGATCCCCTCGCGGTGCACGGCATCCAGGGGAACCGCGGTGTGGAAAGCGAGGCTGGCGAGGATCGCGGCTTTCTGCGCCGCGTCGTGGCCTTCGACATCGGCGGTGGGGTCGGCCTCGGCATAGCCGAGGGCCTGCGCCTGCGCGAGCACGTCGGCGAAGTCGGCGCCCTCGGTGTCCATGCGGTCGAGGATGTAGTTGGTGGTGCCGTTGACGATGCCCATGATGCGCACGACCCGGTCGCCGGCGAGCGAGTCGCGCAGGGGCCGGATGATGGGGATGGCCCCGGCGGCGGCTGCCTCGTAGTACACCTCGGCCCCCACCTGGTCGGCGGCCTCGAAGACCTCGGACCCGTGGGTGGCCAGCAGCGCCTTGTTCGCGGTGACGACGTCGGCCCCGGACGCGATCGCGTGCAGCACCTGCGTGCGGGCGGGCTCGATGCCGCCCATCAGCTCGATGACGATGTCACTGCCGACGATGAGTGTCTCGGCATCCGTGGTGAAGAGTTCGCGGGGCAGCTCGACGTCGCGCTTCGAGTCGAGGTTTCGCACGGCGATGCCGGCGAGCTCGAGCTTCGCGCCCGCGCGGTCGGCGAGTTCGTCGCCGTGCCTGAGCAGGAGGTCGGCGACCTGCGAGCCGACCGCGCCGGCGCCGAGGAGCGCCACGCGGAGCGTGCGGTAGTCGGTCATTCGGTGTCTCCGTGGGGTGTGTCGATCAGGGTGGATGCCGGGATGCCGGCGTCGCGCGCGAGGAGATCGTCGACGGTCTCGCCGCGCACGATGACGCGCGCCCGGCCGTCGCGCACCGCGACGACGGGCGGACGCGGGGTGTAGTTGTAGTTGCTCGCGAGCGAGAAGCAGTAAGCACCGGTCGCAGGAACGCCCAGCAGATCGCCGGGGGCGACGTCGGCGGGGAGGTATTCGGCATCCACGACGATGTCTCCCGACTCGCAGTGGCGGCCCACGACGCGCGCCAGCGCCGGGGACGCCGTGCTGGCGCGCGAGACGACGCGCGCCGAGAAGTCGGCGCCGTAGAGGGCGGGGCGGGCGTTGTCGCTCATGCCGCCGTCGACGCTGACGTACGTGCGATCGAGACCCTCGGCCGCCGTGACCGTCTTGACCGTGCCGATCTCGTACAGCGTCACGCCGGCCTGGCCCACGATGACTCGGCCGGGTTCGGTGGCGACGTCGGGCATCGGGATGCCGCGGACCGCGCACTCGTCGGCGATGGCATCCAGGATGCCGTCGGCGATCTCTTCGATGGGCTTCGGGTCATCGACGGAGGTGTACGAGATGCCGAAGCCGCCACCGACGTTGAGGAGCGGGATGTCCCCTCCGGCGAGCAGGTCGGCGTGCAGGTCGACCAGGCGAGCGGCCGACTCCCGGAAACCCGACGAATCGAAGATCTGCGAACCGATGTGGGCGTGCAACCCCACGAAGCGCAGGCTGGGGAGCTCGCGGATGCGGGCGACCGCGTCGGCCGCCCCCGGGAGGGAGAAACCGAACTTCTGGTCTTCGTGCGCGGTGGCCAGGAACGCGTGCGTCTCGGCGTGGACGCCCGTGCGCACGCGTACCAGCACGGACTGCACGACGCCGCGGCGGTCGGCGATGGCGGCGAGGCGCTCGATCTCGATGGGGCTGTCGACCACCACCGTGCCGATGCCGACCTCGACCGCTCGCTCGAGCTCGCCCACGCTCTTGTTGTTGCCGTGGAAGCCGAGTCGCGCGGGCTCCGCCCCTCCGGCCAGAGCGACCTCGAGTTCGCCGCGGGTGCAGACGTCGACCGCGAGTCCCTCGTCGACGACCCACCGTACGACCTCCGCCGAGAGGAACGCCTTGCCCGCGTAGTAGACACGAGCCCGGATGCCGTGGCGGGCGGCGGCGGACTCGAAGGCCGCGCGCGCACGACGGGCGTGGGAGCGCACCTCGTCTTCGTCGAGGACGTAGAGCGGGGTGCCGAAACGGTCGCGGAGGTCGAAGACCGAGACCCCGCCGATCTCGACGGACCCGTCGTCGACGCGTCGCGCGGACGTGGGCCAGACAGGGGCGACGAGCTCATTCGCTTCTGCCGGGGCGGTGAGCCACTCGGGCACGAGCGCGGAGTGCGAGGCGGACACAGGGGGACCAATCGGGTTTGCGGCGACGCGACGGCCGCGGATCACGGCTCCACCCCCGGCGGAGAGTCACGCGAGGGGTGGTCCTTGCAGTCTAGGGCACGGTGTATGCCGCTCCCTTCCCGTCCCTCCGCGTGTGCGCGAGGTCGCCGACGCTCGCCCGTTCCGCTCCGTCCGGAGAGCGCCCGCCGCGGGGGCGTCCGGTCGAGAGGGGCGAGTCGGGTGACATCACGCGCCGTGTCGGGTGACACCACGGGCGATGCCAAGGAGCGGGAGAGGGTGGTGCACGCGCCGGCGCCCGGGGAGCGCACAACAGCGCCATACGGTGTCGACGTGACGCCGCCTCCCCTCTCCCCGCTCGTCGTCGACGCCGTCGGTGTTCGCGTCGGCATCGACCTGTCGGCACTGACCGCGACCGATCGCGACACCGTCGCGCGCGCCTGGGCAGACGCCCGCGTGACCGACCCGACTCCCGCACAGGTCGTGGTCGCCCCGGTCTCGAGCGACCGCGACGGACAGACGCTGTCCGACCTGTCGAGCAGGGTGACGCAGGCAGCGATCGAAGAGCGACGCGGCGAGGCGTGGATGCTGCACGCGGCCGGGCTCGCCGCCCGCGACGGTGGCGTCGTCGTCCTCGTCGGCCCCTCGGGGGCCGGCAAGACCACCGCCACCCGGCTGCTCGCACGGTCGTGGGGGTACGTCTCGGACGAGACGGTGGGGATCGAGCCCGATGGGGCAGTCCGCAGCTACCGCAAACCGCTCTCGGTGATCACCGAAGGGCAGGGCTACAAGGTCCAGCACGCGCCTCGCGACCTGGGGCTCCTGCCCCTCCCGACCGGATCGCTGCGCGTGCGTCGCGTCGTGCTCCTCGACCGCGACCGCGACCACGCACGGGCGCGCCTCGTGCCCGTGCCCGCATCGGAAGCCCTGGTCCTCTTGGCACCGCACTCGAGCGCACTTGCTTCGATGCCGCGGCCGTTGGGCCTCATCACGAGCGTGCTCGAGCGGACCGGCGGCGCCTTGAGGGCCGAGTACGCCGAGGCGGAGCAGCTGGTCGATCTCGTCGGCGACGTGATGGTCGAGGATCTCCATCGCTGGCCGGAGCCCGACGAGGCACCGTCGGACGCGATCGTCGCCACCCCTCCCTCGGGGTCGTCGCACGGCGGAGGACGACGCTACCGGCGCGGCATCGTGGTGGACTCATGCCCCCTCCCCGACAACCGCTTGGCGGTGCTGACCGGGGAGACCGACGGACGAGGCACGTTGCGCGTCCTCGCTGGCGCCGCGCCCGCGCTCTGGCACGCCGCCGACGACGCCACCCGAGACGACCTGCTGCGCGCGGCGACCGACGGCGCCCCCGACGAAGAAGCTGCGCGCGCAGTCGACGGCATCCTGGACCAGCTCGTCGAAGCGGGGCTGCTCACCGTCACCGCCGAGTGAGCCGCGACACGGCGTCTGTCAGCCGCAGGTGCCGTCCGCCTGGAGCGCCGGATCGCTGACGATCCCGCCGGCGACGTCGAACGTCGCCACCAGATCCTGGCCCTGGACGGTCGCGGACGTCAGGGTCAGGCCCGCGGGCAGTCGGTCGGCGATGCACAGACCGCGCGTCTGCACGAGCGTATCGGCGACGCCGCCGAACTGGCCCCGCAGGGTGTCGGCGTCGATCGCGTTGCCCGCCACTTGAAAGCCCGTCGGGGTGATCGTGAGGTCACCCTCGGCGGCACCGGGCGTGGCCGTCACCCCGACAGGGATGCCGATGCCGAACAACGTGAGGGTGGTCTCGAAGGTGACGTCCGGTGCGGCGACCTCCACCGTGCCGGCGGGCAGATCGGGCAGCTGCGCGAGGAGCGTCCGCAACTGCTCCTGATCGAGCCTCACCGAAGCGACTCCCCCGTCGGCCGCCGACCCGGCCGAGACCGGTACGCCGCGCAGGTCGACACGCACGTCGCCCGTGATCGGCCCCAGCGTGACGTCGTCGGAGGCGACCGTGACCTCGTCGAGTCGCCCGCCCAGCACCTGCGGCAGGACGAGGCCCGCCACCTGCACGTCGATGTCCTGATCGTCGGGGAGCCCGACGTTGGTGACCACCAGGGAGCGCACCGTGCTCGTGACGACCGAGCGCGCGATGAATTCTGCGGCGACGGCTGCTGCCACCAGCAGCACGACCACCACGATGATCGCCGCGACCCAGCGACCGGTCCTCCGTCGGGGCGTCGTGGCATCCGTCATGGTCACATCCGTTCCGGGGCGGAGACGCCGAGCAGCGTCAGACCGTTGCGCAGCACCTGGCCGGTGGCGTCGTTGAGCCACAGGCGCGTGCGATGGACCGGCTCGACCGGCGCGTCGCCCAGCGGGATGACGCGGCAGTTGTCGTACCAGCGGTGGTAGAGACCGGCGAGCTCTTCGAGGTAGCGCGCGACGCGGTGCGGCTCGCGTACCTCCGCGGCGAAGGACACGATGCGCGGGAACTCCTGAAGGGCACCCAGCAGGGCGGACTCGGTCTCGTGGTCGAGCAGCTCGGGCGAGAACTCCGAGCGGTCCACTCCGGAGCCGTGCGCGTTGCGCGCGACGTTGTGGGTCCGGGCGTGCGCGTACTGCACGTAGAACACCGGGTTGTCGTTTGTGCGCTTCTGCAGGACGTCGAGGTCGATGTCGAGATTCGAGTCGGCCGAGCTGCGCGTCAGGGCGTAGCGGGCGGCATCCACCCCGACGATCTCGACCAGATCCTCCAGAGTGACCACGGTGCCGGCGCGCTTCGACATGCGCATGGGCTGGCCGTCGCGGACGAGGTTGACCATCTGGCCAATGAGCACCTGGAGATTGACGTTCGGCTCGTCGCCGAAGGCGGCGCACATCGCCATGAGCCGCTGAACGTACCCGTGGTGGTCGGCTCCGAGCATGATGATGCAGCGATTGAACCCGCGCTCGCGCTTGTCGAGGTAGTACGCCAGGTCGCCCGAGATGTAGGCGGGCTGCCCGTCGGACTTGATGATGACGCGGTCTTTGTCGTCGCCGAACTCGGTCGAGCGCAGCCACGTCGCCCCGTCGGCCTCGAAGATGTGGCCGAGCTCGCGCAAACGCGCGACCGCGCGCTCGACGGCACCGGAGTCGTGCAGGTCGTTCTCGTGGAAGTAGACGTCGAAGTCGACGCCGAACTCGTGGAGCGACTGCTTGATCTCGCCGAACATGAGGGTCACGCCGAGCTCACGGAAGGCCTCTTGCTTGGCGTCCGGATCGAGGGCGTCGATGTCGCCCTCGTATTGCTCGGTGACGCGCGCGGCGATGTCGTGGATGTACGCGCCGCCGTAGCCGTCTTCGGGAGTCGGGTCGCCCTGGTGGGCGGCGACGAGGCTGCGCGCGAAGCGGTCGATCTGCGCCCCGTGGTCGTTGAAGTAGTACTCGCGGGTCACCTTCGCGCCCTGCGACGACAGGATCCGCGCGAGCGCGTCGCCCGCCGCGGCCCAGCGAGTGCCGCCGAGGTGGATCGGGCCGGTGGGGTTGGCGCTGACGAACTCGAGGTTGATGATCTCGTCGGCGCGGGAGTCGTTCGTGCCGAACGCGGCCCCCCGGTCGACGATGGTCTTCGCGAGGGCGCCGGCCGCCGCGGCATCCAGGCGGATGTTGATGAAGCCGGGGCCGGCGACTTCGACGCTCGCGATGCCGTCGAGGGCCTCGAGGCCCGCGGCGACCTCGGCGGCGAACTCCCGCGGGTTCACGCCGACGATCTTCGACAGCTTCAGCGCGGCGTTGGAGGCCCAGTCGCCGTGGTCGCGGTTCTTGGGCCGCTCGAGCGGGAGATCTCCGGCGGCGATTCCGGCTGAGGACCCCTCTCGCCGCGCCTCGGCGAGTGGGGCGATGACGGCGAGCAGGGCGGCGGAGAGGGCAGCGGGATCCATAGCCCCTCAAGTCTAGGCGGCGCCGGCTCACCCGCCCCGCGTGCGAGCACAGCGCAGGAACGCGGACGGTACGGCGAGGCAGCCGACCTCCTTGCACGGTCGCCGCTGCGGAACTCCTGCGTCGTGTCCGCCAGAGGGGGCGTTGCGTCCGCGGGCGAGGGGCGGAAGCGGCGGGGCGATCGTGGCTCGCGCGGGTGGCGGGCGTCAGCCGATCTGCACGAGGGCTTCGTGGTCGTCGACGGTCGCGGCATCCGGGATCTCGCCCTCGAGTACCGCGTCGACGTGCATCCGCTCGAGTCCGACGTACCCGCCGTGGTAGCTCAGGAAGGCGCAGTCGGCGGCGTCGCGCCCGGTGGCGATGCGCACGAGCGAACGGCGGTCGGCCAACCGGGTGGCATCGACGACATACCAGCTGCCATCGATGTACGCCTCCGCGACGGCGTGGAAGTCCATCGGTTCCAGGCCCGGGGCGTAGCACGCGGCGTAGCGCGCCGGCATGTCCATGGCCCGGAGCAGGGCGATGACCACGTGGGCGTAGTCGCGGCAGACGCCCTGCCCGGTCATCAGCGTCGTCACGGCGCTGTCGGTGCCGAGGCTGAGTCCCGGGGTGTACGTGACGGTGGATGCCACGAAGCCCGACACCGCCGCCAGCAGTTGCTCTCCGGAAAGTCCGCGGAACTGCCGGCGCGCCTGGGCGAACACCTCGTCGGACTGGCAGTAGCGACTCGGGCGGAGGTAGGTGATGGTCTCGAGGTCGCTGGTGCGCGGGGTCTGGGCCCCACCGGAGACCACCGCCTCGTAACGCACGGAGAGGGGGCCGTGCTCGCCCGTCAGCCGGTGCAGACGACTGCCGGACTGGTCGATGATCTCGGTCGGCGTGTACACGCGCTCACCCTGCGAGAAGGTTAGGGTCTCGTCGGTCACCGGCACGCCCTGGGCCGCGGTGATCTGCAGGATGAGGTCGACGGACCCCCCGAGATCGAGGTCGAGTTCAGCGGTCACGCGGCGCGGCACCGGGCAATCCTCGCACGCTGTCGGAGGCCCTCGGACCGCCGCGGTCGAATCGGGTCACCCGTCCTTCTTCCCGGGTCCCGGCGAGGCTCCCTCGGTGGGCTTCTTGTCTTCTTTCCCCCCGGCTCCCCCGTTCCCGCGACCTGGATCGCCGTTGTCGTTGGCGGGAGGCTGTTCCTCGTCGCCGGCTCCTTCCTTCGGATCGTCCGGGGTGGGTTCCGCGGACTCCGTCGGCTCCGGTTCGGCGCTCTCGCTCGGCGTCGGTTCGGCGGTCTCGCTCGGCTCCGGGTCCGCAGTCTCTTCCGGCGCCGACGTCGGGACGGGGCCGAGCGCGGCGAGGTCAGCGCGGACCGTGGCAATACGGGCCAGGATCCCATCGGCCTGCGACGTCGTGATCTCGCCGGCGTCGCGGCGCGAGACGACCGCGGCCTCGAGCGCGTCGAGGCTTGCAAGCGCCGAGGCGTAGTCGCCTCCCGAGGCCTGCTCGGCGACAGTCTGCACCGATTGCTGCCAGGCGGTGGGGGCGGCCGCGGGCGGTGCGCACGCGGCGAGCGCGACGGTGGCGGCCAACAGCAGGGCCGCGGCCGGTGCGGTGCGACGGATCACCGGCCCACCTCCGTCCAGAGTTCGTCGATGTGCTGGTCGAGCGGCTGCGGCAGAGGGGGCAGGTTCGATCCGCCCGCGCCGCCGGAACCCGAGAGCGCGACGGCGGTGACCACCGCTCCCGCGGCGAGGATCACGGCGAGGACGGATGCCACGATCGCCGTCGTGCGAGACGGGCGGCGCGAATCGCGATCGGGCGCGGGATCGCCGGCCGCGGACGACCGGACCGGGACGCGGTCCTCCTTTCGGGGGGAGATGACCTCGTCGTGCTGCGGGAGGACACGGGTCCGATCGTCGGTCCGAGGGGACGCGACCTCATCCCATCGCGGGAGGACACGGGTCAGATCGTTGCGGTCCCCGACGCCCGTCGCGTCGGTAGCGTGCGGCAGGACCGCCGTGGGCGCTGCCGTCGATGCGGCGGTCACCGACGCCCCCGCGACGGTCCGCATCGCCACGATCACGCCCGCGGCATCCGGTCTCTCGGCGGGTTCGAGGGCGGTCATGCGCTGAAGCACCTCTCGCCACGCCGGCGGGATGTGGACGGGGATTTCCGGCGACGAGACCAGCCGTGCCGCCAGAGCTTCGTGCGGAGTCCGCGAACCGAATGGGCGGAACCCCGTCAGCGCTTCAAGCAGGACGAGTCCGAGCGCGTAGACATCGCTCGCCGGTGCGGCGGGCATCCCCCGCGCCTGCTCGGGGCTGAGATACGCGGCGGTGCCGATGACCGTGTCGGCTCGGGTGACCCGCGTGGCTCCCACCAGGGCCGCGATGCCGAAGTCGGCGAGGGTCGCCCGCGGCGTCTCCCCCGCATGGCCGGCGGGGCGGATGAGGATGTTCGAGGGCTTCACGTCGCGATGGACGATCCCTCGCGCATGGATCACCGCGAACGCCTCGGCGATCTCGCGACCGATGCGAGCCGCTTCCGGCCCGGGAAGCGGCCCACGGGCCAAGCGGTCGGACAGAACGGGACCGGAGATCAGCTCCATCACCAGATAGGCCGGGTGTGCGTCCAGTTTCGCGTCGTAGAGCGTCACGAGAGAGGGATGCGACAGGGAGGCGAGGAGGCGGATCTCGGACCGGACCCGCCCGACATCGGTGGGGTCTGCTCCGTCGCCGTCAATGATCTTCAGCGCGACAGTGCGCTCCAGGGAGGTGTCGACCGCTTCGTGCACGGCGGCGTAGCCGCCCCGGCCGAGGAGTCGCCCGAGACGATAACGCCCGTCGAACAGGTCGCCGTCGGGATCGGTGGGGGTGGGCTCGTTCACAGTCGCGACGCGGGGGTTCGCCCCGTGCGCATCAGACGAGGTCGTCGTTGGAGGAGCGCGTGGTCGAACGGGTCACCTGCGCGCCGCCCACACCCTCGGTGCGGGTGACCGTGTCCGTCTGCCGGCGCCGGGCCAGCAGGACGATGCCGATGAGGAAGACCACGAAACCGGCGCCCATCATGATGTAGCCGATCATGCTCAGGCTGACGTAGTCGTTGGGAATGTTCACCGCAAAGGCGAGAATGGCGCCGATGACGAACAGCGCGATGCCGGCTCCGATGCTCATGACGAACCCCTTTCGAAGGTGAGGTCCCAGCATCCCAGGCGGAGCCCGCATCGCCCGATGCTCTTGACAACGGCTGTCGGAACGGGTGCGCCCACTCGGCCGGGTGCGATCTGGACGCCAGAGACTCGACTCGGTTCGCACCCCGACGAGGAGGATGCCGAGCCAACCGGCGACATCACCGGCGAAGACGGGCAAAGGGGAGACGACGAAGGCCGCGATCCATGATCGCGGCCTTGTCATCGTGGTGCCCCCGACTGGAATCGAACCAGCGACCTTTGGTACCGGAAACCAACGCTCTATCCCCTGAGCTACGGAGGCGGACCGTTTCAGGTTATCACCGCGCGGCGATGCGCCCCGACGCCGCGGGCATCGACGGGGACACCGTCGGTCGCCTGCGGCATCCGGATCATTCGTCGCCGACGACCCCGATGCCCGTGGCCTGGTGGTCGGCGTTGGGGTCGTCCTTCGACGGGGCCTTGGAGCCCTCCTCCGGGTCGGCCTCCTGGCTGGGCTTGACCGTGGGGTCGTCGCCGAGGTCGGCGGCGTCGTCGGCCGGCTCCTCAGCGGGGGCGGAGTTCTGGGGGTCGCTCATGGGGTGTCCCTTCGTCGCGTGAAGCTCCAGCCTCGCAATACGAACCGATCCGACGCAGCGGCTTGACCGCGGGGCGGCGCGGGCTTAGCGGCCGAGCAGCGCCCGCAGCCGGCGGACCAGAGGCTGGGCCAGGATGACCTGTCGCCCGTTCACGTCGAGCGCGATCGTGGAACCACCGAGTGCCCGCGCACGCAACGGTTGCGCAGTGCCGCGAACGTACGCGTCGGCGATATCGACGTACGCGGCCAGAAGCTGGGCGCTCTGATCCTTCGACGAGTCGGCATCCACCAACTGCAGTCGGTGGCCCGTGTCGGTCTCGACGGAGAACCACCGCGATCCGGGCGTCGACACCAGCGCCCAGCGTTCGCCGCGGGCGAGTCGCGCCCATGCCGCCCCGTCGCGCAGCGATGTGGTCACCGACAGGTCGGCCTGAGCCAAGCAGAGCACCTCCAGCATGGCGAGAGCCTCCGCCGCCGTGACGTAATCGCCGCGGTCGGCGCCCAATCCGCCCCACTCGAACCTGCGCTCGCTCATCCGTTCACCGTCCCTGCCGTGCTCCTCCCCCGAGGCTAAACCCGGCAGCACGGCATGGCTCCGTCGTGACAGCGCATCGCGCACGACGTCGGGGCCCTACGATGAGCGCATGCTGACCTCGTCGATCACCGACCAGACCTCGATCTTCGCCCTGAACGGCACCACGTCGCTCATCGGCCTCGCCCTCTACGTCGTCGCGGTCGTGGCGCTGTGGAAGGTGTTCACCAAGGCGGGCTACGCGGGCTGGCTCGCGATCATCCCGATCGTCAACGTCGTGTTCCTCACGAAGATCGCCGGATTCTCGGGGTGGCTCGCCCTGCTCTACCTGATCCCGATCGTCAACATCGTGTTCCACGTGATCGTCGCGGTCCGTGTGGGCAGGGCGTTCGGCCACGGAATCGTGTTCTCGCTCTTCCTCCTCTGGATCTTCGCTTTCATCGGGTTCCTCATCATCGGGTTCAGCGACGACAGGTACCGTCCCGAGCGCATCGGCTGACACGCCGCCTCCACGGCGAGCGACCGCGTCGGGTCCGAACCGGCGCGGCGTCGCGATGTGCACTCAGACGCCGTCATCGCGGAACCGGGGATCGCGCGCGTAGTCGTCGCGACGCCGGTCGAGTGCCGTGCGGACGGCGGCGGGAGCGTCGTCGCCGATCAGGACACGGAGCCGACCGTCACCCGTGCCCAGGACATGCGAGATGATCTCGACGGCTGCGTCTCGAGGGGAGGTTCCGCCGACCGGCTCCGCCACGGGCCACGGTACCTCGGCCGTGCCGAACAGGTCCTCGCGCAGGCGCTCGTACGCTGCGGAGGGCGTGGAGAAGCGCATGCTGCCCCCGGCCCACTCCGTGTCGAGCGCTCCGGGCTCGATGAGGGACACCCGGATGCCGAAGTCGCGAACCTCCGCCGCCATGGCCTCGCTGAACGCCTCCAAGGCCCACTTCGAGGCGTTGTAGGCGCCGAGCATCGGCATCGTCCCGACGGCTCCGACGGTCGATATCTGAACGATGTGCCCTGACCCCTGGTCCCGCATGAGGGGAATCGCCGCCTGGCAGAGCCAGACGGGTCCGAAGGTGTTCGTCTCGACGATCTCCCGCAGATCCGTCTCGCTCACCTCCTCGATCGCACCGATAAGTCCGTAGCCGGCATTGTTGACGAGGACGTCGAGTCGCCCGGTAACGGAGGCGGCCTCGTGGACGCAGCGTCGAGCGGCGTCCCTGTCGCGGACGTCGAGGTGCAGCACCCGCAGTCTGTCGTGCGTGGGCAGGGAGCTTTCGCCGCGCGTCGTCGCCACCACGTGGTGTCCCGCTTCGAGGACCGCGACCGTGAGGGCTCGGCCGAGGCCCCGATTGGCTCCGGTGATCATCCACGTCATCGGTTCGGTCATCCCGGCAGGCTAGCCCCGCGCCGTGCCCCTCCAGACGTCCCGCGCCGGGGATCGGCGGAGACGACGGATGCCACGGGCGCAGTGTCGCACCCGTGGCATCCGGGTCAATCGCCCTTCACGTTGACGATCTGTCGCAGCGTGTGCCGAACGGACACCAGGTCGGCGGCGTCCGCCATGACCCGGTCGATCGGCTTGTACGCCTGCGGGATCTCATCGATGAACGCGTCCGTGTCGCGGTACTCGATGCCGACCATGGCCTCACGCAACTGCTCGTGCGTGAAGGTCCTGCGGGCGGCCGACCGGGAGTGCTCACGCCCCGCGCCGTGCGGGGAGGAGTTGAGTGCGACCGGGTTGCCGCGCCCCTCCACGACGTAGGAAGCAGTTCCCATCGATCCGGGGATGAGACCCGGGCGCCCGGCATCGGCCATGATCGCGCCTTTTCGCGACACCCACACCTGCTTGCCGAAGTGCCTCTCGGATTCGGTGAAGTTGTGATGGCAGTTGATCCGCTCGCGTTCCTCCACGGGCGTTTCCAGGAATCGGCCGAGCTGGTTCGCGACGCGGTCCATCATCTCTTCGCGGTTGAGGAGAGCGAAGTGCTGCGCCCACCGAAGCTCCCGGATGTAGCGGGCGAACTCCGGGGTCCCTTCCACGAGGTAGGCCAGGTCGGGGTGAGGAAGCTCGATCCACCACTGTCTCGCCAGGTGCTGCGCAACCTTGATGTGATGCTGCGCGATGCGGTTGCCGACGCCTCGCGAGCCCGAGTGCAGGAACATCCACACGTCATCGTTCTCGTCGAGCGAGATCTCGATGAAGTGATTGCCGCTGCCCAGCGAACCGAGCTGCTGCCGCCAGTGACCGGCGTAGGTCGCCGGGTCGAACCCGGCCTTCGCGGCGAGCTCCTCGAGCTCGGCCACGCGGGGCTCGGCGGTCGCCACGATCCTGCGATTGTCGCGCCCGGCCGACAGCGGGATGGCGCGCTCGATCTGCTGCCGGACCTCCGCGAGGTTGCGACCGTCGAGGTCGGAGGCCTGGAACTGTGTCTTGACGGCGATCATGCCGCACCCGATGTCGACACCGACGGCCGCGGGCATGACAGCCCCGAGCGTGGGGATGACCGAACCCACCGTCGCACCCAGGCCCAGATGGGCGTCGGGCATGAGGGCAAGGTGGGGGTAGATGAACGGCATGCGTGACGACGTACGTGCCTGCTCGATGGTCTTCTCATCGATCAGGCTCGCCCACGACACCAGTCGTTCGGTGAGCTTCTGCATGGATCCTTTCCTTCGTGTGGTGCGCGGATGCGCGGTGAGGGAGCCACAGGCCAGGGCACACTCCCCACTCCGTGGAAAGAGAGAACGCCCCGACCTGTCAGGTGCGGGGCGTGAGAAGACGGGTGTCTAGACGACCAGCGCCGGAGGGTACGACGAGGAGAAGAGAGGCAGGTACTGCTTCTGCTCTCGACGGGGATTGCGCTCCGCGGTCATCGCCCTCGTCCTTTCTCAGCTCCCGTGCCGATTGGCACAGGTTTGCGAACATAGCGGATTCCGAGAACCTCTGGCAAGGCTCGGGGCGACGGCGTACCCGCGGATCATCCCGCGTCGAGGTCAGGCCTGCGTCGGCTGGTCGAAATCCCACTCGACGGGCTCATCGTCGTCCGGGCCGGATTCGACGGCCTGCAGGCGCCGACGCGGAAACAGGCGGTGTCGGCGCAGTTCGACGGCGAAGTCCGCGAAGTCGGGTTCCTCGTCGTCCCATTCGAGGGGGGCGGACAAGACGTCGTTGCCGACGCCGATCACCAGCTCCGCCTGTGCGACCTTTCCCGCCTCGGTGACGATGGGGATGCTGACGGCCTCGGACTGTCCTTCGCGCGCAGTAGCCGCGGTCAGTTCGATGAGCGACGCTGCGACGTCGTCGGTGGTGATCACGGTCTCGCCGGCATAGGTCACGCAACGCATTTCCCCACCCTGCGGCCCGATCAAGCCCGGCGCGGGCGGGTTGCCCCGATACGACCGGTGAGGTACGCCTCAGTCCCGCCGTTGGGCGGTGCGGAATAGGGATTCGTCGAGTTCGAACCACACCGCGCGCACCGTGTCGAACTCACCGAAGCGCTCGGGTTGGGGATCGCTGAGCGACAGGCGATAGCCGCGAGGGAGATCGTCCACGTGCTGTCCGTCGCGCGGGCCGCCGACGAGCACGTAGATCACGGTGAATCGACCGCCGGGATTTCGACGGCGACACCGTCGACGGCGTCGATCATGCGCTGCAGGAACGAGACGACGGCCGCGGACTCGGTGGGCGTCATGTCGATGACGGCGGAGAGCATGCGGCCGTGCATATTGCCCAGCGTCTGACGCACTTCGGCGTCGGCCCGGGGTGTGGCAGCGATGAAGATGCTGCGTCGATCATCGGGGTTCGCCGCACGTGTGATGTGACCGGATCGTTCCAGCCGGTCGAGGATCGCCGTCGTCGAGGCCGTCGACAGACCGAGGTATCGGGTGAGTTCACCCGGACGCACCTGCCGCTGAGAATCACGCAGCAGATACCGCAGGACGAGGAGTTCGTTCTCGCCCATCGACATCGAGTCGCGGGTACGACGGCGCATCGCCACCTCAGCGGCACGGTAGACGCGCAGCGCCTCGAGGACGGCCTTGCTGCGCTGCCGACCATCAGCCGGCTCATCGCCGTACCAGTAAGTGGGCTGACCACCGGATGCCGCTGACTCTTGTGCACGGAGAGAGGTATCGACGTCTGTCATGGCACTCTCCTCACGCTTCTGGCGACTATACAACAGAAATAATAGTTAGGAAAACTAGTTACTCACCAAGTATGTTCTCAGGGCAGCTAATCGCTTTCGAAGGGAGCACCCCATGGGCCACCTGTACTACGGGACGTCGACCGAGTCGATCCGCATCCCCGACCGGCTTCTCTCGCACATCAAGGTGGTCGCGACCACCAAGCTGCGCCGGAGCGAGAGCTTCACCCTCAACTGGACCCACGTCGACGGCGCCCCCGGTCGTTCCACCCTCTGGTTGCAGCCGGCCATCGCGTTGCGGTTCGTCTTCGACTCCGCCGAGCCCGAGTCGCTGGACACCACCACGCTCAAGAACATGGCGGACATGGCGAATTCCTCCGCGGGTCTCACGGTCGACCTGGCCGCTCAGATCCCCGGAGCCGGACACGGCCCGCGGGCCACGCCCGCCCGCTCCGCAGGTGGTCGCAACCGCGCTCTCTCCGCGGCGGCCTGACGTGGCCGTGACCTTCGCGGAATCCGCCACTCCCCTCGCATCCGTGCGCGTCTTCTGGGCGAAGGTCGACGCGGGCTTCTGGGTCGCTCACCGCGGCGGCGAGTACTTCGGTTGCGTCGATGCCGTGGCCGGCGGGTTCGTCGCACGCGATGCGCATGGTGTGCCCGTCGGCCGCTACGACGCCCTCACCACGGCGAAGTCCTCCCTGCGATCGACAACGCACCCGGCGAATGTCTCGCGGCGCCGCCGTCGGGATCGAGCGACGATGGTGACCGCGACCGCGGTGGGAGGGACGGCCCTCGCCCTCGGTCTGACCGCGGGCGCGCTCGCCCCGTACCTCTGACGGCGATGGGAGGGCCGGCCCGAGCGAGCTCGGCGGTCCCGGCAGGCCTCGCGGGACCGGCGCGACCGGAGAAAGCGACCTGCGTCGACCCCCTGGACACCACGGGTACGGCGTGCCAACGTCGAACCTCCCACGCGAAGGATGGAGCACCCATGACACACCACGACGGTCACTCGAACGACGACCACGGCACCGCGCCGGACGATACGTCGAACGGCTCAGGCAGTGAGTCGCCTGAAGAAGGTGCCGCTGCACAAAAGGACGCCGATGATGCGGCGACCGCCGACGGCTCGCCCGCCGGCGACATCGGCTGATCAGAGTTTCGCCGACGACGGCCGCTCCCGATCCGGGATCCCTACGATCCGGCGATCGCGATCGACCCTGATTCGGACACACCCTCGTACGTGACGGTGAACGTGATCGTTCGCGCTCCGCCGCTGTTCAGGTACATCTGAGAGGTGTAGTTCCCCGTGGAGGAGCTGTCGGGGGTGTTGCCTCCGAGATCGGTCCGCCAGGTCCCGCCCTCGCTGGATGTGATCGACACCGTGCGGTACGGGACGCCGTCGCCATTGGCTGCACTGAGCTTCCCGGACACATTGATGTAGTACTGCTGCGTGTCGCCCGAGAACGACCTCGAGAGAGCGACGGAGATGGACGCGACGGGCGTGAAGACGTAGGAGAAAGGTGCTGACGTCGTCACGCCGTTGGACGCGGCGGTGATGGTGGCCGTAGTGGACGTCTTGACTCTCTTGATCGCCGCCGTCGTCGAGAACGTTCCGGCGGTCGTCAGGGAGAAGGACGTGCGCGCCAGCGTGACGTTCGGGTCGGAGCTCGACAGGGTCAGACGTTGCCCGCGTACCGCGCCCTCGTATTTGCCCGTGACGCTCACATTGCCCCCGACGGGCGCCCCGGACACCGGTGACACCTGGAGCGTCAGAACGGATGCACTGGCGGCGAAGGCGGGGGTCGAGGTCACGGCGACGAAAGCGGGTACCGCCAGAACGGTGGCGGAAATCATCGACCTCCGTGTCGGTTCGGTGATCCCGCGGCGATCACGCTCTTGCCCGATGTCGATAAGGCCTTTGTGAGTCATCTCTCGTCCCTCCGTACCGCCGACGCGGTCTCTGCCGCATCAGGGTGACACGGGGCGCGTTCATCGGTCGGCGTGGCTGAGCGCGGGAGCAGGTGGCACGACTGATGTTCACCTGACACATCACCCAGTCAACGACTGGTGTTCGCGAGCGACGTGGCGGCAACCGCTCTCTCGCCGTCGCGAGGACTCACGCGCTCCTCCCCCATACGGCGGCTCCCTCAGAGCGTTGCGACGCGCCCGTCGCCCGGCAGGGGCTGACACCCCGGGCACCACCAGGTCCGGCGCTGCTCGGGGTCGTTCGCCACCTCGTCGCGCACGCGAACCCGTGTGCCACAGCGGAGGCACGCTCGCCCGGCGCGGCCTGCGACCCAATGCGACGACCCCGCCCGACGATCGCCGGTGGTCACTTGGTACATTCCCGGGACCGTGGCCGAGATCCGCAGGCACCGCGCCGCCAGCGCGACGAGGGCGTCGATGTCGGTGGCGCCGATCGGCGCGAACGGATGGATGCCACGGAGGAACGCCAGCTCGTTCACCCAGAGATTGCCGAGCCCGGCGATCCGCGTCTGATCGAGAAGCGTCGCCACGAACGGCCGATCGGGTCGCGCGGACAGTCGACGCACGGCCTCCGCAGCGTCCCAGTCCTCTCTCAGGGGATCCGGCCCGAGGAACCCCACGACGTCGCGCTCCCGCACGGTCGGTACGAGCTCGACGACCGGGAGGTCGAGCCCCCACACCTCACGGCCGTCGTCGAGACGGAGGCGTACGCGCGCCTTCTCGCGCGCCGCGCGCGGCAGCGCCCGGCCCGGCCGGGTGATCGTCCAGCCGCCCTGCATCCGCAGGTGCGTGTGCAGGGTCCAGCCGTCGTCGAAGCGCGTGAGCAGGTGCTTGCCGTGGGTGTCGTACTCGCGGATCGACCGCCCCGCAAGCGAATGGCCTGCGGCGGCGCCGGATCTGAGCTCGCCGTCGACCACCCGAGCACCTCGCGTCGCCGTCTCCAGACGTCGCCTCAGACGGAAGACGCTGTCACCCTCCGGCACGTCAGGATTCCGCGGCGAGGAGCTGATCCTCGCGCGGAGCCAGCCTCGGCCGCAGGCGCGTGCCGAACTCATGGCGCAGGGCGCTCAGGGCGGCCTGCCAGCCCGCAAGACCGTGCACGCCCGGACCCGGGCTCGTCGACGACGAGCACAGGTACACGCCCCGCAGGGGCGTACGCCAGGGGTCGGGGCTGTACACGGGACGACCGAGGAGTTGCGAGAAGGTCGGCGCTCCCGCCGAGATGTCTCCGCCGGGGAAGTTGGGGTTCCATGCCTCGATGTCCACCGCCGTGCGAGAGGCGGAGGCCAGGATCGTGTCACGAAACCCCGGCGCGAAGCGCTCGATCTGCGCCACGATCGCCGCTTCGCGGTCGGCGGGGCTCCCCGCCGGCACATGTGTGTAGGCCCACAGCACGTGCGCCCCCTCCGGCGCGCGGGTGGCATCGAACAGCGAAGGCTGAGCGGCGAGGACGTACGGGGCGTCGGGCAGATCGCCCCGAGCGACGGCGTTCTCGGCCGCGGCGATCTCGGCCCGCGTCCCTCCGACATGCACCGTTCCCGACCGTGCGACGTCGGCGCTCGCCCACGGCACCGGCTCCGACAGGGCGAAGTCGACCTTCGCCACGCCGCCGCCGTACCGGAAGCGCTCCAGGGCACGGCGATAGGTCGTCGGCATCCGATCCCCCGCCAGACGGATCAACGACCGCGGCGTCGTGTCCAGCAGCACCGCCCGCGCCGGCGGGAGCTCGTCGAGAGAAGTCACCTCGACCCCCGCGTGCAGCACTCCCCCGTGATCTCGGATGTCGGAGATCATCGCGTCCGCGATCGCCTGACTGCCCCCGATCGGAATCGGCCAGCCCCGGCCGTGTCCGTACGTGGCCAGGACCAGGCCCGCCCCTCCCGCGGCCAGGCTCGGCTGATGCAGGATCGTGTGCGCGGAGACACCCGTGATGAGGCTCGGCGCAACCTCCTCGCGGAAGCGCGCGTTCCACCACGGTCCCCCCTGCTCGAGGGACCGGATGCCGAAGAACGTCGCCGCGAGGGGATCGCCCGGGATCCGCAGCAGCGCATTCCCGGTGAAGTCGGCGATTCCCCGGAGGCGGTCGACGAGGGGACGCATCAACCGCTCGTATGCGGGACCGTCGACGCCGAGACCCGCCGCGGTGCGAGAGAGGTCCCGGAAGGCCAGCGCCGCATGCCCCCCGTCGAGCGGGTGGGCGTACGAGACCTCGGGGACGACGAGACGGATGCGACGGTCCAGACCGAACTCCCGGAAGAACCAGGATTCCAGCGCGAGCGGATGAACGGCCGATCCGACGTCGTGGTGGAAGCCCGGAAGGGTGAGTTCAGCGGTCGACGACGCTCCCCCGAAGGACGATGCCCTCTCGTAGACCGCCACTGACAGCCCCGCGCGCGCGAGCGTGACGGCCGCCGCCAGGCCATTGGGGCCGGAGCCGACGATGATCGCGTCGTAGCTCTCGCTCATCGGTCGATCGGCTCCTTCTCCGCGGTGGACTCGTGCCCGATGGCGTCGGCGCCCCCGACGGTACCGGGAGCCCCTCCCTCGGCGAGATAGGCCAGACGGTGCAGCGTCTCGGCGTTGCGCCACCTCGTGATCGCGTCGAACACGACATCGGGAAGGATGCGGGTGGGGCCGCTGACCGGCTCCTCCTGGATGCGCACGACGCACGCATCCCCGCGGGGTGCGACATCGATCGCGACGCGGGCGATGCCGATGGGGCCGCCGTGCGGCTCCATCACGGCACGGTAGGGGGGCTCCCATACGCGCATCACGGTGGTGTCGTTCACCAGCAGGGGCCAGGACCCGAAGGAGTGGTGCAGCGTGGAGCCCGCAGCGGGCCACGTGTCGTCGACGTCGCGCATACGCGAGGTGCCCACGACCCACAGCGGGTAGAGCCACCCGTTCGCAAGAACGCGGAACACGTCGTCCGGGGTGCAGTGCAGCAGTCGCACGTTGCGTGCCATGGGTTTTTCCTCTCGACGCGGTGGGGTGGATGCCGCGGCACGGAAGATGCGGCACCCCCCACGCTACGGCCCGCCGTCGTCGGCGGTCTCGGAGGTTGCGCCACAGCACGCCGCCCGGTACCGCGGCGGGCTGCTCACGCCGCGGAGGGGAGCACGAACCACGCGCGCGTCCCGCCTGCGGGCGACGCGCCGAGGCCGATGGACCCGCCGTGCGCCTCGACGATGCGCCGGCACGTGGCCAGGCCGATGCCGATGCCCTGGACCTCGCCGCCGTGCCCGCGCTGCATCGGCTCGAACACCCGGTCGCGCAACTCCGCGGGGAGGGCGTCGCCGTTGTCGTCGACGCTGATGCGCCATCCGTCCGGCAGCGTCTCGACGCTCACGCGGATGCGGGGAACCCTCTCGGCGGCGACGGTGAACTTCACCGCATTGGCGATGAGATTCTGCAGCAGGACGCGCAACAGGGTGTCGTCACCGCGCACGAAGGTGGACGCCGCGACCGAGACCTCGGCTCCCGTGCGCACGAGCGCGCCGTCGAGGTCCTCCAAGACGGCATCCACCGTGTCGGCGATGTCGACGTCGGTGATGTGCGGCCTCGCCCCGCCCATGCGCGCGAAATCCAGAAGGTCCGTGACCATGCTCGACATGCGCGTGGCCGCCGCTTCCGCGCGCGCGAGAGAGGAGGCGGCCCGCGGGGCAGCCGCCATCTCCGGGCTGTCGGCGGCGATCTCGAGGAAACCGGCGAGAGCGGTGAGGGGGTTGCGCAGGTCGTGGCTGACCTGGACCGCGAAATCTTCGAGCAGCGCGTTCGACTGCAGCAGCTCCCGCTGGACGCGCCGGAGTTCGAGCACGTCGATGACTTGGTGCGCAAGCAGATCGAGGCCACGCGCCGAGACGTCCGTGAGCTCGCCCACCTCGGAGTCGAAGACGCAGAGGGTTCCGATCGCAACGCCCGCGGGCGTGATGAGCGGGCTCGACGCGTAGAACCGCGTGTACGCGATCTCGCCGGTGACGAAGGGGTTCGCGGCGAAACGGTGGTCGAGACGCGCATCGGACACGACGACGCGACGAGGGTCGGCGATCACGGCCGCGCACATCGAGTCCTCGCGCGCGCACGAGGCCGCCTGGACGCCGACCGCGGCGATCTGATGCTGCATGCGGTCGTCGATGATGTTGATGACCGCGGTCGGCACGCGACACACGGCGGCGGCCAGCTCGACGAGCCCCTGCAGGTCGGGCTCGGCGGGTTCACCGATCAGTCGGTACTGCGCGATGGCATCCCGCCGTGTCACATCATGGGCCGTCGACACGTCATCCCCTCGTGGTCGTCCTTCTCGTGAGCCTAACCGTCCGGGCTACACCGTGATGGACGGCTCGGGAAGGGGCTCGCGCGCGCGGGTGGCTGCGCGCAGAGTCGGATCCATGAGCACCCCGACGTTCCCCCAGACGCCCTCCGACCCCGGCACACCCGCACCCGGCGAGCCCTCCGTGCCGCACCCCGCGGAGCCCACCGCACCCACCCCCGCGGAACCGACCGTTCCGCTTCCGCCGGAGACGAACCCCGCGCCCGCTGCGAAAGACGCATCCGGTGCCGTCGCACACGATGACGACGTGTCCGTCGGGTCCGCCGAGATGGATGCCGACAACTCCGTCGAGCAGGACGTGATCGACGCCGTGGACCCCGGCGGAAGCCCCGACTGAGGCCCGCGCGAACGACGAGAGGGCGGAGTCGATCGGCTCCGCCCTCTCGTCGTCAGAGGTGGATCACGGGTTGCCGCGGGTCCACAGCAGCAGAATCGCCACGGCCTGGAGCACGAGGCATCCCGCAAGGATCGCGACCCGTCTGCGGGGCGTCGACGACCAGCGCTCGTCCCCGAGCAGGGGCGCCATGGGCATCAGCAGCCGGAAGGTGCTCTGCTGCGGCAGGAACACCGCGAGAATGTACACGCCGTAGCTGAAGCCGTACGCGACCACCATCAGCCCGAGCTTGCGCACCGGGCGCGACCACATCAGGGCGATGAAGCCGACGATCAGGGCGATGACGAGGATGATGCCCACGACCCCGAGGTGCGTACCCGCCTGACGGAACCACGGTGTGAAGGGCGTGAACTCGTCGTTTCCGACGTAGTCGAGCCACCATCCGAGCTCGGTGCGGATGTAGGCGTTGTGCGTGCCGGTCACGTATTGCGCGATGTGGTTCCACGACAGTCCCGTCACCGCGATCGCGAGACCGGATGCCATTAGCGGTGCCCATTCCTTCATCGGGAACGGGTCGACCTTGCGACGGAAGAACCGCACGAGGAAGACGATGCCGAGGGCGAGCCCCAGCGCGAGCACGCCCGGACGGGTGTACGCGGTGAGGACGCCGATCGGCAGGATCCACAGGTAGCGACGTTTGATCGCCAGCAGCATGCCGGCGAACATCAGCAGCATGAACAGGCCCTCGCTGTAGCCGATCACGAAGAGGAACGACATGGGCGCGAAGGAGAAGAACACCACCGCCCACCAGGCGGGCTGCGGCTTGGTGACCGTGCGCATGAGCACGAACAGCAGCCAGGTGGCACCCAGGCTCGCCCCCAGGCTCAGCAGCACCGAGACGGGCTGCCAGCCGAGGCCGGTGGCGCCCGAGATCACGCGCACCAGGGTGGGGAACACGGGAAGGAATGCCCAGTTGTTCGGAAGGATGTCGCCCGAGACGTTCATCGGCAGCGACATCGGGTACCCCTGCGCCGCGATCTGCCCGTAGCGGTCGGCGTCCCAGCCGGTGAGGTAATCGAAGAACGTGCCGAGACGCTCACTGTCGGGTCCGAAGCCCCAGCGTGCCGCCTTCGCGATGGAGTAGTAGCCCCACAGCATTCCGAAGCTGACGACCCGGGCGACGGCCCACAGCAGCAGCACACGGGTGAACGCCCCGCGCTCGATGGGGACGATGCCCTCGGGCTTGCGCAGGACGTCGTGGCCGTACTGACGCAGCGACCGACCGAGGCGCGAGTCGCGCAGTCGATCCAGACGACTCGGCGGGGCGATGACACGCGACGGACGTGTCGGGGAGGCAAGCTCGCTCGGCGGTGCGCTCACTCGGAACCTTTCACAAGGGAAGATGTGGGCGAGTGACGACGGTGTCGGGCCCGGATAAGTGCAGGAAACCAGATGGTACCGGATGAAAATGGACGTTTCATCCCGTTGACTTCCAGACGAAGCCCCAGGTCAGTGGGCATCTCCGACGAGCTTCAGGCCGATCACGCAGCCGACGAGGCCCAGGACGAGAAGGACTTTCACCACCGAGATCGCCTCGGCGCCCGTGACCATCGCCACCACCACGGTGAGCGCTGCGCCGATGCCCACCCACACCGCATACGCGGTCCCGGTGGGGATCTCGCGCATCGCGAAGGCGAGCCCGCCCATGGACGCCACCAGGGTGACGCCGAAGATCACGCTCGGCCAAAGTTTGGAGAAGCCCTCCGACCGGCCCAGGGCGGTCGCCCAGACGGCCTCGAGAACGCCGGACACGATGAGGATGATCCACGACATGACAATGCTCCTTGGCCAGTCTTGTCGCTGTCCGGGTACTGATCCCTCGTCCGGGGACGCGGCGGGCGTCCGAGGGTCAGGCTAGCGAGCAGACCTGTGCAGTGCCCGTGCAGCGGCATCCGTCATTCGAGGCCCACCCCCGTCGAAGTCCGGGACGGGCGCCGGCGTCGGAGGGGAGGCATCCGGTGGCGGGATCGGTCAGACGAGGAAGATGGATGCCGCGCCGGGGTTGTGGGCGTGGACGAGCACACCGAACACGACGGCGTCGAAGAGCAGGTGCACCGTGACGACGTACCAGAGCGATCGGGTCTTCAGGAAAAGGAAGCCCTGGACGATCGCGAACGGGACCGTGAGCAGCGGACCCCATGCCTGATACCCGAGCTCCCAGAGAAACGACACGAAGACGATGCTCTGCAACAGGTTGGCGGTGACGTCGGGGAAGTGACGGCGCAGCAGCACGAAGACCGTGCAGATGAAGAAGAGCTCGTCCCAGATGCCGACGGCGCCGACGCCCACGAACAGGCGCGCGATCAGGTCGGGGGTGTTCACCACCGGCCAGTTCATGTACACGCCCGAGGTGATGAAGTAGAACGGCAGGATCAGGTAGCCGAGCACGATCACGCCGCCGAGCCATGCCCACTGCCACCACGTCCAGCGGCCGCCGCCGCGCCACGGGAAACGGATCGCGTAGTCGCGGTAGACGAACCGCGAGATCATGTAGGGCACCACCACGGCACCGCCGAGGGCGAGCGTGAACCGCAGGAAAGCCGCGTTGTCGAGTTCGGCGTGCAGCGGGATGAGGCTCACGATGAACTGGCCGATCGCGACCAGCGACACGTCGCGGGCGATGCTCGGTTCGCGGCTTCGGACGAGACCGACGCCGATGCGACGGTCGACGAGCACCCCGGAGGCGACGGCGAGCGCGAGCAGCAGCCAGCCGAGCCACACGATCTGCACGACGAACAGCACCGGGGCGGCGAGGCACACCAGGAGCGCCGGGATCAGTTTCGGCGTCCACGTGGAACGCTCGCGGACGGGTACGGCGGTGTGCGCGGTCACGACGAGACCCGCGTGTAGGTGAGGTCGCGAATGTCGCGGCCGACGCGGAGTCCCTTGCTCTCGAAGGCCGTCAGCACGCGGCCCTCGAAGCGGTCGGCCCACTCCCCCGCGAACGCGCGCTCGAATCCCGGTGACTCATCGAGCACATCGCGCATCTGGTCGGCGTAGTCCTGCCAGTCGGTGGCGAGGCGCAGGGTTCCCCCGGGGCGGACGGCGTGAGCGGCGACGCGGGCGAAGTCGGGCGCGATGAGGCGGCGCTTGGTGTGCTTGTTCTTGTGCCAGGGGTCGGGGAAGAACACCCACAGCTCGTCGACGGATGCCGGCGGCAACAGGTGCTCGAGCGCCTCCGGCGCGTTGGCCTCGACGAGGCGGAGGTTCTTCACGCCCTCGCGGTCGGCGTCGAGCATCGTGCGGGCGAGGCCCGCGGTGAACACCTCGACGGCCAGGAAGTCGGTGTCGGGGTCGGCCGCTGCGGCCGAGACGATCTGGTGCCCCTGTCCGGAGCCGATCTCGACCACCAGTCGCGCCCGGCGGCCGTACACCTCTGCCGGATCGACGGCGGTTCCGGCCCTCACACTGGTCGTGGCGGCCGCGCGCTGCACCGACAGCAGGTAGAACGGCGAGAGGTCGGCCCACGCACGATCCTGCGCCTCCGACATCCGGCCGCTCCGACGCACGAACGACACCGGCTTGTCGCGGAAGACGGGGGCGGCATCCATAGGTTCCAGGCTATCCGTCGCGCGACTCGCCAGGATTTGTCGCTTCTCCTCAACGGAAGCGACAGATCCTGGCGACTCGCGCGAGAGCGAGCGCTTGCGGCCGCTCACGGGACAGTCACGAAATCGATGAGCTCCTCGACACGGCCCAGGAGCGCCGGTTCGAGGTCGCGGAAGGTGGTGACCTTCGACAGGATGTGCTGCCACGCCCGGGCGGTGTCGGCCTGCTCCTCTGCGGGCCAGCCGAGGGCGCGGCACACGCCCACCTTCCATTCGATGCCGCGGGGCACCTCGGGCCAGGCGGCGATACCGAGGGCTCGCGGCGTCACGCACTGCCAGACGTCGACGAAGGGGTGGCCGACGATACGCACGTGCGCGCCGTGACGACCGCGAGCGATCTTCTCGGCGATGCGCGATTCCTTCGAGTTCGGCACGAGGTGATCCACGAGCACGCCGTAACGGCGCTCGGCGGTGGGGGGCTCGGCATCCAGGGTCTGCTCGAGCAGGTCGACGCCCTCGAGGAACTCCACCACCACGCCCTCGGCGCGCAGATCGGCGCCCCACACCTTCTCGACGAGCTCGGCATCGTGCTTGCCCTCGACGAAGATGCGACTCGCGCGGGCCGTTCGCGCGCGCTGGTCCGCGACGGCGAACGACCCGGAGGCGGTGCGCGTGCGTCCCTTCGCGGCGGTGGCTGTGGGAGCAGTGAGCACGACCGGGCCACCGTCCACGAGGAAGCCCCCGCCGAGGGGGAAGAGGCGACGCTTGCCGAACCGGTCCTCGAGCTCGACGTTCATTCCGTCGACGCGGGTCACCGCGCCGACGAACCCGTCGCCGACGACTTCCACGACCAGGCCGGTCGACGCGGCCGTCTGAGTGGGCTTCGTGCGTCCGGCGTCGCGCCAGCCGCGGGCGAGCACATCGGTGCCGTAGCGGTCGTCCATTGGTACCTCCGAACGCCCGAGCCTAGGCGGCGGGGCGGAGCCCCCGCAGTGGACGCGCCGATCCGTCATCGCCTGACACCCCGATGTCGGCAGTCGTTTGTAGGGTGGGACCGTGCGGCGACCGAAGGGGGAAGCATGCGAAAGCTCAGGGCGCCACGGGTGCTCACCATGCTGTTGTTCGTGCTCGCCGGTGTGCTCGTCGCCCCGCTGAGCGCCGCGGCCGTCCCCCCGCCCTCGCTGGGCTCCAGCTACGTCATCGACAGGGTCGACGCCCTCACCGACGCTGAAGAGGCCACCGTGCAGAGTCGCCTGGTCGCGCTCCACGACCAGACCGGTCTCGACATGTGGGTCGTCTACGTCCCCGAATTCACGGACCCGCCCGGTGCCGCGGATTGGGCGAACGAGACGGCGAACCGCAACGAGCTCGGCGCGGATCAATACGTGCTCGCCATCGCCATCAGCGGCGATTCCTTCGCTTACTACCTCTCCGGAGACGCCGAGGACGGCGTCCTCTCGGCCGCGCAGCTGGGTGAGATCGAGCAGAACCGCGTCCAACCGGCGCTCGAGGTCGGCGACGACGCGCAAGCGGCGATCTCGGCGGCCGACGGCATCCGCGCCGCTCATACGCAGGCGGGTGGAGGCGAGCCCGCTCCGCCCCCCTCCCCCGCCGGGCCCGGCGGCCCGGCGCTCGGTCCGATCATCCTCGTCGGACTCCTCCTGCTGGCCATCGCGGTCGGTCTCGTCTGGCTCGCACTCCGCCGTCGGCAGCGGGCGTCGGACAGCACGGCGGGCGGGGCGGCCGAGAGCGTCGAAGACCTGTCCCGGCGAGCGGGATCAGCTCTCGTGGCCACCGACGATGCCGTCAAGACCAGCGAGCAAGAGGTGGGATTCGCGCGTGCGCAGTTCGGCGACGCGGCGGCGGCTCCGTTCATCGAGGTCGTGGCGCAGGCCAAGGTCGATCTCGATCGCGCCTTCTCGATCCAGCAGCAACTCGACGACGACGTGCCCGAGACGAACGATCAACAGCGCGCCGGGTACGCGGAGATCATCCGCTTGTGCGCGAGCGCCGACGAGGCGCTGGATGCCAAGACCGCGGCGTTCGATGAGCTCCGCGCCCTCGAGGCCGACGCCCCCGCCGCCCTCGCCGTCACGCGAGAGCGGCGCAGCGCAGCAGAAGCCGCACTGACGGCGGCAGAAGCAGACCTCGCCGGGTTGCGCGAGCGCTTCGCCGACGACGCCCTCGCCCCGATCTCCGACAATCCCGCCCAGGCACGCGCGCGGCTCGATCTCGCCGCCGAGCAGCAGGGCGCGGCCGAGGCCGCGCTCAGCGGCGGGCGCACCGGCGAGGCTGCGGTCGCGATCCGCGCTGCTCAGGCCGCCGTCTCGCAGGCCGAAACCCTCGAACGCTCCATCGCCGCACTCGGCACGACTCTCGCTGAGGCGCAGCAGCGCGCCTCGGCACTCGTCGCCGAGATCGAGGGCGATCTGGCCGCAGCCACGCGACTGAGCGATCCCGACGGACGAGTCGCCGCCGCGGCGACATCGGCGCGCACCCAACTCGAGGCCGGACGGGGGGCCCTCGACGCCGTGCGCGCGAGCCCCCTGCGCGCCGTGGATTCGCTGCAACAGGCGAACACCACCATCGACGCGGTGCTCGATGCGGCACGCGACCAGGCCGAGCGCAGCCGCCGCGCGGAGAGCCAGCTCGACGCCGTGCTCGCGCAGGCGCGGGCGCAGGTCTCGGCGACGGAGGACTTCATCTCGGCGCGCCGCGGGGCGGTCGGTCCCACCGCCCGCACGCGCCTCGCCGAGGCCGGCGCCGCCCTCGTGCAGGCGGAGCAAGGGCGCGCCGCCGACCCTGCCGCCGCGCTCGCCTCCGCCCGACGCGCCGCCCAGCTGGCCGGCGAGGCGGCCTCCCTGGCGCAGAACGACGTCGGCGCCTTCGGGGGCTCGGGCGGCTTCGGCGGCTCGGGCGGCGGTGGCATGATGGGCGCCCTCATCGGTGGTATCGCCATCGATGCCCTCCTCGGCGGCGGGGGTCGGCGCCGCGGAGGATTCGGCGGCGGCGGCCTTGGCGGCGCGGGCGGCGGCTTCGGCGGCTTCGGCGGGGTGAGCGGCGGGCGCTCCCGCGCCGGCGGCGGCTTCTCCGGCGGTGGGCGCAGCCGTGCCGGCGGCGGAAGCGGCTTCTCCGGTGGGGGCCGCAGCCGCGCCGGCGGGGGAAGCGGGCGACGCCGCTAGTCCATCCCTCGCCGGCGCGCCGCCCGATCACAGAGAATTCGTAGCATCCGACACCAGACTCGACATCGTCGCCCTCAGGAAGGAACACCCCGCATGGCCAAGCAGTCCATCTTCGGTCGCATCTCGACCCTCGTCCGCGCGAACATCAACTCGCTCCTCGACCAGGCCGAGGACCCGCAGAAGATGCTCGACCAGCTCGTCCGCGATTACTCCAACTCGATCGCCGACGCAGAGTCCGCCATCGCCGAGACGATCGGCAACCTGCGCCTGCTCGAACGCGATCACCAGGAAGACATGCAGGCTGCCGCGGAGTGGGGAAACAAGGCCCTCGCCGCCAGCCGCAAGGGCGACGAGCTGCGCGCTTCGGGCAACGCCGGTGAGGCCGACAAGTTCGACAACCTTGCCAAGATCGCCCTCCAGCGCCAGATCTCGGCCGAGGGCGAGGCGAAGGCGGCCGCTCCCACGATCGCCGCGCAGACCGAAGTCGTCGACAAGCTCAAAGACGGCCTCAACGGCATGAAGGGCAAGCTGGACCAGCTGCGTGCGAAGCGCAACGAGCTCACAGCGCGTGCCAAGGTCGCCGAGGCGCAGAACAAGGTCCACGATGCGGTCAAGTCGATCGACGTCCTCGACCCCACCAGCGAGCTGGGTCGTTTCGAAGACAAGATCCGCCGTGAAGAGGCCCTCGCCGCCGGCAAGCAGGAACTCGCGGCGTCCAGCATCGACGCGCAGTTCAACGCGCTCGATGACGTCGGCGAACTCACCGAGGTCGAGGCGCGTCTCGCCGCGCTCAAGGTCGGCGGCCCGCAGCGCGCCGCGATCGACGCCCCCAGCCCCGACCAGGTCTGACACCCCTCGTGAGTGCACCGCCCGCTCAGCCGGGCGGTGCACTCACGTCTTCCGGTCAGGAGCACCCGTGACCCGATTCATCGTCGCCCCGCAGTGGCAGGGGTCGTCGTCGTCGCGCGCCATGCAACTCATCGACGGCGCAGAAGCGATCGCCGGCGACCTCCCCCGCGGATCGACCACCGTGGTCGACGGTCCCACCGAGGCCGGCGACGCACAGGGAACGGGTGTGCACCGCCTCAGCGCGCTCGTGCGGATGCGCGAACGGATCGAGGCTGCCGTCCGCGCGTCCGACGAGCCCGCGATCGTCGTGGGCGGCGACTGCGGAGTGGCCCTCGGCTCGCTCACGCCCGTCGCGGGAGACGACCTCGCGGTGGTGTGGATCGATGCCCACGCCGACCTGAACACCCCCGCCACCTCGCCCAGCGGCGCCTTCCACGGCATGGTTCTGAGAGCCGTGACAGGCGAAGGCGAGAGCTTCCTGCGCCTCGATCCCGGCATTCCACCCACCCGCCTCGTGCTGGCCGGGACGCGGTCGACGGATGCCGAGGAGCAGCGTTATCTCGACCATCACGGCGTCCGCGTGATCGCGCCGAATGAACTCGGTGACCCCGACGTGCTGACGGAGGCGGTCCTCGCCACGGGAGCGTCCCGCGTGTACGTGCACGTCGACCTCGACGTGCTCGACCCCGCCGAGATGACCGGCGTCGCCCTGCCCGAGCCGTTCGGCGCCCGGACCGTCGACGTCGTGGCATCCATCCGACGCCTGCGCGAGCATCTCCCCCTCGCCGGCGCGACGCTGACGGAGTTCTCCCCCTCGTCGCCGACTGCCGCCGTCGACGATCTCGGCACCATCCTGCGTCTGATCGGGGCCCTCGCGTGAGCCCGATCCGCCGACCTCCCGCCGGATGGCGGGAGCGAGCCGACCGTGCGGTCGCCCGCGGGCGTCGATTCGACCGGTTCATCCCCGCGGCCCTGCTCGACTCGCCCGTGAGCCGAGTCGGGTACTGGTACGGCTGCACCGTCGGGTGGGTCTGGGGCTCGCTGTGGAGCACCGGGCGCATCGAGAAGCGGCAAGGACTATGGGTGTTCCGCGGGCTGCCGGCGTGGGCGTTCCCGCGCGGCGGCGTGTGCGTCGGCGGATGCTTCCTCACCGGCGACGACCGTCCCACCGACACGGTGCTCGGTCACGAGGCCGTGCATCGACGGCAGTGGCGCCGCTACGGCTTCCTCATGCCCGCGCTGTACGCGCTGGCGGGTCGCGATCCGTTGCGCAACCGCTTCGAGATCGAGGCGGGACTGGTCGAGGGCAACTACGTGCCTCGCGGCAGCTGAGGAGGGAGGGTCGGCGCCGTCCCGCGGCGGCGGGAGGACTTCTTCCGCGAGCGGAGAAGGGATGCCACACCGGCGGTCCTCCGCTCGGGGAGCCGCTTTCGCCCCGACCGGTTGAGAGCGGCGTGCGACGCAGGATCGTCCGAGAACCGGTCGACTCCAGCGCAAGACGCTGGCAGTCGGCGCCCGACCGTCAGAGTCGGCGCAGCGCGGGTCGGCGGACAGCCACGCTGGTGCGCGTCAGCGCGCGACGCCGTGGGTGGGCGCCCGACGGGGCGCGTCAGCGCGCGGTCGCGAGGCCGAAACGCTCGGGCGTGTGGATGGCCTGGGCGTCGACGCCGTGACGACCCGTGAGGTCGTCGACGATCTCCGCCGTGCCGAGATAGCCGCCCAGCAGGACCACGCGCGTCGCGTCGTCGTCGGCGCAGAGCATCTCGCCCGCCCAGCCCGACACCGCACGGGCGAGGGCCTCGCCCGGGACGCAGCCGCGTCCGGTGCCCGGGGCACCCGCTCGGCGTGAGCGATCGAGCCAAGTGAGCGTCATGCGCGCCGGAGCGGCGATGCGGCCGATCCACGACTCGTCCGGGACCTCGACGAATACGCGCCCGGTCGAGCAGATCGGAAGCGTCGTGAGCAGCGTCTCAAGCTCGACGAGCGAGGTCTCGTCGGCCGTGACGAGGTGCTGCACGCGAGTGTGCCGCGATGCGCGACAGGCGGCGGCGTTGTGCTCGGAGGACGTGGTCATGATGGCATCCACTATACCCTCAGTGAAGGGTTGCCTAACCTGAGTCGACACCCTGTATCTCGACGTCGAAGTGGCCGGCCCGCGTCGCGCGGGACGCCGCCCACGCGAGCGCATCACTCGATCAGCACCTCGCGCAGACGCGCCGCCTCGTCCTCGGTCAGCCCGTGCGCGCGGAGGTATCCGAGCGGCGAGCCATGCTCGCGATCGAGGCGGTCGAGCAACGCACGCATGACGGGCGCCGGAGACCGCGTCGCCAGGGCTTCGGCGTGCACCGCATCGGGGTGCAGCGTTCGGATCGCCCGCAGCACGGCGGCGTTGCGTTCGGCCGGCAGCATCCCTTCGGTGCGGGCGTAGTCGGCGATGACGGCCTCGCGCTCGACCCCTGCGGCGGCGAGCGCGATGGCGACGGTGACACCCGTGCGGTCCTTGCCGACGGTGCAATGCACCAGCACGGGCTGGGCACCGAGGATGCCGCGCACCACCGCCACCACACGATCGGCCGAATCGTCGACGATCGCGGCGTACAGCGCCTCGAGGCTGAGGTCCTGCGTGAAGAAGGAGGCAACGGAGCCGAGGAAGAGCGGCTCGTGCCGCACGTCGACCGGGAGGTCGTCGAGTCGGCTCGGCGCGTGTGCCACCTCGGTCTCGTCGCGCAGGTCGATCACGCGCCGGATGCCGAGTCGGCGGAGCGTGTGGACCCCCGCGTCGTCGACGGCAACGAGGTTGCCCGAGCGATACAGCACTCCCTCACGCGTGCGTCCGGCGCCGGCAGGCAGGCCGCCGACGTCGCGGAAGTTCGTCGCGCCCGAGACGAGTGAGGTCGTCATGCGTCGTGCCCGCCGTGGTCGTGCGGCCCCGGCGCGACGGCATCCACGCCGTCGAGGGCGGTCGACGCGGTGCGCGGCGGCACCGGGTAGCGGCCGGCGATGGCCACACGGTTGAAGGCGTTGATGGCCACGAGCACCCAGCTGAGAGCGACGTATTCGTCTTCGCTCAAGATGCCGCCGGCCTGGTCGTAGACGTCGCCGGGAACGCCGTCCTCGTGGATGAAGGTGAAGGACTCGGTGAGCTCGAGCGCTGCGCGCTCCCGTTCGTCGAAGACCCCGGAATCGCGCCACGTGGCGATCTGGGCGATGACGTCGGCGTCGAGCCCGGCTTTGACGGCCGCATCGACGTGCACGCGCACGCAGAAGGCGCAGCCGTTCAGCTGGGATGCGTGGATCTGCACGATCTCGCGCAGGCGCGCGTCGACACCGGCCTCGGCCGCGAGCCGGCCAACCGTGGTCGAGAAGGAACGCAGTGCTGCATACGCCTCAGGTGCCTTCCGCGACAGATGCACGCGCTTCTCCTCGCCCATGGCGACAGCCTACGGCCGTCGTGCGCGCCCGGCGTGGGAACGGACGGCACGTGACGCCGTGCGGCACGGCGGTGGCGACGTCGTCGGCCGCGGTGACAGGCTGAGTCCATGCCCGAGTTCGATGAGTTCTCGTTCCTGCCCGATCAGGCCGCGTCCCTCGGCCGCCCCGTCCCCGCGGTGGAGCGCGTGCGACTCACCCTTCCCGACGGCCGCTCGCTGAGCGGTCTGCGATGGGGCGACGCACCGCCGCGCGTGACCCTCCTGCACGGTGCCGGATTGAACGCGCACACGTGGGACACGACCGTGCTGCACCTCGACGTGCCGACTCTGGCACTCGACCTCCCCGGCCACGGGGATTCCTCGTGGCGCGACGACGCCGCCTACGTCGCGCGCACGCTCGCCCCCGACGTCGTCACCGCCGTCGAGGCATGGACCGACGGGCCGCAGATACTCGTCGGTCACTCGCTCGGGGGTCTCACGGCGACCGCTGTCGCAGCATCCCGACCCGACCTCGTCTCGGAGCTCGTCATCGTCGACATCACCCCGGGCGTCGACCCGAGTGCCGGTCCCGCGCAGATCCGCGCCTTCTTCGCCGGGCCGACGGACTGGGCGTCGCGCGACGAGCTCGTCGACCGCGCGCTCGCGTTCGGCCTCGGCGGCTCCCGGGACGCCGCTACCCGGGGCGTGTTCCTCAACTCGCGCGTGCGAAGCGACGGACGGGTGGAGTGGAAGCACCACTTCGCCCACCTCGCCGCGGCCGCGGCGAACGCGGGCACCGACCCGATCACCCCTGACGCCGTGCGTGCGGTGCTCGCCGCCACGTGGTGGGACGACCTCGCGGGGGTCACGCACCCGATCACGCTGGTTCGCGGTGAACGGGGCTTCGTCACCTCGAGGGATGCCGCGGAGCTCGTCGACCGCGCACCCGGTGCCCGTGTGCTCACGCTTCCCACGGGGCACAACGCGCAGGAGGAAGATCCCGCTGCGCTCGCCGCTCTGCTGCGCGAGGTGCTGCCGACCGGCGAGACGGACGCCGTGGACTGACCGGCACGGCGTCATGCGACGTCGCTCGCAGTCACACACGGCGGGGAGGGAATACGGGTGAAAGTAGGCTGTTCCCACCCCTGCACGGCATCCACAGCACACCCGGATGCCTTCGGCCTGCGAAAGGACAATCCCGCAATGCTGCGCCGCACCACCCTCGCCACGAGTGCGCTTCTCGTCGGAGCCCTGCTGCTCACCTCCTGCACCGGCTCGAACACCGCCACGACCCCGACGGGCGACACGGACCCGGATGCCACCCTCACCGTGCGTCTGTCGCTCGAGCCGTCGAACCTCGACATCCGCCGCACCGGCGGCGCCGCGCTCGAGCAGGCTCTCGTCGACAATGTCTACCAGGGCCTCGTGACCCGCGACGCCGACGACGACAACGCCATCGTCCCCGCCCTCGCCACGGAGTGGAACGTCTCGGCCGACGGTCTCACGTACACCTTCACCCTGCGTCAGGGGGTGACCTTCCAGGACGGTAGCGAGCTCACGGCCGACGACGTCATCGACTCGCTGCAGACCGCCAAGGACGACGCGACCATCGCCGACAGCGCCGATCTCGCCGGGGTGACCTCGATCGCCTCTCCCGACGCCTCGACGGTGGTCGTGACGCTCGCGCAGCCGAACATCGATTTCCTTTTCGCCCTCACCGGTCGCGTCGGCCTCATCTTCAACAGCGGCGACACCACGAATCTCCAGACCGCCGCGAACGGCACAGGTCCGTTCTCGGTCGCCAGCTGGAACACCGGTCAGAGCCTCACGCTCTCGCGCTACGACGGTTACTGGGGAGAAAAGGCCGGCGTCGCCGAGGTCGTGCTCGACTACATCCCCGACGGCAGCGCCGCCATCAATGCCGCCGTCAACGGCGACGTCGATGTCGCTCTCGAGATCGACCCCGAGCTGCGGAGCCAGCTCGAGGGGACCGGCACCTTCACCATCGAGTCGGGTCTGACCACCGACAAGGGCACGCTGGCGTTCAACAACCAGCGGGCACCCCTGAACGACCAGCGCGTGCGCGAGGCCCTGCGCCTGGCGATCGACCACGACGCACTCGTCGAGACCCTCGGCTACGGCGATACCCTGTACGGCCCCATCCCGCCGCTCGACCCCGGCTACGAGGACCTCTCGGGCTCCCTCGGCTTCGACCCCGGTCGGGCGCGCGAGCTGCTCGCCGAGGCCGGTGCGCAGAACCTGAACCTGACCCTGACGATCCCCAACGTCTACCCGGGCACGATCGCCACCTTCCTGGTGTCGTCGTTCGCCGATGTCGGAGTGACGCTGCAGGTCGAGCAGGTCGACTTCACCGCGTGGCTGCAGGACGTCTACACGAACAAGGACTACGACCTCAGCTTCGTGCGTCACGTCGAAGCCCGCGACTTCGGCAACTGGGCGAACCCGTCGTACTACTTCGGCTACGACAACGCCGAGGTGCAGAGTCTGTATACGCAGGCGCTGGCCACGACCGACGAGCAGCAGTCGTCCGATCTGCTGGCGGAGGCTGCGCGCATCGTGGGCGATGAGGATGCCGCCGACTGGCTGTTCCTGTCGACGCCGCTGACCGCCGTGGGCACGAACGTCGCGAACTTCCCGAAGAACTCCCTCAACGTGCGCCTCCCGCTGTCCGGTGTGACGGTCTCGTCGGAGTGATCCGCTACGCGCTGACACGGCTGGGCCTGCTCGTTCTGGGCCTGGCCGTGGCCAGCGTGCTGATCTTCCTGTCGCTGCGGGTCCTCCCGGGCGATGTGGCGCACCTCATCGCGGGTGCGGAAGCGACCCCCGAGCAGATCGCGGCCGTGCGCGCGAGCCTCGGCCTCGACGTGCCCCTGTACTCGCAGTACACCGACTGGATCGGCGGGTTGTTGCGCGGCGACCTCGGCACCTCCCTCGTCACCGGAACCTCGGTCGCGGCAGAACTCGCCGACAAGGCCCGTGTCACCGTTCCGCTGGCGGCGATGTCGCTGACGGTCGCACTGCTGGTCGGCATCCCGTTCGGGGTGCTGTCGGCGTTGGGGCGGCGACGCGCCGCAGGCACCGCCCTGAGCGTCGTCGCCCAGGCTCTCGCGGCCGTCCCGGTTGTCTGGGCCGGGCTCATGCTGGTGGTGGTGTTCTCGGTGTGGCTCGGCTGGCTTCCGCCCCAGGGATTCCCCCGGGCCGGATGGAACGACCCCGCGGCGGCCTTCCGGGCGCTCGTCCTGCCCGCGCTGACCATCGGCGTGGTCGAGGGCGCCATGCTGCTGCGCTTCGTGCGCAGCGCGACGCTGCAGGCCATCGGCCAGGACTACGTGCGCACGGCCGCCGCCAAGGGCCTCACCCGGACGAGGGCTCTCCTCAGCCACGGCCTGCCCAACGTCGGCCTCTCGGTCATCACCGTGTTGGGGCTCCAGATCGCCGGGGTCATCGTGGGAGCAGTCGTCATCGAGCAGCTCTTCACCCTGCCCGGGATCGGCCGCATGCTCGTGGGAGACGTCGCCTCCCGCGATCTGCCGAAGGTGCAGGGCGAGCTGCTCGCGCTGACCGGATTCGTCCTGATCGTGGGCTTCCTCGTCGATCTGGTGCACCGTCTCGTCGATCCCCGGCAGCGGGAGGCCGCATGACCACGATGAAACGCCTGTGGCGTCTGGGCACTGGCCGGTTCGGCATCCTGATCGTCGTCCTCGTGCTCGCGACGGCGCTGGTGTCGCTGATCTGGACCCCCTTCGACCCCGCGGCCGTCGACGCCCGGGCGCGCTGGAGCGAGCCCTCGTGGCCGCACGTGCTGGGTACCGACAACAGCGGCCGCGACATCGCGAGCCTGCTCATGGCCGGCGCGCGCACCACCGTCATCGTCGCCGTCGGCGCCGGAGTCGTGGCCTCGGTGCTGGGAATCGCCCTCGCCGCTCTCGGCTCGCTCACGGCGCGCTGGATCCGCGAGAGCGTCGCGGTGCTCGTGGACATCCTGATCGCCTTTCCGGTGCTCATCATCGCGATGATGATCTCGGCGGTGTGGGGCGGCTCGCTCGCCGTGGTGATCTGGGCGGTGGGCATCGGATTCGGCGTCAACGTCGCCCGGGTCACACGACCGGAACTGCGCCGCGTCCTGCAGAGCGACTACGTCCTCGCCGGGCGTGCCAGCGGTCTGACAACGTGGCAGAACCTCACTCGACACCTCCTCCCCAATGTCGCCCCGGTGTTCATCGTCCAGCTGTCGTGGGGCATGGCCGTGGCGGTGCTCGCCGAGGCCGGCCTGTCATACCTGGGCTTCGGCGCCCCGGTGACCCAGCCCTCGTGGGGTGTGCTGCTGAGCGATCTGCAGGCGTACATCGCGGTGCACCCCCTGACGGTGGTGTGGCCCGGCCTGGCCATCACGCTCACGGTGCTGGGACTCAACCTCCTGGGCGACGCCCTTCGCGAAGCCGCCGACCCGACGCTCTCCGAGCGCGCCCCCTCCGCCCGCACGCACGTGCCGGGGGTGGTCGCATGAGCCTCGAGATCTCCGACCTCCGCATCGAGATCGGCGCCCGCGCGGTCGTCGACGGCATCTCGTTCGCGGTTCCCGATGGCGCGCGGGTGGGCCTCATCGGCGAGTCGGGTTCGGGCAAATCGCTCACCGCCCTCGCCATTCTCGGGCTCCTGCCCGACGGCGCGCGGGCGACGGGCAGCATCCGGTGGAACGGACGCGAGATCCTCGGCCTCCCCGATCGTGAGGTGGCCGCCCTCCGCGGCGACGACATCGGCATGGTCTTCCAGGAGCCGCGCACCGCCCTGAATCCCATCCGCACCGTCGGCCGGCAGATCGGCGAGTCCGTGAGGATCCACGAACGTGTCTCGCGCCGCGAGGCCCTGCGGCGCGCGGTGATCGAAGCGGAGCGCGTCGCACTCCCCGACCCCGAGCGCATCGTCTCGCGCTACCCCCACCAGCTCTCCGGCGGTCAACGCCAGCGCGTGGCGATCGCCATGGCCCTGGCCTGCCGCCCTCGCCTGCTCATCGCCGACGAGCCGACCACCGCGCTCGATGTGACCATCCAGGCCGGCGTCCTCGCCCTCCTCCGCGCTCTCGTTCAGGATGCCGGCATGTCGCTCGTCTTCATCACCCACGACCTCGCGGTGCTGGCGCAGGTGGCCACCCACGCCGTCGTTCTCGAACACGGCCGCGTCGTCGAGCAGGGCGAGGTCGCGGAGCTGCTGCGCGCTCCGTCGTCGTCGGTCACCACAGCGCTGCTCCGCGACGCGACGGCGACGCTCTGGCATCCCGAGCGCTCGCCGGGGCCGATCCGGGGCGCCGCGGAGCCGGGTTCGACCTCCCCCGGCCCCGCGTCCACCGGGCCGACGCGCGGGACGTCCTCCGCCGGCGCCGAGACGGCCCCCGACGTCGGTGGGGACGACACCCCGACCGGAGAGCACCTGCCATGACCGAGACGCTCATCCGGGCACGCGGGCTTTCCCGTGACTATCCCGCGCCCCGGAGACGGGGATTCCGGCGCGCCGAACGCACGCCGGGCCTCGCCGACGTCGACCTCTCGGTGCTGGCCGGCTCCGCTGTGGGCATCATCGGCGAGTCGGGTTCGGGCAAGTCGACGCTCGTGCGGCTGCTGCTGGGACTCGATGTCCCGACCGCGGGCGCGGTCGAGGTGGACGGCCGCGCGGTGCTCGCCCGCGGTTCGGCACGTTCGCTGCACTGGCTCCGGCGCACGACGGGCGTCGTCTTCCAAGACCCGTACTCCTCGCTCGACCCGCGCATGAGCGTCGGGCGCATCGTCGGCGAACCGTTGTGGGCCCTGAGCGTCGACGGCGATCGCCGTGCGCGCGTGCGCGAGGTCCTCGAGCAGGTCGGACTCGAGGCGGACATGGCGACGCGCTTTCCCCACGAGTTCTCGGGCGGACAGCGCCAACGCATCGCCTTGGCGCGCGCCATCGTGCATCGACCGCGCGTCCTCGTCGGCGACGAGCCCCTGTCGGCCCTCGACGTGACGGTCCGAGCGCAGATCCTTCGTCTGCTGGCCCGTCTGCGCGCCGAGGAGGACCTGACCCTCGTGCTGGTGTCACACGACATCGGCGTGGTGCAGAACGTGTGCGACCAGGTCGTCGTGATGAAGGACGGACGCGTCGTCGAGCAGGGCCCCACCGAGAAGGTCCTGCTGCAACCGCAGGCCGCATACACGCGGCAGCTGTTGGCATCCATTCCGACCTTGCCGGGCTGACCGACAGCTCCTCCCCCGTCCGCGCGGGTGGGAATCCACCCCCAGGACGAGATCAAGGGATGCCGCGATGTCGGAGGTGCGCGCTAGCCTCGGGCGCATGATCGCCGGCATCGTTCCCCCCTTCCTGCTCGACCGCCTCGCCCAGACCGACGACCCGCGCCTCGCACGCGCCGCCGCTGCCGCCCGGAAGACCCTGGCCGTGCCGCGCCCTCCGCGGCCCACGCGCACGCGACTGCGGCTGTCGATCGACGGCGACGCGCTCGTCGCCGAGGCCGTGCCCGCCCCCGACCGCATCATCTCCGACGCCGGCAACACCGAGAACCTGCCGGGGCGGCGGGTACGCAGCGAAGACGACGACCCCAGCGGCGACACCGCCGTCGACGAGGCCTACGACGGCCTCGGCGCGACCTACGACTTCTTCTGGGACGCCTTCGCGCGCGACGGCATCGACGCCGCCGGCGGGTCCCTGCTCGCCACGGTCCACTTCGGCGACGATTACGACAACGCGTTCTGGAACGGTGAGCGCATGGTCTTCGGCGATGGTGACGGCGAGGTGTTCGTCGGCTTCACGCGTTCCCTGAGCGTCATCGCCCACGAACTGGGCCACGGGGTGACCGAGGCAGCCGGCGGCCTGGAGTACCAGGGGCAGTCCGGTGCTCTCAACGAGTCGCTGTCGGACGTCTTCGGCGCGCTCGCCGAACAGCATCACCTCGGCCAGAAGGCCGACGAGGCCACGTGGCTCATCGGGGCCGGCATCTTCGCCCCCGACGTGCAAGGCGAGGCCCTGAGGTCGATGAAGGCGCCCGGCACGGCCTACGACGACGACGTTCTCGGCAAAGACCCTCAACCGGGGCACATGCGCGACTACGTCGAGACCGACGACGACAACGGCGGCGTGCACATCAATTCGGGCATCCCGAATCGGGCGTTCTTCCTCGCCGCGACCGCCCTGGGCGGGTTCGCCTGGGAACGCGCCGGCCTGATCTGGTACCGCACCCTCACGGCGGGCACGCTTTCACCCACCGCCGATTTCGTCGCCTTCGCGGCCGCTACCCTTGCGGCGGCGGGTGCGGAGTACGGTGAGGAGTCGGAGGAGGTCGCCGCCGTCCGCGCCGCATGGGCCGGGGTCGGCGTCGTGGAGGATGCCGCAGCCTGAGGCCGACAGCGCCGGACGTCTCGCTATCGTCGTCGTGCGTTCGGGAGGGATCGCCGGACTGTCGAAGCAGTGGCGGGCCGAGCCCGACGCGGAGCGCACCCCGCACTGGCGCGAGCTCGTCGAGAGCTGTCCCTGGGATGCGGAGGCCCCGCCGACCGCGGGAGCCGACCGATACCAGTGGCGTATCGAGGTGCACGACGGCGGCTCGCCCGTACATCAGGCGCGACTGGGTGACGGGCAGATCGAGGGGCCGTGGCGCACGCTCGTCGACGAGGTGCGTCACGCACATCAGCCGCGTCCCACCGCACGCTGACCAGCCGAACCGGGGCGCCTGCTCAGCCGAACAGCTTTCGTCGCTTCTTCTTCGACGGGATGCTCTTCTGCAGGTAGACCACGCCCAGCCACCGCCCGAACTTGAACCCCACACGACCCATGCGGCCGACCTCCGTGAAGCCGAGCTTCTCGTGCAGGGCGATCGACGCATCGGCGCCTTTGTCGCTGATGGCGGCGACCATCTCGCGGATCCCCAGGTCTTGGCACGCGTCGATGAGCGCCTCGAGCAGGGCGCGGCCGAGACCCTTCCCTGCTGCGGCCTGACCGAGGTAGATCGAATTCTCGACGGTGTAGCGGTACGCCGACTTCGACTGCCACGGCTGCACCAGGGCATAGCCGAGGATCTGCCCACTGGGCGACTGCGCCACCAGGAACGGCAGCTTCAGCTTGTGGAGGGTGGCGAATTTGTCACGCCACTTGACGAGCGTCCACGCCTTCTCGTCGAAGGTCACGACCGAATTGCGGACGTAGTAGTTGTAGATCTCCCGGATGTCGGGGATGTCCGCCTCGGTCGCCGGCCGGATCTCGTACGCGAACGGCCGCTCCGGCTCGGGTGCGCGGCGCAGATGCGCGGGCAGGCGCCGACGGGTCTTCTCATACTCCTCTTCCAGCACGTCGCCACTCTACGGGCGCCGCGGTTTCCGCCGTGTGTCCCCGAGCGCGAGCCACGGCCGGAAGACGCGGGACCAGGCCGCAAGACGCGGGTCAGGCCGGGAGACCGTCTCGCCGCGAGACGCGAGGTCACGCCGGCAGGCGCGGGACCAGGCCGCAAGACGCGGGTCAGGCCGCTCGACCGTCTCGCCGCAGGGCGCGGGGTCACACCGGAAGGCGCGAGACCAGGCCGCAGGACGCGGGTCAGGCCGGGAGACGCCAATCCACGGCATCCGCACCGCGCTCCTCGAGCAGAGCGTTGACGCGTGAGAACGGCTTCGAGCCGAAGAAGCCCCGGCTCGCCGACAGGGGCGAGGGGTGCGGTGAGGAGATGATGGCCGTGTCGCCCAGGAGGGGGGTGAGGTTCTGGGCGTCCTTCCCCCAGAGCACCGCGACCAGGGGTGCGTCACGCGCGACGAGGCAGCGGATGGCGTGCTCGGTCACGCGCTCCCATCCCCAGCCGCGATGGGATGCCGGCGCTCCCGGCGCCACCGTCAGCACTCTGTTCAGCAGCATGACGCCCTGCGCCGCCCACGCGGACAGGTCACCGTGCGCGGCAGGGGCGATGCCGAGGTCGTCGGAGAGCTCCCGGTAGATGTTCGCGAGACTGCGTGGCAGGGGCCGCACGTGCGGGTCCACCGCGAACGACAGCCCGATCGGGTGTCCCGGCGTGGGGTACGGGTCCTGCCCCACGATGAGCACGCGCACGGCATCCAGGGGTGTGCGGAACGCACGCAGCACCAGCTCGCCGGCCGGCAGGTACGGCGCACCCTCCTGACGCAGACGCTCGCCGAGCGCGGCGATGTCATCGGCGACCGGGGCCAGGGGCTCGACCCACGAGGGGTCGATCAGGCCGGCGTCCGCGAGTCCAGCGAGGGACTTCGCGGTCACGCCGCGTCTTCTTCGCGCACCGACCCCTGATGCGACCAGGGGAACTCGATCCAGAGGGTCGTGTTCTTCCACGAGTAGTCGGGCGTGACCACCGTCGTGGGTTTGGTGTAGATCACCGCGGAGCGCGCCTCGGCACCGTGCTGGTCGAGGAGCTTCACGGCCAGGTCGAGCGTGCGGCCGCTGTCGGCGACATCGTCGACGAGCAGCACGCGGCGACCCTCGAGGTACGACAGGTCGAGCGCCGGCGGCAGTACCTCGGGCGCGTCGAGCACCGTTCCTACGCCCGTGTAGAACTCGACGTTCAATGCTCCGCAGTTCTTGACACCGAGGCCGTAGGCGATCGCACCACCGGGCAGCAGCCCGCCGCGGGCGATGGCCACGACCACCTCGGGGTGAAATCCGTCGGCGACGATCGCGCGCGAGATGTCGCGCGTGGCGACTCCGAAATCGTCCCAGCTCAACCGTTCGCGCTCGTCCGTCACACCGGATCCTCTCGTCGCCTGCTCTCACCCTAGGGCGTCACCCGGATGCCGCTGCGCCCCCGCTCGACGTCGACGCTGATCCGCGGCTCTCGGCCCCGCCCCGGGTCTCCGCGCGGGGCCGGCTGCGCTCCCCGGAGCATCGGCCCTCGGACCGGGTCCGCACGGTGCCCGCGCCCCGGAGCCGGATCAGCGGGTGGTCAGCCGCCCCCGCGCGAGCAGGTGCTGTGCCGACTGCGCGACCGGCCGCATGGTCACGAGGTCGAGGTTCACGTGACCGGGCGCGTCGAGGGCGTAGCCGATCACGTCCGCGACGTCGGCGGCGACGAGCGGTGCCTCGACTCCCTCGTACAGCTTGTCGGCGGCATCCCTGTCGCCCCCCAGGCGGTTGAGGGTGAACTCCTCGGTGCGCACCATGCCCGGCGCGATCTCGATCACCCGCAACGGCTCGCCGTTCAGTTCTTGGCGGAGGGCGTGCACGAGCATCGACTCTCCCGCCTTGGCCGCGTTGTACCCGCCCCCACCCGGGTAGGCCGTGTGCGCCGCGGTCGAGGTGACGAAAAGCAGGTCGGCGTGCCCCGCGCCGTCGGCCGCGCGGCGGAGGGCCGGAAGGAGGGATGCCACGAGCCGCTGCGCCGACAGCACGTTCGCCTCGAACATCCAGCGCCAGTCCTCGGGGTCGCCGGCCTCGACGCGGTCGCTGCCGCGCGCTCCACCCGCGACGTGCACGAGCGCGTCGACACCGCCGGTCTCGTCGAGCCAGGCGGCGAGCCCCTCGACGGCCGCACCGTCGGTCAGATCTGCGGCATACGCCTCGACCCCCGTCTCGGCCTCGATCGCCGCAAGGCGCTCCGCGCGGCGGGCAACGCCCACCACGTCCCACCCGCGCGTGCGCAGCGCTCGCGCCGTCGCCTCTCCGATACCCGAACTGGCCCCGGTCACCACTGCGCGTCGCGTCATGGCATCCACGCTACTGCGCCCCTCCGACGTCGGGAGGCCGCTGCCCCGATGCGCCGGCGCTCCGGTGCGCGCCGGGCGCCGGACGGGCGCGGGACGGTGTTACGGCCCGTGTCCGCGACGGTTGTCGGTGTCGGGGGCGCTGTCTACGCTCGCAGCAGGCCCACGGCGACCGCCCGGCCTCCCGAAGCTGAGGAGCAGCCATGTCGGCATCCGAGAACTGGCGTTTCGAGACCAAGCAGATCCACACGGGCGCACAGCCCGACCCGGTGACCAAGGCTCGTGCCACCCCGATCTACCAGACGACCTCCTACGTGTTCGACAACGCCGATCACGCCGCGAACCTCTTCGCGCTGGCCGAGTTCGGCAACATCTACACGCGCATCCAGAACCCGACGCAGGATGTCGTCGAGCAGCGCGTGGCGGGCCTCGAGAACGGCACGGGCGCCCTCCTCGTCGCCAGCGGTCAGGCGGCCGAGACCTTCGCTGTGCTCAACATCGCCGAAGCGGGCGACCACATCGTCTCGTCGAGCTCCATCTACGGCGGCACGTACAACCTCTTCAAGTACACCCTGGCCAAGCTCGGGATCGAGACGACCTTCGTCGAGAACCAGGACGACCCCGAAGAGTGGCGTGCCGCGGTCCGCCCCAACACGAAGCTGTTCTTCGCCGAGACCATCGGCAACCCCAAGATCAACGTGCTCGACATCCGCTCCGTCGCCGACGTCGCGCACGAGGCCGGCGTGCCGCTGATCGTCGACAACACGATCGCCACGCCCTACCTCATCCGGCCGTTCGAGCACGGCGCCGACATCGTGGTGCACTCCGCGACGAAGTTCCTCGGCGGTCACGGCACGGTCATCGGCGGCGTGATCGTCGACGGCGGCACCTTCCCGTGGTCGGAGCACTCCGACCGTTTCCCGGGCCTCACCACCCCCGACCCCTCGTACCACGGCGCCGTCTACGCCCAGGCGGTGGGCGACGGGCTCGCCTACATCATCAAAGCCCGCGTGCAGTTGCTGCGCGACCTCGGTGCATCGATCGCGCCGCAGAGCGCGTGGCAGCTGATCCAGGGCATCGAGACGCTGTCGCTGCGCATCGAGCGTCACGTGCAGAACGCCCAGGAAATCGCGGAGTGGCTCGAGTCGCACCCCGACGTCGCCACCGTGAACTACTCGGGTCTGCCCACCTCGCCCTGGTACGCCGCCGCCAACAACTACGCCCCCAAGGGCGTGGGTGCGGTGCTGTCGTTCGAGTTGAAGGGCGGCGTCCAGGCCGGTCGGGAGTTCGTCAACTCCCTCGACCTGTTCAGCCACCTCGCCAACATCGGAGACGTGCGCTCGCTCGTCATCCACCCGGCCTCCACGACGCACTCGCAGCTCACGCCCGAGCAGCAGTTGACCGCGGGCGTGACCCCTGGTCTCGTGCGGCTGTCGGTGGGCCTCGAGAACGTCGAGGACCTCAAGGCCGACCTCGAGCAGGCTCTCGCCGCTGCGCGCCGCCTGTCGGAGGCCGCTCGCGTCTGAGTCCGCGCTCGCATCGAACGCCCCGATCCGGTCATCCGGGTCGGGGCGTTCGCCGTCGCTACGAGTCAGAGCGCACGGCGCGCGACGATTGCGCTCGAGCCGTGCCGAGCACGCGGGGTGAGCCCGCGACGGGAAGATCGGGCGCGAAGAAAGGCTCCTGCGCCCGCCCAGTCTCCTCCGCCGCGACGCCGCCGACCGCCCCGCAGCCGCACCCGCAACCCGCACCCCGCAACCCGCCAACGGAGGACACCCTGTGACGGGAGGGGCCCTCGCGAGGGCGGTTTCAGGCGGTCAGTGCAACACCGTTGTCTGGTGGGGTTGAGAGTAGTCGTTCGAGGGCTTCGGTGGGGGTG
>NZ_JALGRP010000014.1 GCF_022815605.1 Microbacterium sp. VKM Ac-2923 | reverse complement strand
TGGGGTGGCTAACGGGACTTGAATCTGTTTGCCCACCCACTGCTTCGAGGACGTACTACCGCGGAATCACGCGGTTTCTAGGGTAATTGGAGGGCTGTTCAGGTCTACCCTCCAAGACCGAAATTTACGTGCCATTGTGGGCAAGCCCACACCGCCACCGTTGATGTCGGGGGGCTCGCCTACGATGTTGGCGGGGTGGGCGTTGGGGGCGATGATGTTGCCGGCGTAAGGCGTTCCCCCGATCCCCTTACCCGAACATCTCTACGGAACTCACATGCACCTCGAACTCTGGAAGATTGCTCGCCTCGCTCGCCAACTAGGCGTTCGCCCATCCCTCATCCTCGAGGTGCTCCTCAGCGCGCTCGAAAATCAGGAGGGGCGACACGGCCATGGCCCTGCAGATCAACGCGAAGGCGGAGGTGGGGATGCCCCGCTTGCCGTTGAGGTAATGCAGCACGGCTGACTTCGAAAGTCCGGTCGCCTCCGCTATGGAGGCGACCGTTTTCTGTTTCCTGGCGCGTTCTGCGCGCAGTTCCGAAGCGACCGCCTGGCTAAATGCCTGGCCGTATTCGTCGGCGTCTTGATTGCTCACAGCGCCAAGGTATCGCATTTTGGCTATCGCTGGTAGTCAAAACGGAACAATTAGTGCCGAATGGCACAAGATGTCCCAAAAGTGTGGCTACGGTAGTCACATGGCACCACAACATGACCGCGAACGACGCGTCGGCAAGGCGATCGACAAGGCGGACCGCACCCAGCGCTGGGTGTCTCGCAAGACGGGGATTGCTCTGTCCACCCTGAACCGAAAGGTGAACGGACACGTCGACTGGGAACTCAACGAGCTCGCGTCGGTCGCTTTCGCCCTCGGGCTGCATCCTGCATCCCTCCTGCCCGACGAGTTCCGCGAGGGGGCCGCTCCGTCCGAGCGACGCATCCTTTCGGGGATCGCAGCATGAGCGCCCCGGTGGACGAGTCCGAAAACGCCGTCACGATCCCTGAGATAGCGATCCTGCTACGGGTCTCGACGGCGAAGGTCTACCGCATGGCGAACGCTGGCGAGATCCCGGCGTTTCGCGTCGGGCGGTCTTGGCGGTTCTTCCCGTCGAAGGTTCGGGCTCACCTCGAAGCGCCGAAGGATCGGTGGGCGCAGTCGGCCCGGTCGCTCGGAAGGAAGCGTCGCCCAACGTGATCCGTTCCCTCATCCTCGTCCTCGGCGTCTTCCTCGTCATGTTCGGTTCCACCTACTGCGTTCTCCGTCTCACCGCCGACGGATGGGCGGCTATCGCCCTCCTCGGCCTCATCCTCGTGATTCTCGCGAACCGGTGGGACACCCTCCCGCGCTGACCACCGCGCACGGGCCTCGTCGCTCTCACCCGCGACCAGGGCGCTACTCGGCATGCCCGAGAACCGATGCCACCCCCTCGAAGATCCCCGGCCACCGACCGGCGTAGAGGGCACCGGCAGCAGAAACTCCACAGCGATAAGCGTCACGACGCCGCACGAGCGCCCCGAACGGGGGAGCGCGCGGCCCGTGGTGTGAAGACCGCACACCAGCGGCGGGCCGTCTCGAGAGGACGGCTGGCAGTGATCGAAGGGATCACCAGATACTTCCGCTCCCACGGATCGGCCGCACGAACCCCACGGGGTCGGGCCGATGACGGAGCGAGCGCTGACGGTCTACGCCGAGGTTCGACTCCTCGGAGCGCACATGAACACACCGACAGACGAACAGGTTGGCGAATCGCTACGGGATGCGCGGGAGGCTTGCGGACTCTCGCAACGCGCACTCGGCGATCAGATGAGAGAGAGCGGTCACGGTCACGAGTGGTCACAGCCCACGGTTTGGGCCGTCGAGACGGGAAGAAGGCACCTGCGATGGACCGAGGCTGTCACCCTGAACCGTCTAGTCGGGTTCAGTATCGGCTCCGGCACGAACGAGACGCTTCTGAGGGAAGCCGCCGCCTACCGGCGGGTTCTCGCGGCCCTCTCGGAAGGGAGCGGGTTGTGAACGAGCGAGAACGTCGAACGAACTTCGGCCAGCAGATCCGCCTCGCGATGGACGCGAAGGGTTTCTCGCAGAGCGAGCTTGCTCGAAGGATGCGGGCAATCGGATGGGCCGGCTACTCCCAGATGACGGTCTCGAGGATTCTCAACTACGAGCGGAGCGTGCCTGTCGAGGAGTGGGACGATCTGGCCCGGGTTCTGGACATATCAGGCGTCGAGATCTCAACGGACGAGCGCCTTGAGCTACAACACCTGAGGGGTCTAGTCCGATCGCTCGAGGAGAGCTTGGCGCACCCTATTCTTCATCGCTATCGGTCCACTCCCACCTCGCATCGTTGAGGTCGTCGTCCCATGTGCGCTCTCGTGAGGGCACGATCGGGATTTCGGGAGGTAAGCCCTTCACCCGTCTCCGCGTCACATACCACCACGATCCGCAGGCTTGGCTAATGCTTCGCGCCCACTGTTCGGTTCGGCGTCTGGGGCGATATCGGAACGTCCACACGCTTTCTGCTTCGCGGTATTCGCCCCGCGTGTAGACGCCGCTCTCTGTATCGAGTCGACGTGGTATGTCGCCCCATTCCCAGAGATCGAGGGTGAAGGGCTGACCGTCACGGCCCCCGCCGACGAAAAGTCCATGCCATTCCGGCCCCGTGCGTATCCGTCGCATGGGGCCATTATGCGACCCGGCTGCTTCCCCCGTGCGCCGGGTTCCCCCGCCCGACCGCTTCCCCCGGCGTCGGGCACCCCCCCCTGGCCCGGCCGCGTCCCCCGCGCGGCCGGGCCTCTCACTCTGCCCCGCAGCCGTCGAAGGAGATCCGCGATGACCACGACCACTTCCCATGAGCCCGTCCGCGCGGCGAAGGTCGCCGAGACGACGTCGCAGCCGGTTCCTGCCGCGACCACCGCGACGTCGCCGCTCATCGTCGCGGCATCCGCCGCGGCCGTCGTCGCGCTCGCCCTGTTCGCGATCGCCGTCCCGCTCCTGCCGTGAGCGTCCGAAAAGAACCCGCGAAGGCCGTCGAGAAAGCGTTTCGCGATCTCGGCGCGACGAAGGAAACGCAGCGGCACGGCGTCAACTACACGTTTCCCGACGGCGCCACGAAGCTCGTCCCGCAGAACCTCCGGTGGGGGCACGCGCACGAACTGATGAGCGAGGCGACGCGCCGGTACGGCTACGCGCCTCGCGGCGTCGCAGGAACGCAGGAGCGCGGCCGGGACGTCCCGCAGCTCGACCTCCGCCGGCTCGACGCGACCCCCCACGCCAAGGAGCGCATGAACCTCATGCGCCGACAGGCCGGCATCCGCGTCGAGGAAGTGATGACGACGCTCGTCTGCCCCATCCGCGTGATGTGGTCCCGCGCTCACGGCTCGTGGGTGTGGGTCGGCGAACGCGTCGGCGTCGCGGTCCAGTTCCGCGACAACGGGCACGCCGAGATCCGCACCCTGCTCTGGTCGACCGCCGAGCTATGGGAACTACACCCCCGACCCCAGAAAGAAAACAGCAGATGACCATTTCAAGCGCCTACGCCGACGCCTCCCACATCTCCCGAGAAGGTGACCGAATCGTCATCATTGACGCGGTTACAAAAGAAGCCGGCGAAAGCCTCGACATCATCATCGGCCCGCAGGCGGAACTCGCGCTCAGCGAGTTGTTCCGCGCCGAGACAGACAAAAACCTCGGCCGGTGGAGGTGGCCTACCGACCCCGATTACGTCGTGTACGCATTTGGACTCCGTGACGTCAAAGTACTGCGCGAGAGCACCGGGGCCAGCAGATCATTCACCACGGACGAACTCACGGTTCCAAGCGCCATGCGGGACGCGGCGCGCGCCTACTTCGACGCGCACCCGGAAAAGAATTTGGACGCCCCGAAGCCGTGGCACAAAGCCACCCTCGGTGACGTGTGGGTCATGGGGCCTCTTAACGTGGCCTACACCGTCGTCGGAGGCGTGGACAGCGGCTCATGGTTTACCCGTGCTGACGTGTTTGGGAAGGTCGAGAAGCGCGACCTCACCGACGACGTGTTCACCACTGGCACGCTCATCTGGCGGGGGATTGCCCGATGAGCGGCACACGGGAACGTATCGATGCCGCTGTCGGTTCCGTCCTGTTCAACGTGTCGAACTTCCCCGAGAAGGCCCAGTCGCGGCTTCTCGGTCAGGACATGGCAGTGTTGCGGGCGCGGTTGACAGAAGCCGTTCTCGACACCGTGTCCGCCCCGCCCGCCGACGACGTGCGCGGCCTCTGTGACCAGTGCGGCAACTCATTCGACGAGCACTACTGCGCCCCGATCCCTTCCTGCATTCATCTCCCCGCCGAAGGGGACGATCGTGAGGCTCTGATCGCAGTCTTCGAGCGAACCCCGGGGGATGAACCCAGTCCCGAAGATGAGCACGAATCTGCGCCCGGCGCGTATCGCCGGATGTGGGAAGAGCACATGGCGGACGCCGTCCTGGGTGCAGGTTTTGCCCGTAAACGTGGCGGGGCTACGCCGCCCCCGCCCGCCGACGACGTACGCGAAGCGCTGGCGAGCGTTCACTACTGCCCGGAGCATGGCGATCTGCTCGCCCCGCTGGACGGTTCCGACACCCGCAGCCTCCGTTGCATCGAGGCTCACACGATCGCGCAGATTCTCGGATCGGTCCGCCCGCGCGGGACGGTCACCGACGCCGCGCACGATCGCGACGGAATGATGATCTGCCGCAAGTGCGGCTCGGGCCTCACTGCGCTTGACGTGATCAACGGCGAGAACCCGTGCTCCGGGACGCGCGGGACGGCTATCGCGCCCAGCGAGGACATGCACGCCAACAACGTGCGCGAGTTGTTGGGGGAGGCGCGTGAGCTTGTCGCGTCCTGGGATCTGCGCGGCTCGTGGACGACCGAATCGCCCGTCGGCCTCATCATGCGGCTCGCGAACGCGCTCGAAATCGAGGCGGTCCGCCCGCACGGGACGGTCACCCCGCCCATCGACGACGTACGCGAACTCGTGGACCAGGCAAAGAGTCACCTCGAGCGCATCGAAGGCGAGTGGGGCAGCAGCCGAAGCTACGAGCAACTGCTCGAACGCGGTGACGATGAGGCGGCCGTGATCGAGCGCGTTGACCGCTTCCTCCGCGGCTCTGCCGAGGAGCAGCGCTCGTGACGTCCGCGCCGCCCCTGATGCTTTGGGAGGACTCGCCGCGTGCTCGCGCCGACGACCCGCTTACGTCGCACGCCGCGGCCGACACGAACGACACCGCCGGATCTCGCCGGGCGGTGCTGCTCATCCTCGCCGCGTACGGCCGCGCCCTCGCCGACCACGAGATCGAAGCGATCCACACGGATGCCGGCGGCCGGTACACCGGGCAGCGTCTCCGCACCGCCCGCGCCGAGCTCGTCGACCTCGACCGCGTCCGCCAGCACGCAGAAGCGCTCACCCCGAAGGGCGCGGCGTGCTGGACGTGGCGCCTGACCACCCCCGGCGACCCGCCACCCACCGAAAAGCGACCGCGCGCACGCCGCGCGCACGCCACCACGAAGGAGAACCCGTGAAGTACCGGAAGTACCTCAGCGCGCCCGGCATCATCGCCGCGTCCGCCATGCCCGTGCTGCTCATCGCAGCGATCATGATCGGACACGCATCGGGGGTCGGTCGGTGACCGCATCCTCGGAATCGACCGCCCTCGTCCCCCTCGAAATGGACGTCGTGGATGCCGAGATCGTCGAGGAAGGCGTCGTCAGCGCTTTCAGCGGCCAGTACGGCATCTTTCACGACGTCCCCGAGGGGGCGTATCACGCGCACCCCGCGCTGTCTTCGACGCAGTTGAAGTGGCTGCTCGACTCGGCCGCCCGGTATCGCTACAACAAGGATCACCCGCAGCCGTTCAAAAAGGCGCTCGACGTCGGCTCCGCAACGCACGTGCTCGTCCTCGGCGTCGGATGGGGAGTCGTCGAGCTGGACTACCCCGACTTCCGCACAAAGGCCGCTCAGGCGGCCCGAGACGAGGCTTACGCCGCCAACGAGATCCCCATGCTGTCGAAAGACATGGCAATCGTCCGAGGCATGGCCGAAGCTGTGCTCTCAGACCCGGACGCCCGCGAGGTGCTCGAGGGAAGCTCTCGTGAAGTTTCCGTCGTCGCCCGCGACGCCGCGGCGGGGCTCGACCTCCGGTGCCGGTTCGACGTCTTCCAAGACGATCTCTCGCTCGTCGGCGACCTCAAGACCTCCGCCAACCGCGCCACCAAGGCCGGGTTCTCCAAGGCCGTCGCCGACTTTAAGTACGACGTCTCCCACGAGCACTACCTCGACACGCTGCAGCTCGTCGCCGGGGAGCGCCCCGAGAAGCGGTACATCGTCGTCGAGAAGGAGGCGCCCTACTTCACGGCCGTATTCAAGCTCTCGGACGACGAGATCCAGATGGGGCGGAAGGAGGCGCGGTACGCCCGCGCCGTTCTCATGTCGTCGCTCGAGTCGGGCATCTGGCCCCACCGCCCGCTCGGCGTGCAGACCACCGAGGCTCCCATGCGCCGTATCTACGAACACATCGACCGATTCAAGGAGTCCGCGTGACCAACCCCACCCCCATCAAGAGTCGCCTGCAGATCGCGCAGGAACGAGCCGCCCGAGATGATCTCCCTTCGACGGCGAGCGAGAACCTCGACGACTACGAGACGGTCGCGACGCGCGTCTCCCGTTTCTGGCGATCGCACAGCAAGGGCCGCATCCTCACCGAGATCCACGAGACGACCCACCGGATCTCCCGCGAGGGCGGGAGTGGCTACCGCTGGGTCGTGAAGGCGAGTGTCTGGAAAGACAAGACGGACGACGACGTGCTCGACGGCCGGATGCCGGACGCGACGGGGTTCGCCACCGAGACGGACGGAAGCGGCGACTCGATCACCGCGGCGTCCGCGCTCGAGACGGCCGAGACATCCGCCGTCGGCCGCGCGCTCGCGAACCTCGGGAAGAACGGGAAGTCGCCCCGCCCGACGCGTGAAGGCGTCGAGCGCACCCGCGCGAAGGTCGCCGCTACCGCGGCGTGACCGACGGGAAGTTCACCCCCGCCACAGTGGCCCTCATCCTCGACCGGGATGAGGGCCGCTGCTGGTGGTGCGGGATCTACGTCCTCAACGGCACCCGCGGATTCGACTGGTCGATCCATCACCGGTGCCCGCGCGGCATGGGCGGCACGTCCGAGCCGTTCGTCGGCGCGGCGTCCAACGGGATCGTGCTGTGCGGCAACGGCACCCAGGGATGCCACGGCGAGTTCGAGGACGACCGCGACCGCGCGCTCGACCTCGGCATCCTCGTGCACCGCATCGCCGCGTTCCGTCGCGAGGAGAACCGGCCCATCCACATACCGATCTGCGACCGCGACGGCCGCGCCTGGAAGCTCACCGACGACGGCGAGAAGAAGCCGGCCGACACCGAACAGGAGAACACCCCATGCCCTTCCCCGATATCGGCCTCATGGGGTGTGCGATCGACGTGACCTTCCGCACCCCCGACGGTGGCGCTCTCGTGCTGCACGTCGTCGACCTCGTCGGGATCAGCGAAGACCGCGAGGAGATCGCGACCTTCGCGTCGCAGCACGTCCGAGACGTGACGAAGGTGACCGCGGCGCTCCGACTGCACCGCCGCGCTGACGGGCGGCTCTACGAGTACCGCGAGCCCACCGCGCCCGACACCACACCCATCTACGACCGCCTCGTGCGCGATCGCGAGTTGCTCGACCGCATCCGCCGCGCCCAGGCCCGCATCGAACACCACCGAGGAGACACACCGTGACCGACAACACCAAGCCCCGCATCGTCAGCATGAGCCGCGACGGCCACAGCGAGAACTACCGTCTCAGCGACGGACGGGAAATCACCTCTCGCATCGACTGGACCCCGGAGGACGCGGCGTCGGGCCTCGTCGATGAGTGGGCGGACCAGGCCGAGATCAGCACCCCGCGCCGCATCCGCACGGCCGACGGGAAGCTCCTCGGCGTCCTCCTCACCGCCGACGACTACGAGGAAGGGTGCGACGCGATCCGCCGCGTCAACTCGGACGCGTACGGCGACGACAGCACGAGCTACCGGCCGTTCGGGCACTCGCCGTCGTCCTTCGCCGACCGGCTCATCAACACCGACGGCCTCGAGCGCGTCATGAAAAACCTGATCCACGGGGCCGACGCCGAGATCTCGAAGCAAGACGCCGACAGCATCCACTACGGCGCCCTCGTCGCAGCTATCCAGTTCACCTTCGACCCCGACAGCCGAGGCCTCGTCCCCGTCATGACGCCCGGCCGCGCCACCGACGGCACCGTCCAGGAGTACTACTGGTCGTTCCTCTACCCGACCCCCGTCGCCGGGCTTTTCCTCCGCCCTGACGACGACTTCATCGCAGGCACGAACTACACCCTCACCGCCGGGTCCGGTTACACACTCGTCGGCGGCTACTGGGACAAGGGCCACACCGAAGCCCTCGCCGTGAAGCTCGGCGAGGCGCTCCCCGGCCTCAACTGGTTCACCGTCAAGAACGGTGATCTCACCTCCGAAATCAAGAAGACCGCCACCGGGATCATCCGGGAGCACGGCCGCTACCCCAAGGAGGCCTGACGTGCCGATCCTGAACTACACGACCACCATCGACGTCGAGAAGACGATGGGCGAAATCAACCGAGCCCTCGCCAGACGCGGCGTCACCCGAATATCCACGATCTACGACGATCAGGGCGTCGCCGCCGGCATCGCCTTCACCATGAAGACCGACTACGGGTTTCGCGAGTTCGAGCTGCCCGTCCGCACCGCGGGCGTCCTGTCCGCGATGAAAGCCGACCCGGCAGTGAAACCGGCGCAGAAGACCGCTGCCCAGGCCGCACGCGTCGCATGGCGGATCGCGAAGGACTGGCTCGAGGCGCAGTCCGCGCTCATCGACGCGCAGCTCGCGACGCTCGACGAGGTGATGCTGCCGTACATGGTCGGTCCGAGCGGAGAGACGATGTACGCGGTCTTCCGCTCGCAGCAGAAGGAGATCACCCAGTGAGCACGGTGTCCCGAAACGTCGTGTTCTGGCCTCGCATGAGGGTGCGCGGACGTCGGAACCGCGCGAAGCTCGCCGCCCGCTACACCGACCGGGTCGTTCAGTATGCCGTCGTGGGGAACGCCTGCCCTGAGAGCGGCAGGGTCGAGTTCATCACTGTCCCCGCCGAACGCGCGACGCACCGGCTCGTGCACAGCCAGACGCGCGACGGGTTCGGTCGCATCGTCCCGACACCCAAGCCCGCGACGAAGTCAACCCCGAAACCGCCGTTGAGCGCCTTCCCGATGCCGAGACGGAGGGAGATCTCAATGAACCTCAACGTCGCGATGGACCCGGATGCCGCGCGCGACATCTTCGACTCGATCCTGGGGAGGGCGGCACCGCGAAATGCCCTGGTTCAAGATTGACGACGGCTTCTGGTCGCACCCGAAGGTGCTCGAGTTGTCGGATGCCGCGATAACTCTCTGGGTGAGAGCCGGGTCTTACTGCGCGGGGCACCTCACCGATGGAGCGTTGACGCGGGCGACGCTTCGCCTTCTGTCCGCTGTGCCCGACGACGCAACCGAACTGGTCGCCGTCGGTTTGTGGGACGTCACGCCGACGGGCTGGGAGTTCCACGACTGGGCGGACTACCAGCCGACGCGTGAGCAGGTTCTCGCGCAGCGCGCCGGCGACAACCGCCGACAGGAGCTATCTCGCAACCCGGAGCTTCGCGACGCCATTCGTCGCCGTGACGGAAGCAACTGCCAGTACTGCGGGCGCGCCGTCAACTGGTCCGACAGGAAAAGTCCGACAGGAGGCACGTACGACCACGTCGACCCGGCAGGTCCGAACTCGGTCGACAACCTCGTCGTGGCATGCCGAGGGTGTAATTCGAGGAAGGGAAAGCGAACACCCGATCAGGCCGGAATGAAGATGATGCGATCTAGGTCCGATCTAGTGACAAATCAAGCCCCGTCCCGTCCCGTCCCGACCCGACCCGACCCTCCTGACCTAGTCGGTCAGTCGTCACGCGACGGACTGACCGACGAGAGCTACGAGGAGATCATCGGAGCTATGGGCATCGACCCAGGGCGACTCAAGGCCCACATCAAGGAGAAGACCGGCCGCGTCGTCTCGGCGCAGGAAGCGATGAGCGTCGCCAGCGCGATCCTCTCCCGCGGCAAGGACGTAGCTAAGCCTCAGGGGTACGTGCTCGGCGCGATCACCCGCGCACCCGGCGAGGTGCGCGAGCAACTCGATCAGGCCCGGCCGACGTCCTCGCCTCGGCGCGAGCACGAGTGCGCCGAGCATCCGCACTACCCACTGCCGTGCGACAAGTGCGCGCAGATCGCATCAGAAGGCGCGCTCGCCGCCTGACCCCACCCCACCCACAGACCCCGGCCGCCGGTCGGGGTCACTTCGTGCTGCCGTCGCGCAGCTCCACAGAAAGAACCACCATGTCGCTGTACCTCATCATCGCCCTGTCCGTCATCGTCTTCGCCGGCTTCCTCTGCCTGATCTCCGGGATCGGGCAGACGTCGAAAGCGCAGATGGTGAGCAACGACTGGGCGCGCGCCCTCGGATGGGTCATGGTCGCCGCGATCATCGCCCTCGCCGCCGTCGCGGCGGTTGATCGGATGCCGCTGTGACGCTCGCTGACGCCGCCATGCTCGCGTTCCTCGAGCGCGTGTCGCGGCTGTATCGAGTGCGGGCGCGGTCTCGGCTCGCGCTCGAGCGTGAGCGGCCCCGTCGCCGTGGGTAGGCCGTCGGGCCGGACTTACCGGTGCCCGAAGACCCACAAGCACGGCGAGACGGCCACCTGCTACGCCCACGGATGCGGATGCGCCGACTGCCGCAAAGGGCACCGCGAGCGCACCGTGCGCCGCAGGAAAGACCAGGCGTACGGCCGCTACGAGTCGCCGATGGTCGACTCCGCCGCGACCGTCGCCAAGGTCGAGATCCTCCGCACCGATGGATGGACCTGGGAGCAGATCGCGACGGCCGCCGGGTTCAAGCTCAAGGCCCAGGCGCAGATGATCGTCAACCGGCGGTCGTCGAAAGTGCATCGGAAAACCGAGGCCGCAGTGCTCGCGATCACTGACCGCCCCGCCTCCCCGCCGCGCGCCACCGTCGACCCGACGGGGACGCGCCGCCGGCTGTACGCGCTCGCCCGTCTCGGATGGTCGTGGACGGCGATCGCCGAGGAGTCCGGCTACGGCTGGACGGTCAAGTTCGTCAGCCACACGGCCGTCGGCGGCAAGAGCGTGATGCTCAAGACCGCGGATGCCGTGCGCGAGGTCTACGAGCGACTCGCCGACACACCCCCGCCAGCAGGCGGCCCGAGCACCCGCGCGAAGAACTACGCGATCGCGCACGGCTGGCACGCGCCGATCGAGTGGCTCGACGTCGACATGGACGACCCCGAAGCCGAACCGACCCCTCTCGAGGAGTCGGAGCCCGGGTGGGCCGTCGCCGAGGCCGCACACCTGTACGCGCTCGGCGAGTCGTCCGTCCAGGCAGCGGCGCAGATCGGACGCGACCCGTCGGTGCTCGCTCGCCTCGCCCGCCGGCACGGCCGGAAAGACCTCGCGTCGTGGCTCGGAGAGAGCGCGCGCGCCGCATGACACACACATCACCCACGAAAGGACCGGACGCATGACCGCGCCCACCCTGGCATACGAATCCGACCTCGCGACGATCTGGCTCGGCGACGCCCGCGACGTCCTCCCGACCATCCCGAAAGAGTCCGTCGACCTCATCGTCACCGACCCGCCCTACTCGGTTGAGTGGCAGTCGAGGCGGCGTGCCGAGAGCTTCGAGCAGCTCCTCGGCGACGGCGATAACGACGACGACCGAGCCGTGATCTCGGCCGTGCTCACGCAGTGCGTCCGCATCGTCGGGCAGAACCGTCACCTGTACGTCTTCGGTCCCGCGGAAGCGCTGGCCGGCCAGAAGGTGTCGGAAGTCGTCGAGCTCGTCTGGGACAAGGGCATGCTCGGATCGGGCGACATGACGGCGGCGTGGGGACCGCAGCACGAGCGCGTGAGCTTCTGCACGTCGAAGTTCCGTCACGCCGGCGAGACGGGCAAGGCGAACGTGCCCACACGTCTTCGGAAGGGATCGGTGCTGAGCTTCACCCGTCCCACCGGCCGCAAGGTGCGGCATCCGTCGGAGAAGCCGTGGCCGTTGCTGGCAGAACTGATCGAGTCGTCGTCGCGGCGCGGCGATCTGGTGGTCGATCCGTTCGCAGGCGTCGGATCCACCGGCGTCGCCGCGATCCTCACCGGACGACGGGCGGTCCTCGTCGAGAAAGACCCCCGCTGGCTACCGATCGCAGTCGAGCGGATCAAGGCCGCCGAAGCGATCGCCCTGCAGGGGGTGGCGGCATGACGACCTACTTCGGAATTGACTTTTCGCTCGAGTCGACCGGCCTCGCCATGTTCGACGGCGAGACGTGGGACACCACGACGGTCAAGACGAAGACGCTCGGCCCCGCGCACGGCGACTTCATCGACCGCATGGACGAGATCGCCGGGAAGGTGATCTCGTGGTGCGACCCGCACGAGGGCGACGTGGTCGCCCTCGAGGGTCCGGCGCTGGCCGCGAAGTCGCGCGCACTCGACCGCATGTTCGGCGGCTGGTGGATGCTGTACCGCGCGCTCCGCGAGCACGGGGCCGAGCCGTTCGTCGTCACCACTGGGACGCTCAAGAAGCTCGCGACAGGCTCGGGGTCGGCGGGCAAGGATCAGATGCTCCTCGCCGGCGCGCGACGGCTGCAGGCGGCGCCCATCGAGAACAACGACGAAGCGGATGCCGCGTGGCTCACCGTGGCCGCGGCGCGCATCGACGGGCACGAGATCGTCAAGCTCCCGAAGCTGCACACCGACGGCCTCGACGGCCTCATCCGCGGCACGCGGAAGGCCACCCCGTGAGCGCGGTGCGGTGCATCGAGGGCCTCGTGCTCGCCTCGACGTCGGTCCGGGTGCAGTTCGGCGTGCCGCGGGCGTGGGTCCGCCGGTCGGGCTCCACCCGGATCGTGACCGAGGCGCACGCCGTATGGCGACTCACGGACGGGCAGTGGGAGATCGGCCGAGTCACCGTGACCTCCGCACCACCGCTCCGCGACGGCGTGACGCCGTCCACCCGATCGAAAGACCAGGATCTCGGCCGGTTCGAGATCCCGGCATTCCTCGACGCGTTCCCCGAGGTCGGCACCCCGCCGGCCGTGCGCGTCACCATCACCGACGGAAAGGCCCAGTAGTGGCGAAGGTCGAAGTTCAAGGCGTCGTCGAGCGCATCCACACCCGAGGCTCCGGGTTCACCGTCCGCGAGTCGTGGACCCGCCGCGACGGATCGGGGGAGTCGAGCCGGTTCTGGTCCGTCTTCCTGCCGGAGCGGACGGCCGTGCGCGTCATCGCCGGGGACCGCGTGCGCGTCGTCGGCGCGCTCCGCGCTGACGTGTCGAAGCGCGACAACCGCTACGTCGACCACACGGTCAGCAACGCGGCCGTCGAGATCACGCAGGAGAACGGCCCGCGCTCGTGGGGGCCGCCGTCTGACGATGAGCCGCCCGCGCCGACGGACGCCGACGCCCCGCCGGCTGACCCGGTGTGGGACGTCGCGCGCATCCCCGGCGACGAAATCCCGTACTGATCCTCACCATGCTCGCGCGCCCCGGCGTGCCTGCTCTCACATCGAAGGAGGCGGCGTGACCGACTCAAGAATCTGCATCACTCACGAGTTGAACCTGATCGCCCGCACGGACCGCCCGCGCCCGTGCATGCGGAAGGGCGAGCACTACGCCGCGTGCGAGACGGAGGAGACGGGATGCCGCGGGTGCGTCCCGCGCACGGCCCGACACGGCCTGCTCTGCGACGTCTGCTGGGAGGTGGCGAAGGACGCGATCGCCCGCGTCGGCGAACTGATCGCCCACCTCCGCTCCATCAACAACGGCGGCCAGTCGATCGGCGAACGCGTCGACACGTCCAAGACCATCAAGATCCCGCTCTACGAGTCGTGGCTCGCCGCCGACGAACTGCTCGACGCCCTCGGCGTACGCCCCATGCCGTCGACCGTCGAGATCTGGCAGTTGGCATGGATCGTGTCCGACGCTCTCGTCGACTGGCGCGACCTTGAGGCGCGCGTCGACACGATCGCCGGCGCATCCGGCGTCGTCATCCTCGCCCGCCGGATGCAGACCGCGCTCCGCCGCTGGCCCGGCGCGGAGGCCCACTTCCGCCCCATCCCCGAGCTGCTATGCCCGTCGTGCCGACAGCGCACGCTCTGGCGCCGTGGGCCGCTCGAGTTCGGCGACGATCTCCGCGCCGAGTGCCGCGGATCGAACCTCATGTACGAGCAGGGCATCGGCTACGACCACTGCGAGTTCTCGCAGGACTGGTTCGAGTTCTCCGCGATCTACGCCCCGATCTTCGAGTGGGTGCTCAAGAAGCGGGACCAGGACGAGCGCGCCGAACGGAAGAAGGCGCGGAAAGCGCAGCTCGCCGAGGCGTTCGGCGACGAGCAGAAGGAGATCGCGTGAGCGAGGTACAGGACTCCGACGTCGTGGAGGCGGTCGTCGGAACGGAGCGTCGCGAGGACGAGCACGTCGGCCGCGCAGTGACGGCCGAGGAGCGCATGTACGTGCTCCACTCCCGACGCTGCATCGAGTCCGGCATCGACGTGCGCGCGTGCGCGTTCTCGGCTTCCCTCGACCGCGGCATCGACCTCAACGTCTGGCGCGACCACATGGACGCGCCTGTCGTGCTCGGCATCGGCGACGCCCTCGGCGACCTCGAGCCGCGGAGCGCCGCGTGATCGGCCGCGACGGCATCGAGAGCGCCCGGGCGCAGTTCGACGCCGAGACGACCGAGCACCGCATGACGGTCGTGCTCGACGAAGGGCTGCACCGTCACCTGCACTTCGCCCGTCCCGGCACCGGCATGTGGTCGTGGAGCGTCATCACCTGGCCCGGCCACCTCGCGATCGCTGGCGATATCGGCGACGGATGGATGTTCGCCCGCGAGGACGACATGCTGCAGTGGTTCGGCCGCAACGGTCACCAGTCGGGCATCAACCCCGGCTACTGGTCCGAGAAGATGCCCGAGCACCACCGCAACGCGGCCCGGCATTTCTCCGCCGCCCGCTTCGAGCAACACATGCGAACGGCCGTCGCCGAGCTCGACGTGAACGAAGCCACCCGCCTCGACGTGCTCGGCGCGCTTGAGGACGACGTGTTCCTCGGCTACGACGACCTGTCGTGGACGGCAGCCGCCCTCGAGGGGATCAGCGACCTCGTCCCCTTCTACGCAACGGAGCCCACGGATGCCGACTAAGCCCATCCCCACCCCCCAGCCCGGCGACTTCGTCGGCGCGATCTGCCCCGCGTGCGGCGCATGGGGCGTCCACCACTGCACCACCTCGACCGGCCGCGACCACCCCTCACGCACCCGCGCCGAGGCCGCCTGGAACGCCGACCTCGATCGCGAATTCACCCACCTGACCAACACCATGAAGGAGACACGATGACGAGCCTGACGAAGATCCTGGCCGCCGACCCGACCGTCCCGATCCCCACGCAGGGCGCGCTCCCCGAGTACGCCCGTGCCGGCGACGCGGGTGCTGACCTGTGCGCCGCCGATGACGTCTGGCTCACCCCGGCCGGCTTCCGCGTCATCAACACCACGACGCGCGTCAAGATCCCCGAGGGGCACTTCGGACTCGTCGCCGGCCGATCCGGGCTCGGCCTCAAGCACGGCATCGCGCTCGTCAACGGCATCGGTGTGATCGACGCTGGCTACCGCGGCGAGATCGCCGTCGGCCTCATCAACCACGGCGCCCAGCCGTTCCACGTCGAGAAGGGCGACCGCGTCGCGCAGCTCATCATCGTGCCGTTCGTCACCGGGCACTTCGAGTCCGCCGTCGTCCTCGCTGAAAGCGAGCGGGGCGAGGGCGGCTTCGGTTCGACGGGGGTGCGCGGTGCAGCGTGAGCGTCGGCGCGCCGGGCGCGCGATCCGCAAGGCCCGCCGCGAGCAGCGTGAAGCGTTTGAGGCCGTCGCGACGCTCGACCTGAGCGCCATGTTCGCCGAGATCAGCGCGGCCGTCGAGCGCGTCGCGGCGGAGTTCGCCAACGTCGTGCGCGTCATCGTCATGGACTTCGCGCGAGCGAGCGCGCCCCTCATGGCCTACTACCGGCTCGCCGTGTTCGAGAGCGAGCAGCAGGCGTTTCGCAATCGGCTCGCGTTCCGCGCGCTCGAGCCCCTTCGTCGTCCGCACGCCGATCACGTGACCGTCGAGGCGTGGCCGCTGGACTGCATCGAGGGGGAGTGCGATCACGTCACCGAGGAGGGCGAGGGCGACCTCGGCCTGTGCTCGCCGACGAATTTCGCGGCGTGCGTCGACTGCATGGACGAGAAGGGCGCGGGCCGCGACGAGGAGGGCTGGGAAGACTGGCCCCTCGAGGCGTGGCCGCACCCCGGCTCGTCGGGCTGGATGGAGACACCCCCGACCATGGCGGATGCCGCGTGACCGGCAAGGAGTGGGTCGAGTGCCCGTGCGGCGAGTCCATCAGCGTGTCGGGCAGCGACTTCGGCCGCGCCGTGCTCGCCGCCTGGCGCTCCCAGCACGCCACCCACGAGAAGACCACCGACACGAAGGGGAGTGAGGCGACGTGATCGACCTGACCACCGTGCCCGAGCCGTCCAACGCGTTCCGGGTGATCTGCAACCTGTTCGGGTGCTACATGCACAACGGCGCGTGCGTGAACTGCTGTGCGCCCGAAGACGCGGAAGCGAGCGAGTGATGGGCATCCTCGTCATCCTCGTGCTCACCGTCGTCCCCATCGCGCTCTACTGGCCCGAGCGTGGTGACGAACGAAAACGAGCCGTCTACGTCACCAAGAGCAGCGATCCCATCTTCGGGCGCAAGGCGTGGAGCCACCGGTACGACGATCTCGATCGCATGGCCGGTCGCCCCATCCATCGCGGCATGAGCGTCGCGCCGCCATGGGCGAAGCGCCTCAGACGCCGCAACCGACACGACCACCCGAACGGGAGCGCAGCGTGATTCCACACACCCAGACGATCTTCGTCAACGACCCGAGAGGCATCCCGGGTGACTGCATGCGCACGGCGGTGGCGTCGCTCATGGACTTGCCAACCGAGGCGGTGCCGCACTTCGTACTGTTCGATGCGCCTGGTGCATGGTTCCAAGTGTTCACGCTCTGGCTGCGCGGTCGCGGCCTGACAATCCGCCCGATGCGAGGCGAGGACGTCGACCAGCCATGCCTCGCGATTGGCATGTCACCACGCGACGTCGAGCACGTCGTCGTGTGGGGCCCGAATGGAATGATTCATGACCCGCACCCGTCGCGCGATGGCATCGAGCCACGACAGTTCTGGGCGCTCGTGCCCACCAACCTGCTGGACAGGAGCACGGATGCGTAATCGCACCCCTTGGCAGCGACTCACGCCGCGCGGACTGATCGCGTTCTGGCAGTGCTACCGGATGCAGTGGCGGCACCTGCGCCGCTCACACGGCACGCGCCGATCTGCGGCCCACACCGCCTGGTATTACGGGCCGATCCGATGACCGAGAACCACCTGATTGGGAGCCGAGGGTGACTACCGCTTGCCAGCCCACTTGCGGACGGTCATCCGGTCTACGCCGAGTGCCCGCGCCACCGCCGCCTCGGCGTGCCCCTCGGCCAGTGCTCGGATTGCCGTCTCTCGCGCTACCTCGACCGCTTTGTCGAGGGACGCGCGAGAGCGCCGGAGGCGAGCCCCGGCGCTCTCAAGCTCGTCGTTCATGCGACGAGCATCTCACGGCTGCCGTTCCACTTTGCGAAGCATTCGTTCGCGGCCTTGCGGGCGGCTGCCTCGGTGAACTCGACCTTCCAGGTGGTCGAGCGGCGGTCAGCGTCACGCTTGACCATGTGGACGAAGTCAACGATGAAGATTGTGCGGCCTGCGTGGTTGACCTCGCGGAAGATGCTGACGCGGGTCGAGTTGTCGGCGGTAAGGACGGTGGCGATGCGGTGGCTGCTCATGTAGATGACTCTACAGGGCAGACTGTAGATGTGTCTACACATTCGAGAAAGAATTTTGAACCGAGGAAGAGCAGCATGCATCAGACCACCCAATCGACTGCACAGGACCACGTGAACGGGGGTCCGGAGCATGGCTAGGCTCGCGATCGCAGACCCGCCCTACTACCGTCGCGGTGAGCGATGGTACGGCAACGGCAACGGCGACTGGTCGGGCAACGGGACCGCCGACGTGCACCCGGAGGCCGGTATCTGGGACTCACCAGGTGCGCACATCGATCTGGTGCAACGCCTCACCGTCGAGTACGACGGATGGGCGATCGCTCTGTCGCCGGATTCGCTCGCGCTCTACCTCGCCGCATGCCCTCCTGACGTGCACGTGATGGTCTGGCACCGCCGCAACGGCATGCCGGGCGGAAACAGGGTGCGACGGTGCTGGGAACCGGTCATCTTGCGACAGCCTGCCGACCGTCGCGGGCGCGGCGTGGTCAGCATGACCACGAGCGACGTGCTCGATGCACCCGCGGGACGCCCGGGGTTCGCCGGAGCCAAGCCCGCCAGCTGGACCCGGTGGGTTCTCGACGCGCTCGGGTACGCACCTGGTGCCGACACGTTGGACGACCTATTCCCGGGATCGGGCGCGGTGTCGGCCGCGGCGGACGGCATGCTCGCCCTGGTGTCCGGATCGAGTGATCGGGGGTCCGGGTGACGGGGGAGCGGGACGAGCAGCGCCGCGCCGCGCTCGTCCCGCTCGACGTCCTCGAGGTGCGCTTCGGGATCAGCCGGCGCACCCTATTCCGCTGGCTCAAGGCGGACGGGATCGAGACTCACGGCAACGGCACGAAGGAAAAGGCCGTCAAATGGGGCGACGTCGAGGATGCGTCCATGCGTTCGACACACTGGCCGGGCGCGACAGGGTGGCACTCGAAAGTCTGATACAGTTCTCTACTGTTGGGCAACGCCCGCAACCACCCCGCCTCAGAGCGGGGTTTCGTGCTTTCAAAGAGGGTCCTCGGAGCGGCCGCGGGAACAGCCGCCTCGAGTCGAGAGAAGCACGGATCGGTCGCGGCGAGCGGCCCGACACCCAGGATGCCGGCACGGGAGCGCAAACCCGCCGGCTACACAAGACCCCGGCTCCGAGGGACGCAAATCGGGCACCCCAATCCACCCCGCCGCGCAGCATCCGCACGCGGTACCCAGAGCGCGCCGAACACCTACAGGGCTCGCGGCGGGGAACACCTACAGGAAGGCGCAACCGTGGACGCAATGACGCCTTCCCGGCGCAAAGAGCCCGAGCTCCGCCATGACGGCCTGTACGAGTGCCCCGACTGCGAGCGCACCTACGATGCCGAGATCGCGCTCGTGTGGTGCTGCAACTCGGCGGCGCTCAACCGCTACGGCGCAACCTCCGACTGATCCCTGAGAGAATCGGGGGCATGAGCGCCCCGCAGCAGCAGACCCGTACCGTTTCCGGCCTCGCCGTCGCCGCGCTCGTCGCAGGCGTCGCCGCCATGATCCTGCTCGCGAACCTGCCCGCTCGCGACGCCGCGTGGGCATTCGCCGTCGGCGCAGCAGCGCTCATCTTCGCCCTCGTCGAGACGGTCAACTGCGTGCGCACCGGACGCGGCCTTAGCTGGCTCGCGATCGCGGGCGGGATGCTCGGCCTCGTCGTCACCGTGCTCGGAGGCCTCGCCTCACTCGTCTAAGGAGCCCGCATGCCCGGATGCGCCGTAGAGCATTGTTCGACACCGGCGCGATCCCGAAACGCGCGCTACTGCGAGAAGCACTACACGCGAAACCGCGTGCACGGCGACCCCCTCGCGACAAAAAGGCGAACCCCCACTGGAACCTGTCACCGGTGCGGCGAGCCCACCAAGGAGCCCTCACGAGGGATCTTCTGCTCGATGCTGTGCGCCCGCCGCGATCGTCTCGGCGTTGCAACCGGCGCGCTTTCGTGCACGGTGTGTAGCGGCGCAATCCACGAGGATCGCCGGCTCGACTCCACGCTCTGCTCGATCGAGTGTCGCAACGTCCGAGATCGAGCGCGCCGCTATGGCGTGAAAGCACCGGACCTTCACGCCGCGCTGGCCGCGCACGATGGGTGCCACATATGCGGCGCGCTCGGCGCAACGCACATCGACCACGACCACGCGACCGGCATCGTCCGCGGCATCCTGTGCTCCACCTGCAACACCGGACTCGGCATGCTCAGGGACTCGCCCGTGATCCTTCGGGCAGCCGCGAACTACATCGAAGAACGGAGCCGCGGTGAGTGGATGGAAAGGATCAACCCGCAAGCAGACGCTCCCCCCGGACTGGGAAAAGCGGCGTAAGGCGCAGCTTGAGCGTGATCGCTACCGGTGTCAGCACATTCGCGAGGACACCCAGCAAAAATGCGGGGCGCACGCGAACCAGTGCGACCATGTCGGCGACCGACTCGACCACACTCGGCTCACCTCCCTGTGCGAATACCACCACCAGATCAAAAGCAGCGCGCAGGGCGGCCAAGCGGCCTCAGCGCGACGGAAATCAGCTCGACGCAATCACCCCGGCGTCCGCCGCTGACGCTGATCCCTTCGGCTTTCGAGCCCCCCAGTTGCCCCGTCCGGGGCGCGACGCGTGCCACGCGTCGATCGTCGCCTGCGTCCAGCCGCGCGCCGCGTTGATCCCGGACCCGACACGGACGTCGGGCTCGGGCAGCGGGTACTTCGCGACGGTGTCGCGCGACACGTCGAGGTGACGCGCCACGTCGAGCAGGGACATGTACTGGACGGTCATGTCCTCAGTATCGCGTGCCTCGACAGGCTCGTGTGTAATATCGACCACGTTCGGTTCCCTTCGATCCGAGCAATTGGATGCCGCAAACTTGGCCGTGGCGGCATCCGGCGGCCCCGGTGAGCAACATGCTCCCGGGGCCGTACTTCTTTGAGGTGGCCCGACCCGGGCCACACGATCCTGCACCGGAGGCGCAAGACATGACTACTTCGAGCGGCATGACCGGAAGCCCCGACGGCGTCGTCTACCCCGGCACCACTCAGACCGAGGGCGACTACATCGCCGCGCAAATCGAGCGACTCCGCATCGAGGCGGGCGTGCAACCGCGACCCGCCGCCGAGACGGTCCCGGTCCTGGTGTGCGACGTTCCCCAGTGCGAGCAGCCTGCAACTCTCACCGCCGGTTCGTTCGCACGCTGCAACAGCCACCCCCCTCAGTAACCACGGCCGCGGGCATCCCGGATCGGGAACGCCCAGAGGACGAAGCGGTCGGCCAGGATGCGCGCCCACTCGCGCGCCGTGGGCTTCCCGTCCGGCGCGAACCGGACGCTCACCCTGCAACTCCCCGCGCGCCCCACGTCTGCAATTCGCCCTCACCGGGCGCAATCTCGACGAGCGCAATCTCTCCGCGCGCCTCACCTGCAACCCCCTGCCAGTCGATACCTGCAAGAGTCGCCGGCCGGGCGGACGTTGCCGCCGGCGTGGGAGCGGCTGACGCGACGCCCGTGGGCGGCTCGAGCAAGAAGTCGCCCATCAGTCATCCTCATCCGGGAGCTGCAGCTCTCGCACGGTCACCCAAGAGCCCCCGTCGAGCGACGCGACCAGGCCAAACCCGCCCCCGGTGACGAACGAGAGCACTGCCGACTGATCGTCGTCACCCCGCGCCGAAACCCACACGCGACCCGACGGTCCCACCGCCCCGATCTCCACTCGATCGTTCATCAGGGCATCCATCACGTCGGATGCGTCGAGCCCCTGGGACTCTGCAATTCGCTCTGAGATCTCGGCCGCAAGATCCTTCACCGCGCTCACCGGGTGACTCCCTCGAGCTCGCTCGCCGGGATCGCGACCGTCTCGCCGTCGGCGTAGAAGACGACACCGTCGCGCACCTCGAACGACCGTCCCGCGCCGTTGCTCCGTGTCTGCGCGTCCCAGTAGCAATCCGTGACCTGATCTTCGGTCGCGCACGCCGGGAGCGGGAGAGCGTCGCGCACAGCCGCGGCCGTGCCCCACGTGAGCGCCGACATGACGACGACGCCCGCAATTGCTCGCGTCACGGTGCGGAGCGCGGTAGATGCAATGAACATGATGTGATCCCTTCGGTTGCCCCCGGCTTGGCTCCGGGGGTTGGTGGCGCGTGGGGGACTTGCAACCCCGGCCCGGCGTCAAACCGGACGCGCCTGTCGGCGTCAGAACACCTCGACCCATTCGCCGGATGCAAGCTGCCGCCATTCCGTGTCGACGGGCACCTCGACGTCCGACCGGATAGGCGTCACAGGCGCGAGATCGGCCGCTGACACGATCGAATGCACCTGCTGACGGGAGAGCCCCACGGCCGACGCGATCGCCGTCTTAGCCGCCCCACGCCGCGACGCCTCGACGATGAGCGCGTCACGCTCACCCATGAGTCGACGCAACTCGACAAGCTGGCCTAGCGAGTAGTCAGCCGAGTCGAGGTACGCAACCTCGGCGCGCTCCGCAACGGCCGCCGCCCGCCACTCCGTCGGCGTCATCCGCGCGGTCGCGTCCTCCTCCTCGACCCACTGCCGAAACTCGGCCGACAGGTGCTTACGGATGACGTGCCACGGCCCACGGAACGCGGCGAGATCCGAGTCTCCACCGAGACGCGAGACGAGACGCTCCGCCGCGGGCGTCGCCGCCCACAGGTACGTTGCTCCGCCGCTGAACGCGTGGAACCGTGCGATCTCGCCCGCGACGTAGTCGCGCCATGCCTGTTCATCGTTGCGATTCACCGCAACCCCCTTCGATCGTCGGCCGCTTGGCTCGGCCGGTAAGTGTGTGAGGTAATCCCCGACCCGCGCCCCGGCATCCGGGACGCGAGCCGCAAACGGCCTACGTGTGTGCGAGATCCGCGGTAGGGCGAACGATCGTTCCCCGCGACGTGAACACGAGCCCCGGGATGACGTCGAGGCGGTCGAGGCTGACGATGCCGTCACGGGCCGTCTCCGCCTCGCCGACAGTCGGGAACGGTCCCGCCACCTGCCCGGAGGAGACGCCGCGCCGGTAGACGTAGAAGCCGGTCACGTAGCCGCGACGGTTGCGGCTTGGGAACGCCCGCGCAATCCCGTCGGCCTCATCCGCGCCCCATGCATCCGCGCGCTCCGCCCACGCCGCATATGCCGCGCCCTCATCGGCGAACCGTGAAGGCCGCGGGTCGACCTCCGCGAACGCAACCGCATATGCCGCCCGGATCTCGCCGACGCCGGTCATGCCGACACCTCAAGCGGCCAGGTGATCTCAGCTTGGCGGTATGGGGTGTCGTCCATGCACGCGCCGCAGCACGTCTTGAACATCAGGTGCGCACAGACGTCGTCGCATCCTCCACAAAGGCACCGCGCGGCGATGGTTACGGGTTCTTGCATGATCCGATTCCCCCTCGGTCTCAGGTGCTTGGCTCACCTGCTTGGCTTGTGAACACAACAATACCCCCATTCGTGGGGGTTGTTCAATCGGTTGACACTGCAACCCACCGCAACGGCTCACAAAACCCCGCAAAGACGCGGGAAAACAGGGCGCCATGAATACCGGGACACACTCACAGCGCCGGCGTGTCGCGACCCCACAGCGCGAGAGGCCGACCATGAGACTCCACCTGCTGCACAGCTGGACACCATGGGAGTACACCCGCGAGTACAGATGGTTCGCGCCGTTCGAGCACGACTACCCCGCGAAGGTGTACCGCGTGTACGTCCGCACCTGCTCCACCTGTGGCGCGCCTCAGTCCCGCCGGATGGCCGCCTGACACGGGACACCTCGCAGCTCACCCGCTCACCCATGCCTCATGCGTAGGGGGAGAGAGGCACACACGGGGGAGAGACACGGAGCCCACGCGCACGCCGCACCGCACGCGCCCCGCTCGCCGCCTCTCCCGCCTCTCGGGTAGTGCCGACACACGGGGAGTGACACACGCCCGCACACGCCGCGCCCGTCGCCTCGCCTCACGCCTCGCCCGTGTCGCCTCGCCGGTCACCCGCACATGTGTCGCGTGACACGACACCCTGCCCCCGTCGCCCGACGCGACGCCCGACGCGCACCCCCGGGGCACCACCCCCCACCCCCCTGCCCGCCCCGCTCGCAAGCGTTCTGCCTTTCGCGGTGCGCGCGACTCTGGGGGGTGCTCATGCGCCCCGCGGCCGACCGCGCCCGACCCCCGCGCCGATCGCCACCGTCGCCCCCGCAGGCCGCCCCGGGCGATCCCCGCCCCGACCCTCGAGGAGATCCGAGCCATGACCGACACCCCGTTCCGACTCGACCCGAGCCTGTCCGAGCCCGCCACTTCGACCGACCGGGCGCTGACCGGCCCCGTCGTCGACCGCCGACCCGCCGACGCAATCGCCGCGCGCTTCACGCCCGCCGCGACGAGCTCGCCGCCGACGCCGGTGCAGCACGCGCACGTCGCGGCGCTGCAGGCCGATGTCATCACGCTCGCCCGCTCGATCGATGCCCTCGTGCCCGACGGCCGGGACAAGTCGATCGCGCTCACCGCGCTCGAAGATGTGCAGATGCGCGCGAACCGCGGCGTCTTCGCGGACGCCCGGTGAGCGTTCAGACGCTCGCGGCGATCGAGGCGGCGATCATCGCGCACCACCGCGACACCGCAGACTCTGAGAACGTCGAGCGGGCCACCGCGCTCGTCACGAGATGGGTGATCGGGTACGAGATCGCGAACGTGGTGGACGTCGGCGAGGCCGAGGGTGGGCACGTCATGGGCTACGCGAACTCCTACGTCATGTCCGACTCGTCGCCGAACACGCTCGCGCACCTGGCCTACTGGACCGGCGACGTCATCGACAGCGAAATCAACAGAGGCGGCGAATGACGCTCGGCCCGCTGTACCACTGGTCGCCGCGGGACCGTCTGTCGAGCATCAAGCGGCTCGGGCTCGTGCCGGGGCGTCGGAACGTCCGCGGTCCCGTCTTCCACGGGACTACGGACAACCCGTCGAACTCGGAGAACGAAGACCTCGGCGCAGGGGAGTTCACGCAGGCCGGCGTGTGCTTTTCGCTCGACCCGGCGACCGCGTGGGCCTACTCGCACGCCGTCTTCAACGTTCCCGGCACCTACGACCTCTGGCAAGTCTGGCTCGAGCAGACCGACGAGGTTCACGTGCTCCCGATGTGGGGCGATCGGATCGTCGAGGTCCGCGTCCGGAACCGCGTCCGCAAGGCCCGGCTTGTCTGGGTCGGCGAACGCACGATCGCCTGACCACGCGCGCTTGCGCGCACCTTCCCCGCTCGTCTAACGGCAGGACACCCGATTCTGGGTCGGGCAATCGAGGTTCGAGTCCTCGGCAGGGAGCAGTTACCGCGTCATCAGCGTGATCGCCGCGGCCACGGCCGCGAGCACCGCGGCGCAGCTTGCGACGTTGCGCGTCGCCGGGTTGCGGATGCCGCCGAGCACGGCGAGAACGATGCCGGCGAGGCCGATCAGCAGGGGGATGAGCCCCCAAATGCCGAACACGGCGCCCATGGCGGCGACGATCGCGAGGCCGAGTCCCCATGCCGTCAGCGCCTTCGACGCTTCGCGCGTCTCGCCCTGGTCCGCCTGGTGCTCGATCCGGTTCGTCATGCCCACATCGTCCCACGCGTCGCCGGCGCACCCCAACCCCTCATTCCCGCTCCGATCTGGCGCGGGCTTCCGCTTCGGATGGAGACACCCACATGCCCGACCCCATCGACCCCCGGACCATCGCGATCCTCGGTGCGACGCTCGACGACGCGCGCCGGTGGCGGGAGGAGCATCCCGCGCTGCAGGGCGCGCGCCTCTACTCCCCGCTCTCGCGGAGCCTGGACGGTGCGATCGTGTCGGACCTGTACACGACCCCGGCTTTCGATCTGCTCCGCTCGCGCGACGCCGAGATCGCGCTTGTGATGATGCGGCGGAACCTAGCCAAGATGCAGGGGGCGCGCCGTGGCGGGTAAGGGCTTCGCCGCGAGTGGTACGCGCTCGCGTAAGCGCGACGAGCAGGTGCGCGACACCGTGCGCTCGGACGGCAAGCTCGGCGGCTACGACCTCCGGGATCTCCCGCAGGAGTACCTCCCGCTCAAGCCGAAGAAGGAGTGGGCGGACGAGAACGTCCCCGAGTACGAGCAGTGGCACATCGCGACGCTCACGTGGTGGGATAACTGGCGCAGCTCGCCGCAGGCGACGCGGATGCTCACCGACCCCGACTGGGACTACCTGCTCGACACGGCGCTGATGCATCACCGCACCTGGATGAGCGGCGGATCGAACACCGAGCGCCTCGCCGAGATCCGCATTCGAGTCGCGAACTTCGGCGCCACCGTCGCCGACCGCGCGCGGCTCCGCTTCGAGATCGAAGCCCCCGCCGAGCAGCACGGCCCCGGACGCACCGGCGTCGGTGGCGAGGTCATCGACATGGAAGACCGCCGACGAGCCCTGGGAGGCTGACATGCCTCGCCGCCTCATCACCCACCCGCAGCACAACCGGAAGCGGTCGCTCGGGTTCCTGGCGACGTGGTGGATCGAGTCGTTCGTCGTGCACGGCCGAGGCGGCATCCGCGGGACGCCCATCCGGTACGGGCTCGAGTACACCGGGTTCATCGTCGACTGCTACGCGCACGACGCCCGCGGGAAGCGGCTCTACAACTCGGCGTTCTTCTCGCGCCCGAAGGGCACCGACAAGTCCGGCCTCGCCGGCGCGCTCGTGCTGTTCGAGGCGTTCGGCCCCGCGCGGTTTGCCGGCTGGGCGAAGGGCGGCGAGACGTACGAGTTCCTCGGGAAGACGTACACCTACGTCAAGGGCGAGCCCATGGGCAAGCCGGTCAACAACCCCGTCGTCAAGATCATGGCGACCGAGGAAGGCCAGACCGGCAACGTCTTCGACAACGTCTACTACAACCTGAACGAAGAGACGTCGCCGCTCTACGCGCTCAAGGCCGGGTACGGCCTCGACGTCGGCAAGACGCGGATCATCCTCGCCACCGGCGGGACGATCGAGCCGTCGACCGCCGGCGCGGCGTCGAAGGACGGTGGGCTCGAGACGTTCGCCGTCTTCGACGAGACGCACCTCTACACGACGCCCACGCTGCACGACATGTACGACACCGTGACGCGAAACCTCGACAAGCGCCGCTCCGAAGGCACGTGGTACATCGAGACGACCACGATGTACGAGCCCGGCGCGGAGTCCGTCGCCGAGCTGACGTTCTACCAGGCGCAGCTCATCGACGAGGGCAAGGCCCGATCGAAGTCGCTCCTCTACGACCACCGCTGGGCGGATATCTACTCGCTCGACAAGATCAAGGTCGACGACCCGACAAAGGTCGGCGGGAAGCGCGTCGAGACGGAGGCCGAGTACCTCGACCGGCTCCGCGCCGGCTTCCACGAGGCATTCGGCGACGTCATGGCGTGGAAGAACGTCGAGGACATGCTCGAGAGCGCGTTCGACACGCGCCGCGCCGAGCAGGACACGATCCGTTACTTCTTCAACGCCGTCGTCGAGGGCAAGCACCAGTGGATGAAGCACGCCGTGTGGTCGAAGCTGTCGATCGCGAGCATCCGCGCGGCTGCCAAAGAGCGCGGCGAGAAAATCTCCCTCAAACGCGTCTGGGACGGCGACAAGATCGCGCTTGGCTTCGACGGCGGCTTGACAGACGACGCGACAGTCCTCATCGGATGCCGAATCAGCGACGGATACATCTTCCCCCTGGGGATCTGGGAGGCGCCCGATACTGCGGAGGCGAAGGACTGGCAGGTGGATCACCTCGAGGTCGACGCCGCCGTTCGCGGTGCGTTCAAGAAGTACAAGGTGGTCGCGTTTCTCGCCGATCCGCCGCACTGGCGCGACTACGTCGACAAGTGGGAGCTCGACCTGGCATCCGACCTCGTGGTGAAGGCGACAGAGGCGCGGCCCATTGCGTTCGAGACGGCTCGGCACAACGAAATGGCGAAGGTCATCGAGCGCACGGAGACGGCGTTGCGGACCGGCGAGCTTCGCCACGGCGCGCACAAGGCGCTGACCCGGCACGTAATGAACGCACGCCGCTGGAAGCGCACGGGCGGCGACGTCATCGGCAAGGACCGCAAGGGCTCGCCGAAAAAGATGGACGCCGCCGTCGGCATGTGCCTCGCCGTGGAAGGCCGAGCGCGCTACCTGAAAGCACCTACGGCCCCTCAGACGGGGGTGCCGATCCGAGTTCGATGAAAGGGGTACGCCCGTGCTGATCGAGACGAGTATCCCCGGTTCTGACGACTGGTGGCTCATGCGCCTGGCCGAGAAGCTCGGCGCTGGGATGCCGCGCATGCACAAGCTCACGCGATACCGGAACGGCGACGCGCTCCTCCCGGAGAACGAGTGGGACGCCGGAACGCGCGAGTCGTACAAGCGCTGGCTCTACCGTTCCCGCCTGCACATCGTCGAGGCCCTCCGGGACGCGAAGACGAACCGTCAGCGTGTCATCGGGTTCCGCACCGGTGCCGGTGATGACGACTCGGGCGACTCGGCGGCGTGGGAGCACTGGCAGCGGAACCGCATGAAGACGCAGTCGCCCCGCCTGTTCAACGACACCGGGGATTACGGCCGCGCCTACCTGCTGACCATGCCGGCCGACGACGGTCCCCTGTGGAACGTGCGGAACGAGTGGACGACGATCACCGAACCAAACGGGCTCCGACCCTGGCTTACCGAGGCCGGGATCACGGTCGGTTACGACCAGATTCTCGGGCTCGAGGTCATCATCCTCTACCGGCCCGGCTATTACCGAGTGGCCTACCGTTCCACCCGCGTTCCGACGCTCCCGCAGAACGGATCGGTCTGGCACCCGGGGAACGGGTGGGACTGGGCAGGGGAACGGATCGCAACGCCGTGGACCGCTGACGCCCTGCTGCAGAAGAACTGCACGGTCGACGCCTACGGGATCTACGAGAAGCACCTCGACACGATCGACCGGATCAACGAGATCACGCTCAACACGATCACCCTGATCGTGATGCAGTCGTTTCGCCAGCGCGGCGTGAAGGGCGGCCTTCCGGAGTTCTACCCCGAGGGGCACCCGGACGCCGGAAAGCGGATCGACTACGACGAGCTGTTCAAGGCCGGTCCGGCGGCGCTCTGGCTCCTGCCGGCGAACGCCGACGTGTGGGAGTCCAACCCGGTCGATATCACGCCGATCTACCAGTACCGGCGCGAGGAAATGAAGATGCTGTCGTCGCTCACCGCGACGCCGCAGGACATGTTCGACGGGGACTCGCAGAATCAGTCGGCCATGGGTGCTCAGGTGAGCCGCGAGCCGCTCATCCACAGTGTGACGCGGCTGAACGACCAGGCCGAGGTGTCGCTGACGCAGGGCATGGCGCAGTCGTTTCAGATCGAGGGCGACCGTGTCCGCGGGAACGTCGCGAACCTCGAGGTCATGTGGGCGAAGGTGTCGCCGGCCACCCTGCAGGAGAAGGCCGAGGCCGTGTCCAAGATGGGCGGCAAGCCCTCGCAGGAGTACATCAACGCCGAGGTGCTGGAAATGACGCCCGCGCAGATCCGCGCCGACGATCAGGCCCGCTCGACCGAGATGTTCCGCGGAGCGCTCGGGCAGTCGACGAACGCGACGGGCGGCGCCAATGGATGAGCGTCGCGCCGGGCTCCTCGTCGACACCGTCGCCGCGCGGCGCACCTCGCTCGCCGAGGCGCTGCTCCGCGTGCTCCTCGGGCTCTGGTTGCCGTTCCGGTGGGCGAACAACCCGGATCTCATCAACGCGGCGGCGGCGCGATCCGCGGTCGACGTCGATATCGCGCTCGCGCAGGCCCGGCGGCTCGCGCGCGCCTTCGAGATCGAGCAGCTCCGCGCGCTCGACGCCCTGCCGACGACGCTCCCGCCGATCGAGGATCTGTACCCTCGCTCGGGAACGGCGATCGTCGAGGTCTACAAGCGGCCGGCGCGGCAGTACGAGCACGCGATCCGCGAGGGGAAGACCCCCGAACAGGCGGAGTCCATTCTCGTCGAGCGGCTCGAGCGGATCGTCGAGGCCGACGTCGCGGCGACGATGCGGGACGAGAAGGACCGCGTCCGCGCCGCCGCCCCCAAGGTCATCGGCTACCGCCGCGTGCTCCGCCCCGAGCGGACGAAGTCCGGCCCCTGTGGCCTGTGCGTCGTCGCCGCCGACCGGATCTACCGCACCGGCGATCTCCTCGAGCTGCACAACGGGTGCGTGTGCGAGACGGTCGACGTCACGGAAGATTCCGACCCCGGGCGATCGCTGAACCGCGAGGATCTCGACCTGATCTACGCCGCGGCCGGCTCCCAGTTCGCCGAGGATCTGCAGCGCACACGCGTCACTGTGCGCGAGAACGGCGAACTGGGGCCGATCCTCGTGCGCGACGGCGACTCGTTCAAAGAGTGGGACCGCGCGAACGCGCAGAACAAGCGCGGCGGAAGCGGCAAGACCTACTCGCCCTACCAGAAGCCGACGGTGGACGACGACTGGCGGAACTGGGTCGACCAGCGCGCCATTTCGGAACGGGCGATCAAGAGGTTCGAGGACGCGAAGCGAAGCGGCTCGAACGTCATCGACTACGACGCGGCGATCGCACACCACCGCTCGCTCATCACCCGGGCTCAGGCGCACGGCGCCTGACCCGCCCCCATCCGTCCCGCGTTCCGCGGGCACCCCGCCCTCGATCCGGGGGCGACACCACAACAGGAGGCATCCACAATGCGGCTCACCCAACCCTTCTTCCGTCCCTGGATCTGGTTCAACGGACCCGAGGTGACCGGAGGCGGCCCCACCGACCTCACGGACGATCAGTTCCGCGAGGCGAACGGCTTCCCCCGGAACACCAAGACCGACGACATGACGGACGCCGAGCAGGCCGCCTACTGGCGCGCCCAGTCGAAGAAGCAGCAGGCCGACGCGAAGGCGAAGGACACGGAACTCGCGAAGTGGCAGGGGCTCGGCGCGTTCGACGCCGTCAGCACCACCGTCACCGACGCCGAGGCAGAGCGGCAGAAGAACCTCACCGACCAGCAGCGCGCGCAGGAGGAGGCCGCCCAGCGCGAAGCCGCCGCCCGCGCCGCCGGCGAGTCGCAGGGAGCCTCCAAGCACCTCAAGGCCGCCGTCGAAGGACAGTTGCTCGCGCTCACGCGGCGCAGCGACGAGGAGCCCGCCGACGCACTCGCGCGAGTGCGCGGCGCGCTCAAGTTCGTCGACACGGCGAAGTTCCTCAACGCCGACGGCGACCTCGATATCGCCGAGGTCGAAGCGTTCGCAGCATCCGTCGCTCCGACTGGTCCCGCGAACTCCGCTACCGGCGACCCGCTCGCCGGGATGCTGTCGCGCCAAGTGCTCCCGCAGCCCGGGGCGGCCGGTTCGGTCGCTTCGCACCGCGAGGCGGCGTACGAGCGCGCCGGCGGCAAGAAGACCAAGTCCTAATCCACCCCTCAGAGAGAGGCAGTCGACATGACTGATTTCAGCATCACCAAGCAGGTGACCGGCGAGAAGATCGACACCCGCTGGCGCGCACAGCGCCACGGACAGGAGGTCACCATCCCCGGCACTCTCGACCCCGCCGCTTTCGCCGGTGTGGTCGCGAAGGGCGCGATCGTCCCCTCGGGCACCGCGCTCTCGAAGCTCACCGGCAAGCGCTACGGCCCGTTCAAGCCCGGCGCGGCGGAGGGAGCCCCCGGGCACACGCTCGACGGCTACCTCAACGACGACTCGGGCGTCGTGCTCACCGACCAGGCGACGTGCGCGGTGCTCAAGCACGGCGTCATCGAGATCGCCTACCTGCCCATCGCCGCGCAGCGCGCCGCCGTCGCCACGGCGGAGTTCACCGGCTCGTTCATCTACATCGAGGACTGATCCATGCCCTACAACCAGGGATTCCGCACCCCCGCGCAGCTCACCGGCGTCGCGCGCGGCGCGTTCGACGCGGCGTACGAGGCGTTCGAGATCGCCGGGCTCCTGCCCGCGGTCGAGAACTTCACCCTCGACTACTCGTTCGTCGTCGGGCAGTCGCCGCTTCCCGCGGCGGCGAAGTTCCGCTCGTTCAACACCCCGTCGATGGTCAACACCGTCGGCCAGGGCGAGACGGCGAGCGGCAAGCTGCCCCCGACCTCGATCCGCCTGCACGTCGACGAGTTCCAGCAGCTCTCGATGTACGGCCAGAACGACGCGATCGGCCGGAAGTTCGAGGAGTACGCCGAGCGCAACGCGCAGTCGATCGCGTACCGCCTCGTGCTCGCCGCGGCCGAGGCCGTCGAGACGGGCAAGATCACCGTCCAGGAGCGTGGCCTGCAGTTCTCGGTCGACTTCGGACGCAAGGTGGACCTCAGCGCCTGGGCCTCAAGCCCGTGGGGTTCGTACGCCACGGCCAAGCCGCTCGAGGATGTCGAGGCGCTCAAGCGGGTCTTCGGCAAGCGCGTCTCCGAGGTACGCCTCAGCGACCTGTCGATGAGCCACCTGCAGCGGAGCACGAGCGTCATCAAGCGCGCCATGCGCCGCGGCACCGACCTCCCCGACATGGTTTCGCAGGAGGACGTGCGCACCGTGTTCCGCGACTTCAACCTCGGCAACCTCATCGTCGTCGAGGACACCGTCATGGACACGAACGGCGACGAGGTGCCCGTCTTCTCCGAGGACGCTGTCATCCTCTCGTCGGGCGGCCAGCTCGGCTCCGCGCAGATCGGCGTCACCGCCGAGTCGATGGACTCGTCCAATGGCATCACCTCGGAAGAGGCTCCCGGCCTGTTCGCCGGCGCGCTGCCCACCGACGACCCGCAGGGCTTCGACGTCCGCGTGACCGGCATCCTCCTGCCGGTTCTGTCGTCCGCCAACAACACCGCCGTCCTCAAGGTCTGACCGACCCGAGCGGCATCCGCGGGGGCGTGGCTTCGGCTCCGCCCCCGCACCCTCACTTTCCTCGACCCACGGAGGTCCGCATGTCCCAGCCTCGGAAGATCACGTCCGGCATTGTCCACCTGATGCACAACGGGCGTCCCGTCACGCTCCGCCCCGGCGACACCGTTCCCGAGTGGGCAAACATCACCAACCCCCGACTGTTCATCGGCGCGGATGCCGACACGGCCGACGAGAACCCCGGAGGCGGGCAGACGCCGCCCGCAGGCGCCCAGACCCCGCCGCCCGGCGAGCAGACGCCTCCCGGTGACAAGTCGGTGGACGTTCCCGAGGTGTCGCTCAAACAGTCGGCCGACGAGCTCCGCGCGATCGCCAAGACCCTCGACCTCGACCAGAGCGGCACCAAGCCGGTGCTCGTTGAGCGCATCAACGCGCACTACGTCGCCGCGGCCACGGCCGCCGCGGAGGCCGCCGAGGCAGAACCCGCGGGGGAGGCCGGCCAGCCCGGCGAGGAAGACGGCCGCCCCGCTCTCGAGGAGCGCGCCCGCGCCGCCGGCATCACCGACTTCGACGAGAACACCACCGACGAGGAACTCGAAGCCCTCATCGAAGACGAGCAGGAGTAAGCCATGGCGACGACCCTCCCCGACGTCAGCATCGACGAGATCCCGAAGCACTACGCCGGCGAGATCGACGACCTGACCCCCGCCTTCCTCGAGGGGAAGCTCGGGGAGGTCGTCGACATGATCGCCGACCGCCACGGCACGGCCGTCGCCGCGCGGCTCGAGTCCGGCCGGCTCACCCTCCGCCGCTACAACGCGATCGTCGTGCGCGTGGCATCCCGCGTCTTCGGCAACATCGACGGGTTCACCGAGGAGGGCGGCGCGCAGGTGAGCTACAAGTTCAACCCCCACGCGGCGTCCGGCACGATCTGGCTCTCCGACGACGACGTGCACGATCTCACCGGCTCCAACCCCAACCCCAAGAAGTCCACCGTCATCGGCACCGCCACCATCGGCCGTCACCACCCGGGGCGCACCCGGTGAGCCGGCGCATCCTCGGGCGGGGACGCGTCGAACTCGAGGAGCGCCGCACCGTCCGCGACAAGAGCGGGCAGCGCATCACCGAGCGCATCATCGGACCCCGCCGACAGGTCAAGGTGTCCGTCGTCCCGGTGCGCGACTGGTCGGCGGCGGAGGAGCAGGAGACGCTCGGCCTGCAGATCGTCGACATGCTCGTGCTCTACGCGAAGGACTGGCCCGGCGACGTGCTCTCGCTCGTCATCAAGGACGGTCAGAAGTACGAGACGGTCGGCGCGCCGCAGCACTTCGAGTTCAGCCGGAAGACGTCCCACTGGCGCGTCACGATTCGATGGATCGGAGACGACGATGGCTGATTCGGTGTTCCTCTTCCAGCGGAACCGAGTGACCGCGGCGCAGATCGCGGGCGACTCGGCGGAGTTCTCCCGAATCTCCGGGCGAGTGCTCATCGCGGCGAAGGTCGAGGCGGCTCGGCATGTCGATACCGGCGCCTACCTCTCGAAGCTCCACATGAAGACGGTCCCCGGCATGATCGGCACCGGACGCGGCGTGAAAGACCGCCTCATCGTCGCCGACGACCCGGCCGCCGCGTCGATCGAGTGGGGGCACCTCGCGCGCGTCCGCGACGGCGTGATGACCCGCGTCGAGGGTTCCCGCCGCGTGAAGTGGGAGCCCGCCAAGTTCGTGCCCGGCAAGCACATCATGACCAACGCGCTCGGAAGGGTGAGGTGACGCCGTGGCGAAGCTGCTGAACGCGGCGCTGCTGTTCCAAACGCTCCTCGCGGACGACGCCCCGCCGTCGGCGACCGTGGCATCCGACCTCGACGTCGACTCGTTCGACGAGATCCCGTTCGTCACCCACTCCGCCAACATCGCGCAGGACGGGGCCGGTCCCGACCTGTGGACGGCGACGCTCGTCGTCAACATCTTCGCCCCGCCCCGCGACTCATTCGACGTCGCCGCGTACCTGTACGCAGCGATCACCGGCTGGGGTGAAGACCCCGACGCCGGCATCGTCCCGGGCGTCGGCGCAGTCGAGCGCCTCGACGACCTGAACGCATTCGTGCAGGTGTCCGGCGAGGTGTCGATGGTCAACAAGATCGTCGTCCACTACCAGGGCACGTTCACCCTGCTCGTCCGCGCCTACTGATCCACCCATCCATCCTTCTGCCCCCGCCGCCTGCGGGGAGGGTCTGCAAACCACCAGGAGGAACCTCGTGTCCGCATCCAGCACCAGCCTCGTCATCCCGGCGCACGGAACCGTCTTCTTCGCCCCGGCGAACACCCTGCCCCCGACGAACCCCCTCGGCCCGCAGGGCTTCAAGCTGCTCTCCGACGGCCCCGCCCCGTGGAAGAACCTCGGCCACACGTCCAAGCAGAACACCATCGCGTTCAACAAGGAGGGCGGCGAGCGTGAGTCGCTCGACACCTTCCTCGCCGACGCGGTCCGCGTCTCGACGGGGTCCGTGTCGTGGGGCTTCACCGCGTCGGCCCTGCAGTTCGACAACGACAACCTCGACCTCGCCTTCAACGGCGACTTCAACCCCGCCACGGGCGGCTACCGCGTCACCACGCCCGCCCCTCTCAACGTCGCGATCTTCCTGTACTTCCGCGACTCCACCGGCTCGCTCGGCTTCTGGCTCCCCAACACGGAGATCACGCTGGGCGACGCCCCGTCCGTCGACACCGCGAACTTCTTCGAGCTGCCCCTGAGCGGCTCGATCCTCGCGGCCGACGAAGACGTCATCCCGGCAGTCGACGGCCGTCCGTCCCTGTTCGAGATCTTCAAGACCGGGCTCGCCGCTCCCACGGCCTGACCCATCCAGCCGGGGCCGCGGGTGCAGACCGCAGACCCGCCCGCGGCCCCCACCCCCTCTCATCGGTCTGCCCCTCATCCACCGCACGCTCACGAAAGGTCTGCGACCCATGGCTGCTGCCACCCCCGCCAAGAACACCCCCGCCCGCCCCGCCTCCGCCCGCTCCACGAAGGCGAAGCCCGCCCCCGTCGTCGAGCCCGCCGAGGTCGATACGAAGGCCGCAGAGGAGCCCACGGCGCAGACGCCGTCCGAGGCGGTCGAAGACCGACTCGACCAGGCCGAGCTCCGCGCCGAACTGCTCGACGGGATGCCGGATCTCCGCCCCGCCCACCGCTTCCGCATCCGGCACCGCAACAACTTCCACAACCTCACCCTCGAGGCCGTGAAGACGGGCGCGTTCGACCGCGAGAACCTCGACTACGACCTCACCAACGCGGCCGATATCGAGGACTTCCAGAAGCTGCAGGAGTTCGTCGTCTCGATCGACGAGTGGGCGGAGTCCATCGCGGACGACCCGGAGGCGTACAGCGACTGGTCCGAGGGCAAGGACGAGGAGACGTTCATGGCCCTCTACGTCGAGTACCGGAACGCACTGGGGGAATCGCGCGGCTCCGCGAGCTGATCGACGAACTCGACGCTCAAGGAGCCCTTACCGCCGACCTGCAGCAGTTCTACACCCTCGACCTCGAGGACGTGTGGCGCGGCAAGGTCGACGCCCACCGCATCAACCTCCTCACCGAGCACCTGGCGCTCATCCCCGACTCGCGAGTCTTCGCGCTCCGAGGTGGTGCCAGCGAACTGCAGGGGTGGAACGCGCAGGCCGTGCTCACGGCCCGCGTGCACAACCTGATCGCCGGGCTCGTCGCCGGGCTCTCGAAGGACGTCAAGATCAGCGACCTCCTCATCGAGTACCCGGGCGCGAAAGCCGCCGCCGAGGCGGAGCAGCCGAAGACGCTCGCCGATCTCATGCACGGAACATCACTGGCCGACTTCTTCGTCGGCTGACAACTGAATAGGGGGCGGCGCGTATGGCGTTTAATCCGGGCCGGAACATCGGCCGAGTATCCATCCGCGTCGTCCCCGACACCAAGAACTTCAATAAGGACGCGCGTCGGCAACTGAACGACGCCGCCCGCACGGTGCGCGCTCGCATCAAGGTCGACGGCGCTGATTTCGACAAGGAGGCCGTCAAGAAGGATCTCGAGCGGCAGCTCAACGGCGTCGAGGGTCTTCGGATCAACGCCTACGTCAAGGCGACCGTCGACAGCGCGAAGGTCAACAAGACCCTCGTGCGGAAGTCGATCCAGGCGCAGTTCGACGAAATGTCCGTGCGCGTCGGGATCGAGGCGCACGTCAAGAACGCCGAGGACTTCAAGCGCGAGGTCCACAAGATGATCGACGACGCCGAAGGGAAGAGCGTCGACGTTCCGGTCAACCCGCAGACGGCTGCCGCCGCGGCGCAGCTCCGGTACACCGCCCGCGACCGCATGGTGACCTTCTTCGCGAAGACCGACAAGGCATCCGTCGCGGCCGTGGCATCCACGTTCGCCGCCCTCTCGGGCGCCCGTCTCGCTGGGCAGTGGGCTGACGATCTCGGCGAGTTCTTCCGCGACCTCGACAAGAACCTCCCCAGCATCCTCACCGCGACCACGGGCATCACGTCGATCGTCGCTGGACTGAGCGCGGCCGTCGGCAGCCTCGTGAGCGTCGGCCAAGGGTTGTTCTCGATCTCGCCCGCCCTGCTCGTGCTCCCCGGCCTCGCGCTCAACGCGATCGGATCGCTCACCGCATTGATCGTCGCGTGGAAGGACGCCGGCAACCAGCTTGAGCCGCTCGCCGACGGCATGAACGAGATCGGCGAGATCATCAACTCGACCTACTGGGATCAGGCTCGCCAGCCGATCCTCGATCTGGTCAACGGCCTCATGCCACAGATGCGGAACGCGTTCCGCGACCTGTCGCACGGTGTCGGCGAGTTCACCGGCGCGCTCGCGAAGGCGTTCGGTGAGGAGCTCGGCGGGGGTCGCTTCGAGGCGATCTTCGGCGGCATCGCCGAGGGCTGGCGCGTGCTCGGCACCGGCGCGAGCGGGTTCGCCGGCGCGATTGTCTCGCTGTCCGAGATCGCCGCGAAGTACACGCCGCGTCTCGCCGCGTGGTTCGTCCGCCAGGCCAACACCTTCGACGCGTGGCTCGAGGCGATCGCCAAGGACGGTCGCCTCGGAGCGTGGATGGAAAGCGCGATCGACTCGATGTACGACCTGTGGGACGCCACCACGGGAATCGCCGGCGTCTTCGAGGGGATCTACACCGCCGCGGCCGCCGCGGGCTCGGAGGGGCTCGAGGGCTTCGCCAAGCTCATGCAGCAATGGGAGCAGACGGTCAAGAGCGCCGACTTCCAGAAGGGGCTCTCCGCCGTCTTCCGCGGCTCCTATGCGGCCATGGACGCGTTCGGCGAGGCGATCAAGGGCATCGGCCGGCTGATCGCCGATCTGTCCGGCCCGATCGAGCGCTTCATCGGATCGTCGGGCGAGTTCCTCGGTGGACTCGTCGAAGCGATCGCGAACGCGCTGAACACGCCCGTGTTCGCCAAGGGGCTCGACGACTTCTCGAGCGGGCTCACCGCCGCTCTCGACGGGATCAAGCCCGCCCTGCATCCCATCGCCGACACGTTCGGCGGGTTCCTCGGGCTGCTCGGAAACCTGGCCGAGAACGTCCTGCCCACCGCGGCCAACGCGATCGCGCAGCTCACCCCCTCCGTCGACTCGCTCATGGGCGTCGTCGAACGGGTGACGCCCGGGCTGACGACCGCGGTCGACAACTTCGTGAACAAGGTCGCCCCGCCGATCAACGATCTCGTCGTGGCGCTCGGCCCTGCGATCCAGACGACGTTCGAGGCGCTCGGAACGGCACTCGACGGCATCGCTCCCACGATGGAATCGCTGACCACGGCACTGTCTCCCACGCTCGTCAGCGCCCTCACCGGGCTCGCGGACGCGCTCAAGCCCCTCGCTGACCTGTCGGCAGCGCTCCTGGCAATCCCGACCGCCGGGTTCCAGGGGCTCAAGGATCTGAGCTTCATCTGGGACAACAACGTGCTCGACAACGCGGTGCGTGAGATCGCGAAGCAGCCGACCTGGATCGGCGACCTCTTCACGTGGGCCGCAGAGGTCGACGGCATCGATCTGTCGGTGACGCCGAGTCTCTCCCCGATCCCCGAAGACCTCGCGTCGAAGTGGACGGGCAAGCTCCGGAGCAAGTTCGAGACGGGCGGCCAGGAGGCCGCGGATGCGATGTGGTCGCAGCTCAAGACGCTCGACCCCAGCGTTCTCTCTCAGATCGAGTCGAACCTCTCCGGGCTCGGCATCACGCTCAACGAGTCCGGCGGCAACGTCGGCCGGGGAGCGGGCGCGCGGCTGAGTTCGGGCTTCATGTCGGGGTTCAACGACGGCAAGCCGGCGATCTCGACCGCGTTCGCCAGCTTGAGGCCGACGACAGAGGCCGCGGTCGGCGACACGAGCACCTGGCTCACGTCTTCGGGCACGAACGCCATGCTCGGGTTCAAGACCGGGTCTGAGGGGCAGAAGCCTGGCATCGCCGGGTGGTTCGCGTCGCTCGGGACGCCGTTCGGTGACGCAATGTCGGCGGCATCCACGTGGCTTCTCGGCCGCGGTGGCGAGACGATGGGCGGCTTCCGAAGCGGCGCAGAGGGCGGCACCGAGGCGACCAAGGGCGTCTTCTCGGGGCTGAACGGCAACCTCACCAGCGCGACCAGCGGCTCGAACATGTGGCTGACCGGCCGCGGTAGCGACGCCATGGGCGGCTTCGGTAGCGGCGCAGAGGGCCGGAAGTGGGAAGTGAGCGGCGTCTTCGGCGGGCTCGTCGGGCTCGTCGGGAGCGCAATCCCGAACCCGTGGGGGCTCCTCATTGGGGCCGGCTCGTCGATCATGGGCGGATTCCTCAGCGGCCTCAAATCCGCGTACGAGGGCGTCAAGACGTTCGTGTCAGGGATCGCGTCCTGGATTCGCGACAACAAGGGACCGGAGGCGTACGACCGACAGCTTCTCGTGCCGGCAGGTGGCTGGATCATGGACGGCTTCCAGCGTGGGCTCGAGCGCGGCTTCGGTCGCGTCCAGTCCCGCGTCGCCGGAATGGCCGCCGCGATCCGCGACGAGTTCAGCACAGGGCTGAACGGCGAGATCGGGGCAGGCATCGACCTAAGCGCCAACGCGGCACGGTCGATCGCGGCATCCGCGAAGGCGAAGGCCGACCAGGACGCGTCCGCGCGCGCCGCGCAGGGGCAGGGGTCGAAGACCTACGTCCTGCAGGGGCTCACGACGCGTGAGACGGCCGAGGAGATCGCCGAGGAAATCGACAAGAAGGAACGACGCAGCATCGTCCGCACGGGCGCTCTGCCGACTACGGAGGTCACCTGATGACGCCTTATGCGCTTGCATCCCCGCCCGTCGGCGCACCCACCGGTGCGACGTTGTGGCGCGGCCTCGCCCTCACCTGGGAGGGGCCGAGCGGGGAGCGGTGGGATCTCACCCGCCGCGCCGGCGGCATCCTGCTCACGGCGCAGGGGCTCGAGGGGCTGCACACCCCTCGCATCACGAAGTACTCCTCCTCCTCCCGCGGGGTCCCGGGCAACCGGCCCCGCGGGTGGCGGGCGGAGGCTCGCGAGGTGTTCTGGCCGATCTTCGTCTGGGCCGACGGCTCGGATGAGTGGGCGAAGCGCATGGGCGACTTCTTCGACAGCATCCACCCCGAGAACGCGGGCGTCTGGCGCGCCGACACCGGCGAGCAGGTGCGCAGCCTCCGGTGCACGGGCGTCTTCGACAGCACTCACAAGTACAGCTACGACCCGTTCCGCACCGGGTGGCAGCTCTACGGCGTCGCCCTCGAGGCGCACCAACCGTTCTGGGAGGGCGAGCCGATCGAGCGCGGCCCGTGGCAGAGCGCGAACTCCAAGCCGTTCTTCGGTGGGCCGCCGCTGCATATCTCGTCGTCCTCGACGTTCGGCGGGGCGGACATTCCGAACCCGGGCGACGTGGACGCCTACGGCACGTGGGACGTCCGTGGCCCGCTCACCGACATCACCCTCGGCGTCGGCGAGATCCGCAACGTCATCCCGTTCCCCATGAACGACGACGACGTGCTCGTCATCGACACCGATCCACGTGCGCCGTCGGCGACGCTCAACGGCTCAGACGTGACCGAGGATCTCGGGCTGCAGCGCTGGGCGCCGGTCCCGCCCGGCGAGAGCGTCCCTCTGTTCGTCTCCGCCGTCGGCGAGGGCAGCATCCGCTTCCGCCACACCCCCCTGTTCTTCCGAGCTTTCTGAGGAGGTCGTCATCGACGGTCTGAGTTTCGTGGTCTACGACCGCACGGGTCGATACAAGCGGGAGTTCGCCGGCGTCGACTCGGCGGCCGACATGGACCCCAACGTCATCCCGACGTCGTCCTTCACCATCGACGACAGCCACGTCGCGATCGACGCGATCTCCGAGAAGGGCGCGCGGTGCGCCGTCTGGTTCCGGGGAGAGGAGCAGTTCCGAGGCATCGTGCACGAGCTCCGCGGGTCGGGGCCGCGGGGCAAGGTGACGGCGGGCGTCCGCGGCGACCTTCGCAAGCTGTGGCACTGGCACGGCCGTCCGGTCCCGACCGCCGAGGTGACCGCGCAGAACGTCGAATACGCGACCTACTCGGGCACATCCGAGGAGAACTTCAAGGCGGCGCTCGAGGCGAACCTCGTGCGACTGGGCGTGCCGTGGACGGTCGAGCCCTCACGTGGTCTGGGCAAGCCGGCGACCGCGCAGCTCCGATTCCATCCGCTCGCCGACAAGCTTCTGCCGGCTCTCACCGAGCACAACCTCATGGTCGTGCTCGCCTACGACGACGCGTACCGCGTGCACGTGGACGTCCGCGAGTCGAAGCTCATCCTCGGCACGCTGACACACGAGTCCGGGATCTCCGACTCGTACACCTACGAGCGTGTCGAGCCCACTGCGACTCGCGTGATCGTGGGCGGGCGGAAAGAGGGCGTCGAGCGCGAGTTCGCCGAGGTCCGCGACCCCGCACTGGAAGCCGACTGGGGCGACGTCATCGAGTCGTTCCAGGATGCGCGGAACTCCGAGGAGGGCAGCGACCTGTCCGTGGAGGGGCGCGAGACGCTCGCCGCGGCCGGCATCACGTCGGGCGTCAGTTCCGTCCTCGCCGAGACGAACGCATTCCGCTTCGGCAAGACCTACCGCGTCGGCGACCGGGTCCGCGTTCAGGTCGGCCCCGTCGACCGAGAACAACAGATCGGCGTCGGCATCACCGACTCCGTCGAGGAAGGCGTACTCGTCACTCCCCGCATCGGCGAAGTGACCGAGTCGACGAACGCCGTCCTCGCCGCTCAAATTGCGCGCCTCGCCAAGACGCAGCGCGACGCAGGAAGAAGGTAACCATGCCCGTACTCATCCCCACGAGCGCTGGCTACGAGGGCACAATCAACGAGGCCGAGTGGTCGGTACTCACCACCGAGGCCGGCGGACGCCGCTACGGCGTGCTGAACGCCGCGAGTTGGAAGGTCACGGCCGGCACCGCGGACCGAGAGGTCCGCATCGCCCCGGGCAGCGGCTTCGGGCTCGGCATCATGGATCAGTCCACGGCAGAGGCGTCCCTCTCGCTCCCGGCGCCCAGCAGCGGCTCCCGGTGGTGGCTCATCATCGTCCGCCGCAACTGGGCCGAGAACAAGTCGTACTTCGACTGCATTCAGGGGCCGACCGAGGCCGCTTCGATCCCTCCGCGGTCCAACTCGTTCGGGGTGGTCGACGACCAGCCGATCGCTCTCGCGCGAGTCCAGGCGGGGCAGTCGCAGGTGGTCGAGTTCCGGGACCTTCGTGTCTGGGGTGGCGACGGCGGCAGCTTCGCGGTCGACGAGCTCGTCCTGCAGTACCTCACCCGCGTCGGGACGCGCATCCGCGTCGACTCGACGATGTGGGAATGCGTGCTCGACCGGTTCTCGCAGCCGGTGTGGGTGCGCGAATCGGGCATGGCTCCGATCGGTTCCGTAATGCCGTTCGCGGGCACCACGCCCCCCTCGGGCTGGCTGGTGTGCGACGGGCGCACGGTGCTGCAGAAGGACTACCCCGCGCTGTACGCAACCATCGGCGAGCCCTGGAAGAAGGGCGCGACGGAGGGCACTTTCGCGATCCCGAACATGCGTGGCCGCGTCGTCATCGGCGTCGACCCGGGCGACCCCGACTTCCCCCTCAGCGCCATGGGCGGAGAGAAGGCGCATCGCCTCACGAAGAACGAGATGCCGAGCCACAGCCACTACATCGACGGCCCGAACGGCGGACAACTCTCGGGCACGAACGGCGGCGGATCAGGCGGAAACACCGCCGGCTACGCCCCGTGGTTCGGCGGCGGATTCGGCGCCCAGGCAGCACGCGTCGTCGCCGAGGGAGGCGACGGCTGGCACAACAACCTGCAGCCCTTCCTCGCCCTCAACTACATCATCCGGGCGTTCTGACCCGGCTCGAGAAAGGAACGGCCATGTCCTACATCACCCCGGCTGACGTCGGCGTCTCCGACGACAGAGACGCCCACCTCGCGCGAGACAGCGCGGAACCCGGAACCGACTACAAGACCGCCTACGGCACGGATCTCCGAGCCCCCGGCGACGGCCGTGTCATCGGCGTCGACCACTCGAACGACGGACCCGAAGGCCGCCGGCTGACGTTCCTCATGGACAACGGCGAGGTCATCGACTGGATTCACCTCGCCGAGATCACCGTCAAGGTGAACACCCGCATCCGAGCCGGGCAGCTCGGCATCGCGCTCTCCGGGGCGTCCGGGTTCGGCAAGGACCGGCACTACGCGCCGCACCTGCACGTCACCCGCCGCGCCCGCATCGGCCTGCCGTACCGCACGACCCTCGACTTCGAGCACGCGATCGTCCGGCCGAGCACGGCATCCACCCCCAGCCCCGCGGACCCCGCGGCCACCCCCAAGAAGAAGGAGTACCCCGACATGTTTTACGCGATCGTGGGCGAACAGGACAACGCCCCCTGGTACCTCGTCATCCCTCAGGGCAACGCCAAGCCCCGCGCCGTCATCCTCGGCGCGAACGCGATCAAGGGCGGCGACGCACCCGTCATCGAGTTCAAGTGGGATGCCAGCATCCAGGGGCTCAAGGGTGCGGTCGACGGCATCCTCTGAGACACCTCAGATCGTCGTGATCTACGACGAAACCCTCCCGGGCGGCAGCGTGCACAACGCTGCCGCCCGGCGTCGTTTCGCCCGGCCCACTGCACCCCCGCCGCGACCTCCCAGGCGGCGAAGACGCCTCAGCGCTCGCGCCGCCGACGCGATCACCTACGGCACCGCCGGCATCCTCGCCGCCTCGGGCTTCACCGTGTGCGGCCTCATCATCGCCAGTCTGCTCGGCGCGTTCCGCGCCTGACGCCACCAGCCCTTACCCCGCGCGCCGCCACCTCCGCCAGCGCGCGGGGTCCGCGCGCCTCCGCGTCGGACGTCTGTCCGCACTCCCGAAAGGACACCCCGTATGGCTGAGATCGTCGGCTACTTCCCCGGCATGCTCGCCGTCGACATTCGCACCCGCACGCCGCTCCGCAACGCACGGGGCCGCGTCTACGACGCGAGCGACACCGCGTTCGTCCAGCCGCTCCCCGTCACCGGCATGACCGGCATCCGCTTCGACGGCGACGTCATCCAGGCAAACGGCGACGGCGTCTTCCCCGACTTCAAGGTGCCCGCCGGCATCACCCAGGTCATCATCAAGTCCGAGAACGCCCTCACTCCCATGACGTCGGTGACCGTGTTCGTCGAGGAGGCGCAGCGGGCGCGTAGCGAGGCCCGCAGCGCAGCAAGCGACGCCGGCACGGCGTCCACCAAGGCATCCGGCTTCGCCGCGGACGCGGCTCGAGCCGCGGACCGCGCGGCCGCCGCGAGCGGCACCACTGACGCGATCGCCGCCGGCCTCATGCGCGACGAGCGATCCGCTCTCCACGCCGAGACGTCGAGCCTGATCTTCGACCTGAGCGGGTCCGGGCTCGAGCTTGTCCAGGACCCGGAGAACCCGGGCATGGGCCTGATCGTCGCCGTGGGCTCGGCCCCTCCGCCGACGCAGAACGAGGCCCCGGTCATTCTGACCACGGATCTCGGTCCGATGACGGTCGGTGTCGCGGTCGATGTGCAGATCGTCGCAACCGGCACGCCAAGCAGCTACTTCATCTCCGCTGGCTCTCTCCCCGTGGGCCTCGAAATGTCGGCGTCCGGTCGAGTCACGGGCAAGCCGATCACCGCCGCCGACTACACCCTGACCGTCACCGCGACCAACGCGGTCGACGCCGACGTGCAGTTGCTCAGCGGCAAGGTCGTCGCCGCCGGCACCGCGCCAATCATCCAGGGGGCCTCGGGGCTGACGCTCACCCAGGGCGTCCCCGCCAGCGCTCGGCTGAGCGCGTCCGGCTCCGGGCCGATCACGTGGTCGGTGTACGCCGGCGCTCTGCCCCTCGGTCTGCAGCTCTCGCCCGAAGGCGTGATCTCGGGCACCCCGCTGTACGGTGGCGCGTACTCGGTGACGGTCCAGGCCAAGAACCAGTTCGGCACCTCTGTGGTCAAGTTCGAGGGCTCGGTCGCCGCGTCCACGGGGCCGGTCAACCCGAGCCCCGGAGGAAGCGCCGGTCGCGTCCCCTCGGTTGGCCCGAACGGGACGCATTTCCCGTCGCGCACGCCCCGCCCGTCGGACACCGCTGGGTGGGACTCGAACGTCGTGGTCGAGTGTTCGTGGGCGGATATCGGTCAGGCAATCCAGGTCGCTCAGGCGAAGTACCCCAACGGCAAGTGCGTGATCTGGGTCAAGCGCGGAACGCTCGGCGGTAACGGCGCGGGGTCGACCTCGACGCCGGCGCTGCAGAACGTCGGTGGTACGGGCCGGAAGACGCGCATCCTCGTCGCCCCGCTCGAAGGCGCGTTCTCGATCAAGCACACGGCATCCGCCCGACTGCACGGGATCGCAGGGGTGACGTTCCTCGGCTTCTGCCCCTGGGGGTTGGGAGTCGCGGAAAGCGCTTCCTTCGGAGTGGTCTTCACCAACTCGAAGGACGTCGCCTGGGGCTGGTCCAAGGGCCGCTTCTTCAACATCACGTCGACCGCGGGACCCACGGACGGCGTCGAGTTCGTCGAGTGCGTCGCGCCTCTGCAGGGAATGCGCGACGAAGATCGCATGGCATTCCGCCTCGGCACGGGCGGTAACATCTACAACGTCCTCCTCGACGGCTGCTACATCGCTGGCACCTACAAGGCCGCCGGGTCGAGCGCGCACTGCGACACGATCCAGCTATCCGGCAACGGTGCCTTCGACGGCATCCACTTCCGCGACACGGCAGTGTTCGGGTCGACCAACGCGACGTTCATCACGACGGGCGGCACGCGCGGAAGCCTCGAGAACACCATCTTCATTGGCGGCACGCGCACCTTCCTCCGCTACCCGCTGGGTAGCGACCGTGCGACGACGCCGAGCGGCCCGGTCACTTTCAACGGTGACCCACTGTTCAAGGCGAAGGACTCGAAGCTCGTCGGCAAGGTCGTGCCCAAGATGGAACTCGTCGAGAACAGCACCATCATCGCCGCGGGCTCCGCACCGGCGCCACTCTCCGGTGCATGGATGATCGACGGGAGCATGCTCGATACCGTCGCGAAGATCGACGCGGAGATCCCGTTCCCCACCGACGCGCTCATGCAGTGGTGGTGGGCGTTCGACATGATCGTCGCCCCGACGCCGAACCCGAACCCGACCCCGGACCCGACCCCGGACCCGACCCCGGACCCGGACCCGACCCCGACGCCGATCCCGGGAACGTGGAAGACGACCGTGTCAGACGACTTCGCCCGCCCGAACGGAGCGCTCGGTTCGACGCCCGTCGGTTCGGCGGCGTGGAGCGCGGCATCCGCCACGCCTCCGACCATCGAGTCGGGTCGAGTGCGCGCGACCTCCACCAACGCGTTCGCCTCGGTGCCGGTCGGATCGGATTCGTTCGAGGTGAAGGCGAAGGTGATCGCGGGCAACTCGTCTCGCGCCGGCGTCATCATCGCGGTCGACGCCGCCAACTTCATGTTCTGGGGCACCCCTGACAACGGTTCAGTGCGTCTGTACCGAATCGCGTCGGGTGGCGGAGCCATGCAGGCCGGCAAGACCAACTCGGTCATGTGGGCGACGGGGGAGGTTCACACCCTCACCGCGCGGAAGCTGGCCTCGGCCGGGAAGATCGAGCTCTACATCGACGACCTTCTCGTCGAGACGTACACCCTCATCAGCCAGGAATCGGCGGTCCTCACCGCGCGCCGCGCCGGCATCCGCCTCAACGGTGCCAGCGCCGACGGGTACGGCTACATCGACGACTTCGTCGTCAACGAACTCACCGCCTGACGGTCGGGAAGGAGTATCACATGGCAATTCGCATGGTCCTCACGGACACTGAAACTGGGGCTCTCGACGGAAAAGTCGAAGAGTGGATCGAAGCCAAGATCGCTGAATCACCAGAGCTAGCCAACAAGATTGCGTCCCTCATCGGATCTTCGGGTGAGGGTGCCGAGGCAGTCTTCGATCGCGTCTTCGAGCTCGCCGCAGCTCCGAATATCCCGACCGTTGCCGTCTCGACCGCTTCTGCGTTCAGCTCCGGCACCACCACGCGGCCCGCTGCGAAAAGCGGCGACGCCACGGCTGTAGACATGGCGGGCGACACTCACTTCCGCTATGACGGCACGCCGTCGATGTCGATCGCCGCGTCGTTCGCCCAGGTGCCTTACGTGCCCGCGGGGCCGAGCGAGGCGGGCACCGTCGGGAGCTTCGTATGCCGCGTTCACTTCCTCACTCCGTACACCGACCGCGTCGAGATATCCTTCAAGCCGCCCCAGTCCGCCGGCAACCGATACCGCCTATGGGTCGACGGCCAGCCCGTCACCTTCGAGTCGCAGGCGCTCGGAAACCTCACGACCGCAGCCGAGCACTACATGCTCCTGACTTTCCCCAGCGCGAAGGTTCGCACCATCACGTGGGAAAACCCGACCCGTAACCTCTTCGGAGGCGTCCGCCTCCCGTCCGGTCTGGCACCCATTCGGCCCGCACGCCCCGCAGGCCTCCGGATTGCCTTCCTCGGCGACTCCTTCACGGACGGAGCGGGTTCACCCTCTGACGGTGCGACGCGCATCGACACGTGGGCCGCGCAGGCCGCGCGCATGTTCGGTGCGGCGGAGTTCGCCCTCTTCGGAATCGGAGGCAGCGGGTATCTCGCCACTGCTGTGGGTCACGGACCGGTATCGGGCAAGGGGCCGTACTCCGGCCGTGTCGCGTCGATTGTCGCGTACGCGCCCGACGTCGTGATCGTCCTCGGATCAATCAACGATCTCGCATGGGCTTCGGGGTACTCGACCGAGCTGCAGGCCGCGGTGAAGTCGGTGATCGACGGGCTCTCCACCGTGCCTCGAGTGATCGTCGTCGGCCCACCGATGCCTCCGTACACGAAGGGCGGAGTTCCCACGGACTACGGCCTCGTCAACGAGGCGGTCCGCGCCGGGGCTCTCTTCGCCGGCCGTGAGTTCGTCGACCCGCTCCGGGATACGACGAACGACGCGTGGATCGTCCCGGCTGACCTCGGCAGCGATAACGCGCACCCGAAGATGAGCGGTCACAGCAAGATCGCACGGCGGGTGTTCGGTTCCATCGGCGCGCTGCGGGTGACGACGCAGTCTGCGGCTGCGCCTTCCGGCGCGCCGACCACCACCACGCTCGCCTCGTCGAACAGCAACCCGACGATCGGTGATGCCGTGAACCTCACCGCGACCGTCGTGCCGTCGGGTGCGGGCGGAACGGTTCAGTTCAAGGACGGCGCGACCATTCTCGGGACTGCGGCCGTCTCCGCGGGGTCCGCGACGCTCACGGGCGCTGTCCTGTCGAACGCCGGCAGTCGCACCCTGACGGCAACGTTCTTGCCGAGCAGCGTGGATTACCAGACATCGACAGGCGTCCTGAGCCTCTCGGTCCTCGCCGCATATTCGGTGGGCGCGAACGACTACGCGCACCGATACCTCGCGTCGAAGGTTCCGGGGTCGGTCGGTGACATCGTCACGAGCGTTCCCGACCTCGTCGGCGGAGCCCCGCTTGTGCGGGTCGAGTCCAATGACACGCAGTTCACCATCCAGGAGACCGGGGGTGAGCGTTTCATCCGCGCGTTGCAGGACGGCACGGGAGGCAAGCTGTCGGACGGATCCGCCACGGTCGGCACACCTTTCACAATCGCGGCGCTCATCCGAGTGCCAGAGGTCAACAAGATCGTGTTCCAGGACGACGCGTACAACTTCTCCCGCGCCGCGAACGGGAGCTTCTCGATCACGGGGGCGGGGACAACCTCGACAAACGGATCAACAACCACCCCGGGAGGAACTGCCTGGGTAGTGGCGATCTACTCGGGCAACGGTGCGAGCTCGTTCCTACAGATCAACGACACCCTCGTCGGCGCGGGCTCCCTCACCGGACCGGGTGTCGGCGCGGCATTCGCAGGCGGTCAATCCACACCCTCCTCGTCGCTCGCGACCGGCGTCGTGCAGTCCGAGTGGGTAGAGCGCATCCGATGGGACCGCGTCCTCACCAGTGTCGAGATTGCGACAGTGCTTGCCGCGATGCGGGCGAACTCGGCGCTCGTCTAGCCTAAGAGCTGCAGCTCGAGAACCGCCTCCATCTGCTGAGCGAGGTATGCATGCCCGGCGTCGGTCGGGTGTGTTCCGTCGGAGCCGATCAGCTCCGGGCTGCCTTCGAACCACCGGGCGTCAATGGGGTCGAAAAATGCCACGCCCGCCGAACTAGCCGCATCGCGGACAGCGTCTCGTGATGTAGTGAACTCGGCGGGCACGGGCCACTTCGGAGAGGCAGGGCCGATTACGAGGATTCTCGCATCCGGCCACTTAATTTGCGCTGCGGCGTACGTCGCCGCCGCGGCGTCGTAGGTCGCCTGGTATCCGAGGCGGCCATCGTTGATCGAACCGAAGAACACTAGGTTGTCGACCCCGTCGGCGGGCATCTGCTCAACGCGGGTCATGAAATTGCTCGGACCGTCGGCGGAGTCGAGGGTCGCGGCGTATCCGGTTCCGCCCTCGTGATAGGTCGTCACCGAGAAGCCGGAGAGGTTGGCGGGCCAGCGCGCGGGCGCTCCGCTGTCCATCCCAGAGCCTCCCGTGAATGAGTCCCCGACTACGGCGACGTCCGTCACCTCGACAGGTGCGACCTCGCCTGCAGGCGGCGGGGTGTACAGCGCCGTCGGGGAGACGGGAGCCTGTCGCTGTACCAGCGCGAACCCGGCAAAGCTGAGTGTGACCGCCGCGAGGACGACCACGCCAGCGATCTTCCAGACGTGCGATCCATCGTGCACAAAGCTTCTACCAATGCGGTTCCCCATGCGCCCGATTGTATGTGACAGCCCGGTCGATTCATTCCGTCTCGGATATCACCACCCAGCACGACGACACCCCGGGCGTCCCCTCATCTCGAGCGGGACGCCGGGGTGTTCCTGAGCGACGACCAAATAACTGAATAGAGGAGACCCGATCGTGGCACACCCATGCACCCATTTGCATAACACCGGGAGCACCTGTGGCTGACGGCGATATCCCACCGTGGGTCGACTTCGTCCTTCGACAGGTGGGCGAGGAGTTCGCCCGCGTCAACGTGCGCCTGGACAACCTCGTCACCCGAGACGCGTTCCTGCAAGAGCAGAACCGCGTCAACGAGAACTTCCAGCGACTCGTGCGTGAGCAGGCGGAGCAGAAGGCCGCCCTGGCATCCGAGACGGCCGCGCGGCTGCTCGCCGAGCGCACGCTCGCCGAGGCCCGAGCTCAGGAGCAGAACGAGCGCGAGCGCGAGGCGGGTAACCGGCGCTGGCAGGTGTTCGGCATGTTCGCAACACCCATCGCCGCCCTCATCATCGGATGGGTCGTGGCGGCCCTGCAGTCCAGCGGAGGAGGAGCCTCGTGACCGACCCCAATCCGGAACCGATCACCACGAGCACGATCGTCACGCAGCCGCCCGTCTTCCGGCGACGGAAGACCCAGTGGGGCCTCGTCGCCGCCGTCGTCGCGCTCGTGCTCGCCGCGCTCACGGGCGTCGGTGTGGCGCTGGCGGCGCAGGCCGCGCACGTCGAAGCGCAGACGGCTCGCCTCGACGCCGCGCAGGAGGAGCGAGGAGAGCTGCACGATCAGGTGAGTGAGCTCGCTGCAGCACTCGGAACGAGCCAGGAGAACGCGCAGCAGCTCTACGACCAGTTGCTCGCGGCCGGGCAGGAGCCGACGGGCGTCGACCCGCGTGTGATCTCTGGACCGAGCGGCCCTGTCGGCGAGGTCGGTCCGCGCGGCCCCGCCGGCGAGCCCGGCGTGCAGGGCGAGCCAGGGGCGGCGGGTGTGGCAGGCCAGGACGGGGCTGATGGAAGCGACGGGTCGGACGGGTCGAGCGGGGCGAGCGGGTCGAACGGCGCCAATGGTGCCGACGGCCAGCCCGGCCCGGCCGGCCCCGCCGGGCCGCCTGGTCCCGCGTGCCCTGACGCGTTCGCCCCGACCCTCGCCACCGTGCTCACCCTCGACGGCGACGGCACCACCACCCCCCGGCAGGCGATCGTCTGCCTCCCCACCGACACCGCACCCGCGGAAGAAGGAGCACCACAGTGACTCTCGAGACGATCCGGCGCAGCGCGAAGGCGCTCGCACCGAAGCTCATCGCATTCCTCGCCACCGGCCTCACGGCATCCGCGCTCATCGGCGCCCTGCAGTGGGCGGGCGCGATCCTCGGATGGGATCTGACGATCTCCCCGACGCTCGCGACCCTCATCGTCGGCGGGCTCTCGTCCGTCGCCGCGTACGTGCAGCGCGACAAGCTGCTCGATCTCCCGCCGGCGCAGCTCGCGTCGAAGGTGGCCGTGTTCATCTTGACGTCCGTGTCGGCCGTGACGATCGTGGCCGTGGCGACCGAGTTCGGCGTGAACCTCGAGTCCGCGACGCCGGTGATCGGCGCGTCGCTCACCCTGATCGGCGCGATCCTCGGCTACGCCAAGGCCGACCTCGTGATCGCTCCCGAGATGATCGACCTCAACCCCGCGGACTTCACTCACGAGCAGTGGCAGGACATGTACGCCGCCCGAAGCCAGCGGTAACCCGAGCACGACGAAGCCCCCCTCTCCCGAACTGGGAGAGGGGGGCTTTTCGTCGTTCACAGGCGCCTGCCTACCGTTTACTCAACTCGCACCACCACGCACACGTGACCTCGTGGCCACTCACCGGTCGGGTCCGAGTGGTGTTCTTCCCAGCATGAGAAATGCATCGGCCCGCCTCCGGTGCGGACACTAGGGTTTCCACGCCCGCAGCACACGCAGATCACTGGGGGCCGCTCCCATCTTCCGATTCGGCGGCATCGACGTACTTGGTGGTGAAGCGGCCCGGTTTTCCCGAGCCGTCGGGAACGACAACGAGCTTCTTGCCGCGCATCTCCTCCGCTGTCGACTTGTCGATCTCCATGAGCAGCTCGCTAAATCAGGCCGTCCACTTGCTGCCACGCCTTGATAGCTTCGGCGGCTTGACTGCGCCAAGTAAGCATCCGAGCCCGGGTCAGCTGCTCTCCTCGCGTGAACACGTCGGGGATCATCGACCGTTGGATCGCGTCCGCAGCGGACCGCTTGATCTGGGTCGCCAGTTCGTTGCCCCGCTGCTGCAACGCCTCCCGGTCAAGAGCCGCACCTGAATCACGGATAACCCGCAGCGTCATTCCGACACCTCCCAGTCGCCGTCGTCGTCGCCGCCTGCGTCGTACACCTCGAGGGCACTCGCCTCGAGCACGTCCGGGTCGAGCCCCTCGCCGTCGGCCGCGGCGTCGAGCGCGCGCTGCTCGTCGAGCGCGTCCAGGGCGGGGGAGGCATGGCCGACGTCGAGCGTTTGCGCGATCGCCACGGCCATTTGCTCGTGCGCGTCGGGCACGAGGTGGCCGTACGTGTTGACCGTCGTCGTGATGCTCTCGTGTCCGAGGCGCGCTTGAATGTAGGGGAGGGGAACGCCGGCCGCGATCATCCACGACGCGTGCGTGTGACGGAGGTCGTGTGGAGTGGGGCGACGGTGCAGAGGTGTCAAGCCGAGCGACTCACAGAGCTCTCGGTCCGTTGCCTTCGCCACGGCCGAGTTCCAGGTCGACGCGTTGAACCGCGGATACCAGATTCGGGTGCCGGACTGAGGCCCGACGAAAATCAGCGCGTCGGCGGGGGCGTCGCCTCGGGGCGGGAGCCCGCGCACGAGCGCGGCGTGCATCGACACCGTGCGGTTCGCGCGCGACGACTTCGGGATGCCGAGGAGCGGTGCGCCCTTCGCGGCCTTCTTCCACGCCTTGTCGACGCGCGCCGTCGCCGGGTTCGTCCACAGGGTGAGATCCGACCACGTCAGCGCCGTCGCCTCGCCCCACCGCATCCCGGTCGACGCGAGGAAGAACACGAGCGGCTTGTAGTGCGGGCGGACGAAGTGCAGGAGCGTGTGGAACTGCTCGGGGGCGAGGAACACGTTCGGGCGCTTCTGGCCTTTGGTGAGCCGCATCTTGTAGGCCGGGTTGTCGTCGCGGAGCTTGGCATCCATGGCGGCCTTTAGCACGGAGGACAGCAGGGCGTGATAGTTCTTCACCGTCTTGGCCGCGACCGTCTCGCCTTTCCGGCGCTTCGACGGCTGCTTCTCCTGCCACGCCACCCAGCGGCCGACGTCGGTGCGCTCGATCGCGTCGACCGGGATCTCTCCCAGCACGCGGAGGAACGAGATCTCCGCCTGCGCGACGTAGCCGGCGCGAGTGCCGGGCTCGATGCCGGTCAGCATCCCCGAGTCGGCGTCGAGGTATCGGGCGGTGAACGCGCGCAGCGTCGGAGCGGCGTTCGCGCCCTGCCGGCGGCGCTCGAGCACGCTCAGTGCGGCCCGGCCACCGATCTGATCGACGAGATCCTTGAACTCGTACGCCCCGGCAGGATCTTCGAAGCTCTCCTGCCGCTGCTTCCCGTCCACACGGAATCGCACCCGGAACGTCTCGGCCCCCGTGGAGCCGGAAATACGTCTGTCAACACTTGCCATTGGTCACTCACTTCTGCGCGATTCCGCGCGACGTGCGTGTTCCGTTCGGCTAGTACGACCTCTCGATGTGGGCAAGATGTGGGCAAACCGTTTCCGGTGCTCCGTTTTCCCTTGATTTTACTGGGGTGGCTAACGGGACTTGAA
>NZ_JALGRP010000013.1:60823-62767 GCF_022815605.1 Microbacterium sp. VKM Ac-2923 | reverse complement strand
CCGCGTCTCCGCGAGCATCCGCAACGCCCGCTCACGCATCTCCGGCGAATACTTCCTGTTCATCGTCTTCCATCCTTGCTTGAAGAACGGAACGAAAGTCAGGCCGGTTCACCCTGACCTCGGCTGCAATGCCGTCCGCCTTCGCTCGCCATCCTTCGCGCACGGCGTTGAAGCTCAGCTCGGACAGATGGTCTGGCTCGGCGTAGTACCGAGCGAAGAACGTCTCGTCTCCGACCTGCCAGAACGCTCCGCCGGCGCGCGGCCGCTCACCCACTCAACGTACGCCCGCTGAACGGAGGTATGGGGCCCGGTGGGCGCCGTCTTGCGAGTGGCGGGGGCCTCGATCCTCATTTGGGCCACGGAGGGTGCCACCCGAAACGATCTCGCCTCTTACTGCGCGCCATGCTCACCACCGTCCCGCCTCCCCGCAGCGTCCGTCTCATCGTCACCACCGGCGAGTCCGCGCCTCAACGACGAGCTTCTATCACGCGAGAGCGTCGTTCTTGGAGCTCATCCCGCACCGCACCGTGACCGCGGGACAAACCGCTCGTCGTGGGTGCTCAGCGAGAGTCACGCGGCTTGATTTCCCAGTAAGAGGCTCAGCGGCCCACGAGAACTGGAAGCTCCTTCCTTAAACCTTCGTTACCGTCGAGTCAGTTGTTCTAGCCAGCGATGGCGGCCAGCGACTTCCCAAGATCGAAGAGACCGAACTCCGGGTAGGCCGTGTGCACATCAGACCCCGCCTTGAATGCGCCAGCGATTCCTAGCCCCAACAAGTACTGGCTGTTCTGATCCATCAGATTGCCGTAGTCACATACCAGGTCCATGTCGTCGCAGTATTCGCGCGTTATCTGGGCGAGCTGTGACGGGTATCTGTAATCAGACATCGAAGTCGCGGGCACAGCCGGAAAGTCGTGCAGTGCGATCTGGGTGATCATGTCATTGTACGAAACCGCCACATTTCCAAGACCGCTAACAGCCACTCCGATTCCCGCCTTAGCCGAACCTTCATTCCGAAGTGCATTACTGGAGGAACGGAGCGGGTCCGCAATCAACCCAACCGCACTTACATGCTCGAGCAAATCGGATTTGGACGCGTGAAGGTAGTTCAGGGCGGCATGGACCGCCCACGCACCTTGCGAATACCCGACGATCACGATCTTTTGACCGCTCTCTCCGCATTCATCTACCGCCCGTTCAATCTGCTGCATCAACTCGACTGAGCCGCTCCATGCGGAAGGCTGAAAGTCGCCAATCTGGCCGAGCCAATTCCAAACCTTCCAGGAGTCCTGCGTAAGCGGCACAGCATTTGCGCTGTAGCTCAAAGCCAACGTTTTGGTGTCACTGCGAAGCGTAGTGAAGCCGTCCTTTACATCCTCGACTTCTCGTCCGTAGCCCGAGCGCGGGTCTCCTGCCACCGGAGGGTCTTGACCCGAACCCCGCACGCCCAGGAAAAGGTACTCATTGCACTCTTCGGCGCTTTTCACCGTCCGCGGCGCGGGGGCCGGCGGCTGAGGGGGAGGGATTGGAGCGCCAACCCACGGGAAGACCGCGACCACCGGCGACGAGGACGGGTTCCCGTCCATCCCCGGGCCTAGCGACCCGCCCCAGTCCACGCTGGATGCGTCAAAGTAGGTAAGCGAGCTTGAGTAGATCCCGGTCACGCAGTCCCGGAGCACGCCGTGAAAGTAGCTCACGGAGTCGGCTCCCGAAACATCGAGACAAGACCCATAGATGTTGGACATCCTGGAGTCAGACAACTGCACCGTAGAAATGCTCGCCGCGCTTACTCCGGTGTTCGCGTACCGCACAACAACGGTCGACCCCTTAACCGCGCCACCGTCGCTGACGCGGATACCGGACCAAGTTCCGTTCTCAGGCTTGGTGTCGTCGCCGTCCGTGTTGGTATCCCCACCCACGGAGTCGTCGTAAAGCGACGTGAAT
>NZ_JALGRP010000013.1:60254-60723 GCF_022815605.1 Microbacterium sp. VKM Ac-2923 | reverse complement strand
CAGTGGATCGCGGATACAACACCCTGGCCTGCGTCAAAGCGACGCTGCCACCGTCGCTGACGCGGATACCGGACCAACTTCCGTTCTCAGGCTTGGTGTCGTCGCCGTCCGTGTTGGTATCCCCACCCACGGAGTCGTCGTAAAGCGACGTGAATACCACCGGGCTAGCCGACGTCCCGTTCGCCACCAACGATCCAGCCACCGTCAAGTTGGCATTACTGGAGGGAGCAAATTTGACGGTGGCTTTCTCGCCGAGGGTAAGAGTCGCGCCCCTCTTGATCGTCACATCTGTCTCGATGAGGTAGACCGTAGTTGTAGCGGGATCCCATACGGCGCTGCTAACGATGTCGGACGCGATCCGAATCACTGGCACCGTCGACGCCGTCACAGTTGTTCCGGCGCTGGTCTTGGCGGTGGTGGCGTAACCCGACTTCGTGGCGGTCACCGTCAAACTCAGCGTCGCGCCCGC
>NZ_JALGRP010000013.1:0-60154 GCF_022815605.1 Microbacterium sp. VKM Ac-2923 | reverse complement strand
CATGCGCCCGTCCCCGCGGTGAGCGTGGAACCAACGGCAGCAGTACCGGAAATCGTCGGAGTCGGAGCCGTCGTGAACGGTTTCACAGCCGCAGGAATCGCCGTTCCGGCGCTGGTCTTGGCGGTGGTGGCGTAACCCGACTTCGTGGCGGTCACCGTCAAACTCAGCGTCGCGCCCGCATCCGCCGCGACCACGACATATGTCTTCGCGGTCGCACCAGCAATCGGGGAACCGTTCCGGCTCCACTGGAATGCGTAAGCGTCCGGGACGGGCGACCATGCGCCCGTCCCCGCGGTGAGCGTGGAACCAACGGCAGCAGTACCGGAAATCGTCGGAGTCGGAGCCGTCGTGAAGGCGCTACCCACAGCGAAGGACGCGCTTGTCTTGCCCGAAGTGGTGAAGTTGGCTTTCTTCGCCGTCACGGATACCGTCAGGGACTTACCCGCATCTCTCGACACCACCCCATAGGTTCTCGCGGTTGCTCCGCTGATCGCGGTTCCGCTGCGGTTCCACTGATAGGAAAGTGTGTCGGGCGCAGGCGCCCACGCCCCTGCCTCGGCAGTGAGGGTCTGTCCCACTGCCGCCGCACCAGTCACTATGGGAGTTGGGGCCGCAATGAAGTTCGATGCCGCGTACGCAGGGACGCCGATCCCGAGCGTCATTGCGACGACCGCCACAGTCGCTACGTTCCATTGCCAAAAGCGACGCCTCTTGTACGGCCTATGCACGACATTCCCCCCGGAACCGGTGCGGCGGGTCGCGCGAACGGCCACCCGCACATCTCAACACGTGACCCGCAGATGCACAGATGGGCCTCAAAACGAACGCTATCGACCCGGACGCGAACTACGCCACTCGAGCCGCCAACACACGACACAATGGGTTCGTTCCCACTCTGTTAGCGACCCTCGGCTGCGGTCACCGCTCCTGAACCAGGGCGTATGTACGGTGAGAGGTCGACTGATCGGCTTTTCACCACTCCCAGGCCAAGGCGTACGTCTGGTAAGGGATCGGCTGGTCGATCAGCAGGGTCACCGCCGAGTCCGGTCCTATCGGCAAGGCCACGCACGGAGATTCGGGGTCATGGGCGACGAACGACCATGCGCGTCGCGCGCCAATCGCGCCGTGGAAGGCTAGATGGATTGCAGCGCGACGCGTGGGTATTGTCACAGCGAGCCAGATCTCCGTATCAGGCTCGGCGTCATGTTCGACCCAAGAGCGCATTGCGAACTCGTGCACCTCGCCACGGCGCAAGCCCCGCCCAAAGTCGACGATATCGACACGCTGGTTGCTCGCAGGGTTTTCAACCACGTCGAGCACTCCACCCCACAGCATCTTCGTCTCTGTGCTGAATGTCTTGGCGTCGGACCGGGTCAGCCCGAGCGAATACTGGCTGACCCCTTCCCTGCGTGCGCGCACCCGTCGGACCTGAATAATTTCGCTCGGAGACCGGGAGGCCTCGAAAACGTAGGTGATCGTGAGGTCTTCGACCGCGATGCTGGCATTCTCAATATCTGGGCTCAGGTCTCCACCCGCGTGAATGGCGGAAGCAGCCCATTCGGGCAGTGCGCGAGAGAGCGCTTGGGCCTGCTGAGGGGAAACCGCCTGTCGGCCCGCCTCCATGTTTGCCACCGTCGAGCGGCTCACTCCGAGGATGAATGCTACGTCTGATTGCCTTAGACCCGCACGCGTGCGCAGGGCGCGCAATAGCCCCGAGTCGACCCGCCGCTGTTCCGTCATGGACGTATGGTCTCAGCTGAGTGTGTCCGCCAGGGAGCGCCCTCTCCCTGCGCACCGCCGGCGGAGGCGTTTTCGGGGTGAGGCCTGTGGTCTCGAGGTCCACGATGGCGAAGAACGGCGGGACCCGTCGAGGGGAGCGGTGCGGGGCGGCCGGGACATCCCTGCGCTCGGCCTTCTTCTTGCCCGCGAATAGCCAGTCCCACCAGCCCCCACGTTCCTGATGCCCTCCGCGGCACCCCGAAGTCATCCTGCCCGAGCGCGCACCACCGTCCCGGATCCGGCGCCGTTGTGCGCACGTCCGGGTCGCGTCGGGAACCGCATCGCTTTCACCCCGCAACAGTCACGGCCCGCACCGACCCCGCCGGCCAACCTCGCCCCACCGCCGACACCGATTCGACTGTTCGTCCAGCACTCCCTGCGTCCGACGGCATGCGCGTTGAAGCGACCGTCCTGCACCGGGCGCGCAGCGGAGGTGGCTACGACGCTGGGGGTCGACGAGGTGCCAGCTTCCGAATCCGCCGACCGTTGCTTATCCCACGGGTGGACCGCGACGCCCGACACGAGCACGCCAACCTTATGGACATGGGGCCGAGGAGCGCCCTCCGCCGCTTCAGCCCCTACGGATACAGTCCGCCGCGAGGGCGCGGCCGATGACGGTGAGCAGGTGACGAAGGCTGATGAGCATGACCCCTACCCTGCGGCACATCCCGCCGGGCACCCCAAGGGGGGTCCCGCCGCAAGGTGCAAGGGGTATCAGCTGGGTTTGATAGCGCGCCACGGCGGCATCACGTGAGCTCAACGCGCCCGGCGGCCGAGGAGCTTCGCGGACAAGGTTGCCAAGGGCCGCCAAGCCGAATGCCAAGGTTCAAGACCTAGTAGCCGGCCCAGTGAAGACACCCGGGTCCCGTGGGGCTTAAGCACCCGAGCCGGGTCGAACGCCTTGAGGCGGGTCGGCTGCTCCACCGTCCGGCAACGAGGTGGGCCCGCACAGCAGCGCTTCGGCTACCTAACCTTCAGCGATCCCTGGGCCGAGTGACGGACCAAGGGCGGGAGGGCCGTCGCCGACGTTGTCGCGATTCCAATTCAGCGACAAGACAACCTCCAACGCCAACGCGTCCCCAAAGTGGCTAAGCACTTCGCGCCGCACCTCACTCGTCGTTGCCTCGATTTCGTCGCGCGCGCGGAAGGCAGTCGCGGCGGTGAGGGGCCTTACGTCGCTGCCCATCACTCCTTCAAGTTCGCCGGTCAGCAATCGGGCAAGGTCGCGATTATCCATGGCCGGAGCCAAAATCCAGGACATCTCGACGTCACTATCGCGGCCACGACGCAGCCGCGCCTTCAAAAACCGGGCGACAACCGGCGCATCTACCAAACTCAGCCGATGCAGGTATTTTGACAACGGCCGCACTATCGACGGATGCCAGTCGATGATCGCATGAAGGTCGGCAAGGTCGTCCGGGGTAGGGTCCGCCGACATAAACACGAGACACCGACGGAGTTCCGCCACCGTCAGGCTGCCAGCTTGAACGTATCCACCCGCGGTCAACCGGCGGGCCTCGGCCGTGAAAATCCGCCGATAAGCCCGGATCCACGGCGGCAATAGATGGTCGGCGACGCCGGAAAGGGCTTCTCCCCATGAAACGGTTCCATGATAAAGAAGTTCCCACTGCACTTCTTCTTCGAGGTGGATAGCCTCGACAAATGCACTCACATCTTCCGCGTCATTCGCTTGGATATCTCTTGCGACTTCACGGCGGACTTTCTCCTTCAACGATTCTGGCGCCTCGTCATCATCCAGCGAAGAGAGATAGGACCCGCGTCGCACGATTCGAGTTTTCTCCGCAGCGAGAGTCAGCCCCCTATCGCGCAGCAACGACTCGAGGGCCCGCAACCGCGAGCGCGCTTCGTCGAAGGTGTCGGCTCCTATGAGAATGTCGTCGGCGTAGCGCGACAAAGGCCACCCCCGTCGACTCAATTCGCGGTCAACATCGATCAGGAATGCGCTTGCCAGCACGTCACTGCCGGGCGGCCCTTGTGGCAGACCCACCGAGGAACCCATAACGGCGTCGAGTAGCGCCTCAAGCGCGACAGGTAGACCCGCGGAGACGTTCAGTTGGTCTCCAAGGATGACGCTGAGGAAAGCGTGATCCACGGACTCGTAGAAGCTCACTATATCGGTCTTCAAGACGAATTCGCTTGACCAGGTGGAGGGGGCAGCGTTGAAGGCAGCGAAGGCCGACCCAACCTCTTCCCTCCCTCGCGGCCACAAAACATGCGCGGGCAACGCGTCCCCAACCGCACGTGCGACCACCTCGACCAAACCCTCGAACGCAAGGCGGTCGGCGGGAGCGAGTAAAGCGGCTGGACGCGTTGTCAAGCCCGCTTTAGGCGCCCGGAAGAAGTCCGCTACGGTCGGCTCATACTTGCCGGACGTCAGATACTCCCAATGTGAGTCGATAATGCGGTTGCGCGTAGTTTCGCTCACGGGCCTCAACTTGAAGGGCAAGAGGTCGTTGACCGACAACGCGTAATGCGACGCGTTCTCGAACTCTCCCCGCGAAACTGTCAGAGGAACCCACGCCGCCGCTTTGTCCGCTGCGTCCCAGGTGAGCCCAAACGCGTTTGAGCCCTCGATAAGATCCAGGGCAAGGAGTGCGTTCTCCTCGTACTGGTCGCTCGCGCCCAACACATCATTCTGCGCTCGCGACCTCTCGATGTGAACGACGAGATCGGTCTTCGACAACCCTCGACGCTGTAGCGCGCGCAGAATGACCGCCGCTTCTCGAGGGTCGAGCGGCGTTTCGGACGAGACCAGGTTGCGGAGCTTCGCTAAGGCAGTGGGAATCAGAAGCTCACTCATGAGCAATAGCCCAATGCGACACGGTTGCGTGAATGCGCGCAATGTAGACGCCGAGGGTCACTTTCTCGTCCGCTTCCACAATCTCGTGATTTGGCTTATCGCGGCGACTGCCCAAGCCCAACCCGGGAAGCATCGTCTGCTCGATCATCCAAACCGGGTGCTTGCCTGTTCCGCCAAGGGACTCCGGCCGGCGATGCCGTTGGAGGAGGCGCGGGTTGTCAGGAGCCGTGCTGAGTCCACCCGATCCCGGTCCGACGATTTCGTCATCCGCGGTCTGCTCCACGTCCAGACCGCGGCGGATATCCAGCCCTCTCGCGCCACCACCGACCATCGGCGACGACCCCGCTCTCTCCATCGCCCGAAATAGCCCCACCTGATGAACGTACCGGAGCACCGGTGAACGCGTACGCGAAACGCATATGAACGGTGCTCTCGGGCATCGTCATCAATGCCCGCACGGTGGGCGCCTAGCGCGGTCGCGGTTCGTTCGTAACGACGTCACCCACGAGTGCGCGCTGGTCATTCGAGAGTGCATCTCGAACGATACTGCGGAGAGCATATGCCGGCGGCCGTTGATAGCTACTTGCTCGCGCCCTCTCCCTCTGGGCCTCCGCTACGACCTCCCCTCAGTCCGCGACGAATACAGCTGGCGGGAGCTAGATCAACGCACGGCCGACAGCCCGCGAGCGATGCCACAAAAGGAGGGCGGGTGCGCGTACGGCCGCGCCCAACAGGGCCGTCACGCGCCAAGACTTGTCATGACCTCGACGTCCACTGCGAAAGGCGAGGCTGCCGCAGCCTCGCCGATGAGGTGTCTGACATCTGTTTCATTCCAGTGGTCCTGAGAAGTAGCCAACACGACTTTGTCAGCGCGTAGCACGGTCGCCACTTTCATCAACTTCTTGCTCTGCCGACCCCGTTCACCAGACTTGTAGGCGCCCGCCACCTTCGCTTCAGCGACCACCACCTCTCCGTCCACACTGGCGACAAGGTCGATCTCGGCAACGTTCTTCCCTGACACCCGGTCGTAGAACTCCAGTTCCGATGCGTCTGCGTACGAGTGTGATCCCTCGCGGAGCCGCGCGGCCGCCAACAACGGCACGTCACCATGGCGTAGGAGTAGCTCCCGGAATGTCGCGAAGAGGTCGTAGAACCACCTAGGTTCGGCCCCGCGCCGCCACCGCTCGGAGCTGAGAGTGTTCGGTGTTGCACACTGCGGGCATTCATAACGCTGCCCCAAGCGGTCCGCGTCGATGAAAGACGGTCGCTCACACTCCTGGCAACTCAGAACCAGCCCGCGACGCAGAAGCCTGGCCACCGCGAGCTCGTCGACCATCTGTATGGCCTCATCCTCCGTCAGCGCCAGCAAACCGTTCATAGCATCGAAAGAAAGGTACGGGTCAAGTCCGAGAACCACTACTTCGGGGTCCCGCAGTTTCGGCGCCTTGTCCCGCGGGATGAACGCGCGCAACAGAGGAAGCGCCGGACCCGACACGAGGTCCAGCAATGCTCGACGCGAGCCCAGCCTCCGTTGCACAAGCTCCGCTTGACGCCCGGGTCTTGAGAGACGAACGCCGAGACCTTGCGCTTCAGCCATGCCCTCAGCCCACGCCCGGATCGACAGCGCGCGCAGCCGCGGCCGGCCGATGCGACCGGGCAGGAGGGTTCCGCCACCGACGAACCCCATCGACGACGCGTCGTAGGACAGTCCGTCTCTGCTTGCTCGAAGGTTCACCTCGGGAAGGAGGTCGCCCTCAGTCGCGAGCAGCGCTGAAGCGGGCAGGTCCCGCGCGCGGGGGGCGGTGTCGTGGCCTAGAGACACGTCCACATACCAGTAGGGCAGCTTGCCCAAGTCCGAGTACAACAGGTCCGACGGTATCGGGCTCTCGAGCTTGGTGAGAGACTCCCGAGTGCCATCGTCGTGTTGCGTGACAGGCAATACTACGGACGCGCCTACGTGCTCAGCCACGACGAGCGCTTGAACGGCGTCGCCGAGTTCGGGCGCGCCCGCCACAAGCGTCTCGTGCTCTCGAATTCGCCCGTAGAGTCGCAGGCCACCGGGCAAGCCGTACTCCGAGAGGGAAGCCACGACGTTGTTGACCTCCGCATCGTCACGGGAGGCGGAGGTCACAAGAACTCGACGCCCGGAGTGCTCGGTCTCGGCAACGAGCGACCACACGGCCGGCCGAACAAGATCTTCGAACCCTCCGCCGTCTCGCATCGCGTCCGAGAGCCAAATGCCTCGCCCCACGAGTCGGTCGTAGGCAACCGCGAGGGCGAAGTCAGTTCCCGTGTCGCCAATGATCACCACTGCGCTGTCGCGCAGGTATCCCCTGCTAACTTGAATCAAACCCTGGCTGGCATCGAAGAGGGTGGCGACGCGGTCAAGGTCACTGAGTTGCTCACCAGTACTGCTCCAGAGCAGGGACCGTGGCACATCTCCCGTTGTGGAGATCAACCAGCTAAGAAGCTCATCCCCCGGGTCCGGTCGCTGATCGGGCGCACTTCCGGCGACACCGACGCGATATGCCGCGAACAGCGCCGCGTCTGACCCCCAGGCGGTTGATCCCGCCAACACCTTGGTACGCGCCTCGATGGGTGCAAGAGGGAGCCCGCGCCGGTAGCGATCCTCTCGATTCGGCCGACCGAGCTGTTTCACTAGCTCGTGCTGACGCACGCTGGCCTGTCGTCCCAGGCGAAAAGCCCGCAACGGTGAGCACCAGCTCACGACGCGCTCGCGCGCCCATTGCGCTTGGTTCTCGGTAATACCTCCAGAGATGGCGTTGACGAGCTCTATGCGGTGAGCCTCATCCCTGGCGCCTTGCACGGTCAGGGCACCGGGGTACAGCGCCTCGTAGTCAGAAGCAGGCATCTCGAGGGTCACGACGTGGTCGGGGTCGTACGCGCGCACGATCTCCGCGAACCGGTCTGCGGGCTCGGCCGTGTCACGAGAGTAGGTAACGAGAATGAAACCGCCTCCACCCCAGTACTCCGAAGCGACGGCAAGCGCGTGGCTGGCCCAGGTGCGCCAGTGCTCGTCGTCCGGTACGAGAATTGCTACGCGCGGTGGTCGCAACGCAAGTGTCGCGGGTAAGAAGGCGACGTCGCGGGAACTCATAACCGTATTGAACCTCACTGTATCCGCCGCCCAGCAAGGCGGACTACCGCACCCGCCAGTTTGTTCCAGAGACGGCCGAGAGCCGCGCGGCCGAGGAAAAGGCAGTTGAGGACGCGCTCATCCGACCGTATCGAGCACGCGAGGTCAGCCGTCACGACGTTGATAATGAATTGTGTCCTCGACCCCGCCCGACATTGACTTCGCACGCATACGACCTCACGGGCAGCCGGCCTCTCGAGCGAACGCGTTCGAGGAACTCGCTTCGCTGCTTATTCGAGTTGACGTGGTCAAGTGGCCGGTGGGCACCCGTTTCGCGAGGTTCGGAACTCCCGACGGCGGCCGAGAAGGCAGAGGAGTCGTCCCCGGCGGTGACGTCTGGGCCTGGCAAGCGAAATACGTGAGGTCCTATGACTCATCCACGGCCGCCCAGGTTAGAGAGTCCTTCCTGCGGACCTTAGAGACCGAGCCCAAACTCCGGCGCTACTTCGTGACGATGCCACTCGACCTCCCCGCCGGCGACACGCACAAGACGAAGTCTGCCTTCACCCGCTGGGAAGAAGAGGCTCGTAAGTTGGAGGAGGCTGCAGACGATCTGGACCGCGCTGTGAAAGTCGAGTTCATCTCTGCCCACGACCTCACGAACGCGCTCACCCTCGATCACAACGCCGGACGGGTCCGCTATTGGTTCGACGCGGGTGCGTTGTCGCAGACTCAACAACAGGAGCGAATCGACGACGTCGCCGCCAAGCTGGGCCGGCGGTACAGTCCTCAGCTGCACGTCGATGTCGACGTGGTGCAGGTAGTCGAGGGCGCGGGGCGCACTGCGGCCTACATCGCTCGGTGGCAACGGCTGTCAGCAGATCTGAGGTCAGCTCGCAGATGGTCATGGAGGGCACCCGAGGGCGATGAAGCTGCCTTTCATGAGGCACTTAAAATCTGTGAGTCGGCTCTCGACGCGGTGGATGCGGTGTTCGAAGGCATCGTTGCACAGCTGCGTACCCTCTATGCCGTCAATGTTGCAACTGAGCAGATAGACGCGGCCGTCGCTGCACTCGAAGGCGTGGAAAAATCCTTCGCCAGCGATCACGAACAGACGACGGTTTCTACGTCGGCGACGCTGGAACGCTATACGGGAACGTGCGCGAGGTAAACGCCGCACTATACGACGCCCAACGGCTATCGGCGTCCCCGGCGACCGCAGCCGCCATCCGGGGAGAGCTTCTCCTGACTGGACGCGCGGGCGTCGGAAAGTCGCACCTGTTGTGCGATGTCGCCATGCAACGGATCGCTGAGGGGCGTCCGACTGTCATGGTGTTGGGTCAGGACTTTGATGCGCGGAACTTGCTGACTCAGTTGCCGGAACTCGCGGAGACGCCCGAGAACGTCGACGGGTTGCTCGGGTTGCTCAACGCCGCAGCCGAAGCCTCGGGCCATCAAGCTCTCCTCATCATCGATGCCGTCAACGAGAGCGACCAGCCCGACCGGTGGTCGTCGGCCCTGCGAGCGATGAGGTCGAAGGCTTCGCGATACCCCGGTGTGGGCCTGATCGTTTCTTGCAGGACAGAGTTCGTCGAAGCGGTGGTCGGGGATCATGGCCTTCCCGCCTCGGAACACTACGGATTCGAGGAATCAACTGAGGCCGCCGTGCGGCGCTTCGCCGACGAATACGGCCTCGATGTCCCAACCTTCCCCCTGTTCAATCCCGAGTTCGGGAACCCCCTTTTCCTGCGGTTGACCTGCGAAGCGCTGACAACGCTGGGTGCGGGTCGTTTCACCCTCGGATCGGCTGGGCTCACAACGGTGTGCGAGGCGTTCATCGAAGCTGCCAACCTTCGCCTCTCGATGGGTAGCCGGTGCGACTTTGACACGCGCACGGACCTAGTCGGCGCGGCGGTCCGACAGCTAGCAGAGATCGAAGGCGGCAGAGTTCCGCGGTCCACCGCGGAGGACCTGTGTTCGGCGTTGCTGCCCAACCGGCTCTGGTCGACGAGCCTGCTGAAGGGGATGCTCGACGAGGGAGTCCTGGTGGAAGCGGGCAGAGACCACGTCAGCTTCGGATATCAGCGCCTCGGTGATGTCGCGCGCGCGAAGACTATCTCTAGTAAGACACCCGCAGAGGTCACGGAGTGGATGCGTTCCCTCGGCAACCGACTGTGGATCGAGCGAGGAGTCCTCGGCGCACTGTCAGTGCTGATGCCCGAAGTGCATAGCGTCGAGCTGGTGGATTGCACAGACCCCACGAAGCCTGCGCCTCACGAACTGGTGGACGCCTTCCTCGAAAGCATTTCACTGCGCCACCCAACAGCAACGGGCGACCGGGCCGAGGAACTTGTCCGAGCGCTACTGACCTCGGACCGCCACAGGGACGAGACATGGCGCCAGTTGATCAGAGTGGCCTGCGTGCCGGGTCACCCCCTGAACGCTAGGTGGCTCCATGCGCACCTCAGTTCACTCGAGCTTCCCCTTCGAGACAGGCTGTGGTCGCTCTCCCTTGTCGGTGCACTCGACCCCGACGAGCACTCACCCATTCGCACTCTCCTTGAGTGGGCGTGGCCCGTTGGGCAGGGGCAAGGGGCGCGCATCACTGGCGGAACCGCCGAACTGGCACTGCTCGCATTGGGATGGTGTACGAGCACTACTGACCGACGGGTCAGAGACGGAGCCAGCAAGGCTCTTGTCTCCATAGGAGAGCGGGAAGCTGATGCGTTCGCCTCCGCGGTGTCTCTCCTCGTGACCGTCAATGACCCGTACGTCGTGGAGCGTGTAGTTGCGGCGGCGTGCGGCATTGCCCTCCGCCGACAACCCCTTGCGCCACAACTCGCCGTCCCCCTCGCAGCGTGGGTGGCCAACGGCTGGCCCAACCACCTGCTGATCCGCGACTATCTCCGCCGGGTGCTCGAGATAGCCGCTGCAAGTGGATGGGATGGCCCCGCAGGACAGCCGCCCTACGGCGCGTCCTGGCCGATTCAGTCAACGCCGCGTGACGAGATAGAGCGGCTCACCGCGCGGCCTAAGTACGAATACGGCTCAATCTGGCATTCAGTGACGGGCATGGGCGACTTCGGCCGGTACAAGCTCGAACCTGCCCTGCGCAACTTCGTCACAAAAGATCAACGAGGCTTACAAGCGTCTGTTGAAGAGGCCATCTTCGACCGCGTGCGCACACTCGGCTGGACACCCGAAGCCTTCGACGAGATCGACCAACGGCTTTTGCGTGGCCGCTCTGGCGCACCGGTCGAACGAGTCGGGAAGAAGTACCAGTGGATCGCCCTGTACGAAGTGCTTGGAGTCGTCTCTGACAACCTTCCTCTCCGGGAGCGCTAGGGCTCCAATCCTCCGTACGCTTACACCCACGCCGAGCAGTTGATCTGGCGAGACATTGACGTAACGGTGCTGGTCCGAGAGCCAGAGGAACCTTTAAGCGCTGGCGACGCTTCATGGTATTCACCCAGCAGAGCCGCATTCCCGCGGGAGGTGGTGCACGACTATCCCGAAGATCTCGACGGCGTACCGGATCCGCTCGACCTGCTAGCTGTAACCGCCCCCGACACCACTCGATGGATCACTTTGCTTAGCGCTCCAGGCTGGAAACAAGAGCATCCGCCCGAGATCGCAGCCCTCCGCCCGCCTACCCGTGACTCATGGATGCAGCTGCATGCATACCTCATCCCTCTCGGTGCGGCGAGCAAGTGGGCCACATGGGCGCAGGAGAAGGACTGGCACGGGCGGTGGATGCCCGATTGGGCAGACATGGAAAACGTATTGCTGCGCGCACACCCGACAGCACCAGAGTGGAAAGCGGCTGAGGGTGACATCGACGACTGGGATGATCGATCCGGTGGCGAGCAGCCTACCGAGCTCTTCCAGGTCGGGGCGTGGTACGGCGGCACAGGAACAGACGGAGACGCATCCGCGGACGAGGAGACACGGGCCTTCCTGCCCTCTCGGAAGCTGATGGAAACGCTCAGACTCGAATCCCGTGGCGATTTTGAGTGGTGGGACGACGCGGGTGTCGCAGTGTTCGATCCGGCGCCTAAATCTGGTGCACCCAACGCGCTACTTCTGCGACGCGATCTTCTCCACCGCATCGAAGACGCGGGGTACGAACTGTTCTGGACCGCTCTCGTGGGGCACGAGCACTTCGTCCCCGAGCATGGCGCCCCTAGGGGCGACTACCGCTGGATCACTGCAAGCGCGTCCTACCGCGTAGCCGAGAATCAACTTGAACTAGTTCACTCGCTCGCGACGCTCTTCAAGGTCGGGCCGGAAAAGGTACGAACTCTCGCGTGGAACATCAAGACCCGAGAGAGCGACGTCCGCGGCTGACTTGCGAGGCTAGAACCGACCGCGACAACCACAAGCAGATGAGCCGACTACGGTCTGTTCATGACTGTCCCGCAGTTCTACCTAGTCGAAGCCATACCGATGAGGAAGCGAACACGCTGGCACGTGTTCGCAGCATCAGATCAGTTTCAAGCACCGAAATGGGCGCCCGAAGCGTCGGTCGACGACTCCGAGCACTGGGTCTCTGCGCAGCACGAAGGCGTGGAGCTTGGACGCTGCAAGTTCGTGCTCGACGTGCGACCCCAGCATCACCCAACGCTCGGTGCGATGCCACACGGCCAGCTAGACATTCTCGCCCTCGAGGTGGCGCGATGGGTAAGGAACTCTGGGGTCGGGCGAGAGATGCTTCGCGCGATACGAAACAGGTACCTCCTGCCGCGTCTGACGGCTTTGAATGACAGTGACGAGTCGCGCGGGTTCTGGGACAGAGTCGGCTGGATCAGGCACGAGCACCCGAGCCCGATGCTTCGCTCTGAGCGTGTCACCTATTCCGAACGATAATCAGAGGAGCGCTGCCCCTCACGCGTACGAGCGTTGTCCGCATAAACCCGCTGGCCAGGGGTTTATTTTCCCAGGTGTCTGAAGTAGCTTTGCACCCAAAGTCGTCACCGTCCGCGCAATTTAGCGGAATGACCAGTCTGGTGTTGCGCGCTCGAGTGGCAAACAGTCTGGTCTAGCGCTGGAAGTGACACAAAAGCCCTCACGGGTGGCCATCGGCCGCCCGGGAGGGCCTTCTTGTTGCCGTGCAGCGAACCCTTGGGTGGGCCCACGTCGCCGGAGGCTCTGCACACGCCCATGTCCGCCCTGCGGTGGATGCGAACACCCCGGCCGTCTGCTTACCGTGGGGCATGATGAAAACCGAGAATCCCTCGCAGGTCGCCGTCTGGCTCTTCATCGCCGCGACCTTCGCGTTCGCGTCCTCGTCGCTGTTCGGGCTCGAAGGGCTCTGGCGATGGAACCTCGGCGCGCTGGGGTTCCTGCTCGTCATCGTGGGGGGAGCGCGCCTCGGCGTCGAGATGCGCGGGCGCCGCCCGAACGCTCCTCCGAAGGAGTGAGCGCCGACCCTCAGCTTGCCCCGCTCGCGGGCGTCGGTCGCGATCCTCGATCTAAGGTCCGCCCGGCGGGGAGCGTCAGGTCCGGTCAGAGGCTGATGCGGCGCAGCAGAGGGACGGTGGCGAGAGTCGGGAGGCGAGCAGCCCTCCGAAGAGGAGTGACACCATCATCGCCACGATGACCGAGTTGAAGGCGAAGTCGAAGAGGACGTTGAGACGGACGAGGGTCCACGCCCGTCGGCTCGTCACGCGAGCGGACACCGTCGCGGCCATCGTCGACACCAGGACCGCGAACGTCAGGAAGTCCGCGAAGATCGGTCGCTCGCTCATCAGCGCCCAGGAGCACGACACGCACAGCAAGCCCAGAGCGACGAGGATGCCGTTGCCGCGGAACTCTGCAGTCTGGGCGAGGTAGATCGTCACTCCCACCGCGACGAACGCCCCCGTCATGGTCCACGTCGACGCCCCTCCGTGACCGAACAGGCGCCGCCAGAAGCTTCGGAGAAAGCGCGTCTCGCGTTGGGCGGCTGAGCGCATGCCCCGCGGACCTTGACGCGCGTAGGAGATGTGCGTCCATGCGAGGTACACCCCGACGAACACCGGCCAGGCCACCAGGAATCCGAGGAGGAGCGGGCTCTGCTCACCCGCGAACGCGCGACCGCTGTCCGGCAGCGCGACGAGCACGGCGACGCCGGCTGCGATCGCCACCGCCATGCTCACGTTCGCTCGCAGGAAGTCGCTGACGTACCGGCCGGCCATCCGCGTATCGTCTCATGCCCGACGAACGTCACCCGTCGCGCGGACACCCGTCGAGCGTCCGGGCGGCGACGCGAAACGGCGACGCCACCCGGACTGTCCGGGGCTCACACGTCGGGGTGATGAACCGGTCACGTCCGCCGTGGAGCCCTCACGCTACGTCGCCGTGCGCGGACGGCAGCCCGCTTGACGAGCTCCCCGGTCGTTGTGCATCCCTCGATGAGGCCTCACAACCGTTCGGGGCGGATGCCTCTTTTCGGGGCGGGAATCCGACGCCCCGACGGGCAGAACCTGCCCCGAACCGGATAGCAGGTCAGGCGCGGGTGAAGCCGTCGAGGTCGGGGTCCCAGAAGGCGTCGGGGTTGTCGGTGTCGGCAGCCTGCTCGACCGCGATGGCGGGAGCGTGCGGGAAGCGCTTGTGCTGACGGAGCTCCTCGGCCGCCCAGCCGAAGTCCGGCTCGTCGCCCGTCCAGTCGTGCGCGGGCGCACTCAGCACGTCGTTTCCGACACCGATGACCAGCTCGGCCTGCTCGGTGTCGCCGGCCCCGGTGACGATCGGGATGCTGACCGCCTCCGCCTGCCCGTCGGAGGCGATGGATGCCGTCAGCTGCACGAGCGCCTCCGCGACGTCGTCGGTCGTGGTCACGGTCTCGCCGGCGTACGTCACACATCGCATTCCCCTATCGTGGTCGCCGCCCTGCTCGAGAGAGGGACGCTTGCCTATCGGGCCGTCGTTCCTATATGGGCGGATGTCGGAGGGTCGCGCTACCGTCTCAGACACGACACGAGGAGGGCGATTCATGGCCGATATCCCCGAGCTCACCGTCGCCGACGTGGGGCGGTGGCGGGCGTGGCTCGACGACAATGAGAGCGTGAGCGACGGCGTGCGCCTCGTGCTCGCGAAGAAGGGCACCACCACCCCCACCACGCTCACGTACGCCGAAGCGCTCGACGAAGCGCTGTGCAGTGGATGGATCGACGGCCGTCGACAGTCGCGGGATGCCACGACCTTCTGGCAGCACTTCACCCCGCGCCGCTCCCGATCACTGTGGTCCACGCGCAACGTCGACATCGTCGCCCGCTTGGCTGACGAAGGACGCATGCGCCCGCGCGGCGCGGACGAGATCGCGAGAGCGCAGGCGGACGGACGGTGGGAGCGGGCCTACGCCGGTCCCGCGACGATCGAGGTCCCGCCCGACCTGCAGGCGGCCCTGGATGCCGCGCCCGCCGCCGCTCGCGCCTTCGCCGCCCTGAACAAGACCCAGCGGTACTCGGTGCTGCACCCCGTGGTGACGGCCGCGAACGCGACCGTGCGGGCCGCGCGCATCGCGCGTCAGATTGCGCGGCTGGAGGCGGTCGGCGAAGAGCCGCACGCGTGACGTCCCGGGCTCCTACCGACCACGGTTCCGAGCCGGGGGGCCGTCCACCGCTGAGACGGGGACGCGTGCCGGGCGTCGCTCGGGCCCTCCCGGTCGACCACGGAGCGAGAATGGGCACATGCGCGCGCGACGATTGCTGGGCCTGGGAGCCGTGGCATCCCTTCTTACGAGCCTCGTCGCGTGTTCCACCCCGAGCTCCGAAGCTCCCTCCTCGACACCCGTCCTCAACGCCGATGCGCCGGTCGTCGCGTTCTACGGCGATTCGTATACGCGGGGAACGGGCGCGAGCTCGCCCGAGAAGCGCTGGTCGACGATCGTGTCGGCCGAGCGCGGGTGGCGCGAGATCAACCGGTCGGAGAACGGTCTGGGCTTCGTCAATCGCCGGACGTCGATGGGGCCGGGACTCGACGACATCCCCACCCTGATCATCGACGACGACCCCGACATCGTGTTCGTCACGATGGGCTTGAACGATAACTTCAGCTACGACCGCGCCGCGGATGAGATCCACACCGCCATCGACAGCGACCTCGATCGCCTGCGCGACGGACTGCCGGAGGCGCGCATCATCGTCGTCGAACCGTTCTGGTACACCGACGACCGGCCCGCCTCGGTCGACGTCATCGCCGGCTGGGTCGAGGCCGCCGCCGAGCGCATCGACGCGGACCACATCGACGGCGCGAGCCACTGGCTCGACGGGCACGACGCCGACTCGTCCGACAGCTGGATGGCCTCCGACGGCCTGCACCCGGACGACACCGGTTACGCGGACATGGCGAAGCGGATGGATGCCGCGCTCCGCGCCCTCGACCCGCCCCTGTGACGGCTGGGCAGGGAGTCGTCGAGCTCGCTCGCAGGATGCACGGGAGCGGTCGGCTGGTCGAGAACCGACCGATGATCACCTCCCGGCGAGCAATGCGCTTGCGACCGTCCGCGCCCTCAAGGCGAAGCCCGGCCTCGGAATCTACCTCTGCGGGGGAGGCTCGCTGGCCGGCAGCCTTCTGCCCGCGATCGATCGCCTGATCATCAAGAGCAACCCGGTCGTCCTCGGTGGCGGCATCCCGCTTTTCGACGGGGTGACCGGTGCCGCCACGAGATTCACCCCGCTGAGTGCGGCGACCTTCGGATCTGGCGTCACGATCACCGAGTATGTGCGGCCGACCGCCGCGACGTCCGCCGGCTGAGCGCCCAGACCGCCGCCGCCGCGAGTATCAACAGCGTCAGGATGCCGACGACGTGCAGCGCAAGTGACGGCAGACCCCGCTCGGGCAGGAGGAAGCCGTAGGGCACCCACCCATCGGTCGCGCCCCGCAGCAGCACGACCGTGATCCACACGAGGGGGTAGGGCAGCACCCACCACACCTGCGTCCACGCGAGCCGCGGCCGGTCGGGCGAGAAGGCGATGTCGATGACCACCAGCACCGGGAAGACGACGTGCAGCACGACGCTGACCCACGCCGGCGCGGAACCTGTGCCCGGCACCAACGCGTTGTAGACCACGGCGACGACGATCAGGCACGCCGCTCCCACGCCCCAGGCCACCGAGAGCCACAGGGGAAGGCGGCGACCGTTGAGGGCGAGCGCACCCAGGGCGATGAGCACGAGCGCGGTGAGCGAGCTCGTCTGGTTCGTGAAGTAACCGAAGAAGTCGAACGGATTCACATCGCCCACCGCGATCCGCAGAACGTACGCGTACAGCACGACGAGCAGAACAGCGGATCCCCCGACGACGCGCACGAGCGGACGGGTGCGACCGGCCGAGCGGAGTGGCTCGGGGACAGCAACGGATGCGAGGGGCACCGGGCGACGCTATCGCGCGCGGGTCACCGAACGCCCGTTCGCGGTGCCGACCCGGCGGAATCGGTGAGATCGGGCACGCCGACGCGCTCGTCCCCCATCGCTCGCTCCGGGCACCGCCCGTGTTCGAGCCGCTCGGTCGACAGCATCCGCGGGTCACTCCCCCGCGGGACCCGCGTCAGGAGGTCGCGGCGTCGACGCGGCGCACCGTCTCGGCGATGGCATCCGCCACCGCGTCGGGGTGCGACACGTGCGGGGAGTGACCGGATGCCACCGACACCTGCGCATCGGCGGCGTCAGCCCACTGTCGCTGCTGCTCAGGCGGGAGCGCCTTGTCTTCGCTGGCGACGACGTAGGTCACCGTCACGTCGGGCCCGGGCTCGGCCGGGGCGGGCTGCGTGAAGGATGTGACGCTCTGCCACCCCACGCGGGTCAGCGCGGTCTCGACGACGGCCGGGTCGACACCCGAGTAGATGGTCTCGGCGACGTTGCCGATCTTCACGGCCTTGCCGTCGGCGGAACGCTCGTAGCCGGGCGGGAACTCGCCACCCTGCGCATCGAGCAGGGAAGCGCCGACCGGCAGAGAGAACGCGGCGATCATCACCAGTCCGCGCACGGAATCGACTGCCGCGGCTGCCGCGCGGGCCGGGACGCCGCCGTAGGAGTGCGCCGCGAGCACCACCGGACCGTCGATGTCGGCGAGAGCCGAGCGGATGGCCTCGACATCGTCGGTCAGCGAACCGATCTCGGCGGTGTCTGCGGAGCTGCTCGGCAGGTCGAGCGCGGTGGCCGACAGCCCGCGAGCGGCGAGCGCGGCGATGAGCGGCTCGAAGACCCAGGCGCCGTGCATCGCGCCGGGGATGAGGACGATGGTGGACATGGTGCTCCTCAGGTGGTGAAGGCTCAGGCGCCGACGCTGGAGCGGGCGCGGAACCACACCGTCAGCTCGCGGACGGCGCGGATACTGGCGTCGTCGTCGTCGGCCTCGAGGTCGGCGAACGTGTCGCGGAAGCCCTCGGGCGGCGGGGACGCCGGGACGCCGATGGGTTCGTAGCCCATCGTCCACTCCGAGAACCGGCGCTCGTCGACCTGCTCGGTCAACAGCACCCGTACGTCGGTGTGGCGCGGATCACGCCTGATCTTCGCCATGAGGTGTTCGACCGGGTCTCGGGGACCCTCGAGCACTTGGAAGAAGCGTCCGCGCCGGTACAGCAGCATCCCGGTGAGGTCGTGGTCGTGGTTGGACGCCCGGCTCTGCGCGAGCAGGTCGGCGAGCGCTGTGTCATCGAACGACTCCGCCGCCGAGCTGACGTAGGAGACGGAGACCAGGGGCGTGCTCACGCGACCGCACTTTCGTCGTCGACCGAACGGGGCGCGGGAACGCGCACCTGTTCGAGGGTGATCTGCGCGTCGAGCGGGGGCTGGCCGTTCGTGACCGCGGCCATCGCCGCCGTCAGGGCCTCGAACCGGCCGACGATACGGGAATGACCGTCGTGGGCCAGGAAGACGCCGTCGGGCTGACGGTCGATGTAGCCGAGGAAGACGCCGCTGCGACTGCCGACGTGAAAGCCCTCTTCGACGCGAGCCCAGACGACGCCCGCTCCGGGCCGATCGGGAGACACCATGGCCGCCCTCCTTACACCCGCTATGGAACCGGGCATGAGAGACCGTACCCGGGGCCTCCGACATCGAGCCGCCCTTGACAGATCACGCGGTACAGCGCACTCGTTCAGCCGATCGCCGCGCGGATCTGGGCGGCGTCATCGGTTCCGCTCACCTCGACGACACGACCCCGCTCGACCCGATACATGGCGAAGGAGGCGATGCTCACGCGACGGCGCGTGGCCGCGACGTGCGCGAAGGAGCCGCTGTGGGTGCCGCCGCCGCGCAGGTGCACCGCGAGACGATCGTCCTCGACCAGCAGCTGGATGCGCTTCCACTGCCAGTCGGGGAAACCGTGCAGAAGGTCGGCGTACTCGTCGATCCAGGCGTCGGCACCGGCGGGCAGATGCGCGCGGCGGACGGCGGGATGCAGGAAACCGCGCACATCGTCGAGGTCGTGCCGGTTGAGCGCATCGAGGAGGTCGCCGAACCACTCGCGCGTCTCCCAGGGCTCCACTCCCCCATTATCCGTGAGTCCGCATGCGCGGGACGGGACGGGACGAAGCACAGGGGGCCAGCTGCGCCGTTCCTGGAGCACGCGAACCCTCCTCTGTGAGGATCAACGAACGGCCGAGGTGTCCCCCCTCGGCTTCGGCGCCCCGACCGACGACGTCACCAGCCTTTCCTGTCCTCTCGCACGGATGCCGCGGCGCCCTCAGCGCTCCAGCACCACCGCGAGCCCCTGGCCCACCCCGATGCAGATCGCCGCCACCGCGACGCCGCCACCCCGGCGTTTCAGCTCGTGCGCGGCGCGCGCGATGATGCGCCCGCCGGAGGCGCCGAGCGGGTGACCGATCGCGATCGCCCCGCCGTTCTCGTTGAGAGTCGACGGGTCGAGCTCGGTCCACAGCTTCGCGCACGCGAGGGTCTGAGAGGCGAAGGCCTCGTTCAACTCGACGAACGACACGTCGGCCCACGTGCGGCCGGCGCGGGCGAGCGCGCGGTTGGCCGCCTCGACGGGGGCGACGCCGAACACGTCGGGGTCGTTGCCGAACGCGGCGCGTCCGGCGATACGCGCGAGGGGCTCGGCATCCATCGCCCCCTCCGCACCCAGCAGCACCGCCGATGCCCCATCGTTGATGGGCGAGGAGTTGCCCGCGGTGACCGAGCCGCCCGCGCGGAACGCCGGACGCAGACCCGCAAGCACCTCGGCGGTGGAGTCGTCGCGAATCCCCTCGTCACGGGCGAGCACGTGCCCCTCGACCTGCACGATCTCGTCGTCGAAGCGTCCCGCGGCCCAGGCTGCCGCGGCGAGGCGGTGGCTGCGCGCGGCGAAGGCGTCCTGCTCCTCGCGCGAGATGTCGTAGATCTCCGCGAGCTTCTCGGCGCTCTCGCCGTTCGAGATCGTCCAGTCCGACCGCAGGCGCGGGTTGGTCATGCGCCAACCGATGGAGGTGTTCCACATCGTCTGATTCGACGCGGGGAAGGGACGCGGGCTCTTCTCGACCACGAACGGCGCGCGCGTCATCGACTCGACACCGCCGGCGAGGATCAGCTCGGCGTCACCGGCCTCGATCGCGCGCGAGCCCTGGATCACGGCATCCAGAGACGAGCCGCACAGGCGGTTGATGGTCGTTCCGGGCACCGACGAGGGGAAGCCGGCGAGCAGGGCCCCGAAACGCGCCACGTTGCGGTTGTCCTCCCCGGCCTGGTTGGCGTCGCCGAAGACGATGTCCTCGATACGCGCGGGGTCGATTCCGGTGCGGTCGACGACGGATGCCATGACGGTGGCCGCGAGATCGTCGGGGCGCACGTCGGCGAAGGCTTTGCCGTGCCGGGCGAAGGGCGTGCGGACGGCGTCGTAGACGAACGAAGCGGGCATGTCAGGCGTCCTTCTCGATCAGGGCGAGGCCGAGCAGGGCCTCGATCTCTTCGTGCGTGTTGTCGCCGAACAGCTCGCGCACGCGGAAGCCGGAGGCGGTGACGTCGAAGACGCCGTGGTCGGTGTAGACGCGGGAGGCACAGCCCACCCCGGTGAGCGGGTAGGTGCACGACGTCACGAGCTTGGGGTCGCCGCCCTTGGTCAGCAGGTCGGTCATGACGTAGACGTCCTTCGCGCCGATGGCGAGGTCCATCGCCCCGCCGACCGCGGGGATCGCCCCGGGCTCGCCCGTCGACCAGTTGGCGAGGTCGCCGCCCGCCGACACCTGGAACGCCCCCAGCACGCAGACGTCGAGGTGACCGCCGCGCATCATCGCGAACGAGTCGGCGTGGTGGAAGTACGCCGCCCCCGCGAGAGCGGTGACCGGCTGCTTGCCGGCGTTGATGAGGTCGGGATCGACGCGTCCGCGCTCGGGCGCCGGCCCCATGCCGAGCATGCCGTTCTCGGTGTGCAGCACGATCTCGAGCCCCTCGGGCAGGAAGTCGGCGACGAGCGTGGGCGCTCCGATCCCGAGGTTGACGACCGCCCCCTCGGGGATGTCGGATGCCACGCGGGCGGCGAGCTCGGCGCGGGAGATGCGGGTGGTCATCGCTGTGCTCCTTCCTCGGCCAACGGCCGGCCTTCGATGTCGACCCCACCGACGAACGCGCCGTCGCGCACCCACGGGCGTTCGCCGACCGCCACGACGCGGTTCACGTAGAGTCCGGGCGTGACGACGGCCTCGGGGTCGAGCCGGCCCAGCGGCACGATCTCGTCGACCTGCACGATGGTCGTGGTCGCCGCAGCGGCCATGATGGGGCCGAAGTTGCGGGCCGTCTCGCGGTAGACGAGGTTGCCCCACCGATCCGCCGCGCGGGCGCTGATGAGGGCGACGTCGGCGCGGATCGGGTACTCGAGCACGTAGTCGCGCCCGTCGATGCGACGCGTCTCCTTGCCCTCTGCCAGCTGGGTGCCGAAGCCTGTGGGGGTGAAGAACCCGCCGATGCCCGCGCCCGCGGCGCGGATGCGCTCGGCGAGGTTGCCCTGCGGCACGAGCTCGAGTTCCACCTCGCCCTCGCGGTACAGCCGGTCGAACACCCACGAGTCGCTCTGGCGCGGAAACGAGCAGATCATCTTGCGCACCTGGCCGGCGGCGAGCAGGGCGGCCAGCCCCGTGTCACCGTTGCCGGCGTTGTTGTTCACGACGGTCAGGTCGCGGGCGCCGTGTGCGATGAGCGCGTCGATGAGTTCGACGGGCTGCCCGGCGCGGCCGAAGCCGCCGATCATCACGGTGGCTCCGTCGGGGATGCCCGCGACGGCGGCCGCGAGGTCGGGAACGGTCTTGTCGATCATGGAGGCTTCCTATGTTCGCTCTGCGAACGCCCGTTCGCAATACGCACACTTTACTCCGGACCGCCAGGATCGGCAAGACCCGCGTTCACCCCAGGTGCGCGTAAGCCGGCAGGTCGATGGCATCCGCCGGAGGGGTGAACAGACCGCCCATGAGACGCGCGACGACAGGAGTGGATGCCACCCGCAGCACCCCGCGGAACACCCCGACGCCGAGCCGCGAGGTGGGGTTGGCCAGCCGCGGAGTGCCCGGGGGCAGATTCTGCGCCTGCGCGACGTACGGCCTCATCACGCGCTCGTACCCGCGGAACGCGTCGCGGTGGTCGACGTGGGCTGCGAGCTCGCCCGCCAGCACGTAGGCCCCGGCCAAGGCGAGGCTCGTCCCCATACCGCTGACCGGCGAGGCGCAGTACGCGGCGTCTCCGACCAGTGCCACCCGGCCGTTCGACCAGCGCGGAGCCCGCACCTGACCGATCGCGTCGGTGTACAGCTCCTCCGCGCGGTCGAAACCGTCGAGCACGCGCTCCGCCTCCCAGCCGGCGTCGGCGAAGGTCTCGCGCAATCGGCGGCGTTGCGCGTCGAGATCGCCGCGGTCCGCCCGCGGGCGCTCGCGATCCGTGACCACCGACATCGTCGCGCGGATCGTGCCGTGCGGATCGGGGCGCAGGGTGATGGAGCGGCCGCCCGGCGCGGAGTACCAGCGCCACCAGTCGTCGTCCGCGGCGGTGCGGGGGATCGTGCCGTACGTCGTCTCGAGGCCGAGCGAGCGGATCTGCGGCTCATCGCCGAAGACGAGCCCGCGCGTTCGCGAACCGATCCCGTCGGCGGCGACGACGAGCGCGAACCGCTCCTCGGGCGCCCGCTCGAAGCGCACGATGACGCCCTCGGCATCCTGTTCCACCCCGGTGACCCGGTCGCCAAAGCGATACTCGGTGCGCCCCGCGGTGCGCTCGACGAGCAGTTCGGCGAGATCGCCGCGCAGGATCTCGAGCTCGGCGGTGGCGCCGTCGGAGTCGCCGCGGCCCGCGGGGAACTCCGCCACGGTCCGCCCGTCGCGTCCGACGAACCGCGTCCCCACCTCGCCCGTGGTCGCCGCGCGCACCGCAGTCTCGAGATCCATCCGCCGCAGCACGTCGCGGCCGGCGCCGCGCACGTCGACGTTCTGTCCGCCCGCGCGGAGGCCTCGGGCGCGCTCGACGACCACCGTCTCGTAGCCGTACCGGTTCAGCCAGTACGCCAGCGCTGGGCCCGCGATGCTCGCCCCGCAGATCAGCACGCGTCCTCGGGAGGTCGTCATATTTTCCCCGTTTCGTTGATTATCAATCTTATTGGCAATCTACACGACTATTGTAAGGACGTGCCCACGCTCGACGACTCCCCCGACGCACGCGACGACCGCCGCGAACGCGAACGTGCGCGCCGCAGCGAAGCCCCGATGGGCGACGACGACATCCGCGCGCGCGTGCAGCGCGTCACCCTGCGTCAGCAGCAGTTCGAGCGTCACGTCGCCGACGTCCTCGCCGTCGACGCCCCCGGACTCGAGGCGATGGACCACCTCATCTCCACCGGCGCCGCCACCCCCACCGAGCTGGCACGGCGTCTGGGCATCTCGACCGCCGCAATGACGCTCGTGCTGCACCGTCTCGAGAAGGCGGGGCACATCCGCCGTGAACGCCATCCCCACGACGGCCGCAAGCTCGTCGTCACGGCCGTCGATCGGTCCCGTGACCGCGCGCGCGACCTCGTCACGCCGTTGATCGACGGCATCGAGCGAGTGGTGGACGAGATGGATGCCGCGGAGCGCGCCACCGTGCAGCACTTCCTCGATCGGCTCATCGGCGTGTACGACCACGCCCTCGACGCCGCCAACCCACCACGGCGCTGAGGGGTCTCAGACCAGGCGGAGCTCCGCATCGATCGCCGTCGCTGCCGCCGTCAGCGGCGGAAGGCACCTGTTGCGCCACTCGTCGACGTCGCCGCGCGCGCTCGCCGACACGTTGACGGCGGCCACGACGCTCCCGTCGCGCCCGTGGACGGGCACCGCGAGCGAGCGCAGCCCCTGCTCGAGCTCCTCGTCGACGAGGGCCCAGCCCTGCTCGCGGATGCGCGCGAGCTCGGCCGTCAGCGAGTCGACGTCGGTCCGTGTGCGTGGAGTCAACGGCTCGGGCCGGGCCGCTCCGATGAGCTCCGCGATGCGCTCCTCGGGTTCGGCAGCCAGCAGCACGCGGCCCATGCTCGTGGCGTACGCCGGGAAGCGCGTGCCGATCGTGATGCCCACGCTCATGATGCGCCGCGTGGGGACGCGGGCGACGTAGACGATGTCGTGGCCGTCTCGCACCGCGGCCGAGACGCTCTCGTCGATGTCCCGCGACAGCCGCTCGAGGTGCGGCTGCGCGATGGCCGGAAGCGACAGCGCCGACAGGTAGCTGAAACCCAGCTCGAGCACCCGCGGGGTGAGGGCGAAGTCGCGCCCGTCGCTGCGGACGTAGCCGAGGGTCTGGAGGGTCTGCAGGAACCGTCGCGCTGCAGCCCGCGGCAGGTCGGCCCGGCGCGACACGTCGCTGAGGGTCAGGGTCGCGTGGTCGGCGTCGAACGCCCGTATCACCGCGAGGCCGCGCGCGAGCGACTGGACGAACTCCGGTCCCGCGCTTTCGCTCACCGGCTCACCCTATCCGCCGGTCACCCGCCGACCTGCGCGCCGCCGCCCTGCCCGTCCCCGCCCGGCACGTCCCCGCCCGGCGTGTCCCCGCCCTGCCCGTCCTGCACGGGCGCGTCCTGTGCGAACACCTCCGACGCGATCCGGAACGCCGTGTTCGCCGCCGGCACGCCCGAGTAGACCGCCGACTGCAGGATCACTTCGCGGATCTCATCGACGCTCAGACCGTTGCGCAGCGCCGCCCGCAGGTGCATCGCGAGCTCCTCGTGGTGCCCGTGCGCGATGAGCGAGCTGAGCACCGCGATCGACCGGGAGCGGCGGTCCAGACCCGGTCGCGACCAGATGTCGCCCCAGGCGACGCGCGTGATGAAGTCCTGCCAGTCGGCGGTGAGCTCGGTGGTCGACGCGAGGGCGCGGTCGACGTGGGCGTCCGACAGCACGGCACGGCGCACGGCCATGCCCTGGTCGAGGCGTTCCTGATCGGTGGGCATCAGGCGTCCTTTCGAGAAGCGGATGCGAAGAACGACCGCAGCAGCGCCGACACGGCCTCGGGCTGTTCGGCGGGCGGCAGATGGCCGGCGTCGTCGATGCGCGCGGTGCGGCCGTCGCGCACGCCCTCGGCGATCTCGACGGCCTTGGCTTCGGGCGCGACGGCGTCGAAGGCACCCCAGGCGGCGAGCACCGGCGGCGCGATCTCGCCCAGCGAGAAGCGCACGTCGTACGCGGCGAGCGCCTCGCAGCAGCGCGCGTAGCTGTCGTCGTCGGCATCCTGCAGCGCGTGCAGCAGACGCCCGGTGAGGTCGGGGCGCCGCGCGATCGAGTCGGGCGCGAACCAGCGCTGGGCCGACGCGACGATGAGGCTCGAGGTGCTCTGCGCCCGCGCCTGCGCGGCACGTTCGGCCCACGCGTCGGGGTCGCCGAGCTGAGCTCCGGATGCCACGATGGCCGCGGCCCGCACCCGGTCGCCGTGTCGCAGGGCGAGCTCCAGCCCCGTCGCTCCGCCGAGCGAGACGCCGGCGTAGAAGAAGGTCTCGTCGGGCACCGCAGCCGCGACGGCATCCGCGAGGTCGGCGACCGAGAACGCCTCCCGCGCGACGGGACCCGTGCCGTGACCCGGGAGGTCCCAGGCGGCGACGCGGTAGTCGTCGGCGAGCAGCGGCACGACGTCGTCCCACAGGATGGTGGAGGTGCCCAGCGACGGCCCGAGCACGACGAGCGGCGCGCCCTCCGGCCCGACCGGCGCCGTCAGCGAGATCAGCGTTGCCGCACTCATTCGTCCACCCCGTGTCCGTTCCTCTCGTATGCCGCGCGGTCTCGGCGGCCGGTTGCGCTTCCGGTGGCGGGTGCCCCGACCTCCGTGGCATCCGGAACCTCGACGGTTCCGCGCGCCGACCCGCGCGCCAACCGCGGCGCGAGCCCGACGTAGCCGGTGGGATCGAGCAGCGCGTCGACATCGAGATCCTCGGGCAGCGCCCGCAAAGCGTCAGCGAGGTCGCCGTCACCGGCGAGCAGGTCGGCGAAGCGCTCGGCGCCGATCAGCGGCACCAGAACGCCGCGCAGGCGCTCGCTCACGAGGCGTCCGCCGGTCGCTCCGGCGTTGCGCGCCGCGGCCGCGGTGTCCACCCGCAGGTGTTCCGCGAGCGAGGAGGCGTGCCACGATGCGCCCAGCGCCAGCCGCAGAAGATCACGCAACGTCGGCCACTCGGCGTGCCACGCCCCGTCGGGGCGTTCGTCGACGGCGAGGGATGCCGCAAGGTGCAGCGTCGCGCCCAGCTGCGGGGCACGGAGGGCGGCGGAACGGATGAGCACCGCCTCGGCGGGGTTCTGCTTCTGCGGCATGGCCGACGAGCCGCCGCCCTTGCCCTCCGACACCTCGGCGATCTCGGTGCGGCTGAGTGTCGCCACGTCGGCCGCGAACTTGCCCAGCGCGTCGAGCGCCTGCACGAGCGCATCACCGAGCTCGGTCACCGGCCAGCGGGTGACGTGCCACGGCGCCTCGGGCACGTCGAGCGACGCTGCCCGGGCGAAGGCCGCGGGGAGGGCCGCCGCGGCATCCGCGGATGCGGTGATCTCCACGAACGAGGCGAGCGTGCCGCCGGCGCCGCCGAGCTGCGCCGGGAAGACGAGCACGTCGAGACGGGACACCGCGCGCTCGATCCCCTGGGCCCACGTCGCCGCCCGTGCACCCACCGTCGTGGGCACCGCGTGCTGCGTGAGCGTGCGCGCGGCCGCGACGTCGTCGGCGTGGCGAAGGGCGAGCCGTCGCAGCCATTCGGCCGCGTCTCCCAGGGAACCGCGCACCTCGCCGACCGCGCGCTGCGCGACCACCATGAGGGCGGTGTCGAGGATGTCCTGACTCGTCGCCCCGCGGTGGACCCAGGCGCGGTGCGCGGCAGGCACCCGTTCCTTCATCATCCCCACGAGCGGGATGACGGGGTTGCCGCCCGCGACCGATGCCGTGACGAGCGCGTCGACGTCGAGCGTCTCCGACGGTGAACCGCCCGTCTCGTCGAGGCCGAAGGCGTGGTCGATCGCGATGCCCGCCTCCCGCGGTGCGACGCCTCCCGCGACGTATGCCGCGACGAGCGCGCACTCCGCCCGCACGAGGGCATCGAGCACCGCGGCGTCGGACACGAGCGCATCGTGGCCGACCGCGACCGGGGTGAGCAGTCCGCGCTCGAAGGGTTCAGAAGGCAAGGAACACCGTTTCTCCCGCGCCCTGCAGCCGGATGTCGTGCCGCAGGTGGCCGTCGGCCGCGCGCGTCGCGATGAGAGTAGCGCGCTCCTCCGACGTCAGCGTCGACAGCAGCGGATCGGCGGCGAGCGCCGCGTCATCCCCCGGCACGTAGATGCGCGTGTGCAGCTTGTCGGGCAGGCCCCGGGCGAACACGATCGCGGCGTAGAAGGCGGCGCGACCCCGGATGCCACCGGGCTCGCGCGTCCAGAACTCGAAGTGCCCCTCGTCGTCGGTGAACGCACGACCGAAGCCGGTGAACGTGTGGTCGTCGCGGCGGAACGCGCCGCGCGCCCGCGGCACCGAGCCGTCGGCATCCGCTCCCCAGATCTCGATCAACGCGTCGGGCACCGGTGCGCCCGCGCCGTCGTACACGGTGCCGCCGAGCACGATCGCCCCGGGCGAGTGCGGGAAGGCGACCTCGTGCTGCTTCGGGTACTCCAGCCCGTAGGCGAAGAACGGCCCGACCGTCTGGCCGGGGGTCGCGCGGTGGGTCTTGGCGGGGATCACTCGTCGCCCTCCTGCTCGCCCTTCGACGGGCTCAGGGACCGGGTCATGCGTCGATGTCGTCGTCATCTCACTCGCCCTCGGCTTCGAAGTAGGTGGCATCCGGTCCGTCGACGACGATGTCGAAGCGGTAGCCCGTCGCCCACTCGGGCGAGGTGAGCTCGTGGTCGTATACGCCGACGAGGGCGTCGCGATCCTTCTGCCGGTGGATGGTGTTGTAGATCGGGTCGAGCGCGAACAACGGGTCGCCCGGGAAGTACATCTGCGTGACGAGGCGCTGCGTGAACGACGAGCCGAACACCGAGAAGTGGATGTGCGCCGGCCGCCACGCGTTGCGGTGGTTCTTCCACGGGTAGGGGCCGGGCTTGATGGTGGTGAAGCGGTACTCGCCGTTCTCGTTCGTGACCGCGCGCCCGGCGCCGGTGAAGTTCGGGTCGAGGGGGGCGGGGTGCTGGTCGCGCTGGTGGATGTAGCGCCCGGCGGCGTTGGCCTGCCAGATCTCGATGAGCTGGTTCGCCACCGGTCGCCCCCAGGAGTCGAGCAGGCGACCCTGCACGCTCATGCGCTCGCCCAGCGGCTCGCCCGCGTGCTGGAGGGTGAGATCGGATTCGATCGCGGCGACGTCGCGCTGCCCGAACGCGGGCGAGAACAGCTCGATCGTCTCGGGGTCGACGAGCTTCGGGTTCTTCGTCGGATGCCGCAGCACGCTCGAGCGGTAGGCGGGGAAGTCGTGCGCGGTCGCGGGCACGGACTCACCGGCGGCATCCAGCTCGGCGTGACGCGCGCGGATCTCGTCGACGATCTGACTTTGCGTCGCCTGGTCGGGGGCGGCGAGCAAGGTCTCGGGTGCGGCGGCGGGGTGCGACATGGGGTCTCCTTCGACGATTCCATCGTCCGGCACCGACCACGCGGGCGCCAGACGCTTCCCACTGAATGGGAGTCATGGCATCCTGACCCCATGGCGAACTCCCCCTCGGGCGACTCGGTCACCGACCGATTGGTGCGCATCCTCGAGACCTTCACCCCCACGCGCACCGCCCAGACCACGGCCGACATCGGGCGACGAGCGGGCCTGCCGAGCTCGTCGGCGCATCGCATCGTGGGCGAGCTGGTGGATGCCGGCCTGCTCGAGCGCGACGACGAGCGGCGCGTGCGCGTGGGCATGCGGCTCTGGGAGCTGGCGACGCGGTCGTCGCACGCGCTGCGGCTGCGTCAGGCCGCCGTGCCGTACATGGAGCGCGTGCAGCAGCGCGTGCGCGAGCACACGCAACTCGCGATCCTGGAGCACGACGAAGCGCTTTTCCTCGAGCGGCTCAGCGCGCCCGACTCCGGCGCGAACATCACCCGCGTGGCGGGGCGCCTTCCCGTGCACGCCTCGTCGTCGGGCCTGGTGCTGCTGGCCTTCGCCCCGCACGATCTGCAGGAGCGGGTGCTCGCGGGCTCGCTCGCCGCCGTCACCCCCGAGACCATCGTCGACCCGGTGGTTCTCCGGCGCGAACTCGCCGAGATCCGCACCCGCGGGCGCGCGATCGCCCCCGGCTACGTGGACGAGGTGTCGACGGGCGTGGCCGTGCCCGTGCGCGATGAGACCGGGGCCGTCATCGCCGCCCTGTCGGTCGTGCTGCCGCGAGATGCGGAGACCCAGTTCGCGCTCGTCGAGCTGCACCGCGCGGCCCGCGACACGGAGCGCGCCCTGGGCTATCGCCGCTGATCCCTTTCAGCCGTCGGGCGCGCGAGTCGCCAGGATTTGTCGCCTCGAGGGCTCGAGGGGCGACAAATCCTGGCGACTCACGCGCCAGATGTTGGGGGGAGGGGGGGGAGGGGGGAGAGGGGGGCTGGGTACCGTTCAACGGGATCGGGGGCGCGCGTGACTCGCACTTATCGACCCGCGATCGGGGGCACGGGCGCCGCGCGGGCGCCCGGGGACTCAGTCCTTCGAGCCGGGCGCCTTCGGGAACGGGCTCGGCACCACCGGGTGCGTGCCCGTGTAGCCCTCGCGCTCCGCGGCGAGCGCGGCGATGCGCCCGCGGCAGGCGTACCAGCCGATCACGATGCCGATGACCGCGATGACGGTGGCGACCAGCGTCGCGGGCGAGTCGACGAACACCAGCACCAGCACCCCCGCGAGGAACACCAGCGTCACCCAGTTCGTATGCGGGGCGCCGAAGAGTCGGAACGAGGGCCGCACGAGCTCGCCGCGATCCGCGAGCTGCTTCAGGCGCATCTGGCAGATGATGATGGTCGCCCACGTCGAGATGATGCCGACCGAGGCGACGCTCAACACCGTCTCGAAGGCCTCGGCGGGCACGAAGAAGTTCAGCACCACGCCCAGCAGCGCCACGGCCGCCGTGATCGCGATGCCGCCGTATGGCACGCCCGCCTTGTTCATGCGTGCGGCGAACTGCGGCGCGGAGCCGGCGATGGCCATCGAACGGAGGATGCGGCCCGTGGAGTACAGCCCCGCGTTCAGCGACGACAGCGCCGCGGTCAGCACGACCATGTTCATGATGACGTCCACGCCCGGCACTCCGATCGAGGCGAAGAACGTCACGAACGGGCTCTCGCCGGCCGAGTAGGCGGTGAACGGCAGCAGGAGCGACAGCAGCAGCACCGACCCGACGTAGAACACGGCCACGCGGATCACCACCGAGTTGATGGCCCGGGGCATGACCTTCTCGGGGTTCTTCGTCTCGCCGGCCGCCGTGCCGATCAGTTCGATCGAGGCGTACGCGAAGACCACGCCCTGCATGAGCAAGATGGCGGGCAGGATGCCGTTGGGGAGGAAACCGCCGTTGTCGGCGATGAGGGCGAATCCCACGGGCGCGCCGTTAGGAGTCCCGAACACGACGAAGTAGATGCCCACGAGCAGGAACGCCACGAGGGCGGCGACCTTGATGAGCGCGAACCAGAACTCGAGCTCGCCGAACACCTTGACCGACACCAGGTTGACCGCGAGCACCACGACGAGCGCGATGAGCGCCCACGCCCACTGGGGCACTGCGCCGATCCACGGCACGTACTTGCCGAAGAAGTTCATGTAGACCGCGGCGGCGGTGATGTCGACGATCGTCGTCATCGCCCAGTTGATCCAGTAGAACCAGCCCGAGACGAAGGCGGCCTTCTCCCCGAAGAACTCCCGCGCGTACGACACGAACGACCCCGAGCTCGGCCGGTGCAGCACCAGCTCGCCGAGCGCCCGCAGGATGAAGAACGCGAAGACGCCGCACACGGCGTACGAGACGACGATCGCGGGACCGGCCTGGGCGAGACGGCCGCCGGCGCCGAGGAACAGTCCCGTTCCGATCGCACCGCCGATCGCGATCATCTGCACCTGACGGGACGTGAGCCCCTTGTGGTAGCCGCTGTCCTCGAGCTCGACGGTCGAGGTGTGGGTCGGCTGGGCGGCGTCGCCCGAGCGCGGTGTGGAGTCGTTCACCTTCCCATCATTCGATTCGCGCACCGCCTGTCCAGCAAGCGCGCCGAGATCGGTGGCATCCGGATGCCGCGGCTCAGAGCCACTTCTTCCGCTTGAACGTCAGCCACAGTCCCGCCGACACGGCCACCATGAGCCCCAGCGCCATCGGATAGCCGAACTGCCAGTCGAGCTCGGGCATGTTCTGGAAGTTCATGCCGTAGATCGCGCCGATGAGCGACGGGCCGAACAGGATCGCCGCCCACCCCGAGATCTTCTTGACCTGTTCGTTCTGCTCGAGCGAGGTCTCGGTCTGCCGCTGGGTCACGAGCGTCGCGTTGACGGTGAGGGCGTTATCGAGGATCGCGCGCAGCGCCGTGAGCTTGTCGCACTGGCGCAGCACGTGGTCGAGCACATCGCGGAGCGAGCGCTGCAGCTCGATGTCGACGCCGTACTTCTCGGACCCGCGCAGCAGCGCCTCGAGCATGTCGCGCAGGGGTTCGGTCGCACGTTGGAAGTGGATGACCTCGCGGGCGAGCTCGTAGATGCGCTGGGTCAGCTCGGCGCCGCCCACCCCGAACAGCTGATCCTCGATCTCGTCGACGTCGTTCTGCAGACCCCGCGCCACCGGGTCGTACTGGTCGACCACCTCGTCGAGGATCGCGTACAGCACGGCCTCCGGCCCGCGGGCCAGCAACTCGGGCTGCTGTTCCAGGCGGTGACGCACGCGCGCGAGGTCGGGAACCTCGGCGTGGCGTACCGTCACGACGTAGTCGGGCCCGATGAACACGTGCAGCTCACCGAACTCGATGGTCTCGGTCGCGTCGATGTAGCGAGCGGGACGCAGGACCGCGAAGAGGTTGCCGCCGTAGCGTTCGAGTTTCGCGCGCTGGTGACCGGTCAGGGCATCTTCGACGGCGAGGGGGTGCAACGAGAACTCCGCGGCCACCCGCTCGAGCTCCTCGGGTGAGGGTCGCAGCAGACCGATCCACGCCATTCCGCCGTGGGCTTCCATGTACTCGAACGTCTGGTCGAGGCTCGAGGGGTTCTCGATTCGGTGACCGCCGACGTACACGGCGCTGTCGATGATGGGCATGGTTCCGTTGTACCCCCGTCCGGTGACCGCGAGGTGACCGCGGCCTATGCTGCCGCCGCGATCCGCAGGCTCATTTCTTCGGGTCGTTGCCCCAGTTCATGAGCGAGTACCGCCAGTCCGTGTCGGTGATGTCGCCCTCGGGCCGCTGTGCGCTGTGCCGCTTGACGTAGCCGACGACCTTCCTCATGTGGGCGTAGTCGTCGTCGGTGAGGTCGGCCTTCTTCTTCTCGAGGATACGGACGATGTGCCGCCCGCTCTCGTGACCGGTCGACTCTCCGCCGCCGTCCTTCTTCTGACCCACCGATTTCGACTCGTCGGTGTCGAGCCACTTCTTCAGCTCGCTCGCGGTCATGGTGACCGCCTCGTCGAAGTCCTTGCGGGTCTGGTCGTCGTCGTCGCTCATGCCGTCATCCTCGCCACCACCCGGCATCCGCGACGCCCCCTTGCGTGGTGGCCGCCGCGGTGGCATCCGTTCAGCCGACGGGCTCGCTGAGCGGCTCGTCGGCGTCCGGTCCCGGATGCCGTGCGGCCTGGCCGCGGCGGGCGGCGGCGAGCACCGCGCCGATGCTCGCAGCGATGACCAGCACGATGCCCGCGATCTCGAGCCACGACAGGTGCTGACCGAGCAGCAGGAACCCCGCGATCGACGCCGTCGCCGGGCCCAGGCTCATGAGGATCGCGAATGCCGAGGCGGGCAGGCGCCGGAGCGCGACGAGCTCCAGCGCATAGGGGACGGTCGACGACAGCAGGGCGACCGCCGCACCCAGCGCCAGGATGTCGACGCGCAGCAACGCCGGCCCCGCCTGCCACACGCCGAACGGCAGCGCGATGACGGCGCCCACCGTCATCGCCAGAGCGAGTCCGTCGAGCCGGGGGAACTCACGGCCCACGCGTGCGGACGCGAGGATGTACAACGCCCAGCTCACCGCCGCACCCAGGGCGAACACGACGCCGAGCAGGTCGAGCCGGTCCCACCCGCCGGCGCCGAGGGCGACGACACCGGCCAGGGCGAGTCCCGCCCACAGCCAGCGCGCGATCCCCGTCGCGGTCAGGATCGACAGGGTCAGCGGCCCGAGCACCTCGATCGTGACGGTGACCCCGAGCGGCAGGCGCGCCAGCGCGAGGTAGAACAGCCCGTTCATGGATGCCAGCACCACACCGAATCCCACGACGGAACGCCACGCATACGCCGTGTGCCCGCTCAGGCGGGGGCGGGCGATGGCGAGCAGCAGCAGCGCCGAGAACAGCAACCGCAGCATGACGATGCCCAGGGGCCCCGTCTTCGGGAACAGCATCACGGCGAACGAGGCGCCGACCTCCTGGCACGCCAACCCCACGAGAACCAGAGCCGCGGCCGACCCCTGTCCGCCGCGTGGGGTCATCCGGCGGGGGCCGAGCAGATCGCGTTGGCGGTGATGTTCTCGCGCATCTGCTCCGCCGTCCAGGGCAGCCCCGCCTCGGGCGCGGTCTGCCCCTGCGCGGCGGGGGCCTTGGATGCGATCGCCGCGAGCTCCCACGCGAGCCAGGCTCCCGTGTTCTCGTTACCGGCCGAGTTGTTCAGCACGACCGCGACCGACATGCCGGTCGTGGGGTCGGCGAAGGCCCCGACGGTGTAGCCGGGAGTCGAGCCGAACTGCCCGATCAACGAACCCGCCTGATAGGCGCCGCCCGCCGCGGTGAACCACGTGGGTTGATCGGAGGCGACCGGCACGGGGCTGGCGAAGCGGTCGCTGCCGTCGGGGAGCAGGGCGTCGGTGGCCAGCGCCTGGGCGTAGCGCCCGAGGTCTCGGATGTTCGTGACGGCACCGGAGGCGGCATCGCCGTAGCTGGCGGACATCGTGGTGAACTCCAGTGGCTGCGCGCAGTCGTAGGCGCCCTCCGCGTTGGGCTGAGACCAGTGACCCGTGAGCGGGGCGCTCCCCGGCGGCGCTGCCGCGGGGGCGGGCATCGAGGTGGCCGTGAGGTCGAGAGGCGTCGTCACGCGCTCGGTGATCACTTCGCCGAGCGACTGCCCGGTGGCTCGCTCGATGGCGAGACCGGCGAGCAAGTAGTTCGTCGGTGACGACGCGAACGCCACTCCGGGGTCGTTCAGCCGCGGCTTCGCGATCCCGTACGCCATCAGCTCGCGTGCGTTCCACACGCGAGCGGGGTTGCTCAGCACCAGGCCGTCGAGGCTCGACGTGTACGAGGCGATCCCCGACGTGCCGTCGCACAGCTGCCGGAGGGTGATGTCCTCGTAGCCGGGCACGTTGCTGACCCACTGGGTGATGGCGTCGTCGAGCGAGAACCGTCCGTCGGCGGCGAGACGGTACAGGACGTCACAGGTCATCGCCCCGGTGACGTCGGCCGCCCGGAACTGCAGGTCGGCGGTCACCTCCGCGCCCCCGGGGGTCTGGGTGCCGACGCCCGACACCCAGGTGCCACTCCAGGGCGCCCAGACGCCGACGATGGCTCCGGTCGCGCCGGTCGCGGTGATCGCCGAGGTGACCGCGTCGCGCATCTCGGTCACGGTCGCGTCGGGCAGGGTCGCGTCGACCTGCGCGGGGATGTCGATCGAGACCGTCCCCTGGCTCGTGCAGCCGCTGAGCGCGACGGCGAGCACGCTCGCGCCCGCGATCGCGGCGGCCGCGGAACGACGCCAACCCGGCATGTGAACCCCCCACGTTTTCGAGCGCGACGAAGCGCGCTCCGGATGCATTCAAACACACGGCGTCCGGCTGAACCCGCCGCTTGCGCACGCCGAACGTCACGTGTGCATCACGTCTGCCGCGGCGGCGACGTCCCGCAGCACAGAGGGGGTTAGGTAAACCTAACCGTTTGCGTATGATGGCCGCATGAACGTCGTCCTCCCGTTCTCCACGGCCCTGCGCGAGCGCTCCAGCAGCGCGCACTCGCCGCGCGAGTGCGACGGCTTCATGACCGACCTGCTCACCGGCGCCGGCACCCGCGACGACTACATCGCCCTCATCTCCCAGCACTGGTTCTTGTATTCCGCCCTCGAGGCGGCATCGGCGCGCATGCGCACCGATCCGGTGGCATCCGTCTTCCTCAGCGACAAGCTCTCGCGCCTGCCCGCGCTCGAGGCCGATCTCGCTTTCCTCATCGGTGCGCACTGGCGGGATGAGATCCACCCGCTGCCCACCACGCAGGCCTACGTGTCGAGGATCCGCCGGGTCGCCGCGACCTGGCCGGGCGGGTTCGTCGCGCACCACTACACGCGGTTCCTCGGCGACCTGTCGGGCGGACCGTCGATCGGTCGTCTGATGCAGCGCCGCTTCGGATTCGAGACCAACGGCATCGGCTTCCTGCTCTTCGGCGACATCGCCGATCCGAAGGCCTTCAAGAGCGTCTATCGCGAACAGCTGGACGCCGCCCCGTGGGACGACGACGAGAAGGAGCGCGTCATCGCCGAGGTCCTCGTCGCCTACCGCTTCACCACCGAGCTGTTCGCCGACCTGACCCGCGCGAAGGCCGACCAGGTCGCCTGAGCGATCGCGACCGCCGGGCATCGCGCCCCGCGCACGGCGACGCCCGGTGAAGCCCCCGCCGCGTCCTGCCCGGTGCGCCGCGCGGGGCTACGCCCGCCTGGCTGTCGCCGCGCCCTTCCGGGCACTACGCCTGCCGCGCCGCCGCCGCGTCCTGCCCGGTGCGCCGCCCGGGGCTACGCCTGCCGCGCCGCCGCCGTGTCCTGCCGGTTCAGCCACGTCTGCTTCATGAAGCGGCGGACGTCTTCGTCGACCCGGATGTCGCCGGGGCGGAGCGGTCTCGTCAGGTACAGGCCGTCGAGAGAGGTGAGCCGACTGAGCGCCACGTACGTCTGCCCCGGGGCGAAGGCACCCGAGCCGAGGTCGACGACCGCGCGGTCGTAGGTCTTGCCCTGCGACTTGTGGATCGTCACCGCCCACGCCAACCGAAGCGGGAACTGCGTGAACTCCGCAACGATCTCGCGCGAAAGGTTCTTCGTCCCCGGGTCGTAGGCGTAGCGGTACCTCTCCCAGACGGCGGGCTCGACATCGTGCTGGATGCCGTCGACCTCGACCCGCACGCTGTCGCCCGCGATGCGGGTGACCGTGCCGATCGTGCCGTTGACCCAGCGGGGCGCCTCGCCGAACTGCGCCCCGTCGTTGCGGAGGAACATCACCTGCGCCCCGACCTTGAGCGTGAGCTCCATCTCGGCGGGGTAGTTCGCCTCACCGCGGCCGAAGTCGCCCGAGATCTCGGCGGCGGCCGTTTGCGTGCGCCCGATGAGCTCCTCGAGGTGGCGACGGTTGATCGTGTTCACGCGGTCGTTGCGGGTGGCGAGCGTGATGATCGGATGCTCACCGTCGGCCGGATGCGGGGGCGTGCGCGCTCCGGCGGTGTTCAGGATGCCGGCCATCTCGGCCGTGACGCGGCCGTACCGCACCGCGTTGAGCAGTGTCTTGAAGCCGGGGTCGGACTGCCGGTGGATCTCGACGAGCTCGTTGACGTGAAGGTCGGCTCCGTGCCGGCCGATGTCGATGAGTCCGTCGCTCGCGGCCTCACCCGACCAGACCTTCGCGTCGAAGAACCAGAACGAGCGGTAATGGTCGGCGATGTAGCGCGCCTCGTCGCCGCGCGGCGGCACCGGGGCCAGCTGGTACGGATCGCCGAACATCACGATCTGCGTGCCGCCGAACGGCTCCGAACGACGACCGCGGGCCTGGCGGAGCGATCGGTCGATGGCATCCATCAGGTCGGCGTTGACCATCGAGATCTCGTCGATCACCAGGGTGTCGATGGCGTTGAGGAGCTTCCGGGTGGCGTCGTTCTGGTCGATGTCGCCGTTCGCGATCAACCCGATGGGCAGGCGGAAGAGCGAGTGGATCGTCTGCCCCTCGACGTTGAGGGCGGCCACCCCCGTCGGCGCGCACACGGCGATCTGCTTCTTGGTGTTGTACGCCAGGTGCTGCAGCAGCGTGGACTTGCCCGTGCCCGCGCGGCCGGTGACGAAGACGTGCTCGCGGGTGTCCTCGATCAGCCGGAACAGCGCCTGCTGCTCGACGGAAAGGGGCGGCGTGGTCACCGGCCCATGCTAGTTCGCGTGCTCGCCCGCGGGCAGCGTCGCGCCCACGGGCCCGCCCGCCGGCTCGGTGTGCAGGAGCAGCCAACGCGCCTCACCCGAGAGGACGTCGGCGACGTGGCTGCGGAACCGCGGACACTGGGTGATGTCATGCGACCGGCAGCGCAGCGCGTGCTCGGTCATCGCCCGCGCCTGCGCGATGTCTGCGGCACGGCGGTCCAGTTCGGCGACGTGCTCCTCGAGCACCCGGTGCCGGTCGGGGGCGTCGTCGTCGAGCAGCACCCGGATCTGCTCGAGAGAGAGCCCCGCCGCCTTGTTGCGCAGGATCACCGCGATGCGGACGGCGTCGTCGTCGCCGTAGCGACGCCGACCTGCGCCGTCGCGGGCGGGGAGCAGCAGACCCGCATCCTCCCAGTGGCGCAGCACGTGGGTGTCGAGGCCGAACCGCCTGGCCGCCGCGCCGATCGACTCGCCGTCCGAGATCGCACTTGACTTCATGTCGACATGAAGTCACACGATGGACGAGAACACAAGCGGAAGGACTTCATCGTGTACGACGCGATCATCATCGGTGGGGGGCCGGCAGGCCTTCAAGCGGCGCTCACCCTCGGCCGGATGCACCGGCGCACCCTGCTGCTGGACTCCGGCGCCTACCGAAACGGCACCGTCCGCCACGCCCACAACCTGCTGACCAACGACGGTCGTGATCCGGCCGAGCTCCGCCGCCTCGCGCGCGCCGAGATCGCCGCCTACGACACCGTCGAGATCCGGGATGCCGCTGTGTCGACCGTCGAGCGAGAGGAAGACGGCCTCATCGTGACGATCGACGGCGGCCAGCTTCGCGCGCGCGCCGTCATCCTCGCGACCGGCGTCGCCGACGAGCTCCCTCCCATCCCAGGCCTGGCCGAGCACTGGGGCGACACCGTCGCCAACTGCCCGTTCTGCCACGGGCACGAGTTCTCCGGGCGCCCGGTGGCGGTCGTCAACGCGTCGGCGCACGCCGCCGCGCTCGCGGCGATGCTCGAGCCGGTGGCATCCGAGGTCCATGTCGTGGCACCCGCCGACGTGCGCGCGGTCTCGGGCACGGACGACGGGTTGCGCCTGGAACTGACCGACGGCACCGCGCGCGACGTGGCGGGCGCGTTCGTCGCTCCCACGTGGACGGTGCGCGGGGAGATCGTCGACGCGCTCGGCCTCGAACGCCAGGAATCAGGCGCCGTGCGCACCGACCCGTTCGGGCGCACGAGCGTGGAGGGCGTGTACGCGGTGGGCGACATCGCCCAGCCCGACCACCTTCCCGGCCCGATGTTCTCGCTCGCTGCGGCGATCGCGGGCGGCCAGCTCGCCGCCGTCGCCGTCGTGCAATCGCTCGTCGTCGCGTGAGGTCACCGCGCCGTCCCGCGCGATCCGCGGGATTGCGCGGGACTGCGACGTCGCGGGGCGCCGCGCGGCGTCTGCGCAGGTGCGCTTCTTAGACTGGGTACGTGAGCAACGCCGGTGGGGGGCCCGCGACGCCCGAGGGCGTCCGCGGCGTGCGCGTGCGCCGTCGATTCGAGATCCCCGCGATGATCCTCATCGGGGTGCTGCTCGTCGCCGCTCTGGGTGCGGGCGCTGCCTCGCTGTACCGAGAGTTCTACAGTCCCCGCGCTTTCGTCCTGCACTACCTCGAACTGCTCGAGGAGCGCCGCGCCGCCGAGGCGCTCGCCGTGCCCGGCGTCGCCGTCGACTCCACCGAACTCGAGGCCGCGGGCCTGCCCCTCACGGCATCCGAGGCTCTTCTGCGTCCCGAATCTTTGCAGGCGGTGACGGATGCCGTCATCACCGACGAGACCGTCGACGGCGATCGCACGCGCGTCACCGTCCGCTACTCCGTGGGCGGGTACGAGGGCGCGACCACCTTCGACGTGCAGCGCGACACCGGGGGCGCCCTTCTGCCCCGCTGGCGCTTCGCCCGCAGTCCGCTGTCGGTGATCGACCTGTCGGTCCAGGGGTCGATGCGCTTCGCCGTCAACGGGTTCGAGGTCGACAAGCGGCAGGTCTCGCTCCAGGGCGGCGACGTCGATCCCACCGCCGCCCTCCCCCTGCTGGTCTTCTCCCCCGGGCTGTACTCGGTGGCGGTCGACACGGCGATCTCCTCGACCCCCGGCGTGGCCGTGCTCGCCGACGCGCCGCTGGCCGGCATCCCCGTCGATGTGCAGGCGCAGCCGACGGAGGAGTTCCTCGGGATCGTGCAGCAGCGGGTCGAGGACTTCCTCTCGGCCTGCGCCGAGCAGAAAGTTCTGCAACCCACGGGCTGCCCGTTCGGCTTCACGGTGCGCAACCGCATCGACGACGCCCCCTCGTGGTCGATCGTCGAGCAGCCCACGGTCACGGTCGAGCCCGACGGCGCGGGCTGGCGCATCCCCTCGGCGAAGGCGGTCGCGCACATCGAGGTCGACATCCGCTCGATCTTCGACGGCAGCGTCCGCACGGTCGAGGACGATGTCGACTTCACCGTCGACGGTCAGATCACCGTGCAGCCCGACGGCTCGGCATCCATCCTCGTCGGCGGCTCCTCCGACTGACGCCCCGGACGGATGCCGCGGGCACGCCGCCCCCGGTGCCCAACCGCGGACCGCTCGCGCGCCCGCCGTCCGATGCGCCTTCGGCCCGGCACATCACCCGAACACCCCGCCGTTGCGCGCCGCGCGGCACGTCCAGGCACGGCCCGGCACCACCCGGCACGCCCGGGGACCACACGCGGCCGCTCCGAGCACCGCCCGAGGACGGATCCGCTCAGCTGCCGCCGCGGGCGGCGACGCGGGCATCGCGGTCGGCCAAGCGCGCCAGCTCTTGGTTGTAGGCGTCGAGCTCGAGGTCGCCCACCCGGTCGACATGACGGTCGCGGCGCTTCTGCTGACGCTCGTCGCTCCGGCTCCACTGGATCGCCACCGTGATCGCGAGGATCAGGGTCGGGATCTCACCGACCGACCAGGCCACACCGCCGCCCACGTACTGGTCCTGTAGGGGTGTCGCCCCCCAGGTGCGTCCCATTGCTCCGAACCACTCCGACACCATCAGGCCGGCGTTCATCATGATGGCGATGCCGAAGAAGGCGTGCATCGCCATGATCGCGATGAGCACCAGCAGGCGCATCGGGTAGGCGAGGCGGAAGGGCACCGGATCGATGCCGACGAGGCTGAGCACGAACAGGTAGCCCGTGACCAGGAAGTGCGCGACCATCCAGACGTGGCCGACGTGGTCGTACAGCGACCACCGGAAGAGGTCGGTGTAGTAGAAGGCCCAGAGGGATCCGATGAACAGGCCCGCTGCGACGTAGGGATTGGTCAGCACCTTCGCGACCGGGTTGTGCACGGCCCACAGGATCCACTCGCGTCCGCCGCGCGTGCCGTCGTCGCGCTTGCGGATCGCGCGCGCCGCGAGCGACACCGGCGCCCCCGATACGAGCAGCAAGGGGATCGCCATCGAGAGCAGCATGTGCCCGATCATGTGCATGCTGAAGAGGTAGTCCTGGTAGACGTTGATCGGCCCCGACGTGACCCAGAACACTCCGAAGAGACCGAGGCACCACAGCACGGTGCGGTGGATCGGCCAGGTGTCGCCGCGACGGAGCAACCGCCAGACGCCGGCGAGGTAGAAGAAGAGGCCGAAGGCGACGACGAACGTCCAGAGCAGGTCGACGTTCCACGCCGTGAACCAGCGCTCCAGGGTGAGCTCCGGTGGCAGCGGCGCTCCGGTGAGCACCTCGGCCGGGGTCGTGCCCACCAGGGGCGCCTCAGCGGGCGGGGGCGTCCGCGCGAGCGCCGCCGCGACACCACTGGCGATGCCCATGAACACCAGCTCGAGCGTGATGACGCCCCAGAACCGCGCGGAGCCCGTCTCGTCGGCCATGCGCGAGATGAGGCGGCGGCGGTACCAGGCGCCGAGGACGCCCATGGCGACCAGGGCGACGACCTTGACCAGCACCAGTGCGCCATAGGGCGACCAGAGGTTCTCGAGGCCGAGCAGGCTGATCGACGCGCGCACGGTGCCCGAGACCGCGACCACGATGAAAGCCACGAGCGCGATCGAGGAGTATCGCATCAGGGTGGTCTGCAGCTGCCCCCGCGACATGGCCGGGCGCACCACCACCAGCAGGATGAGACCGCCCAGCCAGGCCGCCGCGGCCATGATGTGCAGGACGAGGGAGACGACCGCCGCGTCGTGGCTGGCCTCGGTGCCGGCGTGACCCTGGGTCCCCATCGGGACGAGTGACGCCAGAGCGAGGATCGCCACGATCAGCGTCGGGATCCAGGATCGCACCGCGAAGGTGAGCACGGTGAGCACGGCTCCGGCGATCGTGGTGATCAACCAGGCCTGTCCGGGCGGACTCTCGACGAGGAAGCGTCCGAGTTGCTGGCCGAAGACGGCGTCGAGCGTCGGGGTGGCGTTGAGCACGTTGAGGAACGTCATGTACCCCGTGACCGCCGCCGCGACCGTGAAGAGGGCGGCGCCGATCGAGGCCGTGTCGAGGGCGATCTCGAAAGACCGCTCCCCCGCCGGCAGGGCGAACAGCGCGAGCACCAGCGATCCGACCATGGTGGCCGCCGCGAGGTTGACCACGACCGTGGCGATCGGCAGACCCCAGCGCACCACGGGGCCTGCGTCCGCCAGACGCCCGGGGGCCGCTCCGCCACCGAACGCCAGCCCGGCGACGACGGCGACGATCGAGACCGCAATCAGGATGACGGGCCCCGCGACGCGCAGAAGTCGGGGATTCACCCGTCCAGCCTACGTCGCCCGGGCGCACCGAAGGGGGGATGCCGCGGCATCCCCCCTTCGTCGCACGCGAGACGTCGTCTTACTTGACGGCGGCCTTGAGCTTGGAGCCCGCGGTGACCTTGACGCGCTTGCCGGCGGGGATGGAGATCTCCTCACCCGTCTGCGGGTTGCGGCCCGTGCGAGCGGACGTCGCGACCTGCTCGAAGGCGATCCAGCCGGGGATCGAAACCTTGCTGCCCTTGGCGACCGCCTCGGAGACGGTGGAGAAGAGGGAGTCGAGCACGCCCGACACGGCGGACTGGCTCTGCCCGGTCGCGCTGGCGATGCTCGCGACGAGCTCGGTCTTGGTGATGGACTTGTCGGCCATGTGGTTGTCCTCCAGACGGCGGCGAAAGCCGTCTCTCGTTACTCGGACGAGGAGGGATCCTCCTCGGTGGTCGGGAGACCGCCTCGACAGTATCAACCGAACCGCGGAATCACGCGGATTCTGACCTATTTCGACCCGTTCTCCGCCGCGTGTCGCGGTGCGGAAGGTGAGGAGGGGGCCGAATCGACCCCCTGGTCCCCCGCGAGCGTCGGCGCCACGGCTGCGGGCCACACGGGGCGGATACTCGGCCTCGGGCGCACCGATCGGGTTAAGTCAGCGGGGTCGGCGGGCGATTCTGGACGGAGTACGCCGGGCGTTCTCCACACCTCCGCTCTCACCCGCTTTTGACGTACCACGGCGGAAGTATGATGTGCCGCATGAGTTCGCGGGCACCCGAAGCCCGGAAAGAACTCACCCGCTGACGGTACTCACCTAGGAGGGACGATGCCGGGAACGCCCGCCTCGATAGAGGCACGCGCCGCCCTCCGCGCCGCCGCCGCGACGACGGCTCTGCGCCTCCTCCCCGGCCACGGCGTCCCCACCGCACGCCACCTCGCCCTGCTCTCCGAGGCGGAACTCCCCGACCCGCCCGCCCTCTGGACGGACACGACGGCCCGCTCCCTCGCGGCACGTCTGGCCGCTCGCGCGCGGCGCGATGCACTGTCCGACGGGGCGGCCGTCATCGCGCGCTACTTCGACGACGTCCGGCTGAACCGACCCGCCTCACTGTCATCCGGGGCGCGATCACAGTTGTGCGCGAGTGTGGGCGAATACTGCAACGCGATCGGCTGGCCCCAGGTGGGTGCGCGGTTCGGCGCCGAGGCGCTCCTGTTCGCCGACACCGACGAGACGCGCTATCGAGCCCTCTCGGTGAGCGCCCTCGGCCACGCCCTCAACGGCGAATACGTGACGGGTGAGGCCGCCCGCGCCGCGGCCACCGAGCTGTTCGTCGCCCGGGAGTGGGCTGCACCCGAGACGGCCTACCTGCTCCTGCTCGCGGAGGCTCTCATCGCGTCTTCCCTGCTGGATATCGGACGTCTGCTCGACGCCGCGTCGGAGATGAGGCGCGTGCAACCCGACGACCCGTACTGGGGATACTCCGCGCGGGCGATCGAGGTGATGGCGATGATGTTCCGTCGCGATCTCGGGGCGGGTCGCGCCGAAGCCCGCCGGCTCCTGCACGGGAGCCGACGGCTCAGCAGCCACCGCATGATGCGGCACTTCCTGGTCAGCGTCCTTTCCGACATCCTGGTCGCGCAGGGTGAGTACCGCGAAGCACTGTCGACCCTCGAAACGTGCGAGACGCCGGAGGGCCACGGCATCTGCTTCTCGATGCAACGCTCCGCTGCGCTCCTGCGTCTCGGGCGCGACCGTGAGCTGCTGATCGAGACCGACGCGTGCGTGGCATCCGAGGCGGACCACTGCCTGCGCACCCTGACTCCCCTCCTCGTGCGACGCGCGTTGGCACTCAACCGCCTCGGTTTCACCCGACGAGCGCACCAGAGCATGGAGACCGCTCTCCGTCTCATCGTGCGCACGGGCTCTTCGGCGACGCCGTTCCTCATGCTCCCCCACGAAGAGACACGGGCACTGATGGACGCCGTCGCCCTCGAAGACCCCGAGCTCGCCGACGTCCTGCCGTACCTGCACGCGGCGCTGGCGCGCGTGGCGACCCCGGACGCCGAGACGCACTCCCCGCTCTCCGCGGCCAAGCTCACTCCGATCGAGACCGCCACCGCCGAACTGCTGCTGCGGTCGCTGAGCCTCACGGACATCGCGCGCGAGCGGGGTGTCTCGCTCAACACCGTCAAGACCCAGGTGCGCTCCATCTACCAGAAGCTCGGAGTCGCCGGCCGCGCCGAGGCCGTGGAGATGCTCAGCGCCTGAGGCCGGCGGGGAACGACGAAGGGCGAGGGCTCCTCTCGGAACCCCCGCCCTCTCTACGGGTGTCTGGTGCTTACCAGCTCGACTTGGTCACACCGGGCAGCTCGCCACGGTGGGCCATGTCACGGAAGCGGACGCGCGAGACGCCGAACTTCGTGAGGACGCCGCGGGGGCGCCCGTCGATGACGTCGCGGCTGCGCACGCGGGCGGGCGAGGCGTTGCGGGGGAGCTTCTGCAGTCCCACGCGGGCGGCCTCGCGGGCCTCGTCGGTGGCGGTCGGGTCGACCAGGGTCTTCTTCAGCTCGGCGCGCTTCGTCGCCCAGCGCTCGACGACGACCTTGCGCTGCTCGTTGCGCGCGATCTTGCTCTTCTTGGCCATGTGCTTAGCGCTCCTCTCGGAAGTCGACGTGCTTACGGACCACGGGGTCGTACTTCTTCAGCACGATGCGGTCGGGGTTGTTGCGGCGGTTCTTGCGCGTCACGTAGGTGTACCCCGTGCCGGCGGTCGAACGCAGCTTGATGATCGGACGGACGTCCTGAGCCTTCTTCGCCATTACAGCTTCACGCCCTTCGACTGCAGGTCACGGACGACGGACTCGATGCCGCGGACGTCGATGACCTTGATGCCCTTCGCCGAAACGTTGAGCTTGATGTTGCGACCCAGCGACGGAACGAAGTAGGTCTTCTTCTGCACGTTCGGGTCGAAGCGGCGCTTCGTCCGGCGGTGCGAGTGCGAGATGTTGTGACCGAAGCCGGGAACCGCTCCAGTCACCTGGCACACTGCTGCCATGGTGATGTCTCCTTCTGTACCGTGACACCGGACGGTGCCACCCAAGATCCCTTGTCTGCACCCCGTCCGAGCACGGCGAAAAGCCACGATCGGGAGAAGGGATGCGAACTGCGTGCTGGAGTGCGCGCAGACAAGGGGTCAGTCTAGCACGGGCGGCTTGCCTACCCCGAGCCCGTCGAAGGGTCGCCTCGACCGATCAGGTCATCGAATCGAGGCCCCTGAGGCTATCGAGGGGACCGGCCCCCCGCAGCCACCGGTGGCTTCGACAGGCTCAGCCACCTCACGCCGCGCGCCCTGCGCCCTGCGCCCTGCGCCCCGCGCCCCGCGCCCCGCGCCCTGCGCCCTGCGCCCTGCGCCCTGCGCCCTGCGACAGCACAATGTCGGCAATCTGCACACACTCGGTCACCTCACGCCGGATGCGACTGACATCACGCAGATCACCGAGATTACGCCGCGGCGGCCGACGTCGGTGAGCCGTCGAAGGCACCGGAACCCTCAGCGCCCCGCCACCTCCGCGGCACCGCGGCCCCAGCGGAACACCGACACCGTGGCGTCCCCCTCGATCCAGAAGCGCCACGGGAACGCGTCGGTCCCCGCGACCCCGGCGACGCCGACGCGCGGTCCCGCCGCCACGACCGCGACCGGCTCGGCCGGCAGCAGCAGCCGCGCCCGAGCGCCCGACTGCTCCTCCCCCGTGATCGCATCGATCCCGTCGTGCACCGGATGCCGAAGGCCCACGGCGTCGCCGAGGCGCCCCGGCCCCCGGGCCAGGTCTCGGGGCGATCGCACGGCGCCGCGCCGCTCGAGACGTCGCCGCTCGGCCACCTCGGCCCCCTCGGTCACCTCCGCGCCGCGCAGCAGCACCCCGCCGGCGATCCCGTCGGGCCCGCAGACGACGTTGACGCACGAATGGATGCCGTGACTCAGGTACACGTAGAGGTGCCCGGGTTCGCCCCACATGGTGGCGTTGCGTGCGGTCGGCCCCATCCGCGCGTGCGAGCCCGGGTCGGGCCGGTCACCCGTGCCGCGCCCGTGATACGCCTCGACCTCCGTGAGACGCACGACCACGCGCTCCCCTCCGACGACCGTCTCCAGGAGAGCGCCGAGCAGCCGGGGCGCCACCTCGACGGGCAGCGCGGACAGGTCGTCGCGCGTCGCCGGGCGCGTCACTGCGGAGGCACCTGGCACCACGACAGGTCGAAGCCCTGGAGCGCCACGACCTCCTGACCGGTGTCCACCTCCACCAGGTGGGTGAGAAGACGCTCGGGCAGGGGCAGCTGGTAGCGGTCGAACGGATTGTCGACGGCCCGGGGGGCGACGAGCACCGCCGTGTAGCGGCCGCTCGGAGAGACGCACGTCTGCAGCACCGTGTCCGCGCCGGGCACCTCCAGGAGCGGTCGCACCGCACCGGCCGCGTCGACATGGGCGACGGTCGTCGAGCGCGAGACCCCGTCGGCGCTGATGTCGGCAAACGAGCGGATCGTGCCGGCATCCGTCCCCGGAACGGGGGTGGCGCGACCGGTCAGGCCCGGCGGATCGACGGGCTGCACGAGGGCCCGCTCCGACCCGTCGGTGAGGTCGACCTCGCGGATCCCCTCGAGTCGCTCGACGACAGCGACCGAGGAACCGCGGGCGATCCCGTCGATCGAGACCGCGCTGCCCAGGGGAGCGGCGTTGCCGCCCTCTGCGTCGGTCAGCAGCAGGCGTGAATCGAAGGTCAGGACGAGCATGCTGTCGGTGTCGGGCACGAACCGGTAGTCGGCGATGCGCACATCCCCGCCGTTCAACCCCACCTCGGTGGGGGGCGCGTCGTCGGCGGCCGACATCGTGAACAGACGACTCTCGCGACCCCCGGCGGCGCTCAGGTCGGCATCCGAGAAGGTGAAGCCGATGCGTTCGCCCCGGTCGGCCGACTGCAGGTTGCTGACGAAGCCCGGTCCGGGGAGGGCGACGTCACGGGCGTTCTGGCCGTCGGCGTCGGTGACGATCACCCGCGCGGTGTCGCCGTCGCGCACCGAGATGACGAGATGGTTCGCCGTGGCGCGATAGTCCTCGATGTGCGGGTGCACGAAGATCGGCAACCCCGCCTCGCCCTTCAGATCGGTGCGGAAGATCGTGTCACCCTCGGGGGTTCCGCGCTGCATCAGGTACGCCTGCAGCGAGGGCGTGCGGAACGTCTCGGTGAGCGTCGACGACGGGCCCGCGCCCAGACCGCTCACCCCGTTCACGGTGATGCGGTAGTCGGTGTCGTCGCGCAGCGGCAGGGCGAAACGCACGCCGACGCTCCGGCCCGCCGTGTCGACGGTGAACGGCATCGCCGGCTCCACCGAGACCTGCGCGGCGTCCACGGTCTGCAGCGATTGCGTCGTGGTGAGGATGACGCGCGATCCGGATGCCGCCACCGCGGCCGCGGGATCGACCTGCACGTCGGTGACCCGGGGTCCCTGCGCCACCGCGACGACGCCCCCGACACCGCCGACGACGGCGAGGGCTGCGAGGACCGCGACGAAGGCGACCGCGAACCCGCGTCCGCGCCTCTTCCGGGCGCGCGATCGGCGCGAGTCAGTATTCATACGGGTCCGCCGGTTCGTCGATGGACGCCACCTGCTCGGCGTGCACCTCCAGCGCGCCGTCGCCGCTCGATCGCACCGTACCGGTGACCGTGACCCACTGCCCGGTCGCCGGAACGGTGCCCGCCGCGGCGATGGGAAGACGAGCGGTCTGCGCGTCGATGACGCAGTGCGTGATGACCAGACGCGTGAGGTCGAAGCTCGCGCCCCCGGCACCCGGGGTGATGAACCCCGTCAGGGTGACGGGCTTGCCGTCGAAGGTCTCCGGGTTGGTCGCGTGGGCGAACACGGCCGACCAGTCGCCGATGCCGAACTGCGCGGTGTCGCTCGAAGCCGCAAGAGTGATGACGTCGGAGCCCGCGAACAGCGGAGGCGCCCCCACGTCGCGCGAGACGGCGAGCTCGGTCGAGAGCGACGCCGCCGGCGTCAGCAGCACGGCGATCACCGCACCCGAGGCGAGCACCCCGCCGGTGAAGGCGGCGATCCCCGACGGAGTCAGGCGGGGACGGGCGGCGAGGTGGTCGTGCGCCGCGTGGTCGTGGTCGTCGACGGGATCGGTGTGGTCGTGGTCGGCATGGGCGAACGCCTCGCGGCGGGCGGATGCCGCGGCCGGGGCGTGACCGTGCTCGTGGTCGTGTCCGTGGTCGGCCTCGGCCCCGAGGGGCAGCGCGAACGAGGCGACCGCCCCGACGAGCAGGACGACCGACATTCCGACGGCGAACCACGCCGAGTCGGGGTTGATGTACAGCGACATGCGTCCGCTGACCCACAACGCGATCGTGGTGATCGACAGGCAGGCCGCGAGGCCGACGCCGAGCCACCGCGTGGCGAGGGCACCCGATCTAGACAAGGAGGTTCACCACCGTTCCGAGGGCGAAGGCGAACAACACCACGACCACCGTCATCCCCGCGAGGACGCGGGTGGTGAAGGTCGTGCGCAGCAGCGCCATCATCTTGAGGTCGATGATCGGCCCGACGACGAGGAAGGCGACGATCGACCCCGGCGTGAAGGTCGAGGCGAAGGAGAGGGCGAAGAACGCGTCGACGTTCGAGCACAGCGACACCACGATCGCCAGCAGCATCATCGCGGCGATCGAGAGCGCCGGGTCGGACCCGATCGCCAGCAGGGCGCTGCGGGGCACGAGCACCTGCACCGCACCCGCCAGCAGCGAGCCGATGATGAGCGCCGGCATGACCGAGCGCAGCTCGACGACGAACTGGGCCAGGGTGCGCCGACCGCGGTTGCCGCGCTCCTGCACGACGATCTCGCAGGTGGCCAGGAAGCGCTCGGTGAGCAGCTTGTCGGGATCGGGATGCCGGCTGTACAGCCAGCCGATGAGGTTGGCGACGAGGTAGCCGCCGATCAGGCGCGCGACCAGGATGCCGTCGCTGAACCCGAACGCCGCGTGCGTGGAGATGATGACGATCGGGTTGACGATCGGGGCAGCGACCAGGAAGGTCAGCGTGTCGGAGACGCCGAAACCGCGCATGAGCAGACCACGGGCGAACGGCACGTTGCCGCACTCGCAGACGGGGATGAACATGCCCAGCAGCGACAGCACCGCCCGGCGCGCCCACGGCGCGCGCGGCATCCATCTCTCGATCGCCCCGGGTGGCACCCAGACCTGCACGATGATCGACAGCACCACACCCAGCACGACGAACGGCAGCGACTCGATGAGGACGCTCAGCGACAGCGTCAGACCGTCTTGGGCTCGGGTCGGCAGGGACTCCGCGAAGAACGTGGGCGCGAACGCGTCGATCAGGAACAGGCCCGTGACGACGGCGACCCCCAGGCCGAGCGCGCCGATCGTGCGGGAGGCGCCGGTACGCGGCGGCGACGGCGTCGCGGTGCGACTACTCGTCGCCACGCTCGCGAGCCCGGGCCTGGGCGCAATCGGTGCAGATGCCGAAGATGTCGACGACGTGCTCGGCTTCGCTGAAGCCGTGCTGGGCGGCGGTGCGCTTCGCCCAGTCCTCGACGTCTGTCGCGGCGATCTCGACCGCCTTGCCGCACGAGCGACAGATCAAGTGGTGGTGGTGTCCGCGGGTCTCGCACGCGCGGAAGAGGTTCTCACCCTCGGGGCTCTGCAGGGAGTCGGCGTCGCCCTTGGCCGCGAGGCCGGCGAGCGTGCGGTACACGGTGGCCAGGCCGATGCCGGTGTTCTCGTCGCGCAGGGTGGCGTGCAGGGCCTGCGCACTGACGAAGCCGCCGGCTCCCGACAGGGCTTCGCGCACGCGCTCGCGCTGCCACGTGTTGCGCTGGACCATGTCGGCGAGTCTATCGAGGCGATCGGTGAATCGGCTGGGCGTCATGCGAGGCGTTCCCCGCGGTGGCCGCCCCGATCGGACCGTCCGGCACGCCGCCGCCGGGCCCCGTCAGAGCGCCCGGGTGGTACGATCGCGCCGCGCACCGACGAGCCGGCAGACGAGGTAGATCGCGAACGAGATGGTGGTGATGTACGGGCTCACCGGCAGCGTGCCGGCGACGGCGAGCAGTACGCCGCCGACGGCGGACACGAAGCCGAACAGCGCTGCCAGCAGCGGCACCGACAGCGGGCCGGAGGCCACCCGCATCGCCGCCGCCGCGGGGGTCACGAGCAGAGCCATCACCAGGAGTGCGCCGATGATGTGCACCGCGACGGCGACGATGAGCCCGAGCAGCAGCATGAACGCCAGCGACACCGCCGTCGTGGGCACACCCCGAGCGGCCGCGGACTGCGGGTCGAGCGAATCGAAGCGCAGCGGACGCCAGATCAGCAGGAGGGCGGCGAGGACCGCCACGCCGATGACGACCAGCCAGCCGAGCTGCTCGCTCTGCACCGACACGATCTGACCGGTCAGCAGGCTGAAACGGGTGGCGCTGCGGCCGTTGTACAGCGACAGGCACAGGATGCCGACACCCAGACCGAAGGGCATGAGCACGCCGATGATCGAGTTGCGGTCGCGCGCGCGGGCGCCGAGCAGGCCGATGAGCGCCGCCGCGATCAGCGAACCGACGATCGAGCCCGAGACCACGTCGACGCCGATGAGCAGGGCGACCGCGGCCCCCGCGAACGACAGCTCGCTGATGCCGTGTACGGCGAAGGCCATGTCGCGCTGCATGACGAAGACGCCGATGAGTCCGCCGACCAGGCCCAGCACGGCTCCGGCGTAGACGGAGTTCTGCACGAGCTCGAGGATGGCGCCGTACTGGCTCACCCCGCCGAAGAGGGCGTCGCCGACGTCGGACCAGTTCATGCGTCGTCCTCGTCGTGGTGATGGTGGTGGGCCTCATCGGCATCCGGAGCACCGACGACGATGAGCTGACCGCCCGCGCGCACGACGTAGACGGGGGCGCCGTAGAGGGCGCTCAACGTCTCTGTCGTCAGCACCTCGTCGGGGGTGCCCAGGGTGAAACGGCCGTGGGCGATGTAGAGGATGCGGTTCACGCGCGAGAGCACGGGGTTGATGTCGTGCGTCACGAGCAGCACCGCGGCGTCGCGTTCGCGCCGGTGACGGTCGATCAGGCGGACGACGGCCTGCTGGTTGGCCAGGTCGAGGCTCGTCAGCGGCTCGTCGCACAGCAGCAGGGCGGGGTCGTCGGCGAGGGCCTGGCCCACGCGGAGCCGCTGCTGCTCCCCGCCCGAGAGCAGTCCGACCGGCCGGTCGCCGAACTCCGTGGCGCCCACGGCCTCGAGGAGTTCGTCGATGCGCGCGCGGTCCTTCCTACGTGACAGCGGCAGGCCGAGGCGGTGCCCGTCGACGCCGAGACCGACGATGTCGCGTCCGCGCAGCGGCGTCTCTCGCGGCAGCGGGCGCTGCTGGGGGATGTAGCCGATCCGGCGATTGCCCGCACGACGCACGGGCGTGCCGAGCGCCTCGATCGACCCGGCGCTGAGGCGCTCGAGACCGAGGATGGCGCGCAGCAGAGTGGTCTTGCCCGAGCCGCTGGGCCCGAGGATCGCGACGAGCTCGCCGGGGGCGACCTCGAAGTCGAGTCCCGACCACAGCTCTTCACCGCCCCGCTCGAGGGCGGCACCGCGGATGCGCAGCGGTGCCGCGGCGTTCACGCTGCCAGGGCGTCGGACAGCGCCGAGATGTTGCTCTGCATCCACGAGATGTAAGTCTGACCCTCGGGCAGCGTTTCGGTGAACTCGATCACCGGAATGTTCTTGGCCGTGGCCTCGTCTTCGACCTGCGTGGTCTCGGCGCCGCCGGTCTGCGGGTTGACGATCATGAGGCGGATCTCGCCCGAGTCCAGAAGCTGCAGCGACTCCAGCAGGGTGGCGGGCGGCACGTCCTGGCCCTCCTCGACCGACTCGCTGAACTCGTTCGGGGTCGCGTTCTCGAGTCCGGCCGCGTCGATCAGGTACACGGGCACCGGCTCCGTCACGAACACCTTCGCCCCGGCATCCGTCGCCTCGATCTGGCCGAGGGAGTCTTCGAGGCCGGCGATCTGTTCCACGAACGCGTCGGCGTTGGCCGTGAAGTCGGCCGCGTGGTCCGGAGCGAGCTCGCCGAGGTGCTCGGCGATGTCCTTCGCGAGGTCTTCGACGGTGTGCGGGTCGTACCAGACGTGCTCGTTGAAGCCCTCGATGTGGTCGTGCCCATCGCCCTCGGCGTGGGTTTCACCCTCGGCGTGCGCGTCGGCGCTCTCACTGGCCGCCGGGCTCGCCTCATCGGCGTGCGCCTCATCGTGCGACGCCGCACCCGGATAGTCGTGGTTGAACTCCACGGCCGTGATGACGGGGGCGGTCGTGCCGCTGGCCTCGATCAGCGACTCCATGAACGAGTCGTAGCCGCCGCCGTTCTCGATCACGAGGCCGGCGTTCTTCAGGGTGAGCTGGTCCTGCGCACTGGCTTCGTACTCGTGCGGGTCCTGCGACGCCGACGTGATGACCGAGGTGACGTCGACGAAGTCGCCTCCGATCGCCTCGGCGATCGAGCCGTAGACGTCGGTGGATGCCACGACCGCGACCCGGTCGCCGTCGGCGGAGCCGGAGCCGGTCGCGGCGGGTGCACCACCGGCACAACCGGCGAGCGCGAGAACGGAGGCGGCTCCGAGGACGACGGGGGCGAGAAGGCGACGGGTCATGGGTACACGGTATCGCCGTTGATAATCGTTCTCAAACTCAGGATGCCTCGCACAAGAGCTTCCCAGGGACGACTCCCGGGCCCCCGACCTCGCCGAGCCGTCCCCTCTCCTACGCCGCACTCACGCGTTCGACCGGACCGTCGGCCGGGTGGGCGATCCGACGTGGCGCGCTCCCCGACGAGGATGATCAGCCGCTGCGGAGGAAGCCACGTCGCCGACACGGGGGACGGGACCATCACCCGCCTCCGGGGCGGAAGCGATCATCGCGCGCAGGCGCTGTTCGAACCCTTCGAGGTCGAAGAGCCCCGTCTCGTCGCGGACGACGACGTGCAGGCAGCCCCGCACGGGGGCGATCTCCGCCCACACCCCCAGCGGCAGGCGCAGGTGCGCCGCCATGCCGCCGACGAAAGTGTCGTCCTCCACGCGTGGCATCAGTGTCTCGGAGACGGCGACCTCGGTCGTCGTCAGCGAGACGTGGATCTCGAGGGGCACCCGCGGCGTCACGCCCCGCGAGCGCCGGGCGGCAACGGGGTGACGCACGGTGTTCTTCAGCGTGCTCAGCGCGGTGGCGAGCAACCAGGCGACGGGCGTGCCCGCCTTGCTCACCGCCGAGATGCGCTCGGCCAGGGCCGTCGCGCTCCAGTCGTCGACCCGCAGGCGCCCCATGGGCAAGGAGGGCGCGAAGTTCCCCTCGACGGCGAATCCCTTCGCCACCCAGCGACGGGCGTCGACGGGGACCACGACACGGAAGTCGGTCTCCTCCCGGAGGCTGTCGCGCAGGCACCGCAGAACGAGGCTCGCGGATTTCACCGACAGCGGCGGGCGCGCCGGACGCCGTCCGTCGTCGGCCTTCTCCGGAGTGTTGGCGATCGCCCGCACCGCGTCGGCGGACAGCACCATCGACACCATCCGCGTCCGCTCGATCGACTCGGCCTTGGTCAGCGTGCGGGGCAGCTGATAGCCGGTCTCGGTCTGCGCGTTCAGCGTGCGGAAGGTCTCTCGAGCGGACCGGATGCCGGCCACCCCCTGCAACCCGAACTTCTTCAGCGCCGCGCGCAGGGGCGTCTTCGCCCATGGCAGGGCGGCGCGGGTGTCCGCTCCGGGGGCGCCGAGCTTCTCCAGCACCAGGTTCACGACGGCCGTGGCGCCGGTGCCGTCGAACAGGCTGTGGGGGAACCCCATGGCGAGCATCCCGTCGGCGACGAACAGCCGCACCGGCAGCTCCCCGGGCTGGAACTGTCTCTCCAGGACGTGGGTGGTCACGGCCGAGCGGTCGAGCGCCGCTTCGACCCGCTCGACGCTACGCCCCGCGGCCGCGAGAGCGGTGCGTTGGTCGACGCGCCGCCACCGCCGCCCGCGGGTGCGCACGCGAAGCAGCGTCGCCCCACGAGGAGAACGCACCACGTCCTCCAGGGCGCTGAGCGCCCGCTCGGGGGTGAGGCCGACGAGGGGGCCCACCATGAAGCAATTGAGAAGGTCGTCGTATCCGAGGTTGCGCAGCTCGCTCATGCGCGTCCGCCACGTGATTCGACCTGCACTGCCCGCGCGATGCGGCCCACCACGCGCCTCTTGACCGCCGATTCGAAATACGTCACGCTTGCCCCTCACTTCACTGCCGGATTGCGCTCGGGCGCAACGCGTCAGGACGCAAAACGAAACGGCCTCTGCACCGCCCGAGTCAGCGTCAGCTGAACGATCCGCCCCCCGCGGGATGGTTCTTCTCCGCCGCAACTGACGACGAGTTTTCGTTTCGCGGCTCAGCGAGCGTAAGGCGCCGCGCAGGACGCACCGCGGTTGGCGGACATTCCTTCTCCCGTTTTTCGAGGAAAATTTGGAGAACCTTGAGGATCTCTTCGCCCTGTCGCCTCGCGACGCGTGAGGAAAGGTCTCGGTGTTCGCGCCGTGACGATCTGTCCCGCCGGCAGCGACGGCGACGCCGCATTGTCAGCGGCGCGATCTCGCGAACGGACGTTTACTGGGAGCCATGACCGACAACGACCTCCCCGTCATCGCGCACTGGTTCGACGGCGCCGCCGCCCCGTCGGCATCCGGCCGCACCGCGCCCGTCTACAACCCCGCCACCGGCGCCGTGCAAGCACACGTCGCATTGGCGGACGAGGCGGAGGTCGACGCGGCCATCGCGTCCGCCCAGCGCGGTTTCGAGGTGTGGAGCGAGTACTCCATCGCGCGGAGGCAGGGGGTGTTGTTCGCGTTCCGGGAGTTGCTGAACGCGCGCAAGGGCGAGTTGGCCGAGATCCTCACGTCCGAGCACGGGAAGGTGCGCTCGGATGCCATGGGCGAGATCGCCCGCGGCCAGGAGGTCGTGGAGCTCGCCACCGGATTCCCCCACCTCATCAAGGGCGCGTACAGCGAGAACGCCTCGACCGGCGTCGACGTCTACTCGCTCAAGCAACCGCTGGGGGTCGTCGGCGTCATCAGTCCCTTCAACTTCCCGGCAATGGTGCCGATGTGGTTCTTCCCCATCGCGCTGGCGGCGGGCAACGCCGTCGTGCTCAAGCCCAGCGAGAAGGACCCCTCGGCATCCCTCTGGCTCGCACAGCTGTGGAAGGAGGCGGGTCTTCCCGAGGGGGCGTTCACCGTGCTGCAGGGTGACAAGGTCGCGGTCGACGGACTGCTGAACAGCCCGGTCGTGCAGTCGATCTCGTTCGTGGGCTCGACCCCCATCGCGCGGTACATCTACGAGACGGCCGCGAAGAACGGCAAGCGCGTCCAGGCGCTCGGCGGAGCCAAGAACCACATGCTCGTGCTGCCGGACGCCGACCTCGACCTGGTGGCCGACTCCGCGGTCAACGCCGGCTTCGGCGCGGCCGGCGAGCGCTGCATGGCGATCTCGGTCGTCCTGGCCGTCGAACCCGTCGCCGACGACCTCATCGCGAAGGTCACCGAGCGCATCTCCCGGCTGAGGATCGGCAACGGCGCCGCCGTAGACGAGCCCGACATGGGCCCGCTCATCAGCGGCGAGCACCGAGCCAAGGTCTCGTCCTACGTCGACATCGCCGAGGCCGACGGGGCCAGGGTCGTCGTCGACGGCCGCGGACACGCCGTCGACGGCCACGAGGATGGCTTCTTCTTCGGACCCACCCTGCTGGACGCCGTGCCCACGTCATCCCGCGCCTACACCGAGGAGATCTTCGGCCCCGTGCTCTCGGTCGTGCGCGTGAAGAGCTACGACGAGGGCCTCGCGCTCATCAACAGCGGCGAGTTCGGCAACGGCACCGCCATCTTCACCAACGACGGAGGCGCCGCCCGCCGCTTCCAGAACGAGGTGCAGGTCGGCATGATCGGCATCAACGTGCCCATCCCCGTGCCCGTGGCGTACCACTCGTTCGGCGGCTGGAAGAAGAGCCTCTTCGGCGACGCCAAGGCGTACGGCGTGCACGGCTTCGACTTCTTCACCCGAGAGAAAGCCGTCACCAGTCGCTGGCTCGACCCCGCCACCCACGGCGGCATCAACCTCGGCTTCCCCCAGAACAGCTGACCCCGCTTCCTCCTCGCGTGAGAGGTCACTTTCTGTCGCCTGGATCGCACCACAGCGACAGATTTTCGCTCCTCACGCGAGGCGACCCCGCAGGTGATCACGCGCCGTCGGCGGAGAACTCCAACGCGGCCCAGAGCTCGGCGCGCGCGGCGAAGGTCGACAGGTCGAGCCGGAGCAGCCCCTCGAGCTGCGTGAGCCGCGCCCTCAGCGTGTGGCGGTGGATGCCGAGTGCTCGCGCAGCAGGGTCCCACGCGCCGTTGGCATCCAGCCACACCCTCGCCGACTCCCTCAGGCGCTGGCGCTCTGCGGGAGGAAGGGCATCGAGCGGCGCGAGGAGCGAGCGGGCGAGCACCTCGCCGCCGCGCTCGCGGAGCGCCCCCACCAGCCCTCGACGGGCGAGGTCCGCGTATGCCCGCACGGTGCCGGGCGGGGCATCGCGTGCCGCCTGCGCCGCCCGGCGGAAGTCGGGGGCCAGGTCGTGGCCCTCGCCATGGCGGGCCGTTCCGACGGCCAGACCGCGCCGTTCGGCGAGCGCGGCCAGGGCGTCGCCCGCGCCCTCGGCCACCAGCACGATCACGTCGTCACCGCGTTCGGCCGAGAACAGGCGTCGCGGGTCGCTCGAGACGAGGTCGAGCTCGTCGAGCAGTCCGGGCGTTGCGCTCGCCCCGCGCAGGACGCCGATCAGGTAGGGCTCCGAGGGGAGTCCTCCGAGCGCCGAATCGGCCACGCGGCGAGCGGTGTCGTCGTGGCCGTCGAGCAGCATCTCGACGACTCCCGCGCGCACGCCGCGCAGCGACGTCTGCAGCCCCTTCTGCTGCTCGAGGGCGATACTCGCGAGGGCGACGACGGTCGCGACCAGTTCCTTACCCGCGGGGTCGAGCGGCTCCGCTCCCCCGACCGCCAGCACACCGCGCAGTCGGGAACTCTGCCCGATGGTCTGCAGCAGCGCGTGGCCGGCCGCGGGAACGGTGAGACTCGCCGCGGTGCGGCGTTCCAGCAGGCGCCGCACGTCGCGACCGACCTCGACCTCGACCCCGACGGGCGCGGAGCGAAGGCCCGGCAATGACAGCCGACCGCCGACGGCGTCGTAGAGCTCGACCCATGCCCCGAGCACGTGGGACAGCGTGTGCAGGATCTCGCGCAGACCGTCGTCGCGCACGGCCGCCCGCGCCACCGCCCGCTGCGCCTCGAGAAGCCACGACAGGCGAGCGGCGCGATCCGCGGCGATGATGTCGGCGACGAAGCGGATGATGCGGATGAACGGCGCCCGTGCCGCGATCTCGACGATCGGCAACTCGACGGCCTCCCCCGCCCGCACGACCGCCGGAGGCACGCGGTCGTGGATGATGTCGGTCGCGAACCCGAGGCCGACGACCCCGTGAGCGCGCAGACGCCGGCAGTACTCGGCGGCCTCATCGGCATCCGGTTCGGCGGAGAACTGGGCACCGTTGGTGAGCAGGAGGTTGCCGGGTTCGAGCCACGGGGTCGGATCCCCCAGGTCGGAGCTGTGCACCCACGACACGGGCCGGTCGAGGACCCCGTCGTCGAGCGCCGTCAGCACGCGCAGCGGAAAAGTGTCGTCGTCGAGGAGGACGCGGAGGGTGGCGGGCATGGCTGGCCAAACTGTCGATCGTCACCCGAGATTACCGACAGATCCGCGCTCCCCGCTCGCCCGCGGCCGGACGCAGACTGGTGACATGGCGACTCCCCTCACGACCACCCGCAATGCCGAGATCAGCGAGCGCGACCGCTCGAGCGTCTTCCACTCGTGGTCGGCGCAGGGCGCGCTCGCCCCCCTCCCCCTCGCCGGGGGTTCGGGCGTGGAGGTGTGGGATGCCGACGGCCGCCGCTACCTCGACTTCTCGAGCATGCTGGTCAACGTCAACATCGGGCATCAGCATCCCCGTGTGGTCGCCGCGATCCAGGAGCAGGCAGCTCACCTGACCACGGTCGCCCCCGCCCACGCGCACGAGATGCGCGCCCACGCCGCCGAGCTGGTGCTGAGACGGGCACCCCAGGGCTTCTCGAAGGTCTTCTTCACCAACGGCGGTGCGGATGCCAACGAGAACGCCATCCGCATGGCGCGCCTGACCACCGGCCGCGACAAGGTCGTGTCGCACTACCGCTCGTACCACGGCAACACGGGAGCGGCCATCGTCGCCACGGGCGACTGGCGACGAATGCCGAACGAGTACTCCCGCGGCCACGTCCACGTCTTCGGGCCGTACCTGTACCGCTCCGAGTTCTGGGCCGAGACGCCCGAGCAGGAGTGCGAGCGGGCGCTCCGCCACCTCGAGCGCACCGTGCAGGCAGAAGGACCCGACACCATCGCGGCATTCCTCTTCGAGACGATCCCCGGCACCGCCGGCATCCTCGTCCCCCCGCCCGGCTACCTCGCCGGGGTGCGCGAGATCGCCGACCGCTACGGCATCCTTCTCATCCTCGACGAGGTCATGGCGGGCTTCGCGCGCGCCGGGGAGTGGTTCGCGTTCGACGCCTTCGACGTGCACCCCGACCTCATCACCTTCGCCAAGGGCGTGAACTCGGGCTACGTGCCCGTCGGCGGCGTGGTGATCTCGGATGCCGTCGCCGCGGTGTTCGACGACCGCGTGTTCCCGGGAGGACTGACGTATTCGGGCCACCCGCTCGCCGCGGCGTCGATCGTCGCCGCGCAGGAGGCGATGGCCGACGAGGGTGTGATCGAGAACGCCCGGCGCATCGGCGACGAGGTCATCGGACCGCGGCTGCGCACCCTGGCCGAGGAGTCGCCGCTGGTGGGCGAAGTGCGTGGCCGCGGCGTGTTCTGGGCCGTCGAGCTCGTCGCCGACCCGGCCACCCGCGAACCGGTGGCCACCTCCCGCGTCGGCGCGGTCAAGGCCGCGATGCTCGAGCGGGGCGTGCTCGGCTTCGTCGCCGAGAACCGCGTGCACGTCGTGCCGCCCGCCGTCATCGGCGACGCCGACGCGCACCGCGGCCTCGACGTGCTGGTCGACGTGCTGCAGGCCGAGGCCGCGCGCGGCTGACGCACGCGGCATCCGCCTCCTTCTGCTCGCGGGCAGCGTCGAGTGTCCAAGACAGCCGGACGGTTCGTGATTCCGTCCGGGTTTCGTGGTCACTCACCGAGGTGAGTCCGGCGCGGTCCCCGGGCGGCAGCATACCTCGCGCTCCGCGGCGCAGGACGCGTGCTCGCGCGACGCGGAGGTCAGCCCCCGACCGCGCCTCAGCGGCCGTGGGCTCGTCGCCGCGTTCGCCAGGCCTTCCACGCTCCGGTCGACCACAGGGTCCAGATCACCAGCAGGGGCTGGAAGAGCAGACGGATGCCGCGGGCGAGGTCGGTGTGGAGGCCGAAGGCGTCGGTCCCGCGGACGAACTGCTCGATATTGCCGGGGAAGATCGCGACGAAGAAGGCCGCGACGATCCAGCCGACGGCAACGCGCTGGCGGCGGAGGACGAGAAGGGCGAGCCCGAGCGCGATTTCGACGACCCCGGATGCCACGACCGTGACGTCGACCGGAAGCGGAAGCCATGACGGCACCTGAGCGACGAACTCGTCGCGCGCGAACGTGAGGTGCGCGGTGCCGGTGAAGACGAGCGCCGCACCGAGCAGCCAGCGGGTGAGGGTGCGGGGGAGGCTCATCCTCCGAGGGTAAGCCGGGAGCCCCCGGTCGAGATCGCCCTGACGACCCGGCGTCACCGCCTCCCCGTCGGAAGCGACCCACGCAGCCGGACCACGTTGAGTGTCCACAACATGCCGCATGCTCACGGGTGGTCTCAGGTGGCTAGTGCAACACCGTTGATCAGTTCGGTCAGCATGACATGTGGGCTGCGGAAGTCGAGGGTT
>NZ_JALGRP010000012.1 GCF_022815605.1 Microbacterium sp. VKM Ac-2923 | reverse complement strand
ACGCTCGCAGCCTTGAGGATCTCGTTCGCCTTCCGCAACTCCGAGACCTCCTTCTGCAACCGCTTTATCTCCGCCGCCGCGTCCGTGGTCAACCCGGGCTTCACGCCGGCGTCCACCTCGTACCGCCGCTGCCACAACCGCAACGTCTCCGGACTCATCCCCAGCAGCCCAGCCACATGCCGGACCGCGCTCATCATCGTCGGGTGCGACGGCCGCGTCTCCGCGAGCATCCGCAACGCCCGCTCACGCATCTCCGGCGAATACTTCCTGTTCATCGTCTTCCATCCTTACTTGAAGAACGGAACGAAAGTCAGGCCGGTTCACCTGGCGCTCGCACGACAAAGGTCAGCGCGACGAATACTTACTTCCCCAACGCCGGAAACTTCGGCGAGCGTCACCTTGAACTATGGGCGATCAACAGTGGCCAGCTTGTCGGCAACAGTGATACGAACGGCCTCCCGAGCAGCAGTGTCGACTTCGTTTCCAGCACCCGCCCGCTGAACAACTCAGTGTTGACCACCGCAGTTACGCAGTGGGTGTACCTCACGCCGTACGGACGATACACCCACGAGGGAGCGAAGACGTCCGACGCACTCTGCGCCGCGGATGACGACAACGCCTGCTACTACTGAACACATGGATGAGACGACACGTTCAGAACCACGTCGGTATCCGCCGTTTGGGGAGGTTCCGGCCGCGGTGGAAGGCTCGCCCGACCTGCGGTTGGAAGTTGAGGCCGCTGCGGCGTCACTTACGGGCTTCGTCTGTTCGCCCAGCGGAGTATTCGCCACGCTACGCACGGCGGTACGCGTAAGGGAGGGTGGTGGCGTCACATACGCCTTTGCCGAACGCCGAAAAGTAGATCACGCAATAGAAGTTTGGGCCGTGAGCCCAGGTTCAGGACCGGTTTCGCAAGACAAGTCGCCTGCCCACCTCATCAGCGGCGGTGGAGGAACGGAGGGCATGCTCCATGCGGCGCTATTCCATCTTTGGTTTCCCGTCGAGGTAGCGTCCTTAACCGATGACTTGCTAGTTGGGATGGACTGGCCAAGCCTGAACGCGACGGTTCACCTGAGTATCTCTGCCACGTCGTTGCAGTTAGCGGCCTCCAAGGCAGACGTGCGCTTTATCGGCTAGTGATGGGGTGAATGCGCCTCGCCAGGAAAGGTAAACTTGCTCTCGCGGAGCGCCGTATGCCGCCGCGCACACAGAGCTCCCCCGAGTACCTTCACTCGAGGGAGCTCTGTGTTGGAGGGGGTCACCCGGTGGCTGTCTTGTAGGCCTCGATAATGGCGGCAGGTACACGACCGCGATCGCTGACGGTGTGATCGTTCGCACGGGCCCATTCGCGGACCGCGGCGAGATCGACGTCGCTCTTTGCCTGGGGCGCCCGACGCCCGCTCCGCGCGCTGGCGGTGCCGAGGTGCAGAGCTTGTTTGCCGGTCTGCTGGCGAGCGACGCGACGCTCAGGGTCGAAACGAGAGAGGTAGCCGTTCTCCCCGTGCCAATGCAGGAGCAGAACTCGCTAGCAGCAACCGGAACCGACGGCGTGCTCGTGCCTGTCCGGGAGTGGGGGAATCGCCCAGAACGCCGCTGGAACCCTTCTGCGGTGCTGCTGCGCATGCAGACCTCCGACGACGGCCAGAACGCCAGAACCCCGCCCAAACTTTCGTTTGGACGGGGTTCGAATAAGGCACATTTGGCGGAGGGTGTGGGATTCGAACCCACGGGACATTGCTGTCCACTGGTTTTCAAGACCAGGTCCATCGGCCGCTCGGACAACCCTCCCGGACGCCCCGAGTCTACCGAGACCTGAGCCGCAGGTCGCGCGCGCGAAGGGACGTGAGCGGTGAACGCGCATCGACCAGCGCTGCGCTGAGCGGCCACGCGTCCAGCCCCCGAGCGAGCATCCTCCGTCCCGGTAGCGTCGGCGGAATGGCCACCACAACGCGCAGTTCTCTGGCATCCTTCTTCCTCCGCTTGGGGAGACAGGTGTGGGTGCGCGCGGCCATCTTCACGGTGATCGCGGTCGTCGTCGCGCTGGCGGCCAACTACCTCGGTCCCCTGCTGCCGTTCGAGTTCGGAATCGACCTCGCCCAGAACTCCGTCGGATCGCTGCTGCAGATCATCGCCACCGCCATGCTCACCGTCAGCACCTTCTCGGTGACCGCCATGGTCACGGCGTTCTCCTCGGCCACGACGACCGCCACGCCTCGGTCGACTCCCCTGCTCATCGCCGACCCGACATCGCAGAACGCCGTCTCCACCTTCATCGGTGCGTTCACCTTCTCGCTGGTCGGCATCGTCGCCCTCTCGACCGGGTACTACGAGCCGCGCGGTCGCACCATCCTGTTCGTCGCCACCCTCGTCGTCATCGCCATGGTCGTCTTCACCCTGCTGCGGTGGATCTCGCACCTGTCCACGTTCGGCCGAATGGCCGATGTGATCGATCGCGTCGAGAAGGCCGCGACGACGTCTTTCGAGCTGCACGCGGAGTCGCCGACGCTCGGCGCGCAGCCTGCTGTGATGCCGCCCGCGGATGCCGTCCCGGTCCACGCCGAGGATGTGGGATACGTCACGCACATCGATGTCGCCGGGCTCGACCGACTCGCTCACCGACACGGGATCGACGTGCACGTGCGGGCGACGCCGGGGCGCATCGCCGACGCCCGCGTGCCGCTCGCCGTCGTGACGGGTTCCGTCGACGAGGACGTTCGCGCCGGCATCCGCCGCGCCTTCCGCATCGAGCACCACCGCACCTACGAACAGGACCCGCGGTTCGGCGTGATCGCGCTGACCGAGATCGGCAGTCGAGCCCTGTCGGCCGCGACCAATGACCCGGGCACGGCGATCGAGGTCATCGCCGCGCTCCAGCGGGTCTTCACACGCGGTCTCGCCGCGCGCGCGGTGGCGGACGTCGACTACGAACGGGTGTTCGTGACCGCACCGGCGCTGGCCGATCTCGTCGACGACGCCTTCCGTCCCCTCGCTCGGGACGGCGCCGCCGACGTGGAGGTACAGGTGCGGTTGCAGAAATGCCTGGCCTCGCTCGCGGCATCCGCTCCCGCCCGTGCGGGTGTTTTCCGGGACGCCGTGCGCGCGGCGTACGAACGCAGCCGCCGGGAGCTCGACCGGACGGACGGGCGCATGCTGCGCGCGGCGGTACGGGAGGCCTGGGGGCACTGAGAAAGGCCCACGCCGGAGTTCATCGACACGTTCACCGGCCATGAGCGACCGGTCATGTCGTCCACGTATCCTCGGGGCGTGATCTCGGAGACGTCGCACGCCACTCGTTCCGAAACGCGAGGGCGCAGACGCGCCGCTGCAGACCCCCTGACGCCCCGGCAGCCGCTCGCGCGCCACGCCGCCGCCGAGACGGCGGCGCAGAGACGGCGCCGCCTCGTGTCCATCGTGCTGCCCGCCGTCGGCGGCCCGCTCTTGGTGATCGCGATCGTCGCGCTCGCCACCGCGGGGATCTTCGCGTGGCAGGTGACTCAGGTGCGCGACGACCTCGAGGCGGCGATGGACCAGTCGTCGCTGCTCGTACGTGCCGCCGCGCGCGGCGACGTCCAGGGGATCGAGCAGTCCGGCACCGACATCGTCGCTCGGGCGCAGCGCGCCCACGACACGGCGGAGGGACCGCTGTGGGACCTCGCCGCGCAGGTTCCGGCGGCCCGGAACAACGTGCTCGCGGTGCGCGCCGTCACCGACATCGCCTACACGCTCACCTCGCAGACGCTGCCTCCTGTCCTGGACATGATGTCGGCGTCGAGCGACGGCACCGACGCCCAGGGGATCAACCTGAAGCCGTTCCTCAACGCGGGCAGCGTCATCCCCACGGTGCTGACCTCGTTCAGCGAGGCGACGCGCATCGCGACGGCGATGGACCGAACCGACGTCGTCCCGCAGATCTCGGAACCCGTGGACGAACTCGTGGGCCTCATCGAACAGGCCACGCCGGTCCTGCAGACCGTGGAGGAACACCTGCCCGCACTCCTTCGCGCCGCGGGCGCCGACCGCCCGATGCTGTATCAACTGATGATCCAGACCCCCGCCGAGATCCGGGCGACCGGTGGCGGGGTCGCGCAGTGGCTCGTGCTGAAAGTCGACGGTGGCAGAGTCGACCTCCTCAGCCAGGACACGGGCACGGATCTGATGTACGTGGACTTGCCGGCGCGGGGGTTCGATACGGAGAACGGATCGCTCCTCCGCCTCGCCGACGACACGCGCGAGCTCTACCCGGCGGAGCTGACGAACTGGTCGTCGAACTTCACCATGAGCCCGCACTTCCCGACCGCGGTCGAACTGTTCCAGACCACGCGGGACTGGACCGAGAAGCCGCGCTTCGACGGCGTCATCTCCATCGACCCTCTCGTGCTCGCGCACCTGCTCGAGGCCACCGGCCCCCTGACGCTCGCCTCGGGCGAAGTCGTCGATTCCGGCAACGCGGCATCCGTTCTGATGAGCGAACCCTACGAACGGTTCGGCATGGACAACGCGGCGATGGACGCCTACTTCAACGAAGTCAGCGCCGGCATGTTCGCCAAGCTCACCAGCAGCCAATGGGACATCGGCGCGATGTGGGCGCAGATCGTCCGCAGCGCGGAGGAGGGACGCATCCTCGCCTGGTTCGACGATGCGGCGCTCGAAGACCTCGCCCACCAGTACGGACTCGACGGAACGCTGCGCGAAGACAATACCGAAGCCACCCAGCTCGGGATCTACTTCAACGACTACTCCATCGGCAAACTCGAGTACCACCTCACCTACTCGCAACGAGCCACCTGCAATGCCGACCGCCGCACCGTGACCGTGTCGATGGATCTGCAGAGCACCATCACGGATGCGATCAAGAGCGGCTACACCCTCGGTCTCCGCAACCTCGAGCGCGGGATCGACCCGAGGACGATGATGCTCGATGTGCTGTTCTTCGCCCCACCCGGGGGCGAGATCCTCTCGACCACGCCTGACATCGGCGACTGGTGGGACCCGCGCTTCCGCGATCGCTCCGGCTCCGACCACGACAACCCTGCCGAGAGCCGGACGCTGCTGCTGGCCGAGGGGGAAGCGCGTACCGTCTCCTACACGGTGCAGCTGCCCGATGGCGACCTCGGTCCCCTCGAGCTGCGCCACACGCCGGGCGCACACGACACCACCGTGACGATCGACGCGAGCTGCGCTCCTCTGTTCCGGAGCCCGGAGGGGTCCGACAACATCCGTTTGTCCACGATCGGCTGACATCGTCTCCGCGTGATCACCCCGGCGGGAACCCCCGGCGCGTGATCGCTCCGGCGGGACCCCCGCGCACGCTCCGGATCAGAGGGAGCGGAGCGCTGCGGCGACGCCGCCCTCGGTCACCGATAGACCCACCTCGCCCGCGGCCGCGTGCACCTCGGGCGGACCCTGGTGCATCGCGATCGCACGGCCGCCGTTGCGTACGGCCCACTGCATCATCTCGATGTCGTTGCGCCCGTCGCCCATCACCAACACCTGGTGGGGCGCGATACCGAGCCAGCCCCGTACCAGCTCGAGCGCGGTGGACTTGTCTACGCCCTGCGGGGCGATGTCGAGCCAGGCGGTCCATCCGATGGCGTACGAGACCTGGGTGAGGCCGATGCGCTCGACGAGCTCCAGGAAATCCTGGTCGGTCTGCTCGGGGGCGACGACCACGACGCGGCAGACCGGCTGCGTCGACAGCTCGTCGAAGGTCACCTTGTTGGCGCCCTGAAGGTTCCAGTCGTCCAGGTAGTCGGTGAACAGACGCGAGCCGTCGGGCAGTTCGACGAGGAAGTGCGCCCCCGCGAGGTGCTCGCCGAGAAGCGTCAGCACCTCGGTCGGATCGAACGTCTCGACGTGCGCGCGCTCGTACTCCGCGGCATCCGCGTCTCCGACCCGGCGCATCACGATGGCCCCGTTCGAGCACACCGCGTACTCGGGACGGATGCCGAGGCGCTCCATGATCGTGTGCGTACTGTCCCAGCTGCGCCCGGTGGCGAGCATGACCTCGTGCCCGGCCTCGGCGGCATCGGCCACCGCCTCGACGACTCCGGGGCTGAGGGTGTCGTCTTCGAGCAAGACGGTGCCGTCAATGTCGAGGGCGATCAGCATCCGCCCAAGGGGGGCGTCGTCGGCCAGCGCGGCGACGACGTCGGCCGCCTCCTGCCGCGGCGTGCTCTCGACGGCACCGGTGTCGGGGAGGGCGGCCTCGTCGGTCACGCGATCGGCTCCATGACCTCGAGACCGCCCAGGTACGGTCGCAGCACCTCGGGCACCGTGACCGATCCGTCGGCGCGCTGGTGGGTCTCGAGCAGGGCCACGATCCAGCGGGTGGTCGCGAGAGTGCCGTTCAGCGTCGCGACGGGTTGGGTCTTGCCCCCGCCCTCGGGCCGGAATCGCGTCTCGAGCCGCCGCGCCTGGTAGGTCGTGCAGTTGGAGGTGCTGGTGAGCTCGCGGTAGGCGTCCTGCGTGGGGACCCAGGCTTCGATGTCGAACTTGCGCGCGGCGCTCGAGCCGAGGTCGCCGGCGGCGACGTCGATCACGCGATAGGCGAGGCCCAGGTCTTGCAGCATGGCTTCCTGCATCGCGACAAGGCGGTCGTGCTCGGCTTCGGCCTCGGCCGGATCGGTGTAGACGAACATCTCGAGCTTGTTGAACTGATGCACGCGAATGATGCCGCGGGTGTCTTTGCCATAGGACCCGGCCTCGCTGCGGTAACAGGTGGACCAACCGGCATAGCGCTTGGGCCCCCGCTCGAAGTCGAGGATCTCGTCCATGTGGTAGCCGGCGAGCGGGACCTCGCTCGTGCCCACCAGGTAGAGGTCTTCTTTCGGCAGGTGGTAGACCTCGTCGGCGTGCTGGCCGAGGAAGCCGGTGCCGCGCATGACCTCGGGACGCACGAGCGTCGGGGGGATCATCGGGGTGAACCCGGCCTGCAACGCCCGGTCCAGCGCCAGGGTCATCAGCGCGAGCTCGAGGCGTGCGCCGATGCCGGTGAGGAAATAGAACCGGCTGCCCGACACTTTCGTGCCGCGCTCCATGTCGATCGCGCCGAGCTTCTCGCCGATCTCGAGGTGATCCCGCGGCTCGAAGTCGTACGCGGGGATGTCGCCGTGGGTGCGGAGGGTCACGAAATTCTCTTCGCCGCCCGACGGCACGCCCTCGATCACGATGTTCTCGATCTTCGCGAGTGCCACCTCGGCGGCCGCTTCGGCCTCGCCCGCGGTGTGCTGCGCCGCCTTGACCTGTTCGCTGAGCTGTTTGGCCTCGGCCACGAGGGCGGCCTTCTCGTCTTTCGGCGCCTGCGCGACGCGCTTGCCGTGCGCGTTCTGCGCGGCACGGAGCTCTTCGAAGTCCGTGATGGCCTTCCGGCGACGGCGGTCGGCGTCGAGCGCATCGTCGACCGACGCGGGCGATTCCCCACGGGCGATCTGGGAGCGCTTCACGAGCTCGGGATCTTCACGCAGCAGAGTCAGGTCGATCACGCGTCCATCCTAGGGTCGGCATCCGACATCGCCCCGTGCGCGCCGGGCCGTGGACTCGCCGTACGGCCGCGGAACGACCGCCCTTGTTCGCAGGTCGCATGCGTGTTCGGCATCCCCCCGTCAAGCCCGACCGCCCGACCGGTCGCGCGGGGGACCGCGGTCCTAGTGTGGATGCCATGGCCGCCCCTGACGAGCCGCGTGATGACGCGGATTCCCCCGAAACCGTCCCCGCCGATGCCCCCGCCGAGGTGAAGGCGGACGCCGCAGCGGCCGAAGGTTCGAGCGACGACTTCCACGCCGCCCGACTCGGCGACGACGTCGACGACCACCCCCGCACGGACGCCCCCGATCCCAAGGAGGCCGCGGAGCCCGACGACGTCATCCGACAGCCGGAGGACGTGGCGCCCGACTCGTCGGAAGAGCTGCCCGGCAAGACGCAGCGCGTCGACGCCGAGGGCGATGAGGCGCCGATCGACGCCGAGGCGACGCAGAAGAAGCGTGCCGCGCTCGTCTACAACCCCACGAAGGTGGACCCCGACACCCTGCGCGCACGGGTGGCCGAGCTGTCCGCGGAGGCCGGCTGGGCCGAGCCCCTCTTCTACGAGACGACCGTGGACGATCTGGGCGACGACGCGACCCGCGCCGCCCTCGACGAGAAGGCCGACGCCGTCCTCGTGGCCGGCGGTGACGGGACCGTCCGCGCCGTGGCCGAAGCGCTCACCTCGACCGGGGTGCCGCTGTCGATCGTGCCGAGCGGCACGGGAAATCTGCTCGCCCGCAACCTCAACCTCCCGCTCGACGACACCGACACGATGATCCGGGCGACCTTCGACGGGTTCGTCCACGACACCGACACCGGTATCGCCCGCATCCGTCGAGCGAACGGCGACGTGGAGGAGCACGGCTTCGTCGTCATGGCCGGCATGGGCCTGGACGCCGCGATGATCCAGAACACCCGCCCCGAGTTGAAGAAACAGGTGGGCTGGGTGGCCTACGTCGACGGCGCCGCCCGCTCGCTCGTGGGCGCCAAGCCGTTCCGCGTGATGTACCAGCTGAACGGGCACCGCCTGCACTCGGCCAAGGTGCAGAGCGTGCTCTTCGCCAACTGCGGAGCCCTGCCGGGCGGCGTGGCGCTCATCCCCGACGCCTCCATCGCCGACGGCGAGCTCGACGTCGCCGTCATCCAGCCGACCGGCGTGTTCGGATGGCTCGGCGTCTGGCGCAAGATCTGGTGGGACAACTCGGTGCTGCGCAAGTTCCGCGCCGGGCGCCGCGTGCTCGAGCGCCGCAAGGACTCGTCGGTGCGCTACCTGCGCGGAACGGGGATCGAGCTCGCCACGGCCCCCGCACAGCCGATCGAACTGGACGGCGACGAATTCGGCGAAGCGACGCGCATCTACACGCGCATCGTCGCCGGCGGTCTCGCCGTGGCGCTGCCCAAGGGGCACGACGTCTCCACGCTCTGACCCCGGCACCCGGCGTTCCGCCACGACATCGCAGACGTTCGTCGGTGCCGAGAACGCCGGGCACGCCACGTACGGGCCTCGCGACACGCGTGCGGCCCCACAGGGGCGAGGCGGCGCGGGCGGGTGTCAAGCCCGACGGCACGGATGCCGCGGTGGATAGCGTCGAAGGATGCCTTCGCCCTCCATCGTGTGGTTCCGCGACGATCTCCGACTCACGGACAACCCGGCGCTCCGTGCGGCGCTCGACCGCGACGAACCGATCGTGGCGGTGTACCTCCTCGACGAGGAGTCGGACGGGGTGCGCCTGATCGGTGGGGCTGCGCGCTGGTGGCTGCACGGGTCGCTGGCATCCCTCGCCGACCGCATCGAGGAGCGCGGGGGGTCGCTCGTGCTGCGCCGCGGCAAGGCTGCCGAGGTCATCCCGGCCGTGGTCGCGGAGCTCGGCGCCGGCGCGGTGTTCTGGAACCGCCGCTACGGCGGGGTGGAACGCGAAATCGACGCGGGCATCAAGGAGAAGCTGCGCGCCGACGGTGTCACCGTCGCCTCGTTCGCCGCCAACCTGCTGTACGAGCCGTGGACCGTGCGGACCCAGTCGGACACGCCCTATGGGGTCTACACGCCCTTCTCTCGCGCCGTCCAGAAGCTCCCGGCCCCGCGCCCGCCGCTACCCGAGGCGCGCAAGATCCCCGGTTTCGACGGACGGGTCGACGGCGACGATCTGGGAGCCTGGGACCTGCTGCCGACGAAGCCCGACTGGGCCGGCGGTCTGCGCGAGACGTGGGAGCCGGGGGAACCCGCGGCCAAGGCGCGCCTGAAGGAGTTCCTCGACGATGATCTCGGCGACTACTCGACATACCGCGACGAATTCGCCGGCGGCGCGATCTCGAACCTCTCGCCGAGGTTGCGGTGGGGCGAGATTAGCCCGTACCAGGTGTGGCATGACACGGTCGAGCACCGCGGCTCGGGCGAGCACGCGAAGAGTGCGAGCGGATTCTTGTCCGAGCTCGTGTGGCGTGAGTTCGCGTGGCACGTGACCTTCCACTCCCCCGACATCGCGACGGTGAACTGGCGTCGTTCCTACGACGCGTTCCCCTGGCCGACGCTGAACCGCGCGCACCTGGAGACCTGGCAGCGGGGCGAGACGGGCGTGGCCGTGGTGGATGCCGGGATGCGACAGCTCTGGCACACCGGCGTCATGCACAACCGGGTGCGCATGGTGACGGCATCCTTCCTCATCAAGAACCTCCTCATCGACTGGCGCCATGGCGAGCAGTGGTTCTGGGACTGCCTCGTCGACGCGGATGCCGCGAGCAACCCGTTCAACTGGCAGTGGGTCGCGGGATCCGGCGCGGACGCCGCTCCGTACTTCCGTGTCTTCAACCCGGAGACGCAGCGCAAGAAGTTCGATCCGCGCGATCAGTACGTGCGCGAGTGGGCTCCCGAGTACCTCGACGAGAACCCGCCGGAGCCGATGGTGGACCTCGGTGAGACGCGCAAGCGCGCACTCGACGCCTACGACCACGTGCGCCACGGCGGCTGAGCGCGCGGAGGACGAGCAGGCGAGCCGGCGCCGTCGCCGCGGTGCGTGTACCCGCTCTGCCCACTCTGTGTCGACGAAACGCTGCTCGCCGTCGCGCCGAGGCGGCCAGGCCGCTCGTTCGCCGTCACGCGGACGCGACCCGGCCACCCGTTCGCCGAGAGGTGTGGCGCAGCGGGCACGCGAAAGGGGCGCCACCTCGCGGTGACGCCCCTCGCGGAACGGATGTCAGTTGACGCGGGCGTCCTCGACCTCGTCCTCGTCGTCGTCGCCCGGGATGAAGACGTCGACCACGGTCACGTTGATCTCGGCGACCTTCATGCCCACGAGCTCGGTGATGGCCTGGTGCACGGCCGCACGGACGTTCGACGCCACGCGCTGCAGCTGCTCGGGGTAGTCGACCTGGATCGCGATGTCGGCGGCGACCTCGGTCTCGCCCACCTCGACGCTCACGCCCTGCGCGTGGTCCTTCGCGCCCACGGCCTGGCGGATGTTGCCGATCACACGGGCGGCGCCGCCACCGAGGGCGTGAACGCCGGGAACCTCGGCCGCGGCGATGCCGGCGACCTTGGCGACGACGGCGTCGACGATGACGGTCGAGCCGCCGTCCTTGGTGGTGGGGGTGGCGGTGGTGGTGTTCTCGGCCATGTTCGCTTCCTTCCGTCGTACCGGGACCGTGTGTCCCGCGATGTCATAAGTGAGACGCGGCGGGCAGCGCATTCGTCACGCCGATTTCCTGAGAGGAAGCTGAAGATGGATGCCGCCCGTTCCGACCGCGCCGGAGAGCCCGCGTGCGCAGCATCTCGCCCTCGGCGCCGCAGTCCGTCGCCCGCGTGCCGCCCGGCTCGCGCGTGAACGGAATATCGGATGCGATCGCCGCGTTGCCGTGAGCGTGAACGACGCGATCCCCTCCCTCTCCGTTCTCGACCTCGTGCCCGTGCGTGATGGGCAGACCAGCGCGCAGGCGGTGAGTGCCGCGCTCGACCTCGTCGAACGTGCTGAGCGCCTCGGCTACCGCCGGTACTGGTTCGCCGAGCACCACAACATGCCCTCGGTGGCATCCACCACTCCCCCGGTCCTCATCGCCGCCGCGGCCGCGCGGACCTCGCGCATCCGCGTCGGCTCGGGCGGGGTGATGCTGCCGAATCACTCGCCACTCATCGTCGCCGAGCAGTTCGCCGCCCTCGAGGCGCTCGCCCCGGGCCGCATCGACCTGGGCATCGGTCGCGCGCCCGGGAGCGATCCGGTCATCACGCAGCTGCTGAACCGCTCGGGAACCACGAGCGATGTCTCGCGCTTCCCCGACCACGTGACCGACATCATGGCGCTCACCTCGCCCGAGGGCGCGACGGTGCGTTTCACCTCGGGCACCGAGTACCAGGTGAAGGCGACGCCGTCGGCATCCGGGACGCCCCAGGTGTGGCTGCTCGGATCCAGCGACTACTCCGCCCAGCTCGCCGCGAGCTTCGGTCTGCCCTACGTCTTCGCGAACCACTTCTCGGGCGAAGGGCTCGATCACGCTCTGCGGTTGTACCGCGACCAGTTCGTGCCGAACGAATCGGGCGAGGGTCCGCGGACGTTCGTCACCGCGAACGTCGTCGCCGCCCCGACGGCGGAAGAGGCCGAAGAGCGCGCACTCCCGCAGCTGCGCATGATGGCGCGCCTGCGCACCAACCGCCCGATGGTTCCGCTCGAGACCGTCGAGCAGGCCCAGGCCGAGCCGTTCGACGCGATGGCCGGATCGATCATGGCCTCGACCCGACAGAAGTGGTTCGTCGGCACGGGCTCCGAGGTGCAGGGACAGCTCTCCGCCTTCGCCGCACAGCACGGCGTCGACGAGATCATGGTGTCGCCGGTGGCGGGGGCCTACGAGGGCGAAGGCTCCGAGGGTCGCGTGCAGACGTTGGAGCTCATCGCAGCCAAGACGGCCGTCGCGGCCTGAGTCGCTAGCAGGGGTCCCGGTCCCTCGACAGGCTCAGGGACCCCGCGTCGACGGGCTCAGGGACCTCGGTCGGGGCTGGGCCACGCCGTTTCACGGTGGCTGAGCCTGCCGAAGCCACCGCCGCCCTGCGGGTCAGGCCTCGGGCTCGCCGCTCAGTAGGCCCCGCAGCCAGTCGCGCGCCTCGACGAAGACGTCGTCACTGTAGCGCTGGGGGTAGCGCACGATCGCGCGGTCGGCGCGGGCGTAGGACCCGAGGAAGATCACCTTCGGGCTGAAGCGGCGCAGGCCCAGTAGGGCGTCGGCCATGCGCTCGTCGTGCACGTGCCCGTCGGCGTCGATGACGAAGCGGTAGCGCCCGAGGGAGTCGCCGATGGGGCGGGATGCCAACAGGCTCAGGTTGATGCCACGGGTGGCGAACTGCTCGAGCAGCTCCAGCAGGGCACCGGGGTGGTCCTCGGGCAGTTCGACGATGAGCGAGGTCTTGTCGGCGCCGGTCGGGGGTGCGGGCGCCACCGTGCGGCTCACGAGCACGAAGCGCGTCACCGCGTTCGGGTTGTCGCCGATGTTCTCGGCCAGAACGGTGAGGTCGTGGTGGGCGACGATGCCGGGCGCCGCGATCGCGGCATCCGCGGCGCTCGTGCCGTCGAGCACACCGAGGGCGCTGGCGACGTTGCTCTCGGCGGGCAGGTGCGCGTGCGCGGGGACGTTCTCGCTGAGCCATCCGAGGCACTGGCCATACGCGACCGGGTGCGCCGCGATCAGCGAGACGTCCTGCAGCGTGGCGCCGGGGCGCCCGACCAGCACGAAGTTGACCGGCACGAGGTACTCGCCGACGATGCGGAGTCCCGGCACGGTGGCCAGCGCGTCCTGCGCGGTCGAGACGCCGCCGTCGACGGAGTTCTCGATCGCGATCATCGCGGCATCCGATCGCCCCTCGACGACATCGGCGAGCGCTTCGCCGACGTTGCGCACGGGACGCCAGATCTGGTCGCGGGCTTCGGGAACCTGGGCGAGCGCGGCCTCGGTGAAGGTCCCCGCCGGTCCCAGGTAGCTGTAGGTACGGCGGGCGGGCGGGTGTTCCGTGTCGGGCAGCACCGGCTCAGCCTAGTGCGCCGCGGCCGGGACGCCGCCGCCTGCCCGGCGATGTCGACGGAGCACCTAAAAAGCCTGCTCGATCCAGGCATCCCCCGAGACGTCCGCTCCGAGGAACGTACCGGTCGGTTCGGCGGTGCCCTCGTAGATCGGCGCACCGCTCGCCGAGAACTCCTGGTCCTGAAGGCGCGTCGACACCAGCATGTCCGCCTGGAACGACGGGATCTCGACGCGGAACTGCTGCGCGTAGCTGTTTCCCGTCGAGGGGCTCGTCCACAACTCACCGACCGGGGTGATGGTGCTGGCGACGTAGAAGATCTCACCGTCCGGGTCCTGGATGGTCGCAAACGCGTCGACCGAGACGCCGATCTCGGGCTTGTACCCCTCGCCGATCATGCCGGCGGTCGACAGGGTGTAGCCGTTGTCGAGTTGGATGTCCTGCAGCAGCCACCGCACGCGGGTATCGGCGGAACCACCGCCGAAGAATCCGTACTCGTGGTCCATCCAGGTGGTGCCGGTCACCTCGAACGTCTCGCCCCCGAAGGTGAGCGTGCCGGAAGCCTTGAGCCGGGTGAACGAGAAGTAGTAGTTGTCCTTCTTCAGGCTCTGCGTCTGCGCGCTGGGCTCCACGCCCGTACCGAAGACGAACATCGGCCGCCCCTGCTGCGAGAGGGTGAGGTCGAACTCGACCTCGTCGAGCGTCTTGGCATCCTGGAGGACCGCTTTGACCGAGATGTCCTGCGTCGGATCGGCCTGGGGAGCCGTCATGACGACGGAATGACGCACGGCCACCGCGGTGGCTCCCGAGCCGCCGCCGCCGATGAGGGACACGGAGGGGGTGGTCGTGTACCCCGAACCCGGCTTGAGCAGGATGATCTGCGTCACGCCGCCCGTGTCGTCGAGGATCGCGATGGCCGATGCCCCGGTACCGTCACCGTCGAAGAGGACGGACGGCGCCTCGGTGTAACCGGATCCCGTATCGGTCACGCTGAACCCGCCGACGAGCCATTCCGGATCGCCCAGTCGCGCGTACCACTGCTTCGAGGGATCGCCCTCCGCCCACGTGTCGACGTCGAACACCCCGACCGGCTTGGGCCCGTAGACCTGCGTGCGTTCGTAGTGGCGGCCACCCTCCACGTCGCTCAGTGAGATCTGCGACATCCCGAAGTGCTGGCCGGTGAAGGACGCGGCGTTGATATCGAACCCGAACACGCGGTCGCCCGCCCGAAGGGTTCCGATGTGCCACCACCACTCGGTCGGTGCCCCCGCGTGCCGGTACATGTCCTTCGGCAGGCTGAGGACGACGTTCTCCTCGGGGACCGGAGCCGGTTTGGTCGTTCCCGTCCAGAGCGGGTTGTCGGGAACGGGGACCGACGGCGCGGTCACGGCGCGGGGCTTCTTCTTCACGATCGCCGCGATCGCGGCCACGACGAGTCCGATCCCGACGAAGCGGGCACCCCACGACACATGGCTCATGGTCGGAGTGTAGTGACGGCGGATGTCGAGCGGGGTGCCGGTTCACCACGGATCACCCCGGCCGGCGGAGGGGATTCGGCGAGCGGAGGACACCGCGGCCGGCGAACCCGTCCTCCGCCCCCGGAATCTCCTCCGCTCCCACGCGCGCCAGCCCCGCGCGGGGCAACGGATTACCCCAGAATGCGACGCGGCGTATACGCATGTCGCGTGCAGCGGGCAGACTGGGCGCATGAGCAGTCGCGCTGGACAGCCCGCAGAGGCATCCGATCTCATCGACATCGACGAACTGATCTCGGCGTACTACGACCGCAAACCGGATGCCGCGGTGCCCGAACAGCGCGTCGCCTTCGGGACCAGCGGTCACCGGGGTTCGTCGTTGAGCACCAGCTTCAACGAGGACCATATCCTCGCCACCACGCAGGCCATCGTCGACTACCGCGCCGCGCAGGGAATCACGGGGCCGCTCTTCCTCGGTCGCGACACCCACGGTCTGTCGCTGCCCGCGGAGCGCAGCGCTGTCGAGGTGCTGGTCGCGAACGGCGTCGACGTGCGCGTCGACTCCCGCGACGCGTGGGTGCCGACGCCGGCGCTCAGTCACGCCATCTTGCAGTACAACAAGGGCCGTTCGCTCGATGACGCCGGCCGCGCCGACGGCATCGTCGTGACCCCCTCGCACAACCCTCCGCGCGACGGCGGCTTCAAGTACAACCCGCCTCACGGCGGCCCCGCCGACACCGACGCCACCGGATGGATCGCCGATCGCGCGAACGAGCTCATCGCCGCCGGGCTGGCGGGAGTGCAGCGCACCCCTCAGACCGAGATCGACCTCGAGAACCTCGGCCAGTACGACTTCCGCGACGCATACGTGCGCGACCTGGCATCCATCATCGACATCGACGCCATCAAGAGCGCCGGCATCCGCATCGGTGCCGACCCCCTGGGCGGCGCCTCCGTCGAGTACTGGGCCCTCATCGCCGAGGTCTACGGTCTCGACCTCACCGTCGTGAACCCCGAAGTCGACCCGACGTGGAAGTTCATGACGCTCGACTGGGACGAGAAGATCCGCATGGATCCCTCCTCGCCCTCGGCCATGGCCTCGCTGGTCGCCGCGCGCGACGAGTACGACATCCTCACGGGCAACGACGCCGACGCCGACCGCCACGGCATCGTCACGCCCGATGCGGGGCTGATGAACCCGAACCACTACCTCGCCGTCGCGATCGACTACCTCTTCGCCCACCGTCCCGGCTGGCCGACCGACTCCGCGGTGGGCAAGACGCTGGTGTCGTCGATGATCATCGACCGGGTCGCCGCGTCGCTCGGCAAGACGCTGCTCGAAGTGCCCGTCGGGTTCAAGTGGTTCGTCCCGGGCCTGCTCGACGGCTCCGTCGCCTTCGGCGGCGAGGAGTCGGCGGGTGCGTCGTTCCTGCGCAAGGACGGCACGGTCTGGACCACCGACAAGGACGGCATCCTGCTCTGCCTGCTCGCCGCCGAGATCCTCGCCGTCACCGGAAAGACGCCCTCGCAGCGCTACGCCGAGCTCGAGGCCGAATTCGGCGCCTCGGCCTACCAGCGTGTCGACGCCCCCGCCTCGCCCGCGCAGAAGTCGGCGTTGTCGAAGCTGTCTCCGGATGCCGTGACCGCCACCGAACTCGCCGGTGAGCCCATCGTGGCGAAGCTGTCGCACGCGCCCGGCAACGGCGCGGCGATCGGCGGCCTGAAGGTGCAGACGGAGTCGGCGTGGTTCGCCGCACGCCCCTCGGGCACCGAGGACGTCTACAAGCTGTACGCCGAGTCGCTCCGCGGCGAGGACCACCTGCGCGAGGTGCAGGAAGAGGCGCGCGCGGTCGTTTCGGCCGCCCTCGGCCAGGCCTGACCTTCCGTCCGACGCGGCGTCGCCCTCCGGGGCGGCGCCGCTTTCGCGTGCGGGCGCCTGCGCGGTGCGTCGGCGGCGGCGTCTGCGACGGGCTTCCGGCATCCATAAACGCCATCCGTGCCGATGAACACGGCGACGCCGCGTTTATGCGCAGTAATCGCGTTTATGAGTGGGGCCCCGGGGGGCGGGGGCAACGGCGAGGACGTACGGAGACGGCGGGACGTGCGACGGCCCCGACGCTTCGAAGAACGTCGGGGCCGTGGTATCCGGGATCTCGCCGGACCCGGAGAACCGGGATCAGGCGGGGGCGAAGGTCTTCGCGTCGATCACGAAGCGGTAGCGCACGTCGCTCTTCAGCACGCGCTCGTAGGCCTCGTTGATCTGGTCGGCCGAGATGAGCTCCGTCTCGGGGGCGATGCCGTGCTCGGCGCAGAAGTCGAGCATCTCCTGGGTCTCGCGGATGCCACCGATCGACGAACCGGCGAAGGAACGACGGTTCGTGAAGAGGGTGAAGACCTGGATGGGCAGGGGCTCCGGCGGGGCGCCGACGTTGACCATCGTGCCGTTGAGCGTGAGCAGCCCGAGGTACTGCTTGAGCTCGAGCGGCGCACTCACGGTGTTGACGATGAGGTCGAAGGTGTTCTTCAGCGTGGTGAAGGTCTCTTCGTCCTTCGTGGCGTAGTAGTGGTCGGCGCCCATCTTGAGGCCGTCGTCCTTCTTGCCCAGCGTCTGGGAGAGCACGGTGACCTCGGCGCCCATGGCGTGGGCGATCTTGACGGCCATGTGACCGAGACCGCCGAGACCGACGACGGCGACCTTCTTGCCGGGGCCGGCGTTCCAGTGGTTCAGCGGTGAATAGGTCGTGATGCCCGCGCACAGCAGCGGGGCGGCCTTCTCGTAGGGGATGGACTCGGGAACGCGCAGCACGAAGTGCTCGTCGACGACGATCTTCTCGCTGTAGCCACCCTGGGTGATCGAACCGTCGACATCGGTGCCGGCGTAGGTACCGATGTTGCCCTTCTCGCAGTACTGCTCCTCGCCGGCGAGACAGTTGTCGCACTCGCGGCACGAGTTGACCATGCAGCCGACGCCGACGCGGTCGCCGACCTTGTGGCTGGTGACGTCGGACCCGACCTCGGCGACCGTGCCGACGATCTCGTGGCCCACCGTCAGGGGGTAGGGCACGTCGCCCCACTCGCCGCGGATGGTGTGGATGTCGGAATGGCAGATGCCGGCGTAGGCGATGTCGATGAGGACGTCCGAGGGGCCGACATCACGGCGCTCGATGGTCGTGGGCTCGAGGGGTGACGTCGCGGACGACGCGGCGTAGGCGTTGACGTGCATGGTTCTCCTGTGGGGATCGATTCAGAGGAATCCATCCTCCGTCACGGCCCGTCTCGGACGGGGACCCTTGACGGATGCCGAAAGGGGCGGCGAACACGTCGCCGCCCCTTTCTGCATCGATCTACTTGCAGGTGGCCGCCGGGATGGCCGCCGCGACCGTTGCCGACGCGCCGTTGACGGTCGCCGTGACCGTCGCCGTTCCGGCGGGAACCGACGTCTGACGCGTGCTGAACGTCGCCGACGCGCGTTTTCCGGGCTCGACGGCGCCGAGGTTCTTCGCCCCGTACGGGCTGTCGATCCGCACGTCGGCGCGGGTCGCGCCGTCGTTCTGCACCGTCACCGCGACGACGACCTTCCCGGCCACGCACCGCGACGAAGCGGTAGCGGCGACGGTCGCGGCCGGAGCACGGGTCACCGTCACGGTGTAGGTGCGCTCCGTTCCGTTCGGAGCGGTCACCCGCACGGTTCCGACGCCGTTGGCGTCGGCGGGCTGGGTGATGCGCACCACGGCATCCTGATCCACCGCCTGCGCGTTCAGCGTGGGCCACGCGTCTCCCACGACCGTGGCCGTGTAGTCGGTGCGTGCGGGATCGAACCCGTCGACGGCGTTGGCGCCCACGGTCAGTCGAGCCAGGTCGGCGACCCCCGCCGACGACGGCGCCGCGGCGAAGATCTCGACTTCGGAGACCACCATGTGCGTCTGCGACCGCGCGTTCATCACGACCCGCACCTCGTCGGCGGCGACGCCGCCCAGCGACACCTCCACCTTCGGCGCACCGGTCGCGGGTGTCGGGACGGTCTGCAGCGCACCCTGCGTCCAGGCGCCACCCGCGCTGCGGTAGTCCACGCGCAGAGTGTCGGCCCAGGTCGCCCCACCGTCACGGTAGAACTGCACCGCCACACGCTTCACCGTCTCGGTGGTCGACAGGCCGTACGTCAGGGTGTCCTGCGTGTTCTTCGTACCCGACCGCCAGTTCGACCAACCCTTGTCCGTGCTCTGACCGTTGATGGTGCGGTCGATCGGGTAGCCGCTCTCGGTGTAGGTCGCCGAGGGGCGGCTCTGCGGTGCGACGTTGCGCTCGACGGCATCCGTCACGATCACCGTCAACCGCGCGGGCAGCTTCTCGCCGCTCGGGCCGGTCGCGGTGCCACTCACGACCACGGTGCCCGCCTGGGCGAACGACGCGTCGGTCAGATCGGCCCACGCCCACGTGACGGGCGTCCAGAAGCCCGCGCCGTCGGCACGCACCTCGGACTGCACGTCCTTGGGCGCCAGCGCCTTCACACTCGAGAGCGCGCTACCCGCTGCAACCGTCATCGAGATGGGGCGGGCCGCGGTGTACGCGCCGACCTCGACGATGGCGGATGCCGTGACGGTGGCGCCGAAGATGTCGGTGCCGGTGCCGGTCACGGTGACGGTGCCGGCCTTCGACCAGTCCTTGCCGTCGAGCTGCCACGTCACGGGGACCGCGCGGAGCGTCTTTCCGGCGTAGCGCGCGGTGACCGTGGTGGGCAGGGTGGGGGCGGTGCCGACCGGGGTGCTGACCGTGACCGGCTCGACGCCCAGGACAGCGGTACCCGACAGACGCCACAGCTGGTTGCCGCCGCCGTTCGACGTCCACAGTCCCACGCGCGCCTCGGGCTGCGTGCTGGCGCCGTTGACGTCGAGCACACGCTCCGCCGCGACACTCAGCAGGGAGTACGTCGCCCCGTCGGTGGTCGACGCCATCCACTGCAGGTTCGCGTCGGCGGCTGCGGCGGTCGGGTCGGAGCTCACCAGGGTGGTTCCACCGTTGGCGACGGCGAGGTACTGCCCCGCCGCGTTCTCGAGGGTGAAGCGGTGGCGGTTGGTGCCCTCACCGTCGAGCGAGCGCACCGTCCAGGTCTGCGTCTTCGCCGCGGCAGCTGTCGTGGCGACCGGGCGGATGGCGAGCGAGGCGCCGCCGTCGAGCGCGAGGCCGCTCTGCAGCCCGGTCAGCTGGACGGACTGGCCGTTGCGGAAGCTCGCGGCGGTGTCGGCGACACCCGAGACGCCGTCGATGACGAACGTGGTGACCGAGCGCGCCGGAACCGTGAGCAGCGCGGTCTTCGACGCGGGGTTCACGGTCACCGCGGCACCCTGCTTGAGGGCGTTGGCGGTGGGGTTCGCGAGGGTGGACTGCGTCGTGACGATCGGGGTGACGGTGGCGTTCGCCGCCACGGTGCCGAAGTCGTTGAGGTCGATCTCGACGGTGCGGTCGGTGGCCTCGGTGTTCACGTGCACCACGGTCGCGCCCGTGCCGTCGGCGTCGATCGCCGCGGTGGACTGCGTGTTCGAACTGGCGACCAGGCGATCCCCGGGCTCGATGTAGTGCGTGAAGTTGCGGACCGTGTTGAACTTCTCGTTCGTCAGCACCTTGCAGCTGGGGTCGGCGTCGCCGTCCTTCAGGCGACGCTCGGAGTTGCCGTCGGCGTTGCAGTCGAAGTCGATGAAGACGCTGCCCCAGTTGAGCTTTTCGACCTTCTCCATGTTGTAAAGGTCTTCGACGGGCTGCCAGAACACCCAGGCGTCCGGCTCCAACTCCCGCAGGTCGCCGACGATGTGCTCGGCCATACCGAGACCGTTGCCGATGTCGACCGGGTTGAAGCCCGTCCCGGGGGTCCAGTTGCCCTCGACCTCGCTCATCCACAGCGGCTTGTCGGCGGCCTTGGCGATGTCACGCACGACCTGACGTCCGCCGGTGCCGTAGGTGTGCACGTTGAGCTGCTCGACGGCAGCCTTGGCGGCGGGCGTCCACGCGTTCCAGTTGGTGGCGAAGATGCCGGGGTTGGTCTCGTCCATCGCCGAGATCACGGCGTCGGTCTGCGTGCCGGGGGCGGCCAGACGCGCGGCGAGGGCCTTGATCATCTCGTCCTGGCGCTGCGGACCGATGTGCGCGCCCTCCTGACGGCTGGCGCTGGTGGGCCAGGTCTGACCCGCGGGGATGTTGGTCGACCAGTAGTTGGTGTTCGGCTCGTTGAACGGGTCGATGGTGTCGAACTGGATGCCGTGCTCTTTCTCGAGCTCGTCGACGACGGTGGTCAGGTACCCGGCGAATTTGTCCATGTCGGCGGTGGCGAGCTGCTCGCTGGTGGCGTTGTTGATGCCGCCCGAGACGTAGCCGCTCTGCGTGAGGAAGTAAGGCGGCGAGTTGCTGAAGGCCTCCCAGTGGGTGATCTTGCCTTTGAGCGCGTCGATCCACCAGCGCTGGGCGGAGTCTGCCGAGAAGTCGTAGTGGGTCGGGTCGTCGGGGTTCCATGCGGCCTTGTAGCGGGCACGGTCGGCGTAGGTCGAGGTGATCGCGCCCTGGCCGTCGGTGGCCGGCAGCTGGGGGTTCCAGAAGCCGGGAACCGCGCCGCCGGGGCGGAGGTACGACGGCACGTCGGTGGCGTTGCCGCCACCGATGTTGTATCGCGCGATGTTGAGGTTCAGCCCGTCTTCGCCGAAGACGGCGTCGAAGAGCTTCTGCCGCACGTCGGCGGGGTAGTTGCCCGTGGCGTTGGCGAACCACACCAGGCTCGTCCCCCACCCCTCGAACGGCTCGGACGCCGTCGCGGGGTTGGGCGCGATGCGCACGGGCGCCGTCGCGGCATGGCTCTCGTTGGGCGCCGTCACGGCGGCACCCGCCGTGAGGGCACCGGCGGTCAGAGCCACGGCGCACGTCATCGACAACAGTCGAGGTGACTTCATCGTCATTTCCGATCCGGCCGCTTCGATGCGGCCTCATGGGGGAGTGTTGACGTCAACATGGGACGTACAGGCCGAGCTTAAACGACAGGCGTTAGCGCACACAAGAGGGCGGTCGCGCCGAAGCGCCCCGCGAAGCCCGACGGCAACGCGCACCGCACGGCGGCGGCCCGGACATGGCGTCGGCGGCGGCCCGGGCGTCAGCGGCGGCCCGAACAGAGCGTCAGCGCCGGCCTGGCGTCAGCGCCGGCCTGGCGTCAGCGTCGGGCGGGCGTCAGCGGGGACCAGAACTGGCCCGCACGACGAGCGACGTGGGGACGAGCGTGCGAGCGTGATCGCCGCCGGTGTTCTCGATGTCGGCGATGAGGGCCTTCATCGCCTCTTCGCCCACGCGCTCGAATCGCTGTCGCACGGTGGTGAGCGGAGGCCAGAAGTTGGCCGACTCAGGCATGTCGTCGAAGCCGACGACGCTCACATCCCCGGGCACGGCGCGCCCGGCCTCGTGAAGGGCGCGGATGACGCCGAGCGCCATCTGGTCGTTCGCCGCGAACACGGCGGTCACCTCGGGTCGCACCGCGAGCGCCGCACCGATGCGGTGACCGGAGTCGGCGGTCCAGTCGCCGATCTGCACCTCGGGCACTCGGCATCCGCGATCCTCGAGTGCCGCGCGCCAGGCGTCGCGGCGACGTTCTGCGGCGAACGACTCCGGCGGACCGGAGACGTGCCACACCGTCTCGTGTCCGAGGTCGAGGAGGTGCTCGGTCGCGAGCCGTGCCCCCTGCGCCTGATCGTTGTCGACGACGGCGTAGGGGTAGTCGGCGCTGGAATCGACGACCACGACGGGCAGACCCGAGGGGATGGCGAGCTCGTTCTCGCCGAGGCGGTGCGTCTCGATCAGGATGACGATGCCGTCGACGGCGTGCTCGCGGAGGCGGAGGAACGCCCCCGACACATCGGACTGCGAGGCGGACTGCACCGTGATGAGGGTGATCGAGTACCCGGATGCCGCCGCCATCGACGCCAGTGCGTCGAGCGTGCGGGTGTTGCCGTAGGAGCCCAGGGAGAACATTATCACGCCGATGCTGCGGAACCGCCCCGAACGGAGAGCCCGGGCGGCACTGTTGGGGCGGTAACCCAGGTGCGTCATCGCATCCAGCACTCGCTGGCGCGTGTCAGGATCGACGTTGGCCCGCCCGTTCGCGACCCGCGAGACGGTCTGGCCCGACACCCCCGCCGCGGCCGCCACGTCCGCCATCGACGCCTCGCGACGACGCTCGCGCGTCGGGATCACGGTCGACGTCGTCGTCGTCTCGCTCATGTCTGCCCCCTCGGGATGTTGACGTTGACACCTTAGCGGGGTCGGGTTATGTTTACGTCAACATCTCGGCCACCCGGACCGAATGCGCACCAACGAAGAGGCACTGGACGATGACGACCACCGCGGCACCCCCGCCCGCCCTGCGCACCCCACGGCGCAAGCGGCGCGCCCGTATCGACGATCGCGGCTGGCTGTTCGTCGCCCCCTTCGCGGTCGTTTTCGCGCTCGTCTTCCTGGCGCCCCTGGTCTATTCGATCTACCTCAGCCTCTTCCGCGAGCAGTTGATCGGCGGCAACGCCTTCGTCGGCTTCGACAACTACATCGCCGCGTTCGGCGACGAGAAGTTCTGGGACGGCCTGATCCGCGTCTCGGTCTTCCTGGTCGTGCAGGTGCCGATCATGCTGCTGCTCGCGCTCGGCGCCGCCCTCGCCATCGACAGCGCGCGCCTGAACGCCTCCAGCTTCTACCGCATCGTGATCTTCCTCCCCTACGCCGTGCCCGCAGTGGTGGCGGTGCTGATGTGGGGCTACATCTACGGCGACCAGTTCGGTCTGGCCGGCAACATCAACCAGTTGTTCGGATCCGAGGTGCTCCAGCCGTTCATCCCCCAGTGGATGCTGCTGTCGATCGGCAACATCGTCACGTGGCAGTTCGTCGGCTACAACATGCTGATCTTCTACTCGTCGCTGAAGACGATCCCCGGGGAGCTGTACGAAGCGGCATCCATCGACGGCGCGGGCGCCTGGCGCACGATCTTCTCGATTAAGATCCCCGCTGTCCGCGGAGCCGTGGTGATCGCCACGATCTTCTCGATCATCGGCAGCTTCCAGCTCTTCAACGAGCCCAACATCCTCAAGCCCCTGGCGCCCAACACCATCTCGACGTTCTTCACGCCGAACATGTACGCCTACAACCTCTCGTTCGCGGGCCAGCAGTACAACTACGCCGCGACGATCGCCATCATCATGGGCCTGATCACCGCGATCATCGCCTACGTCGTGCAGCTGCGCGGCTCACGTCAGGAGACGCGATGACCACCGCGACCGCACCCCGCACCGACACCGTCGCCGTGACCACCGACCGCCCGCGCGGGCGCCGCTCGTTCGCCCGTACGTCGCCCACGCACTCGCGCCGCTCGGTCGTTCTGACCATCGTCATGAGCCTGTACCTCGTGTACACGCTCCTGCCGCTGGCGTGGCTCGTCATCAACGCCACGAAGACCCAGCCCGACCTGTTCTCGTCGTTCGGACTCTGGTTCGGTGACAGCTTCGCCCTCGGCGACAACATCGTTCAGACCTTCACCTACCGCGACGGGATCTTCCTGCGCTGGCTCGGCAACACGCTGCTCTACGTGGTGGTGGGCGCCGGCGGCGCCACCTTCCTGGCCACCCTGGCTGGTTACGGTCTGGCGAAGTACAACTTCCGCGGACGCAAGGCGGTCTTCGCCGTCGTCCTCGGCGCCATCGCCGTTCCGGGAACGGCCCTCGCGGTGCCGACCTTCCTGCTGTTCAGCCAGCTGGGCCTGACGAACACCCCCTGGGCGATCATCATCCCCTCGCTCATCAGCCCGTTCGGCCTGTACCTGGTCTGGGTGTACGCGACCGACGCCATCCCCACCGAGCTGCTCGAAGCCGCGCGCATGGACGGAGCGGGCGAGTTCCGCACGTTCTTCACGATCTCGATCCGCTTGCTCACCCCCGGCATCGTCACCGTGCTGCTGTTCGCCGTGGTGGCGACGTGGAACAACTACTTCCTGCCGCTCATCATGCTGAGCAACCCCGAGTGGTACCCGCTCACCGTCGGCCTCAACCAGTGGAACGCCCAGGCCGTCGGCGTGGGCGCCCAGCCCATCTACAACCTCGTCATCACCGGCTCGCTGCTGTCGATCATCCCGATCGTCGCCGCGTTCCTCGTGCTGCAGCGCTTCTGGCAGTCCGGCCTGAGCGCGGGCAGCGTCAAGCAGTGACCACCCGAACTTCCCCCTGATCGGGGCGCCAGCCCCACACCGCAACACCCGGAGCGTCCTGCCCCGGTCTCACAACCCACCCGCACCGGAGCGTCCTGCCCCGGCATCCACAACAATGAAGTAGAGGAACCCGATGACACTCATGCGCAAGGGCACCGCCGTCCGGCGGACCGTCTTCGCCGTCGCCGCCGCCGCCCTGTCGGTCGGCGCGTTGACCGCATGCTCCGGCGGCAACACCGGCGGCACCACGGGCGCAGGCTCGGCCGCCGACATCGACGCGGCCCTCGAGGCCGGCGGCGAGCTCACGTACTGGTCCTGGACCCCCTCGGCGGAGGCCCAGGTCGCCGCGTTCCAGGAGAAGTACCCCAACGTCAAGGTCAACCTGGTCAACGCCGGTACCAACACCGAGGAGTACACCAAGCTCCAGAACGCGATCAAGGCCGGTTCGGGCGCCCCCGACGTCGTGCAGATCGAGTACTACGCGTTCCCGCAGTTCGCTCTGTCGGACTCGCTGCTCGACCTCGCGCCCTACGGCTTCGGAGACCTCGAGAGCGCCTACGCGAGCGGCCCGTGGGGCTCGGTCGACTTCGACGGCAAGATCTACGGCCTGCCGCAGGACTCCGGCCCCATGGCCCTGTTCTACAACAAGAGCGTGTTCGACCAGTACGGCATCGCCGTGCCCACCACCTGGGACGAGTACTACGCCGCGGCGCAGAAGCTGCACGCCGCCGACCCGACCAAATACATCACGGCCGACACCGGTGACTCCGGTTTCACCACCAGCATGATCTGGCAGGCCGGCGGTACCCCGTTCTCGGCTGAAGGCACCGACGTCACCATCGACCTGCAGGACGAGGGCTCGAAGAAGTTCGCCGAGAACTGGAACCGTCTGATCGAGGGCGACCTGCTCTCGACGACGCCCAGCTGGAGCGACGAGTGGTTCAAGGGCCTCGGCGACGGCTCCATCGCCTCGCTCGTCATCGGCGCCTGGATGCCCGGCGTGCTCGAGAGCTCGGTCGAAGACGGTGCCGGCAAGTGGGCCGTGGCCCCGATCCCGACCTACGACGGACAGCCCGCGACCGCGGAGAACGGCGGCGGCGGCCAGGCCGTGACCAAGCAGAGCCAGAACCCCGCCCTCGCGGCCGGCTTCCTGAAGTGGCTGAACAACGACGAGGAGAGCCTGCAGATCTTCGCCGAGTCGGGTGGCTTCCCCTCCACGACCGCGCAGCTCAGCGACCCCGCCTTCGTCGACAAGGAGTCGGAGTACTTCGGCGGCCAGCAGATCAACCAGGTGCTGACCGAGGCGTCGAGCGACGTCATCGAGGGCTTCAGCTACCTGCCGTTCCAGGTCTACGCCAACAGCATCTACGGTGACACCGTGGGTCAGGCCTACGCCAACAAGAGCGACCTCAACGCGGGCCTGACCGCGTGGCAGGACCAGCTCGTGCAGTACGGCAACGACCAGGGCTTCTCGGTCAACAAGTAATCCGGCATCACCGGGGCGGGCCGCAGCGTACGCATGCGGCCCGCCCCTCCCTTTCCCCCGCGAGGAGAGCCATGAGCACCCCCACCCGCATCACCGTCGACCGCACCGCGGCCGGCGCAGAGGTCCCGCGCCGCCTGTTCGGCTCGTTCGTCGAGCACATGGGCCGCTGCGTGTACGACGGCATCCATTCGCCGGGGCACCCGAGCGCCGACGCCGCCGGCTTCCGCGCCGACGTGCTCGATCTCGTCCGGGAGCTCGGTGCCACCGTCGTGCGCTACCCGGGAGGCAACTTCGTCTCGGGGTACCGCTGGGAAGACGGGGTCGGTCCGCGCGAGGAGCGCCCGGTGCGACTGGATGCCGCGTGGCACAGCACGGAGACCAACCAGGTGGGCCTGCACGAGTTCGCCGACTGGGCGGAGGCCGCCGGCTTCGAGGTGATGGAGGCGGTGAACCTCGGCACGCGCGGCGTCGCCGACGCCGCCGACCTGCTCGAGTACGCCAATCACCCTGGCGGTACGGCCCTGAGCGACCGCCGCCGCGAGAACGGCCGCGCGGAGCCCTTCGGCATCCGACTCTGGTGCCTGGGCAACGAGATGGACGGCCCCTGGCAGATCGGTCACAAGACCGCCGACGAGTACGGCCGCCTCGCCGCCGAGACGGCGCGCATGATGCGCTTCATCGATCCGGCCGTCGAGCTCGTGGCCGCCGGCAGCTCCAACCACGAGATGCCGACGTTCGGCGACTGGGAACGCACCGTGCTGCGTCACACCGCCGGTCTCATCGACCACATCTCGGTGCACGCCTATTACGAGGAGGACCCGTCCGACCCGGCGAGCTTCCTCGCCAGCGGCGCCGCCCTCGACCGCTACATCTCGGACGTCGTCGACATCATCGACGAGGTCGGCGCCACCACCCCCGACGGCCGGGCGATCGGCATCAGCGTCGACGAATGGAACGTCTGGAACCAGACCCGGTGGAACGAGGTCGACAAGCCGCGCGTGTTCTCCGGCGACTGGCCCGTCGCCCCGCGCCTGATCGAGGACGACTACACCGTCACCGACGCCGTCGTCGTCGGATCCCTCCTCATCACCCTGATCCGCCGCTCCGAGCACGTGTCGATGGCGAACCTCGCGCAGCTCGTGAACGTCATCGCCCCCATCCGCACCGAACCCGGCGGCGGGGCGGCCTGGCGTCAGAGCACGTTCCACCCCTTCGCCCTCACCGCGAAGGCGGCATCCGGCCGGGTGGTCCTCCCCCGGGTCGACGGCGCCTCCATCGACACCGCACGCCACGGGTCGGTCGACGCCGTCGACGCCGTCGCAACCGTCGAGGGCGCGGACGTCGCGGTCTTCCTCGCGCACCGCGACCTCGACGCCGCCACCGAGGTTGAACTCGACCTGGGCGCGGTCGAAGACGTCGAGGCCGTCGTCGTGACCGTCCCCGAGGGGGGCAGCCGCCACACCACCAACTCCGCCGACGGCGAGCCCGTGACTCCCGTGCCGCTGGTCATCGACACCGGCGCCGACGGCATCCTGCGCTTCACCCTCCCCGCCCTCTCCTGGGTGCGTATGACCGCGCGCCTCACCGACTGACCCCCCGAAAGACACCGTGACGACCTTCTCCATCGGCGAGACCGATTTCCTGCTCGACGGACGACCGCACCAGGTCATCTCGGGCACGCTCCATTACTTCCGCATCCACCCCGAGCACTGGACGGACCGGATCCGCACGGCGAAGGCGATGGGCCTGAACACCATCGAGACCTACGTCGCGTGGAACGCCCACGAACCCGTGCGGGGAGAATGGGATGCCACGGGCTGGAACGACCTCGGCCGCTTCCTCGATCTCGTCGCCGCCGAAGGCCTGCACGCGATCGTCCGCCCCGGCCCGTACATCTGCGCGGAGTGGCACAACGGCGGCCTGCCCGTGTGGCTCACCTCGACGCCGGGGATCGGCATCCGTCGCTCCGAGCCGCAGTTCGTCGAGGCGGTGTCGGAGTACCTGCACCGCGTGTACGAGATCGTCGCGCCCCGTCAGATCGACCGCGGCGGCAGCGTCGTGCTCGTGCAGATCGAGAACGAGTACGGCGCCTACGGCTCCGACAAGGAGTACCTGCACGAGCTCGTGCGGGTCACGAAGGACGCCGGCATCACCGTGCCGCTGACCACCGTCGACCAGCCCATGCCGTGGATGCTCGAGGCGGGGAGCCTGCCCGAGCTGCTCCTGACCGGTTCGTTCGGTTCCCGGTCCGAGGAGCGTCTGGCGACCCTGCGCGAGCACCAGCCCACGGGCCCTCTCATGTGCAGCGAGTTCTGGGACGGCTGGTTCGACTGGTGGGGCAGCATCCACCACACCACCGACCCCGCGGCATCCGCCCACGACCTCGACGTGCTGCTCGCCGCGGGCGCCTCGGTGAACATCTACATGGTGCACGGCGGCACCAATTTCGGCACCACCAACGGCGCGAACGACAAGGGTCGGTTCGATCCCATCGTCACCTCGTACGACTACGACGCCCCCATCGACGAGTCCGGCCACCCGACGGCGAAGTTCCACGCCTTCCGCGATGTGATCGCCAAGTATGCGCCGGTGCCCGATCTCGTGCCCCCGTCTCGACCCGCGGCCCCGTCCTTCGAGGTGGCGCTCTCGGGCGAGGGCGACTGGATGCCGGAAGCCACCGCCGCAGACGGCACCGATGCGCCCTCGACGTTCGAGGACCTCGGGCATCTCGGCGCCCTCGTGCGCTACGACGTCGACCTGCCGGCCTTCAGCGGCCAAGCCGCTCTGGTCTTCGGCGAGGTGCGCGACCTGGCGTGGATCCACATCGACGGCACGCCGGTCGGCCGCTTGTCGCGTTCGCTGCACGAACGCGCGATCACGATCCCCGCGGGCTCGCGACTCACCGTCCTGGTCGAGGATCAGGGGCGCGTGAACTACGCCGACCGCCTCGGTGAGGCGAAGGGTCTGATCGGCGCGGTGACTCTGAACGGTTCGCCGCTGACCGGGTGGACGGCGACGCCCGTCGATCCGACCTCCGCCGCCGGCACGGGCGCGGGCACTGTGGGGCGCGCGCTGCTGCGCGGCACGTTCACTCTCGAGGGCGCCGCCGACCTGTTCCTCGACACGACCGGCTTCGGCAAGGGCTATGCCTTCGTGAACGGCTTCTTCCTCGGCCGCTACTGGAACAACGTGCCGCAGAACACGCTCTACGTGCCCGGGCCGACCACCCGCACGGGAGCGAACGAGATCGTGATGCTCGAGCTCGAGCACGCGATCGAGCCGGTCGTGCGCTTCGTCGCCGAGCCGTCGCTGGGGCAGCTCGAGGAGTAGGCGTCACGAGAACAGTCGTTGCACCGAGAACAGGCCGATCCCGCGCGGATCGGCCTGTTCTCGTCACGGGCACCGGCTCCGCGGCATCCGGACCCGCCTGACTCCGGGCGGGGCGCCTCACTCGCCGACCGGCACCGGCTCCGCGGCATCCGGGGTCTTCGCCCGGAGGGACGGGCTGGTGAAACGGGCCCGGGCGATGACCACCGCGGCCGCCGCCATGAGCACGGCTCCCAGCAGGTACGGCGCCGCGTGGGCGACATGGGCGTACAGCAGCCCCGCGACCAGCGGGGCGACGGTGCCGACCGCGGCGTTCAGCGACTGCGTCGCACCGGCGATCCAGCCCTGCTCGTCATCGCCCACGGCATTGGAGAGCAGGCCGTCCATCGTTGCCTGGGCCGCCCCCTGCCCCGCGGCGAGGATCAACGCGCCGACCACGAACAGCCACGGCTGAGCGAGCAGCGAGGCGACACCGGCGAGCGCGACGAGGCCCACCGCCTGCGCGACGATGCCGCTGACCACCACGCCCCGCTCACCGATCCGCGGGAGCAGGAATCCGAGCAGCACGCCCTGGATCGCGATGTCGACGATGCCGACGCACGCCGTGAGCAGACCGATCGCGGTGGGGTTCCAGTCGATGGCGTCGAGGGCCAGCACGCTGAAGTTGTTGACGAAGAAGCCGAACGGCAGGCCCACCAGCACCAGGCCCACCATGAGACCGCGCAGCTCCGGGCGGCGGAACACCCCGCGGAACACCGCGAACGGATGCACCGCGCCGAGGTCGAGTCGGGCGATGCGCCTATCGGGCGCGAGGCTCTCGGGCAGCAGGAAGATGCTGACGATCGCGACGGTGAGGGCGAGACCGGCGGTGACGAAGACGGGCAGGTCGACGTCGATCGCAGCGAGCGAGCCACCGAGGGCGGGTCCGATCATGGTGCCGATGCCGGCCGTCGCGCCCAACACGCCGAAGCGGCGGGCGCGCCTGTCGGCCGGGGTGATGTCGGCGAGGTAGGCGAACAGCGCGGGCAGGTCGCCCGCGGTGACACCCTGCACGATGCGGCCGAGCAACAGCACCCACAGCGCGCCGCCGATGCCGAAGAGCAGGAACCCCAGGGCGGCACCGAAGCCGGCGACGATGATCACCGGTCGGCGGCCGAATCGGTCGGAGATGCGCCCGAGGAACGGTGCGACGAGGAACGCGCACAGGGCGTTGACGGTTTCGAGGATGCCGACCCACACGGCCAGGTCGGACGGGCTCGAGACGTAGCGGAGCACGACGAAGGGGAGGACGGGGAGGACCACGGTCATGCCCGCGGTCGTCAGGGTCGTGATCACGACGAGCATGATCCAGGCGCGTCGGCCATCGCGAAGCGGGGAGGAAGATTCTGAAGTCACGCCGTAACTGTACTGGTACCAGTTTTTGTGTCAATACGCTTATTGAGCGGATCCGCTAAAGTCGTCCGCATGAGCGAGACGATCGGGCGCCGCGAGCGCAAGAAGGCCGCCACTCGGAAGGCGATCTCGGACGCCGCGACCGTGCTGTTCGTCGAGCGCGGATTCGACCAGGTGAGCATTCGCGAGGTCGCCGACGCGGCCGACGTCTCGCCCACGACGGTGTTCGCGCACTTCCCGCAGAAAGAGGCTCTCGTCTTCGACGAGGACGACGAACAGCGCGAGATGCTCGTGGGCGCCGTGCGCGACCGCGCCCCGGGTACCTCGGTTTCGGATGCCCTGCGCGATCTATACCGCCGTGAGCTCATCGGCCTGGCATTCGATCCCACGGGCGATCAACGGCGCGCGTTCATGAAGCTCATCGATGACACGCCCGCGCTCCGCGAATACTCGGCGCGCATGTGGCTGCGCCATGAGGGCGCGCTGGCTGAGGCCATCGCCGCGTCCATCGGACGCGCGACTCCCGACGCCGAGATCCGCGTCTACGCGCGCATGGTGCTCCAGCTGCAGCTGCTCGCCTTCGAGCATGACGACGCGGCCTCGACGATCGAGGCCGGCTTCCGCATCCTCGACCGCGGGTGGCACGAGCCGAGCTGAGGGATGTGGGCCGCCGGCGTGACCCGAGACGCATCTGGCGGTTCGGGGCCAGTTCGGCGGTCTATGGCGCATCTGGCGGTTCGGGGCGGGTTCGGCGATCTGCGGCGCATCTGGCGGTTCGGGGCCAGTTCGGCGGTCTATGGCGCATCTGGCGGTTCGGGGCGGGTTCGGCGGTTTGGGGCGGGCCCTTTGCGCCCCGACCGGCGGAATGCGCCCCCAAATCGACGAACGCGGAGGGCACTCGCGCCGCAGCTCAGCGAGGCGAGACGCTCCCGCGCGCAGCAGCCGCCGTGGCCCGTCGGGCCGCCTCCGTGAGCGCGTCGCGCAGGGCCGCGGGCCGGGCGTCGGCGATGGGCCGGTCGAAGCGCAAGCACTCCGCGGCGAGCGCGCCCCACGACCACGATCCGAGGCTCACCCTCGTGCCTCCCGCCTCGGCCTCGCCGAGTGTGCCGTCGACGACGTACGGCTCGAGCTCGCTTCGCGATGCCTCGACGACGACCTCGCCGCGGCAGGGCCAATCGCCCGACTCCTCGCCACCGCGGAACCGCCCCTCGAGAAAGCGCACCGGGTCGCCGCCGGGCACCTCCCGACGCGCGAAGGTGCGCCCTCGGTGCGACTTCACCCGCATGCGATCGACGCGGTAGACGCGCCACTCATCATGCTCGAGGGTGAACGCGAGAAGATACCAACGGCCGCTGCGCCACAGGAGGTGGTGCGGCTCGGTCACCCGCACCGGCCCCTCCGATCCGCCGTAGTCGAAACGAATCTCCTCGCCGACGGCGATCGCGGCCTCGACCGCGCTGAGGATGCCCGGCTCGACCCCCACCGCTCCGGCGGGTGCGACCGCCTCGCCGGCGAATCGCTGCGCACGCCGACCGAGGGGTGCCGGCAACAACCGTGAGATCACGCTCAGCGCGTCCTCTGCCGCCTCGGCGAGTGCGCCACCCGATGACGCGGCGAGGCGCAGGGCGACAGCCACCGCCACGGCCTGGTCGTCGGCGAATGCCACGGGCGGGAGGTTCGCCCCGGCGCGCAGGCGGTAGCCCCCGGCTGGTCCGCGCATCGCGTCGATGTCGTAGCCGAGATCGCGGAGGCGGTCGACGTCGCGTCGGATCGTGCGCTCGCTCACGTCGAGGCGGCCGGCGAGGGCGGAGGCCGACCAGTCCCGTCGCGATTGCAGCACGGTGAGCAATGACAGCAGGCGTCGCGACGTCGACGGGGAGGAGCTCTCAGGCACGGCATCCATTGTGTCCGTAATTGCGGACGTTCCCTGTCCGCATCTCGCGAGAGAGTCATGGCATCCGGAACCTCTCGGCTTACGACAGGACAGACATGACCCTCACCACCACCCTCCACGTCAACTTCGACGGCCAGGCCGCGGCCGCCCTCGCGTTCTACGCCGAGGTGTTCGGCGGAACCGTCACCGCGGTCCCCTACGGCGACACGGCCGAGGTGCCCGAACAGCGCGAGCAGATCGTCTGGGGCGAGATGGTCGCGCCGAGCGGGGTGCACGTGATGGCCTACGACATCCAGAACTCGCTCGCCTTCGACCGTGGCACGAACCCGTTCTACCTCGCGCTGCGCGGTCGAGACGCCGACGAAGTGCGTGCCGCCTGGGAAGGATTGAGCCAGGATGCCGAGATCCTCGCGCCCTTCGGACCGTCGGCGTTCTCACCTCTCTACGGCAAGCTCATCGACCGCTTCGGCGTCGTGTGGATCATCGACGTGATCGCCCCCTGGAACGGCTGAAACGCAGCGTGGCTGCGGCGGGCGGGGGCGGGTTCGCGGTCGCGTTTGGGGCGGATTCTGCGCACTGGGGCGAACGAAACCCGCCCCAGTGCGCCAATCACGCCCCGAACCCGGGGAAGCACCCCGCGCGGGCGCCGGTCGGGCAGGGCGCGCACCCTTTCGAGCGGGCGCGGGCGCCGGCGCGTTTTGGGGCGGATTCTGCGCATCGGGGCGATGCGAAACCCGCCCCACTGCGCCAATCATGCCCCGAACCCGGGGAAGCACCCCGCACGGCCGCGGGACTTAGGCTCGCCCAGCACCTCGACACGTGCCGCGGCCCGCGGGGTACCCCGACGCGCGCCGCAGTCCCGAACCGCGCGCTCAGACCCGGGTGCTACTCGCGCGCACCATCAACGACGTCGGAACCGACTCGGCCACCGGTTCGCCGCCCTCGATCGCCGCGATCAGAGCGGCGACAGCGCGCGCGCCGAGGGCATCGAAGTCCTGGCGCACCGTGGTCAGCGGGGGGCGGTACTCCGCGGCATCCACGATGTCGTCGAACCCCACCACCGCCACGTCGCGCGGCACGTCGAACCCGGCGTCGGCGAGGGCGCGGAGCGCGCCGAGCGCCATCTGGTCGTTGGCGACGAACACCGCGGTGGCACCGACCAGGTGCGAGACGGCGGCATGGCCGGATGCCGAGGTCCAATCGCCCCGGGCGGGCTCGGGCGCGACGAGGCCGGCGTCAGAGAGTGCCTCACGCCAGCCGCGCTCGCGCTCGCGCGCGGCGTAGGAGGGGGCGGGACCGGCGAGGTGGTGAACGACGGCGTGTCCCTGCGCCAGCAGGTGGACGGTGGCCGCATGCGCACCCCCGGCGTGATCCGTCTGCACGATGGAGAAGCGCGAGTCGGGCGGGGAATCGACGACGACGACGTGCAGGTCGGCCGGAGGGTCCACGTCGCGGGCGAGTTCGGTCGCCTCGTTGAGCACGACGGCGCCGTCGACTCCCTGCGATCGCAGGCGGGCGAAAGCGTCGCGGATGCCGCGCTCCCCCACCGTCACGACCGCCAGGGCGTACTCGCGCGCGGCGGCGGCTTCGGAGATGGCCTGGAGCATTCGCGAGTTGCCGACGGAGGCGAGGGTCGACACGACCAGACCGATCGTGGAGGTCTGACCGGTGCGCAGCGCGCGCGCGGCACGGTGCATGCGATAACCGAGGTCGGCCATGGCCTTCTCGACGCGAGCTCGGGTGGCGGGATCGACGCGCGGGCTGCCATTGGCCACGCGCGACACCGTCTGCGCCGACACCCCGGCACGTTCGGCCACGTGGGCCATGGATACACGCATCACAACCTCCATGTTGACGATATCACGCCCGCGTTGTAACGTGTTATCGTGAACACGGACAGCCTCTCCGCAGAGCCCCTCGGCGCCGGCGTGGTCAAGCGCCCGACCCGCCTCGCCGACGGCCGAGAACTCATCTACTTCGACGATCCCGATACGACGCTCGGTGCCGAGCGCGCCGTCGACGCCCGCACGCTGGACCCCCGCCCGGTGACGGCGACCATGCGGCAGGACGTGCTGACCGGCGACTGGATCACGGTGGCATCCAATCGTCAGAACCGCGCGTTCCTTCCTCCCGCGCACCTCGACCCCCTGTCACCGCAGACACCCACCAACCCGTCGGAGATTCCGTCGCTGTACGACGTGGCGGTGTTCGAGAACAAGTCGCCGTCATTCGGCCCCGCGCTCGACGTCGCGACCGGCGACGCCCCCGCCGCCGTGGATCCGCCGCGCGGCGACGACGACCTCGAGCACCTCGGTCTCGGTCGCACCCGCACATCGGTGGGCCGCTGCGAGGTCGTGTGCTTCAGCCCCGCGCACGAGGGCTCCTTCGGCTCGCTCTCGCGCACCCGCGCGCGCACCGTCATCGAGGCGTGGGCCGACCGTACGGCGGCGTTGTCGGCTCTGCCCGGCATCCGCCAGGTCTTCCCCTTCGAGAACCGCGGTCAGGATATCGGCGTCACGCTCCCCCACCCCCACGGTCAGATCTACGCCTACCCGTACGTCACCCCGCGCACGCACCGCCTGCTCGACACCATCTCGCGCAGTTCCGAAGACCTGTTCGCGCGTCTGCTGGCGTTCGAATCCGCCGGCGAGCGCGTCGTGCTGCGCGGCGAGCACTGGACCGCGTTCGTCCCCTTCGCCGCGCGCTGGCCGATCGAGGTGCACGTCCTGCCGCACCGCCACGTCGCCGACCTCGCCGAGACCTCCGAGGCCGAGCGCGACGAGCTCGCCCCCTTCTACCTGCGACTACTGCGCGGCATCGATGCGCTCTACGACACTCCCACCCCGTACATCGCCGCCTGGCACCAGGCGCCGGTCGGTCGCGGACGGGATGCCGTGCGCCTCAACCTGCAGATCACCTCGCCCCGTCGCGCCGCCGACAAACTGAAGTACCTCGCCGGATCCGAGGCCGCCATGGGCGCCTGGATCGGTGACGTGACCCCCGAATCGCAGGCCGAGCGCCTGCGCGCCGCCCTCGACACCGTTCCGGAGGTGACGGCATGACCGCCGTCGACGACGCCCGTACCCTGTTGTCCAGCCTGACCGACGCCCCGGCCGTGGGCGTGTGGTCGGCACCCGGCCGAGCCAACCTCATCGGCGAGCACACCGATTACAACGAGGGCTTCGTCTTCCCGTTCGCGATCGCGCAGCGCACCGCCGCCGCCGTCGCGATCCGCTCTGACGACGTCATCCGCGTGACCTCCACCTTCTCGAGCGATTCCGTGGAGGTCTCACTTTCAGAGCTCGACGCCCGGATCGCCGCCGGCGGTCTCGACTGGGCCGGATATCCGCTCGGCGTGGCGTGGGCGCTCCTTCGCGAGGCCCCGGATGCCGACCCCCGCGGCGTCGACATCGCTTTGGCGTCCGACGTTCCCGTGGGGGCAGGGCTCTCGTCGTCGGCCGCGATCGAGGGAGCCGTGGCATCCGCCCTCAACGACGTATGGAACGCAGGCCTCGACAAGGTCGCACTCGCCCGGGTCGGGCGCATCGCCGAGAACGACGCCGTGGGCGCCCCCACGGGGATCATGGACCAGATGGCGTCGATGCTCGGCGTCGCCGACGCGGCGACCTTCCTGGACTGCCGCACGCTCGAGACACGCTCCGTCGCCCTCGGTTTCGCCGAGGCGGGCCTGTCGATTCTCGTGGTCGACACACTCGTCGAGCACGCGCATTCCACGGGCGGCTACCGGGAGCGCCGCGAGGCGTGCGAACGCGGGGCTGCGGCCTTCGGCGTCCCGTCGCTGCGCGACCTCACCGTCGACGACCTGCCGCGCGCCGAAGAGATCCTCGACGAGGTCACCTTCCGCCGCGTGCGTCACATCATCACCGAGAACCAGCGTGTGCTCGACACCGTGGCCGCCCTCGACGCCGACGGCCCCTCGGCCATCGGCGACCTGCTCGTCGCCTCGCACGTGTCGATGCGCGACGACTTCGAGATCTCGGTCCCCGAGCTCGACCTCGCCGTCGAGACGGCACTCGCCTCCGGCGCCCTGGGTGCCCGCATGACCGGCGGCGGCTTCGGCGGTGCGGCGATCGCGTTGATCTCCACCGATCTCGTGCCGGCGGCGACCGAGGCCGTTCTCTCGGCGTTCGCGGCATCCGGATTCCGCCGTCCGAACATCTTCACGGTGACGCCGTCCGAGGGGGCGCGCCGCGACGTCTGAGCCCGCGCGCCCCGCGGGTGGGACACAACGCAGGAGTTCCTCTAGGGGAACACGCCTCCTCGTCGTCGCAACGGCGGGGTACCCGCGTCGATCTCCTGCACTGTTGTCGAGCGACCGCAGGGACGGTCTGGCGCGGGCGTCTCGACCGCGGACACGGAACAGTGGGAGCGGCGCCGTCGCCCGCCGTCCCACGGCGACACATCGCAGGAAGATCGGCTCGGTCCGGGCGCCCGCCCGCGCGGCCTCGCGGGGGCCGCGGCGGATCTCCTGCGTTGTGTTCTCCGGCGGCGCCGCACCGGGTCACCGGGGGCCGCGACGGATCTCCTGCGTCGTGTTCTCCGGCAGCGCCGCACCGGGTCACCGGGGGCCGCGACGGATCTCCTGAGTCATGTTCTCGGGCGGCGCCGCACCGGGTCACCGGGGGCCGCGGCGAATCTCCTGCGTCGTGTTCTCCGGCAGCGCCGCGCCGGAACGACGACTCTGTCGCCGTGGGCCGCGCGGGCGTAGCCTGCCCGCATGAACGACGACGAGGTGCTCGCGTGGCTGCGCGACAGCGACCCGGCTCTGCGCTGGAAGGTCGAGCGCGACCTGCTCGACGCCCCGGAGGAGCAGTGGCAGACCACCCGCGCGCGCGTCTCGCACGAGGGCTTCGGGGCACAGCTCCTCGCCGCGCAGGGGGAGGACGGCCTCTGGGGCGGCGGTGCGCACTTCCCCGCCGACTTCGACGGAACCGATCCGCAACCCTGGACGGCCACGTCATGGTCGCTGATGAGCTTGCGCGAATGGGGAGTGGATGCCGATGCCCTCCGCCCCGACACCGCCGGTCTCCTGGACCGGAACGCCCGGTGGGAGTACGAAGACCTCCCCTTCTGGGGCGGCGAGGTCGACGCGTGCATCAACGCCTTCACCCTCGCCAGCGGTGCGTGGCTGGGAGCGGACGTCAGCGGCATCCGGGACTGGTTCGTCACCCACCGGCTGCCCGACGGCGGCTGGAACTGCGAGTGGGTGGAGGGGTCGACGGCGTCGTCGTTTCACTCGACGATCAACTCGGTGATCGGGATCCTCGACGACGAATGGCGCACCGGAGGCACGCCGGAGCTGCACGCCGCACGCAAGGGCGCCGAGGAGTACCTGCTCGAACGGCGGCTGCTCTACCGCCTGTCGACCGGCGAGCATCACCCGTGGGCGCACCACCTGGGCTACCCCTTCCGCTTCCGCTACAGCGCCCTGCGCGCTCTCGACCACTTCCGCGCCGCCGCACTGCACGACGGCGACGAGCCCGACCCGCGTCTCGCCGAGGCGGTCGAGGGGGTCAGGGCCTCGCGCGACGCCGACGGCACGTGGCATCAGGAGTACCGGCTCGACGGGCGCGAGTGGTTCGCCGTCGACGTGCCCGCGGGCGAGCCGTCGCGCTGGTTGACCTTTTTCGCGCTGCGGGTGCTGCGGTGGTGGGATAGCGCGCCCCGGGCCCGCGCGTAGCTCGCGTGAGGGGATGCCGGCAGGCAGCGGCGGCGCGGGTTCGGCGCGCGCGGGTCGGCGCCGCGGGGCAGCGGGGCGGAGGCGGCAGGGTCGGCGCCGCAGGGTCGCGGGGCCGGGGCCGCAGGGCAGGGCCGTACAGTCGAAGGGTCGCGGGGCCGGTGCCGCGGAGCGGGGCCGCAGGGCAGGGCCGCAGAGTCGAAGGGTCGCGGGGCCGGCGCCGCAGAGCGGTGCGGCGGGGCCGAAGGGTCGCGGGGCCGGGGCGTGGAATGTGCACCGGGGCGGCCGCAGGACGCCCCACTGCACATATCGCGCCCCGTTACACGTGCGGCGGGCGCCGCGCACGGTCAGACCGCGAACGGACCCAGGCGCTTGTGCATGACCGCGACGGCGTCGGCGTTGTCGTCGATCAGGACGCTGTGCCGGCCCAACGGGGCGGCGACGGCGCCGAGCGTGCCGCTGCCGGCGAACATGTCGAGCACGCGGTCGCCGGGGCGGCTCGAGGCCTGCACCATCCGGCGCAGCACCCCCTCGGGCTTCTGCGTCGGGTACCCGGTCTTCTCGCGCCCCGTCGTGGGCACGATCGTGTGCCACCAGACGTCGGTGGGGAGCTTGCCGCGGGCCGCCTTCTCGGCGGTCACGAGACCGGGGGCCATGTACGGCTCGCGATCGACGGCATCCGAATCGAAGAAGTACGTCGCCGGATTCTTCACGTACACGAGGATCGTCTCGTGCTTCGTGGGCCAGCGGCGCTTGGTCTTGGCGCCGTAGTCGTACGCCCAGATGAGTTCGTTGAGGAACTTGTCGCGACCGAACAGCGCGTCGCACATCACCTTGGCGTAGTGCACCTCGCGGTAGTCGAGGTGCAGGTAGAGCGTGCCGTCGTCGGCGAGCAGACGCCACGCCTCGATCAGCCGCGGCTCGAGGAACCCCCAGTAATCGTCGAAGCGGTCGTCGTAGGTGCGGAGGTCCCCGCGGAGGCGCGCGTACTCGCGTCCGTGGAAGCCGCGCTGCACCACGGGAGGCGGTGGCGGCTCCTCTTCGGGGAACGTGAGCATGTTCGGGTCTTCGGATGCCGCGGCCGAGGGCCCAGCGGCATCCGGGGTTGCGGCATCCTGGGGCTCTTCGACCGGCGGCGTCCACGTCGCCGACTCGACGGCCTTCGATCGCGTACGGCCGGTGTTGAAGGGCGGGTCGAGGTAGACGAGCGCGAACGAGCCGTCGGCGTACGCCGGGGTGACGGCGAGATTGTCGGCGTGGTGGATCTCGACGGCACCCGGTTCGAGGGCGTCGCCGGTGGTGACGGCGCTCACGGGACGCGCTGCAGCCACGCGTCGGTGGCGAACTTCGACTCCACGAGCGCCTCGGCCTCGGCGTACTCGTCGTCGGTGATGTGCCCCTCGGTCGCGCCGTACAGCGTGGTGAAGGTCTGGATGAAGCGATCGATCACCTGGTCGCGCGGCAGACCGGTCTGGCTGCGCAGCGGGTCGACGCGCTTGGCGGCCGAGACGGTGCCCTTGTCGCTGAGCTTCTCGCGGCCGATGCGCAGCACCTCGGTGAGTACCTGACCGTCCATGTCGTAGCTGAGGGTCGCGTGGTGCAGCACACCGCCGTTGGCGAGACGCTTCTGGGCAGCGCCGCCGATCTTGCCGTGGGGGCCGGCGATGTCGTTGAGCGGCTGGTACACCGCGTCGATGCCGAGCGAGCGCAGGGCCTGCAGCACCCAGTCATCGAGGAACGCGTACGAATCGGCGAACGTCATGCCGGCGACGAGGGATGCCGGAACGTACAGCGAATACGTCACGATGGAGTTCGCGGCCATCAGCATCGCGCCGCCGCCCGAGATGCGTCGCACCACGTCGAAGCCGTGCGCGTCGGCGCCCGCCGGATCGACCTCGTTGCGCAGCGACTGGAACGAGCCGATCACGACCGCGTTCTCGTTCCACTCCCAGAGGCGCAGCGTGGGCTTTCGCAGTCCTGCACCGACGCGGGTGGTCAGGACCTCGTCGAGGGCCAGGTTCATGCGCGGTGAGACGGGACGGTCGTGCACGACCTCCCACTCGAAATCGGCCCACCCGGGAGCGGTGACGAGCGCGCGGCGGATGGCCGTGGCCACCGACTCGGGCGTGAAGCCGAGCAGTTGCGCCCCCTCGGGGAGGGCCGCGCGGATCGCCGCCGCGATGGTGGGGACGTCGGATTCGACAGGGAGGCCGTTGACGGCCTGGTCGATGTCGTCGAGGGCGTCATCGGGCTCGAGGAAGAAGTCACCCGCGAGGTGGAACCCGTGGATACGGCCCTCGCGCTCCTCGAGGTCGACGACGACCAGCTTCCCGCCGGGGACCTTGTACTCGCCGTGCATGGGTCCAGCCTACGGCGGCGGGGCCTCCGGCCGGGTGCCGGGGCGGGGGACCGGGGTCAGCTCCCGCCGCGAGACGGCGTCTCGCTGACGAGGCTGTCACAGGCTGCAACCGAGATGTCAGCCAGATGCGGTCTCGCGGCGCCGCGAGGGCGCGAGCGACCCCGTGGAGAGCCCGCGGCGGTGGCGGCGCTCGATCGCCTGACCCGCGTAGGAGGCGGCGATGATGAGCGCGGCCCCGGCGAGCCCTGTGAGCCCCACGGCCTCGCCGCCGATCGCCACGCCGACGGCGAGCGCCCGGACCGGCTCGGTGCCCATGAGGATGCTCGCGCGCGTCGCCGACGTGCGCCGCACCGCCCACAGCTGTACCGCGAAGGCGAAGACCGAGCACAGCAACCCCAGGAACAGCACGTTCGCCCACCCGGATGCCGTCAGACGGCCGACCGCCACCGGGAGGTCGGCGCCCGCCACGGCCGATGACGTCGCGGCACACACGACGAGCTGCACGAGCACCACGGCGAGAGTGCTGTCGTGACGGCCGCGGGTCAGACGCGCACTAGCCGTGACGTGGAGGGCGCGCACGACCGCGGCGGCGATGACGAGCGCGTCACCGACGGCGGGTGCGCGCAACCCGCCGCCCGACACCAGGAGCGCGACCCCGACGACCGCGGCGACGGCGGCGACGAAGTACGACCGCGGGAGCCAGGAGCGGGAGGCGATGCTCTCGAGCACCGGGGTGAACACGAGTGCGAGGCTGATCAACAGACCCGCGTTGGTCGCCGAGGTCAGGTGCACACCGGCGGTCTCGAGCCCGATCACCGCCGCCTGCGAGCACCCGAGAAGGGCTGCGATCGCGAGGCCCCGGCCGCGCGGCATCCGTTCCCGTCGGATCAGGCAGACGACCCCGAGCGCCACGGCGGCGACGACGAATCGCAGGGCTACGGCGGGGGCGACACCCACCTCGCCGGTCAGTTCCTTCGCGGAGAGGAAACTCGCGCCCCACACCGCCGCCACGGCGATGAGCAGCAGGTCGACGACGATCTCGGGTGGGCGGCGGGTCATCTGTCCACCGTCGCTCGATCGAACCGGAAGATCAACGAGCTCTTTCTTCAACATCGCGTAAGTTCAAACTTATGGATGCCGCACACCTGCGCCTGCTCCGCGAGCTCGGCGACCGGGGGAGAGTCGCGGCCGTCGCCGCGGCCCTGCACATCTCGGCATCCGCCGTCTCCCAGCAGCTTGCGACCCTGCAGGCGCGCGTACCCGTGCCGCTCACGATGCGGCGCGGGCGCGTCCTGGCTCTGACCCCGGCGGGCGAGGCGCTGGCCGCGGCGGGGACCCGCGTCGACGAAGCGCTCGTCGCCGCGCGGGAGGCGGTGGGGGCCTTCCTCGAGAGCGACCATCGGCCCGTGAGGGTGTCGGCGTTCCACAGCGCGGGGCTGACGCTCTTCGGTCCCCTGCTGCGCGAGCTCGACGGCATCCCCCCGCTGCACCTGAGCGACGCCGATGTGGCCCACCGCGACTTCCCGGGGCTCACCGCCGACCACGATCTGGTCATCGCCCACCGCCTGGCGCACGACGCGCCCTGGCCGCGCGACCGCGTCGTGGCGACCCCGTTGCTCGAGGAACCGCTCGACATCGCCCTCCCCGCGGGGCATCCCCTCGCGCACCGTGAGGCGGTGCAGGCCGCCGACCTGGTCGATGAGCAGTGGGTGTCGGTGCACGAGGGGTTCCCTCTCGCGGGCGTGCTCGATCATCTCGCCGCGCACCTCGGAAGGCCCCTGCACATCGCGCATCGCATCAACGAGTTCTCGGTGACGGCCGAAGTCGTGCGCGCCGGAGCCGCGATCGCCGTCATGCCGAGGACGACCACGATCCCCCTCGCGGTCGACGGCGTCGTCCTGCGCCCGCTCGCCGACCTCGAACTCGTGCGCCACGTCGACGCCCTCGCCCGCCCCGACACCCTCGCGTACGCCGCGGTGCGGCGCGTGCTGCAGGCTCTGCGCACAGTGGCGGCGGGCGCCGCGGCGAGGTAGCTTTCGGCGCGGCGGCGGGTGGGCAGCCGCACCGCCCGGCATCGCAGACCGGCGGCAGCCGCCGGCTCGGCGCCGCGCGCATCAGGAATCGGATGGCCCAGCGTCGCGCCGGACACGCGCGTGCCCCGCCGAGGTCAGCGGCAGGCGACCTGATACCCGTCACTGTCGAAGATCCCGGTGTATGCGACACCCGGGAACAGCCTCTGCCCGACGGCGATGACGTCGCCCCATTCCCCAGGCGTGCCTCCGGCGACCGTGTCGATGACGAGGCAGTCGGGGGCGGGATTGTCGTTGCCGATCCAGAAAACGTCGTGGTCGCTCACCAGGTAGTTCATCAGCCCGATGTCGCTCACGACGCTCGCACCGTCGGGGACGGCGGTGATCGCCGCCTGGGCGCTCGCCGCACGCGGCGACGGGTCCCAGCTCGCGGCCTCGACGAGCGAGAAGAGCGGCAGGCCCGGCAACAGGACGACCGCCGCCGTCACCGCGATCGCGGGAGCCTGACGGATATAGGCCCGCATCCACGCCCAGCGCGAGGAACGCCCGCGCTCGATGGCATCCAGGAGCGCGACGAGAACGATCGGGATCAGCACCGCACTGTAGTGCCACGTGGGCGCCCAGTAGCCACTGTTGGTCGAGAGGAAGCGCCAGGCCAACGTGGGCAGCAGCAACAGCGCCACCGGCGAGCGAAGGACCAGCCCCGCGGAGCAGACCAGGATGAGCGCGAGGGTCTCTCCCTTGGCTGGTGCGAACAGGATCGCGGTGTCGGTGAGGACGCTGAGCGGATCGGCCTTGTCGGCGTAGGCCCACTCGCCTCCGGGGTTGAGCGCCGGCAGCACGATCATCGTCGCGACGACGAACCAGATCACGCCCCACACCGCCAGGCCCGCGCCCAGACCCATGCCGGACAGGAGGAACCGGCTGGGAGCCGCGCCGGAGCGCGCTTCGGTCGCAGGGGTCGTGGGGACGCCGCCCTCCCGCCAGGCGAGGAGGATGACGATCAGCCCGAGCATGACCACGGTGAGGCCGAGGTCTTCTTTCACGAAGACCAGCGGGGCACCCCAGAGGCATGCCGCGAGCCACCGACGATCCAGGACGGCGACGAGGCTGAGGGTCAACAGCGGAACAGCCAATGCGATCTCGTGGAACTGCGCGTCGGCGGCGTACTGCAGGCCCCACGCGAAACCGAACGCCAGGCCGAGCGCCACCGACGTCGCCGCTCCCAGACGTGCCCGGGCGGCCCGCGTGAAGACGGCGGCGGCGAGCGCGAAGCAGGCGGCCTGGACCACGAGAAGGGTGAACGCCGACGGGAAGACCGCGTAGACCGGCGCCAGGACTGCGAGCAGCGGGTGGAAGTGATCACCGAGCAGGTTGTAGCCGTCGCCCTTGATGGTGACGATGGGCGGCTGAAGCGCCGCGTAGCGCGAGAGAAGCTGAGTGAAGATGCCGAGATCCCACGAGCGGGCGGTGAACTGCGCCCACTGCTGTGCGGCGAAGAGCACGTAGCCCGCGAAGACGAGGGCGAAGACGGCGACGGGGGCAGCCCACGCGCGTCGACGCTCCCACACACGCGCGACCCACCTCGTTGCACGGTCCGGAACCGAGGGCCGCTCGCCCGTCGGGACCGCCGCCGCAGCAGCCGACCCCCGCGGGGCACCGGCGGGGTCACCCGGGGTGGCGGGCGCGGACGTCTGGGTCATGCGCCCCATCATCGCGCACCGCCGCGTGGTCGGTCGAAGACTCGAGGCTCGGACGGCCCGTCAGATCGCTGGGGAGGAGTCGTCCCCGGCATGGGCGGGAGCGGATGCCGTTGCCGGCGCGGGATCAATGGGGATGACCATCGCGCTCGGCGCGGGCTCGCCCGACTCAGCCGCATCCGAAGCCCCCACCACCGCCCCGTGCGCCGACACGGCGTCGGGCTCGGCGAGAAGGGCCTCCCGGATGATGCGACGCGGGTCGTACTGACGGGGGTCGAGACGCTGCCAGTCGACGTCGGCGACCTCGGGGCCGAGCTCCTCGCGCACCCGCTCCTGCGCGGTGCGAGCCATGCGCCGCACCTGCTGGACCGTGCGGCGCAACGATTCCGCGGCGGCGGGAAGACGCTCGGGGCCGATGATCATGACCGCGATGAGGCCGATCAGCAGCAGCTTCTCGATCGTCAGACCGAAGGTCACGGGACCAGCCTCCGCCTCGCCGCGGAGCCGTGGGGAGGCATCGTCGTGTCAGCGCGCCGACGGCGGATCGGCGGTGAACCCGTCGACACGTGCATCGGCGACGCCCGTGGCAGGGGTCGGCGTGCCGGCGGCATCCTCTTCCTTCATCGCCTTGATCTCGCCCCGGAAGACGCGGGCCGATTTCCCCACGCTCTGCGCGAGGGCCGGGAGTCTCGCCGCGCCGAACAGCAGCAGGATCACCGCCAGCACGATCAACAGATGCCATCCGGTCAGTCCATGGAGCATGGGGCCTCCTCGGCCGTGCCGGCGTCTCTGCCGGCGGTGAATGTCGGCGCGGGGGACGCACCGTCGGCGATGCTAGCCCGCGACGAACTCAATTCACAAGCTCCGCGTCGTGCGTACTTTTGTTGGTTGCTGATTACGCACCTTTTGATTGACCTATGGAAAAACATGGGTCAGGATGACCACGAGCAACGACGCCGACCATGCGAACGACTCACCCCCGGAGATCGCCCGAGAACCGCCCCGCAGAGGCGGTATCCGGTGACCCATCCGAACTCGAAGAAGAGCGGAGGAGCGTAGCCGCGTGTGGCCGACAGCCACCGCACGATGAGCCCGGGCCGCCACGAAACAGTCGTTGAGACCGACCGTGTGGCGACCCGGTGAAAACAACTCGCACGCATTCACAGGAGCTGTATTCACGATGAACTCTACTTCTCGGCATCCGGCCGTCAGGTCCCGGTTGACGGCGGTCCTCGCGGCCACCGCACTGGGCCTGGGCGCCCTCGCCGCGGCCCCCGCACCGGCCTTCGCCCATGAGGGTCACGACCACGGGACCGACCCCGTCGTCACCGATCCCGGCGGCGATCACGGCGATCCCACCGACCCCGGTACGCCCGATCCCGGCGACACCGGCGACGGCGCCGGCGCCCTCGACTGGAGCAACTACGAGCGCGTCCTGCTCACGAAGAACGTGGGCGAGCCGATCGACCTCGCGGTGCTCCCCGACAAGCGCGTCCTGCACACGGCCCGCAACGGCGACGTGCGCCTGACCGATCCGGCCACCGGCGTCACGCGCGTCACCAACACCCTCGACGTCTACGCCAACTCGGAAGACGGCCTGCAAACGGTCGCGATCGACCCGGACTTCGAGAACAACGGCTGGGTGTACCTCGTCTACTCGCCGCGCGACGCGGACGGCGACGGCGCGGCCGACACCCCCACCGGCAACGCCCCCAACACGCTGCCCGCCGGCGCCGACGAGTCCTACTGGGACCAGTGGGTGGGCGTGAACCGCCTCGCGCGCTTCCAGTGGACCGGCGACCAGCTCGACCTGTCCACCGAGCAGACCATCCTCGACGTCGAGGTCCAGCGCGGGCAGTGCTGCCACGTGGGCGCCGACATCGGGTTCGACGCCGACGGCAACCTCTACCTGAGCACGGGTGACAACACCCCGGCATCCACTCCGGGTGCCAACGGCTTCGCCCCCAACAACGACGCCCCCGGGTTCAACCCCGGCTTCGACTCGCGCCGCGGCGCCGGCAACACCAACGACCTGCGCGGCAAGATCCTGCGCATCCACGTCGAGGACGACGGCACGTACACGATCCCCGAGGGCAACCTGTTCGCCCCCGGAACCGACCTCACCCGCCCGGAGATCTTCGTGATGGGCGTGCGCAACCCGTTCCGCATCGAAGTCGACATCGAGACCAACTCTCTGTCGTGGGGTGACTACGGCCCCGACGCGACGAAGGCCGTCGCCCAGACCGCGGGCCGCGGCCCGATGGGCCTGGTGGAGTGGAACGCCATCAGCCTCGACGAGCCGCAGAACGCCGGCTGGCCCTACGTGCACGCCGACAACCAGGCGTACAACGACTGGGACTTCGCCACGGCGACGCCGGGCGCGTTCTTCGACCCGCAGAACCTCAAGAACGAGTCGCGCTGGAACACCGGTCTCACCGACCTGCCGCCCGCGCAGCCCGCGACCCTCTGGTACGGCGACAACCCCGGCGACCAGCCGTGGGACGAGCTGGTGAACTTCGGTGCCGGCAGCGGCCAGGGTCCGATGGGCGGACCCGTCTACCACTACGACGAAGCCAACCCCTCGACCACGAAGCTCCCCCGCCACTGGGACGGCAAGGCCTTCATGGGTGAGTTCTCACAGGACTACATCGCCGCCTTCGCGCTCGACTGGGAGGCCTTCGAGGTAACCGACATCGAGGACTTCCTGCCGAACGCCGCACTGAGCACGCTCGGTCAGCCGACGCACGACAACCCCATGGACATGGAGATCGGGCCCGACGGCTCGATGTACGTGCTCGACTACGGTGACGGCTTCTTCCGCGCGAACCCGGATGCCGGGCTCTACCGCATCGACTACGTCGCCGGTAACAAGTCGCCCCAGGCCCGCTTCACGGCCACGCCGACGTCGTCATCGCAGGCTCCCCTGACGGTGCAGTTCGACGCGACCGGCTCGACCGATCCCGACGGTGACGCGATCACCTACGAATGGGACTTCGACGGCAACGGCACCTTCGACGCCACCGGCGTCACCGCCTCGCACACCTACACGGAGCTCGGCAATTACACCGCGCGCCTGCGGGTGACCGACGCGGGCGGACGCTTCGGCCTGACCTCGCGCACCATCTCGGTGGGCAACCAGGCACCCGAGGTCACGGTGGAGTTCCCCGGTAACGGCGCGTTCTTCGACTGGGGCCAGGCCATCCCGTTCAAGGTGACGACCTCGGATGCCGAAGACGGGACCGCCACCGACTGCGCCCGCGTGACCTGGACCTACGGTCTCGGCCACGACGAGCACGCTCACCCCGAGGTCTCGGGGACCGGCTGCACCGGCGTCTTCCGCACCGACCCGAACTCGCCCGAGCACGGCCCCGGTGCCCTGCTCTACGGCGCGGTCGTGGTGACCTACGCCGACCGCGGCGCCAACGGTCTCCCGGCCGCCACGGGTGAGGCGACCGTTCGCCTGAACCCGAAGCTGCAGCAGGCCGAGCACGCCATCCGCCGTCAGGGTGTCGCCACCTACGCCGACACCGACGCCTCGGGCGGCAACGCCATCCGCGGACTCGGTCAGGGCGACTTCCTCGCCTACGACCCGGTGAACTTCGCCGGTATCGACGGGGCGATCGTGCGGGCCACCGGCGCGGGCGAGGTCCAGCTGCGCTGGGGCGCCGCCGACGCCGCTCCCTTCGCCACGGCGAAGATCCCCGGCGGCAACGGCTGGAAGGACGTGCAGGTCGCGTTCGACGCCCCCGAGGGCACCGGCGCGCTCTACGTCACCTCGGCCGACGAACTGGCCGTCGACTCGCTGACCATGGTCGGCGACGGCGTGGGCGACGTCACACCTCCCACGGTCGCGCACACCCTGGCCCCCGCCACCCCGACGGGTGTCGGCGGCGTGTTCAACGAGCCGGTCCGCTTCTCGGTGCAGGCCGCCGACAACGGCACCCTCGCCAGCGTCCAGTACTCGCGCGACAACGGCGCCACCTGGACGAACCTCGCCGCCAACCAGCAGTACGGCGTGACCTTCGACCAGAAGGGCACCTACGACATCCGCTACCGCGCCACCGACACCGGCGGCAACGTGTCGGAGCTGGGCTCGGTGTCGTTCATGATCGATCTCGACGCTCCCAACGAGCCGACGGTCGACACGCGGACGATGGTCACGCTCGCCTCCCCGCGCGTCACCTACGGCGCCCCCGGCGACGTGACGGTGGCGGTGCGCGGCGAGGGCGGCGCACCCACGGGCGAGGTCGTGCTGACGGTCGGCGAGAACGAGATCGCCCGCGGAACGCTGGATGCCGACGGCAACGCCGTCATCGCCCTGCCCGCCGACCTGCCGGTCGGAACGCACACCCTGCGTGCCACCTACGGCGCCGACGAGACCTTCAAGAGCTCGGCCGGTATCGCCCGCCTCACCGTGTCGCAAGCGCGCTCGACGACCACGGTCGCCGTCTCGCCCACGCCGGTCAAGCCCGCCGTGGCGGCCGTCGCCACGGTCCAGGTGGTCTCGTCGACGGGCATCGTCCCGACCGGGGATGCCACGGTGACCCTCCGCCGCAACAACGCGGTCGTCGCCACCCTCACCGGAACGCTCGGCGCAGACGGCACCGTCCAGGTGACGCTGCCCAAGCTCAGCACGGTGGGTGCCTACCAGGTGCAGGCCACCTATACCGGGTCGACGGGCATCGCGAAGAGCAGCGGCAGCACCAGCCTGACCGTCCAGAAGTAGTACCCCGGTGGGGGTCGCGCGCCGCGCGGCCCCCACCACCCCCTCCACCGTCCCCGGCAACGGGGCGGACCCACCTCGAAGGAGAGTCATGAGTCACCACCACGACCACGCGCACCCCACGGTGCCGGATCGGCCCATGAGCCGGCGCACGCTGCTCAAGGCCCTGGCGGCGTCATCCGTCGCCGTCGGCATCGGCGCCGCCGCCATGCCCACCGCGGCCTCCGCGTCCACCGCCTTCGGCGCCCGCGCCGCGGCAGCCGCTCCCCCGGTCAGCGCCGGCAAGCGTCTCGTGCCGGTCAACCGCATCGGCATCCAGCTGTTCACCGTCCGCGACAAGGTCAGCTCGCTGGGCTTCCGCGCGGTATTCGAAGAGCTCGCGAACATCGGCTACTCGGAGATCGAGTTCGCCGGATACACGCAGGGCCAGGTCGGCGCGATCACCCCGCAGCAGATCCGTCAGCTGCTCGACGACAATGGCCTGCGCGCGACCGGCGCCCACGTCAACCTCAACTCGAACAACATCGACCAGCAGCTCGAGATCGCGAACGTCCTCGGGATGCCGCACCTCGGCCAGGGCGGGCCCATCGCCGGCGGCTACGGCGGACCCATCGCCAAGGACGCCTGGATGCAGGCGATCGGCACGTGGAACCAGATGGGCGACAAGGGACGCGCCGCGGGCATCAAGCTCTACCTCCACAACCACGCCCAGGAGTGGGGCTACACCACCGACACCCAGGAGCGCGTCTACGACCTGTACTGGCAGCACCTGAACCCCGAGACGGTGTTCTTCGAGATGGACGTCTACTGGGCGCACGTCGGAAAGCACCTCTACCCCGGCTTCGAGCCGATCGACTACATCAAGCGCGATCCGCGACGCTTCCCGATCCTGCACCTCAAGGACGGAAAGCTGAACCCGAACAGCCCCAACGGCTACGACATCGTCGAGTTCGGCGCCGGGAACATCGACTACACGGCGTTCCTCTCACAGCTGCGCGACCGCGGCCAGCGGTTCGGCATGTTCGAGCAGGACAACGCCTCCACGGTGCCGGTCAACCCCGGCAACTCGCTGGCGAACGCCGACCGCAGCTACGACAACATCGCAGCCCTGCGCGGCTGAGCGACGAGGAAGATCACATGAACAAGATCACCAAACTCACCACCGTCGGCCTCCTCGTCATCGGGGGCAGCGTCGTCGCCGTCCCCGCGTACGCGGCCGACCTCACCTGCACCGACGACCTGGGCAGCCAGACCGTCTCGGGCAATCTGCTCGTCCCCAGCGGCGCCGACTGCGTGCTGGGCGGCGCGACCGTCGAGGGCGACATCGTCGTGGAGGAAGGCGGATGGCTGGATGCCACATCCGTCACCGTCACGGGAGACGTCATCGCCACCGACGCCTACGGCGTCTCGCTCGACGGCACCAGCGTCGAGGGAGACATCAGCGCCTACTCGGCCGACACCACAGTGGGCTTCCTCTACGTCAACGACCTGCGCGTCGGCGGATCCGTGGAAGCCGGCGGCATCGATGTCGAGATCGTCGACAGCGCGATCACGGGCTCGCTGCTCACGCAGCAGGCGAACTACGTCGACCTCGTGCGCAGCTCGGTCGGCGGCGACGTGTCGATCGACCGCTCCAACTGGGGCGTGTCGATGACGGGCGCGGTCGTCCAGGGCGACGTCACCGTGAGCGGCAGCTCGCGCGACGTGCTGATCGGCGCCACCACCGACGGCGGCAGCGACGCGTTCGCCAACTCGATCGGCGGCGGCCTGTCGCTGACGGGCAACTCGGCCAACCTGCGCGTGGCGAACACCACCGTGTACGGCGCCGTGGCGCTCGACGGGAACACCCCCGCCGCCGCGTTCGGCGCGGGCGTACGCGCCGGCTCGACCACGGGCGACTACACCGGCGAGGCGCCCACCGCGCCCCCCGCCGGTGACCAGTCCATCGCCGTGACCGTGCCCGCGCAGGGTTCAGGCGAGCTGACGTGGTCGATCGAGGGCACGTCGCGCCTCGTCGACCTCGGGGTGGCCGAGCAGGAGCTCGACCACTTCCACGCCGAGGGCGAGATCATCCCGATCCGCATCCAGGACACCCGCGCCGGCAACCCCGGGTGGTCGCTGACCGCCCAGGTGTCGGACTTCGCTGCCGGTGGCGAGCAGGTGTCGAGCAAGTACCTCGGCTGGACGCCCGAAGTGCTCGAGAACGGCGGTGACGCCGTCGCCGGTGCACCCGTTCCCTCGGGCTTCGACGAGGGCGAGGGCCTGTCGGTCGCTCGCACGCTCGCCTCGGCGAACGAGGGCCACGCACGCGGCAGCTCGCTCGTGGGCGCCGACCTCGATCTCAAGCTCCCGCTCGAGACCCCCCGCGGCACCTACACCGCAACCGTGACGCTGACCGCCCTCAGCTGATCCCCTGTGCGTCGGGGTTGCGTTCCTCTTGAGCGCGGCCCCGACGCACCCTCTCGCTGCGATCGCGCCGTCTCCCGGCGCGGCCCGGCGGACCGCCCTCCCACCGAAAGCCACGCCCATGTCCCAGGCGAAAAACTCCCCCGTCCGTCTTCTCCTCTCCCTTCTCGCGGCCTCGGCCCTTCTGCTGGGAACGCCCGTCGCCGCATCTGCGGCGGCGGCTCCGTCGGTCGTCTCGGGCGCCGCTCCCTCCGCCGCCGCGTCGACCCACGGCTTTGCCGCCGCCGCCACGACCGCCGACTTCGCCGCCTTCACAGCCGCTTCCGCCGCGGGTGCCGCTCCGTCCGCCGACACCGCGGTGACGTGGAGCGTCAAACCCGCCGACACCGCGCAAGGGCGCGACCGGCCGAACTACGCCTACGACCTGGCACCCGGGGGAACGGTCGGTGACGCGCTCTACGTCGCGAACCGCAGCCCCCAGCCGATCACGCTCTCGGTGTACGCCGCAGACGGCTTCCTCACCGAGGACGGTTCCCTCGACATCCTGGCTGGCGGCGTGGCATCCACCGATCTCGGCAGCTGGGTCTCGATCGAGTCCCCCGAGCTCACCCTCGACAGCGGCGCGAGCGCCGAGGTCCCCTTCACCGTCACCGTGCCCGCCGACGCCTCTCCGGGTGATTACGCCGCGGGCGTCGTGGCATCCATGCGCGTCACCGCCGACAACGGCACCATCACCGAGCGACGCCTCGGCTCTCGCGTGCACCTGCGCGTGCAGGGCGACCTTGCGCCGTCCCTGACCGTGGGCGACGTCGTCGTCGACTACCACGGCACCGCCAACCCGGTCGAGTCGGGCTCGGCGACCGTCACGTACTCCCTCACCAACACCGGGAACACCCGCCTGGATCCGAACGTCGAGGTCGCCCTGGGCGGCCCGTTCGGATGGGCACGCGTATCCGCCGCCGATGACGCCCCCGAGCTGCTGCCGGGGAGCACCCTGCAGCGGACCGTCGAGGTCGCGGGAGTGGTGCCCCTGCTCCTGCTGTCGGCCGATGTGACGGCGACCTCGCAGGTGGTCTCGCGCACGCTGGCCGGCGCCGAGCCCTCGGCTCTGGACCCGCTTATGTCGGAGGCATCGGCTTCCACGGCCGCGGTGCCGTGGACGGCGTTGGCTATCCTCCTCGTGCTCGCGCTGTTCGTCGCCTGGCGCATCCTCGCCGCACGCCGCCGGAAGGCCGCCCACGCCCGCGAGCTCGCCGCCGCGGTGGCCGCGGCGCGGGCGGAGTCGTCTGCCGTCGGTACTGAGCGCGAGCCTGTGCCCGCCGGGGCGGCGGCCGTCGCGGATCCGTCGGCGGACGCCGTCGACACCGAGCGGGCCGCACTCCGCTCGCCCTGAAGCCCGCTCGCGGCGCGGAGAGGGACACTCCGCGCCGCGAGCGATCTACGCCGCTCGTCGTGCTCCGGCACGACGGGCGTTTCGCGCGGCGGTTCGCGCCCGGACACAACGCAGGAGATCTGTCGCGGACGCGGCGCGTACACGCGTTCTGGCTGCCCTGCCGCACACAACTCCTGCGTCATGTCGCGGGACGCACCCCGGACCGGCATCCCACGCCCGATCTGCAGGAGCCGTGCCCACCGAACGGCGGCGAGCCCCCGCCCGGACACAACGCAGGAACACCCCGGCCGAGCGGCCGTCCCACCGCACGAATCCGCGGCAGACCACGCCGCCCCGCGCACGATTCCTGCGTTATGTCGTGGGACCCATCCCGGAGCGGCGAGCCATGCCCGATCCGCAGGAGTTCTGCCCCCACGAGCGGCCGCGAGCCCCTGTCCCGAGCGTCGAAGCGCACGACGGCGGGCACACCGGCGGGCGGTGCACGACGGCGGGGCGATTCGCGACACGCCGGGCCGGCGGCATCCCGAATCGGCGTGTCACCACAACGACCCGGCGTCGCGCACGGCCAGGCGCGCGACAACCGGCGTGTCACCACAACGACCCGACGTCGCGCACGGCCAGGCGCGCGACAACCGGCGTGTCACCACAACGACCCGGCGTCGCGCACGGCCAGGCGCGCAACGCGCCGAGCTCGTCAGGCCCGCAGGAATGCGGCGTTCAGCGACTCGGGGGCGAGGGCGTGCTCGACGGCGAGCATGCTCGCGCCGATCACGGCGGCGTTCTCGGCGGCCATGGACTGCACGATCGAGAGGTACTCGGTGGCCAGCGGCGTGGAGCGGGTGTAGACGACCTCGCGGACGCCCGCGATCAGGTGCTCTCCGACCCGCGCCATCGACCCGCCGATGGCGATGACCGACGGGTTCATCAGGCTCACGCACGTGGTGAGCACCTCGCCGATGTCGCGGCCCGCCTGGCGGACGGCCTGGATGGCGTCGATGTTGCCGCGCTTGACCAGATCGACGACGTCGGAGCCGGTGTGCGCCTCGATGCCCTGTGCGCGCAGCGCCCGGGCGATGGCGGGACCGGATGCCAGGGCCTCGAGGCATCCACGGTTGCCGCACTGGCACGGGATGTCGGCGCCACGCGCGACCTGCACGTGACCGATGTCGCCGGCGATGCCCTGGGCTCCGCGCTGCAGTCGGCCGTCGGAGATGATGCCCGTGCCGATACCTGTGGCGACCTTGACGAACATGAAGTGCTCGACGGCGGGCCAGGCGACGCTGCGCTCGCCGAGCGCCATGATGTTGACGTCGTTGTCGACGAGCACGGGGACCGGCATGTGCCGGTAGATCCAGCCGGGGATGTCGAAGCGGTCCCAGCCGGGCATGATCGGGGGATTCACCGGCTGACCGGTGGAGTGCTCGACAGGTCCGGGGACGCCGATGCCCATGGCCGCGACGTCGGTGGTCGAGCGCCCGGACTCGGCGAGCAGGACGGATGCCGTCTCGACGAGCCAGGAGAGCACCGGCTCCGGACCGAGGGCGATGTCGATCTCGCCGGTCTTCTCCGTCAGCACCTTCCCGGTGAGATCGGCGATGGCGACCGTGCCGTGCGAGGCGCCGAGGTCGACGGCGACGACGACCTTCGCGGCCGGGTTGATCGCGAACTGCGACGGCGGGCGACCGCCGGTCGAGACGGCGTCGGCAACGGGGGTGATGAGACCCATGCGCATGAGCTCGTCGACGCGCACGGCGACGGTGGAGCGCGCCAGCCCCGTCGACTTGGCCAGCTCCGCACGCGTGCGCGGGACCCCGTCTCGCAGCAGCTGGAACAACTGGCTCACACCGTTGACCGACTGCACGGAATCTGTCGTCATCCTCTTCACGCCCTCAGTACACCATTAGTTGTCATGTGTTCGATTCAGATGCCGAAGGCGGCTACGCACATAACGCAGCCGCCGACGGCAGAAGGCGGGTCAGCCCCGCCCGGGCGGCCGGGAGAAACGCTGCTGAAGCAGGACCGCGACCACGATGATGACACCTTTCGCCACCGCCTGGACCGAGGACGACAGATTGTTCTGAATGAAGACGTTGGTGAGCGTCGCGAAGATCAGCACGCCGAAGACGGTGCCGGTGATCGTTCCACGACCGCCCACGAGGAGCGTTCCTCCGACGACGACCGCCGCGATGACGTCGAGCTCGAGGAGCTGACCGTTGGTGGAGCTGCCCGCGGTGGTGCGTCCGAGGAACATCACGCCGGCGATGCCGGAGGCGAGGCCCACGAGCACGTACAACCACATCACGTGACGCTTGACGTTGATGCCCGCCAGGCGGGCGGCCTCGCGGTTGCCGCCGATGGCGATGGTGCGACGACCGAAGGTGGTGCGATTGAGCAGGACCCAGCCGAGCACGGCCACGATCAAGAAGATCCAGACGAGCATGTTCACGCCGAGGATGTCGGAGTTCATGAAGGTGATGAAGCTGCGGTCCTCGACGACGAGGGTGCGGCGCTCGGCGAGGATCTCGGCGAGACCTCGCGCCCCCACGAGCATCGCCAGGGTCGCCATGAACGCCACGACGTTGCCGTACGCGATGACGATGCCGTTGATCAGGCCCGCGAAAGCGCCCACGGCGAGCGCGAAGATCACGAAGACGATCCAGTGCATCGAATCGGCCAGATCCTGCACGACCGCGAGGGTGCCGACGACGGATGCGAGGCCCACGACCGATCCGACCGACAGGTCGATGCCGCCGGCGATGATGACGAGGGTCATGGCGATGGCCACGACGCCGGTGATCGAGGCCTGGCGGAGGATCACGAAGATGTTGTCGACCGTGAGGAAGGTGCCCGGAGCGGAGATGGCTCCGACGATCATCATCACCACGAGGGCGACGACGAGACCGATGTTGCGGCCGGCGGAACCGGAGAAGAAGGCCCGCAGCGGTGATGTCGATGACGGGGAGGCCGGCGTCGTGCCGGCCTCGGTGGGAACCGTGCGCACACGGGTCGGGGTGGTCGGCTCGCTCACGCGGCGGATCCTTTCATGACGAGGTCGAGCACACCGTGCTCGTCGATCTGGTGGGAGGGGAGCGTGCGGAGGATCTGACCGTCTGCCACGACGAGCACGACGTCGGCGAGACCCAGCACTTCTTCGATCTCGCTCGACACCACGACGACGGCGTTCCCGGCGGCGGCGAGGTCGCGGATGAGCGCGTAGATCTCGGCGCGGGCGCCGACGTCGACGCCGCGGGTGGGCTCGTCCAGCAGCAGCACGTCCGTGCCATGGATGAGCCAGCGGGCGAGGAGGATCTTCTGCTGGTTGCCGCCCGAGAGCGTGCGCGCCGCGCGATCGGGGTCGGCGGGGCGCAGCTCGAGGGCGTCGATCTGCTCCACGGCGACGCGTCGCGCGGAGCGGTCGTCGAGGAACCCGCCCTTGGCGAAGCGCGACATCGAGGCGAGCGTGGCGTTGACGTAGATGGGCGCGTCGAGCACGAGGCCCTGGCTCTTGCGCTCCTCGGGGGACAACCCGACCCCAGCACGGACCGCGGCGAACACCGATCCGCGCGGGAGGGTGCGCCCCTTGACGCTGACGCTGCCGCTCGAGGAGCGGCGGGCCCCGTAGACCGTCTCGAGGATCTCTGAGCGGCCCGACCCGACGAGACCGGCCAGGCCCACCACTTCTCCCGCTCGCACGGTGAAGGAGACGTCGGAGAAGACACCCGGGAGGGCGAGATCCTGCACCTCGAGGACGACGGGGGCGTCGACGGCGATCGGCGCGCGCTCGGGGAAGACGTTGGTGATCTCGCGACCGGTCATGAGGCGGATGAGCTCGGACGTGGGAGTATCTGCGGCGGGGAGTCCCACCGCGGTCGTGCGACCGTCCTTGAGCACGGTGATCCGGTCGCCGATCTCGCGGATCTCCTCGAGGCGGTGCGTGATGTAGACGACCGCGATGCCCTCGGAGGTCAGTTCCCGCACGACGGCGAAGAGGTTCTTCACTTCTTCGCTGTCGAGCACGGCCGAGGGCTCGTCCATGATGATGAGCTTGATGTCGTGCGACAGGGCACGCGCCATGCTCACGATCTGCTTGTTGGCGGCACTCAGCGAGCCGACCTCGGTGTGCGGCGACAGATTCGAGTGCCCGAGGCGGCGCAGCAGCTCGGTGGTCTGTCGCGCGGCGGCGGAGCGCTTCGTGAAGCCGCCGCGGGCGAGCTCGTGCCCGAGGAAGATGTTCTCGGCGATCGTCAGACCGTCGACGACGTCGAGCTCCTGGTACATCGTGGCGATGCCGAGGTCGATCGCCGCCTGCGGGTCGGCGATCTCGACGGTTTCCCCCTGCCAGGTGATCGTGCCGCCGTCGGGTCGGTGGACCCCGGCGAGCGTCTTGATGAGGGTGGACTTGCCGGCGCCGTTCTGGCCCAGCACGCAGTGCACCTCACCGGCGCGCACGTCGAGGTCGACGCCGCGCAGGGCGTGGACCCCGGCGAAGGACTTCGTCACGCCGAGGACGTTGAGTAATGACGACGCATGGTCAACTTTGATCACAGAGCGAACATAACACGCCCCTTCATCGACAGACGACACACATAAATGCGGTGAGTCTGCGATCCGAACCGATGGCCCGCCGCTCGCACGCACGAGCGAGCGGGGCGGTGTCCCGCACCTTCGTGGACTTTTATCGGTCTGTTATCAAAAGTTGACTACTAAACCAATACTTCTGCTAGCGTGAGCCGCGTCGGAGTGGACCCTTCCTTCGGGACGACCCGCGTCCGCGACGACCCCCGCTGCATCACATTCAAGGAGGAAGTACATGCGCTCACAGATGAAGTCGCGTTCCCGTCTCGTTCTCACCGGAGTCGCCGTCCTCGCGTCGGTCGGCCTGCTCGCCGGTTGCACGAGCTCCAACACCGACGCCGAGAACGTCGTCGACCAGGGCACCAGCACCGAGGAGAACGCCGCAACCGGCGACACCGTCACGATCGGCTTCTCCGGCCCCGCCGCCGACCACGGGTGGCTCGGCGCCATCAACTCTGGCGCGCTCGCCGCCGCCGAGAGCTTCCCCGACGTCGACCTGCAGGTCGCCGAGGGCACCAATGACGTCAACGCGCAGATCGCCGCCGTCGAGACCTTCATCAACAACGGCGTGGATGCCATCGTGCTGCTGCCCAGCGACGGGGCCGCCCTCACCGAGGTCGCCATCAAGGCGATGGAGGCCGGCATCCCGGTCATCAACGTCGACCGCGAGTTCTCCAGCCCCTTCGCCGCGCGCTCGACCGTGCTGGGTGACAACTACGGCATGGGCGTCAGCGCCGGCACCTACATCTGCGCGCAGCTCGAGGGCACCAGCGACGCCGTCGTCGCCGAGATCGCCGGCATCGACTCGCTGCCGCTGACCCAGGACCGCTCAGCCGGCTTCGCCGACGCCCTCTCCGACTGCGGTCTCGAGGTCGGCCCGCGCGTCGCCGCCGACTTCACCGTGCAGGGCGGGGAGTCATCCACCTCGCAGCTGCTGTCGGCCAACCCGAAGATCGACGCCATCTGGAACCACGACGACGACCAGGGCATCGGCGTGCTCGCCGCCATCACGGCCGCGGGTCGCGACGAGTTCTTCATGGTCGGCGGCGCCGGGAGCCGCAACGCCATGGAGGCCATCGAGGCCGGTGACACCCCGCTGCAGGCGACGGTGATCTACCCCTCGACGCAGGCCGCCGACGGCATCGCACTCGCACGCCTCATCGCGCAGGGCAAGACCGCGGGTGACCTCATCACCCCGAGCGTGCCCAACCGCATCGTGCTGGACGCACCGGTCGTGACGAAGGACAACGTGGCGTCCTTCATCGATCTGTCGTTCGAGTCCTGACCTGGTTCGGGGCGTCCGCACTCGTCGCGGACGCCCCGTCCTCGATCCCCCAAAGAGAGCCTTTATCGTGACTCAGCCCCTTCGCATCGCCATGATCGGTGCGGGATTCATGGGCGCCGCGCATTCCCAGGGATGGCGCGTCGCACCACGCTTCTTCGATCTCCCCCGCACGCCCGAGATGAGCATCCTCGTGGGGCGCGACACCGCCCGCACGCAACAGTGCGCCGACACCTGGGGCTGGGGCGAGAGCGCGACGGACTGGCGCGAGGTCATCGACCGACCCGACGTCGACGTGGTCGACATCGTCACCCCCGGCGACACGCACGCCGAGATCGCCATCGCCGCCCTCGAGGCCGGCAAGCACGTGCTGTGCGAGAAGCCCCTCGCCAACACCGTCGACGAGGCCCGACGCATGGCGGATGCCGCGGCCACGGCCGCCGCGAACGGCATCCGATCGATGGTGGGGTTCACCTACCGCCGCCTCCCCGCCACGACCTTCGCGCGCGATCTCATCGCCGCCGGCCGCCTGGGCGAGATCCGGCAGGTGCGTGCCGAGTACCTGCAGGATTGGCTGAGCGACGCCGAAGCCCCGCTGACGTGGCGTCTGCAGAAGGACCGCGCCGGTTCCGGCGCCCTCGGCGACATCGGCGCGCACGCCGTCGACATCACCGAGTTCATGACGGGCCAGCGCCTCACCCGCGTCGCGGGCGTCCTCGAGACGATCATCGCCGAGCGCCCCGTGCTGGCGACGTCGTCGGGCCTGTCGGGTTCGGCCGGCGCCGAGCGCGGCGCCGTGACCGTCGACGATCTGGCCCTGTTCACCGGGCGTCTGGAATCCGGCGCCCTCGCCTCGTTCGAGGCCTCGCGCTTCCGCCTCGGCCGAAAGAACGGCCTGCGCGTCGAGATCGCGGGCTCCCTCGGCTCGCTCTCGTTCGACCTCGAGAGCCCCAACGAGCTGCACTACTACGATGCGACCCTTCCGGACACCGAGCAGGGCTTCCGCCGCATCCTGGTGACCGAGCCCGGCCACCCCTACGCCGGCTCCTGGTGGCCCACGGGCCACATGCTCGGCTACGAGCACGGCTTCTCGCACCAGGCGAAGGATTTCGTCGAAGCGATCGCCGCGGGCGCCGACCCCCGCCCCTCGTTCGCCGACGGCCTGCACGTGCAGGAGGTTCTGGATGCCGTGGTGCGCAGCTCCGACGCCGACGGCGTGTGGACGGGCGTCGAGTCGGCGACGTCTGTCGCTTCCGTCGACCGCGTGCTCGCGGCATCCTGAATCGCAACCCCCCGATTCCCCCCGATGAGAGGAATACCGCGATGACGCGACCGATCACGCTGTTCACCGGCCAGTGGGCCGACCTGCCCTTCGACGAGGTCGCCCGCCTCGCCGGGGAGTGGGGCTACGACGGCCTCGAGATCGCCTGCTGGGGCGACCACCTCGATCCCTGGCGCTGGGACGACGACGCCTACGTGCAGGGCAAGCTCGACGTGCTCGCGCGCAACGGACTTTCGGTGTGGACGATCTCGAACCACCTCAAGGGCCAGGTCGTCTGCGACGACCCCATCGACCAGCGTCACCGCGACATCGTGTCCGACCGGGTGTGGGGCGACGGCGATCCGGAGGGCGTGCGTCAGCGCGCCGCCGAGGAACTGAAGAACACGGCGCGGCTGGCATCCAAGCTGGGGGTGAAGACCGTCACGGGCTTCACCGGGTCGAGCATCTGGAAGTACGTCGCGATGTTCCCGCCCGCCACCGAGGCGATGGTGGATGCCGGGTACCAGGACTTCGCGGATCGATGGAACCCGATCCTCGACGTGTTCGACGAGGTCGGCGTGCGCTTCGCCCACGAGGTGCACCCCTCGGAGATCGCCTACGACTACTGGACGACGAAGCGGGCGCTGGAAGCCATCGGCCACCGCGACGCGTTCGGGCTGAACTGGGACCCCTCGCACATGGTGTGGCAGGACATCGACCCGGTCGCGTTCCTCTGGGACTTCCAGGACAAGATCTTCCACGTGCACTGCAAAGACACCAAGAAGCGCCTGACCAACGGACGCAACGGCCGGCTGTCGTCGCACCTGCCGTGGGCGGACCCGCGGCGCGGCTGGGACTTCATCTCCACCGGTCACGGCGACGTGCCGTGGGAGGACGCGTTCCGCATGCTCAACGCCATCGGCTACGACGGTCCGCTGTCGGTCGAGTGGGAGGATGCGGGAATGGACCGCCTGGTCGGAGCGCCCGAGGCGCTCGGATTCGTGAGGAAGCTGTCGTCGTACGAGCCTTCGGGTGAGGCGTTCGACGCGGCGTTCAGCCAGCGCTGAACGGGGGGCTGCGGAAGCGAGCCGCGGAAGGGCCGGGTTGCGGAGGGCACCCGGCCCTTCTGTCTGTCCGGTTGCGCGTCGCGGAGGTGGCTTCGCCGGTCGAAGCCACCGGGACCGCCCTCGACGGGCGCCGCGGACACAACGCAGGAGATCCGGCCCCGCGACCCCGACCTGGCCGCACGGTGAGCGGACGTGAGTCGGAAACTCCTGCGTCGTGTTCGAAGCGACGTTGCCGGAGCGCTGCGGCAGGGACGCGGGTGAACCCCCGGGACCGCCCTCGACGGGCGCCGCGGACACAACGCAGGAAATTTCCGCCGCCAACGCCGTTCTCGGCGGTGCGCAGACGTGTAACGGCCGCCCTTTCCTGCGTTGTGCCCGGCGGCGCGCGTCAGACGCCGAGCCCACGCAGCACGAGATCGCGGACGCCGGCGGCGGGCAGTGCCTCGACGTCGGGCAGCAGCCCCGCATCGCTCGTCAGAACCACCGGTGCATCCTGGCGCGACGAGGGCAGGCGGCCGTGGGTGCCCCGTACGCACGTGGGGTCGAGCGGAACGGTGCTCATGGCGTAGCGCAGGCCCAGCTTCTTCTTCACCAAGTTCACCCCGGCCTTCGCTTTGGCGAGGCGGTCGGCGGGGTCGAAGAACAGCTCGGCGGGGTCGTACCCGGGCTTCCGGTGGATATCGACCCCTCGGGCGTACTCGGGCGCGCGGTCGTCGTCGAGCCAGAAGTAGTACGTGAACCAGGCACCCGGCTCCGCCACGACGACCAGCTCTCCGGAACGCTCGTGGTCCAGGCCGTATCGCGCCTGCGCCTCGCGGTCGAGCACCTCGTCGACGCCCTCGAGCCCGCGCAGCAGCGCCGCGACGCGCGGGAGGTCCGCGGCATCCGGGACGTAGACGTGGGCCACCTGATGGTCGGCCACCGCGAAGGCGCGCGAGGTCCACGGGTCGAGCTGCTCGCGGCCGTCCTGCACGTAGACCGCGAGCAGCCCCTCGCGCCGGAGCGCCCGGTTGACGTCGACGGGACGCGTGGCCTGCTCGATGCCGTACTCCGACACCGCGACGACGGTGTACCCCCGGTCGGCGGCGTCGTCGAGCAGCGGCGCGACGGTGTCGTCGAGCTCACGGGCGGCCCGGTCGGCCTCGGCGCCGTTCGGTCCGAACCGCTGCAGGTCGTAGTCCAGGTGCGGGAGATACGCCATCGCGAGATCGGGCGCGGGCCCCCACCGCTCGGTGATGATGCCGCGTGTCGCCTCGGCGAGCCAGGCGCTACTGCGGATGGTCGCTGTCGGACCCCAGTACTGGAAGAGGGGGAACTCCCCCAGCGCACCGACGAGCTGGTCGTGAAGAGCCGCGGGCCGGACGTACGCGTCGGGGCTCTTGCGCCCGTCGGCGTGGTAGATCGGCCGCGGGGTGACCGTGACGTCGGTGGTGGCGCCCATCGCGAACCACCAGCCGAGGTTGGCGGTGCGCAGCTCGGGGCGGGAACGGCGCGCGCTCTCCCACACCTTCTCGCCGGCGACGAGCTTGTTGTGCTGGCGCCACAGCAGCGGGTCGCCGAGTCCGCGGAAATACCAGCCGTTTCCGACGATGCCGTGCTCGCGCGGCGCGAGGCCGGTGAGCATGGTCGACTGCACGCTGCACGTGACGGCGGGCAGGATCGTGTCGAGTCCCGTCTGACCGCCCGAGCGGCCGAGGGCGGTGAGCCGCGGCATCGCGGCGAGCGCGCGGGGGGTGAGCCCCACGATGTCGAGCAGAAGGACCTTGCTCACACCAGACTCCTTCCGTCTTCGGCCGGGAGGTCGGCCGTCAGCCCTGCCGACATCACACGATCGTGTCGAGACCCCACGTGGGTGGCGAGCACGAACGCGTGGTCTCGCGCGGAACGTGTGTTCTCGGGCGCCGGGGTGGGAGCGCGATCGACCCCGGATGCCACGGCGCCGCCCGGCGCGGCATCCGGGTCCGTGCCGGTCAGGGCGTGCGGCAGGTGTTCGCGCACCCAGCGCAGCTCGGCGGCGATGCCGTCGACGAGGGTCGCGGGCTGGAGCGAGGCCGGCAGCACCGACCAGGTGTAGGTCTCGACGTCGAGGTGCGCCTCGTCGCCGCCCGGCGCCGCCAGGACGGCGTCGACGGCGGCAAGGAGCACCTCGGTCGTGGCGCGCAGCGGTGCCGCCGGCCGGGCGTGCAGGGGGATGTGCACGTGCACCCGCCATGGCTGATCCGCCGGCCAGGGCTCGTGCGCATCGAGCACCTCGGGCAGGTCGTCGGCGGCGTGCGTGCCGTGGGCACTGCGCACCTGGTGCACGTACCGCTCCTCGGCGAAGGGCTGCAGCGCGGCGATCGTGCGCGGGTTGGAGGGGGTGGGCACCTCGAGGGCGACGGATGCCTGCACCTTCACGATGCGCACGCCCGCGGCGGTCGCAGCGGCGACCACGGCGCCCGGGTCCGCGAACGACACGGCGAGGTGGCAGGTGTCGAGACACAGTCCCAGCAGGCCGTCGGCGATGAGCGCGGGTCGCGCACCGAGCCACGCCACGACGTCGGCGACGTCGTCGAGGATGCAGCCCGGTTCGGGCTCGATGCCCACGCGCACGGTGCGGCCGGTCTCGCGCTCGAGGGCGCCGAGACCCGCGACCAGGCGAGCGAGGTTCTCTTCCGCAGCGCGGGAGGCGGTGGCATCCCACCCCTCCCTCCAGCCCAGCGGCAGGGTCGAGATGCTGCCCTCGGCGCCGTCGGGCAGCAACGCCGCCAGCGCCCGGGCGCAGTCGAGGGTGTAGCTGAGGCGCTCGGGCGTGGTCCAGTCGGGGCGGTAGACCGCGAGCTTGACGACGTCGTCGTGGAATCCGCGGTAGGGGAAGGCGTTCACGGTGCGCAGTTCGAGGCCGTTGCGCTCCAGGGCGGCGGCCAGCGTCTCACGGGCTCCCGCGTCGCCGGCGAGCACGGATGCCACGCCCACCGGCATCCACAGTCCGACGCCGAGCCGGTCGAGACCTGCTTCGCGGCGCACGGGGCCCGCGTGCTCGTCGAGCTGTCCGACGATGCCGGCGAGGTCCTCGGCGGGATGGACGTTGGTGCAATAGGAAAGGTGCATCAGGCTCCCTGCCGCGAGGCGACGCCGCGCAGCACCGAGTTGCCCTCGAACAGGTCGGGGCCCTGACTCGCAGGAGCGAAGCCCTCGATCGGGTCGGTGTCGACGCGGCCGCTCTGGGCGTAGAACGCGACCGGATTGCGCCAGAGGATGCGGTCGACGTCGTCGTCGCTGAAGCCCGCGTCGAGCATCGCCAGGCCCGTCTTCGCCGTCTTGAGCGGATCGGAGCGTCCCCAGTCGGCGGCCGAGTTGACGATCACGCGGTCGAGCCCGATGCGCTGCATGATCGCGACCACGCGCTGCTCGTCCATCTTGGTGTCGGGGTAGATCGAGAAGCCCATCCACGCGCCGCTGTCGGCGACGGTGTCGACGCAGGTCTCGTTGAGGTGGTCGACGAGCACGTACTCCATCGGGATGCCGGACTCGGCGACCACGTCGAGCGTGCGCTGCGTGCCGACGGCCTTGTCGCGGTGCGGGGTGTGCACAAGAACGGGGAGGTCGAACTCGATCCCCAGCGCGAGATGCTGACGCAGGATCTCGTCCTCCTCGGGGGTCATCGAGTCGTAGCCGGTCTCGCCGACCGCGACGACGCCGTCCTTCGCCAGGTAGTGGGGCAGTTCCGACATCACCTCGCGGCAGCGGGGGTCGTTCGCCTCCTTCGGGTTCAGGGCGATCGTGCAGTGATGACGGATGCCGAACTGCGCCGCGCGGAACCTCGCCCACCCGATCAGGGCGTCGAAGTAGTCCAGGAACGACCCGACGCTCGTGCGCGGCTGCCCGAGCCAGAACGCCGGCTCCACCAGGGCACGCACCCCGGCGTCGTACATGGCCTCGTAGTCGTCGGTGGTGCGCGCGGACATGTGGATGTGGGGATCGAAGATGCGCATGTCAGGCCCTTTCACGAGCGAGCAGGAGAGTGAGGTCATCGGGCACGGTGCGGCCGGCGGCGCGGCGCTCCTCGGCGAAACGCGCGCTCATCGCGGCGAGCTCGTCATCGGCGCGGGCCTCCAGCTCCGCGACCACGGAGAGGGGGATGCCGAGGAACACGCACTTCAGCACGCCGTGGCGCCATGCGTGGTCGTCGAGGTGGGCCGCCGCGAAAGGCCCGAGGGCGGCGGCGACGAGACGGGTGTCGTTGGCGCGGAGCGCGTCGTGCACGAGTTCGAGGCCCGCGTCGCGCCAGGGCGGGGTGGGCGCCTCGATCGCGTTGAAACCGCGCAGCACCCCGCGGCGTTCGGCGTCGTCGCCGCGGCGGTACAGGGCGGTCACCACGGCGGGGTCGGCACCGCCGTCGGCGAGGGCCGCGACGATCGCGGCGCGCGCGGCGTCGTCGGCGGTCGGCGCGAAGGGGTGCGCGGAGAGCGGTTCGCGGCCCACCTCGCGGCCGGCCGCCGCGAACAGGCGCGCGGCGCGGGTGGCATCCGTTCGCACGTCTTCGGCGGCGCGGGCCGTCCACGGGTGCGTGAACCGCGGGGTGGGCGCGTGACCGGCGGAGGGCGAGAGAGCGGCGGAGGATGCCGCGGCCGCCGCGGGTCCTCCCCCGCTCCCCGGTCCTCCGCTCGTCGCAGGGGCCGCGCCGCGGGAGGAGATACCTGGAGCGGAGGATGCCACATCCTCGCCCGGTCCTCCCGTCACCGAATCCCCTCCCCGCGCCGGCCCAGCAGCCGCCGGGGCCGCGAACGACGCCGCCGCAGTGGGGGCCCCGCCAAGGGAGGACATTCCCGGAGCGGAGGATGCCACGGCCCCGGCCGGTCCTCCCGTCACCGAATACCCTCCCCGCGCCGACGCAGGGGTCGCACCCTCCAGCGGCACAGACGCCGCGGAAGACGCGATTCCCGCGCGCGGGGCGTGAGGAGCGGAGGGGGAGGGAGGAGGGAAGGCCTCGACCGGAGCGGTCGACCCTCCCCCGGTCCCCGGCCCTCCCGTCGTCACGGGCGGCGCGTCGCGGGAGGACATTCCGGCAGCGGAGGATGCCACGGCCCCGGCCGGTCCTCCTGTCACCGAATCCCCTCCCCGCGCCGACGTAGCGGTCACACCCTCCAGCGGCACAGCCGCAGCGGAAGACGCGATTCCCGCGCGCGGGGCGTGAGGAGCGGAGGGGGAGGGAGGAGGGAAGGCCTCGACCGGAGCGGTCGACCCTCCCCCGGTCCCCGGCCCTCCCGTCGTCACGGGCGGCGCGTCGCGGGAGGACATTCCGGGAGCGGAGGATGCCACGACCCCGGCCGATCCTCCCGTCACCGAATCCCCTCCCCCGGACGGGGCAGCAACCGCCGAAGCCGCACCGGCCGCGCCGGAGCGCTCCGCCGCCGCGACCAGGGCCGCCATGCTCGAGCGGGCGAGCGCGGGCGCCGCGTGCGCGTGCCGGGGCAGCTCCACGGCGACGACGCCGCGATAGTCGATCTCGCGAAGGGTGGCGAGAGCGGCATCCAGATCCAGCTCCCCCTCGCCGAACGGAAGGTGCTCGTGGGCGCGGGCGCGCATGTCGTCCGCCTGCACGTTGCGCAGCACGCCGCGCGCCGCCCGCAGGGCCGCGACGACGCCGCCGGGCTCGACGACGACGCAGTGTCCGAGGTCGACGGTGAGGCCCAGGATCGCCGGATGCCCGATGCGGGCGCGGACGGCCAGGGCGTCGGCGACGGTCTCGACCACCATGCCGGGCTCGGGCTCGAGCGCGAGCGGCACGCCCGCCTTCGCGGCGAAACCGCAGATCTCGAGCAGACGTTCGTCGAGCAGCACGCGCGCGGCGTCGATCGTGACGTCGTCGGGGAGGACGCCGCTCCACAGCGACACGCAGTCCGCCCCGAGGATCGCGGCGATCTCGATGGCGCGGCGCAGGAACACCATGCGCGGCTCGGCGTTGCGGTCGACGAGGGTCGGACGGTGCTTGCGCACGGGATCGAGCAGGTAGCGCGCACCGGTCTCCACGACCACGCGCAGGCCGCGGCGACGGAGGTCGGCGGCCAGGCTCTCGGCCTGCGCGCGCCAGTCGACGGCGAACGGGTCGAGGTGCGGGTGACCGAGGGTGAGGGCGACGGCGGTGTAGCCCTCGCCCTGCACCACGTCGAGCGCCACCGGCAGCGGGTGGTCGGTGAAACCGTTGGTGCCGTATCCCCAGCTCCAGGCCACGTCGTTCATGTGATGTCTCCTCTCGAGCGTCGACGTCCGAGCACGCGGCCGACGACCTCGACGCCGAGCAGAGCGAGCGCGGCGACCGCGGAACCCGCGCGTCCGGCGAGGGCGGACTGCAGCGGCACCACGGCACGGATCCCGGCCCGCGTGGCATCCCGCGCCTGAGAGGCGCCCGGATCGCGGGCGACCGCAAGGTGCCCCGGCAAGACCGCGGCGAGGTAACGGGCGCCACCGAGCGCGGCGGCCGCCCGGTCGCCTCCGCCCGCGAGACCGGATGCCGCAACGGCGACGCTCGCGACCACCGCGGCGCGTCCGGTGGCCCGTGTCGAGCCCTCGACCTCCCCGCGCGAGACGGCGGTGACGGCCACGGTGTGGACGGCGACCGCTCCCGCGGGGAGAAGCGCTCGGCGCCAGGACGGGCCGGCAGCGCCGAGCATCACGTCGAGTCCGCGGCAGAGCGCCATGACCACCGGACCCGCCGCGGTGGGCTTGAACACCAGGTCGTAGGCCCACAGCGCCCCCGCGAGCGCGAGCGACACCAGGCCCGAGGAGCGACCGGCGGCGAAGGCCGACCCGACGCCGACGGCGGTGAGTCCCGCGCCGACGGCGAGGGCGCGCGCCCGCGAGATCCGCCCCGAGGGGATGGGGCGCTCCGGTCGCTCGACGGCGTCGAGATCGGCATCCGCCCAGTCGTTCAGGGCCATTCCGGCGCTGTACAGGCACACCGACGAGGCGGCGAGCGCACCGGCGCGCATCGCGCCGTCACCGCCCGGGCCACGCGCGCTGAGCGCGCCGACGAGGGCGTCGCCGAGGACTGTCAGCGAGGCCGGAGCACGGACGAGGTCGAGGTAGTCGCCGGCCCGCGTCACGGTGCGGCGACCCGCGCCGCCGCCACCGCCGTCGCCGTCTCGTGCACCCACGAGACGAACTGCGCGGTCTGCTCGCCGAAGCCGTGCACGTCGCTGCCCCACGGGTCCTTGAAGAAGCAGCCGAGGGCGGGGACGACGCCGGCGTGCCCGGCGCGGGTGGCCAGCGACAGCGATCGGACGAGGTCGATCACCAGGGGTGCCGCGAGAGCGGAGTCGTACGCACTCCACGTGGTCTGGAGCGTCACCCGGCTGCCGAGGAATCCGGTCGCGCTCACGTGGTCCCACGCCGTTTTGACGTCGCCGAGGTCGGGCACGTTGTCGATGTGCAGGGGGGTGACGACGTCGTCGCCGACGAGGGCGTGCAGCCCCCGGTTCTTCGACACGAGCTTCGAGCGCACGGCCTCGGGGTCTGCCAGGGTGGCGCCGTCGCCGCCGCCGAGCAGGTTGGTCCCCGCCCAGGACTGCACGCGGAACCCGCGGGCGGTGAACATGGGTGCCAGGACGGTGCGCAGCAGCGTCTCGCCCGTCTTCCCGTCTTGACCGGCGTACGCGATGCCCGCGCGCTCGGCGCGCGCGCGCAGGACGGGGAGGTTGAGGGATGCCGAGGGGGTGAACGCGGCGTAGGCGGCACCGGCCGCGATGGCGGCGAGGGCGGCGCGGGAGCTCGGCGGGAGCACCCGCACGCCCGGGGTGGTGAGGGCGGTCTGCAGCACCTCGTCGTCCTCGAACCCGGGGTGGTAGGGCGGGAGGGGTTCGGTGGACGAGACGTCGATCACGACGACCTCCCGCAGACCGTGACGATCACGGAAGTCCACGATGTCGGCGGCGAGCAGGTCGATCTCCTCCTGCTGCGTGGGGGCGAACGTGGGCACCGTACGGAGGTTCTCCTCGGTGGCGCGCAGCCGCTCGCGGACGGCCTCGACGAGCGCTGCGGGGAACATGCCTCCGGCTGCGAGGTGCTCGGCACGCTCCTCGAGCGGGGTCGTGGAGATGTCGTGTCCGCCGACGACGATGTCGGTGATCTTCGGGAACTCTGCGACGCGCACGGCGTCGGTCTCGGTCGTGAGCCCGACCGTCGAGGTGACGCCGAGGGCAAGGGCGTGGATGCCGATCGTCGCCGTGGTGGCGAGCGATCCTCGCGCGCCGATGAACCAGGCTCCGACGTCGGGGGTGGTCGAGGGGTCCGAAGTGTTCACGCGGGGATCCGTTCTTCATTGAGGGACGTGACGATCCGGGCGCGCGCGATCGACCGGTCTCGGGACCGGATGAGGAGCGCGCTCCAGGGGGATGGCGGGCGGTTCGGGGATGCGGGGGGCCTCGGCGTCGAGGTCCCCCGGCCCTCCCGACAGTACTCAGGCTTTTGCGGGATAGCAACCAAAAGGTGTAGCCGGTACGCGCAATATCTGCGCGTGTATCGGACGCGTCCTAGGCCGGACTCTCCCCGCGGGCCGGCACGCGCGCGCCGAGCCAGGCGAGCAGATCAGCGCGCACCTCGGCCTGCTGCACCTCGGCGAAGATCTCGTGGCGGGCGCCCGGGTAGACCCTCGTCGTCACGTCGGTCAGGCCGGCACGCTCGCGGTAGGCATCCGCCAGCTTGTGCACGCTGCGGGGGCCGCCGACGGTGTCGTCGCGCCCCACCATCAACAGCACCGGCACGTCCCGACCGAGGTTCCGCCGCGGCCGACCGAACAGCTTCGCCGCCTCGATCGGACCGAACAGGCGCAGTAGCGGGGTCGACGTGGTGAGGGGGTCGTCGACGAAGTCGCGACCGACCTGCTCGTCGCTCGACAGCCACTCCATCCCCGAGCCGTGCAGGTGCTTCCACGGGGCGTTCAGATCGCCCGCGTTCAACGAGCCCGGCCAGCGCAGGGCCGACCCGCTCAGCACGACGGCGTCGAAGGCGCCCGGATGCCGATCCAGCAGCATCTGCGCCAGGAACGACCCCCACGAGTGGCCGAGCAGCACGAGGGGCAGGTCGGGGTGCGCGTCGCGGATGCGCTGCGTCAGCGTCCAGACGGCGTCGCGCGCGGCATCCATCCTGCCCGGGCCGAGTCGACCGAGCTTGCCGTGGTCACCGCCCCACTGCCGAAGTCCGGTGCGCCCGTGCCCCCGGTGATCGTCGGCGTACACGGTGTAGCCGTTCGCGGCGAGCGCCTCGATGAGGGCCGCGTAGCGACCCGCGTGCTCGCCGACGCCGTGCAGCAGCTGGACCACCGCGCGCGGCTCGGCGGCCTCGTGCACGTCGTAGACGATCGGGATGCCGTAGGCATCGACGAACTCGGGCATGGGGCGAGTGTACGACGGCGACGCGCCAGCGCCGCCGGCCCCTCGCGGGACGCAGGGGGCTGAGCCCGTCCAAGCCCCCGACCCCCGCAGGACGCGGGCAGCTGAGCCCGTCGATACCCCGGACCGCCCACGGGACGGCCGGGAGCACGGCATCCATTCCGTTAGCACGACTAATGAGCTATGCTAACGATCAGGAACATGAACGACCGCGTCGACGAATCCCCCCTCACCGACAACAGTCATGACCACAGCGCCGCAGCGTCCGAGCTGCGGATGGCGACGTTCCGACTGGCTCGCCGCCTCCGGGCTCAGCGGGCCGTCGACACCATGAGCGACGGGCAGTTCGCCGTCCTCGCCGCCCTCACGGTGCACGGTGCGCACACGCTCGGCCAACTGGCCGATCGTGAGCGCGTCACCGCGCCGTCGATGAACCGCACGGTCTCGCTCCTCGAAGAAGCCGGGTACGTCACCCGCCTCCCGGATGCCGTGGATAGACGCCGAGTGAACATCGACCTGACCGCGTACGGCCGCACGATCGTGGACGAGACCGTGCGGCAGCGCGACGCCTTCCTCGAGGAGGTCCTTGCCGGACTGACGCCCGACGAACGCGAAATCCTGGCCCGCGCGGCCCCGATCATGAAGAAGGTGGCCGACAGGTGAGCACATCGATGTTCCGGTCGCTGTCGATCTTCAACTACCGCGTCTGGTTCGTCGGAGCGCTCGTGTCCAACGTCGGCGCCTGGATGCAGGCCACCGCCCAGAACTGGGTCGTGCTCACGCAGCTCACCGACAACGACGCCGCCGCCATGGGCATCACCATGGCCCTGCAGTTCGCTCCCCCGCTCCTCCTGGTCAGCGTCACGGGATGGGTGGCCGACCGCTTCGACCGGCGCAGGCTCATCATGTGCACGCAGGGGGCGCTCCTCGGGTTGGCCGTGGCCCTCGGCATCCTGCTGCTGAGCGGGGCGATGACGCTCCCCCTCATGTACGGCTTCGCGCTGGCCCTCGGGGTGGTGACGGCGTTCGACAACCCCGCGCGGCAGGCGTTCGTGTCCGACCTGGTGTCGCAGGAGAACGCCTCCAACGCCGTGGCGCTGAACGCCGCCTCGTTCAACACCGCCCGGCTCATCGGTCCCGCGGTCGCCGGGGTGATGATCGTGCTGGTCGGCACCGGGTGGGTCTTCCTCGTCAATGCCGTGACGTTCCTGGCGATGCTGGGCGCACTGCTCGTCATCCGGCCGCACGAACTGGTCGCCCGCGCCAAGCGGAACGGACCCGCACGCCTGGCCGACGGGTTCCGCTACGTCGCGCACCGACCCGACCTCGTCGTCATCTTCGTCATGGTGTTCCTGTTGGGCGCCTTCGGCATGAATTTCCCGATCTTCGCTTCGACGATGGCCCTCGAATTCGGACGGGGGGCCGACGGCTTCGGCCTGCTCAGTTCGTTCGTCGCGATCGGCTCCCTCGCGGGAGCCCTTCTCGCCGCGCGTCGCGAACGGGCGCAGATGCGCGTGGTGGTGGTCGGCACCGGCGGCTTCGCCGTGGCATCCGCCCTGTCGGTGGTCGCCCCCAGCTACGCCACCTACGCCGTGACCCTCGTGCTGACCGGCTTCTGCGTCGTCACGACCCTCACCACCGCCAACGGCTACGTGCAGACCACCACCGATCCGGCGCTGCGCGGCCGGGTGATCGCGCTGTACATGGCGATCCTGCTCGGCGGCACCCCCGTCGGCGCCCCCGTGGTCGGCGCCGTCGCCGCGGAGTTCGGTCCGCGCACGGCGATCGGACTCGCCGCCGTCGTCGCGCTCCTCGCGTGCGGGATCGGCGTCACCTGGACAGTGGCGTCGGGTCGTGTGCACCGCCATGAGACCAAACGCTTCCGGCTCACGGTGGACGAGACGCGCCCCATCCGGACCATCCCGCCGGAGCCCGAAGACTTCAGCGACGAGATCGCCGGCACGACACCGATCCCGCTGCCGCCGAGCGAGCACGTCCCGCGCCCCGCGCACCTCCCCCGCCACGGCACCTGACCGACTCCCGGCCGTGCGCCGTGCGTCCGCGTCCGGCGGGGTTCCCCCTCTCAGGTGTGGGGCGCATTCCGCTCACGGGGGCGAGAACTTTGCGCCCCGAAGCGCCGATTGCGCCCGAACAGCGTGCGAGATCAGAGTGGACGAGCGGTCGCGCAACCCCTCGCGCCGGCGCAGATAGCTAGATAAGCTAGCTACATGTCCAGGAACAACGCCGCACGCCGCTGGGCGGGGCTCGTCTTCATCAGCATCGCCGTCTCGCTGATCATCGTCGACTCGACGATCGTCAACGTCGCCGTGCCCTCGATCGTCGAAGAGCTGGCCATCTCGTCGACCGAGGTGCAGTGGGTCCAGGAGGCCTACACCCTCGTCTTCGCGTCGTTCCTGCTCGTGTTCGGCAGCCTCGCCGACCGCTTCGGTCGACGACGGCTCCTGCTGCTGGGTGTCGTGATCTTCGCCGCCGCCTCGATCGCCGCATCGCTCGCGCCGACGGGTGGGCTGCTCATCCTGTCGCGACTCGTGCAGGGCGTCGGCGGAGCGATGATCCTGCCCACGACGCTGTCGATCATCAACGCCACCTTCCGCGGGCGCGAGCGCGGCATCGCCTTCGCCGTCTGGGGCTCGACGATCGGCGGAATGGCGGCCGTCGGCCCCCTGCTCGGAGGCTGGCTGACCACGGCCTTCTCGTGGCGGTGGGCGTTCGGCATCAACATCCCCCTCGGCGTGATCATCGTGATCGGGGTCGTCCTGACCGTCGCCGAGTCGCGCAGCGAGCGCGCCGAACGCATCGACGGCGTCGGCGCCCTGCTGTCGGTCCTCACGATGGCGCCCCTCGTCTTCGGACTCATCGAGGGTCGCACCTACGGGTGGTGGACGGTCGACACCGTTCCGACCCTCGGCGGCTGGACCTGGCCCCTCGACCTCTCCCCAGTGCCCCTGGCGTTCGCCGTGGCGCTGATCGCTCTCGTCGCGTTCATCGCGTGGGGCCTGCACCGCCAGCGCCTCGGCCGCTCCACGCTCCTCGCCTTCGATCTGTTCCGCATCACGTCGTTCCGCAACGGCAACATCGCCGCCGCGGTGGTCTCGCTCGGCGAGTTCGGCATCATCCTGACCCTCCCGCTGTGGCTGCAGTTCGTGGTCGGCTTCGACGCCCTGCAGACGGGTCTGCTGCTGCTCTCGCTCGCCGTCGGCTCTTTCGTCGCGAGCGGCGTCGCGGGCGCCCTGAGCGGCAAGGTCGCCCCGGTCTGGGTCGTCCGCGGTGGCCTGCTCGCCGAGATCGTGGGTGTCGCCGGCGTCGCGTTGACCATCGGACCGGATGCCGCGTGGGGACCCCTCGTCCCGTTCCTGTTCGTCTACGGGCTCGGCGTGGGTCTCGCCACCGCCCAGCTGACGGGTGTCGTGCTGGCCGAGGTGCCCCCCGCCGCGAGCGGGCAGGCCTCCGGCACGCAGTCGACCTCGCGCCAACTGGGGGCGGCGCTGGGCGTGGCGATCCTCGGAACGGTGCTGTTCTCGACGACCGCGGGGGTGCTGGCATCCGCTCTCGACGATCGCGGGGTGTCGGCGGCCGAGCGCGATCAGGTCGTCTCGCAGGTCGTCGACAGCGCCGGGGCCGCGATCGCGGGCTTGGAGCAGTCACCCGAGACCCAGGACGTGGCGAGCGACGCGCGCGCCGCGTTCAGCGACGGCACCCGGGCCGCCGCCTTCACCGCCGCGGCCTTCCTGACTCTGGGTCTCGCCTCGACGCTCACCCTCGGTGCGGGCGCGTCACGTCGCGAAGAGGGAGAGGATGCCGACGCACCCTCCTCCGACAACCCGGCGGAGGGGCGTCGGGCCGGGGCGACCGACCCTCAGACGTAGAAGCCGTACGCCTCGAGCGAGGACACCGCATCCGCGCGCGACGAGACCCCGAGCTTGCCGTAGATCGAGCGGAGCTGCGTCTTGACGGTGTTGATCGACACGCGCAGCTCTTCGGAGAGCTGCGTGGCCGTGCGCGGGCTCCGCAGCAACGCCGCCAGCCGTTCTTCGCGCGGCGTCAGGGCGAGCGGGGGCGTATCGTTCGTCGGCATCCGGTACAGACGATCGCGGATGTCTCGGGCGGCATCCGCCCACTCCGGATGGTGCGTGATCACATCGGCCAGGAGCGTGCCGAGTTCTTCCCGCGGGAGCGTGAGGTAGGGCGTGAGCGACCTGCCGAGACTCTCGCCCAGGCGGAAGGCCTCCTCGAACGAGCTGCGCGCCGCGGTGAGGTTGCTCACCCGCAGGTACGCGATGGCCCGCCGGACGTGCAGCGGGGTGAGGGTACGCAGGCAGTGCTCCTGGCTCATCGCGATGCACGCGTCGGTCGCCTCGAGCACCTCACGGTGGCGTCCCAGCGCCAGATACGCGGAAGAACGCTGCATGTCGAAGCAGAGCGCGTGCTCGTCCGGAGAGGGCACGCCGTCGAGCAGGGCGAGCGCCCGACGGGACTCCCCGCGCGCGAGCAGGGTGTCGGCGAGCACCCCCAGAGCCATCCCGCGCACCATCGCGTGGCTGTACAGCGAATCCGCGCCGCCGACCAGGGTCGACAGAAGCGCGAGCCCTTCCACGTACTGACGCGCGCCGAGCGCGGCCATCGCTTCGGCGCAGCGCGCCGTGTAGATCCAGTGCGGGTCGCTCCGCGCGTGATCGTAGAGATTGCCCGCCACCCTGCGCAGCCGCACCGCGTCGAGATCGGCGGATGCCACGAGGATCTCGGCCAGCAGCAGCACATAGCACGGGTGCTCCGGCGTCGGCGGAGTGCCGGCGATCCCGGCGCACCGGTCGATGGCCTCCCGCGCGGCGGCCACCTCGCCGTTCAGGGCATAGGCAAGCGCACGCACGGCCTCGGCGCGGTAGCGGACGGCGGGCGAGTCGGCGTAGGCCAGCGCGGCCGTGGCGTACAGCCCTGCGCGCCGAGGGCATCCGGCGGCGGCGTAGGCCTCGGCGACGGCCGACAGAAGGGTGGAGCGCGTGCCCGTCGCGATGGCGGCTCTCACGCGGAGGCGGCCGCCGACGAAGTGGGCGTCGATCAGCTCGAGCGCGCCGTCGATGTCGTCGAGCCGCGTCCGCGCGATCACCAACGACTCGAGGGCTCTCGCGCTGGCGTCGACCCACAGGCGCGGCGCCGGGCCCGCCTCGACCTCGAGGAGCGCCTGCAACTCGGTCATCGTCGGGGCCGGGTGGGTGAGGAGAACGCCGCGCACCACGGTGTCCGAGATGCCACGGACACCGTGTTCGGACACCGCGGTGTCGGGTGACGAATTGCGCATTCGGGCGGATCTACCCCAGGCTTCAGGCGACAGGAGCGCTGATTTTAGACGCGCTCAGCGCTCATCATTTCGGAGCTCTTTATCAGCAGCCCCCGCATCCACACGTTTTCACCCTGCGTTTCACCCTCGCTGCGCGCAGCGTCCGGGCATCCCGCCCGCGTTCACACGCGCGCGTCGGCCGCCTGCGGATCCACCGGCACCAGGCGCGCGAGCTGCGTGACGTGCCGCGGCTCGAGTTCGGCGAGCGACGACACGCCGAGCAGCGTCATCGTGCGTTCGATCTCGCTGCGCAGGATCGCGATCGTCCGGTCGACACCCTGACGCCCTCCGGCCATCAGGCCGTACAGGTAGGCGCGTCCGATGAGGGTGAACTTCGCCCCCAGAGCGATGGATGCCACGATGTCGGCGCCGTTCATGATGCCGGTGTCGACCATGACCGTGGCGTCCTTCCCGACCTCGCGCACGACCTTCGGCAGAAGGTGGAACGGGATGGGCGCGCGGTCGAGCTGACGACCGCCGTGGTTCGACAGCACGATCCCGTCCACACCGAGATCGACCAGGCGCGCGGCGTCCGCGACGTTCTGCACGCCTTTCACCACGATCTTGCCCGGCCACATGCCCCGGATGACGTCGAGATCGTCGTAGCCGATGGTGGGATCCATGGCCGCGTTCAGCAGCTCGCCGACGGTGCCGCCGGTGGTGCTGAGCGAGGCGAACTCGAGCTTGGGCGTGGTGAGGAAGTCGATCCACCACCACGGGCGCGGGATGGCGTTCACGATCGTGCCGACGGTCAGCTGCGGCGGGATCGAGAAGCCGTTGCGCTTGTCGCGCAGGCGCGCTCCGGCGATCGGGGTGTCGACGGTGAACTGCAGCGTGTCGAACCCGGCCGCAGCCGCCCGCTCGACCAGACCGTACGAGATGGCGCGGTCCTTCATCACGTATAGCTGGAACCAGTTCCGCCCGGCCGGGTTGGCGGCCTTCACGCCCTCGATCGAGGTGGTGCCGAGGGTCGAGAGGGTGAACGGGATGCCGGCGGCGGCCGCCGCGGATGCCCCCGCGGTCTCGCCCTCGGTCTGCATCAGGCGCGTGAAGCCGGTGGGTGCGATACCGAAGGGCAGGGCGGAGGGGCCGCCGAGGATCTCGCACGAGGTGTCGACGTCGGCGGCCGGACGCAGGATGTCGGGGTGGAACTCGACGTCTTCGAACGCCCGGCGGGCGCGATCGAGCGACAGTTCTCCCTCGGCCGCGCCGTCGGTGTAGTCGAAGGCCGCTTTGGGCGTGCGACGCTTCGCGATCGTGCGCAGGTCGGCGATGGTCAGCGCGGAATCGAGGCGGCGCTTTCGCGCGTCGAGCTCGGGCTTCTTGAACTGCATGAGCTCGAGGAGCTCACCGACTTTGGGGAGCTGACGCTGAACCATGGAGGTACTCGCTTTCGTGTGGTCTGACCACATAATACGCACACCCGCCCGGCGACGGGAAGGGCTCACGCGCGCGGGTCGAACCGCCGCGGCGGGAAAGCCTCGACCACCCGGGCTCGGAGGTCCTCGAGCGTGGCCTCCGGGCCGAGGGCCCCGAGAGCGCGCGCCTGCACCAGCACGTTGCCGAGCGCCGTCGCCTCCACCGGACCCGCGAGCACGGGCAGCCCGCAGCGATCGGCGGTGGCCTGGCACAGCAGGCCGTTCAGCGCCCCGCCACCCACGAGGTGGACGACGTCGATCTCGCGTGCGGCCAGCTCACCGGCCGTCCGCACCGCCCGCGCGAACGCCTCGGCGATGCTCTCGACGATGACCCGCGCGAACGCCGGACGCTCGTCGGGCGGGGGGTGCGGCATCCCGAGCAGCGCGGCGATGCGGGCGGGCATGTCGCCCGGGGCGGACAGCGAGGCGTCGTCGGCGTCGAACAGCCGCACGGGCGCGGGCTGCGTCGCGGCGGCGCCGAGCAGGGCCGGCAGATCCACGGCGGCGCCGTCGCCCTCGCTCCAGGCCCGCACGGTCTCGCTCAGCAGCCACAGGCCCGTGACGTTGCGCAGGAACCGGATCCGCCCGTCGACCCCGCCCTCGTTGGTGAAGTTCGCCGCGCGGGCCGCGTCGGTCACGATCGGCTCGGGGAGCTCCAGGCCGACCAGCCCCCACGTGCCGCACGAGATGTATGCGGCGCTCGGCGTCGACAGGGGCACCGCGACGACCGCGGAGGCGGTGTCGTGCGACCCCACGGCGATCACGGGCAGACCGCCCAGATCTCGGCCCGTGGTGCCGATCGTCTCACCCGGGTCGACCAGGCCCGGCAACATCGTGGCAGGGATGCCGAGCGCCTCCGCGAGCGCGTGGTTCCACTCCCCCGTTCGCACGTCGAGCAGTCCGGTCGTGGAGGCGTTCGTGCGCTCCGCGACGCGGCGACCCGTCAGGCGCTCGGCGAGCAGGTCGGGGATGAGCAGGCTCGTCTCCGCGTCGGTGAGCCGCTCGTCGGCGGCGTACTGGTACACGGTGGTGAACGGGAGGAACTGCAGACCGTTGTGCCGATAGAGCTCCTCGAACGGCACGACCGCGTGCACGGCATCCACTCCCCGGAGCGTTCGCCGGTCGCGGTAATGGAACGGTTCGGCGAGCAACCCCCCGTCGCCCAGGAGGCCGTAGTCGACCGCCCAGGAGTCGATCCCGATGCTCTCGATCGTCGGCTCGCGGCGATGCGCCTCGGCGAGGCCCTCCCGCACGTGCGTCCAGAGGGCGTCGATGTCCCAGTGCCACCCGTCTGGGCGCTCGACCGGGCCGTTGGGGAACCGGGCGACCTGTTCGAGTTCGAACACCCCGTCGCCGACGCGGCCGATCATCACGCGACCGCTCGTGGCGCCGAGGTCGACGGCGGCGACGGCGCGGACGGCGCTCCGCGCCGCCTCACCCGAGGCGTGCGCGCTCATCGCAGGAAGGCCGCGGCGACGCCGGAGTCGACGGGGATGTGCAGCCCTGTCGTGCGCGTGAGCTCGGGACCGGTGAGCACGTACACGGCGTCGGCGACGTTCTCGGGCACGACCTCGCGCTTGAGGATGGTGCGGTCGGCGTAGAACTGCCCGAGGTCCTTCTCGTCGACGCCGTAGGTGGCGGCGCGGTTGGCGCCCCATCCCGCGGCGAAGATGCCGGAGCCGCGCACGACGCCGTCGGGGTTGATGCCGTTCACGCGGATGCCGTGGACGCCGAGCTCGACCGCGAGCAGGCGCACCTGATGCGCCTGGTCGGCCTTGGTCGCCGAGTACGCGATGTTGTTCGGACCGGCGAAGACGCTGTTCTTCGACGAGATGTAGACGACGTCCCCGCCCATCCCCTGCGCGATGAGCGCCTGCGCCGCGGCCTTCGACACCAGGAACGAGCCCTTGGCCATGACGTCGTGCTGCAGGTCCCAGTCCCTCTCGGTGGTCTCCAGCAGCGGCTTCGACAGCGACAGGCCCGCGTTGTTGACGACGAGGTCGATACCGCCGAACGCCAGGACGGTCGCATCGATCGCGGCCTGGACGGCGTCGGCATCCGCCACGTTCGCCGCCACCCCGATCGCGACGTCCGCGCCGCCCAGCTCCGCCGCGGCTGCCTGCGCCTTCTCGAGGTCCAGGTCGGCGACGACCACGCACGCGCCCTCCGCCGCGAGACGCGTGGCGATGGCCTTGCCGATCCCGGATGCCGCACCCGTGACGAACGCGATACGGCCCTGGTGGGTCTTCGGTTTCGGCATCCGCTGGAGCTTGGCCTCTTCGAGCGCCCAGTACTCGATGCGGAACTTCTCGGCATCCGAGATCGGGGAGTACGTCGACAGGGCCTCCGCTCCGCGCATGACGTTGATGGCGTTGACGTAGAACTCCCCCGCCACCCGCGCGGTCTGCTTGTTCGCGCCGTACGAGAACATCCCCACGCCCGGCACCAGCACGATGAGCGGGTCGGCGCCGCGGATCGCGGGGCTCTCGGCCACGGCGTGCGCGTCGTAGTAGGCCTGGTAGTCGGCGCGGTACAGCTCGTGCAGCTCCCGCAGACGGGCAATCGACTCCTCGACCGAGGCCTCGGCCGGCAGGTCGAGGATCAGCGGCTTGACCTTGGTGCGGAGGAAGTGGTCGGGGCAGCTCGTGCCGAGCGCGGCCAGGGCCGGGGCCTTCTCGGATGCCAGGTAGTCGAGCACGTCGTCGGCATCGGTGAAGTGGCCGACCATCGGCTTGTCGGTCGAGGCCAGACCGCGGATGGTGGGGGCGAGGGCGGCGGCCTTGGCGCGACGCTCCGCCTCGGGCAGCGCCGCGAAGCCCGGGCGCACCCCGCCGAACGGCGCGGCCGCACCGTGCTCGTCGATGTACGCCTGCGCGGTGTCGATGATCCATAGGCTGTTGCGCTCGGCCTCTTCGGAGGTGTCGCCCCACGCCGTGATCCCGTGGCCGCCGAGGATCGTGCCGATCGCCCGCGGGTTCTGCGCCTTGAGGGCGGCGATGTCGAGACCCAGCTGGAAGCCGGGGCGACGCCACGGCACCCACGCGACCTTGTCGCCGAAGATCTTCTGCGTGAGTTCCTCACCGTCGGCCGCGGTCGCGATCGCGATCCCGGCGTCGGGGTGGAGGTGGTCGACGTGCGCGGCATCCACCAGGCCGTGCATGGCGGTGTCGATCGAGGGAGCGGCCCCGCCCTTGCCGTGCAGACAGTAGTCGAACGCGGCGACCATCTCGTCCTCGCGCTCGATGCCGGGGTAGACGTCGACGAGGGCGCGCAGGCGGTCGAGCCGCAGCACCGCCAGGCCCTTCTCGGTGAGGGTGCCCAGATCGCCGCCCGAGCCCTTCACCCACAGCAGCTCGACCGGCTCGCCGGTGACGGGGTCGATGTCCGTGCCCTTGGCGGAGGTGTTGCCGCCGGCGTAGTTGGTGACCTTCGGGTCGGAGCCGAGCCGGTTGCTACGCGCGACGAGATCGCGCGCGGTGGGGGTGGTCATGTCGTCGTCCCTCGTCATGGTGTCGGTGCCTGTGGTGTCGGTGCCTGTGGTGTCAGCGTGTGCGGTGTCGGTGCCGTGGCGTCGGTGCCTGTGGTGTCGGTGCCGCCCCGCCGGCGCTTCTCGGTCGAGTGTCCAGAACACCCGGACGTCTTTCGGGTGGTCTCCAGTTGCTAGCGCAACACCCTCATGGTGTGGAGGGTGTGGATGCCGAGGAAGTTGGCGTTTGAGAAGC
>NZ_JALGRP010000011.1 GCF_022815605.1 Microbacterium sp. VKM Ac-2923 | reverse complement strand
CCCGAGCCCAGTCGCGGATCGCGCGACGCTTCATCGTGCGCTGCGACCTCGTCAGATGGTGTGCGTGTTCGAAGCCCGCGGTCCTGGCGGCGGCGATGAACGGCGCCAGGGCCTCACGGAGCTTGTCGGTGTTGGCTCGCGTCAAGTCGATGGAGTACTGGACTCCCTCGAGAGCGAACGACACCGGGGTGGAATCCAAGTCCAGTTCGGATCCGTCCAAGTCATCGAGGCGACGAAATACCTGTTCGAGTGCCATAGCACTCCCCTCCCATTGTGCCCCCACACAAGAGCAATGATAGCGAGGGATCCTCATCTTTCACTGGGACTTTCGGTGACTTCAAAAGATGTGTATGAATCGACCTCTACGAAATGCGTCGGTCGTCCGCTTGTCACGACGACGTCGCGCGTCCTGGCCGGTGTCCGCCCGCGTTCCCGCCTCGCGTGCCCGGAACGTGCGCGCACGGGAACCAGACTTCCCGCCGCCGCGCAACCCACCCCCGGATTCCGCTTCCTGGGAGGAACCTGGATGTAACGAGAACCCCGCCTCGAGCGGGCATCGGTTCACACTCGCGAAAGGAACACCAATGGGATTCTTCGGATTTCTTCTCCTCGGCCTCATCGCCGGCGCCATCGCCAAGCTGATCCTCCCCGGTAAGCAGGGCGGCGGCTGGATCATCACGCTCGTGCTCGGCGTCGTCGGCGCTCTGCTCGGCGGGTTCCTGGGCGGCCTCCTCTTCAACGCCCCCCTGCAGGACTTCTTCTCCATCCAGACGTGGCTGCTCGCCATCGGCGGATCGATCATCGTTCTGCTCATCTACGGCCTCATCGTGGGGCGTCGCGCGAAGAGCTGACGATCACGTCAGGAAGGCCCGGGGCGGTGGGACCGCGCCCCGGGCCTTTCGCTGTGTCCGGGGCGAGTCAACCGGGGCCCATGGCACCGTCGCACCCCCTACCGTGGGCGGATGCCTCACGACACACCCTCTGCGCAGACATTGACGCGACGCATCCTCCAGATCGCGTCGGCGGATGCCGAATCCACCGAGGCCGCCGCTCTCGCCGACGAGCCTGACGGGCTGCACCAGCACCGCACGTCGGTGCGTCGGCTTAGAAGTGTCCTCGCGGTCCTGCGCCGGATCACCCCGTCCGCTGACGCCGAGGAACTCGAAGACGCACTGAAGACGTGGGGTCGTGTTCTCGGCGAAGCGCGGGATGCCGAGGTGCGGGCGGAGCGGGCCGAGAAGGCTCTCGCGGAGAGCGGCATCGACGACGCCGACGCGCGACGCCGCCTCGTCGGCGACGAGCGTGCCGCATACCGCCAGCTCCACGCCGACGTCGTCACAGAGCACGAGACCGAGGCGTCGCGTCGTCGCATCCAGCTCGTACGCGAAGCCGGACTGGGCGCGGAGCTCGGCGAGGACGACGCGAAGGCGAGGAAGGTCTTCCGCCGACTGCTCCGGAAGGAGGCGAACCGCGTGGCGCGCGCGGCGCGGCGCAGCGACGGCACCCTCGACCGACTCCACGACGTGCGCAAAGCCGCCCGTCGCCTGCGGTACCTCTCGGAAGCTGTGGACCGGGCCGACGCCGACGTGCTCGGCGCAGACGTGAGGCGCGTTGCTCGCGCGGCGAAGCGCGTGCACAAGCTGCTCGGTGATCACCGAGACGATCTGCTGCTCCGAGACCGTGCGACGGATCAGCGCCGTCGTGCCTTCACGGCTCAGGAGGACACGCGCCCGTACGACGCGGTCGCCGCGCTCGCGGCGGATCGCGCTGACGCCCACCTCGCGAATGTGCCGACAGCGCTCAGGAAGGTCGAGAAGGCCGCGCGGCGACTGGCCTGACGCTTTACTGAGGTGGATGCACCGTCCGCGCCTCTCGTTCCTCGTCGCCCTGATCCTCGGGGGTCTCGTCGCGTGGATCGTGGCGTGGCCGCAGGGGATCGGACGGCCGCGCCGACGTCACTCCAGCGTGGGCGGAAGGACGTAGACGACGTCGCCGCCGTCGCGCCGATGCTCGACGAACCCGATCCGCGCGAGCACATCGTGAGACGGCTGATCGCTTCCGGCGATGCACGCGTACAACGGTCGCTCGGCCTCGCGAGTGGTCAGCAGACGAAGGGCGTTCGTCGACGCCTCGGCGTCGGCGTCGGGTGAGACCGCGAGCATGATCTCCCGGTCGTCGTCGACCTCCATCGCCGCGGCGACGCCGATCACGACGCCGTCCTGGACGATGGCGTGAGCGACGACGTCGCCCTGGTCGGTCCAGTCGTCGAAAGAGCGACGATCGTGGAACACCGTGCGCGGCCACGCGGAGTCGCCGGCGCGGGAGGCTGAGAAAGCGGCATCCCGATCTTCGTCTCGCAGATCGCGGAGCTCGATGTGAGGCATGTCGTCACGCTATCGGCGGCGGTCGTCGGGCTCGCCGGACTTGTGCGCTCAGGAGAAACCGTGCAGGGCGAGGAAGGTCGAGATGGCGCCGTTCGTGTCGCGGGCGGTGATCTGCGCGCCGAGCTGCCGGAAGAGCACCTCCCGTGCGTCGTCGGACACGCACTCCCACCCGTCCAGGTTGCGCCGCAGCACGAGGTCGGTCTGATCCAGCGCGCGGACGAAAACGAGATTGCGCGAAACGGACGCGATGTGCCGATAGAACACGAGGATCGCCCGAACGTATGCCTGCGAGGACTCGGCATCGCGCATACGATCCACGAGGTCGACCGTGGCGGCGATCTCGTCGTCCGTGCAGCGGGGCAACGCCACGCGGATGGCGCCCGCGATGGTGTGCGCGGCGTACTCGCGCATGTCGGTACGGGCCCGATCCGTCAGCTCCGCGACCCGGGTGTAACGGTTGGCGGCGACCTCCACCAGGCCTATCCGCTCGAGTTTCTGCAGGGCTTCGCGCACCGGTGTGCGTGAAATACCCATCAATTCCGCGAGCTCGACATCGCGGAGACGGTCGCCGGGTTGCAGTCGGCCGTCGACGATGGCCTCGCCGAGAGCCCGGTAGGCATCGTCGACGAGGGCCGAAGCACGTCGGCGACCATCCATGTGGCGGAGTTTACGGGTTGCGGTTATCACAGAACATCGTCGGTGTTACCTATTTCTTCGTTTTCGTGTCGCGCGCACGCCCCGACGCCGGTATTGTCATCACGTCACGCCTCGCGTGACATATCCGGGGGGATCCGTCGACGCCCGGGCTTCGAGCTTTGCTCAGCCCGGGCGTCGTATGGGCTTCGGGTGATCTCCGCCGCCACACGCCCTCGCAACATTTGTGTCACAGAGCCGTGCGCACGAGGATTCCGACCATTACCGTGGGGGCAAAGTCCGGCGCGCTCGGTGTCGGCTCGAGCGGAAAACGGCATCACGATGAGCACGCAGGGCACAGTCAAGTGGTTCAACTCGGAGAAGGGCTTCGGTTTCATCGCCCCGGATGACGGTGGGCAGGACGTGTTCGCCCACTACAGCGCCATCCAGTCGGGCGGCTACCGTTCGCTCGAGGAGAACCAGCGCGTCGAGTTCGAGGTCGCGCAGGGCCCGAAGGGCCTGCAGGCGGAGGACATCCGCGTCATCTGACCTTCGGGTCCGACTCGGACACGCCCCGGCCGACGGAGACGTCGACCGGGGCGTTTCACGTGTCTTTGCGGACGAGATCGACACCCGCGGCGGCGAATTGCCGGATCGTGGCGTGCGGGAGGAAAGCCCGCGTGAGTGCGCCGCCGATTCGGGTGAGATCCGCTTCATCGCGGTAGAGCAGGTACATGGTCTCGTAGCGCGGGTGGAACTTCTGCTTGAAACGGTGCAGCGAGGCGAAGCCGTACACGGGTTCGAGCAGATCGGCCATGCGCGTCTGCAGGTCGGCGATCACTCCGGCATCCTCCGCGTACTCGTGCGCGAGCGGCGCGCCCGAGAGCGACATCACCTCGGCGCCCTCGGCGGAGAACTGCCGGGCGGAGGCCCCGATGAGGAACTCCATCACGGGGCCGAAACCCCCGTCGCGCCGCCGCATGAGGTCGAGCGTCCACCCGCGGATCGCTCCCTCGCCGTACACGGGCAACCAGGACAGGAACCCGTCGACATCACCCGCGGGGGAGACGGCGAGGGCGACACGCACCTCCGGGTCGGACGCCTCGTGCAGGGTGCCGAGCGTGAAGCCCATCTCGGGCAGACCCTTGTCGCCCACCCAGCTCTCGGAGATCGCGCGCAGCTGCTGGCGCACGCCCCAGGTCTCGTCGCTCAGGCGCGAGAGGCGGAATGTCACGCCCTCGCGCTCGGCTCGGTTCAGGGACGTGCGAACGGCCCCCCATGCCTTGCCGGTGAACTCCAGACCCGGCAGATCCACCACGGTGTCGTCGGCCACGACGATGCTGCGCCACCCCGCCGGCACCGCAGCGAGCGTCGCCGCACCGGCGGAGAAGAAGCACGGCGCCAGGCCCGCCGTCTCGGCGCGGTCGACGAATCGTCGGACGGTGTCCGACCGGGACTCGGGCGGACCGATGGGGTCGCCGAGCGCCAGGGCGACACCGGAGCGCCGCTGATACGCCACGACACCCCGACCGAAGCGGGCGTACGACATGCCGTCCCACGTGGTCATCCACGACAGGGTGCCCCCGCCGGTGGCGTGCAGCTCCTTCTTCACGTCGTCGACCGTCGGCGGCGGGGAATCACCGAGCGCGGCGCGCGGGCGAGCGCGGAAGGCGGCCCGCACCAGGATGAAGTAGACCGACGCCACGACCCACAACGCCGAGGACGCCACGACGCTGCTGATGTCGGCATCCACGTCGGCCTCGATACCGTCCACGCCGGACAGCAACAGGACGCCCACGACGAGGACCACGAGCGCGAGGTTCAGGGCGCTGTAGATCATGACGACGATCCACGCCCATCGGCGACCACGTCGTAGTGCCGTGGCCACGAGGAGGACGACGGCGGTGTTGACCGCGACATCGATCCACGATCCCGCCGTGGCAGCGGAGGAGCCGAACGGGCCGGTCATCGGGGCGATGTACCCGAGGATCTCGACCGCGCCGAGCGCGCACAGCACGACGAAGGCGACCAGACGCTGCTCGCGCACACTCACGCGCTGGGGGCGCAGAGACCGGTCGATGGCGAGCACCAGGAGCACCGCTAGCACGTGCTCGAGGTCGGGGAGCGAGCCGTAGTAGAAGAACGACACCGCCAGGACGGCGAGGAAGACCGTCCACGCGCGCAACCGCCACGGGGACGGGAGCAGCGCGAGGGCGGCGGCGAGACAGGCGAACAGCCCACCCGAGGGGCCCACGTCGAGCGCGGCCGCCTGCTGCTGAGCCCAGGTCCAGGGCAGGAACGCTGCTGCCCACAGCAAGGCGGAGGCCGCGAGCACGGAGAAGAGCTGGCCGCCGCCGAAAGTGGTCGCCGCGACGCGCGAGCCACGGCGCACCTCGAGGAAGCCCATGGCCGCGAGAAGCGGGATGCCGGCGGGATAGACCCACGGGGCGCTGACGAAGAACGTTCCGGTGATCGGCGTCCACCATCGACCCGCCTCGAGAGCGGGGAGGCCGTAGGCGACGGCGGGGAACAGCTCGGAGCCGGTGAACGACCGCCACAGACCGCTGGACAGCACCCCCACGAGGAGAAGCACGCCGGCGAGCACCAGCGTGACCGGGATGCGTTTCGCCACCGCGAGCGAGCGAGTGGCAAGGGTCTGCTGCGCCATGCCGCTCACGATAGGGCACGGGCACGGCGCGCGTGAGGACGCCGAGGTGCGCCCTCCGGGCGGGAGGTCAGCGTGTCGCGGCCCAGGCGGCGCGGGCGGCGGCGAGGGCTCGCGTGGCGTCCGTGGCGGCGCGGGCTTCGGCCAGATGTCGACGCGCGCGCTCGACGCGGAGACGCCGGGCGATGCGGCTCGCGTCATCGGGCACGCCGTCTCCCGGGGCATCGCCCGCTTCCGCGTCGCGCATCTCGGCGGCGGCGAGGTCCGCCCGAGCACAGGCCAGGGTGCCGGGGAGGGCTGCGCGTGCCGCCTCGAGGCGCCGGCGCATGCTCACCGCGTCGCCGAGCAGGGCGTCGCGATCCTCCCGCACGCGGGCGACTGTGGCGATGGCTTCGCGCGGGCGTCTCGATGCGGAGGCCGCGGCGTCGTCGAGCTCGGCGGCCGCCGAGCGCAGCCGCTCCGCCGCACCGGGCTGGCACGCGTCCGGACGCGCGGTCGCGACACCGAGGGCTTCGTCGAGCTCGACGCGCCCGGCCGCCACCTCGGCGTCGGCGTTGTCGGCGGCTTGCAGGGCGATGCGGTGATCATCCTCGACCGCGCGAAGGTGCTGTCCCGCGCGGCGCAGGGAGGCGGTGGCGTGGAGGAGGTGGTCGCCGACGGGATCCCGGGCGGCGCGGTCGAGGGCCGCGTCGGCCGCGGCCAGTGCGGCGCTCGCCGCGGACGCGGCGGACGCGGCTGCGGCCCAGTCGGCGTGGTCGAAGCGCGCGCGGAGGGCGGCGATCAAGGGCTCGGGGTCACCCGACGTCGCGACCAGCTCGTCGCGTCGATCGCGCGCGGCCGCGAGCAGGCGGTCCGGCGAGCGGTGCTCCTGTGCCCACTCCGACAGGCGGGTGCGCATGGTCGCGATCTGCTCCCGCTGGGCATTCAACGACTCGCCGGTACGCCGCGCCTGGTCGCGTCGGCGGGTGGCGACGCCGGTGTCGGCCTCGAGGGTCAGCACATCGCCGAAGCCCCGGTCGCGTGCGCGGTGCGCCGTGGTTCGAGCGCGTCGGAGATCGGTCGGCAGGTCGGCGGCGTCGAGCGCGTCGGCGGCCTCGAACGCCAGATCCAGGTCGTCCACGGCCTCATCGAGCGCGAGGAGGGATGCCGCAGCGACCGACACTGCTTCCGCGGCGGCCGCGCGGGCACGCGGAGAACGACGCTGCAGGCGCACCGCAACGACGACGACGGCCACCACGAGGACGGCGACGGCGAGGGCGATCGCCGCCGGAACCGCCCACGCGAGGTCAGGCACCGGCGGTGGTCTCCACGGCGGGGGCATCGTGGACGAGGAGGAGCGCCCGCAGTTGGTCGACGTCGTCGACCGCCGCCTGAGCGCCCTCGGCCTCGTGAGGCCAGCTGAAGCCCCACCGCACGAAGATCACCGGCACCTCGGCATCCCGCCCGCCCTCGACGTCGTGGTGACGGTCGCCGATCAGGACGGGTCGGGAGATGTCGGCGCCGCCGGCCTCGAGGCGACGCAACGCCTCGCGCACGATGTCGGACTTGGCGCTCAGGGTGCGTTCGTCGAGGGTCGCTCCCACCATGGCCTCGAGGTCGGGAGCCAGACCGAAGTGGTCCATCAGCGCGACCACCTGCACCTCGGGCTTTGAGCTCGCCGTCGACTGGGGGACGCCGGCCGCGTGCAGATCGTGCACCAGCTCGCCGACACCGGGGTACAGCCGCGCGCTGACGGTGTAACCCTCGCTCTTGTTCAAGCCGCGGTAGAAGGCGACGGCTTCGACGGCCTGCTCGGCCGTCATCCCCACGTTCACCTGGAACGACTCGAACATGGGCGGGCCGATCCAGCGGGACAGTTCGCCGCGCGTGGGCGGCGTGCGCCCGAAGTGGTCGAGCGTGATCGTCAGACGGCGGAGGATCCCCTCGGATGCGTCGACGAGTGTTCCGTCGACGTCCCACAGGACGCACGAGAAGGGAGAGCGTTCGGGCATGCGTCCCACGCTACCGGGGCGGCATCCCGGCGGGTCGATCGGATGCCGGGGCTCGGGGGCGCGACGTGCACGGTCGTCGAGGCCCTATCGACGCGGGGGGAGATCGGGGAGCCGGTCGCCCACGTCGATGAGCACGCTCACGATCACGCCCACGACGAGGCCCAGCGCTCCGCAGACGACGGCCCAGGCGGCGCACCACGCGAGCAGAGACGGGACAAGGAACTCCGGATTGTCCGCGTGCATCGCGAGAGCGGACGGGAACCACCCGATCAACACGAAGAGGGCGCCGAGCACCGCGCCGCACGCGAACCCGAGCGCCCCGCACCTCACGAGTCGACGGAGGACTGGGAGCACTCGTCGGATACGGGCGGCCATGGCCTCAGGGTACGGCGCGAGCGTCGGGCCGCGTTCTCTTGTCCTGATTCGCTGAGCGGTTTCGCCGGTGTTCGAGCTGCCCCGTGAGCAACTGCTCCTTCGTGCGCATTCGCGGAACAGGGATAGGGGGCCGGCGGACGACCTGTCGAGCTGCGCGGCGCGTTCGTCAGAACAGCCGCGGAGCGCCCGACTGCACGCCCTTCATCTCGTCGTAGTCGAGGGTGAGGCACCGGATGCCGCGGTCGGTGGCGAGCACCCGCGCCTGCGGCTTGATCTCCTGCGCGGCGTAGACGCCCGTGACCGGGGCGAGCAGAGGGTCGCGGTTGAGCAGCTCGAGGTAACGGGTGAGCTGCTCGACGCCGTCGATGTCTCCCCGGCGCTTGACCTCGATCGCGACGGTGCCGCGACCGTCGTCGTTGCGCAGCAGCAGATCGACGGGACCGATGGCGGTGGGGTACTCGCGGCGCACCAGCGTGAGGTTCTCACCGACCACCGACACCTGCTCCGCCAGCAGGCGCTGCAGGTCGGCCTCGACCCCGTCTTTGATCAGGCCGGGATCGACGCCCAGGTCGTGGGCGGTGTCGTGGAAGATTTCGTGGATGCGCACGAGCAGCGCGTCACCGGTCTTGGCGTGCGTGACGCGCCACCGCTCGATGACACCGTCTTCGACGTCGACCTCGTCGGGCTGTTCCATCGTGAGCGCGCACGGCGGGCTCATCCAGTTCAGCGGCTTGTACGAGCCGCCGTCGGAGTGCACCAGCAGACTGCCGTCGCCCTTGTGGACGAGCAGTCGGGTGGCGAGGGGGAGATGCGCGTTGAGGCGGCCGGTGTAGTCGACGGAGCAACGGGCGATGACGAGACGCACCCGACGAGCCTAATCGCGCCGCGCGGGCTCGGCGGGCTCGGGGGCCGTGGCCTTGTCGACGACGAGGGGCTTGGCGGCTCCCGAGAACAGACCGGATGCCACGATCAGCCCCACCACGATGAGCAGGGTGTTCAGCAGGCCGATGTGGTCGCCGATCCACCCGAGGATGGGCGGGCCGCAGAGGAACGCGACGTAGCCGATCGTGGCGGCGGCGGCCACGCGAGAGGCGGCCTTGGCGGGGTCGTCGGCGGCGGCCGACATGCCGATCGGGAAGCCGAGGGAGGCACCGAGGCCCCAGAGAGCCGCACCGACGAAGACGAGTGGACCGAACGGCGCGAGGATGAACAGCAGCAGCCCCGCGGCCGCCGTGCCGGCGAGGACCCGCAGCACGAGCACGCGGCCGAGTCGGTCGACGACCGGACCGCCGACGATGCGCCCGATCGTCATGGCGACGGAGAACACGGCGAGCACCGCCGGACCGGCCTCCTCGGGGGCGCCGTGCCCGTAGACCACGGCCGAGGGGAGCCAGTCGTTCGCGCTGCCCTCGGCGAAGGCCATGCCGAGCATGATCACGCCGAGCGTGTACGTGCGCGGCTCGCGCCACGCCTGAAGCGAGACGGAGAGGCGCTCGCGCCAGTGCGCGCGCTCCTCGACGGCGGGGGCGTCCATCGCGACCTCGGCGCGAGGGACGTTGGACACCGACACGAACGCGACGACCAGGATCACGACACCCATCGCGACGCAGTGCGCCATGACCGGGATGCCGAGGGTCACGGCGAGGAAGCCGAGGCCGGCACCGATCACCGTGCCGAAGCTGAAGAACGCGTGCAGCAGCGGCATGATCGTGCGGCCGGTCGCCTTCTCGAGCGCCGCACCCTCGACGTTCATCATCACGTCGACGGCGCCGTTACCGAACCCGAAAAGCGCGAGGCCCACGAGAGCCACGCCGAAGAGCTGCACCGTGTCGGCGCCGAACCCGATGACCGCCAGGCCGATTCCGACGAGGACGAGCGCGACGAGCATGCCCGAGCGTGCGCCGATGCGTGCCATGACGGCCGGGGCGATGGAGAGCCCGATGATGGATGCCACGCCCATGCCGAGCAGGAGCAGTCCCACGCCGGAGTTCTCGATGCCCAGGGACTCGCGGATGGCGGGCACGCGGGACGCCCAGGTCGAGATGCTCAGACCGCTCGCGAGGAAGATCGCGCAGATCGCGACGTGCCAGCGCACGAGCTGGGAGCGGGTCAACGTGGAGTGCATGCCCACACTGTACCGAATCGATTCGGCATCGATCGAATCGATTCGGAGTTTGTCCACCGCCCCGGGTAGCATCGCCCCGTGAGCTCCCGTCGTGCGACCATCAACGACGTCGCCCGCGAAGCCGGCGTCTCGCCGTCGACCGCGTCCGTCGTCTTCAGCGGCAAGACGCCCACGTCCGAGGCGACCCGCGCCCGCGTCCTCGCGGCCGCCGAGAGCCTCGGCTACACCGGCCCCGATCCACGGGCGGCGTCGTTGCGGCGCGGGCGTTCCGGCATCGTCGGGGTCGTCTTCGATCAGCACCTCGGCACGGCCTTCCTCGACCCGGTCACCACTCACATGATGGACGGCCTGGCCGACGGGGTCTCACGACTGGGCGCAGCCCTTCTCCTGCTTCGCGACGACGGCGTGACGGTCAGCGAGCCGTCGCTGCACACGGCGCCCATCGACGCCGCCGTCCTCATCGGATGCAGCCCGCGCATGAGGGACTCGCTCGAGATCGTTCGCGGTCGCGGCATCCCGGTCGTCGTGGTCGAGGGCGATGCGGGCGAGGGGATCCCCCGCGTGCTGCTGGACAACACCGACGCGCAGCGCGCGGCGGCACGCCACCTCGCCTCCCTCGGGCACCACGACGTGGTGATCGTCACGCTCCCGATCGACGCCGGCCGACGGCGCGGGTGGATCGCGGACGACGCCGTCGTCGGGGTCGACGTGACCGCCGACCGTCTGCGGGGCGCGAGAGACGTCTTCCCCGACGCCCCCGCCCTCGCGGCGGCGACGAGCTCCATCGACGAGGGGGCGATCGCGGGTCGCGCGATCTTCGCGGAGCGTCGACCGACGGCCGTTATCGCGCAGAGCGACCTGCTCGCCGCCGGTGTCATCCGGGCCGCAGAAGAAGCGGGTCTTCGGGTTCCGCAGGACGTCAGCGTCACCGGGTTCGACGGCGTGGTCGTCGACGGGCTGGCCCCCCATGTCCTCACGACCCTCGTCCAGCCCGCCACCGCCAAGGGCCGAGCGGCGGGCGAGGCGGTCGCGGCGATGCTCGAAGACGCCACGCCGTCAGGCCTCGATCTCGAGTGCACGTTCCGCGCCGGCACCACGACGGGACCGCCGCTTACCACATGACATCCGTGGGTTCGTGGACTCTCATGCGCCGCATAGAATAGGTACGACACCCCGAGAGCCCGGGCACCCGCCCGTCGACCCCGAGGAGGCCCGCGCATGTTGATCTTCCTCGGCGCGTTCGCGGCGCTCCCGCTCCTGCTGCCGTGGTTGGTTTCGCGCATCGGCCCGCGCGCGTTCTACGTGGCCGCCGTCCTCCCGGCCCTCGCCTTCGCGTACGCCATCGTGCTCGCCCCTGCGGTGTTCTCCGGGAACATTCCCTTCGAGGAATACCGCTGGATTCCGGCGATCGACGTCTCGCTGTCGATGCGGATGGACGTGCTGGGCTGGCTCCTGACGCTCGTCGTCACCGGCGTCGGTGCCCTCGTCATGCTCTACTGCCGCTGGTACTTCCGCGGCAAGACCCAGGGTGTGGGGCAGTTCTCGGCCGTGCTGCTGGCTTTCGCCGGCGCGATGTACGGGCTCGTCCTGACCGACGACCTCGTCGTGCTCATCATGCTCTGGGAAGTCACGAGCGTGTTGTCCTACCTGCTGATCGGCTACTACCACGCCCGATCCGCCAGCCGACGTGCGGCGCTCCAAGCGCTGCTGGTGACGACGCTCGGCGGCCTGGTCATGCTGATCGGTGTCGTGCTCGTGGTGGTGCAGGCGGGCACGTCGAGCCTGTCGGCGATCCTCGCCGATCCACCCACCGGCACCGTCGTCGACATCGCGGTGCTGCTGCTGCTCGTGGGCGCGCTGAGCAAGTCGGCCATCTTCCCTTTCCACTTCTGGCTCCCCGGCGCCATGGCGGCTCCCACCCCGGTCAGCGCGTACCTGCACGCCGCGGCCATGGTGAAGGCCGGCATCTACCTCGTGGCGCGCCTCGCCCCCGGCTTCGCCGAGACGCCCTTCTGGCGCCCGACGCTCATCACGCTCGGCGTCTTCACCATGCTGCTGGGCGGGTTCCAGGCGCTGCGCGAACGCGACCTCAAGCGCATCCTCGCCTTCGGCACCGTCAGCCAGCTCGGTTTCCTGACCGTGATGCTCGGCTACGGAACACGGGATGCTGCGCTCGCCGGCGTCGCGCTGCTGCTCAGTCACGCGCTGTTCAAGTCGTGCCTGTTCCTCATCGTCGGCGTCATCGACCGCCAGCTCAACACCCGTGACATCGGGCAGCTCTCGGGCCTCGGGCGCCAGGCGCCGGTCATGGCCACGGCCTCGTTCATCGCGATCGCCTCGATGGCGGGCGTCATCCCGACCCTCGGGTTCGTCGCGAAGGAGACCGCGCTCACTGCCCTGCTGCACGAGGCGGAGGCCGGCGCCGGGTGGGGCGTCGTCGCCCTGGTGGGCGTCGTGCTGGGCTCTGCTCTCACGGCGGCGTACGGCATCCGGTTCCTGTGGGGTGCCTACTGGACCAAGCGGGACGTCGAGACGACCGATTGGCCCGATCCCCCGATCGGCTTCCTCTCGGCGCCGGTCCTGCTTGCGGCCGCGTCGCTCGCTCTCGGGTTCCTCGCCCCGATCGTCGACCACTGGCTCGCGCCCTACGCCGACGGGCTGCCCGAGGCCACGCCGGGTGTCCCCGCGCCCGACTACCCGTACCACCTCGCACTCTGGCACGGTCTGGAGCCGGCGCTCTTCATCTCGCTCGGCACGCTGGCGCTCGGCGCGGGCGTGTTCTGGGTGGTGCGCAAGACCCAGCTGCACACGCGTCGGCGCGTGCTGCCCTTCACCGCCAACGACGTCTACAACCTCACGCTCCGCTCCATCGACCACACCTCCGAATGGATCACCGCCCGGTTCCAGCGCGGCTCGCTCCCGTTCTACGTCGGCACGATCTTCGTGGTGCTGGTGGTCGCCGAAGGCACCGCGCTCATCTCGTCGAGAGAATGGCGCGCCCAGCTCGACGCCTGGCAGTCGCCGGCGCAGCTCATCTCGGCGCCCATCATGATCGCCGCCGGCATCCTCGCCGTGCGCGCCCGCAAGCGCTACACCGGCGTCGCGCTGGTGTCGGTGACCGGCCTCGGCATGGTGGTGCTCTTCGCGACGAGCGGCGCCCCCGACCTCGCGCTCACCCAGGTGCTCATCGAGACGGTGACCCTGGTGGTGTTCGCCCTGGTGCTCCGACGCCTCCCCGCGCGGATGGGCGAGCAGAACGAATCGGTCGCCCCGATCGCGCGGGCCGTGCTCGGCGCCGGTGTGGGACTCACCATGGCCCTCGTCGCGATCGTCGCCACCGGCGCCCGGCAGGACCTCCCCATCTCGCTCGAATGGCCGCCCCTGGCGTACGAGATCGGCCACGGACGCAACGTCGTCAACGTCGCTCTGGTCGACCTCCGCGGCTGGGACACCATGGGCGAGCTGTCGGTGCTCGTGCTCGCTGCCACGGGAGTGGCCTCCCTCGTCTTCATCACCGACCGCAGTGATAACCTCGCCCGCCGCTCGGGCACCGCGCGCAGCGTCGTCGGCCTCGGTCGGCGCCGCCCACTGGTCGAGACCGACGAGGGCGTGCGCGCTCAGCGCGTCGGCGAGACCGGGGCGCCCCGTGCGTGGCTCGTCTCGGGATCCAAGGTGCAGCCGGAGAACCGGTCGATCCTGCTCGAGATCGTGATCCGGGTGCTCTTCCACTCGATCATGATCGTGTCGCTCTACCTGCTGTTCGCCGGTCACAACCTTCCGGGAGGGGGGTTCGCCGGTGGGCTCGTTGCGGGTATGGGTCTGGTGATGCGCTACATCGCCGGCGGACGCTGGGAGCTCGGTGCGGCTGCGCCCACCGACGCCGGGAGACTGCTCGGTGCGGGCATGGCGATCGCCGTGCTGTGCGCGCTCGCGCCGATGCTCTTCGGCTTCGCGCCCCTGCAGAGCTTCACCTTCGAAGGGGAGCTGCCCGTCATCGGCCACTGGGAGTTCGTCACCAGCACCGTCTTCGACATCGGCGTCTACCTGGTCGTGATCGGGCTCGTGCTCGACGTGCTGCGCAGTCTCGGCGCCGAGGTCGATCGGCAGTCGATGCGGCCCGAAGACGCAGAGGCGGTGCCCTCGTGAGCATCTCCCTCGTGCTGATCATCGTCATGGCCGTGCTCTTCGCGTGCGGCGTGTACGCCATGCTCGAGCGCAGCCTCACCCGCGTGCTGATCGGATTCCTGCTCCTCGGCAATGCAGCCAATCTGCTGCTCCTCGTCGTCATGGGCGCGCCCGGCCGCGCGCCGTTCTACGACGGGGGCGAGACGGATGCCACGGACATGTCCGACGCGCTGCCCCAGGCGCTGACCCTCACCGCGATCGTGATCACCTTCGGGATCTCGGCGTTCCTGCTCGCGCTGATCTACCGCTCCTGGCAGCTCGGTCAGGCCGACACGGTCGTTGACGACGCCGACGACCTCGCCCTGCGCACGCGCACGGCCGACGAGGTCGAGGACGCGATGGACGAGGAGTCCCGCTCCGACGACGAGGACGTCACCACCGACTTCGTCGGCGATGTCGCGTCTCCCATCCGCGTGCTCCACCAGGGCGATCTGTCGCAGCTCGTCGACGACGCCCCGGTCGACCGGGTGGCGGTGGATCGCGAACCGCCTCGCCCGAACGACTCCTCCCGCGACTCCGAGGACGGTGATCGCCCGTGAGCGCGCTCGTACCCCTGCTCGTCGGCATCCCCTTGATCGGTGCCGCCATCAACCTCGTCTTCGGTCGGCGCAAGAAGGTGCAGATCGTCGTATCGGTCGCGTCGCTGACGGCGGTCCTGGTGCTGGGCGCGATCCTGCTCGTGGCCGTCGACACCGGTGGACCCATCGCGGTGGCGATCGCCGCCTGGGACATCCCCTTCGGCATCGTGCTCTACGTCGACGTGCTCGCCGCCCTCCTCGTGGTCGTCACGAGCATCGTGCTGCTGGCGGTGCTGCTGTTCTCGATCGGCCAGGGGGCGGCCGACAACGACGAGGACACCCCGGTCTCGATCTTCTATCCGGCCTACCTCATCCTCGGCGCGGGCATCTTCAACGCCTTCATCGCGGGCGACCTGTTCAACCTCTACGTCGGCTTCGAGATCCTCCTCGTCGCCTCGTACGTGCTGATCACCCTCGGCGGTACCGAATCGCGCATCCGCACCGGCGTGGTCTACATCGTGGTGTCGCTGGTCTCGTCGATCCTCTTCCTCGCCGCGATCGCGATGGTCTACGGCGCCCTCGGCACGGTCAACATGGTGCAGATCAGCGAGCGCATGGCTCTGCTCCCACAGGACACGCAGACGATCCTGCACCTGATGCTGCTGCTCGCCTTCGCGATCAAGGCCGCCGTGTTCCCACTGTCGTTCTGGCTGCCCGACTCCTATCCCACAGCGCCCGCGCCGGTCACGGCGGTGTTCGCGGGACTGCTCACCAAGGTCGGCGTCTACGCGATCATCCGCACCGAGACGCAGTTGTTCGTCGCGAACGACCTGAACTTCATGCTCATGATGGTCGCTCTGGCGACGATGATCGTCGGCATCCTGGGCGCCGTGGCGCAGGCCGAGCTCAAGCGCATCCTGTCGTTCACCCTCGTGAGCCACATCGGATACATGATCTTCGGGCTGGCGATCAACACCCCGTTGGCCATCGGGGCGACCATCTACTACATCGTCCACCACATCATCGTGCAGACGACCCTGTTCCTCGCCGTCGGCCTCATCGAGCGCCGCGCCGGGAGTACCTCGATCCTCAAGGTGAAGGGGCTCATGCGCGCGGCCCCCCTGCTGGCGGTGCTGTACTTCATCCCGGCGATCAACCTGGGCGGTCTGCCGCCGTTCTCGGGCTTCATCGGCAAGTACGCGTTGTTCGACGCCGCGGCCGAGGTCGGCACGCCGGTGATGATGGTGCTGATCGTCGGCGGCATCGTCACCTCGATCCTCACGCTCTACGCCCTCATGCGGGCCTGGAACCTGTCGTTCTGGCGCGAAGACGACGACTCGGCGGAGACGACCGAGCGCATCGCCTACCTCGGCAACGCCCCCGCCGCGACCATCTCGACCGAGCGTCGCACCATTCCGCGGATCATGACGATGGCGACGGCCGGCATGGTGGTCGTGACCCTCGCCCTCACCGTGTTCGCCGGTCCGCTCCTCGACATGTGCCTGCGCGCGGGCGTGACGATCTCGGACGGCGTGAGCCTGGTCCAGCTGCAGGAACAGGCGGGTCAGCCGTGAGCCCGTCGCGTCGCTCCCAGATCGCGCTCTTCCTGCACCAGCTCCCGCTGCTGGTGTGGCTCGTCGCGCTGTGGATGCTGCTATGGGGCCAGCTCACGTGGCTCGGGTTGCTCACGGGACTCGTCATGGCGGTGTTCGTCACGCGCGTGTTCCGCCTGCCGCCGGTGGAGCTGTCCGGCCGCATCAACCTCTGGTACGGCCTCGTCTTCGTGATCACCTTCCTCGGGGCGGTCATCAAGGGCTCGCTGATCGTGGCGTGGCAGGTGCTGGACTTCCGACGTCAGCCCGGTGCCGCGATCATCGCGGTGCCGCTCCGCGTCGATGACGACGTCATCATGGCGCACACGGCGGTCACGGCATCCCTCATCCCGGGGTCGCTGATCGTCGATGTCGATCGCGAGAACCGCACCCTGTTCCTGCACACCATCGGTGTACGCGACGACGAGGATGCCGAGCACCAGCGCCGTGTCGTGCTCGCGTGGGAGGCGCGCATCACGCGGGCGGTCGGGTCGAAGGAGGAGCTGCTGGAGCTCCGGGCCCGCATCGCCGACAGCTCGGCTCACGACGCCGACGCACCCCTCGGAGAGCGGAGGACCCCGCTGTGAACACCGTGCTCGTCGTCCTCATCCTGATCGTCTTCGCGGTCGCCGCGGTGCTGGCCCTTATCCGCCTCGTCATCGGACCGTCGATCCTCGACCGCGCGGTCGCCGCCGACGTGCTGCTCACCGAGGTGGTCTGCATCCTGGGCGCCGACATGGTGATCAACCAGCACACGCGATCGCTGCCCGCGATGCTCGTGATCGCGGCTATCGGCGTATTCGGTTCGATCGCCGTCGCCCGCTTCGTCGCGCGGAAGGAGAATCCGCGATGACCATCGAGTCCGTCCTCGACACCCTGGCGCTCGTGCTCGTGCTGATCGGCGCGATGCTGTGCCTGACCGCGACCATCGGGCTGCTGCGCTGGCGCGATGTCCCGACGCGTCTGCACGCGGCGACGAAGCCGCAGGTGCTCGGCGTGTTGCTCATCGTGGTCGCGGTCGAGCTGTCGCTGCGCTCGTGGGAGGCGTTGGCTTTCGGCATCCCGATCGTGCTCATCCAGTTCGCCACGGCGCCGCTCGCCGCGCACATGGTGGGCCGCGCAGCGTATCGCAACCGCACCACCGACGAGGCGAACCTCTACGTCGACGAATTGCGCCACAGCACCGAGCAGCCCGGATCGACGGGGGCCGAGGAGCGTCCCGCGCGGTGAGCGTGGTGTGGGGTGTGCCGCGGGGGGCCTCAGGGAGGGCGTGAGGAGCGGTGTTCCGCGGGGGAAACGCTTCGTCCGGGGCCCTATCACATGGCCCGGCGCTCCTCGCTGATCAGCGCGAGCCGCCGGGGGCGGTGGTCGTGGGTGATCGCGGCTCAGATGCCGGCTTCGCGCATGTCGCGCCGCGCCTGCGGTGACGCGGTGCCCTCGCGCGGTTCGGGTGTCTCGGTGCGGTGATCGAGTTCGCGAGCCTCGCGCTCGGCGCGGCGGCCCTCGGCGAGGAAGGCCAAGCGGTTCAGGCACTCGTGGTTGCGCACCGTCAGCATCGGCTTCCACAGCAGCGCCGGGAGGACGGATGCCGCGCCCGACACGGGCTCCTCGATGATCGTGACGGCGGTGCCCGCCGGGTGCGGTCGTGCGTCGATCCGGATGACACCCCGGCCCACGATGCCGGCCTCCGGGCGCAACCGCAGCCGACGCGGAGGGTCCCATTCGACGATCTCCGTCTCGTCGTGGATCATGATCGGCCACACGCCGAGCGAGTGGTGGATGCGCGAGCCCTCTCGCGGCCACTGCTCATCGACGTCGCGCATGCGCGCGGCCCCCACGACCCACACGGGGTAGAGCCACCCGTCCGAGAGCACCGCGAAGAGATCGTCGGGGGTGCAGCGCATCAGTCGCGTATTGCGGGCGGCCATGGCATCCGTTCGGTCGGGGTGCTTCGACTGTAGGGGGTGGATGCCACGGGGCCGGCGGGACTTGACGTGGGTCCGGGCGGGCGTGGGGTGAGTCGCCTCGACGGGGCGCGAGCGGGCGCGGGGCTCCGCGATCGGCGCGACCTCAGTGGCATCCGGGACCAGGCGGGTGATCTTGCGCGGATCGCTGAGGGTGCGCTGCCGCCGAATCGCGCGGGCGCAGGTCTTCGACGTGCTCGACGACCAGGGGACACGGGCCGCGACGGACGGAGGGGGAGGGAGGAGGGGAGGGGGATGCCGCGAGAGCAGTCCTCCGCTCGCCCCTGGCCCTCCGCCCGTCACGGGTGCTGGCTGCGCGGAGCGTGATCGAGCGGGGATGCCACGGTGGCGGTCCTCCGAAGGTCCCTGGCCCTCCGCCTGTCACGGGTGCTGGCCGCGCGGAGTGTGACCGAGCGGGGATGCCACGGTGGCGGTCCTCCGCAGGTCCCTGGCCCTGCGCCCGTCACGCGGGCACGACGGTCACCCCCGCGTGATGTCGGTGACCACGCCCTTGGCGAGGCGGAGGCGACGGCGGGCCCGCTGGGCGACGGCGGAGTCGTGCGTCACGACGATGAGCGTCAGTCCCTCGGCGTTCAGCGCCTGCAGCACGTCGAGGATCTCGTCGCGCATGCTCTCGTCGAGGTTGCCGGTCGGTTCGTCGGCGAGCAGCACCCGCGGCTGCTTGGCCACGGCTCGGGCGATCGCCACGCGCTGCTGCTGGCCGCCCGACAGCTCGCCCGGGCGGTGGTCGGCACGGTCGTCCAGCCCGACCCGCGCCAGTGCCTCAGCCACCCGCCGCCGCCGCTCCTCGCGGTCGAGGCCGAGCGGCTCCAGACCCATGTCGACGTTCTCGCCGGCGGTGAGCGTGGGAATGAGGTTGAAGCCCTGGAAGACGAAGCCGATCTCCTGGGCGCGTAGGCGGCCGAGCTGCGCGTTCGAGGCTCCCGCGATGTCGACGTCGCCGAGCGTCACCGAACCGCTCGTGGGGCGGTCGAGGGCCCCGAGCATCTGCAGCAGCGTGGACTTGCCGCCGCCGGTCGGGCCCTGGATGGTGACGAAGTCGCCCGCGGCGATCTCGAGGTCGACGCCGGCCAGGGCGTGAACCGTCCGGTCGCGCTGGCGGTACGTGCGGGTCACTCCCTGCAGGCGGTACGCGGTCGCGGTGAGGGTGGGTGCGGTGAGGGTCATGATGTCTCCTTCGAAGGACGGGGGATGCCGCTCACGCGACCGAGCGGAGGGCGGCGGCGGGGCTGAGGCGGGCGGCACGCCAGCCGCCGAAGGTTCCGGCGAGCACTCCGCCGAGCACCGCGATGCCGACGGCGGCCACGACGACGACCGGCGTCACCGGGGCGTTGAGCACGATGTCGGTGGCCTGGGCCGCGGCCTGACCGAAGCCGCCGGGACCGCCGGGGCCGAAGCCCTCGCCGCCCCGGCCGCTTTCCGCAGCCTGACCGCCGACCGAGATGGTCGGCGAGATGACGTTGACGAGCAGGATGCCGCCGAGACCGAGGAGGAGACCCAGGGCACCGCCGATCAGGCCCTGGGCGAGCGACTCGCCCGCGACCTGACGAACGATGCGGCCGTTCGACCAGCCGATGGCCTTGAGCGTGCCGAACTCACGCGTGCGGCGGGCGACGCCCGAAATGGTGAACAGCACGGCGAGGGCCAGGGCGACCAGCAGCACGACCGCCGACAGCCACGTGCCGAGGTTCGAGATCAGCGACGACGCGCTCGACAGCGAGCCCGAGACGGTCGACGCGAGCTCGGACTGCGAGCTGACGGTGGCGTCGGGGAGCGCGGCCGTGATCTCGCTCTGCACCGCGTCGATGGCATCCGCCGACGACGCCTGCACGTACACGGTCGAGACGACGTCGCCGACACCGGCCAGCGCCTGCGCGACGTCGAGGGGCAGGTAGACGTTCGCGGCGGTGTCGGCCTCGGCGGACGCGGAGGCCACGATCCCGACGATCTGCATCGCCGTGCCGGCCACGTCGACCGTGCCGCCGACCACGAGACCCGCGCTCGCCGCGTACGTGGCGTCGACCACGGCGACGTCGGCGCCGTCGTCGGATGCGGTGAGAGCCCGACCATCGGTGACGGTGACCGAGGAGAGGGGACCGGCGGATGCCGCGGGATCGACGCCGAGCACACTGAACGAGTCGACACCGAAAGCGCTGCCGCCGTCGCCGCCGGGGCCTCCGCCGGACGGAGGCTGCTGCGGCATCCCCTCGCCCGGGGCGGCGCCGGGGTCGGTGCCGGACTGCGCGCTGCGGTCGGGCATCTGGCCCGAGAACGTGGTGTTCGTCAGCGACAGGGCGCCGGTCGCGGCGGAGACGCCGTCGAATTCGGCGACGGTGGTCACGGTCGACGCGGCGAGCGTGCCGCGTCGCATGTCGGTCATCAACCGGGACTGGCTGAGCGTCGTCGTGCCGTCGCTGGTCGCTCCGTCGTCGGCGCCGAAGTCGAAGCGCGGTCCCCCGCCCTGTCCTGGCTCGGTCTGCGCGCCGGTCACCGTGAGATCGGTGCCGACGCCGTACACCGACGACAGCGCCTGCGACTGCGCGTCGCGCACGCCCGCCGAGAGCGCGTCGACGACGATGACGAGCGCGATGGCGATCGCGAGTCCCACCGCGACGACCACGGTCTGTTTGGTGCGGCCGGCGAGTTCGCGCCGAAGATACGTGCCGTACATGCTTCTCCCTCCGGACGCGGGGTGCGGCCGTCTGAGGTGACGGTAGGAACGGCACCCTCACCGCTCCCTCACGCTTCCTATGAACCGTGTATGTCGCGTGACGTCGAGGCGGGGGAGCGTGCATGCTGGCTCTCGTGACCTCCCGCCCCGCGCCCCTCGCCCGTCCCGACGGCTCGCCCATCCGTGTGCTCGTCGTGGACGACGAGGCCAACCTCAGCGATCTGCTGCGCATGGCGTTGCAGAACGAGGGGTGGGACGCCCGCACCGCGGCGAACGGGCAGGAGGCGCTCGGCGTCATCCGCGAGTTCGCTCCCGACCTGCTGGTGCTCGACATCATGATGCCGGGGCTCGACGGCATGGAATTGCTGACCCGCGTCCGGGCGGCCGGCAACGACGCGCCCGTGCTGTTCCTGACGGCGAAGGATGCCGTGGAGGACCGCATCGCGGGGATCTCGGCCGGGGCCGACGACTACGTCACCAAGCCGTTCAATCTCGAGGAGGTGATCGTGCGGCTGCGGGGGATGGCCCGCCGTCACGTCGCCGCCGTCGCCGACGCCGATCCGCGGTTGCGCGTCGGCGATCTCTCGCTCGACGAGGAGTCGTACGAGGTCGAGCGTGGCGGCATCCCGATCAAACTCACCGCGAAGGAGTTCGAGCTCCTTCGCTACCTCATGCAGAACCCGCGTCGGGTGCTGAGCAAGGCGCAGATCCTCGACCAGGTGTGGAGCTACGACTTCGGCGGCAACGGCAGCGTCGTCGAGATCTACATCTCGTACCTGCGCAAGAAGATCGACACCCTCGGCGAGCCCTTGATCCACACCGTGCGCGGCGTCGGTTACACGATCAAGTCGTCATGACCCGCGGCCGCTGGACCCTGCGCCGCACCCTCGTCGTGGGGACGAGCGTGCTGGTCGCGCTCGCCTTCATCGCGATGAGTCTGGCCACGATTCTCGCGCTGCGATCCTTCGCCCTCGACCGCCTCGACCAGCAGGTGCGCGAGGGGCTGTCGTTCGCGGTCGGTCGCGACGGCTTCGGCGGGCGCGACGACGACAGTCGGCCGACGGGGTCGGAGGCCGGAACCCCGGGCACGGGAGCCGGGAGCCCGGGCACGGCAGCCGGGAGCCCGGGCATGGATGCCGGAAGCCCGGCGCCGCGCATCGGCACCCTGCAGGCGGTGATCGGCGGTGACGGGACGGTGCAGCGATCGGGCTACACGCGAGCCGACGGTACCGAGGTGGCGTTGAGCGACGAGCAGGTCGCGCTGCTGCGCTCGTCGGTGGCGACCGACGGCGCGCCCGTGACCGTGGACCTCGGGACGGACCTCGGGGCATTCCGCGTGGCGGCGGCCGATGACGACGGCGACACCGTGTTCGCCGGCAACTCGCAGGCCGACGTGACCGCGACCACCTCGGCGTTGATCGTGATCCTCGTCGCCGTTTCCGCGGTCACGCTGCTGATCGCCGTGCTGGGTCTGTCGCTCTTCGTGCGGCGGAGCCTGCGTCCGCTCGACCGGGTTGCGGGTGTCGCGCAACGGGTGTCCACGCTGTCGCTGAGCGCGGGGAGCGTGGAGATCCCTGACCGCGTCGCCGCCTCCGACACCGACCCGGCGACCGAGGTGGGCCGGGTGGGCGCGTCGCTCAACGAGCTGCTGGGGCACGTGCAGTCCTCGCTCGCCGCCCGGCAGCACAGCGAGGAGCAGCTGCGGCGCTTCATCGCGGATGCCAGCCACGAACTCCGCACGCCCTTGGCGAGCATCCGCGGCTACGCGCAGCTCTCGCTCGGCGAGGACGCGCCGATGACGCCGACGCAGGCCCGCTCGTTCGATCGGATCGAGTCGGAGGCCCAGCGCATGGCATCCCTCGTCGACGATCTGCTGCTTCTGGCGAGACTGGATGCCGGGCAGCCGCTGCGCCGCGACGAGGTCGAGTTGACGCTGCTCGCCGTCGACGCCGTGAGCGATGCCCAGGCCGCGGATGCGACGCACGAGTGGCGGCTCGACGTGACCGACGACCTCATCTCGGTGACCGGAGACGAGAACCGTCTGCGGCAGGTCGTGGCGAACCTGCTGCGCAACGCCCAGACCCACACACCGCCGGGGACGACGGTGACGCTGTCGCTCGCGCGCGAGCGGGGCGAGGCGGTGCTGCGCGTCGCCGATACCGGGCCGGGGATCGACCCGGGCGTCGCCGGGCGCCTGTTCGACCGCTTCGCCCGCGCCGACGATGCCCGCAATCGGGATGCCGGGAGCACGGGCCTGGGGCTGTCGATCGCCCAGGCGATCGTCGAGGCGCATGACGGTGGGATCTCCGTCGAGAGCGCACCGGGGCGGACGGTGTTCGAGGTGCGGCTGCCGGTGTGAGTGCGGGCCCGACCGTGCGAGGCATCACCCGGTCGGTGCACGGAAGGCGCGACACGTTCGGCGGGTTCAGGGATCCGCGGTCGGCGCTCAGGAGATCTCCTGCGCTCATAGGAACGCCCAAGGTTCGATGAGGGACCCGTTTGGGTGACCCCGCCACCATCGTGGACGTGCCCACGAACCTCCTCTCGCGCTTCCGCCGCCCCGCCGCCGACGCTCCCGACCGCCGACCCCGCCCCGTCACCGCGCTCGCCGCCGGTGTCGTCCTCCTGTCGGTGACCCTCGCCGGGTGCGCAGGGTCCACGGCATCCATCGAGCCCACCACTGCCGCGACCACCGCGGTCACCCAAGAGGCGACGGCGACGAGCACCGCAGCGACGACGACCGACACCGACGGCGCCTCGGCCACGACGACCGCCGAGACCATCTCCGACACCGCCGCCGCCGCCGAGGCGTTCTTCGCAACGCTGAGCGACGAGCAGCGCGACGCCCTGCTCTACGCCTTCGACGACGAGACCAAGACGACGTCGTGGTCGAACTTCCCCGTCACCTTCGTCCAGCGCGCGGGCCTCAACCTCGCCGACCTGACCGACGAGCAGACGACCGCGGCCCTCGCGGTACTCGAGTCGCTGCTCAGTGACGAGGCCTACGCGACCGTGGTCGGCATCATGAACGGCGACCGGTACCTGTCCCAGTACTCCAGCTCGAGCGATGCCGATGTGCTCGGGCAGTACTACATCGCGTTCTTCGGCGACCCTTCCGACACCTCCTCGTGGGAGGTGCAGTTCGGCGGCCACCACCTGGGCATCAACGCCACGCTCGACGGATCGACGGATGCCATCACCTTCGCCCCCACGCACCTGGGCGTGCAGCCGGCGGTGTACACCGACGAAAGCGGCGCCGAGGTGCAGCCCTTCGAGGGGATCTACACCGACGCCTTCGCGTTCTACGACAGCCTGACCGCGGAGCAGCAGGCCACGCTCACTTCGGGGGACGTGTCGATGTGCGCCCCCGGCGACACCTGCGACTTCTCCACCGGTGCGGGCCTCACCGGCGCGGACCTGACCGACGAGCAGAAGCAGCTGCTGCTGGACGTGACGGCGAACTGGGTCGGCATGGCCGACGAGCAGACCACCGCCGGTGCTCTCGCGAAGATCGAGGCGACGCTGGACAGGACCGTCATCGCGTGGTCGGGCGAGACCACCTATGACATGACCACCGGCGACGGGATCGATTTCTCGATCTCGGGGCCCGACGTCTACATCGCCTTCCAAGCGCAGCAGGGCTCGGCCGGCGCCGACGTCGACGGCGTCACCACCTCCGGCTGGGGCCACGTGCACACCATTTACCGCGACCCCTCGAACGACTACGCCAACAGCGTCGAGCAGCAGGCCGCCACGGGCATGGCGGGTGGCCCCGGCGGTGCTGCCCCGGGCGCCTGACGCCCTCGCGAACGGACGGCCGACTTCCGCCCGAGGAGTCGGCCGTTCCCCTCTTCCGCACCTGCGCCGTCTCGCACCGTCCTCGATGCCGGCCGGCAGCGTCTGCTCCTGCACGAATGTCGCGCAGGAGCAATGCCCTACAGCACCCCTGGGACCTCCGCCTAGGGTTTTCGTCATCTCCCCCCAGAGGATCTGAAAATGCCCGCGCCCCCCGACGCCGACTTCGTCGTTCTCACCAGCCGCCTCTCGCCCGACCGTGACGGCGGGTACGCCGTCGCTGTCGCGTCGCGCCTACGGCTGCTGTGCTCCATCGGCATCGAGCGCCCGCTTCTGCTGACGTTCGACGTCGGCGGCGCGGACGAGCACGAGAGGGAGAATCGACAGGCCTTCCGCGGGGATCCGCGGCCGGACATCGACATCCGGAACCTCTTCGAAGAGATCCGCCGTGATCCGATGTGGCTCTACGAGCAGGCGCGAGCCGGCCGAGCCGACCCCGATGCCGCCTACCGTGGGATCCGCGACGACCACGGACGAGAGGTCGTGTCGCTCCCCGTCATCCGCGATGACCCCAGCTGGCACCTGACCGAAACCGCGGTCGTCGTGCGTGGTTCCGCCGGCGACCGGATCGTGTCGGGCTTCGGAGGGCTTTACCTGGCGTGGCTGAGAACGGTGGTGGCCCAGCTCCGGGCCCGCGCCGACGATGACGAACGCTCGGTCGTCGTGATCTGCGAGTCCAAGCAGATCGGCGAGCTCATCGCGGACTGGGACGATCCGAACGTGCGCATCGTGCATACCGTCCACAACTCGCACCTCGCTGCCCCCTGCGAGCCGTCATCGTCGTTGCGGGACGACGGGTGGCGCAGGTGGCTCGCCCTCCTCGACCGCTTCGATGCCGTCATCTGGCCCACCGCCTCGCAGGAGAACGACGTGTCCGAGCGGTTCGGAGCGTACGAGGGCTCCATCGCCATTCCCACACCCATCACCCCCGATTCCCGTCCCCGCTCTCACGGGGGCAGGGGCCGCGACGTGATGATGGTGAACAGACTCGTCGACCAGAAGCGGGTGGATACCGCCGTCGCGTCTTGGCCGAGGGTGCTGCAGCGCGTTCCGGATGCGCACCTCCACATCTACGGCGACGGTCCCCTCCGGGACCTGCTGCAGGACCTCATCGACGACCGCGGTCTGACGAAGAGCGTCCACCTCCACGGTTACTCCGACCGTGTCCGAGACGCCATGGCCGGCTCCACCGCGTTCCTCAGCACCAGTTCCTTCGAAGGACAGAACCTCGCCATCGGTGAAGCGCTCGCGAGCGGACTCCCGGTGGTGGCATTCGACGTGTGTTACGGCCCCCGCGACTACGTGGGCGAAGGGGGGATCCTCGTCGCCCCCGGCGACACCGAGGGCATCGCGAGCGCACTCGCCGCGCTCCTCCTCGATGACACGGCGCGGGCCGAGATGTCGGTGAGAGCGCGCGAGCAGTCGCGGCGGCTCAGCCCGGAAGCGGTGGGCACGACCTTCGCGCGCCTCTTGCACGACGTCGTCGCCCGCCGGGCGAGAAGGAGGACGACGGGCTCGGCCCAGGCGACTCGACCCGCCGCGTGAGCCGGCATCCGGGGTCCGGTCCCTTCGACGGGCTCAGGGACCTCCTCGCCTCGCCGGGTGGCTGAGCCTGTCGAAGCCGCCGGAACCCGGCTCAGCCGATCAGGCTCGGCTGCAGGTCGCGCAGGGTGCGGTGGTGGGTCATGCGGGTCACCCCGATCGCCGCCACCAGCACGCCGCCGACCATCCACGCGCCCAGCACCAGCAGGTCGGGGCCGACCCGCGAGACGTCGCCGCCGTACATGACCTGGCGCATGGCATCCACGACGTATCCCATCGGCAGCACGTGGTGGAGCGCCGCGAGCGGGGCGGGCAGCGTCTGCCACGGGAAGGTGCCGCCGGCGGTGACGAGCTGCAGCACCATCAGCACCAAACCGAGGAACTGCCCCACCGAGCCGAGCCAGACGTTCAGGGCGAGCACGATCGCCGCGTACGTCGCCGAGGCGAAGAGCAGGATGCCGAGGGCGGCGGCCGGATTGGCGAACGAGAACTGCAGCGCAATGGCGAGCACCGTGAACAGCCCGACCATCTGCAGCGCCCCCAGGGCGGTCGGGGTGAGCCAGCCCGCCAGGGTCACGCGAACGGGAGAGCGCAGCGCCGTGATCGCGCGCTTCGAGACCGGCTTGACGATGAGGAACAGCGCGTAGATGCCGATCCACCCGGCCAGTGCGGCGAAGAACGGCGCGAGGCCGGCTCCGTAGTTCTGCGCCGTGGTCACCGCGCTCGTGCCGACGGCGACGGGGTCGGAGATGGCCTGGGCCTGCGCCTGCCGGGTCGCGTCGTCGGAGTCGGGGATCTGGTCCACGCCCGCGGCGAGCCCGTCGCGCAGCTGCGTCGCCCCCGTCGAGAGCTGCCCGAGACCGGAGTCGAGCTGTTCCGCACCGTCGCGCAGCTGCGCCGAGCCGTCGCGCAGCTGGGCGGCTCCGGATGCCGCGGTGCCGGCGCCGTCGGCGAGGGCCGAGGCCCCGTCGGCCGCGCTCGCCGCTCCCGTGGCCAGCGTCGCGCTTCCGGCGGCGACCTGCCGGGCGCCGTCGTCGAGCTGGTCGATCTGGGCCACCGTGTCCTGGACGCGTCCGTTGGCCGCGGACAGGCGTTCGGCGACCGGGTCGAGCCGCGAGAGGATCTCGTCGATGCGCGCGGGATCGAGACCCGCGTCGGCCAGGGCCGTCGCGATGTCGGCGCGTGCCTGTGGCAGCTGGGCCGCGGCGTCCCCGGCGGCGGTCCCCACCCGCCGGGCTGCCGCGTCGATACGGTCCACTCCGCCGGCGACCTGCTGGGCACCGTCTGCGACCTGGGACGCACCGTCGCGCAGCTGGGCCGTGCCGTCCCGGAGGCCCACGGCGCCCGACGAGAGCTGGGCCGTACCGTCGGCGAGCTGGACGGAGCCGTCGGCAAGGGTCGCCGAACCACTCGCGAGCTGCGAGGAGCCGTCCTTCGCCGAGGCCAGACCGTCGACGAGCTGCGTCGCCCCGTCCGTGGCATCCACGAGCTTCACACGGATCGTGTGCAGGGCGTCGAGCAGGGTGAGCCCCGCCTCGTCGGTGACCTTCCGCGCGACCGACTCCCGGATGCGGGCGACGGCCTGCGTGCCGATGGTGGAGGCGAGGTAGTTGTTCGCATCGTTCGTGCGCAGCTCGATGCCGGCCTGGCGCGGGCTGTCGCTCGAGAGCGAGGCCACGGCATCCGAAAAGTCGGCGGGCAGGGTCACGATGAAGTCGAAGTCACCCGTCTCCAGCCCCGCGTCGGCCTGGTCTGAGGTGACCCGGTGCCACTCGAACGTGTCGCTGTCGAGCAGCTGCTCCGCCGCCTCGTCGCCGAGGTTGCGCTGCTGGCCGTTCACCTCGGCGCCCCTGTCGTCGACGACGAGCGCGACGGGGACGCTGGACAGGTTGCCGTACGGGTCTTGGTTGGCCCACAGGTACAGGCCGCCGTAGAGGATGGGCACGGCGAGCAGGGCGACGAGGGCGATCACCGACATGCGCGTCGAGGTGAGGCGGCGGAGCTCCGCCGCGATCATCTGGGGGATCTTCATCGCGCGACCTCCGCGGCGTCGATGGCGGTGCGCGAGGCGTGGCCCGCGACGGCCAGGACCGCGTAGCCCCGCTCCGCGAACTCCTGGGCGATCCGCCACCACGCGAGAGGCTCGCCGCCGTGACGGTCGGGCGCGACGAGGACGAGTCCCTCGACGTCCTTCCTCAGCGCGGCCAGCTCGAGCAGCAGCCGGATGCGTGCCGCAGGCTCGACGTTGCCGATCGGAAGGCCGGCGATCGCCTCGAGGCCCATGCCCTCGAGCCATCGCGCGGCGGCGAACGGGGTGGGGGCGTGACCGGCGAACATGAGCTCCTCGGCGACGACGCCTGTGACCGAGACGTTCGGTTCCGGCTCGGACACGGTGGGGGCGTCGACGAGCGCGACGCGTCGGCGGAGGCCCGCGGCATCCGCCCGCCCGTCGATCGTGACGGAGCCGGCGTCGACCTTCATGCGACCGGATGCCACCAGCCCCAGCACGGTGGGACGCTGCTCGGTCTCGGTGACGACGAGGCTGGCGTGGCCGGTCTCGAAGGCGGTGGAGGTCGCCGGCAGGGCGCTACGCCCCTTTGCGACGGCGTCGACGACGATCTTCACGACATCTCCAGGTCGGGGTGCAGGACGAGCAGCGCGCGCGCCTCGGTCCACGACAGCCCCGCGATGCCGAGCACCGCGCACACGGCGATCTCGCGTGCCGTGGAGCTCTCGGCATCCACCCGCGCGACGACCGTGCGGCCGGTCTCCTCCAAGAGGCGGGACAGCGTCGGAGCGGGGAGGTCGGTGCGCAGCTCACCGGCCTCCTGCCCCCGACGCACGATCTGATCGATGCGACGACGGAGAGGGGCGAGGGCGGCGGAGGTCTCGGCCAGGTGGGCATCGTCGAGGGCGAGAGCGGCGGCGGCCTGCACGTGCGCGGCTTCGCGCCAGAGCTCGGATGCCAGGCGAGCGAGCGCGACGCGGGAGTCGGCGTCGTCGATGCCGGCCGCGATCGCGTTGAAGCGCGCGGCGCCCGCGGCGATGACCTCGCGGACGATGGCGTTGCGGTCGTCGAAGTGGCCGTAGAGGGCGCGGCGCGACAGCCCGGCGCCTCGGGCGATCGTGTCGATCGAGGCGCGGGGGTCGTGGCCGATGGCGGCGGTGGCCGCGGTCAGGATGCCGGCGCGGTTCTCGACGGCGTCGCGGCGGATAGGGGTGCTCACGTCACACGAGTGTACGCCTAACCTGCACACGTGCGTGCAACTTATTCATCTCCCGTCCCCCCGTCCCCCCCCCGTCCCCCCCGCGCGAGTCGCCAGGAATTGTCGCTTCGGGGCTCCGACAAGCGACAAAATCTGGCGACTCACGCGCGGCGGCGGAAGGCGCGCGGCGGCGGAACGCGCGCGGCGGCGACACGCGAGAGAGCCCGCGGTGCCGGATGCGGCGCCGCGGGCTCTCTCGCAGGGTCGGGTCAGTCGGTGCCGGCGTCGAACGCGGCGCCCTCGCCCGCGGCGTCGGTGGCGTCGGCGAGGCGCTCGCCGGCGGCGTCGAGGGGAGCGGCCGACTCGATGATCTCGCGCGCCCCGCCCGCGGCGACGTCGCCGACGAGCTCGCCGGTCGGGCCGCCGAGCAGACCCAGCGCGGCGTACTGCTCCAGACGGGCGCGCGAGTCGGCGATGTCGAGGTTGCGCATGGTGAGCTGGCCGATGCGGTCGACCGGGCCGAACGCGGCGTCACCGACGCGCTCCATCGACAGCTTCTCGGGTGAGTACGACATTCCGGATGCCACCGTGTCGAGGATCGTGTAGTCCTCACCGCGGCGCAGGCGCACGGTAACCGAGCCGGTGATGGTCGACCCGACCCACTTCTGGATCGACTCGCGCAGCATGAGCGACTGCGGCTCGAGCCAGCGGCCCTCGTACATCAGGCGACCGAGGCGGCGGCCCTGCTCGTGGTAGGTCGCGAGGGTGTCCTCGTTCAGGATGCTGTTGACCAGGCGCTCGTACGTCAGGAACAGCAGAGCCATGCCGGGCGCCTCGTAGATGCCGCGCGACTTGGCCTCGATGATGCGGTTCTCGATCTGGTCGCTCATGCCCAGGCCGTGGCGCCCACCGATGGTGTTCGCCTCGCGGACGAGCTCGACCGGGTCGGCGAAACGCGTGCCGTTGATCGCCACGGGGCGCCCGGCCTCGAACTCTACGGTGACGTCCTCGGTCTCGATCTCGACCTCGGGGTCCCAGAAGCGCACGCCCATGATGGGCTCGACGATCTCGAGCGAGACGTCGAGGTGCTCGAGCGTCTTGGCCTCGTGCGTGGCGCCCCAGATGTTGGCATCCGTCGAGTACGCCTTCTCGACGCTGTCGCGGTAGGGGAAGTCGTGGGCGACGAGCCACTCGCTCATCTCTTTGCGCCCGCCGAGCTCGGTGACGAAGTCGGCGTCGAGCCACGGCTTGTAGATGCGCAGCGCGGGGTTGGCGAGCAGGCCGTAGCGGTAGAACCGCTCGATGTCGTTGCCCTTGTAGGTGGAGCCGTCGCCCCAGATGTCGACGCCGTCTTCTTTCATCGCGCGCACGAGCAGGGTGCCGGTGACCGCGCGGCCCAGCGGCGTGGTGTTGAAGTATGTGCGTCCGCCCGAACGGATGTGGAACGCGCCGCACGCGAGGGCGACGAAGCCCTCTTCGACCAGCGCGGTCTTGCAGTCGACCAGGCGCGAGATCTCGGCGCCGTACTGCGTGGCGCGGCCGGGGATGGAGGCGATGTCGTCTTCGTCGTACTGCCCGAGGTCGCCGGTGTACGTGCAGGGGATGGCGCCCTTGTCGCGCATCCACGCGACGGCCACGGAGGTGTCGAGACCACCCGAGAAGGCGATGCCGACGCGCTCGCCGACGGGAAGGGACTGCAGGACCTTGGACATGCCGTCGATTCTATTGCGGCACGATGCGGCGCCTCGACGCGGGCTGTGCCGCGTTCCCTTCCGCCCTCTGGGGAGGAGGGGTCAGCCGACGGTGACGCCGCTGATGGTCACCGGGTTCGCAGGCGAGCCGTCGGATGCACCGCCGGCGGTGCCCGCCGCCGCGATGGACTGCACGACCGCCAGACCCTCGGGCGACATCGTGCCGAAGACCGTGTAGTTGGGGGGCAGTGTCGAGTCGGCGTAGACGAGGAAGAACTGCGAACCGTTGCTCACGGGGCGACCCGTGTTGGCCATCGCGACGGTGCCGGCGGGGTAGGTCTCGCTCCCGTCGACCTCGTTGGCGAAGACGTATCCGGGACCCCCGCGTCCGGTGCCGGTGGGGTCGCCGCACTGCAGCACGAAAATGCCCGACGTCGTGAGCCGGTGGCATTCGGTGTTCGAGAAGTACTGCTGCTGCGCGAGCGAGACGAAGCTCTCGACCGTGCAGGGGGTGCGCTCGCCGTCGAGCGTCAGGGGGATGTCGCCGGCGGAGGTCTGCAGCACCGCCTGCACCTCGCCGGTCGGCTGGTCGGTGCCCTCCGCAGGGGGAGTGACGTCGACGGCGGGCTGACCCGACGCGGGGTAGGAGCACTCGCCCGAGACGGCGCCTTCGCTCGGCGCGTCGGCGCTCGCCGCGGGGGCAGGCTCCGTCGTCGTCCCACCGGCGCATCCGGCGAGGAGGAGCAGGGCGGAGGCGGCCAGAGCCGCGGACATCAGTCGCGTACGCACGCGCTCCAGGGTAGAGCGCCCGGGGTGCGGCATCCGTCTCCCGCTCGGAGGAATGCGTCGAACTCGCAGTTTCGGCTGCGATTGCTGCGAGGACGACGCGATTGCCGCGAGGACGACGCGTTTCTGCGAGGACGACGCGTTTCTGCGAGAACCGCGTCAGGACGAACGGATGCCGCGCCAGCGGCCGACCGCCACGGCGCCGACGGCGAAGGCCACGATGACCGCCGCGATCACGATGACGTACACGACCACGCTGCCCCACCCGCCGGTGTTCGGGTCGAGGAACGGGTAGGGGTACCAGTACGGCGCCCCGGTGTTGGGGTTCGTTATCAGCGGGGCGCGCAGCAGCGTGTACACGATCCAGGCGACGGGGAAGATCGCCGCCGTCAGAGCCGCCCTCCAGCCCAGGCGCCGTCGGCCGGGAGCGAGGAAGAGGTCGAGCAGCAGGAAGAGGGGTCCCCAGACGTGCAGGATCTCGTTCGACCAGGGCACCGTCTCGGGCTGCAGCGGGATGCCGCGCAGGAGCAGGTTGTAGACCACCCCGGTGACGAGCATGTACGTGGTGACCCAGGCGAGAGCGGTGGCCAGCACCACGGGCTCGGGGCTGAGACGGCGTCCGCGCACGAAGAACCGCAGACCCACGATCAGCAGCACCACCGCGGCCGAGACGTTCGAGAGGATCGTGAAGAAGCTGAAGAAGTTCGCGACGACCGTGGTGACGTCCCGTCCGGCCTCGAGGGCTCCCGCCACCGATGACGCGAACTGGGCGATGACGGCGACCGCGATCATCGCCGCCGCCGCGATGCGCGCGATGCTCCAGCCCGTGGCCCACCCGTTCGAACGCTGCATAGCGCCAGGGTAGTGAGCGAGGGGGACCGCGGGGAGGGTTGCGGGAGGCCGTGTCGGACCCGCTCGATAGGATGGGGTGTACCGCCGGACAACATGCGAGGAGCACTCATGCCCGGAATCGTGATCGTCGGCGTCCAGTGGGGCGACGAGGGCAAGGGCAAGGCCACCGATCTGCTCGGTGAGCGCACCGACTGGGTGGTGAAGTTCAACGGCGGCAACAACGCCGGGCACACCGTCGTCATCGGCGACGAGAAGTACGCGCTGCACCTGCTGCCCAGCGGCATCCTGTCTCCGGGGGTGACCCCCGTGATCGGCAACGGCGTCGTCGTCGACCTCGAGGTGCTCTTCAACGAGCTCGAGGCCCTCAACGCCCGTGGCCTCGACACCACGCGCCTGAAGATCAGCGCCAACGCGCACCTCATCACGCAGTACCACCGCACGCTCGACAAGGTCACCGAGCGCTTCCTCGGCAAGCGCATGATCGGCACGACAGGTCGCGGCATCGGCCCCGCGTACGCCGACAAGATCAACCGCGTCGGCATCCGCGTGCAAGACCTCTTCGACGAGAACATCCTGCGCCAGAAGGTCGAGGGCGCCCTCGACCAGAAGAACCACATGCTGGTGAAGGTCTTCAACCGCCGCTCGATCACGGTCGACGAGATCGTCGAAGACCTGCTCGCGTACGCCGAGCGCGTCCGCCCGATGGTCGCCGACACGTCACTGCTGCTCAACGACGCCCTCGAGGCCGGTGACGTCGTCGTCTTCGAGGGCGGCCAGGCCACCATGCTCGACGTCGACCACGGCACTTACCCGTTCGTGACGTCGTCGTCGGCCACCGCCGGTGGCGCCTCGACCGGCTCGGGGGTCGGGCCCAACCGCCTCGACCGCATCGTCGGGATCGTCAAGGCCTACACGACACGCGTCGGCTCGGGTCCCTTCCCCACCGAGCTGTTCGACGAGAGCGGCGACTGGCTGCGCTCGCGCGGCTTCGAGTTCGGCACCACCACCGGCCGCCCGCGTCGCGTCGGCTGGTACGACGCCCCCATCACGCGCTACGCCACGCGTATCAACGGGATCACCGACCTGGTGCTCACCAAGCTCGACATCTTGGGCGGGCTCGAGCAGATCCCCGTGTGCGTCGCCTACGACGTCGACGGCGTGCGCTACGACGACCTGCCGGTTAACCAGACCGACTTCCACCACGCCAAGCCGATCTACGAGAACTACCCCGGCTGGAGCGAAGACATCTCCTCGGCGCGCACGTTCGACGACCTGCCGCTGACCGCGCAGGAGTACGTCCTGGCGCTCGAGAAGATGAGCGGCACGCGCATCTCGGTCATCGGCGTCGGCCCCGCGCGCGACCAGGTCATCGTGCGGCACGACCTCATCGACTGATGCGGTTCTGGGTCGGCGCCTACGCCCCCGACACCGGATCGGCGGAGGGGATCGGCATCCTGCAGGCGGGCGAGGCCGACGCTCCGGCGGCGGGCGGCCCGCTCGGCATGGTGGGCACGGCCGTCGCCGCGCCGGGTTCCGCATCGTGGATCGCCGCCCACCCCACCAACGGCATGCTGTACGCGGCGCTCGAGGCCGATGGCACCGTGCAGGCGTACCGCCGCTCGGGAGAGACGCGGCTCATCCCGGTCGGGGCGCCCGTCGACGCCGGGTCGGCGGTGTGCCACGTCGCCGTGGCACCGGATGCCACGTTCCTGGTGGCGAGCTGCTGGGGCGACGGACGGGTCGTGCGCATCGAGCTCGATGTCGCCGGTCGGCCCACGCGGCCCGTGATCGCACCCGAGGCGTCCGACCCCTACGGCGCAGCGCCAGACGAGGAGACCCTCTCCACCGGAGCTCGGGTGTCGGGCGCCGTCGTCCCGGATCTCGCCGCCGCCGCCCGTGCGCTGCGAGAGGCGGCGGGCGCGGAGTTCTCGCACCTCGTCCCCGACTACGACGAGGTGCCCGAGACCGACGCCGAGTCGGAGGAGGCCGCCGCCGGCGACCGCGTCTCGCGCGCGCACCAGGCCGTCTTCCTTCCGCACGGTCTGATCGCCACGACCGACATGGGTTACGACCTCGTGCGGTTCTGGCGCACGGCGCCGGACGGACTGCGGCTCGTGCAGGAGGTGGCGCTGCCCGAGGGGAGCGGACCGCGCCACGGGCTGTGGCATCCCTCGGGGCACCTCTACGTCGTGACCGAGCTCAGCTGCGAGGTCTTCGCGCTCGCCCCCGACCGCGCCGGACGGTGGCATGTGCGATCCGGTGAGCCGCTGCTCGGCACCCTCGACACCGACACCGCCGCCGAGCTGTGCGCGAGCCGCGACAACGCCACGCTGTACGCGGGTGTGCGCGGCAGCGACACCGTCGGGGTGCTGTCGGTGCGCGGGGAGGGCGAGATCCTGCAGCTCACCGCGCTCGCCGAGACGGGAACGCACTGGCCGCGGCACCACGTCGTCGTCGACGACACGCTGCTGGTGGCCGGGCAGCTGGCGCACGAGATCGTCTCGCTGCCGCTGGACACGCGCACCGGCGTCCCGGGGCGGGTGCGTCACCGCACCGAGTCGCCGTCCCCGACGCGGCTGCTGCCGATGCGCTGAGCGGTCGCCCGGGCCCGTCGGCGCCCGGCTCGCCGTTCCCCACCGATGGGCCGACGCCCCGCGTGCCGTCCCGAAACGACGAAGCCGCCCGCGTGCCGTTCCCCGGCGACGGTGCCGACGCCCCGCTCGCGGTTCCGGGAACGACGAAGCCGACGCCCCGCGTGCGCGCGGCGTCGGCCCGGTGGTGCGGCCCTCCGGCCCCGCACTCAGGTGGTCGGCATCCACACCCTCATCGTCGAAGGTCCGCGGTTTCCCCAGTCGTGGTACGGCACGAGGGCGACCCGCGTCGGTTCGGCATCGGCGTCGAGCGGACCCGCGCCGAACGGCCACCCGTCCGAGGCGGGCGCACGATCCGCGATGCTCACCCAGACACGTCCATCCCCCTCGACCGGAGGTGCCGTGACATCCAGGACGACCTCTCCGACATCCTCCGCCGTCGCCAGATCGACCGACTCGAGGGCGAGCACCTCGGGCCCTCGCTCAACGGCCACGCATCCGCGGATGGCGTCGATGCGGGGGTCCGGAACCACGATGCGCGGGGCCATGGGGAGCTCCAGTTCGACGACGTCGCCCGCGCGGAACTCGCGGCGTACGACGGCCCACCCGGGGGAGACGGGCAGGGCCTCGCCCACGACGTCGGCGCTGCCGACCCGCACGCGGGCACCGTCGGCCCACTCCGGAACCCGCAGCGAGAGCGTCCACGCGCCCTCCGTGCTGTGAATGACGGTCACGCGCACGGTGCCCTCGTCGGGATAGCGCGTCGCGACGTCGAGAGACACCTCGCGACCGTCGTCGAGGGTCGTGCGGATCTCGGCCGGTGCGTACTGGTGGATCTGGATGCCGCCGGCGTCGGCCGTCGCGACGTAGGCGTCGAGGCTGGCCAGCGTGCGCGCCACGTTCGGCGGGCAGCACGACACCTCGAACCACGGGGCGCGCAACGATGACGAGGCGCGCGGCGAGGTGGCATCCGGATCGGGCACGACGCCTGGAACGCGCTGGTGCAGGGTGTTGGCGTAGAAGAAGCTGCGTCCGTCGGCCGAGGGTGACGTGGCGACGACGTTGAAGAGCGTGCGCTCGATGAGGTCGGCGTAGGCCGACTCGCCGCCCGCGAGCAGGAGACGCCACGAGAACATCACCGAGGCGATCCCGGCGCAGGTCTCGGAGTAGGCACGGTCCGACGGCAGTTCCCAGTCGTCGCCGAAGGCCTCGTCCTGGTGGTGCGACCCCTGGCCGCCCGTGATGTACGTGCGTCGACCTCGCGTCCGCGACCACTGCGCCCGCAGCGACGCCAGCAGGTCGTCGTCGTCGCTCTCGACGGCGACGTCGACGGCTCCGGCGGCGAGGTAGTTGGCGCGCACGGCGTGACCGCTCAGTGCCTCGGCGTCGCGGACGGGGACATCGTCTTGGAAGTAACGGCGACCCCACTCGATGTCGGCGAGCGTCTCGTGGCCGCGACGGTTCACGAACAGCGCGGCTTGGGCGGCGTATCGGGCGTCGCCCGTCACGCGCGCAAGCTCCGCGAGAGCGGTCTCGATCTCCGGGTGCCCGCAGAAGGCCGGGATGCCGTCGGGCCCGAAGACCTCGCACACGAGGTCGGCCGCGCGGAGGGCGACGAGCAGAAGGCCGTCGTCGGATCCGGGTCGGGTGCGTTCGCGCGCCACGGCCGCCTGGAAGAGATGGCCGAGGCAGTAGAGCTCGTGGCCCCATTCCAGATCGGACCAGCGGGGTTGCTGCCCCTCGCGTCCGAACTCGGTGTTGAGATAGCCGTCGGCCTCCTGCGCCGCGGCGACCCGATCGACGACGCCGCGGAACGTGCGCTCGAGGTCGATGTCGTCGCGCCGGCCGAGCTCCCACGCCGCGGCCTCGAGGTACTTGTACACCTCGGAGTCACTGAACTCCCGACCGCGGCGTCCGGCGGGCAGCGTGCCGGCAGCGGCGCGATCGAAGTTGGGCAGCCAGCCCTCGGACTCGAGACGGCTGAGGATGTGGGACAGGGTGTGCGCCGCGTTCACGGCTTGACGCTCGCCCCAGAAGCCGCCGACGATGCGGACGTCGCCGAGGCCGAGCGGCCGGAGCCGCGATCGCGAGGGGACGACGGGGGCGACGACGGTGCGGGCCGTGGCGTGGTCGAGAGGACGGGTGGGAAGGGTGGTGGACATGGTCATCCCTTGAAGGCGCCGGACATGAAGCCGCGCACGTAGTGGCGTTGGAGGATCAGGAACAGGACGATGCAGGGCAGCGCGAGCACGACGACACCGGCCTCGGTCACGCCGTAGTCGATGACGCCCATGGTCTGGCCGCGGAGGTTCGCCACGGCCAGCGGCAGGGTGATCCGCGACTGGTCGTTGATCAAGATGAGGGGGGCGATGAAGTCGTTCCAGGCGGTGAGGAACGCGAAGAGGCCCACCGTGATGAGGCCGGGTTTCACGGCCGGGAGGAGCACGCGCCAGAGCGCCGAGAAGCTCGTGCAGCCGTCGACGAGGGCGGCCTCGTCGAGCTCGCGCGGGACGGATTCGAACGAGATGCGCATCATGAACATCGAGAAGGGCAGCTGGAACATCGTGAGGACGAGGGCGACGCCCACGAGGGAGTTCTGCAGGCCGACGGCGTTGAGGATGACGTACAGCGGGATGAGCAGGGTGGCGTACGGCACCATCAGGATCGCCAGCACCGACAGGAACAGCAGGTTCTTGCCGGGGAACGAGAAGCGCGCGAAGGCGTAGCCGCCGAGGAACGAGATGAGCAGGGTCAGCACGACCGTGAGGACCGAGACGAACAGCGAGTTGCCGAGGTAGACCCAGATGCCCGATTGGAAGTTCGCGAGCTTCTCGTAGTTGCCGAAGCCCCACCCCTCGGCCTGGTTCGTGCCGGCCTGAGGGCTGACGGAAGCCACTCCGGTCCACACCAGCGGGTAGAGGAAGATGATCGCCACGGCGCCCGTGAAGATCTTGCTGGGGAGTCCCCACAGGAGGGCGCCGCTCGGCCGCGGCCGTCCGCGGTAGCCGGGGGCGACGATGGCGCGGGTGCTGCCCGTCGCGGGTGTGCGGGGGCGGATCTCGGTCGTGGCCATGTCAGGCCTCCTCGGGACGACGGAACGCGCGCAACTGCACGGCGTTGATGACGACAAGGGCGAGCAGGATGATGACCGACAGCGCGGCGGCGATGCCGAGGCTGTTCTGCCCCTGGAAGGCGATGTTGTAGATGAGCTGCACCACGGTCATGGTGCTGTTGTCGGGGCCGCCCTTGGTGAGGATGTAGAACTGGTCGAACGCCAGCAGCGACCCGGTCACGCACATCACCGTCGTGAGGGCGAAGGTGGGGCGCAGCAGCGGCACCGTGATGTCGCGGAAGATCTGCCACCGCGACCCGCCGTCGATGCGCGCCGCCTCGTAGATGTCTTCCGGGATGCCCTGCAGACCGACGAGCAGCAGCAGCATGTAGAACCCGGCGAACCGCCAGACGATCAGGAACACTGTCGACCACAGGGCGCCCTCGGGGGAGCCGAGGAAGGTGATCCCCCACGACTCCATGAGCCCCGCGAACGGTCCGGCGATGGGGGAGTAGAGCACGTAGAAGAGGAGGGATGCCGACGCCAGGCCCAGGGCGCTCGGCAGCAGGAACGCCGTGCGCAGGAACCCCTTCCACGCCGTCGACTCCTGCACCAGGAGGGCGAGGCCGAGGCCCAGACCGATGAGCAGGACGGTGGTGATGACGGTGTACAGCACGGTGAACTGCACCGAGTCCCAGAAGAGGCGGTGGGTCACGGCATCCACGAAGTTCTCGGGGAAGTTGGGGCCGGAGTTCCCTCGCAGCAGGGGCCAATCGGAGCCGGACATCTGCAGGACGAGCAGGAGGGGGATGACGAAGAGCGCGACGACGAACAGGGCCGTCGGTGCGGCGTACAGCCAGCCCTGGACGGGACCGCCCAGGGCGGTTCGGCCGTACCGGGGGCGGCGGGGTGAGGTGGAGAGCGCCACGATGTTCCTTCCGGGGGTGCGGGGGTGCCGACGCGGCGACACCCCCGCGGGGATTACTGCGACAGGACGGCGGTGATCTCGTCGTTGTCGGCGTCGACGGTGTCGGTGCCGTTGAGCACGGCGTTGCGCACCAGCGTCAGCCACGGGCTGCCGGGAGCGTTGAACGCCTGCTGGAAGTTCAGCGCCACCGGGGTCTTGCCCTTGCCGGCGACCTCGTTGACGGCCACCTGGCGGGGGTCCTTCGCGGAGAACTCGTTGTCGGCGAGGTCGGAGCGGGCGACGGTGCTGCCGTCCTTGGCGAGGACGCCCACCTGCGCGTCCTCGGACGTGAGCCACGACAGGAAGTTCCAGGCCTGCGCCGATTGCTTCGAGTCCTTCGAGATGCCGACACCGTCGCCACCGACGAAGGTCGACTCACCGCCGTCGACGCCCGGGATGCCGGAGACACCCGCGTCGAAGGACAGGCCCGACAGCAGGGTGGCGGGGAACGGCATGATGCCGACGTTGCCCTCCTGGAAGCCGGCGACCCACGTGGCCCCGGTCTCGTCGGCGGAGCCGGGAGCGACGGCGCCCGCGGCGTCGAGGTCCTTCCAGGTCGAGTAGACCTCCTGGGCCGCGTCGTTGTTCAGCAGCGACTCGGTGCCGTCGGCGCCCAGCACGTCCTCACCCGAGGCCCAGATGGACGGGAACCAGGTGAAGAGCAGGCACCCGCCGCAGTTCAGGCCCGTCGAGGTGCCCGAGACGCCGGGCTTGTTCAACGCCTGCACCGCCTTGGCGGTCTTGGCGAAGTCGGCCAGGGTGGCGGGAGCCTTCTCGGGGTCGAGGCCCGCCTCGGCGACGAGGTCCTTATTCCACATCATCACCGACAGGTCGAGGACGAAGGGCAGCACGTGCTCCTTGCCGTCGAGCGTGCCCGCGTCGAGGTGGCCCTGGTTGATGGTGTCCTTGTACGACAGCCCGTCGACCTGCGCCGTGATGTCTTGGAACAGACCCTGTTCGACCCAGTTCGGGACGTAGACGATGTCAGCCGCGAACAGGTCGGGGAGCCCGCCCGAGCCCGCCGCCGCGCCCACCTTGGCGACGTAGTCGTCGTTGGGGACGACCGTCAGCTCGACCTGGTTCTGGTGGCTGGCGTTGTAGGCCTCGACGAGCAGCTTGGCCTGCTTCTCGAGGGGAGCGCGCGTCCACAGGGTGAGAGTCGAACCGTCGTCGGTGCCCTCGGCGGGGATGTCGGCCGGTGCGGTGGCGGTCGACCCGCCGGAACACGCGGCAAGGCCGCCGACGAGCGCGCTCGCGGCCAGGATGGCCGTCGCGGCCCGAAGGGCGAAGCGGCGCCGGGATGGGGTCATTGCAGTCTCCTCTAGCTCTTCATTGAGCGGACGCGACATTCGGGGTCGGCGCCGCTGGTCGGGGTGGGTCATCGAAATAACCGAAATCCCTTTCGGGACGGTAACGTGAGTTCTGCCGATCCGTCAAGACGGCGGAGGGTCACGAACATGAAACGGAAGCCGATGACGACCGATCCCGTGCGCGCAGCCACCCTGAGCGATGTCGCGCGGCGCGCCGGCGTCTCGATCGCCACGGCGTCCAAGGCGCTCAACGGTCGCGGCGACGTCGCTGCGGGAACACGCAAGCGGGTGATGGAGGCGGCCGCCGAGCTCGCCTTCACCCCCAACGCGATGGCGCGCGGCCTGCTGGCGGGTCGGACCGGCACGGTGGGTCTGCTCACGAACGACCTCGAGGGTCGCTTCGTGATCCCCATCCTGATGGGGGCCGAGGACGCGTTCGGGGCCGGCCAGATCAACGTCTTCCTCTGCGATGCGCGGGGGGACGCGATCCGCGAGCAGCACCATCTGCGAGCGCTGCTGAGTCGCCGGGTCGACGGCATCATCGTCGTGGGGCGCCAGACCGACCCCCGACCCTCGCTCGGGCAGGAGTTGCCGGTTCCCGTCGTCTACGCCTACTCCCCGTCGGACGACCCGCGGGATCTCTCACTGACGCCCGACAACTACTCGGGCGGGCGCCTGGCGGTCGAGCACCTGCTCGCGTGCGGGCGTCGTCGAATCGCCCACATCTCGGGCGACCCCTCGTACGCCGCCGCGCAGGACCGCCTGGCCGGGGCCCGTGCGGCGCTCGCCGCGGCGGGGTTGGACTTCGTCGGCGAGCCGATGTTCGCCGCCTGGAACGAGCACTGGGGCCGTGATGCCGCGGCGATGCTGCTCGAGCGGCATCCGGAGGTGGATGCCGTCTTCTGCGGCTCGGACCAGATCGCTCGTGGCGTGCTGGACACCGCTCGCGACCTCGGCCGCGACGTTCCGGGCGACCTCGCCGTCATCGGGTACGACGACTGGGAGCTGCTCACCGAGAACGCCCGGCCTCCGCTCACGAGCATCAACGCCAATCTGCAGCAGCTGGGCCGTCAGGCGGCCCAGCGCGTCTTCGATGCGATCGACGGCGTCGACGTCGGGGCGGGTACGCATCCGATGCCCGTGAAGCTCGTCATCCGCGGGTCGACCATCGCGCATCGCTGAGTCGGCCGATCCGTCGACCATTTCGCCGATGTTTCGAAATTACCGAAACCCATTGCGAAACAATCCTCGCCCTCGGTAGCGTGCCTCCCACGCACCCGCTGCTCATCGACGAGCGGCGCCGAGAGGAACAGACACTGTGGACTGCAATCCGACGACCCCCCGTCGCGTCGGGCGATCCGCGATCGCCACCGCGGCGATCGCGACGGTGCTGGCGACGACCTTCGTGGTCGCACCGGCACACGCCGCGAACACCGACATCGGCTACCCGACGTTCTCGGGAAGCCCGACCCCCGTCCCCGACACCGGAGTGACGTACACCCCCGGCAATCAGCTGCAGAGGATCTTCGACGCCGACCTCGCCGCTGGAGCCGGTTCGAACGCATCCACCGACTTCTGGATGGACGAGATGCTCGCGCGCACCGGCGACGCGGGCAGTTTCGGTGACAACAACCAGTGGCTGTTCACGCGCGGACGTGCCGCGTTCATGAAGGAGCACAACCCCGGAGTCCTCGGTTTCGGCGGACAGCTCGCGTACTGGGAGTCCATCGACGGTCGCTCCGGCTACACGATCACCGCCCGCGTCGGCGGGAACGACGTCGGCCTGACCGAGGACGTCTCGCAGCGCAAGCAGACGCCCAGCTACTGGCGGAGCGTCCACCGCGGCGGCGGCATCGAGGTCGTGCAGACCAAGTTCATCACCGACGCGAACGTGCTGGTGACCAACCTCGAGGTGCGCTCCACCGGCGGCGCGGTCGACGTCGAGCTCGTGGCCTCCTCGCCCTACGCCGTGACCACCGAGGGCGACGAGCTGGTCGGCCACGTGCAGGCGCTGAACGACCTCACGAAGCTGTCGCCCCGGTTCTCGGGCGACGGCTTCGTCCCCGCGGGGGAGAACCTGACCCGAACGCTGTCGGTCCCCGCCGGCGGCTCGGCCACGGCGAAGGTGCAGCTCGGTCTCGTCACCGACGAGATCGCGGCCTCGCGGACCGACTACGACGCCACGCGCGCGCAGTCCGCCGGCGAGGCGTACTCAGCGCACGTCAGGGCGTACAACAAGTGGTGGGCCGACAACGTCCCGTACCTCGACACCCCCGAGGACAACATCGACAAGACGCTGTACTACCGCTGGTGGCTCATGCGGTACAACTTCCTCGACGCCGACATGCCGGGCAACACCTATCAGTTCCCGGTCGCCATGGAGGGCGTTCTCGGGTACAACAACTCGATCGTGCTCACCACGGGCATGTTCATCGACGACCTCAAATACTTCCGCGACCCGATCTACTCCTACGGCCCGTGGGTCTCGACCGGTGAGACGAGCAAGAGCTACAAGTTCGTCGACAACCCCGGCGACCCGGCCAACTGGTCCAACAGCTACACGCAGTACATCTCCGAAGCGGCGTTGCGTTCCTACCAGCTCCACGGCGGCCCGACCGCGATCGCGAAGAACCTCGCCGAGTACGCCGAAGACGACGTGAAGGGCCTGGTCGACGCCTACGACTTCAACAAGAACGGCCTCATCGAATACAACTGGGGCGCCATGACGGGCAACGACGCGGATGCCGTGTCGTTCCACTGGAAGGGCGGCTACCAGGACCGCGCCGAGAACGCGTACCTGTACTCGAACGCCCTCGCGTCGGCCCAGGCCTACCGGACGGCCGGTGACACGGCCAAGGCCGACGAGATGGACGCCTTCGCGCAGAACATCAAGACGCAGGTCATGAAGGTGCTGTGGAACCCCGACCGCAAGCTCATCGAACACGCCATGGCCAACAACGGCGAGCACGTGCCATGGAAGGAGATCAACAACTATTACCCGTTCTCCGTCGGCCTCGTGCCCAAGCCGGGTGACGCGGACTACAACGACGACTACGTCGAAGCGCTGCGCCTCTTCGCGGACGACAAGCAGTACCCGATCTTCCCCTTCTACACGGCGAACCAGGCCGACCAGGCGGCGTATAACGCCACCGGCGGTCAGGGCAGCAACAACTTCTCCGTCATCAACTCCACGGTCACCTTCCGGATGCTGTCGAAGGTGCTGCGCGACTACCCCACCGACGCGATCGACGCCGAGTGGTACAAGAAGCTCCTCTACTGGAACGCGTGGTCGCACTACCAGAACGGCGGCGACAACCGTCTGCCCGACCAGAACGAGTTCTGGGCCAACGGCTCGGCGAACCCGCAGAAGATCGACTACCGCTCGTGGATCCACCACACGATCCTCGGCGCGACGAACTTCACCATGATCGAGGACGCGATGGGTGTGCGCACCCGCAGCGACGCCAAGATCGAGCTCGACCCGATCGACATCGGGTGGGATCACTTCACCGCGAACAACATCCGCTACCGCGACCGCGACCTCTCGGTCACGTGGGACGCCCCCGGCGGCGAGCGGCACTACGGCGACGACGTGCCCGAGGGATACTCCGTGTTCCTCGACGGCAAGCTCGCCTTCACCGTCGACAAGCTCTCGCACGTGGTCTACGACCCCGCCAGCGGCACCGTCGAGGTCGTGAAGGGTGATGCCAAGGTCACCACCGCCACGGCATCCACCGTCAAGGCGCCGCAGGACGTGCGCTTCGCCGACGACGCCCGCGTCGTCGACCTGTTCGCCAAGGCGGGCGCCGACGTCCGCACCGAGAGCACGGGCAGCGCCAACCTCGCGACCACGGCCACCGCCACCTTCTCGGCCGCCGGCCGGGAACCCGCCGGTGCGGTCAACGGCACGACGATCAACGAGCCCTTCTGGGGCACCGCGGGGTCGCCCAACGCGAAGGACTCCCTGACCGTCGAGCTCGGTGGGGACAAGACGTTCGACGACGTCCGCACGTACTTCTACGACAGCTCCTCGTCTGCGACGGCTGCCGGCTACGCCGAGCCCTCGGTCTACACGCTCGAGGTGCGCCGCAACGGCCAGTGGTCCACGATCCCGCAGCAGGCCCGCACTCCCGCCTATCCGCGAGCGAACTACAACCACGTGCAGTTCCCGGAGGTCACCGGCGACGCCGTGCGCCTCACGGCGACGCACGCCGCGGGAGCGAAGACGGGGGTGAAGGAACTGCAGGTGTTCTCCACCGGCATCGACGCTCCGGCATCCACCAACCAGGCCCCGCTCGTCACGGCGTGGCAGGACCGCCAGGGCTCAGCCGGTGGAGCGGCGGCGCTCGTCGGCACGGTCAAGGACGACGGTCTGCCGGGCGGCGAGCTCAGCGCGCGCTGGAGCGTGGTGAGCGCCCCCGAGGATGCCACGGTGCTCTTCGACGACGCCACGGCGGCCTCGACCACCGCTCGTTTCTCGGCCAAGGGCGAGTACGTGCTGCGCCTGTCGGCGACCGACGGCGAGCGGAGCGCCGAGACCGATGTGACGGTGCAGGGCGACGTGGCGACCCAGGGCGCGAACGTCGCACCCGAGGCGGCCGCGACCGCGTCCTTCACCGCCGGGTGGAACAACGTCAACGCGGTCAACGACGGGAAGATCCTCTACAACGGCGGTGCCAGCACCGACGTCTGGGGTACCTGGGCCGGCGGAGACAACCCCGCCACCCGCTGGGTGCAGTACGACTGGAACCAACCGCAGCGCGTCTCGGGTGTCGAGATGAACTTCTGGTCCGACCAGGGCGATCCCGCATCGAACCAGGGCGTGAACGTCCCGAGCGCGTGGAAGGTGCAGTACTGGGACGGCGCCGCGTGGGCGGACGTGCCGGCCGCGTCGGCGTACACCCTCGAGCGGAGCGCGCCCAACACCCTCACCTTCGGTGCCGTGACCACGACGCGCTTGCGCGCCACGCTCTCGGCCACCGGGTCGGGCTCGACGTTCGCCGGTGTCGCCGTCAGCGAGTGGAAGGTCTTCGCCGACGCGCCGACCTCGATCGAACCGGTCGACGTCCGCACTGCCGTGGGGACGAAGCCGACCCTGCCGACCACGGTGGACGCCACCTTCTCCGACGGCAGCCACGCCGACCTCCCCGTCACCTGGGCCGAGGTCACCGACGCACAGGTCGCCGGTGAGGGCAGCTTCCCGGTCTCGGGCATCGTCCCCGGTTCGCCGGTGCCCGCCAAGGCCACGGTGTGGGTGCGTGCGACGGCTCCCGGCCAGATCAATCAAGTGGATGCCGTGACCACGCGCACCCTCCCGGGTGTGGCGCCGGTCCTGCCGAAGACCGTGGGCGTGCTGTACAACGACGGCTCGCGCCAGGATCTCCCGGTGACGTGGAACGCGGTGGATGCCGCATCGTACGCCGCACCCGGCCAGTTCACCGTCGCCGGAACCGTGCAGAGCGATCTGCCCGGCACCAAGGCCGCTTCGGCCGCGGTGACCGTCGACGGCGGAGGCGCCGACACGAAGGCGCCGACGGTGTCCCTGCAAGTGTCGCCCGCTGCGCCCGGGTCGGGCTGGTACACCCAGGCCGTCACGGTGAACGCCACGGCCACCGACGACCAGGATCCCGCCCCGCGCATCGAGGTGCGCGTCGGTCAGGGCGAGTGGGGGGCCTACACCTCTGCGGTGACGGTGACCGATGACGGGTCGCACGTCGTACAGGCACGGGCCACCGACGCGGCGGGCAACACGTCGCCGGTGGCGGCGCAGACCGTCCGCATCGACACCACGGCCCCGGCCGTCGAGGTCACCGCCGACGCGGTCTCGCGAACGGTCAAGGCGACCGCCACGGACGCCGGTTCGGGAGTCGCCTCGATCGAGTACCGACTGAACGGCGGCGTCTGGTCGACCCTGTCCGGCACGGTGCTCGTCGGGCTCGACGAGACGAAGGTCGAGGTGCGCGCCACCGACAAGGCGGGCAAGGTCTCCGCGGTCGTGGAGAAGACGATGCCGAAGGCGGACGGCACGCAGAAGCGCAACGTCGCTCTGCTCGCCACGCCCACGGCATCCGGAACCGCCGCGTGGAACAAGGTGACGGGCCTGAACGACGACGTGCAGCCCACCTCGTCGGGCGACGTCACGCCGAACGACAACGCCAACGTCTGGGGGGTGTGGCCGGCCGTCACCGACCAGTGGGTGCAGTACGACTGGAAGGAGCCGGTGCGCATCGGCGAGCTGGGCGTGTACTTCGTGTCGAACATCGACGCGCAGGGCCTCGGCATCGATGTCCCCGCCGCCTGGAAGGCCGAGTACTGGGATGCCACGACCAGTGCCTGGGTCGCGGTGAAGAACGCGGGCGCGTACGGCACCGCGAAGGACACCTACAACACGGTGTCGTTCGACCCCGTGACCACGACGAAGCTCCGTCTCGCGCTCGACCCGGTCGGGACCGAGCAGGGCAAGGGCAGCGTCGGCATCAAGGAATGGCAGGTCTGGGAGCGTCCGGAGGCCGCCCAGCCCACGCTGGATGTCGGGGTGAGCGCGTCCACTCGCGTCATCGCCGGCAAGGCGTACGTGACGGCGACCGCGAAGAACAACGACGACGTCGCCGCCGACCTCGTGGTCACGACCCCGTACGGGGCCAAGACGTTCACGAGTGTCCAGCCCGGCAAGACGGTGAGCGTGTCGTTCAACTCGAGGAAGGCGACCATTCCGGCGGGAGTGGTCACGGTGACGGCCACGGCCACCGTCGACGACAAGAAGGTCACCTCGACCGTCGAGGCGTCGTACGGCGCGCAGAACTGACGCCGCGGGAGTGGGGGCGGGCTCCGCCGGCCCCCACTCCCCTCCGGAACCCCTCCCGGGTGCCCGCGCCGACCCCTGCGGTGCGCCCGGGAGGCTGTTCCCCCCTGATATCCCCGCGATCTCGAAGCGAAAGAAGCTCATGACCAGATACGCCGCTCGTCGGCCCCTCGCGGTGTTCGCCGTCGTGGGTCTCGTGGCCGGCCTGCTCGCGCTGGCACCCGCCGGCCCCGCCGCCGCCCTCCCCAACCCCCTGATCGGCGACGGATCGGTGTACTCCGCCGACCCGGCCACCCTCGTCGTCGACGACACGCTCTACGTCTACGCCGGCCGCGACGAAGCGGGCCCGACGACGAACGACTTCATCATGAACGAGTGGCAGTCGTTCTCCACGACCGACGTCGAGGGCGGCCAGTGGGAGAACCACCCGGCGCTGATGCGCCCCGAGCAGGTGTTCTCGTGGGCGACGCCCGGACGCGCCTACGCGGGCCAGGTGGTGCAGGGCGCCGACGACCGCTTCTACTGGTACGTGCCGGTGCACGAGGCCGGGAGCACCTCCGTCGACCCGTTCGGCATCGGTATCGCCGTGTCCGACACTCCGTCCGGCCCGTGGACCGACTACGTCGGCGGTCCGATCGTGTCGCAGAAGATCCTGGGCAACGACGCCCACAACATCGACCCCACCGTGTACGTCGGCGACGACGGCCGGGTGTGGATGTACTGGGGCAGTTTCAGCCGCCTGTTCGGCGTCGAACTGGCATCCGATATGAAGACCCTCATCGGCACGCCCACCGAGATCCGCGGCGGTGTCGACGGCTTCTTCGAGGCGGCCTGGCTGTTCCAGCGCAAGGGGACCTACTACCTCGCGTACGCGGCGAACACCGCGGGGCCCGACAGCTGGTGCACCCCCGCGGTCTATCACGCGTGCATCGCGTACTCGACGGCGCCGACGCCGATGGGACCGTGGACCTCGCAGGGGCGCGTGCTCGCGCCGGTGTCGTCCACCACCAGCCACCCCGCCATCACCGAGTTCCAGGGCGAGTGGTACATGGCGTACCACACCGCCGATGCGGAGGGGGGAAACCACTTCCGCCGCTCGGTCGCCGTCGACAAGGTCGAGTGGGACGACTCGGTGACGCCCGCGCGCATGAAGCCCGTCGTGACCACGCCGATCCGCGACGAGGACGCCCTCCCGTCTCCGAACGTGGCGCCGTGGGCGACGGCCTCCGCCTCGAACCAGCCCATCCCCACGCAGTACTGGATGGCGGCGCTGAACGACGGGATCGTGCGGCCCAACCCCCTTCCGCCGGACATGTGGGGTTCGTACTCCGCAGATCGTCCCGCGAGCCAGTGGATCCAGTACGACTGGTCGGAGCCCGTGCGCATCGATCGCGCGTCGATCCAGTTCTGGAACGACGCCCAGCCCGGTTCCGGCGACGGCGTCGCCGCTCCCGCCTCCTGGTCGCTGCAGTACTGGGACCAGGGTCGCTGGAACGACGTGCAGAACCCCAGCGGCTACCCGACGACCACGCGCCAGCTGCACGAGGTCACCTTCACCCCGGTGACGACGACGCGCCTGCGGGCCGTGATGAACGCCGCGCCCGGCAGGACCACTCCCGCGAAATACTCCGCCCTCGCGGTGGAGGAGTGGTCGGTCGGAGCCGTCTCCGCCGACCGCTACGAGCCGGCGACCACCCGCACGCTCGTCGGCGAAGCGCCCGAGCTTCCCGAGACCGTCGCGCTCGTCTACGGCGCTGATCGCGTCGCCGCACCGGTGAAATGGGATGCCGTCGACCCGGCGTCGTACGCGAAGACCGGCACCTTCACGGTGTCCGGCACCGCCCAGGGCTACGCCGCCGGACGCGTCCAGGCGACCGTGACGGTCGTCGGCGCCGACACGTCGCCCGACACCGCGGCACCCGAGGTGGGTATCGAACTGCGCGGACCCAAGGGTGCCGGCGATTGGTACGTCGGCCCCGTGACCGCGCGCGTCACCGCGACCGACAACCGCGACGTGCGTTCGCGCATCTCGGTCGGCATCGACGGCGGCACGCTGACCGAGACCGCGGACGTGCGTCGCGTCGACACCGTCGTGACCGGCGACGGCGCGCACAGCGTGATCGCACGAGCGACGGATGCCGCGGGCAACGTCTCCGCCGATGCCACCGCGGCGTTCCGCATCGACGCGACCGCGCCGCAGGTGGCGGCGCAGCTCGACGCGAACGCGCGATCGGTGTCGGCCACGGCGACCGACGCCGGATCCGGGCTGTCGGGTCTGGAGTACGCCATCGACGAACCCACCGCGTGGAAGCCGCTCACGGGCGCCGTGGCGGCGCCCGACCTGGAGCGGCACGTCGTGTACGTGCGCGCCACGGACGTCGCGGGCAACGTCTCGACGCCGACCGCGATCACCATCCCGCGTTCGGCCGATGCACCGATGACCGGCAACGTGGCGCGATTCGCCACCGCGACCGCGTCGTCGGCCTCGGGCTGGGCTCCCGTCGACAATGTCAACGACGGGTCGACCACGACCAACTGGGGCACCTGGCCGCGGGTCGGGGAGCAGTGGGTGCAGCTCAGCTGGGAGCGCCCGGTGCGCCTGGATCGCGCGGGTGTGCAGTTCGCCCGGGATGCCGCCGATACCGCCAACGCGGGGCTGATCCCGCCCCGGTCGTGGGTGCTGCAGTACCGCGACGCCACCGGCGCCTGGCGCGATGTCGTCACCGGCGACGGCTACGGGCGATCGTCCGACGCCCCCAACGAGGTCCGCTTCGCCGCGGTCGAGACGACGGCCCTGCGCACCCTCATGCAGTCGTGGGGTGCGCAGGAGGGCCAGGGCTCAGCCGGAATCCAGGAGTTCGAGGCGTGGGCCGCCGATGCACCTGCTCCCGCGCTGGCGATCGAGGCGTCGGCGTCGACGCGGATGATCGCGGGGAAGGCCTACGTGACCTCGACCGCGAAGAACGACGACGACGTCGCCGCCGACCTCGTGATCACGTCCCTCTACGGGACGAAAACGTTCACGAACGTCCAGCCCGGCAAGACGGTGAGCGCGTCGTTCACCTCGCGGAAGTCGTCCATTCCGGCGGGAGTGGTCACGGTGACGGCCACGGCCACCGTCGAGGGCGCGCAGGTCACCTCGACCGTCGAGGCGTCGTACGGCGCGCAGAAGTGACGTCGGGAAGGGGGCGGGTCCGCCCGCCCCCTTCCTCCTCCCCGGCAGCATTGCCCTGTTCCGCTCGATGAAGAGAAGAGACACCGTGACCCCCATCGATCCCCCCGTTCTCACCCGACGCGCCCTGCTCGGCTCCACCGCGGTGGGTGGCCTGATCGCCGCGTCCGGCGCGCTGACGGCGCCCGCGGCGGCCGCCGCCGTTCCTTCGGCCTCCGCTTTCCGCCGTGCGGGACTCCGGCACTCGGCCGCGGTCGTGCGGGCCGCGGCGCGCGAGGTCGTGCCCGACGCGTGGGCGCTGCAGCCGTTCCCGCTGAGCGCGGTGACCCTCGGACAGAGCGTCTTCACCCGTGCGCAGAAGCAGGCTCTGATCCTCAACCGCGCCTACTCCGTCGACGCCCTGCTGGCGGTGTTCCGCCGCAACGCGGGACTCGACACCCGTAGCGCCACCCCACCCGGCGGGTGGGAGGAGTTCGGGCCCGCGCCCGACGATCAGCGCTGGGGGCCGTCGGAGTACCGTGCCGGTCAGAACGCGCGCGGCGCGGGCGGACTGCTCCGGGGCCACTTCGCCGGGCACTTCCTCAGCGGGCTGTCGATGGCGTACGCCTCGACCGGCGAGGGCGCGCTCGCGCAGAAGGTCGGCGCGTTCGTCGCCGGGCTCGAGGAATGCCGGGCCGCTCTGGCCGCGCAGAAGGTCGGCACCGCGTCGAGGTACTCGCATCCGGGTTTCCTCTCCGCCTATGGCGAGTGGCAGTTCTCGGCCCTCGAGAACTACGCCCCCTACGGCGAGATCTGGGCGCCGTACTACACGCTGCACAAGATCGTGGCGGGCCTGCTCGACGCGCATGCCTACACGGGGAACGCGCTCGCGCTGACCCTGGCCGAGGGGATCGGCCACTGGGTGTACTCCCGCCTGTCGAAGTGCGCGCCCGCGCAGCTGCAGAGGATGTGGTCCCTCTACATCGCGGGCGAGTGCGGCGGCATGAACGACGTGCTCGTCGAGCTGTACTGGCGCTCTGCCGACCCGGCCCGAGAGGAGTTCCTGCAGGCGGCGAAGCTGTTCACGTACGACGCCCTGGTCGATGCGTGCGCCGACGACCGCGACACGCTCGACGGCCGGCACGCCAACCAGTACATCCCCACCTTCTCGGGCTACCTGAAGCTCTACGACCAGACGGGGGAGGAGCGCTACCGCACGGCCGTGGAGAACCTCTTCGGCATGGTCGTGCCGGGCCGTGCGTACGCCCACGGCGGCACCGGGGAAGGCGAGCTGTGGGGCCCCGCGAACGCCGTCGCCGGCGACATCGGAAAGCGCAACGCCGAGTCGTGCGCCGCGTACAACATGCTGAAGATCGCGCGCTCGCTCTTCCTGCACCATCAGGACCCGGCGTACATGGACTACTACGAGCGCACGGTGCTGAACCACATCCTCGGCGGCCGCCGGGACGCTGAGTCGACCGTCAGCCCGGAGAACTGCTACATGTTCCCGGTCAACCCCGGCACGCGCAAGGAGTACGGCGACGGCAACATCGGCACGTGCTGCGGCGGCACCGCGCTCGAGAGCCACGTGAAGTACCAGGACACGATCTACTTCCGCTCGAAGGCCGGCGACGCCCTGTTCGTCAATCTCTACATCGCCTCGACCCTCGACTGGAGCGAGAAGGGGCTGACGCTCGTCCAGACGTCGTCGTACCCCGAGACGGACACCTCGACCCTGGAGTTCACCAGCGCCCCGGCGGGATCGTTCACGCTGCACGTGCGCATCCCCGCGTGGGCGCGCGGAGCGACGGTCAGCGTGAACGGCGAGCGGACGGATGCCGACACCGCGCCCGGAACGTACGTCGCCCTCACCCGCTCGTGGGCGAAGGGCGACAAGGTCACGGTCACCATCCCGTTGAGCCTCCGCGCCGAGCCCACCCCCGACCGCCGTGACATCCAGGCACTGGTCTACGGCCCCGTCGTGCTCACGGCCATCGACTCCTCGACGCGCTACGCGACGCTCGCGCTGTCGTCGCGGGCGGGGCTCGACGGCTCGATCCGCCGGGGGGTGACCAAGCGCAGCGGCAACGTCTTCGTCATCGACGGGCGCACGTTCGAACCGGCCTACTCGGGGAAGGACGTGACCTACCACATGTACTTCCAGCGATCCGAGCCCACCGTGGCCTTCGCCGGCGTCGACGCCAAGGTACGCAATCCCACGCGCGGTCAGAACGGACCGAGCCTGCTCGACGAGGTGTGGGCGAAGGCGCCGTTCGCCGACCGCGCGGCCTTCCTGGAGGCCGTGCGCTCCGTGTCGCAGTCCTTCACCGAGGCCGACCTGCTCACCGCCCGCGACCGCCAGAAGGTGCTGCTGGCGGCCGGCCGTGCCCCCATCGACGCCTGAGAAAGACCGGACCCCCTGATGCCTCACCCTCTCTCGATCCCCCGCGTGTCCGCGGGCGTCGTCGCCCTTGCCCTGGCGTTCTCGGCGTCGACGATCGCGCCCTCACCCGTCGCCGCGGAAACCGCGGGCAATGTCGCCGCGGAAACCCCGGGCAACATCGCCGTGGCGACCGGGGCGCACGCCCCCGACGTCGCCGTCAGCTACGTTCCCCCGTGGAACTCCGCGGCGGCGCTCAACGACGGCGCCTCCGCGCCCACGAACGACCTGGGCGCGATGTGGGGCACCTGGGGCGTCTCCCCGGCCCCCGAGGCCGATGTCGCGACCTACACCTGGGACGACCCGGTGACGGTCTCGGCATCCACGCTCTTCCTCTGGCAGAACCTGGGGGTCGGCGACGGCGGGGTCCGCATCCCGGCGGAGTGGTCGCTGGAGTATCGGGATGCCGCCGGCGAGTGGGAGCCCGTGAGCGGCGCCGACGTGGCGTACCCGCTGCCCGCCTTCGACCCAGCGCAGCCGACGACCTCGCTCGCGCCGGTCGATGTGGCCTTCGACGCCGTGACCACGCGCGCACTGCGGCTCACCCTCGAGCGGCAGGTCGTCGACGGGATGCCGTACGCGACGAGCGTCATCGAGTGGGAGGTCACCGGCATCGCCGCCCCCGACGATCCCGATCCCGAGCCCGGCGATGGATTCGTCGCCGCCGAGGACGTCGCCGTCCGCACCACCACCGGTGCGCTTCCCACGCTGCCGGCGCGGGTCTGGGTGATCGGAGCCGACACGCCCCTGCGCGAGAGCGCGGTGACGTGGGATGCCGTCGCCTCGGCACAGGTCGCCCAGGCCGGCACGTTCACCGTGTCGGGGCGGGTCAGCGGTTTCGATGCGCAGACGGTGACGGCGACCGTCTTCGTCGCCGACGTGCTCTCGCAGACCATTGCCTCCATCGACTACACCTCGGTCATCACCGCCCCGGGCGTGGCGCCGGTGCTGCCGAAGACCGTGCGCGCCGTCTACGACGATGCGACGGCCGCCAGCGGCATCCCCGTGACGTGGGGGTCGATTGCTCCGGAGTCGTACGCCGCGGCCGAGGCGATGTTCGATGTGACGGGTTCCGTCGCGGGCTTCTCCTCCGGGGCCGTCGCGACCGTCTTCGTCGTCGCGCCGGTCGATCAGACGACGCCCCTGGTCAGCATCGCCTTCGACACCGCCCCCGAGGGCTCGGGGTGGTACGTCACCGCGCCCAGGGCGACGGTGACGGCGCAGAAGACCGCGGCCGACATCGCCTCGATCGAGATCAGCACCGACGCGGGCGCGACCTGGCGGCCGTACACCGACCCGGTGTCGGTGGACGGGCAGGGTGAGCTCACCGTCGTCGCACGCGCGACCGCCGTCGACGGCGCCGTGGGCGAGGCACGGGCCGACGTGAAGGTCGACACCGTCGCGCCGGTCACCGGCGATCGGATCGAGGTGGTCGGCGGCGTCTCCGCCGTCGTCACCCTCGCCCCGACCGATGCCGAACCGGGGTCGGGTCTGTCGCGGACCGTCTGGTCGGACGGACCGGATGCCGACCCGGCGGGCGCGTCGAACAACATGTACGCCACCTACGAGAAGCCGTTCTCGGTCGAACTCACTGAGGCCCCGCGCTTCGTGCACGTGCGCTCGCAGGACGTCGCCGGTAACGAGGAGTCCACCCGCACGATCACGCTCCCCGCGCGCACGGCGCCGCCCGCGACCGTCCTGGTGATCGAATCGTCGGCGTCGACGCGGATGATCGGCGGCAAGGCGTACGTCGCGGTGAGCGCGGTGAACCGTTCGCCGGTGCCCGTCGAGATCCACATCCGCACCGCCTACGGGGAGAAGACCTTCGCCACGGTGCAACCGGGCAAGAGGGTCAGCGCGTCGTTCACCTCGAGGAAGCCGTCCCTTCCCGCGGGGGCGGCCACGGTGACGGCCCGTGCCACGGTCGACGGCACGCAGGTCACCGAGACCTCCGAGGCCCCGTACGGCGCGCAGGACTGACATTCCGTGAACGGGGGCGGGTACGCCCGCCCCCGTTCACCCCCGGGAGCGACACCTCCCCTTCGCAGGATCGGACGATCACGATGACCCAGCCTTCGAGCCGCGGATGGCAGCGGCCCAGCATCTACGACGTCGCGCGCCGGGCGGGTGTCTCGCACATGACCGTGTCGCGGGTCATGAACGAACACCCGCAGATCCGCGAAACCACGCGCACGCGTGTGCTGCAGGTCATGGAGGACATGAACTACACGCCGAGCTCGATCGCCCGTGCGCTCGCCACCCGGCGTGCCCGGCGGATCGGGGTGCTCATCGACGGTCCCGTCCAGAACGGCCCGAACAGCACGCTGCGGGCTCTGGAGACCGCCGCACGTGGGGCCGGCTACGCCGTGAGCGCGTTCTCGAGCGATCATCCGGATGCAGCCCGGATGGACGCCGGCGTCATGGAAGCGGTCACCGAGGGGGTCGACGCGCTCTGCGTCATCGCCCCGCGCGAGTCCTCGCTCGCGCTGCTCCGTCGGCAGACCACGAACCTTCCGACGATCGTCGTCAAGGCCGAGGCGAGCGCGTCGTGGCACACGGTGGGGGTCGATCAGCGGGAGGGCGCGCGACTGGCGGTCCGGCATCTCGTGGGGCTCGGGCACCGCACCATCGCTCACCTGGCCGGCCCGACGGACTGGTTCGACGCCAGAGAACGCGCTCAGGGCTGGCGAGAGGCCCTCGCGGAGGCAGGGCTCCGCGAGGGGCCGTGCGTCATCGCCGATTGGGGTTCCGAGTTCGGGTTCCAGTTCGGTCGCACGTACGACCTGGGCGAGACGACGGCCGTGTTCGCGGCGAACGACCAGATGGCGCTCGGTGTCATCCACGGGTTGCACGATCGCGGCATCCGGGTTCCGCACGACATCAGTGTCGTCGGCTTCGACGACCTGTCCGATGCGCGCCACTTCCTCCCTCCCCTGACGACGGTCCGGCAGGACTTCTCCGCTCTCGGCGCGTCGGCGCTCCGGCGGATCGTCGCCGCTATCGAGGGCGCCGCCGAACCTCGGCACGACACGATCCCTCCCACACTCGTCGTGCGGGAGTCGACGAGCGCACCTCTTCGGACGTGATGTCACGCCCCGTGCGAGGGCGGCACCGGACGGCTCCGCCGGCAGACCGGGAGCGCCGGCGTGGGGCGCGCCGGTGACGGACGCCTCCACCGGGAGACGCGGAGCGCGCTGCGGCGTTCGCTCAGAACGATTGCGCGGAGGGCTTCAGAGCCCAGGCCTCGCGGTAGGCCTCTGCCTGCGTCAGCTCCCGCGCGGCATCCTCGTCGGCCAGCACCGTGACGTGCGGATGGAGCTGAATCGCCGATCCGGGCAGGCTCGCCGACACGGGACCCTCGACGGCACCGGCCAGCGCGGCGCTCTTGTCCGCCCCGAAGGCGAGCAGGATGAGATGCCGTGCCTCGCGAATGGTGCCGATGCCCTGGGTGATGCAGTGGACGGGGACATCGCGCGGATCGGCGAAGAACCGCGCGTTGGCGTCGCGGGTCGAGGCGGCCAGCGTCTTCACCCGCGTGCGCGACCCGAGCGACGACCCCGGTTCGTTGAAGCCGATGTGACCGTTGCGTCCGATGCCGAGGATCTGGATGTCGACACCGCCGACGGCGGTGATGGCGCGGTCGTACGCCTCGGCGGCGGCGAAGGGATCAGCGGCGCCGCCGTCGGGCACGTGCACGTGCGCCGGGTCGAGACCGAGCGGTACCGTCACGGTGCGTTCGATGACGGCGGCATACGACTCGGGGTGATCGGCGGGCAGCCCCACGTACTCGTCGAGCGCGAATGCTCGGACACCCGACGTGTCGGTGCCTTCCGCGGTGAGGCGCCGGGCCAGGTGACGGTAGAAGAGCTCGGGGGTGGAGCCGGTGGCGACACCCAACACGAGCCGAGGTCGGACAGCGATCGCGCGGGCGACGTGATCCGCGGCGAGCCGTGACGCCTCGTCGGCGGTTCGGGTGACGACGACCTCGGCCATCAGACGGTCTCCGTCCGCTCGAGGCGGCGCTCGCCGCTCATCCGGTGCCCCGCGGTCACGACCGCACCCCACGCCCCCGCCCACGTGCCGAGCTGCGCCCGGACGATGGGGGGCACGGCGTGGAAGGTCGCCTGACGGTGGGCCTTGTCGACCGCGGGGTCGATGATCCAGGTCGGCGAGTTCGACAGACCGCCGCCGATGACGATCACGCCGGGGTCGATCATGGCCATCACACTCAGCAGGCTGTGAGCCAGAGCCGTCGTCGCCTCGTCGAGGATCGCGCGGGCGGTGCCGTCGCCCCGCTCGGCGGCGAGCACCACGTCGAGGGCGGTGGACGACGCGTCGACCCCGCGGGCGCGGTCCCAGCGTGCGCCGAGGCGCGTGCCGCCCAGGAGCGATTCCAGACAGCCCGATTGCCCGCACGTGCATTTCTCACCGCGCCCCGCGGCGAGGTGCCCGATCTCTCCCGCACCGCCGTGCGCGCCCTTGCGGACGGCGCCGCCGACGACATGGGCGCCGGCGATTCCCGTTCCCAGGGCGAGCACGAACACGTCGTCGGCTCCGCGTCCGGCGCCGAGGACCGCTTCCGCGATCGCGGTGGCGACGCCGTCCTGCACGGCCACCCCGGCGATGTCGAGACGGTCGGACAGCTCGCGGGCGGGTGCCAGTCCCTCCAGCCAGCGCATGTTCGCGCTGGTCGCCACGACACCGGACGTCTCGTCGAGGATTCCGGCGACGGTGATGCCGAAGGCGTCCGCGCGGTCGCCGGCGAGGAACGTCCGTGTCAGCACGGCCAGTTCGTCCATGGCGCCGGGTCCGCGGGGGGTCGGCGCGTCGTCCGTGCGTACGTGCTCGAACCGCCCGCCGACCTCGCGCGCGAGGAGCAGCTTGACCCGTGTTCCCCCGTTGTCGACTCCCAGAAGAAGCGTCATCTCGCCTCCTCGGTCGACCGCAGGATGCCGAACAGGCGACGGGCCTCGTCGGGGTCGACGGTCTCGTACCCCCCACCGTCGATGGCTGCGGAGCCGAGCGCGACGCCGGGGCGGCCGGCAACCGAGCGCTTGGCCGAGGCATGGACGGCGTCGACGCCGGTGGCGGCGATCCGCGCCGCGTTGTCGGAGCGCACCCCGCTGCCCGCCATGATCTCGATCGCCCCGCCCGCCCGTCGCACCAGTCGCCGCAGGACGTCGAGCGCGTCGTCTGCCCGGGCGGCGCCGCCCGAGGTCAAGATCCGGGTGACGCCGATCGCGGCGAGCCGGTCGAGACCGGCGTCGAGGTCCGACAGATTGTCGAAGGCCCGATGGAATGTCACGTCCGCGCCGCCCGCGACGGCGAGGACGCGATCGACGAGCTCCTCGTCGATCGCCCCGTCGCGCAGGCCGCCGACGACGACGCCGGCCGCACCCCGCGAGCACGCCCACCGGGCGTCGTCGACGATGAGGGTCCGCTCGGCGTCGTCGTACTCGAAGTCGCCCCCGCGTGGGCGCACCAGGACGTGGGTCGCGATGCCGGCGGCGGTCGCGGCCTCGATGAGCCCGACCGAGGGGGTCAACCCCCCGAGCGACAGCGCAGCGCACAGCTCGACGCGGTCGACGCCGAGCGTCGCTGCGACACCGATGCCCGCGGCATCCTGCACGGCCATCTCGAACGCGGTCATCGCAGAACCACCGCCCTCAGGTCGGGATCGGCATCGAACGCATCGAAGGGGAACATCGGTCGCTCGATGCGGCGGTGACCCAGTCGATCCAGGTCTTGGTCGACCGGCCCCGGGGTGAGGGCCAGCGTCCAGCCCGCGGCGATGGCGTACAGGGTGGGCTCGAGGTAGCCGATCTTGGTCACGACGATGTCGGTGGCCGAGGGGTCGATGCCGAGCCGGCGGAAGTCCTCGACGGCGTGGAACGCCTTGCGCCGTTCGGTGACGATCACCCGGAGTGCGCCGATGCCGATCACGACGACGCGCCCGGCGACCGGATCGTCGTGCCGGTGGAGCAGCACGCCGACGAGGCGAACGGGTCCGCTCACGCGGTCGTCGACGCGGGCGCCGGCTTCGAGGTCGACCGCCGAGCCCACGGCGACGCCGTCGAGGGAGGCGACGGCGGTGGCATCGAAGATCGACGCCACGGCGACGGAGAGGCCGTCGTCGTCGCCGGTCAGCCGGTCGTCGCGGAGCAGTTCGTGCAACGCCCAGGTGACATCGCCCGAGCCGCCCGCTCCCGGGTTGTCGCCGGAGTCGCTGACGAGGTAGGGCCGGTCCCCACCGGAGGCGCGGTGTGCGAGCCCCGCGGTGATGCCGTCGGCGAGCGACCCGGGCGGTCCGACGAACGAGAAGTCCGCGCGCGCGTCCCACAGCGCGCGAGCCAGCGTCTCGGCTTGCTCGACGATGGTCGGTTCGTCGGAGCCGCTGACGAGCACCGTGGCGTGGCAGCGGGGTTCGTCAGCCCAGGCGTAGCCGATCCAGATCGACGCGTCGGTGACCCCCGGCATCCGCTCCACGTCGCCGAGACGGGCGTAGAGGCTCTTCGCGGGCTCCACGCGGGTCGAGGTCTTCTCGCCGGGGAGCAGGATCGGCACGCGCACCCACGCGCGTGCGGGGCGCTCGTCGCGGCCCACCCACTCGAGGAGGGTCCGGGCGGCACGCTCCCGCGTCTCGTCGGCGTCCTCGTGCGGCGCCAGGCGGAAGCAGGTCGGCAGGTCGACGGCGCGGGCGAAGCGCTCCGAGACGTTGCCGTGCAGATCCATCGGCGCGACGACGAGGGGCTCGGCGCCGATCACCGCGCGCACGGCCTCGAGGAGGTCGCCCTCGGCGTCGTCGAGGCCGTCGACGCCCATCGCTCCGTGCACGTCGAGGTACACGGCATCCACGTCTCCGACCTCGGCGAGGCCGGTCACGATCCGGGAGCGGAAGTCGTCGTAGACGTCGCGTCGCACCTGCCCCCCGGGGATGGAGCGGGCGTAGAACACCCCGATCCACTCGGCGGCGTCGCCCAGGGGCGTTCCCGCCGCGAGGAACGGGTACCGCGTGAGCACGTCGGCACCGCGGAGCACGACGAAGTCGTCGTGGCCGGCCCGGTGGGCCGCGTATGCGCTGGACTCGATGGCCACGCCGGCGATGGCGATGCGGGGGCGTCGCTCGCTCATCGTCCGCCCAGCCCCGACGTCGCGATGCCCTTGACCAGGTGCTTCTGCAGGGCGATGACCAGGAGGGTGGTGGGGATCATCGAGATGATCGTCGCCGCCATCTGCAGGTCCCAGCGCGTTCCGGACTGCGTGGCGAAGCTCGCCAGGCCGATGGGCAGGGTGCCGAGGGTGTTGTAGTCGTTGACGGTCACGAGCGGCCACAGGTAGCTGTTCCAGTAGTTGAGGAACGTGAAGACCGCCAGCACGGCCAGCGCCGACCCCGCCAGGGGCAGGATCACCTGCAGGAAGGTGCGCACCGGTCCCGCCCCGTCCATGCGCGCGGCTTCTTCGAGCTCGAACGGGATGCCACGGAAGAACTGCCGCATGAGGAAGGTGCCGAAGGCGGTGAAGGCCCAGGGGAGGATGAGCGACTGATACGTGTCGACCCAGCCGAACCACTGCATCACGACGAACATGGGGATGACGAGCACCTCCTGCGGCACCATCAGCGTGCCGAGGAACAGGACGAAGACCACGTCGCGCCCGGGCCAGCGCAGGCGTCCGAAGGCATAGCCGGCCGTCGCCGACACCGCGAGGACGACCAGCACCCCGGCGATCGAGACGATGAACGAGTTCGCGATGTAGGTGGTGAAGGGCGCGAAGGTGAACACCTCGAGGAAGTTCTGCCATCGCACCTCGGTGCCGACCAGCGTCGGCGGTGCCAGCAGCACCTCGTTCGAGGGCTTCAGCGCCGAGAAGAAGGCGTAGATCAGCGGGGCGGCGAAGACCACGGCCGCCACGATGACCGCGGCGTACGCGCCGATGAGGCCGAGGCGTTCGCCGCGCGACGCCGGCTGACCGCGTCGGCGGCCGCGTCGACCACCGCGCGGGCCCTCGACGGCGGTCGCGGGCGACAGCGGAGTCGGTCGGTGAGTCTGTCGCAGGGTTTCAGTGCTCATAGTGCACCCACCTCTTCTGCGCCCGGAACTGCAGCGCTGTGATGCCGATGATGATGACGAACAGGATCCACGCGCCCGCGGCGGCGAGACCGAGGTCCTGGAACTTGAAGCCGGTGTTGTAGATGAACATCACCAGCGGCACGGTGGACGTGCCGGGGCCGCCGCCGGTCAGCAGCTGCGGCTGCGCGAAGACCTGCATCGACGAGATGATCGTCATCACCGCGGCGAAGAAGATCGCGGGCGAGATGAGCGGGATGATCACCTGCCCGACGAGACGGATGCCACGGGCCCCGTCGATCTGCGCCGCCTCGACGACCGAGGTCGGAACCTGCTCGAGGGCCGCGGTGAGCACGAGCATGTTGTAGCCCATGCCCGCCCAGACGCTCATCGCCACGACGGCGAGCATCGCCCAGTTCTGGTCGACGAGGAAGTTCGGCAGCTCCCACCCGAAGAGCGAGACCGTCATGCCGTTGAGCAGCCCGTCGGGCTGCAGCACCAGGCGCCAGATCAACGCGCTCGCCACGATCGGTGTGACCACGGGGATGAAGAACAGGACGCGGAAGACGGCGCGGCCGCGGATGCGGGGCCCCAGCAGCAGCGACAGCCCGAGCGCCACGACGAGGTTCAGCGGCACGTAGAGCAGCGTGAAGACCGCGGAGTTGCGCAGCGCGGGCCAGAAGTCGGGCGACGAGGTCAGCAACGTCACGTAGTTGTCGAGGCCGACGAAGGCGCGCTTGCCGAAGATCGGCCAGTCGAACAGGCTCATGACGATCGCGAGACCCACGGGGAGGACCGTGAACACCGCGAGCCCGAGCACGGCCGGGGTGATGAAGCCGAGCGCCTGGCGGCGTTCCCTCGTCTCGATCGTGCTGCGGCGCCGTCGCCGCGGGGCGATGGAGGATTCGGTGACCATCGGATGGCCTTTCGTCAGGAGGAGGGCCGCAGCCGCAGCTCGATCACGGGGAGCGCGACCGACGGCGGCTGGACGGGGAGCTTGAGCGTCAGGGTCCCCGGCGCCGGGGCCGCGGGCTGGAGGTTGAAGGCTTCCTGGTCGGCGGGGATGTTCTCGAACAGCACCTCGGACCCGTCGTCGAGGAAGCGCGCGAATTCGACCCGGTCGGCGAGGTCGGGCAGGTGCAGCAGACCGAAGGGCCAGTCGAACAGGTGCGCGTACAGGCGGTCGCCGCGCTGCGTGTAGACGACGCCCGACGGCGCGGTGAAGCGCGATGCGCCGGCCCCGCGGATGGCATCCGCGTGGCGGGTCATCCAGTCGCCGACCTCCGACAGCAGGGCGGCGTCGCGTGGGGCGATCTCCCCGCGGCCGGTGGGTCCGACGTTGAGCAGCAGGTTGCCGCCCAGTGCCACCGAGCGGGCGAGCATCCGCACCAGCAGGGCCGCGCTCTTGCTGTCGTGGTTGTCGCGGTGATAGCCCCAGCTGCCGTTGATCGTCTGGCAGGCCTCCCACACGAGCGGCACGCCGTCGCGCTCGAACGGGCGGACCGGCTGGTACTGCTCGGGGGTGACGAGATCGGCGGGGATGCCGAGGCGGTCGTTCACCACCATGTCGGGCTGCAGCTCGCGGCACATCGCCAGCAGGGTCCCGGCATCCCAGTCCTCGGGCGACTTGCCGGGCAGGCCGTCTTCCTCGGCGGGCTCGGTGAAGTCGAAGAAGAGGTAGTCGAGCGGACCGTAGCCCGTGAGCAGCTCCCGCACCTGTGCGTGCAGGTACTGGCGGTAGACCGCCATATCGCGGTCGGCGTTTCGCGCGGCGACGTCGGCGACGCTCCGCTGGGGGTGGTGCCGGTCGATCGTGTAGTGCGGATGAGACCAGTCGAGCAGAGAGAAGTAGACGCCGACACGCAGTCCCTCGGCGCGCAGGGCCTCGACGTATTCGCGCACGAGGTCGCGGCCGCAGGTCTCGACGGCGTTGAACGGCGTCGTGGCGGTGTCCCACAGGCAGAAGCCCTCGTGGTGCTTGGCGGTGAGTACGACGTAGCGGGCGCCGGCCTGGCGAGCCTGGCGGGCGAGGGCCCGGGCGTCGAAGAGGTCGGGATCGAAGAAGCGGGCGTAGCGGGCGTAGTCGGTGGCTTCGATCCGCTCATAGTTCTGCACCCACTCGTGCCGGGCGGCGACGCTGTAGAGACCGAAGTGGACGAACATCCCGAAGCGGTCGTGGACGAACCAGTCGGTGCGGTCGTCGGTGCGGGCGTCGGTCATGCGGTGCTCCTGCGTTACGAGGGGGACAGGGGAGGGGGAGGCGGTGTCGGGCACACCGCCTCCCCGGAGGGGCTTACTCGCCGAAGCGGGCTTCGAGGCCCTCGAGCACAGACGACATGGTCGCCTGACCCGTGTAGACGCTCACGAGCTCGTTCGGCATCGCGGTCGCGACCTGCGTCCACTGGTCGGTGACGCGCTGGGCGACGGCCCCGTCGAACGCGGCGGTGAACGCCTCGGAGAGGTTCTCGCGGGTGGCATCCGGAAGCGCGGTGAAGAACTCGGGCTGGCTGGCGAGCTGCGCCGGGTACCCACCCTGCGCCGCGATCACCGACTGCACGTCGGGGCTCGAGAGGGCGCCGAGCACCTTGAGGGCGGCTTCCTTGTTCTCGCAGTTCGCGGCGATGCCGTACCCCGAACCCAGGGCGACGCCGTAGGCGCCGTCGTCGCCGCGGGGGATGCGCACCGCGCCCGCCGTGAAGCCGAGGTCGGCGCTGGTGAGGGTGGATGCCATCCAGGTGCCCTCGATGATCATCGCGGCCTTGCCGTTCTCGAACTGCGTCGTCGTCCAGGCCGAGTCGGAGGCGGAGGGGACCGCGTCGGAGACACCGAGCTGGGTGACGAGGTCGCCGTAGCGGGCGGCTGCCTCGACGAAGTCGGCGTTGGTCATGTCGAGCGCGCCGGACTCGTCGACGGGCTGCAGACCGCTCTGGGCCATCGGGAGCGAGAGCCACTGGAACTCGTCGACCGAGACGGCGAAGCCCTTCGCGCCGGCCTTGGCGGTGATGTCGCTCGCGGCCTTCTCGAAGTCGTCGATGGTCCAGTCGTTGGTGGGCAGCGCGGCGCCCGCCTGGGCGAACAGGTCGGCGTTGTAGAACAGCAGCATCGCGGCGGTGTCGTAGGGCAGGCCGTACAGCGTGCCGTTGTTCTCCATGACGCTCAGGGCGCCCGGGTTGTACGCGTCGCGCGAGATGCCCATCGTCGACAGGTCGTCGTCGGTGAGCTCGTCGAACACCTCGGTGTAGCCGGCGAGGCGCTGACCGTTCATGCCCGTGACGCAGGCGACCTTGCCCGACGCCATGTTGGCGTTCAACTTCGTGAAGTAGTCGGCCCAGGGCGCCGTTTGCAGCTCGATGTCGATGTCGTCGCCGACGAGGTTCTGGGCGACGGCCATCTGGTCCTTGAGCTTCTGCTCGGACTCGGTGTCACCGGCCCACATGTTCCAGACGATGGTGGTCTTGCCGCCGTCGGCCGCGTTGCCGCCGGAGGCGCAGGCGGTGAAGCCCATCGCCGCGACGGCGATGAGGCCCGCGAAGGCGATCCGTTTCTTGTGCATGGGGTTCCTTTCGGGAGAGGCTGCGAAGTCGGGTCCTCCGACAGCCGAGAGACATCGGATGATTGGGTCTTGTCGGGAGGCTAGCGGCGCTGGACCACGCGGCTTCGTTCCTTAACGCACTTGTTACACAGATCGGATGAAGTCGGTATTTTGACTTCAATACGTGAAATAAGTCAGACGCTCACGCGTGTCAGATCGTCGATGGAGGCTGCCGAGAGCAGCTCGTCGCGAACGAGAAGGGCGGCGCCGCGCGCACCGATGTCCCAGCCCTCCACCGACGCCGACACCTCGAGGGACGAGGTCGACAGGGGGAGGCAGAGGTCGTAGATGCTCGAGCGCACCCCCGCCACGAAGGCGTCGGTGGTGGCGATGATGCCGCCGAGCACGAGCCGTTCCGGATTGAAGAAGCCCACGACCGTGGCCAGCACGCTGCCGGTGCGCAGACCCGCCTCGCGCAGGAGCCGGGTGGCGAGCGGATGCCCGTTGCGGGCGAGGTCCGACAGCTCGGCCACATCGTCGACGCGGATGCCGCCCGCGGTCATGGCTTCACCGATGGCGCGACCACCCGCGATGGCGTCGAGGCAGCCCACGCGACCGCAGGCGCACGCCACCGTGGAGCCGGCGACGGCGATGTGCGAGACGTCGCCCGCCACTCCCGTTGCTCCGCGGTACAGGGCGCCCTCGACGATGATGCCGACGCCGATGCTCGAGCCCGCTTTCACGACGAGCATGTTCCGCGCCCGTCGACCTCCGGCGATGTGCTCGCCGAGAGCCATGGCGTTCGCGTCGTTTTCGCAGCGCACGGGAACCCCCGCGATGCCGCCGAGGATCGCCGAGGCGTCGATGCCGTTCCATCCCGGCATCCGCGAGGGCGAGATGATCCGGCCGTCCGGTACGCCGACCGGCCCGGGGACTGCGAGTCCGATGCCCGCCAGGGTCACGGCCTCCCCGGCCGCTTCGACGAGCGAGAGGACCTCCCGATGGATGCCGCGCAGGACCACCTCGGGCGCCCGGGAGATGTCGAGGCTCACCCGATGACGGGCCACGCGGGTCTCGCGGAGGTCTTCGAGGATGATCGTGGCGTGCGCGGCCCCGAGGTCGATCCCGGCGATGACCCGACCATCGCGCGCGAGGGCGAGGTTGCGCGGACGACGGCCGCCCCGCGAGGCGGTCTCGCCCGCTTCTTCGATGACGCCCAGGGCGAGCAGCTCGTCCACGCGCAGCGTGATGGTCGACGGCGCCAGGCCGGTCAGCCGGGAGAGATCCGAGCGGGACCGAGCCAGACCGTCGCGGATGAGCGAGAAGACACCGCCCGTCGAGGCGAGGTGACGATAGGGGGCGCTCATGGGGTTCTCCGGTCATGTCGACGTCGGTGACCAGATCATCGCACGCGCTTCGCCCCCGTCCTGCGTGAGGCCGGACCGCACGGGCGCGCCGACTCGGGGCGGGCGGCGGGTCACCGGACCTGCGCCATACTGCACGCATGCAGCGCAGACATCCGATCGTCGGTCCGACGCAGGGGACCGGGACCCGCACACGCGTCGTCGACACCCACCTGCACCTGTGGGACCCCACGCGCCTGTCGTACACCTGGCTCGAGGGTGAACTCGATGCGCTCCACGGGCCCGAAGAGCTGCGGGAGGCGTGGCGAGGGCGTTCCGCCCCGGACGAATACGTCTTCGTCCAGGCGGAGTGCGACGCGGAGCAGGCCCTCGACGAGGTCGCGTGGGTGTCCTCTCTCGCGCCCGACTGCGGCGTGCGAGGGATCGTCGCCCACGCTCGTCTCGAGCGCGGGGCGCTCGAACTCGACACGATCGACCGCTTGTCCGCCCACCCTCAGGTCGTCGGGGTGAGGCGCTTGCTGCAGGATGAGCCCGCCGGATTCACGAGCGGCGCCGCTTTCGTCGAGGGCGCGAAACTCCTCGCCGAGCGACGACTCGCGTTCGACGCCTGCGTGCGCTCCGATGCACTCGGCGAGGTCGCGGCCCTCGCGGACGCGGTGCCCGAGCTCGACGTCGTGCTCGACCATCTCGGCAAGCCCGAGGTGGGCAGCGGCGCGCGCCCGGTCGACCCTCGAGGTTCGCGCTGGCATCAGGACCTCGTCGACCTCGCACGGCGCCCGTCGGTGCGGGTCAAGCTCTCGGGTCTGCCGGCCGAGTCACGGGGGCCCTGGACGCGCGCCCAGATCGAGCCGTTCCTCGACATCGCCCTCGAGGCCTTCGGCCCGGATCGCCTCGTATACGGCGGTGACTGGCCGGTGTCGGAACGTCGCCGCCCGCACGCGTGGCTCGAGGCGGTCACCGCGTGGGCGGACGACCGCGTCGGGCCCGAGGGGACGGATGCCGTCCTCGCGGGTAACGCCGAGAGGCTCTATTTCTCGTAGAGCGGGCGCTCGCCTACTTCTTGGCATCCTGACGCGGGATGACGATCTGCTTGATGATGAGCAGGATGGACGCCGTGACGGGTATCGCGACGAGGGCCCCCAGCAGGCCGAGCAGGGTGCCGCCGACGAGCGCGCCGATCACGACGAGGGCGCCGGGCACCGAGATGGTGCGGTTCATCACGCGGGGCGTCAGCAGATATGCCTCGATCTGCATGTACACGAGGTAGACGATCGCGAAGATGAGTCCGGCGGTCGGGCTCACGATCAGGGTGAACACCGTGGCCGTCGCCCAGAACAGCACCGAGCCGACGAGCGGGATCAGCGTGATCCCGAACGCCAGGGCCGCGAGCAGCGCCGCGAACGGCTGCTGCAGGATGGTCAGCACGATGAACGCGAAGACGGCGTTGCACAGCGCCAGGACGACCATGCCCGCGAGGTAGCCACCGACCGAATCCGTGATCTGCCCGGTCATGTCGGAGACCGTCGCGCGGCTGCGCGCGGGGGTGAGCCGCACGAGGCTGTTCTTCATGCGGGGCAGGGATGCCAGGAAGTACAGGCTCAGCACGAGCACGATGATGGCGCCCGAGATGAAGGTGCCGATCGTGATGCCGACCTGGAGCAGGCCGCCGCCGATCGCGGCGATGTTGGCCGGGTTGGTCGCGAAGCTCTGCACCTCTTTCAGCACGTCGCCGAGGCTGTCGCCGAAGTTGGCCTCGACCCAGCGCACGGCGTCGCTGTCGATGAGGTCGTTGACGAAGGACGGGATGTCGCCGACGAACTGCTCGACCTGACGAACCACCGGCGGGATCAGCAGCCACAGCGAGCCGGCGAGGATGAGCGCCAGTCCGCCGAACACGATCAGGATCGACCACGCTCGCGACAGGCCGCGGCGCACGAGCATGCGCACGAGGGGGTCGAGCGCGAGGGCCACGAAGAGGGCGATCGCGATGTAGATGAGGACGGTCGACAGCTTGCTCAGCGCGATCGCGAGAAGGAAGGCCGTCAACCCGCCGAGGGTGAGGAAGAACCCCGCCGGGTAGGGTCGGGCGATGGCCGACCAGACCGGCTTGTCGCGAGACGTGGCGGCTCCCGCCTCGGCGCCCGCGGCGGTGGGATCGGGACGCGTCGATCGGCTCATGGTCACACTGTAGGACTCCCGGGTCGCGGCGGACGCCGCATCGTCGGCACGGTAAGGTCGGAGCGATTTGGGAGGACACATGACCGACGCCGATCCCTCGACGATCCTGCAGGGGTTGCGCGGCAGCATCGACAACATCGACGCCGCGCTGATCTTCCTCCTCGCCGAACGTTTCCGCTGCACGAAGCAGGTCGGGGTGCTGAAGGCGAAGCACGGGATGCCGGCCTCCGATCCCGCGCGCGAGGAGCAGCAGATCGCCCGACTCATGCGCCTGGCCGAAGACGCCGATCTCGACCCGGCGTTCGCTGAGAAGTGGTTCAACTTCGTCGTCGCCGAGGTCATCCGCCACCACCGTTCCGCCGCCGCGCAGCCGCACGCCGACTGAGGCGTCGCGCGGGGGCGGGCCGCCCCGTCGACGGTGACGGAGCAGCGGTGTGACACGCCCGGGACGACGCACGCGCGGCTCCCCGAACGGCATCCGCGAAACGTCGACGCACACGCGCCCGCGTGCCACACGGCATCCGGAATCGCAAGACGCTGCGCGATTTGCCAGCCGATTGATCAGCGTGAAACGTTGGTTCAGGCCCGTTGAGGGCCGCCCACCCGACCAGTCCGCGGTCGCGGGTGCCGTCTCGGGGGAGTCGGTTCCGCGAGCGTACGGTCGGCGGCCAGGGTGCCGGACCCGATGTCCGGTGCCGACGCGCTCCACCCCCCGGAGGGCGCCGACGGCTGCCACCCGGGCGTGACCGCTGCGGCCACCCGAAGGCCGCTGAGGTGCACACAGTGACCCATCCGCCTGCCCTGCAGACGCCCGCCTCCACGAGGCCCGCCCCGACGACCCCCGCTTCCGCGAAACCTGCCCTCGCGGCGAAGAACCTCTACAAGGTCTTCGGCCGCGCCCCCCAGGCCGCCGTCGACAGACTCCGCTCCGGCGCCCGACGCGACGAGATCTCCGACCACGGGACCGCCGCCGTCATCGACGCGAGCTTCGACGTCCAGCCCGGCGAGATCTTCGTCATCATGGGCCTCTCCGGCTCCGGCAAGTCCACCATCATCCGCATGCTGAACGGGCTGCACGAGGCCACCGCGGGAACCGTCGAGGTGCAGGGCGACGCCCTCACCGGTGTCGGCGCCGCGCGCCTGCGCTCCCTGCGCCGCGACCGCCTCGCGATGGTGTTCCAGCACTTCGCGCTGCTGCCGCACCGCACGGTCGCGGCGAACGTCGCGTATCCGCTCGAGCTCCGCGGCGTCGGCAAGACCGCGCGCCTCGCCAAGGCGAACGAGATCCTCGCCCTCGTCGGCCTCGAGGGATGGGGCGACAAGCTCCCCTCGGCCCTGTCGGGCGGTATGCAGCAGCGTGTGGGCATCGCCCGCGCCCTCGCCGCCGACACCGACATCCTGCTGATGGACGAGGCCTTCAGCGCCCTCGACCCGCTCATCCGGCGCGAGATGCAGGAGCAGCTGCTCGAACTGCAGCGGACGCTGAAGAAGACCATCGTCTTCATCACCCATGACCTCAACGAGGCGATGTTCCTCGGCGACCGCATCGCCGTCATGCGCGACGGGCGCATCGTGCAGATCGGGACGCCCGAGGACATCCTCACCGACCCGGCGAACGACTACGTCGAGCAGTTCGTGCAGGACGTCGACCGCGCCCGCGTGCTCACCGCCGGCAACGTCATGGAGCGCGCGCGTCCGCGCGTCGACGCCTCGGCCGGCCCGCGCGTCGCGCTCCGGCACATGCGCGACGCGTACATGTCGGCCGTGTACGTCACCGACCGCGACCGCAAGCCGCTCGGCATCATCACCGATCGGGATGCCATCAAGCTCGTGCGCGCGGGGGAGAACTCGCTGCGCGGCACGCTCAAGCCTCTGCCGCAGAGCGTCCGCGAAGACGACGTGCTGATGAACCTCTTCGTGCCGTCGGTCGAGTCGCCCCTCCCCCTTGCCGTGCTCGACGCGGACGGGCGCCTGACGGGCGTCATCCCGCGCGTCACCCTCCTGGCCGCGCTCGGACCCGGACCCACCTCCACCGAGGAGCTCACCGTGCTGCCCCAGCCCCTTCCCTCCGCCGAGATCGACGCGGCGCTCGAGGCCGCGGACGGTGACCCGGATGCCGAAGGCGCGGCGTTCGCGTCGACCTCGGGTTCTCGCGGTGTCGCCGGCGGAGCCGCGGCATCCGGAATTCAGGGGGTGCGCTGATGGATGGCTTCCGCCTCCCGGTCGGCTCCTGGGTGGACGCCGGTGTGGACTGGCTCCGCGACAACCTCGCGGGCGTCTTCGACGTCATCGCCGTCACCGTCCGCTTCCTCGTCGGCGGACTCAGCGACGTGCTGCTGGCCGCACCGATCGTCGTCGTGATCGTCGTCGCGGCGCTGCTCGCCTGGCTGTTGCGTTCGTGGAAGCTCGCGCTCGGCACGGTGATCGGCTTCGCGCTCATCCTCGCCATGGGGCAGTGGGTGACCGCCATGCAGACGCTCGCGCTCGTGCTCGTCGCGACGGTCGTCGCCGTGGCGATCTCGGTGCCGCTCGGCATCTGGTCGGCGCGCAACCCCACCGTGCGCGCCGTGCTGAAGCCGATCCTCGACTTCATGCAGACGATGCCCGCCTTCGTCTACCTGATCCCGGCGATCACGTTCTTCAGCATCGGCGTCGTACCCGGTGTCGTCTCCACCGTCATCTTCGCGCTGCCCCCGGGCGTGCGGCTGACCGAGCTCGGCATCCGCGGCGTGGACTCCGAGACGGTCGAGGCCGGACACGCCTTCGGCGCCACCCCGGGGCAGATCCTCCGCGGCATCCAGTTGCCGCTCGCGATGCCCACGATCATGGCGGGGGTCAACCAGGTCATCATGCTCGCGCTGTCGATGGCGGTCGTGGCCGGCATCGTCGGCGCCGACGGCCTCGGCAAGGAGGTCGTGCAGTCCATCTCGACCGTCAACCTCCCCAAGGGCGTCGAGGCGGGGCTCAGTGTGGTCGTGCTGGCTGTGTATCTCGACCGCCTCACCGCCGCGCTCGGCAACCGGGCCGACAACGGTTCCTCGCTGCTGGGCGTGCTCGCCCGACGCCGCGCGGCGCGTCCCGCCGATGTCGTCACGGCGGGGGCCACCGCGGCCCCGCACGCCGACGCGGCCGCGGCGGATGCCGCACGTGAGGCCGAACGCGAGAAGGCCTCGCCGCGCCGCGCACCGGTGTCGTCGGGGCGCTGAGCCCCCGGCATCCCCCCTTCTTCCGCGTGTGAGTCGCCAGGATTTGTCGCTTCGCCACCTGCCGAAGCGACAGATCTTGGCACCTCGCGCGGGAGAACTACGCAAATCACTGACGTTCAGGAAGAGAACAACGCAATGAACACGCGACACCTCACCACCGCCCTCGCTCTCAGCACCGTCGGCGCCCTCGCGCTCGCCGGCTGCGCCAGCGGCAACCAGGCCGAAGGCGGAAACGGCGGTGGCGGAGACAAGGGCACGATCACCCTCGGCTTCCTGCCCTCGTGGACCGACGGCCTCAGCACCGCCTACCTGCTCGAGGACCAGCTCGAGAAGCTGGGCTACACGGTCGAGATGCAGACGCTCACCGAGGCCGGTCCGCTGTACACCGGCCTCGCGCAGGGCGACGTCGACATCTACCCCTCGGCCTGGCCCGAGCTCACGCACAAGTCGTACATGGACACCTACGGCGACGAGATCGAAGACCTCGGCGCGTACTACGACGCCGCCAAGCTCACGATCGCCGTGCCGAGCTACGTCGACATCGACTCGATCGACCAGCTCGCGGCCGATGCCGCGCGCTTCGACGGCCGCATCTACGGCATCGAGCCGGGCGCGGGTCTCACGAAGCAGACGCAGGAGACGATGCTGCCCGGCTACGGCCTCGACGCGGACTTCGAGCTCGTCACCTCGTCGACCGCGGCGATGCTCACGGAGCTCGACAACGCGATCGCGGCGCAGAAGGACATCGCGGTGACGCTGTGGCGTCCGTTCTGGGCCAATGACGCCTACGATGTCAAGGACCTCGCAGACCCCCAGGGGCTGATGGGCGAGCCCGAGGCGCTGCACTTCCTCGGTACGTCCGGCTTCGCCGAAAAGTACCCGGATGCCGCCGAGCTCATCGCCGGCATCCAGCTCGACGACGAGCAGTACGGCTCGCTCGAAGACCTCGTCGTCAACGAGTTCGGCGAGGGCCGCGAGGCCGAGGCCGTGGACGCGTGGCTCGAGCAGAACCCGGCCGCGTTCTCGACGCAGCGCAGCTGACGCTCCGCTTCGCGGCGGCCCCCTTCGTTCGGAGGGGGCCGTTGTGCGCGTCCTCGCAGAACGGGCGTTTGCTCGCACTTTTCTGCCGGGATTCTGCGAGGAGACCGTCATCCTGCGGTCATCGCACCGCCCCGCCGTCGTGGGTCACCCGATCGCGTGGGCGCCCGTGAACCGGGTGATGAACCCGGGGTGGCCCTCCGGCATCGCCAGCACCGAATCCGGCGCGCGCCCGGCGAGCTGGGGGAAGCCGGAATCGGCGACGAGGTCGTCGTCGAGGTCGTCGAGCTCGGCGGAGACGAGGGGCCACGGCTCGTGCGTGTTCGCCGCCCAGATCGTGCGCCCGAGGTGCCGCTCGTGGAACCCCCAGCGGGCGGTGACGAAGCGCGACAGGGGCGTGTCGACCGTCTCGGAGCCAAGGGTCGCGCGCAGGCGCGTACCCGGATGCCGACCCCCGTGGCGCCGCGACCGGAACTCGATGCGAGAGCCGTCGGTGCGCACCCCGGCGCGAGCCCACCGGTAGGGGAGGCCGAACAACGCCCGAGCGGCGAGTACGGGAGCCAGGTGTTCGGCCTCGAGGGTGCGGAAGACGACTCCGCGTCGCCCCTCCTCGTCGATCGCGTAGGTGCGCACGTTGATCTCGGTGAAGGTGCCGAGAAGGGGCACCGGCGGCAGCGGGAGGAAGCGGAACTCGCTCAGCACGAACGGCACGAGTCCGACCCAGGCGGAGCCGTCGTGGACGTCGGGACGCGTGCCCGGGGGCAGAAGGGGCGCGACCTCGGCCGGATCGACCCGCCAGTGCACGAACACGGCGCGATTCCAGCGTTGCGCGATGACGGCGCGGCCGGGGAGGCCGGGGGCGTGGCGCTCGGTGATCACCGGGTCATTCTGACCCCGACGCCGAGCCGCGGAGGGACACTGGACAGATGGCCCCGTCATCTGGTGCAGACCCGCGGCTCGTGGCATCCATCCGCGACCTGCTGGCCGCGCGCGACGCCGACAAGACGATCTGTCCCTCCGAGGCCGCGCGCGCCGTCGGGGGCGACGACTGGCGCGATCTCATGCAGCCGGCGCGCGACGCTGCCCACGAACTGGTGGGCCTCGGCGAGGTCGAGGTGACGCAGAAGGGCGAAGTGGTCGACGTGACGACGGCGCGGGGGCCGGTACGGATCCGCCGGAAGCGGTGACGCGGCCGGGCCGTGTCCATGAATGCTTCGCAGGCCACGGGCCTTGCGCCGCGGGCCGAGGGGGGGTGGGGCTTTGTGCCGCGGGCTGTGGGGCGTTGGGCGAGGTGACGGCGCCTCGCAGATCCGTGCGCATCTCGCAGAGTCCCGCTCGAAGAGTGCGAGAACGGCGCCATTCTGCGAGACCCGGGACGGGCAGTCGCCCGTCAGACCGCCGGCTCGGGTGGCGGGGATGCCGGGACGCTCGGTGTGCGGGGGAGTTCGAGCGCGACCTTCTTCTCCAGCACGTCGACGGCCTCGTCGGAGAGGAGGATGAGCCCGTCGAGCTCTTCGCGCACGCGGCGGTACGCCAGCTGGCGCTCGTTCGGCGTCGCGGCCTGGTCGGTCGCGACGATGAGCAGTTGCTTGGCGGTGTCGAGACGCTTGCGTTCGTCGGCGGTGAAGGCGGCGTCTTTCACGCGTCGAGCGTCGCGCTCGGCCACGTCGAAGGCGACCTCGTAGTCGGTGACGGCGTCGCGGTACTCCCTGAGGCGCTCCGACGAGAGGGTCTCGCCCTCATCCGGGCGCAGCTTGTCGGCCGCTTTCTTGGCACGCAGGAACGCGGCCGTCAGCGGCTGGCGTCCGTCGCTCATCGCGGGGTAGGTGATGAGCTTCGTCGCGTCGAGCTCGTACTCGAGCCAGCGGTGCGTGACCTCGTCCTGCGCGGCGACCACACGTCCTTGCAGGCCGACCTCGCCCGTCGGCGGTGCCGACTCGATGATCGCCGCGGGTGCCGGAACGGACCCTTGGGCCTTCAACAACTCCAGCTGCTCGCGGTGGCGGCGCCGGGCGGTGACTTCGCGGTGCTTCACGCGCGCGTTGATGGCGCCCATCGTCATCCCGAAGACCGGGAACACGAGCCACCAGTAATGTCCGGCGAAGGTCCAGAACTCATTCACGGCGCCATGCTACGCCGCCGGGCTCTCGCTCTCTCAGGATGCGGGCGGACTCGGCCGGTCTCGTGCGGGGGGCGGCCAGATCGGGCTCTCCTGGGGCGCGCGAGGCCCGGCATCCGGGCTCTTCTTCTGCGTGCGTTTCGCGGCGCGCTCGGTCCATTTGTCGGCCGCGGCGCGGCCCATCGAATCCATCGAGCGGGCCAGGGCGCGCTGGGCGGTCTCGGCGAGATCGGATGCCACCCGGCTCCAGGCGTCATTGCCCTCGACGCTCGGCTGTCCGCCACTGTGACGGGCCGCCCGCTCGGCACGATCGAACGCGTGCGAGGTGCGGCGAACGGCGTCGCGGTAGGCGAGGAACTCGGCCGGCTCGAGGCGGGTCTGCGCCGACGCGGGGCGCAGCCACTGGGCTCGCTCGTGCGCCCGTAGGAACTCTGCGAGAAGAGGGGAGCGCGAGTCGCTCATGGCGGGGAAGTCGATCGCGAGGCCCGGGTCGGTCTCGTAGGCCATCCACCGCGCGAGGATCGCGTCGTGCTGGGCGAGGACGTGCACCACGGGCAGCGGAGCGCTGCCCGAGCGGATGGCGGGGAGCATGGCCTTGGCAGCCTTGACCCCGGCGCGCCGCGCGCGGACCTCGGCGGCCGCCGCGCGCAGATCACGCTGCGCGTCGACGAGACGCGCGCGTGCGGCTGTGACCGCGTCGGCCGAGACCCGGGATGCCGCCCGCTCGGCCTGAGCGCGCACCACCTCGGCGTCGGCGACCTTCACGTCGGCCCGGCCGCGGGTGACGGCGTTTCGGGCGATCTGCAGGTCGAGCTGGGCGGCATCCAGCTCGAGGCGACGCGCGGCGGCCTTGCCGAGGGGGCGCGAGGCCCAGGCGCGGGCCGCACGGTCGCCGGTCGAGGTGGCACCGGCGGGCAGAGCGCGCTGGCGGGTTCGGCGCACGCCGACCCAGCCGAGTGTGCCGGCACCGGCCGCTGCGGGGCCGATCCACCACCACTCGGTGAGAAAGATCACCAGTGGTTCCACGCTCCCATGCTACGTCGGGCCACTGACATCGCGCCGGGCGTCGGGCTGTTTCACGCGCGGACGGGGTGGCAACCGCCGGCACGGATCGCCTCGCCCCCCTCGGCGGACAGGCCGCGGCACGTGCCCTGTCGCGCAGTCTGTGGGAGGGTGGGCGCAACTGAGGGAGGTCGGGATGAAGGTCATGCTGCTGATGTGGTCGGACGACAGCTACTCCGGCGGCGGTGACGCCGCCGACTACGCCGCCTGGGCCGAGTTCGAACAGGTGCTGCGCGGCGACGGAGTGCTCACCGATTCGGGCCACTTCGCCGAACCCGTCGACGCACGAACGGTCGTCACGTCGATCTCCGCCGAACCGGATGCCGCGCTGGAACCGTCACCGGCCCTGGCGGGGTACTACCTGCTCGAGGTCGACGGTCTCGATACCGCCTCGGCCTACGCGCGCCGCGCGCCGCTGTACGGCACGGTCGAGGTCCGCCCGCTCGTCCAGTACTGACGCACCGGAGGTGTCCCCGGGGAGGCCTGGCGTGTGCCGGGGTGTCGCCGGGGAGGCTGGGCGTGTGCCGGGTGTCGCCGGGGAGGCTGGGCGTGTGCCGGGTGTCGCAGGGGAGGCCTGGCGTGTGCCGGGTGTCGCAGGGGAGGCCTGGCGTGTGCCGGGTGTCGCCGGGGAGGCCGGACGTGCGCCGGGTGTCGCCGGCGAGGTCGGCTCGGTATCGGGTGTCCGCTCGGCGTGCCGGGTGTCGGCCGGGAGGCGGGTTCCGTACCGGGTGTCCGCTCGGCATGCCGGGTGTCGGCCGGCACGCCGGCTGCGTGTCGGGCATCGCCGCCGGAGCTCCTCCGCGTCGGGCATCGTCGCCGGAGCTCCTCCGCGTCGCGCGTCGCCGCCGGAGCTCCATCCGTGTCGGAGGTCGCCGCTCGCCCGCTCCGTGTCGAACGGCCGCGCGCGTCCTCAGCCGAGGAGCAGCGAGATGACGGTGGCGCCGCCACCGGTGAGGACGAGGGCGGCGATCACGACCCACGCGGTGATCTTGACGCGCTTCTGGCGCTGGTCGCTGAACACGGTCATGTCGTCGTCGTCATCGGTCATCGCGCGTCTCCTCTCTTCGGGGTGATCGATCGGTACGTGTCGGGAGCAGTTCGGCGCGAGCCCTGCGGCGTCAGGCCACGGGCTCCGAGACGGTGGGACCGAAGACCGCGGGCAGCGTCTCGTTCGACAGGCGGCGCAGCTCCGACAGGGCGACGGTGAACACATCCTGGATCTCGAGGGATGCCTCGGTGCCCGGCTCGACGTCGGTCACGCCGATGCGCAGCACCGGGTAGCCACGGCCGTTGCAGAGGCCCCGGAACTTGACGTCCTCTTCGCGGGGCACGCTGACCAGCACGCGGCCGGTCGACTCGCTGAAGAGGGCGGCCGTGGCATCCACGCCGTCACGCTCCATCAGCTCGGTCAGCCACACGCGCGCGCCGACGCCGAAGCGCATGACGCCCTCGGCGAGGGTCTGTGCGAGCCCGCCCGACGACAGGTCGTGCGCGCTCGACACGAGCGACTGGGACCCGGCGGCCTGCAGCAGCTCGGCCAGCTTGCGCTCCTGCGCGAGGTCGACCTTCGGGGGGCGACCGCCGAGGTGGTCGTGGATGGTGCCGGCCCACTGCGAACCGTCGAGCTCGTCGGCGGTGGTGCCGAGCAGGTAGAGGTTCTCGCCGGCATCCTGCCAGCCGCTGGGGATGCGCGCGGCGACGTCGTCGATGATGCCCAGGACGCCCACGACGGGGGTCGGGTGGATCGGCTGGTCACCGGTCTGGTTGTAGAACGAGACGTTGCCGCCCGTGACCGGGATGCCGAGCTCGAGGCATCCATCGCTCAGACCCTCGACGGCCTGGCTGAACTGCCACATGACCTCGGGGTTCTCGGGGCTGCCGAAGTTGAGGCAGTCGGTGACGGCCGTGGGCACGGCACCCGTGACGGCGACGTTGCGGTACGCCTCGGCCAGGGCGAGCTTCGCGCCGTTGTAGGGGTCGAGCTGGTTGTAGCGGCCGTTGCAGTCGGTGGCGATGGCGAAGCCGAGGCCGGTCTCTTCGTCGACGCGGATCATGCCGGCGTCGTCGGGGAAGCTCAGCGCCGTGTTGCCGAGCACGTAGTAATCGTACTGATTGGTGATCCACGAGGTGTCGGCGAGGTTGGGGCTCGCCACGAGCGTCGTGAACTGCTCGCGCAACACCTCGTTGTCGGTGGCGCGGGGCAGCGTCGCGGAGGAGTCGTCGTTGAGCGCGTCGATCCACGTGGGATAGGCGACCGGGCGCTCGTAGACCGGGCCGTCGACCGCGACGGTCGAGGGGTCGACGTCGACGATGCGCTCGCCGTACCAGTCGATGACGAGGCGACCGTCGCCGGTGACCTCGCCGAGCACGCTCGTCTCGACGTCCCACTTGCCGACGACGGCGAGGAACGCGTCGAGCTTCTCGGGCGCGACGATCGCCATCATGCGCTCCTGCGACTCCGACATGAGGATCTCTTCGGGCGTGAGCGAGGGGTCGCGCAGCAGCACCTTCGAGAGTTCGACCTTCATGCCGCTGTCGCCGTTGGCGGCGAGCTCACTCGTGGCGCACGAGATGCCCGCGGCTCCGAGGTCTTGAATGGCCTCGACGAGGTCGTCTTTGTACAGCTCGAGGCAGCACTCGATGAGCACCTTCTCGGCGAACGGGTCGCCCACCTGCACCGCGGGGCGCTTGGTGGGACCGCCGTCGGCGAAGGTGTCGGATGCCAGGATGCTCGCGCCGCCGATGCCGTCGCCGCCCGTGCGGGCGCCGAAGAGCACGACCTTGTTGCCCACGCCGGTGGCATTGGCGAGCTTGATGTCTTCGTGGCGCATGACGCCGACCGCGAGGGCGTTGACGAGCGGGTTGCCCTGGTAGACCGCGTCGAACACCGTCTCGCCGCCGATGTTGGGCAGGCCCAGGCAGTTGCCGTAGAACGAGATGCCGCTGGTGACACCGTGCACGACGCGCGGGGTGTCGGGGTGGTCGATGGCGCCGAAGCGCAGCTGGTCCATGATCGCGACGGGGCGCGCGCCCATCGAGATGATGTCGCGGACGATGCCGCCGACCCCGGTCGCCGCGCCCTGGAACGGCTCGATGTAGCTCGGGTGGTTGTGCGACTCCACCTTGAAGGTGACCGCCCAGCCGTCGCCCACGTCGACGACGCCGGCGTTCTGGCCCATGCCCACCATGAGGCGGGTCTTCATCTCGTCGCTGACCTTCTGGCCGAACTGACGGAGGTAGATCTTGCTCGACTTGTAGGAGCAGTGTTCGCTCCACATGACGGAGTACATCGCCAGCTCGCCACTGGTGGGGCGGCGGCCTAGGATCTCGCGGATCTGGGCGTACTCGTCGCTCTTGAGACCGAGGGCGCCGTACGGCTGATCCTTCTCGGGCGTCGCGATCGCGTTGTCGACGGTGTCAGCAAGAGCTGTACGGGCGGCGGGGTTCGGGGTGGTCACGCGGCTGAGCTCCAAGATCGCAGGGGCCGGACGGGAGTCAGTCTAGTTGGGCGCGCCGACATTGCCCGGGGCCGGGTCGAGTGGGGGCCGGTGGTGGGGGAGACCCGAGGCCGAGCGTGGGGCCGGGGTCGGGTGGGACCGGGTGTCGGGCGGAGGCCGGGGTGCGGTGGGTGCGCAAGGTCAGCGATCTGCGCAGGGTCAGTCCGATTCGCGGCATCCGGGCTGAGATCGTGCGAATCGCTGAGGTTGTGCACCGCGGGAGCCGCCCCGACGCCTCCGCGTCCCGCCTCCCCGCCTCCCGTCCCGGCTCACCGTCCCGCCTCCCCGTCCCGCCTCCCGTCCCGCGGCTCACCGTCCCGGCTCCCCGTCCCGGACACCCATTCCCACCCCGTCCGCCCCGCCGACGCGATCTCCGCGCGGCGGTAGGGTGCACACACCCGCTCCCCAACGGAGGTGCCCCGTGCGCGTGGTCATCGCCCCCGACAAGTTCAAGGGCACGCTCACCGCGGCTGAGGCGGCGGATGCAATGGCCTCGGCCGTTCGCGAGCGATGGCCCGATGCGGTGCTGACGGTGATCCCCATGGCCGACGGCGGCGACGGGACCCTCGACGCGCTCGGGGGAGCGAACCGCCACGCCACCGTGACCGGGCCCCTGGGGAGACCGGTCGACGCCGCCTGGCGCCTCGACGGCGGGCTCGCCGTGATCGAGTCGGCCGCGGCATCCGGGCTCGTGCTCGCCGGCGGAGCGGAGGGGAACGATCCGTGGGGCGCCACCACCCGCGGCGTCGGCGAACTCGTCGCTCGAGCGATCGACGCGGGAGCCGAGCGGATCGTCGTGGGCATGGGCGGGTCGGCGACCACCGACGGCGGCCGCGGCGCGATCGAGGCGCTGGGCGACCTCGTGCCGTTCGCGCCGGGGCGGGTCGTCGTGCTGACCGACACGACCGTGACGTTCGACGACGCGGCCCGGGTGTTCGGGCCGCAGAAGGGCGCGGATCCGGCATCGGTCGAGCGGCTCACCGTCAGGCTCGGGGCGGATGCCGACGGCCTCGCCGTCCGGTTCGGCCGCGACCCGCGGAGCGCACCGCGCACGGGAGCCGCCGGCGGGCTGTCGGGGGCGTTGTTCGCGGCGGGCGCCGACCTCGTCGACGGCGCGGCCTATATCGCCGGCGTCCTCGCGCTCGAGACCGCCGTCGCCGCGGCCGATCTCGTGGTCACCGGGGAGGGGGCGTTCGATGCCACGAGCCTCGCGGGCAAGGGGCCGGGGCATGTGCTCGCGCTCGCCGCGTCGCATGGCGTGCGGTCGGTGGTCGTCGCGGGCATCGTCGCGGACGAGGTGCGGGGCACAGGCGTCGTCGCGCTGGTCGACGTCGTCGGCAGGCAGCGGGCACTCTCACACCCCGCGGACGCCGTCCGTGCCGCCACGGGGAAGGCTCTCGCCGCTTTTCATCCCTGAGCGGCCCGGGCGGAGACTCCTCGACCCGCGGGCTGGCCGACGCCGCGTTCGGGGAGCAGAATGGCCCGCGTCGGAAGGACGGACATGGCCGATGAGCCCCACCGCACCACGTGCGTCATCGCCGGCGGCGGTCCCGCCGGCATGGTGCTCGGCCTGCTGCTCGCGCGTGGCGGCATCCGGGTCACCGTGCTCGAGAAGCACGCCGACTTCCTCCGCGACTTCCGAGGCGACACGGTTCATCCCTCGACGTTGCGGCTGCTCGACGAGCTGGGACTGTTCGACCGGTTCGATCGCCTACCGCAATCGCGCGTGACGCGGTTCCGGCTCCCCGGCCCCGACGGACGGGAGGTCGTGCTCGCCGACATGGGTCGCGTGCGGGCACCGCATCGCTACATCGCGATGGTGCCGCAGTGGGATCTGCTCGACATGCTCGCCGAGGCAGCGCAGGAGGAACCGTCGTTCACGCTCCTGACCCGGCACGAGGTCACCGACGTCGTGCGCGGCGGCGGCCGCGTGCGCGGTGTGCGCTATACCTCGCCCGACGGCGACGGGGAACTGCTCGCCGACCTGACGGTGGCGTGCGATGGACGGTGGTCGGTCGTCCGCCGGGCTCTCGATCTCCCCGCGTGCGACTTCCCCGTGCCGTTCGACATCTGGTGGTACCGCATCGACACCGCTCACCACCTCGATGACGCCCTTGTTCCGCGGGCGGTCGGGCGCCGCATGTGCATCGCGATCCCGCGGCGCGGCTATGTGCAGATGGCTCTGATCGGGAAGAAGGGCACGGATGCCGCGCTGCGCGCAGGCGGTGTCGACGCCGTGCGCGCCCTCTCCGCGGAGTTGCTGCCCGAACTCGCCGGCGACGCACGTGCGATCGCCTCGATCGACGACGTGAAACACCTCGACGTGCAGCTGAACCGGCTCCGCCGCTGGCACGCGAACGGCGTCCTGTGCATCGGCGACGCCGCACATGCGATGTCGCCGATGGGAGGAGTGGGCATCAACCTCGCCGTTCAGGACGCCGTGGCCACGGCGCGACTGCTGGCCGAGCCGTTACGTCGGGGTGCGCTCTCGGGCACGGGATCCGGTCGCGTGATCGCGCGTGTGCAGCGGCGCCGACGTCTGCCGACCGTGATCATCCAAGGCGTGCAGCGCATCCTGCACGCGCGGGTGATCGCCCCCGTCATCCGCGACGGACGGCCCCTGAGACTGCCCCGGGGCATGGCGAGCCTGCTGAGGCGTCTGCCGATGCTCAGCGCGATCCCCGCGTACCTGATCGGGATGGGTCCACGGCCCGAGCGCGCGCCCCGATGGGCGCGGCGCTCGAGCCGCTGAGCGCCGCGGAGCCCCGTGCGGTGCGCCCCACCGCGCACGCGGGGCGCGTCAGCCCGCGGTCTTCGCGATCCGCACGCGGATGTCCTTCATCAACGGCTGGTCGCTCTGGCGGCTGTAGTCGTCGGGGCCGAGCAGCACGTTCAGCTCGGGGAAGTACCCGGCGGCGCTCCCGCGCGGGGTGTCGTACTGAAGCGCCCGGAAGGCCGTGACGCTGCGCACAGACCCGTCGCGAGAGGTGGCGACGATGTCGACCAGGTCGCCCTCGGCGATATCGCGCTCCTTCATGTCGCGCCGATTCATGAACACCAGCTCGCGGATGTTCCGGACCCCGCGGTAGCGGTCGTCGGCCGAGTAGATCGTGGTGTTCCACTGGTCGTGCGAGCGCATGGTCTGCAGCACCAGCACGTCGGCCTCCGCGGGGATGACGTTCGGCAGATCGGCCCGCGAGAATTCGGCCTTGCCCGACGGCGTGCGGAAGTCGCGCTCGCGCGCGGGCTGCGGGACGCGGAAACCGTAGTGCTGGCGCACGAGTTCGTTGAACCCCTCGAATCCGGGGAGGACCTTCGCCATCGTGTCGCGGATGCGGTCGTAGTCGCCCACGTACCACTCCCACGGCGTCGCGGAGTCCGGCATCGACGCACGGGCAATGCGGGCGATGATCTCGGGCTCGCTCAGCAGGTGCGGCGACGCCGGGCGTCGGGAGCCGAGCGAGAGCATGACGGAGCTCATGGCATCCTCGGTCGAGATCGACTGCGGACCCGCCTCTTGCACGTCGCGCTCGGTGCGTCCGAGGCACGGGAGGATCAGCGCCTGTTTCCCGTGGGTGAGGTGGCTGCGGTTCAGCTTGGTGCTGACGTGCGCGGTGAGCTCGCAGCGCCCCATGCCCTCGGCGGTGAGCGTGGTGTCGGGGGCGGCGCGGACGAAGTTGCCGCCCATGCCGAGGAAGACCTTGAGGTCGCCGCGGTGCAGCGCCGCGACCGTGTGCACGGTGTCGAGACCGGGCTCGCGCGGGGAGGTGATGCCGCAGACCTCGTCGAGCTTCGCGAGCCACTCCTCGGTGGGCTTGTGGTTGATACCGCACGTGCGGTTGCCCTGCACGTTGCTGTGGCCGCGGACGGGAGAGGGGCCGGTGCCCGTGCGTCCGACGTTGCCGCGCAGGAGCAGCAGGTTGACGATCTCGCGCACGGTGTCGACGCCGTGCTGGTGCTGGCTGACGCCCAGGCACCAGCTGATGACGCACCGTTCGGAGGCGAGGTAGACGGCTGCTGCGGCGCGGATCTCGGCCTCGGTGAGGCCGGCCTGCTCGACGAGCTGGTCCCAGTCCGTGGCCTCGACCAGCGAGCGGTACTCGTCGAGCCCACTCGTGTACTCGTCGAGGAACGCCTGGTCGAGGGCGGTGGGGTCGGTCTCGGAGGCCTCGAAGACGACCTTGGCCATGCCGCGCACGAGCGCGAGGTCGCCTCCCGGGCGCACCTGCAAGTTCATCGTGCTGGTCGGGGTGCTGTGGAACGTCGCCATGTCGACGATCTCGTGCGGCACGATCGTGCGGGTCCCCGCCACCTCGCGCAGCGGATTGACGTGCACGACCTGCGCGCCGCGGTCGATGGCCTCGGCGAGGCTCGTGAGCATGCGCGGGGCGTTCGAGGCGGCGTTCACGCCCAGCACGAACAGCGCGTCGCACGACGCCCAGTCCTCGAGGTCGGCGGTCCCTTTGCCCGTGGCGAGGGATGCCGTGAGCCCGCGACCCGAGCCTTCATGGCACATGTTGGAGCAGTCGGGGAGGTTGTTGGTCCCGAGTTCGCGGGCGAACAGCTGGTACAGGAACGACGCTTCGTTGCTGAGGCGGCCGGAGGTGTAGAAAGCAGCCTGATCGGGGGATTCCAGCGCCGTGAGGTGCTGCGCGATCAGGCGGAACGCGTCGTTCCACGAGATGGGCACGTAGTGGTCGGTCTCGGCGTCGTACGCCATCGGACCGGCGAGGCGTCCGGCATCCTCCAGCTCGAAATCGCTCCACTGCGACAGCTCCGTCACGGAGTGTTCGGCGAAGAACTCCTTGCCGACCCGCTTGTGCGTCATCTCCCACGTGACGTGCTTGATGCCGTTCTCGCAGATGTCGAGGGCGACGCCCTTGTCGTCGGGCCATGCGCATCCGGGGCAGTCGAAGCCGCTCTTCGGGTGGTTCATCGTGAACATCGCCTTGGTGCCGGCGAGGGGCTGGCGCTGTTCGAGCAGCACCTTGCCCACGGTGAGGGCGGCGCCCCAGCCGGCGGCGGGATGCTCGTAGGCACCCGTGCTCGACCAGTCCCCGTCGACCTGCGGCCCGAGGCCTCCCTGACGTGGCTTCTCGGTCATCAGTCCAAAGGACTCACCCATGTCGACCCTCCGGTGGTCATGGCGCCGGGCTCGTGGCATCCGGTCGTCAGCGTACGCTCGCGGTCTCGTGCTCCGCCGGGGTTGTGGACGGCGCGACGATGCGATTCGCCCGCGTGTACAGGTTCATGCTCGACCCGCGCACGAACGCCGCGAGGGTGAGACCCGCGCGCTCGGCCAGCTCGATCGCGAGGGAGGAGGGGGCCGAGACGGCGGAGAGCATCGGGATGCCGGCCATCACGGCCTTCTGCACCAGCTCGAAGCTGACGCGGCCCGAGACCTGCAGCACGGTTCCCCGGAGCGGCAATCGGTCGTTCAGCAGCGCCCACCCGACCACCTTGTCGACGGCGTTGTGTCGCCCCACGTCTTCGCGGGCGACGAGCAGCTCCCCGCTCGCCACGTCGAAGAGGGCCGCGCCGTGCAGCCCGCCGGTCTTGTCGAAGGTCTTCTGCTGTTCGCGCAGCCGGTCGGGGAAGGCCGCCACGTCGTGCGCCGACACCGTCAGCGGGTCGGTCGACACGTCGTAGGTCGACACCTTCTCGACCGCCTCGATGGACGCCGTGCCGCACACCCCGCACGAGCTCGTCGTGTAGAACGACCGCGCGATGTCGGGGGAGGGAAGGGCGACACCCGGCGCGAGCGTGAGGTCGAGCACGTTGTAGGTGTTGCCGTCGGCGCCGCCGGTGCCCGGCCCCCCGCAGTGGATCGCGCGGGCGAACTGGTCGCCCCGGCTGAGCACGCCCTCCGACACGAGGAAGCCGGCGGCCAGCTCGACGTCGTGGCCCGGCGTGCGCATGGTCACGGCCAGGGGGGAGCCCGCGACGCGGATCTCGAGCGGTTCTTCGACCGCGATGGCATCCGGTCGCTGGCGGTTCACGCCCTCGAGGGTGATGCGCGTGACGCGACGAGACGTGGTGAGACGGCCCATGTCAGTCGCGCCCGCGGGGAGGGAAGAGGGACATGGGGGAAGCGTACGCCGGGCCGCCGACACCGGGTCGCGTGGGGGAGGTGATCCGGCGACGGGAGGATTGCCCGGCCCTGCGGCATCCTCCGCTCCCCGGATCACCTGCCGTCGCGGTCGCGACGCGCATCCCTATTCGCGCGAATACAGATCTCGGAAGTTTTTTCAAGTCCGACGTGACGTTAACCCGACCCGGTACGTCTTAGTCATGTAGGTCGAAATACCTACCCCGGAGCTTCCGGGTCACGAACTCCGAAAGGCATCGACATGGCTGAGAACACCACCCCCGCCGCCCAGAACGTTCCCCAGGCGGCGTCGCGCGTGAACCGTCCCCTGAACGCCCGCGGACAGGACGCCCACACCGAGGGCAAGACGACGATCGCCGAGGGCGTCGTCGCCAAGGTCGCCGGGATCGCGGCCCGTGAGGTCTCCGGCGTGTACGCGCTCGGTGGCGGCGGAGCCCGTGCGCTCGGTGCCATCCGTGACGCGATCAACGCCACCGACCTGACGCAGGGCGTCAAGGTCGAGGTCGGCGAGTCGCAGGCCGCCGCCGACATCACCATCGTCGTCGAGTACGGTGCCCCCATCCAGGAGGTCGCCGACCAGGTTCGCTCGCGCGTCGCCGGTGCCATCAACCGCCTCGTCGGTCTCGAGGTCGTCGAGGTCAACGTCGACGTGAACGACGTCCACATCCCGGGCGACGACAACAACGACGACGACAGCAACGAAAAGCGCGTTCAGTGAGCGCCACGACGAAGGGCGCCCTCGTCGGGCTCGTCCTGGCCCTCAGCGCCCTGATCTTCGGCTTCTGGGGATTCGTCCTCGTCGCCCTCTTCATGGCGATCGGCGTGGTCGTCGCCCGCATCACGGCGGGTGAACTCGACTTCGGCAACATCGTCAACGCCTTCAAGGGTCGGAGCACATCGTGACCACCGTCACCGCTTCCCCCGGGGCCGGCAACCGTGCGGTTGCCGGCCCCGGCCTCCCCGCGGGCCGCGTGCACATCGCGGATCGCGTTCTGCAGAAGACGGCCGAACGGGCTGCTGCCGACGTGATCGGTGTGGATGCCAAGAACGTGCACGTCGAGATCGTCTCGGCCCGCGACACCGCCGCGGTGCGGATCACCTCGCCGTTCCCGGTGCCGCGCCTCGACGACACCGAGGCCGTGCGCGGCGCGACCCCCGTGCTCGAAGCCGCTCGCACGGCCCAGAGCGAGCTGCGTTCGCGCCTCACCCGGCTGTTCGGCCGCGAGATCTCGCGCGTCGACCTGACCATCTCGGGCGCCTCCGCCCCCCAGCGAAAGCGAGTGCTGTGATGACTGACGCCGTCCTCCGCACCGTCGTGAGCCGCGAAACCCATTCGCCCCGCACCGTGGCCATGCTCGTCGTGGTCGTGCTGCTGCTGCTCGTCCTGGCGTATGCCGCGGTCGAGATCATCTTGAGCCTCGTCGGCGCGCAGCCGCTGCTGGTCGCCCCGGGCGAGGCTCTGAACGCCGTCGTCGCCGCTCCCACGGCCCTGATGCCCGTCGCGTTCATCGTCGGCGGCGTCGTGCTGGCCGTCCTCGGCCTGCTCGTGCTCATCCTGGCCCTCAAGCCGGGCCGCCTCTCGCGTCACGAGATGCAGTGGGGAGAGCGCGCCGTCGTCGTCGACAACGGCGTCGTGGCATCCGCCATCGCCCAGCACCTCAGCAACGAGTCCGGCATCGCGCGCGACGACATCGTGGTGGGCGTCGCGCACCGCTCGGTCGATGTGACCGTTCGTCCGCCGGTCGGCATCCCGGTCGACGAGGCGCAGCTGCGCCACATCGTCGACGAGGAGATCGCCGCTTACAAGTTGACGCCCGCCGTGCGTTCCCACGTGCGCGTGGAGCGTCCCGATACCAAGGAGTCCCGATGAATGCGACGCGTCGCGGTCTGAACCGCTTCGTCCTCTTCCTGGTCGCCGTCGTGCTGCTCGCCGCGGGCGCCCTCGCGCTCGCCGTGGGCCTCCTGCCCGGAGGGACCGACACCTGGACCTCCGTGACGGGCGGTTTCCAGGGCTGGCTCGAGTCGCTCGGACGCGAGTCCGCCGGCTGGGGTGCGGTCGCCGCCTTTGTTGTGCTGGCCGTCATCCTCATCGTCATCGCGTCGTCGGCCGTGCGCGGTCGCCGTCACGCGCCGCTGCAGTCCACCGGCAGCGCGGGCGCCGAGGGCCGCATCACGGTCTCCGACGGCTTCGCCTCGGAGGCGCTGAAGAACGCTCTCGCCGAGCGCGACGAGATCCTGTCCTCCCGCGTCACCGCCGGCGAGGTCAACCGGGAGTCGGTGCTGCACGTCGCGGTGACCCCGCGCCAGAACACCTCACCCCGACAGGTCGCCGAGCACGTCGACACCCTCGTCACCAACCTGGCGACGCTCACCGGACAGAACCTGCGCGCCTACATCTCCATCCACACGGGTCTGCGCGCCAAACTCGCGCGCGACAACACCCGCGTTCACTGACACCCCCACGAGGAGACGTCATGACCACCATCGATGCCACCATCGACCCACCTGATCTGGACGCGGCGGCGACCCTTGTCGCGACGGCAGCGGGTTCCGTGCCCGGCGTGCACGCGCTCGGCAGCTTGCTGGGCCGCGCGTCCGACGCCGTTCGCGAACGCGTCGGACTCTCCCGCACCGCCCCCGGCGTCAAGATCGACACCGACCGCACGGGCTCGGTCGCCGCGACCGTCTCGCTCGTCGTCGATTACCCGCACAAGCTGCACGCGGTCTCCGACGCCGTGCGCACCGCGGTCCGCTCCGCTCTGGAGCCCCTCGGGCGCGGAGAGATCGACGTGAACGTCGTCGTGACCGGCGTCTTCGGTCCGTTCGACCGCGACGTCGTCGACGAGGCCGAAGAGAAGGCGGATGCCGTCGCGGCCCGTGCATCGGAGGTCGTCGACGACGTCAAGGCCCGGTCGAAGGATGCCGCGGCCCGCGCCTCGGCGGTGGCTGATGATGTGAAGGCCCGGACGTCGGCGGCCGCCGACGACGCGAAGGCTCGTGCTTCCGTGGTGGCCGACGATGTGAGGGCCCGGTCGAAGGATGCCGCGGCCCGCGCCTCCGCTGTCGCCGACGACGCGGTGGCGAGGTCGAAGGACCTCGCGGCAAGCGCCTCGGAGACCGTCGACGTCGCCGTGTCGAAGGCGAAGGACGTCGCCGCCGGCGCGGCGGCCGCCGTCGATGAGACGGTGAGGGCGGCCCGCGAGCGTGTCGCCTCGAACGACTCGAGGGCGGACATCGACGCTGTGGATCGCGTGACCGACGGCCTCGAGCCCGAGCGCCCCGCAGAGGCCGTTCCCGCCGCTGAGCGTGGCGACGTGCGCGACGTGGTCGCGGACGCTCTGGAGGACGCCGCGGTCGACATCGCGATCGCCGCCGACGAGGTGCGCGCCGACGACGAGACCCCGGCGACGGACAGCGTGCAGTCGGTCGTGGAGGACGATCGCCGCAGGTCCTGACGCAAATCGACTCCCCGCAAGGGCGCTCCGGCTTCGGCGGGGCGCCCTTCGTCTTTCACGAGTCTCGAAGGGACCGGGCGCGCGGATACGGCCGACAGGGCCCTCGTCCCCCTGGACGCTGGGTGGACCGGTCTCGACCGAGCCGGACGAGTCAGGCGGCGACTCCGCCACTGTTCGAGATGAGGCGCAGGCTCGATGAGCTCACGTCCTCGGGCGACACCTACGCGCCTCTCAGCGCGGTGACCGGTTCGATCTTGCTTGCTCGAAGGGCGGGAATACCGCCGGCGAGCAGCCCGATGACGGCGCCGAGGAGTGCGCCGCCGGTGGCGATGAGGGGGTCGAGGACGGGTGTCCACTGTTGGACGACGGATATCAGGACGACGGAGAGCACACCGACCGAGGCGCCGATGAGCCCGCCCAGCAGGCCGATGACGACCGATTCGACGACGAACTGCCCGGCAATCTGTCTGCGGGT
>NZ_JALGRP010000010.1 GCF_022815605.1 Microbacterium sp. VKM Ac-2923 | reverse complement strand
CGGTGGCGGCTCCCCCGAGCCGGCACCGCCCCCGGTCCGCGTACGGACCGGGTTGTCCTACTGCTTCGGGAAGGACGCGTCGATCTGGTCGAACGCGTCTTCCATCGAGAGCTGCCCCGCGAACCACTGCGTCAGGAATCGCCACTCCGTGCCCGCCCCTACCTCGCCGGGCATCTGGTCGGAGGCGTCGAAGCCGAACACCGTCGACTCCTTCAGCAGCTCCTGCGCCTGGGTCTGGAAGGCCGAGGTGTAGGCCGACGAGTCGAAGTCGTTGTGGGGCGAGAGGAAGATGGCCTGGCTGGCGTAGCCGTTGGTGCCGAAGTCCTTACCGACGAGGTACTCCACGACCTGCTTGGTGGCGTCATCCTTGCTGAAGGCTCCGACCAGGTCGCCGCCACCGAGCATGGCGTTGTCGGTGCCCGCGGGCGCCGGCAGCTGGAAGAAGTTGATGTTCGACAGGTCGTCGTCGGCGATCTGCGCCTTGATGTCATCGGGGAAGAAGTCCGCGATGAACGATCCCTGTCGCATCATGAAGCACTGGCCGTTGGCCGTGCCGTCGACGAAGAGCTGGTTGCCGGCCGTCTGGAAGCTGGTCGTAGCGGCAGCCTGACCGCCACCGTTGACCTGACCCTCGGCGAGGAGCTCGGCGGCCACCTTCTCTCCGGCCTGGTTGACGAGGTCGCTGTTGAAGGTCACGTCGCCGGTGATCCACTTGTTGTACTCGTCGAGGCCGCCGTAGCGCAGCACGTACTCCTCGAGCCAGTCCGTGGCGCCCCAGCCGGTGGCGGCTCCCGACTCGATGCCCACGCACCAGGGGTAGCCCAGGCCGTCGGACTGGATCTTCTGCGCGAGCGCCGTCATCTCGGCATCCGTGGTGGGCACGGTCAGCCCCGCCTTCTCGAACGCGGCCGGGTTGTACCAGACGAGCGACTTCACGTTGATCGAGTAGGGGAGGCCGAACGTCTGGCCACCGTCCTGGGCGATGGTCTCGAGGCCGTTGGCCTCGTCGGCCGTGATGGCGGCGACGTCGATGCCGAGGTCTTCGAAGGGGTAGAGGTCTTTCAGCTGGCTCTTGAGCACGCCCGGCTGCGGGTAGATCGCGATGTCGGGCGGGTTGCCGGCGGACACCTTGGACACGACCGCCGTCTGGAAGTCCGTGCTGCCCGAGTAGGTCGCCGTGATACCGCTGGTCTCGGACCACTTGTCGAGGTCCGCCTGGAACGCCTGCGCCTGAGCATCGGTGAAGGCACCCATGATGGTGACTTCCTGATCGCCCTCGCTGCCGGCATCGCCGCCGCCCCCGGCTGCGCACCCACCCAGCAGGAGGGTCGCCGCGGTCACGGCCCCGATACCAATGATTCGCTTCTGAAGCATCGTCACTTCGTCCTTTCGTGTGGGGCGCAAGCACCCCCAAAACGTTTTCTGCTGGAACGATAGCGAATCGAATCCCGTCCACAAAAGGTTTTATGTCACGGACTGGTAACGATGAAAATCGGAACCCGGGGGCCGCGGGCCGTCAGGCGCGAGGCGGGCGCACGGATCCGCGCGTGACGAGCGCGCCCGGGATCACGTGGTCGACAGGCCCCTCGAGCGTGCCGCCGTCCAAGAGGTGGAGCAGGCTGTTGACCGCCCATCGCCCCATCTCGTAGTGAGGGAGCGCGACCGTCGTCAGGCCGGGCAGCAGTGCCTCGGCGACGGGACGGAAGTCGTCCACGCCGATGACGGAGAGATCCTCGGGGATGGAGAGTCCATCGATGTTCGCCGCCTGATAGACCCCCATCGCGAGAGGGTCGTTGAAGCAGAACACGCCGGTCACCTCGTCGGAGACCGAGCGCAGCCGGCGCCAGGCCTCGCGCCCGGCGGCGGCGTCCGCGTCTCCGGGGACGGGGATGACGAGGGGGCTCAGGCCTGCGTCGGCGAGGACGCTGCGGTATCCCTCCTCGCGAAGATCGGTGCCGCGACCGGGCTGGTCGATGGTCAGGTGGGCGATGTGTCGGTGACCGGCCGCCACCAGTGCTTCCGTGGCCAGGCGGCCGATCTGGGTCTCGTCCGGCACGACGGACGGCACTCGACCATCGGTGTCGGCGGTGTCGACCATGACGGAGGGAACACCCCGCATCGCCTCTGGCAGGGTCGTGGCGTCGTGGTGGAACATGCGGGCGTACACCACCGCGTCCACGCGCGCCGCGAGGAGCGACGAGATCTGTCTCGCCTCGATGTCCTCGTCTTCGTTCGAGTTGACCACGACCAGCAGCTGGTCCCGCTCCGCGGCGGCTTCCTGGGCCCCGACGATCACGCGCGTGGCGAACGGCGTGGTGGCGATGTTGTCGGAGACGAACCCGAGGATGTGCGTCCGGCGGCCCCGAAGGGCGCTGGCGTGCCGATTGGGTGCGTACCCGAGTTCGCGGGCGACATCGGCGACGCGTGCCCGGGTCGCGGCGGCGACCTGACCCTTGCCGCTCAGCGCGTGGGAGACGGTCGTTATCGATACGGATGCCGCCCTCGCGACGTCTTCGATCCCGACCGGGCGCGATGGTCGTGATGCCATCGTGATGCCCTCTTTCTCTCTCGGTGGTGCCGTGCCACCCCACCCTAGACGCGGGCTCGGGGCGACCCGTGGTCCGCCGTCGGGTCCACGGGAGTTGCGCGCGGCCGTGCACCTGACCGTAGACTTCCTCAAAACGTTTTGCTACTCCGCTGCTCGATTGCCGCCCGGCGGCGCGCCGCACCGATAGGACAGGGTCACCGATGACACTCGCTACGTCGAGCGATGACACGCTCACCGCTCTCGAACTGGTACATCTGCGCCGGGGAGGCACCAGTGTGGTGATCGATCCGGCGGCCCCTTCCGGGCCCGCGATCGTGCACTGGGGACGCGAGCTCACCGCCTCGACCCCCGCAACGCTCAGGCGGCTCGCCGATGCCGCCGTCCCCCAGCGGGTGTCCGGCGGCCTCGACGAGACGGGCATGCTGAGCGTCCTCCCGACCCCCGCGCGAGGATGGCTGGGGACCCCGGCCGTCGAGGTGCTCCGAGACGGCCACAGCGTGAGCCTGAAGTTCACGCTCGTGGATGTCACGCGTTCCGCGGGCGGGGTCGACATCGACGTGGCGGATGCCGACGCCGGCGTCAGCGCCCGCGTACGCGTCGCGATCGGGGAGGGCGGCGTTCTCCACCAGCAGCTCACGCTGCGCAACAGTGGCGTGGACGACCTCACGGTCCTGAGCGCCACGGCCTCGTTCCCCGTCCCGTGGGAGCAGACGGAGATCCTCGACACCACGGGCCGACACCTCCGCGAGCGGTCGCCCCAGCGGCGCGCGTTCACCTTCGGCACCCACCTGCGCGAAAGTCGCCGGGGACGCCCCGGTGCGGATGCCACCCTGCTCCTGGCCGTCGGGCGACCCGGGTTCGGCTTCGAATCGGGCATGGTCCACGGCATCCACGTGGCGTGGAGCGGCAACCACCGCGTCCTGGCGGAACGTGCCGTAACGGGGGAGGCGTTCCTCGCCGGCGGCGAACTCCTGTCCGCGGGCGAGGCCGTCCTCTCACCCGGAGACTCCTACGCCGCCCCGCCGGTGCTCGGCTCCTGGGGGGAGGGGCTCGACGAGCTGGCGCACCGTTTCCACTCGGAGTGGCGGGCGCGCCCGCAGCACCCCCGTCGTCCTCGACCCGTGACGATCAACACCTGGGAAGCGGTCTACTTCGACCACAGCCTCGACCGGCTCCTCCGCCTCGCCGACGCCTCCGCGCGCGTCGGGGTGGAGAGGTTCGTCCTGGACGACGGGTGGTTCCACGGGCGTCGAGACGACACGGCCGGGCTGGGCGACTGGGTCGTCGACGCCGCGGTGTGGCCGGACGGCCTGCACCCCCTCGTCGACCACGTGCGCGCGCTCGGCATGGAGTTCGGGTTGTGGGTGGAGCCCGAGATGGTCAACCCCGACAGCGATCTGGCTCGCGCGCACCCCGAGTGGATCCTCCGAAGCCGAACCGAGCTGCCCCCATCGGCGCGCCAGCAGCAGGTCCTCGATCTCTCCCACCCCGACGCGTTCGACCACATCGCCACACGTCTGCTCGCGCTGCTCGCGGAGTACCCCATCGCCTACCTGAAGTGGGACCACAATCGCGACCTCGTCGACGCCGGTGGGGGGCCGGGAAGCGCCTCCCACGTCCGCGCGCACACCCTCGCGCTGTATCGACTGATCGATCTGCTGAAGGAGCGGCATCCCGACCTCGAGATCGAGAGTTGCGCCTCCGGCGGGGCCCGCGTCGACCTCGGCATCCTCGATCGCACCGATCGCATCTGGACCAGCGACTGCCTCGACCCCACGGAACGGCTCACCAATCAGCGGTACACCGCGCTGGTCGTCCCCCCGGAGATGATGGGCATGCACCTCACCAGCCCCGTCGTCCACTCCACGCACCGCGCCGTCGACCTCGGCTTCAGCGCCGCCGTCGCCCTCTTCGGGCACTTCGGCGTCGAATGGGACCTCACTACCGTCGACGACGTCGACTCGGCGGCCATCGCCGAGTGGATTGCCCTCGCGCAGCGCCTCCGCCCGCTCGTCGCCACCGGACGCGTGGTCAACGTCGACGGCGTAGAACCGGGTATCGACGTGCGCGGCATGGTGGCGCACGACCAGGCCTCCGCGGTGTTCGTCGTTTCGCAGACCGACACCACCGCGGCCTATCCACCGGGACGTCTCCGCCTCCCCGGACTCCGCCCGGACGACCTCTACCGGATGCGCATCCTCGCACCCGCCGGGGGGGACATCGGCCCGGGCCAGTCACGACTGGGGTGGATGGAGGGGGAGACCATCCTCACCGGGCAGGAATGGGGCACCGTCGGCATCCGACCCCCCGTGCAGTTCCCGCAGCACGCGACCGTCCTCGAGCTCACGCGAGTCGTTCCCTAGGCGATCACGCGGGTACGGGGGCTTCGGCGCGAGATGTCGGCTCGCCGCGTCCGAAAGCCGGCGGTGCGCGCGGCCCGCGTCGCCGTCGACCGGATGCCGTGACGCACGGCGCGCCACGCCCGCGGGGTCTCCTCGGGCGTGGCGCGATACCGGCCGCTGAGGGCGGGATCAGTCTTCGGCGCGGCCGGCCAACCACCGCACCATCGCGGGATCGGTGTGCGAGAAGAACTGCGACTCGCCGGCATCCATCGTCGCGATGCGGCTCAGGTCGTCGGCGGACAAGGCGAAGTCGAGCACGTCGGCGTTCTGCCGCATGCGTTCGAGCTTCAGCGACTTGGCGAGCGACACGACGCCGCGCTGGAGCAACCAGCGCAGCACGACCTGGGCGGGCGCCTTGCCGTACTTCTCGCCGATCTCGACGAGCACCGGGTGCGTGAACAGGTCGTTCTTGCCCTCGGCGAAGGGAGCCCACGCCTCGAGGACGACGCCCTCCTCGGCGAGGAGGTCCTGGTAGTCGACCTGCTGATGGAAGGGGTTGGTCTCCATCTGATTCACCGCCGGGACGACGTCGCTGAACTGGATGAGGTCGACGAGGCGGTCGGGGGCGAAGTTGGAGACGCCGATCGCGCGGATCCGGCCCTCCATGTGCAGCTTCTCCATGGCTCGCCATTCGCCGTAGTAGTCGCCGAAGGGCTGGTGGATCAGGTAGAGGTCGAGGTAGTCGAGGCCGAGCTGGCGCAGGGAGGTGTCGAACGCCTCGAGGGCACCCTGCTCCCCGCGCTTCTGGATCCAGAGCTTGGTCGTGACGAAGAGCTCCTCGCGCGCAACGCCGCTGGCGGCGATGCCCCGACCGACGGCCTCCTCGTTGCCGTAGCTGGCGGCCGTGTCGATCAGGCGGTAGCCCGCCTGGATGGCGTCGACGACCGCCTGCTCGGTGTCCTCGGCGGGGATCTGGAAGACGCCGAAGCCGAGAAGCGGCATCTCGACGCCGTTGTTGAGGGTGACGGTGGGGATGGTGCTCATGGTCTTTCCTTTCAGCTGCGCCCTCCGGCGCACGGGGGCGAGCCGTCGCGATCCGAGGGGGTCGACGGCCAGTCAACGCCCGCTGCGCCGAGCGATACAGGCTCTCGCAGAACCACCCTCGCGCGCAGGGCCGGTCGTAGCCTCGGAGCATGGAGATCGGAAACGAGCTGCGCGAGTTCCTCGTGTCACGGCGCGCACGGATCACGCCCGAGCAGGCGAAGCTCCCCGCCCACGGCGGAAACCGTCGCGTCGCGGGGCTCCGGCGAGAAGAGGTCGCGATGCTCGCCGGGGTGAGCGTCGACTACTACACCAAGCTCGAGCGCGGAGCCGTCGGCGTGGTCTCGGAGTCCGTTCTGGATGCCGTGGCCCGGGCATTGCAGCTCACGCCGACCGAACGCGATCATCTGTTCCACCTGACGGGCACCACCGCGCCCCTGCGCACCGCCTCTCGCCCGGTCCGCGCTCTCGTCCGGCCCGCCGTTCAGCGCATCCTCGACGGTTTGGGCGAGTCTCCCGCGTTCGTCGGCACGGCGACGCGGGGAATCGTCGCGGCCAACGCCCTAGGCCGGGCGACCTACTCGCCCCTCTACGACGACGCGCCGGACGGCGTCCCCAACACCGCCCGCTACACCTTCCTGAACCCGGGGGCCAAGGACTTCTTCATCGAGTGGGACACCGCCGCGGCGAACCTGGTCGCCAACCTGCGGCGCGAACTCGGCTCCGACCCGCTGAACCGGGGCCTGCAGCAGCTCATCGACGATCTCAACCGCGAGAGCGTCGAGTTCCGGATGCTGTGGCGATCCCACGACGTGCGCACCCACGACGTCGGCATCAAGGCCATCCGGCATCCCGTCGTCGGCGATCTCCATCTCACCTTCGAGGCTCTGCCCCTCCCGGCGGACCCCGGCCAGAATCTGATCATCTACGGCGCGGAACCCGGGTCCGAGACCGCCGACCGCCTGCGCCTGCTCGCCAGCTGGAGCGCCACGACGGAGTCGTCCGATGCGGCGCCGTGACCGCGCGGGCACCGTGGCGATAGGAGCTCTGACGATGAGTGTCGCCCTCGCGGCCTGCACCTCGGCGCCGACCTCCGGCCTGCCCGCGCAGAGCACGCCGCCGATCTCCGGCGGGCCTGCGCAGAGCACGTCGCCGACGAGCCCCGTCCAGGACGCGGGGTCTTCGGCGAGTGCGTACCGCGACGGCACCTACCAGGCCCGTGGCTGGTACGGCGGCCTGCCCTCGCACCACGACGTCACCCTGACCATCGCGGACGGCTCGGTGACCGACGTCGAGATCACCACGCCCGCGCAGGACGAGACGTCCCTCGGGTACCAGCAGCGGTTCGCGGATGCGCTTCCGAACGCGGTCGTGGGTCGTCCCGTCGACGAGCTCGCCATCGATCGTCTGGCAGGTTCCAGCGGCTGCTCCGAGGGGTTCATGAACGCCCTCGCACAGATTCGGAACGGCGCGCGGCTCTGAGGCTCGTCCTCGCCGGGAGGGCGGGCCGAATCGACCGGGTGCGCGTTGCCCGGAGGCGGAGGATGCCATGTTGCGCGACCGCCCGACGTGAGGCGGCTTCCCGTTGCGAGAGCCGAGCGACGCGGACCGGCTCCCCGTTGCGACAGCCGAGCCGACGCGGACCGGCGGGAGGCTGTCGCCCCGCGTCTCGACGCTCACCCGACCCGCCCGCGAACCACAACGCAAGGGCTCTCGCGACCGGCGCCGCACGGTCCGGCGCGTGGTTGGATAAGGAGGACGCTGCCCACCGGGGCGGTGCGGAGGACGGATCGTGACGACGAAGACTCGCCAAGACCGCCTCGTGGCCCTGTTGTTGCGCGATGGGGAGTGGTCGACCGCGGCGTCGCTCGCCGATGCCCTCGGGGTCACCCCCCGCAGCGTCCGCTCCTACGTCACCGCCGTCAACGCCCGCGTCCCCGGAGGCGCGGCGATCGAGTCGGGGCCGCAGGGCTACCGCGCGGGCGGCAACGCGGCCGCGGCGCTGCGCACGATCACGGCATCGGATGCCGGCACCCCACGCGACCGCCTGCACACCCTCGTGCGGCGCCTGCTGGACGCAGCCGACGGCATCGACGTCTTCGACACCGCCGACTCGCTGCACGTCAGCCCCGCCACCCTCGAGGCCGACCTGTCACGCGTGCGCGGGCTGCTCGGCGGCACCGAGCTGACGCTCGAGCGCTCGGCATCCACCGCCCGCCTGCGGGGGACCGAGGTCGCACAACGGCGTCTGCTGTCGAAGCTCGCGCACGACGAGATGGATGCCGGTCTCTTCGACCTCGACGCGCTGCGACGGACGCTCGGGGAGCGCTCGGTCGGCGCACGCGCCTTCGGACCGTTCAAGGCCGAGCTGGTGGCCGAACTCGGGGCCCTGGGCTACTACGTCAACGAGATCGGCATCGGCGACGTGGTCATGCACATCGCCATCGCCGCCGACCGCACCACCCGCGACCGCGCCCTGGGCTCTCCGGGCGGCGACTCCTCCGACGCTGCGGCGGCCGTCGTGACGCTGCTCGACCGCCTCACCCTGAAGCACATCGGCGTGCAGCTGGGTTCCGGCGACCTGCGCCACCTCGCAACCCTCGTGCTCACCCGCATCGTCGCCCCCGGCTCCCCGGGCGGCGACGACGTGCGCGCGCGTCTCGACCCGACGGTGGAGGTCGCCGTGCGCCGGGTCGTCGAGAACGCGGCATCCGAATTCCTCGTCGACATCGCCCACGACGACTTCATCCTGCGCCTGGCGTTGCACGTGCAGAACCTCCTGGCACGCTCGCGGGAGCAGGCGTGGTCGCGAAATCCGCTGACGCGATCATTGAAGTCGACGTATCCGATGATCTTCGAGGTCGCCGTCTACATCGCCAAGGGGCTGCAGGACGGCCTCGGCATCCCGATCCTCGACGACGAGATCGCCTACATCGCCATGCACGTCGGCGGGCGGCTCGAACGCAGTCGTCGGGCCGACCAGCTGCTGACGGCGACCATCGTGTGCCCCGGGTACTACGAGATGCAGGAACTGCTGCGCTCGAGCGTCGACCGCTCGCTCGGGCAGGCGATCGAGGTCGTGGGCGTCGAGACGCGCATCGATCCGGCCTGGGATGCCATCGACACCGACCTCGTGCTCACCACGATCGACCCGCCGCGGCCGGGCGACCGCTTCGTGCGGATCCAGCCGTTCCTCACCGACGCCGATGTCGAGCGGGTACAGGCCGCGGCCGGTCGCATCCGCCGCGGGCGACGCCTGGCGCGCCTGCGGGCGGAGCTCGAGCGCTACTTCGCGCCCGAGGCGTTCGTGCGGGGCCTGGATGCCGCCGACGGCGAGGCCGGCGTCATCCGGCGCCTGGGCGGGCTGTTGGTCGAGCAGGGGGTGATCGACGAGGACTACGTGCTGCGTGCCGTCGAGCGCGAGGCGATCTCGTCGACGGCGTTCACCGACGCGCTCGCCGTGCCGCACGCGATGGGCATGACCGCGACGAAGACGCGCATCGCCATCGGCATCGCCGACCCCTCGATCGCGTGGGGCGAGGGCCGCGTGCAGGTGGTCGCGCTCGTGGCGTTCAGCGAGACCGACCGCGAGGCCTTCCAGACGGTGTTCGAGCAGTTCGTCGAGGTGTTCAGCGAACGCGACAGCGTGCAGCGGATCGTCCGCCGGGCGACGTCGTTCCCGGCGTTCCTGGATGAGCTGGTCGCGGTGATCGACGGCTGAGCGCGCCGGCGCTTCGCCGCGGCTTCTTCCCGCGTCGCGGGGCGGGGGATTGCGTCGCGGGGCGTGCCCCGGGTGGGGTGGGGGCGGAGGTTGCGCTTTGGGGCGTGAAATGTGCAGCGGGGCGGGTTCTGGACGCCCCGGTGCACATTCGGCGCCCCGGTGCGGGGTCGCTGGCGCATGTCGCGTGGCGCGGGGGTGGTGCGGCGCCGGGTGGACGCGGTTGGCGCGGACGCGGCGTGGGGGCGGAGGTTGCGCTTTGGGGCGTGAAATGTGCAGTGGGGCGGGTTCTGGACGCCCCGGTGCACATTCGGCGCCCCGGTGCGGGGTCGTTGGCGGACGCCGCGGATCGCGGGGGTGGCACGGGCGGTGCGGCGCGGGGCGGCGTCGAGCGGGCGCGGTACATGAGCGGGAGCGACGGTCGCGGGTGTGGCGCGCCCTGGCGCGGCCTCAGCGCGGCGCGGCCGTCGCGGCCCGGCCCGGCCCGAGGCGGGCGCGGTCCGGCGTGCGATCGGCCCGGCGCCGTCCCGGGCGGCGGGAGGCGGGGCCTGCTGCGCGGGGGCGTGAAATGTGCACCGGGGCGAACTCGGGACGCCCCAGTGCACATGTGGCGCCCCGGTGCGGGGAATCGGCGAAGCGCGGAGACGCGGGGGCGTGGGGCGATGCGGCGGGGGCGCTGTCAGCGCGGGGGCTCGATCCCGAACGCGCGGAGGCGCTGGCCGAGGGTGGCGGCGTCGCGGAGGTCGTCCCAGCCCCAGCGGGCGAAGCGCCTGTTCGTGGTGCCGCGAATCCAGTCCTCCCGCCGCTTCTCTCGATCGACGACCTCGAACGCAGATTGACCCGCCGCTTCGGCGAGCTCCCGGTACTTCGCCTTCCCGTCGAATTCGCCCCACGCTCCCACGTCATCCAGCCCGAAGTCGATCCAGAAGGTCCCGCCGTGCGGCGCGGCCACGGGAACCTGCAGAGACGGCGACGCGAAGCCAAGATCGAGCAGCCGCATGCGGCTGACGCTCTCACCCGGGAGCTGCGCGCGACCGTCCGCAAGGTGGAGGATCCGCTCCGCGGTGCGTCGATTCCGCGTCGCCCGCGCCGCCCAGTCGAGAGCGTCTTGCCGAAGCCGCGACGCGGCCGCCACGTCGTACGCTCCTGGCGGCTCGAACGCATATCGCCGGAGCGCCGCGTCGGCGACGCTGAGCGCGACGTCCCGTGTGTCGTTCCTCGCGACGTCGGCGACCGTCCGGGCGAGGGGCGTGCACAGGAGGCCGTTCACCTCCTCCGCGCTTGGCTCGTGGAGGTCGCGATGCCGCACGACATCCGCGGCGGCGCCGGGGCGATCGTCTGAGGTGAGCACATGGAGCCTGCCGTCGTCCCGCAAGCAGGGGAGCCCCTGTATCGCGGCGGCCGTCGTGCCGCAGAATGTCGGCCGCGAACGACTGACGAGCGCGAGAGCACGAGCACGCAGCACGACCCTCTGCTCCGTGCGGGTGAGTCGCGCGAGGTCGGCCGCGCGGACGTATACGCCGCGCCGGACGACGGCGAGGTACCCCGCGTCGAGCTCGCGGCGCACGCGCCGGGAACCCCATCCGAGGTCGTCGAGCTGGATGCGGCGGATGAGCGGCACCGTGAGTTCCGTCGTCATCCGTCCACGATGTCGTCATCCCGTTCCGATCATCGAGGCTCGCACGGTTGACGTGGAGTAATCGGGCTCGATCGGTGCGGGGGAGGAGGGATGCCGAGTGCGCTGCTGGGGCCGAGAATGTGCAGCGGGGCGGTTCCCGGACGCCCCGTTGCACATTACGTGCCCCGTCGAGGCCCCGCCCCGGCGTGGACGCTCCACGCCGACGCACGCGCACGAGGTCCCCGCACGACGCACCGCCCCGCCGCGCTGGGCGACTCCCTCGCGCCCCGCCACCCCACCGTCGCACTGTCGCACCGCACCGCCGCCGTGCGCGACGCCCTCGCGCCCCGCCCCGCCGCACCGCCGCCCCGTACTACCGGCCGACGCCGGCGAGCTGCGGCGCGACCCGCGCCCGAACCCCCAGCAGCCTCTCGATCGCGTTGACCGCCCGCGGGGCCGCGCGACCGTCGCCGTAAAGGTTCTGCGCTCGCGACATCCGGGCGTGCAGCGACGGGTCGTCCAGCAGGGCGGAGAGCTCGCCGACCACCGCCTCGCGGCGCGTGCCGATCAGCCGCGCCGCCCCGGCGGCGACCCCCTCGCCGCGTTCGGTGGTCTCGCGGACCACGAGGGCCGGGACGCCGAGCGCCGGCGCCTCCTCCTGTACCCCGCCCGAATCGGTCACGGTGCAGTAGGCCCGCGCCAGCATCCGACCGAACTGCGCGTAGGGGAGGGGCTCGCACAGCACGACCCGGTCCGCCCCGCCGACGGCCGCGCGCACTTCGGCGCGCACCTGCGGATTGGGGTGCAGGGGAAGGACGGCCACCACGTCGGGCCTCTCCGCGACGACCTCGGCGACCGCCGACGCGATGCGGGCCAGGGGGCCGCCCCACGACTCCCGGCGATGCACCGTCACCAGCACCACGCGGTCGGCACCCGCGGCGATCTGCTCCATCGCGGGGTCGTCGAAACGGTGCGGGTGCGTCTTCTGGCGGTGGAGGGCATCGATGCCGGTGTTGCCGGTCACGACGATGTCGTCGGGGCGGATGCCCTCGGACAGGAGGTTCCGTTCGGCGGCCTCGGTCGGCGCCAGGTGCAGCGATGCCAGCGGCGCGATGAGGCGACGGTTGCCCTCCTCGGGGAAGGGCGAGCGCAGGTCGCCGGAGCGCAGGCCCGCCTCGAGATGGATGACGCGGGCGCCGGCGTAGTGGGCCGCGACCGCCGCGAGGGCGGCGCTGGCGGTGTCGCCCTGCACCACCACGGCATCCGGTGCCCCGTCCGCCCAGCGCGCGGAGAGTGCGGCGAAGATCGTCGACGTCGTTTCGGCGAGGGCGGCGCCCCGACGGAACACGTCGAGGTCGGCATCGGGGCGAATGCCGAACGACGCGTTGATCTCGGCGACCATCTCGCGGTGCTGGCCGGTGACGGTGACGGTCGTGCGGATGCCGTCGCGTCGCTGCAACTCCGCGACGAGCGGGGCGCATTTGATCGCCTCGGGCCGCGTGCCGTAGACGACGTCGATCCAGGGACGGGTCATGGGCGACTCTCCTCGTTCGGGCGGGAATCGTCTGCGCGAGACGCATCCGCCGGGGACGCCGTCGGCGGGGTCGCGGCTATGAGGGACGCATCCGCCGGGGACACCGTGGCGCGGGATGCCGCTCGCGGGGTCGCGGCAGTGCGGGACGCATCCGCCGGGGCCGCCGTCGCGCGGGATGCCCCCCGCGGGGTCGCGGCGGCGCGGGGCGCATCCGCCGGGGACGCCGTCGCGCGGGATGCCGCCCGGAGGGGCGCGGTGGCGCCGGACGCGTGCGAGGGGGATGCCGCCGGCGCTGGTGCGGGCGAGCGGGGTGCGCCCGATCGCGCCGGGGTCCGACGCGGCCCGGACTCCCGCAGCGAGATCCGCAGCAGCAGCACGATCGCCAGCACGAACCCGACGATGACGAACAACGAACCGACGTAGCGATGCACGAGGTCGAAGCCCTCACGGCCGTATGCGCCGTACGCCCAGGCGGCCGAGGCGAAGCGGACCATGTTGCAGAACACCGCGATGCCGAGTCCGACGAGCAGCCCGAGCCCCACGCGATTCGACGGCGCGCGGGTGATGCCCATGATCGCGACGGCGAGGAGCAGCAGGGGCACGGCGAGCACGGTGGTGGAGCACATCGTGGTGATGACCAGGCCCGTGACCTCGGGCGTGCCGATGCCGAACCAGACGATGGGTCCGGCGGCGACGGCGCGGCCGGGGGCGACCAGCCCGATGAACTCGCGCGCGAGGATCGCCTCGGCGGCGCGCGTCGTGGCCTCGGTGGCGATGAGGGCGGCGGCGGCGACCGCCAGCGCACCCGCGGTGACCAGACGGCCGACCCGCCCGCGTCGATCCCGGGCATCGGCGCGGCCGCCCCGGGCGCGCAGGGTCGTCACCGCGACGCTCACGACTCCACCGCCAGCAGCAGTCGGCCCGCTTCGGCGTTGCGGCGGGTCTTGGTCCAGCCGCGCTGGCCGGTCATCATGCGGCCGAAGGCGCGCACGACGCAGATGTAGCTCTGGTACATGTACAGCCAGTAGCCCAGGCCCCACAGCCCCGCGCGCCACAACGGATGCCGTTCCTCGCGCAGCACGTACACGAGCGGCCAGAGGGCGAAGGGGAGGATGCCGGTGAGCACCCACAGCGGGATGATCCAGGTCGCTCCGGCCAACCAGCCGAACAGACCGCCGGGCGAGAGGGCGCCGGAGACGACCATGGCGATGGTGACCGTGGGCCACAGCACGAACCCGATGAGCTGGATGTAGGGGATGGCGAGGAAGTACGCCGCCTCCAACGCGCCCGCGTTGGTGAAGGTGCGCGACGCGTAGATCTTGGGCAGGTAGCGCGCGCACTGCAGGCCCCCTTGGCACCAGCGGGTGCGCTGGGTCAGCAGGCGTCGCGCAGAGGGGAGGGCCTCCTGTGAGACCCAGGTGTCGTGGGCGTACACGGTGCGGTAGCCCGCGAGCATGATGCGCAGGCCCACCTCGTAGTCCTCGAGCAGGGCGTCGCCCCACGGCACGCCCTGATCGGCGGAGGCGGCGCGCAGGGCGCTGAGGCGGGTGAACTGCCCGTTGCCGCCGAGCCCGACCGAGACGGTCCGCATCCGCAGCACCTGCATCGCCGCGATGGTCGTGCGGAACTCGATGTCCTGCATGCGGATGAGGTAACGCGCCCAGGCCTGGCCGAACCGACCCTGCCCCGCGGCCGGCCGGGGGTCGTCGCGGTTGCTCATGCGCACCGCCACCTGGGTCGCGCCGACGTCGGGTGAGCCGAAGGCGGCCGGTCCCGCCGCCTGGCGCAGGGCGTTCTCGGCCAACGACCCGTCGGCGTCGAGGACGATCACGATCGTGTGATCGTCCTCGACGCCGCGGTCACCGCGCAGTCCCCGCCACTCCGCTAACCGGGCGTACGCGGCGTTCAGGGCGGCTCCCTTGCCCGTGCGGGCGTCGGGGAGCCGTCGGATCACGGCGTGCACCAGCGGGTCCGTGTCGGCGAAGCCGGCGACGATGTCGCCGGTGCCGTCGGTGCTGGCGTCGTCGATGATCCACAGATGAACCGTCGGAAAGCGCTCGCGAGTCCTCTTGATCGTCTCGGCGATCACCGCCGCCTCGTCTCGACAGGGGAGGAACGCGTGCCACTCGAACGCTGCGGGATCGCCCTCGACGGCGCCACGACGGCGGACGAAGGGGACGACGATCAGCGCCGTGTAGGTGAGGAACATCACCAGGAAGACGAAGGAGAGCGAGAAGAGGAACTCGAGGGCGTTCACGAGCGGGGGGTGTCCTCTCCGGATGCCACCTCGACGGCATCCTGTGACCGAAGACGCCGCGAGCGCCAGGCCAGCAGTCCGCCGATCACCGCTGCGCCGACCCCGACGACGGCGAGTGTCGCCGTCGGGGCCGCGTAGCCGGTGACCGCGAGAATGCCGACGGCACCGCCGCCCATCGCACCGTTGCGGTACACGTGATCAGCCCTGGGCCGGTGCGGCCACGTGCTGGCTGCGACGTCGCAGCAGCACGGCGGCGACGATGACGGCTGCGAGACCGAATCCCCCTCCGGCGAGTGCCAGCGACTCCGGGCCGGCGACGGGAACGGCCAGCTGACCGGCGTTGGGGCCGACCGACGCGGTGGCCAGGTCGACGATCGCGATGGCGCCCGCCGTGCCGAGGCCGACCCGCAGCGCCGTCTGGGTGAAGGTTCCGTCGGCGGTGGACTGCACGTTGACCTGCAGTTGAGCCAGTGCGGTGATCGCGTCACCGAGTGGGCCCTGGAGGCTGTCGACCAGGCCGTCGAGCACCGGGTTGATGACGGCTTCCGCGACACCGAGGGCGGTGCCGAGGACGAGACCGGCGAGGCCCAGGTCGTCGACGCGGTCCTGGACGGCATCCAGGATTCCGTTGACACCGGCGGAGATCTGCGTGACCACGGCTGCGGGCACGAAGGACAGCAGGTCGGTGCCGGGCGCCAGCTCGTTGATGTCGGCCACGCCCGCGGCGGCCAGCAGGTCGTCCTCGGTCAGCGTGATGGTGCCGGAGGCGAACGGGTTGTCGAGGTCGAGACCGGCGACGGCGGCGGCCGCGAGCAGCGTGTTGATCGCGGGGTTGAGGGTGTTCAGCACTCCCGAGACGAGGGTGCCGTTGACGACGACGCCGACGTCGGCGACGACGTACTGCCCGCTCTGCGTGCCGTCGGTCGTCTGAGTGGCGGATGCCGCGAGCGTTCCGATGTTCACCTGCAGTCCCGCCAGGACGTCGGCGCCGCCGACCGTGATGCTGGCCGTGTTCTCCGCCGAGGGGTCGCCGACGCTGGAGGGCGTGACAGTGCCGACGCCGATGAGGCTCGGTGCCGCCGAGACGGCACCCGAGAACGCCGACGAGCTGCCGTCGTCGTTGGCCCGGGCGTACTGGCCGACGGCGCCGAGCTGGATGATGCCGTTGTCGCCGAAGAGGTTCGTCGATCCCGCCTGCAAGGCGATGAGACCCGCGAGGGCTTCGGCGTCGAGGGGCTGGTCGACGATGACGTCGCCCGAGGCGTCGGTGTTGACGGCGTTCGCGCCGCGCAGGGCGGCGACCTGATCGAGGATGTCGGTGCCGAGCAGGGACGTCTGCACGAGACGGCCCGTGCCCTGCGACACGACGTCGGCGGGGGCGGCGTACGCCGCGGTTCCGGGGAGGAGAAGTGCGGCGACGGCGGCGGTGGCCCCGACGGCGCGCACGGTCCGCCCCCTTCGGGCGGAGGTGTGTGGACGAATGGTCATGGATGCCTGCTTCCTGGATGGCCGCACACCGCCGAGCCCACCGCGGGCCGGGTGGTGCGGTGCAAGCCGAAGGTAGGCGCGGCGTCGAACCCGCGGCATCCGTGCCCCGTACCGAATCGGACTACTTAGGGAGCGCCCGGGGATCTCCGTGTCGCCGGAGAACTACTGGTTCGCCGCCGAGAACGCGGAGGAGTCGACGAATGGGGTGTAAGAACGGAGCCGGGGCGCGTCCGTGGACGCGGGGAGTGCAGGAGACACGCATGGGTGCAGGTCGACTACTGGTGGGGCGAAGGCGCGAGATGCTGATCGCCGTGGAGGCGCTGCGCGCGAGACGCAGCGTGCTGCTGGCGGGGCCGGCGGGGAGCGGTCGGTCTCGACTTCTGACCGCGATCGTCGGCGCGCAGCCGCGACCGTCGTTCGTGATCGAGCTGCGGGCAGGTGCCGTGGCGGTGCGATCGGGGGTCGGCGATCGACGCGTCCTCACCGGTGACGCCGATGTCTCTGCCCTCGTCTCCGACGTCGCTGCCCGGGACGGAGTCCTCGTCGTCGACGACATCGATCGGATTCCGGATGCCGTGACTGCGGCGCTCATCGACGCCCTCGGCGTCTCGGATGCCGTCCTGTTGGCGGCGCTCGCCCCGCGGCACGAGATCGCGAGACGCGCGGGTGCACGGGGGGAGCTGCTCCGACCGCTGATCGAGGATGCCGACCGACTGACCATCGCGGTGGGACCCCTCACCCTGGCCGAGACGACGGCCCTCGCGAACGAGGTGCGGGCGAGCAGGCACGGGGTCGGGCCCGCCGACGACGCGTGGATGATCGCGCTGCACCACCTCAGCGGCGGCAGTCCCGCGCTCGTCGACGAACTGGTCGAGGTGGCCGCGGTGCGCGGACGCATGCACGCGGTGTGTCCGATCGAGCCGTTCGCCGACCTCCTCCCGGGGGCCCTCGTCGAATCTCTCACGCGGCTGCTGGCGCCCTTCGACGCCCGCGACCGCCGTCTGCTGGCGATCGCGTTCGACCTCGGTGCGATTCCGTTGCGCCACATCGGGTCGGTCATGCCCGCCGACGTGCTCGCCCGCCTGCACGACGGCAACCTCGTCGTCGCCTCGGTCGACGTGGAGTCGGCGGCCGTCAGCCCGCTGCTGGCCCGGGTCGTCTCCGAGTCCTCGCCGCGGGGTGAGCTCTCGGACGAACGACGCGAGATCGCCCACCGTCTGCTCGACCTCGTCCGTCAGGGAGACGTGCTCACCCCCGCCGAGGAGGTGTTCTGCGCGCGCTTCGCGGGCGTCCCCGACCCCGCGGGACCACTGGTCGAGCCGTTGGCGGCGTTGCTGCCGCGCGCGGCGCTGTCGCTCGCGCGATCGGGTACGCCGCGTGACGCCCTCGCGGTGATCGCCCGCGTGCTCGACGACGGCCCCGACCTGCGCGCGTCGGCGGCGCTGGTCCTCGCCCGCATCGCCCTCGAGGAGTACGTCGAAGCCGAGCGGCTGCTCGACTGGCTCCCGCACCCCAACACCGCCGCCGAGCGCGAGCTCTCTCTGCACGTCTTCGTCCGGACGCTGTGCGCCACGTGCGCGGGGGTGGATGCCGCGCGCGAGCGCGTGCGGGCACTGGTGAGCTGGGCGCCCGACGACCAGGAGTGGCGCGTCCGCGTCGAGCACGCCGCGATGATGCTGTCGCTGCCCAACGGCGCCTCATTCGTCGAGAGGGCGCTGTCGACCCACCCCGTCGACACGCCCCGGCTCGATGCGGCGGCCCGGGACGACGCCCTCCGCGCGGCGCTCGCCGCGTCGCGCGGGCAGGCCGCCCGCGCGCGCGTGCTGTTGCGGGGACGCCAGTCGACGCACGGGTGGGATGTCGAGTCCGACCTCACGCTCTTCTTGCTGCACGCGTGCACGATGGTGATGATCGGCGAAGACCTCTTGATCATCGAGAGTGCCGCCCGACGCCGGCTGCTGTCGGCGCGGTGGGCCGACAGGCAGGACGAGGTCGCCGTGCTGGCCCTGCTGGATGCGACGGTGCAACTCCTGCGCATGCGGCCGGACGTCGCCTTCGCCAGCCTGCAGATCCCGCGGATCGCGCCGCCGGAGTCGCTGCGGGTCTGGTACGACGCCATGCGCGTCGCCGCCTTCGTCGCGCGGGGCGACCTCGTGCATGCCCACGAGGCGCTCGAGCGCATCGACTCCGTCTCGGCGGGCTGGGCGGGCGGCGGTTTCTCGGTCCTGCGCGAGATGGTGTGCGCCCGCTTCGAGGTGGCCAACCACCGGTACGACGCCGCGGCCGTCCGCGCGGATCGGGCGATCGACGATGCCGAGCGACGGATGCCGATCCTCCTGCCCTTGCTCCTGCGCATCCTGGTGGCTGCGGGTGTTCCCCTCTCGCGGGTGCAGGAGCGTGCCACCGCTCTGGCGGAGCGGTTCGACCTCGAACCGCTCCGCGCGTTCCTCGCCGAGGTGCAGGCGGATGCGCGCGTCGACGCGCAGCCCTCTCTCGATCTGCTCACCTCTCGCGAGCGGGAGGTCGTCGATCTCGCCGTGGCGGGGGCGTCGAATGCGCAGATCGCCCGCCGCCTGGGGGTGTCGGTGCGCACGGTCGAATCGCACCTGCACCACGCCCGCACGCGTCTGGGGATGAGTCGGCAGGACAGGTTCGCGCAGGTCGGCCGCTCGGAGCGTCCGCTCGTGCAGCGCTGATCCGAGGGGTCCAGGCGTCTAGGGAGCCGAGGGGCCGAGGGGCCGAGCGGCCGAGGGCCCCGGGCGCGGGGCCCAGGCCGAGGAGCCGAGGGGTCGAGGGGCCGAGCGGCCGAGGGCCCAGGGCGCGGGGCCCAGGCCGAGGAGCCGAGGGGTCGAGGGCCCCAGGGGCCCAGGGGCCCAGGGGAGCGGGTCCCGTGTCGGCATCCGGGGGCCCGCGGGCGCGGACGCTCGTGCCCGCTTGCGGACGTGGCCGGAAATGGACACCGGGAGACGTTGTCCGCGGATCGTCGCCGGGCCAGAGTGGGCACATGACCGATGTCGCCGTCACCCGCCCGCCGTTGAAGCGCACTCTCGGCGGGTTCCAGGTGTTCGCGATCTCGTTCGCGTTCATCTCGGTCGTGGTGGGGGTGTTCGCGACCTACGGCGAGATGCTGCAGACGGCCGGGCCCGTCGGGGTGTGGCTGTGGGTCGTGGTCGGGATCGGGCAGACGCTCGTCGCCCTGGTGGTCGCGCAGTTCGCCGCCCGCATCGCGCTCAGCGGCTCCTCGTACCAGTGGGCGTCCCGGCTCGCCTCTCCCCGCGTGGGCTGGTTCTTCGGATGGTCGTCGTTCTGGTTCCTGGCCACCGCCGTCGTCGCGATCGCCAACGCCCTCGCCAGCCAAGCGCTTCTGCCGTTGCTCGGCATCGACGCCGACGAGCAGCTCACCCGCTGGCTGACCGTCGCGATCCTCGGCATCCAGGCGGTCCTCGTGATCCTCTCCACCCGCCTGTTGGGCATCGTTACCTCCGCGGCGGTGGGCGTCGAGCTCGCGATCGTCGCGGTGCTCGTCGTGGTGCTCCTCGTCGTCGCCGTCCTCACCGGCACCGCGGAGCCCGCGAACCTGGTCTCCCGCGGCATCGCGGAGGCGGACCCCCGGTACTTCACCCTCGGGGGCGGGATCATGGCGGGGATGCTGATGGGGCTGACGACCCTCGTCGGGTTCGATTCCGCCGCCAACCTCGCCGAGGAGGCGAAAGACCCCTACCGCAGCGTCCCCCGGGCGATCGTCGGGTCCGTCATCGCGGCGTCCGTCGCGGGGCTGGCGTTCCTCGTGGTCCTGACCGTCTCGATCCGCGACGTCACCGCGGTCAGCAACGACCCTTCCCCGGTGGCCGCGATCATCCGGGAGCAGCTGGGACCGGTGTGGGAGCAGATCCTGCTCGCCGGCATCGCGTTCTCGATGTTCGGGGCCGGCACCGTCGTCATGGCCGCGGCCGCCCGACAGGCGTTCGCCATGGCCCGCGACGGCCGCTTCCCCGCCGCGCGCCTGGTCGGCCGCGTCGACCCGCGCACCCAGACCCCGGTGTTCGCCACCTTGCTCATCGTCGCGGTGGGCTGTGTGCTCATGCTCGCCCTCCCCGGCGAGGCGCTGCTGCAACTCATCATCGGCAGCACCATCCTCCCCGCCCTGATCTACGGCGGCACCGTCGTGCTCTACCTCGTCGTGCGTCGCCGCCTCGAACGGCGGGAGAGAGGTTTCAGCCTCGGTCGTCTCGAGGTGCCCGTCGCGGTCGCGGCGCTCGTATGGATCGTCGTCGCCCTGCTGGCCCTCGTCACCCCCGGCGACGCCCTGGTCCCCGTGCTCATCGTCGTCGGGCTCCTCGCCGCCGGCGCCGTGTACGTGGTGTGGATGCTCCGCTACCGGCCGGGCGTCATGGACCGGCGACCCGTCGACGACGACGCCCTCGACCCGCGCCCCGCGCGCACCTGAGCGGCCCCGAAGCGCGGCGAGAACCGCCGCCCGCCGGGTCCGCTGCGCACGGGTCGACGTCTCAGCGCACCGCCGCGAGCATCTCCTCGGCACCGGAGCGGAGCGCCGCGAGGCGGCGGCGCGCCTTCTTGGCCGAGGCGCCGCGCACGTCCAGGTACAGCTTCAGCTTCGGTTCGGTTCCGCTGGGACGCACGATCAGGCGCGAGCCGTCGTCGAGCCACAGCCGCAGCACGTCTCCGGGTGGGAAACCCTCGACGCCCTCGAGTAGGTCGTCGATGCGCGCGACGGCGACCTCTCCCACCCTGGAGGGCGGCTGGGCGCGGAGGGATGCCATGATCCCGGCGATCTCGCCCACGTCACGCACGCGGATCGAGATCTGATCGCTCGCGAACGCACCGAACGTGTCACGGAACTCCTGCAGCAGGTCGGCGACCGTCCGCCCGCGCGCGCCGGCCTCGGCCGCCATGCCGAGCATCGCCACCGCGGCGGAGATGCCGTCCTTGTCGCGGACGGTGCCCGGATTCACGAGATACCCGAGGGCCTCCTCGAAGCCGAAGACGATGCCCGGCGCCCGCGAGATCCACTTGAACCCCGTGAGCGTCGAGTGGAAGTCGAGCCCGTAGTGCGCGGCGACCGCCTCGAGCCCGGGCGATGACACGAGCGAGCAGGCGAGGGATGCCGGGGCCCCGGCATCCGAGGCGTCGCCGTCTCCGCGCGCCTCGGCCGCGGCCCTTGCCGCCCGCCACCCGAGCAGCAGGCCGATCTCGTTGCCGGTGAGCCGGCGCCACCCGCCCTCGGCGTCGGCGTCGGGAACCGCGACGGCGAGGCGGTCGGCATCCGGGTCGTTCGCGATGACGAGCTCGGCGTCGCTTTCTCGCGCCGTCTCGAACGCGAGGTCCATCGCCCCGGGCTCTTCGGGGTTGGGGAACGCGACGGTGGGGAAGCGCCCGTCGGGGTGGATCTGGGCCTCCACGGGTGTCGGGGCCGGATACCCGGCCGCCACCAGCACGCGCGTGACGGTCTCCCATCCGACGCCGTGCATCGCGGTGTACACCCAGCGCAGAGCCTCGGCACCCGCGGGCGCGGGGGCGACGGCGGCGGTGGCGGCGACGTACGCCTCCACGACCGACTCGGGGGCGTTGGCGTACCCGACGGAGCGGGGGAGCACCGTGACGTCGCCCGCATCGGCGACGCGCTGGATGTGGGCGGCGATCTCTGCGTCGGCGGGCGAGACGATCTGTGCGCCGTCGTCGTGGCCGCCCAGGTAGACCTTGTAGCCGTTGTCGTCGGGCGGGTTGTGGCTGGCGGTGACCATGACACCGGCGTCGGCGCCGAGGTGGCGCACGGTGAAGGCGAGCACGGGGGTCGGAAGCGCCCGGGGGAGCAGCACGGCGTTCAGCCCCGCGCCCGCGAAGACCTCCGCCGAGTCCCGCGCGAAGACGTCGGAGTTGCGCCGTCCGTCGTAGCCGACGACGACGGTCGGTGCCGTCGACCCCGCGCGCTCGCCGAGGAACGCAGCGAAGCCGGCGGCCGCCTGGGCGACGAGCACCCGGTTCATGCGGTTGGGGCCGGCGCCGAGCGCGCCGCGGAGCCCCGCGGTGCCGAACGCCAGCCGGGTGGAGAAGCGATCGTCGAGGTCGGCGGTGGCCGCGGCATCCCCCTCTTCGGCGCGGTCGATGAGCTCCGCGAGCTCGCCACGGGTGACGGCATCCGGGTCCTGCGCCATCCAGGCGCGGGCCGCATCCAGGTGCCCGCTCACAGCGCGCCGATCACGCGGGCGAGCAACGCCGAGATGACGGGCTCGGCCTCGCGGCCGGCCTCGAGCACCTCTTCGTGGCTGAGCGGGGTCTGCTGGATGCCGGCGGCCAGGTTCGTGATGAGTGAGAAGCCGAGGATCTCCATGCCGGCCTGTCGCGCGGCGATGGCCTCGAGCGCGGTCGACATGCCCACGATGTGCCCGCCGATCGTCTTGGCCATCTGCACTTCGGCCGGCGTCTCGTAGTGGGGTCCGCGGAACTGGCAGTAGACGCCCTCGTCGAGCGACGGGTCGATCCCGCGGGCGACCTCGCGCAGGCGCTTCGAGTACAGGTCGGTGAGGTCGACGAAGGTGGCCCCCTCGAGCGGGGAGTCGGCGGTGAGGTTGATGTGGTCGCTGATGAGCACGGGCTGCCCGGGCGTCCACGTCTCGCGGATGCCGCCGGCACCGTTGGTGAGGATCATGGTCGTCGCCCCCGTCGCGGCCGCGGTGCGCACGCTGTGCACGACGCGGCGCACGCCGTGACCCTCGTAGTAGTGCGTTCGCGCGCCGATGACGAGCACGTTCTTGCCGCTCGGGGTGCGGACGCTGCGGAGCGTGCCGACGTGTCCCTCCAGGGCGGGCTTGGAGAAACCGACGACCTCGGTGGCGGGGAACGACGCCGTCTCCTCGCCGATCAGTTCGGCGGCGCGCCCCCAGCCCGACCCCAGGGTCACGGCGATGTCGTGGTGCGCCACGCCCGAGAGGCGGGCGATGTCGTTCGCCGCAGCCGCGGCGATCTCGAAGGGGTCGACCGCCGGGTCGTCGAGCGGGTGTGAAGTGCTGGTGGACATCCCCCCACTCTAGAAAGCACGGCGCGTGCGGGCCAGATGCCGGGCTCCGCCGACGGGCGTGTCGCTTCCCGGGGAGGAGGGTGCCGCGGACCGCCGTCCCTCGTCCGCGGGCGCATCGACCGCGGCGGATGCCGCGCCGCGGCAGCGGTTCGGCGGCGGCCCCCGCGCTGACAGAATGGATGCCATGGTGCAGAGCTTCGAGCGCAAGCAGTCCGTCGCGATCGTCGGCGGCGGCCCCGGCGGCTACGAGGCGGCCCTGTCGGCCGCGCAGCTCGGCGCCGACGTCACCCTCGTGGAGCGCGCCGGGGTGGGCGGTTCCGCGGTCATCACCGACGTCGTGCCCTCCAAAACCCTCATCGCCACGGCCGACGCCGCCGTCGCGATCCGCAACGCCAGCAGCCTCGGCGTGCAGCTGTTCGCCAAGGACGACCGCGGCAAGCCCCTCACCCCCGAGGTGGCGATCAACCTCGCCGCCGTCAACCAGCGCCTCCTCTCGCTCGCTCGCCAGCAGTCCGACGACATGCGCAGCTCCCTCCTCGAGGCGGGGGTGCGCATCATCTCCGGGCACGGCCGTCTCGACGGCAACGGTGCGGTCGTCGTCTCGACCGAGGCCGGCGGCACCGACTTCGACCGCGTCGAGGCCGAGACCCTCGTCGTCTCGGTCGGCGCCTCCCCGCGCGAGCTCCCCTCGGCCAAGCCCGACGGCCAGCGCGTCCTCACGTGGACGCAGCTCTACAACATGAAGTCCGTCCCGTCGCACCTCATCGTGGTGGGCTCGGGGGTCACGGGTGCGGAGTTCGCGTCGGCCTACATGAACCTCGGCGCGAAGGTCACGCTCGTCTCCAGCCGCGACCAGGTGCTCCCCGGCGAGGATCAGGATGCCGCGGCGGTGCTCGAGCGCGTGTTCCAGCGCGGCGGCATGACGCTGCTCGCCAAGGCCCGCGCGGAGTCGGTCGTCAACACCGGGGACGGCGTCCTCGTCACCCTCGCCGACGGTCGCACGATCGAGGGCAGTCACTGTCTGATGGCGGTCGGTTCGATCCCCAACACGGCCGGCATCGGTCTCGAGCAGGCCGGGGTCCAGATGACCCCCGGGGGCAACATCCGCGTCAACCGCGTCGCGCGCACCTCGGTCCCCAACATCTACGCCGCCGGTGACTGCACGAACTTCGTGCCCCTGGCATCCGTCGCCTCGATGCAGGGACGTCAGGCGATCTTCCACGCCCTGGGCGACATCGTCATCCCGCTCGAGACCCGCCGCATCACGGCCAATATCTTCACCGCCCCCGAGATCGCCACGGTCGGGTTCAGCGAGCAGGACGTCATCGAGGGCCGCATCGCGGGCGTCGTGCGCAAGCTCCCGCTGTCGGCGAACCCGCGCGCGAAGATGCAGGGGATCACCGACGGCTTCGTGAAGCTCATCGCCCGCAAGGGCAGCGGCACGATGATGGGCGGCGTGATCGTCGGCCCCAAGGCGTCGGAGCTGATCTACCCGATCGCGATCGCCGTCGAACGCCGCCTCACCGTCGACCAGGTCGCCCGCGTCTTCGCGGTCTACCCGTCGCTGACCTCGAGCATCACCGACGCCGCCCGCGCGATGCACATCGTCGATCGCGACGACCCCGGCGAGGACTGACCCCCCCGGATGCCGCCGCCTCCCGGCATCCTTCCTCCTCGCCGCGGCGCCTTCCCGTGCCGGTGCTGCGCGACTGTTGCCGGTGCGCGTGCCCGTGCCTGTGCCGGTGCCGGTGCTGCGCGCATGTGCGCGGCCGTGCGGCCTGAGAAACGCCGTTCCTCCCGAGAAACGCCGCGACACGGCGTGTCTCGAGCGGATCGGCGTTTCTCGCTGAGCGCGGGTGACGCGGGGTTCCGCACAGCCGCGGTGGGGGCTTTCGGCTCGCGGACGTAGCACCGGGTTCCGTAGCCTCATCGCTCCGGACTGCGCCGTTTTCAGCCCGCGCCGCGACGGCGTCCGCATTGCGGCGACAAACGCCGTTCCTCCCGAGAAACGCCGCAACACGGCGTGTCTCGAGCGGATCGGCGTTTCTCGCTGAGCGCAGGCGACGCGGGGTTCCGCACAGCCGCGGTGGGGGCTTTCGGCTCGCGGACGTAGCACCGGGTTCCGTAGCCTCATCGCTCCGGACTGCGCCGTTTTCAGCCCGCGCCGCGACGGCGTCCGTATTGTGGCGACAAACGCCGTTCCTCCCGAGAAACGCCGCAACACGGCGTGTTTCGAGCGGATCGGCGTTTCTCGGTGACGGCCCCCTGCTCAGTGACACGCCACGCACGCCGCCACGCCGCACCCGCGCGCAATGCGACGGCGCCGCACCCCCGAAGGGATGCGGCGCCGGAAGAGCGGGACGCGTCAGCTGATCAGCAGCAGCTGGTGACCGGCCGAGACCGTGGTGCCGGCGGTGGCGTCGATGCCCGCGACCGTACCGTCCTTGTGGGCCTGGATGGGCTGCTCCATCTTCATCGCTTCGAGCACCACGACGAGGTCGCCCTTGACGACCTGCTGGCCTTCCTCGACGGCGACCTTCACGATCGTGGCCTGCATGGGCGACTTGACGGCGTCGCCCGTGGCGCCCGCCGAGGGCGAGGCCGCGTGCGCGCGACGCGACGGGGGAGCCGCGGCGGGGCGGCCGACGGCGGGGGCTGCCGCCGTGATGCGGTCGGGCAGGCTGACTTCGAGGCGCTTTCCGCCGACCTCGACGACCACGGTGTGACGGCCGGGGGCTGCGGCCGGGGCCTCGGGCTCGCCGTCCCACGCCGGGATGTCGTTGACGAACTCGGTCTCGATCCACCGGGTGAAGACGCCGAAAGTGCCGTCCTCGGCGGTGAAGGCGGGGTCGCGCACCACCTTGCGGTGGAACGGCAGCACGGTGGGCATGCCGGCGACCTCGAACTCGTCGAGCGCACGGCGGGAGCGCTCGAGTGCTTCGGCGCGGTCGCGGCCGGTGACGATGATCTTGGCCAGCAGCGAGTCGAACGCCCCCGAGACGCTGTCGCCGGCGGTGACGCCGGAGTCGAGGCGGATGCCCGGGCCGCCAAACGTCTTGAAGACGTGGATGGGGCCGGGCTGGGGCAGGAAGCCGCGGCCCGGGTCCTCGCCGTTGATGCGGAACTCGATGGAGTGGCCGACGGGAGCGGGGTCGTCGTAGCCGAGTTCCTCGCCCTCTGCGAGGCGGAACTGCTCGCGCACGAGGTCGAGGCCGGTGACCTCCTCAGACACGGGGTGCTCGACCTGCAGGCGGGTGTTCACCTCGAGGAACGAGATCGTGCCGTCGGCGCCGATGAGGAATTCGCAGGTGCCCGCACCGACGTAGCCGACCTCCTTGAGGATGGCCTTGGATGCCGAGTACAGCACGGCATTCTGCTCGTCGCTGAGGAAGGGGGCCGGGGCCTCCTCCACCAGTTTCTGGTGGCGGCGCTGCAGCGAGCAGTCGCGGGTCGAGACGACGACGACGTGGCCCGCGGCGTCCGCGAGGCACTGGGTCTCGACGTGGCGCGGCTTGTCGAGGTACTTCTCCACGAAGCACTCGCCGCGACCGAAGGCGGCGACGGCTTCGCGCGTCGCCGACTCGAACATCTCGGCGACCTCGTCGAACTCGCGCGCGACCTTCAGACCGCGCCCGCCGCCGCCGTACGCCGCCTTGATGGCGATGGGAAGGCCGACCTCTTCGGCGAAGGCGATGACCTCGTCGGCGCCCGAGACGGGGCCGGGCGTGCCGGGAGCGAGCGGGGCGCCGACCTTCTCGGCGACGTGGCGGGCGGTGACCTTGTCGCCGAGCGACTCGATGGCGTCGGGCGAGGGTCCGATCCACACCAGGCCCGCGGCGATCACCGCGCGTGCGAAGTCGGCATTCTCGGCGAGGAAGCCGTAGCCGGGGTGCACGGCATCGGCGCCGGAGCGGCGGGCGACCGACAGGATCTTCTCGATCGAGAGATAGGTGTCGGCGCTGGTGGCGCCGTCGAGGGCGTATGCCTCGTCGGCCAGACGCGTGTGCAGGGCGTCGCGGTCCTGATCGGCGTAGACGGCGACGGAGGATTTCCCCGAGTCGCGGGCTGCGCGGATGACACGGACGGCGATCTCGCCGCGGTTGGCGACAAGGACCTTGGCGATCTTCGGCATCCTCCCAGCCTAGCGAGGGGGCAGGGTCGCCTTTTGACCCCCCTCCACAAGAAACGTCGGAAAACGTGTGCGGGAGTCTACGAACGGTTCCACAGGTCGGTCCACGAGCCCCCGAGCTCGCGCACCAGTCGACGCACCGTCGAGAGCGACATCCCGACCACGGTGGAGGGGTCGCCGTCGACGCGTTCGATGAACGCCCCGCCCAGGCTGTCGACCGTGAAGGCCCCGGCCACGAGCAGCGGCTCGCCGCTGTCGACGTACGCGGCGATCTCCTTTTCGTCGACATCGGCGGCGAAGGTCACCGACGCCTGGGCCACCGCGTGCGCCTCGGTCGGTTCGGCACCGGGGGAGAGACGGATGACGCTGTGCCCCGAGTGCAGGATGCCGGTGCGCCCGCGCATCTGCTGCCACCGCTCGGTCGCGGCCTCGGGCGTGTAGGGCTTGCCCAGGATCTCGTCGCCGAGCTCGAACATCGAGTCGCCGCCGATGACGAAGCCGTCGAAATCGGGCTCGTCGTCACGCAGTCGCCGGGCGACGTCTTCAGCCTTGCGCCGGGCGAGCAGCAGGACGTGCTCGGCGGCGGGCAGGCGTCGCCCCTCGGCCGCCTCGACCGCCTCGATCACGGCTTCCTCGTCGACCCGGGGTGCCCGCGCCTCGGGCTCGATGCCCGCCTGCCGCAGGAGCATGAGACGGGCCGGAGAGGTGGATGCCAAACACACGCGCATAAGACAACGCTACCGACGTCGGGCCGACGAGCGGGTCGGCAGATGCGAGGAGGCTGAGCCTGTCGAAGCCCCCGCGACCCGCTGCTCCCGGGGCCCGTTCCTCGGATGCCAGGGCAGAGAGGCAGATGCGACGTGGCTGAGCCTTGAAGCCCCCCCGGCCGCGACCCGCTGCTCCCGGGGCCCGTTCCTCGGATGCCAGGGCACCCCGGCAGATGCGAGGTGGCTGAGCCTGTCGAAGCCCCCGCCCCCCGCGGCCCGCTGCCGTCCGGCACCCTTCGACATGCTCAGGGTCCGTCGGTGCGCCCGCGCGCGGCGGTCTCCCCGGTCGGATGTGTCAGGCTCGGGGGATGCACGACGGCGACCTCATCGAACTCGACATCACCGGCATCGCGCACGGCGGTGTCTTCGTCGCGCGACACGAGGGTCGCGTGGTGTTCGTGCCCGACACCCTGCCGGGGGAGCGCATCCGCGCCCGGCTCACCGACACGCGCAAAAAGTCCTTCTGGCGCGCCGACACCGTCGAGGTGCTCCAGGCCGCACCCGAGCGTCGACCGCACGTGTGGGGCGCCGCGGGGATCGACGTCGACCCGGGCGAACGCGTGGGCGGGGCCGAGTTCGGCCACATCGCCCTCGCGCATCAGCGCGCGTTGAAGGAGAGGGTCATCCGGGAGGCCGTCGAGCGGGTGGGCCGCCTCGAGCTCCCGGTCGACGTGCGCGCCGCCGGCGACCCCGAGCGTCCCGAGACCGCCGACGGCACCGGCTGGCGCACCCGCGTGAGCCTGCACGTCGACGCCGACGGTCGTGTCGGCCCGTACGCCGCCCGCACGCACCGCGTCGTCGAGACGGCCGATCTGCCGCTCGCGACCGAGGCCGTCGAGCGGGCCGTGGCTGAGGTGCGTTCTGGCGCGCAGCCCGGCCGCATCGATCTGGTGCAGCCCGCCGACGGGCGCGTCCGGGTGCTGCCCCGCCTCGACGGATCCCGTGCGAGCGGCAGGCCGGAGGTCGTCGGCGAGCGTGTCGGGGACCGGGTGTTCCGCGTCGATGCGGGCGGCTTCTGGCAGGTGCACCGCCTGGCGGCGCACACCTTGACCTCACTCGTGTCGACCGAGCTCACGGCATCCGTGGGAGCGCTGGATCCCGAGGCGCTGCACCTCGACCTCTACGGGGGAGTCGGTCTGTTCGCCGCGACCCTCGGGGAGCTGGGCGGGTCCGCGACGCGCGTGGTGAGCGTGGAGTCCGATCCCCGCGCGACAGAGCACGCGGGGGAGAACCTCGCCGAGTGGGTCGGCGCGCGCGCCGAGACCGCCCGCGTCGACCGATTCATCGGGCGATTCGCCGCCGACGCGTCGGCACGCGACCGCGAGCGACTGGCGCGCGGCGTCGTACTGCTCGATCCGCCGCGCGCCGGAGCCGGTGCGCAGGTCGCCGAGGGCATCGCCGCGCTCTCGCCGACCGCGGTGGTCTACGTCGCGTGCGATCCCGTCGCGCTCGCCCGCGACCTCGCCACGTTCGCCGACCTCGGGTATCGGGCGCACGAGGGCATCCGCGGAGTCGATCTGTTCCCGAACTCGCACCACGTCGAGGCCGTGACCGTCCTGCGTCGCTGATCCCGGCGCTGAAGGATCTCCCGCATCGAACCGCGCTGCGTGGATACGATGTGGAAATGACCCGCGTCGCTCTCATCGATGATCACGAGTCCGTTCGGCTCGGGTTGGAGGCGGCTCTCGCCCGCACCGAATCGACGAAGGTCGTCTTCTCCGGATCCAACGTCGCGGCGTACCTCGCCTGGCGGAAAGCCGCGGTGGCGTCACCCGCCGACGTCGTCGTGCTCGACCTGACGCTCGGCGACGGCACGACCGTGTCGGAGAACGTCGACCGCGTCGTGCGTGACGGGTCGAGCGTCATCATCCACAGCGTCGCCGACCGCCCGGCGGCCGTGCGCGAGGCGCTCGCCGCGGGGGCCGCGGGCATCGTCAGCAAGTCGTCGCCGACCCATGAGGTGCTCGGTGCCATCGTCACCGTCGCGCGCGGCGAACTCATCGACAACGTCGAGTGGGCCAGTGCCGTCGAGGGCGATCGCGAGTTCGCCAACGCCCAGCTCTCGGCTCGTGAGCGAGAGGTGCTGCGGCTGTACGCGGCAGGTCTGCCGCTGAAAGCCGTCGCCGAACGTCTCGGCGTGGCGTATTCGACCGCCAAAGAGAACATCACCCGCGTGCGGGTGAAGTACGTCGAGGTGGGCAGGCCAGCGCCGACGAAGGTCGATCTGCTCCGACGCGCGATGGAAGACGGCATCCTGCAGGACGCTCCCGATGACGCATCCCCCCATGGCTGACCTCCGCAGGTCGGTGCTCGACGAGGCGTGGGGGCGCATTCCCACCTCCCGCGAAAGTCAAGCCGACCAGGGGTCCTTCACGCAGGCTCGCATCGAGCGGGTGATGACTCTCATCGTCGGCTTCGGCTCGCTCGTGCTCGGCGCCCAGGCCTTCGCCGCGGCGGCCGGTTCCCCCGACGAGGCCGCGCAATGGCACGTGCCGCTCGTGGTCGCCATCTTCGTTCCGCTCGTCGCGATGATCGTCGCCTGCATCGTGGGCCGGTTCGCGCGGATCTTCTCGGGCATCTTCGCGGTGGTGTTCGTCCTCACGCTGTCGGTGTGGCCGGTGGCGACGGCGGGGGGCCCCGCGCCGACGCCCACCGAGGATCCCTGGATCTTCTTCCTGGTGAACGTCGCGACCGTGGCGAGCATCGTGGCCTTTCCGATCGGGCTTCAGATCGCGTGGATAGTCGTGACGCCGCTGCTCTACGGCGTCGTGCGCCTGCTGCAGGCCGGAGGCGACGGCGACTTCGTCGTGACCGTCGCGCTCGACGTCTCGTTCGCGTTCATCCTCGGTAGCGTCCTGATCACTCTGGGCTGGATGTATCGCTCGATCGCGACGAACGTCGACCGGGCGCGCGCGGCCGCTGTGTCCAGCTACGCCTCGGCCGCGGCCACGGCGGCGACCGAGAACGAACGCGTCGCGGTCGCGGCGCTCATGCACGACAGCGTGCTGGGCGCGCTGCTCGCTGCCGAGCGGGCGACGACTCCGCGCGAGCGCACCCTCGCCGTCAGCATGGCTCGCGAGGCGTTGACCCGCTTGGCCAACGCCGAGAAGGACGCGCTGGAGGGCAGCGACGAGCCCGTGCCCGCGGTGCGCCTCGCCGACGACATCGAGGCGGCCGCCGGCGAGCTCGGCGTGCAGCTGCACGTCGTCCGGCAGCTCGAAGAGGGCACCCCGCGCGTGCCGGGTCGGGTGGCGCGGGCTCTCGTGCTCGCCGCTCTCCAGGCGGTCGCCAACGCCGTTCAGCACGCCGACGCGCAGGGCCTGACCGTGCAGGTGACCGGCTCGGCATCCCCGGGTGGGGTGGCCGTGCGCGTGCGGGACACCGGTTCCGGCTTCGACGTCGCCGCCATCGCGCCCGACCGTCTCGGCATCCGGGGGTCGATCCACGCCCGCCTGGCGGCCGTCGGCGGCCGCAGCGACATCGACTCCCATGCGGGCGGCACCACCGTCACCCTCGAGTGGGAGAGCGGGGACCGCTGGTGACCGTCCGCGCGATCCTGTCGTTCCTGGGCGTCGCGCTCACCGCGTACCTCGCTGCGCGCGGGCTCATCTGGACCTCGCCCGAGACGGTGGAGCGCGGCTGGTTGATCGTCGCCGCCCTCCTGCTGTACCTGCCGGTGACGTTGCTCTGGATCTTCGCGATCGGCGTCCGGGATCGTCCGTCCCCGTCGGCGCCCGCCGCCGCCCCGCCGCGCGCACCGGCGTGGCAGGTCGTGCTGGCTTTGATCGTCGCTGTCGTCGTCTCGAACGCGACGTTCCTCGCCGTCTCGGAGCAAGGACGCACCGAGCCGTTCGTGACGTGGGTGATCGGCGCGATCGGCGCCTTGATGATGATCGTCATGGCGCGTCGGCGTCCGGTCGCTGCCTGGACGGGGATCGCGGTGCTGACGGTGGCGACGTCGTTCTGGCTCGGTCCGTTGCAGGCCATGAGCCTCGGACTCATCGGCTCGATCGTCTGGGTGGCGGCGGCGCAGTTGGTGATCTTCGCGCTGGATCGGGCCGCCCGGGATGCCGATCAGCTCGCCGAGCTGCAGCAGGCGGCCTCGGCGTGGCAGGCGTCGCAGAGCGGGCGTCAGCGCGAGCGGCGCCTGCACGTGCAGCGGGCGTTGCAAACGGCGGGTCCCATCCTGTCGCGCACCATTGAGAACGGCGGCAATCTCGGCCCCGCCGACAAAGAGGCGGCCCGCCGGGCCGAGGCCAAGCTGCGCGACGAGTTGCGCGGCAACCGCTTGCTCGATGACGAGGTGCGCGCGGAACTCGACGCCGCGCGGTGCCGGGGTGCGGCGATCAGCCTGTTCGACGAAGGCGGTCTCGACGGCCTCGACGGCCGCAAGCTCGCCGAGGTCCGTCGTGAGCTGGCGACGATCCTGCGGGAGTCGGTGTCGGAACGCGTGATCATCCGCACATCACCCGACGAGCAGGTCGCGGTCACCGTCGTGGGCCGCTCGAGCGTCGATGCCGCCGCCGGCGACGACGACAACGTGGACCTCTGGCGAGAGATCCGCCGCCCGCGCTGACCGTCCGGCGCGCGAGGCGTCAGGAGAAGCTGAGGGGTGAGGGGCGGCGATTCGCCAGCCCCTCACCCGGGCGAACGGTTACCCGAAAACCGTTCGCAAAGCCGGATCCGGCTCGAAGAGCGGTCCGACCGAACGCAAGAAGCGTTCCAGCTCTCCCAGTATTCGCGTTGCGGCGCCCGTCGTCTGTAGGTATTTCGGGGGACACGGAGCCCGGTGTCAGCCCGTGAATCCGTTCCAGCCCGCTGCGCGGTTCAGCGGCTCGCGCAGGCCACGGGCGTTGAGCTCCCACCGCGAGCGGACCGCGTCGTCGGGCGCGGTCGCGTCGGCGACCTCGCGGGTGTACTCCTCGGTGACCACGACGATCGCCGCGGCCAGCTCTTCCTCGGTGGGCGCACCGCGCACCACTTCCACCACGACCGGCGGAACCTCCCGGGCGTCGTCCGCGTCGCTCACAGCGGGATGTTCCCGTGCTTCTTGGCCGGCAGGCTCGCGCGCTTGTTGCGCAGGGCTCGCAGCGCCTTCGCGATCGACACGCGCGTCTGGGCGGGTTCGATGATCCCGTCGAGTTCGCCGCGCTCGGCGGCCAGGAACGGGGATGCCACGTTGTAGGTGTACTCGTTCGCGAGGCGCGTTCGCACGGCTGCGACGTCTTCGCCGGCCTCCTCGGCGCGCTTGATCTCACCGCGGTACAGGATGTTCACCGCGCCTTGACCGCCCATGACGGCGATCTCGGCGGTGGGCCAGGCCAGGTTGATGTCGGCGCCGAGCTGCTTGGAGCCCATGACGATGTACGCCCCGCCGTAGGCCTTGCGCAGGATCACGGTGACGAGCGGCACGGTCGCCTCGGCGTAGGCGTACAGCAGCTTCGCGCCGCGGCGGATGACGCCGGTCCACTCCTGATCCGTGCCGGGGAGGTAGCCGGGCACGTCGACGAGGGTGACGATGGGGATCGAGAACGCGTCGCAGAACCGCACGAAGCGACTCGCCTTCTCGCCCGCGTCGATGTTCAGGGTGCCGGCCATCTGCGACGGCTGGTTGGCGATGATGCCGACCGTGCGTCCTTCGATGCGACCGAAGCCGATCACGATGTTCGGCGCGAACAGCGGCTGCACCTCGAGGAATTCCCCCGCATCCACGATCCCGTCGATGACCGTGTGGATGTCGTAGGGCTGGTTGGGGGAGTCGGGGATGACGGTGTTCAGCGCGCGATCTGCGTCGGTCGTCTCGAACTCGAAGGGGGTGTCGTAGACGGGGATCTCGGCGAGGTTGTTGTCGGGCAGGTATCCGATGAGACCGCGCGCGTAGTCGATCGCGTCGTCCTCGTCGTCGGCGAGGTAGTGCGCGACGCCCGAGCGGGTGTTGTGCGTGTGGGCGCCGCCGAGCTCCTCCATGCCGACGTCTTCGCCGGTGACGGTCTTGATCACGTCGGGGCCGGTGACGAACATCTGGCTGGTCTTGTCGACCATGATGACGAAGTCGGTGAGGGCGGGCGAGTACACCGCACCACCGGCGGCGGGGCCCATGATGAGCGAGATCTGCGGGATGACGCCCGACGCCGCGGTGTTCAGGCGGAAGATCTCGCCGTACTTGCCGAGAGCGACCACGCCCTCCTGGATACGTGCCCCACCCGAGTCCAGGATGCCGATGATCGGGATGCCGCTGCGGAGCGCGAGTTCCATCACCTTGATGATCTTGTCGCCGGCGACCTCGCCGAGTGACCCGCCGAACGTCGAGAAGTCCTGCGCGTAGACCGCGACATTGCGGCCGTGGATGGTGCCCGTTCCGGTCACGACGGAGTCGCCGTAGGGGCGCGACTTGTCCATGCCGAAGGCGGTGGTGCGGTGCCGCACGTACTCGTCGAGTTCGACGAACGAGCCCGGATCGACCAGCATCTCGAGGCGCCCACGGGCGGTGAGCTTGCCCTTGGCGTGCTGCTTGGTGCGGGCCGCCGTTTCGGCGTCGACGACCGCCTCCTGGAACCTGTTGCGCAGGTCGGCGATCTTGCCGGCGGTCGTATAGAGATCGGGCTGGTCGGTCACCCTTCCCACCCTAGCGACCGCACCGTCGCCGACGTTGGAGGGTGTGCACAATGCACGGCCGCGCGGGCTGTGGCATCCGACCACGAACGACGCCGGGTCGTCGAGCCGATTCCGGCAACCGGATGCCACGGCGCCCGTGGGTTGCCTAGGGTGTGCACATGCCGATCCCCGCCGCCGGATACCCGCGTACCGCCGCCCGCAGTCCCCGCGTCCAGGTGGTCGAGACCACCGACTCCACGAACGCCGACGTCGTCGCCGCCGTCGCCGCCGATCCCGCCGGCTGGCCGCACCTGTCGTTGCTGGTCACCGATGACCAGCGCGCGGGGCGCGGGCGCCTCGACCGGTCGTGGACGGCTCCGGCCGGAACGGCGCTGGCCGTCTCGGTGGTCGTCGACGCCACGATGATCCCACCGGCTCAGCGGGGGTGGATCCCGCTCGCCGCCGGAGCCGCCATGACGCGCGCGGTGCGGCACCAGCTCGCCGGCCACGGCGCGACGGCGGAGTTGAAGTGGCCGAACGACGTGCTCGTCGACGGCGGCAAGATCTGCGGCATCCTCGCCGAGGTCGTCCCCGCCGACGCCGACACCGTGGTTGTGGGCGCGGGGGTGAACACCCGCATGAGTCGCGCCGATCTCCCGGTGACCACGGCGACCTCGTTCGCCGCGGTGGGCGCCGAATGCGACGACGATCGTCTGCTCGCCGACTACGTCGATGACTTGGGCAAGACCCTCGCCCGCCTCGCGCATGATGACGTCGCGCGCGTGCACGACGAGATCGAGAAGCTCTGCGCGACCATCGGTCGCGAGGTCACCGTGTCCCTACCCGACGGGTCGACGCTGCAGGGCACGGCCACGCGTCTCGACGACGACGGGCGCCTGGTGGTCGAGGCGGGCACCATCGAGACCATCGTGTCGGCCGGAGACGTCGTCCACGTGCGCTGAGACGGCCGCTCGTCTCGTCTCCGCGTGGCACCGGGCCGGTATCGGAGTCGCGTCGCACAATGGGAGACGTGAGCCAGCCCTCGACCCCCCTCGGTCGCCCGCGCATGCCGGCGCCGGGAGCTGCCGCGCCCGAACTGCGCATCGCGCGGTTGCGGTCGCACGCGCGGCGGTTGTTCTGGTCGGCGATCGTGCTGATCGGCGTGGCCGGGGCCACGGCCTACTTCTACGACAACCTCCCGGCTCCTTACGAGAACTGGATGCTGCTGTCGACGGCGGGTGCGCTCGTGCTGCTGCTCGTCGTGCTTCCCTATTTCGTGTGGCTGTCGCGCACCTGGACGATCACGACACGGCGGGTGATCGAGCGATCCGGTCCGTTCGGGGCGAACCGCCGCGAGATCTCGCACCTGCGCGGCTACGCGATACAGCTGCGCCGCGGCATCCTGCAGAGGATGTGGGGCGCGGGGACGCTCACGCTGTCCAACGGCGTGGAGCCGGCGCTGCGGTTGAAGAACATCCCGCACGCGGTCCTCGTCCACGAGACGCTCGTCGACCAGGTCGAGGTCAACCAGATCCTGGCGCACCGCGACTCGCAGACGTTCGGCTCGGGCTCCGTCGGCCTCTGACCCGCGGGTTCCGGTCCTCTCGACGGGCTCAGGGACCCCGTTGCGCCTCCACAACCTCGGTGGCTGAGCCTGTCGAAGCCCCCCAGGGGCGCCGACGCGCCCCCGCCGGCTCGCGCCCCCGCGGCCATGCCGACAGAATGGATGCCGACGGAGGGAGCGGCATGGCGCTGCGAGTCGGAGTGGTCGGTGGCGGACAGCTGGCGCGGATGATGATCGCGCCCGCCGTCGAGCTCGGCGTCGAGATCCGCGTGCTCGCGGAAGACGAGGGCATGTCCGCGGCGCTCGCCGCGACCGCCGTCGGCGACTACCGCGACGCCGACACCGTGCTGGCGTTCGCGCGCGACGTCGACGTCATCACCTTCGATCACGAGCACGTGCCGCAGGATGTTCTGGCCGCCCTCGTCGACGCGGGTGTCGCCGTGCACCCCGGCCCGGCTCCCCTCGGCGTCGCGCAGGACAAGCTCGTCATGCGCGCCCGCATGGCCGAACTCGGCCTGCCGCAACCCGACTGGGCGGCCGTGACCGACTCCGCCGAGCTGCAGGACTTCCTCAATGCCCACGGCGGCCGCGCCGTGGTGAAGACCCCCCGCGGCGGTTACGACGGCAAGGGCGTGCGCGTCGTGTCGGCGGCGACCGAGGCCGACGACTGGTTCGCCGCTCTCGCCGAGGACGCGGGTGGTGGGGCGCTGCTCGCCGAGGAACTGGTCGACTTCACGCGCGAGCTCGCGCAGCAGGTGGCGCGCCGCCCGTCGGGAGACGTGCGGGCCTATCCGGTGGTCGAGACCGTGCAGCGCGGGGGTGTGTGCGCCGAGGTGATCGCCCCGGCTCCGCGCGCCGACGAGCGCGTGCAGCGGGTCGCCGCCGAGATCGGCGTCGCCGTGGCCGAGGGACTCGGTGTCACCGGCATGCTCGCGGTGGAGCTGTTCGAGACGACCGATCAGCGCATCTTGATCAACGAACTCGCCATGCGCCCGCACAACAGCGGTCACTGGACGCAGGACGGGGCCGTCACCAGCCAGTTCGAGCAGCACCTGCGCGCCGTCCTCGACCTGCCGCTGGGCTCCACGGATGCCGTCGCCCCGTGGTCGGTCATGATCAACGTCCTGGGCGGGCCCGCCGAGGGCGGTCTGGCGGAACGGTTCCCCGCGGCCATGGCCGCGCACCCCTCGGCGAAGATCCACACCTACGGCAAGGCGCCGCGCCCCGGTCGCAAGGTCGGGCACGTGAACGTCGTCGGCGACGACCTCGACGAGATCGTGTACGAAGCGCGGGGTGCCGCGTCGTTCTTCGACTGATCCCGTCGCGCGCCGTTCCGCGATCTTCCAGCGAGCGCCCCTAGCCTGGACCGGTGACCCGGCCGCTGCATTCTTCCGAGACGCCCGTGGTCGGCGTCGTCATGGGCTCCGACTCCGACTGGCGCGTGATGAGCGACGCGTCGCAGGTGCTGACGGAGTTCGGCATCCCGCACGAGGTCGAGGTGGTCTCCGCGCATCGCACTCCCGACAAGCTCGTGCGCTACGGCCGAGAGGCACGCGCACGGGGTCTCCGGGCCATCATCGCCGGGGCGGGGGGAGCCGCGCACCTGCCGGGCATGTTGGCATCCGTCACCGCCCTCCCCGTCATCGGCGTGCCGGTTCAGCTCGCGACGCTCGACGGGTTGGACTCGTTGCTGAGCATCGTGCAGATGCCCGCCGGCATCCCGGTCGCCACCGTCTCCATCAACGGCGCCAAGAACGCCGGACTCCTCGCCGCGCGGATCCTCGGCAGCGCCGACCCCGAGCTCGCCGACCGCGTCGAGGCCTACGCGAAAGACCTGGAGTCGCAGGTCGAGGAGAAGAACCGGCGACTCAAGGACTCCCTGTGACGCTCACCGCGGCTCGGCCCGGTGCGCCGGCCCGGGCCATCGAATCCCGACCGCTGCGCAATCCCGACGCCACCTCGCCCGAGGTCATGACGCGTCGCGGCTGGTGGCTCGTGGTCCTCAACTTCCTGATCCCCGGGTCGGCGCAGGTGCTCGCCGGCGGTCGGCGGCTCGGACGCATCGGCCTGGGAGCGACGCTGGCGATGTGGACCCTCCTCGCGCTCGGCGCCCTGGGGGCGCTGCTGTGGCCGACGGGTCTGTTCACGGTGGTGACCGGGTCGTTCTTCCCCGACTTCCTGTCCGCGCTCCGGCCGGTCCCGTTGACGCTCGTGCAGATCGCGCTGCTCGCCTACATCGTGTTGTGGATCGTGCTGACCATCGACACCCTTCGGCTCGTACGTCTGGTGCGCGTCGGGCCGCTGGCGCGGGTCGCGATGGCGATCGTGGCCGTGGGTCTGCTGGTGCTCTCCGGCTCCGGGGCCGCTTACGCCGCGCAGATCGCGGGGAGCACGCGCGACGCTCTGTCGTCGCTCTTCACCCAGTCGGGGCCGATCGTGCCGCCGTCCGACGGGTACTACAACATCCTCCTCCTCGGCGCCGACTCCGGCGAGGGACGCGATTCGATGCGCTTCGACAGCATCTCGGTCGTGTCGGTCAACGCCGACACCGGCGCGACGACCATCACCGGCATCCCGCGCGACATGCCGCACTTCCCGTTCGCGCCCGGGCCGATGCAAGACAGGTACCCCGACGGTCACCAGGGTTACGCCGATCCCACCTGCGGGTGGGGGAGCGGCGTCAACCAGCTGAAGACCGAGGTCGAGGTCTGCCAGGACGGCAACGCGCTCTACCCCGACGCCGAGGCGAACGGCTCCGAGCCGGGCATCGAGGCGACCAAGGATGCCGCGGAGGGCATCCTCGGCATCCAGATCCCGTACTACGTGCTCATCGACATGAAGGGCTTCGCCGACGTGATCGACGCCCTCGGCGGCGTCGACATCACGGTGCAGGAGCGCCTGCCCAAGGGCGGGCCCGCCTACGACGGCCAGCCCGTCGACGACTGGGCCTTCGGGTGGATCGAGCCCGGCGCGCAGAAGATGGACGGCGACACGGCCCAGTGGTACGCCCGGTCGCGGTACACCACGAGCGATTTCGACCGCATGCGACGCCAGCGCGAGCTGCAGGAGGCGATCCTCGCCCAGTTCACTCCGCAGAACGTTCTGACGCGGTTCCAGCAGGTCGCCGAGTCCAGCACGAACATCGTCCAGACCGACCTCCCGCAGGGACTGATCGCGCCCACGTTGGTCGATCTCGCGCTGAAGGCGAAGGACCAGTCCATCAACACCCTCGAACTCACCCCCGAGGGCGGCGTCGACGAGTACGACCCGGACTACGCCCAGGTGCAGCAGATGGTGCGCGATGCCCTGCACCCGGCCGAGGCGACCGAGGACCCCGCGCCGTGACGGTCTCCCTCCGCGTCGTCCTCGACCAGCTGGTCTCCCCGACCTCGCCCGACCTCGCCGAGGCATCGGCATCGCTCACCGAGGCGCTCATCGCCACCGCCCCGCGCGGCTGCGACGTGTCGGCCATCGTGCCCGCGCCGGGGATCCCGGATGCCGCCGCGGTCGCCGGCCTCAGCTCCGAGACGCGGCTGGCCGTGCGCCGACGCGAACTCGCGGCGTCGTGGCAGCTCGGTGTCGCTCCCGGCATCGGCCGGGGCCTGATCCACTCGCCCACGGCCCTCGCACCGCTGGTGCGGCACGACCGCGTCAACGAGACGCACCAGATCGTGGTCACGCTGTGGGAGCTGCGGGCGTGGGAGACGCCGGAGGAGCTGCCGAAGGCCGAGATCCTCGCCTGCCGGGCCCTGCTGTCGCGCGTGACCAAGCACGCCGACGCCGTCATCGTGCCCACCCACGCGATGGCTGCGCGCCTGGCCGAGGTGGCCAAGAGCAAGCTGTTGAAGAAGGTGCGCGTGATCGGCGGCGCGCCCGCCGCTGGGATGCGCGTCCCCTCGGATGCCGTGGGGCGTCTGCGCGCTCTCGACCTGCCGACGTCGTTCGTCGCGCTCGCCGGAGGAGCGGCACCGTCCGATGCCCTCGCCGCCGCTTTCGCCGCGGTCGTCGCCGCGGGCTGGGACGGCGACGTGGTCGTGCTCGACGTCCCCGAGGGGGAGGAGCCGGCCGTCGCCGACATCGCCGCCGCCGCCGGTCTCTCCGAGAGTCGCGTGCATAGTCGTGGCGCGCTCGACCGGTGGGATCGGGCCGCCGTCCTCTCTCACACGGCGGTGTTCGTCACGGCGTGCGGCCGCACCGACTGGCCGTGGCGCGCGGTCGACGCCCTCGCCGTCGGGGTGCCGATCGTCGCGGTCGACAGCCCGGTGCACCGCGAAGTGCTCGCCGACGCGGCCGCCTACGCCGTCCCCGCCGACCTCGGCGACGCGCTCTCCCGCGCCCTGGGCGAGGACGCCGAGCGCCTGCGCGTGCTGGCCCGCGACCGGGCGAAGGGCTTCGCCTGGAATGCCGCGGCCGAGCGCGTGTGGGCGTTGCACGCGGAGTTGTGACGGGTGCCCGCTGATCGGCGCCCGTGGCTTGCGGCAATAAGCTCGTCAGCATGACAGAGCGCGTCGGGATCGTCGTCCGCACCCGGCAGCGACCGGACTTCCTGCGGCGGGCGCTCGTCGACATCTCCGCGCAGACGTACGACAATTTCCGCGTCATCGTCGTGAACGACGGGGGAGACCCCGCCGAGGTCGACGGCGTCGTGACCGCCTCCGGACTGGACGCGGTGACGGTCCGTCACATCGCGCCCGACGAGGGCGGACGCTGCGTCGCCGCGAACCTCGGCGTCCGCGATGCGGGGACGGAGTACGTCGTGCTGCACGACGACGACGACCGCTGGCATCCCGAATTCCTCGCCCGCACCGTGGAGTGGCTCGACGCCACGCCCGCCGACGCGGCCGTGGCGGTGCCGACGGAGATCGTCTACGAGGAGAAGCGCGGGGGAGCGTGGATCGAGGTGGGGCGGGCGCCGTTCTGGGCCGGAATGCAGCGCATCTCCCTCACCGAGATGCTCAGCGTCAACCGTGCGGTTCCGATCTCGGTGCTCTACCGCCGCGCCGTCCACGACGATGTCGGCCCCTACGACGAGACCCTCGATGCCGTGGAGGACTGGGACTTCTACCTGCGCATCCTCCGGTCGGGCCGTATCGGCTTCCTTCCCGGTGAAGCGCTCGCGTTCTGGACGCAGCGACCGGATGCCACGGGCCTCGACGCGAACAGCATGTTCGCGTTGACCGCCGAGCACGCGGCCGACGACGCACGCGTGCGCGACCGTGCGCTTGCGGAGTGGGTGAGCCGGGAGGGCGTCGGGCTGCCGCTGTACCTCGCCTCGCTGCACGAACAGACGATCACGCACATCGACGCCCGGGTCGCCGAGCTCGAGCGGACTCTGCACGAGCGCATCCAGGATGATTTGCGCCGCGAACTCGACGCGCACCAGCCGGTCTGGTCACGACTCCGACGTTTGCGTCGCCGCGTCAGCGGACGGTGACGGCGACGGCGACGGCGTAGCCGGTTCAGCAGTGACGTCAGCGGTGGGATCATTCATACTGATCGCGTGAAGCACGTCACCGCCGCCGTCCCCCGCCTCTCCCGGCGCCCTCGCATCATGCTTCCCGGGGCGGCCCTCGCGGGGCTCCTTCTGCTATCGGCCTGTGCCACGCCGGGAGGATCGGCGGTTCCCACCCCCTCTCTCGACGCGTCCGGGTCCGCGTCGGCCCCCGCGTCGCCGACGCCCACCCTGGAACCCTCGCCCGGCGTGAGTCCTGAAGCGACACCTCCGACCGACGAGCCGTTCAACGGTCAGATCCTCATCGTCACGTCGGAGGTTCGCGACGGTCGGCTCGAGGTCACGGCGATGGTGCCGCAGGTGGCGGAGTCTGGCGGCCTCTGCACCCTGACGGTTCCGTCGACCGGTGCCAGCGTCACGACCCAGGCGAGCGAAGGCAAGGACGTCACCTACTGCGGCGTGATGTCCGTCGAGGCCGTCGAACCTGCTGAGGATCTCGCCTTCACGGTGTCCTATGAGTCGTCGACGACGAGGGCCGAATCGTCGCTCACGACGGTCGAGCCCGCCGCGTGACCCGCGCGACGGCCGTAGGTCGGCGCGTGGCGGCGTTCGTCGCCATCTGGGCGTGCGCCCTCGCGGTGCTCGTCGCCCTCCCCGCCACCGTTTCGCCGACATCCCCGGCATCGGCTGCGAACGCCGCGGACTGGAACGCGGGCAACATCATCGACGACGCGGTCTTCTACGACAGCAACGCGATGAGCTCGGGCGAGATCCAGACGTTCATGGAGCGGCAGGTGCGGTCCTGTCAGTCGGGCTACACCTGCATCAAGGACTATCGCCAGAACACCGACAACAGGCCCGCCGACCGCTACTGCGACGGCTACACCGGGCGCGCGAACGAGAGCGCGTCGACCATCATCGACCGCGTCGCCCGCTCCTGCGGCATCAGTCAGAAGAGTCTGCTCGTGCTCCTGCAGAAGGAGCAGGGCCTCGTCACCTCCACGTCACCGTCGGCGTGGAACTACTCGGCCGCCACCGGACAGGGCTGCCCCGACACCGCCCCGTGCGACCCGTCGACCTCCGGGTTCTTCTACCAGGTGTACTACGCGGCGCGGCAGTTCGAGATCTACCGGCTCTCACCCACCTCGTGGGGCTACCAGGCGGGCCGGTACAACAACATCCTCTACAACCCCAACGGCAACTGCGGAACCCAGCGTGTATACATCGAGAACCAAGCGACGGCGGGGCTCTACATCTACACCCCCTACGTTCCGAACCAAGCGGCGCTGAACAACCTCTACGGCACGGGTGACGGCTGCTCGGCCTACGGCAATCGCAACTTCTGGCGCACGTTCACGGACTGGTTCGGTTCGACGCGGTACACGCCGCCGCGGCCGCAGTATGGCGTGGACCCCTCCGTCGTCGCGGTCGACAGCTCCGGCAACGTGTTCTCCTATCCGTTCAAGAACGGGGCCTGGGGTGATCGCGTTCAGACCGCGGCAGGAATCAGAACCGGCGAAAGTCCCATTGCGGTCGGGGACTTCGACGGTGACGGGCGACGCGACCTCGTCGTCGTCGACAGCGCCAAGGCCGTCTGGCTGCGGCCACTTCAAGCTCGGACCGGCGACCTCTCACCACGGCGGATCGACGTCGACTGGTCGACCACGGTATTGGTGACGGCGGCGAGCGATGCTGACCTCGACGGTGTCCCGGATGTCTACACGACGACGGCGTCGGGTCTTCTTCTGCTGTGGGAAGGCACCGGTTTCGGCACGTTCGCGCCCGCGCGTGTCGTGGGAAGCGGGTGGAGCGGATTCACCGCCCTTGTCGGCGGTGCCGACATCACCGGAGACGGTCGTCAAGACATCGTGGCTCGTGACGCCGCTGGAGACGTGTGGCTGTACCGGGGAGATGGTACGGGCGGTTGGCAGGCTGGTCGCACCCAGATAGCGACCGGGTGGGGCGCGATGCGCAACATTCTCACGCCGGGGGACTACACCGGCGACGGAGTCGCTGACATTCTGGTGGTCGATCAAGACGGTCTCCTGTGGTCGTATGCGGGGGACAACTCCGGCCGGTTCGTCCGCGGCGGGGCACCTGCGGGCACGGGATGGTCGATCATGAGCGTCGTCTCAGGCGAAGGGCCCACCCCTGGGCGGCCTCGGCCTTTTCCCGGCGGTTCTGGAGATCTCACAGGCGACGGTCTAGCGGACGTCGTGGCCGTTTCGGCGCGAGGTGGTCTGAGTGTGTACCCAGGTGACGGGGGCGGCGGATGGAAAGCGCCGGTTGCGGCATTGCCGCGATGGGGTACAGCCCGCGTTGTGCCGCTCGGCGATTTCACCGGCGACGGATTCGCCGATCTCGGAAGGATCGGCGACGATGGCGTGTTTCAACTGTGGAAAGGGCGGGGGGACGGAACGTTCAACGGTCCCACAGTGATCGGCAGCGAGTGGCAGAACCTGTCGTTGGTGACCGGCGGAGTCGATTTCGACGGCGATCGCCGCGTCGACATGGTCGGCAGGGATCGCACCGGCGTCCTCCGTCTTTATCGCGGTGACGGAAGCGGCGGGTGGCTCTCCGGCTCGGGCAGCGGCGTCGGTACGGGATGGTCGATCGTCACCTCCCTGTCTGCCGGGGGCGACCTCGACGGCGACGGGCGGAATGACCTGCTCGCCCGTCGGACAGACGGCACCCTCTGGTCCTACGGAACAGACGGCCGTGGGTCTTGGGGGGACGTCCGACAGATCGGAACCGGGTGGAATGCTTTCGAACCCGTGTGGGGAGTGGGGAACTTCGATGGCTCGGCGGGACCTGATGTCATGGGTCGCACGGCCAGTGGCGATCTCGTTCTCTACCGAGGCGATGGCGCCGCGGGATGGCGCGGGACCGGCACGCTCGTCGGAACGGGATGGAACGTCATGCGGGAGATCCGCTGACCTGCAGATACGCCCGAAGGCGCTGCCGGTGATCTCCCGTCACAACGAAACCATCGTCGCTCAGTTCAAGGACGCTGTTGCGGGGACGCGGAGCGACCGGGCCTGCGGCGCCGGCGAAGTACGCCTCCGTGCTCACTCCGGTGACGCGATCCGGGTCGTGCCCCGTGAGCTGGAAGACATCTCGAGCGATGTCGTACCACGAACAGGGCTCTCCGTCCCCGGTCACGTTATGGACGCCGTATGGTGCGCCCCGTTCCGTGACGGCGCGCACGGTCGCCGCGATGTCGCGCGTGAAGGTGAGGCGCCCGAACTGGTCATCGACGACACGAGGATCGATGCCGCGCTCCGCCAGCGAGACCATAGTCTGCACGAAGTTGGCACCATCCCCGATGACCCAGCTCGTGCGGAGAATGTGATGCCGTGGCACGGCGGACACGATCGCGTCGCTCGCGGCTTTGGTCTGACCGTAGACGCCGAGCGGTGAAAGGGGATCTCCGGCCGCGTAGGCCCCGATCTTCGAGCCGTCGAAAACGTAATCGCTGGACACGTGCACAAGGGTGATCCCGTTCGAAGCCGCGATGCGGGCCAGAGCAGCCACTGCGGTCACATTCGCGGCCCACGCCTCCGCCCGCCCCTCCGGGGTCTCAGCGAAATCCACCTTGGTGAACGCCGCGGCGTTGATGATCGTTCCGTAGTCGCGCCACCGTCGCGCGGTGTCCAGATCCGATGAGGTCAGGTCGAGCTCGGCGCGTGTCGCGTACTCGATCCACGGGCGCTCGCCGAACTCCTCGCGCACCGCTCGACCGAGCTGACCGTTGGCTCCCGTGACGAGGATCTTTTGCGGCGGCATGGGGACGACGTCTCCCAGGCGCGGGTGGTTCTTGTCTTTCTCGCTGATCTCCACCTCGTCGAGCGGAATGGGCCAGTCGATCGCGGCCGTCTCGTCGGCGAGATTCAGGAACGTGTACGTCGTCTTGGGCGACCAATGGTCGTTGACGAGATAGGTGTATGCGGTGTCCGGAGCGAGAGTCTGATACGAGTTGCCCACGCCGCGCGGTACGAAGATCGCCATCGATGGGTCGAGCTCTGTGGTGAAGACGGCTCCGAAAGTGTCTCCCTCGCGCAGGTCTACCCATGCACCGAAGATGCGGCCGGTCGCCACCGAGACGTACTTGTCCCAGGGTTCGGCGTGGATCCCGCGGGTAGTCCCGATTGCGTCGTTGAAGGAGATGTTGTTCTGCACGGGGTTGAAGTCGGGGAGATCGACACCTGCGGCGGTCATCTTTTCGCGCTGCCAGTTCTCTTTGAACCATCCGCGCGCATCGCCGTGGACGGGGAGGTCCAGCACGATGAGTCCCGGGATAGGGGTTTCGCGCACGGAAAGGCGCTTGCCGAACTCAGTGGACACCGTGGTCACTGCCCCTTGCTCGCGTAGAACTCTTCTACGCCGTCCTTCGACGGGGCCCACCAGGCCTCGTTGTCGCGATACCAATCCATGGTGGCCGCCAGCCCCGACTCGAAATCGCCGTAGGTGGGTGTCCAGCCGAGTTCGGTCCGCAGCTTCGTGGAGTCGATGGCGTAACGGAGGTCGTGACCCGGGCGGTCGGTGACGAGGTCGTACGCATCGGTAGGCTGCCCCGCGATCTGCAAGATCAGTTCGACGACGCTCTTGTTGTCCTTCTCGCCGTCAGCGCCGATGAGGTAGGTCTCGCCGATCTCGCCCTTGTCGAGGATGGTGAGCACCGCGGATGAGTGGTCGTCGGCGTGGATCCAGTCGCGCACGTTCTCGCCCGTTCCGTAGAGCTTCGGGCGAATTCCACGCAGGACGTTGGTGATCTGGCGGGGAATGAACTTCTCGACGTGCTGGTAGGGGCCGTAGTTGTTCGAGCAATTGCTGATCGTCGCCCGCACCCCGAACGATCGCACCCATGCGCGCACGAGAAGATCGGATCCGGCCTTGGTGGACGAGTAGGGCGACGAGGGGTTGTACGGCGTGCTCTCGGTGAAGCGCGACGGATCGTCGAGTTCCAGGTCGCCGTAGACCTCGTCAGTGGAGATGTGATGGAAGCGCACATCGTGCTGGCGGGCCGCCTCCAGCAGGGTGTAGGTGCCGATGATGTTGGTATCCAGGAACGGGCGAGGGTCGTGCAGCGAGTTGTCGTTGTGCGACTCCGCGGCGTAGTGCACGACGACGTCCGCTTCAGCGACGAGTGGGTCCACCACGGAGGCGTCGGCGATGTCCCCGACGACCAGTCGAACCCGTTCAGCGGGCAATCCCGCCAGGGACGCCTCGTTGCCGGCGTAGGTGAGCTTGTCCAGCACGGTCACGGTGTGGTCGGTGTGTGCGATGACGTGGTGCACGAAGTTGGAACCGATGAAACCGGCGGCACCGGTGACGAGAAGACGACTCATGCGGCTAAGGCTATCGAAGAGCGAACTCACCCGCCGCGATGCCGGATTGGTTGGCGGTGGGCGATAGGGAAGACTGTGCCTCATGCGCGGAATCATTCTGGCGGGCGGCACAGGCTCGCGGTTACACCCCATCACGCTGGGTATCTCGAAGCAGCTCGTGCCGGTCTACGACAAGCCGATGATCTACTACCCGCTGTCGACGCTCATCCTCGCGGGGATTCGCGACATCCTCATCATCACGACGCCGCAGGACTCCGAGCAGTTCCAGCGTCTGCTCGGCGACGGATCCCGCTTCGGCATCTCTCTGACCTACCGCGTACAGCCCTCGCCCGACGGTCTGGCACAGGCCTTCCTGCTCGGCGAGGAGCACATCGGGACGGAGTCGGTGGCCCTGGTGCTCGGCGACAACATCTTCTACGGGCAGGGCATGGGTACGCGACTGCGTCAGTACACCGAACTCGACGGCGGTGTCGTCTTCGGCTATCGCGTGGCCGATCCAACCGCGTACGGCGTCGTCGAGTTCGACTCTGACGGGCGCGTCGTCTCCCTGGAAGAGAAGCCGGTCGTGCCGAAAAGCGACTATGCCGTCCCCGGTCTCTACTTCTACGACAACGACGTCATCGAGATCGCCCGCGAGCTCACCCCGTCACCACGTGGCGAGCTCGAGATCACGGACGTGAACCGCACCTACCTCGAACAGGGGCGACTCCGTGTCGAGCTCCTCCCGCGCGGAACCGCGTGGCTGGACACGGGGACCTTCGACTCGCTCAGCGAGGCGACGGAGTTCATCCGAACGGTGGAGAAGCGCCAGGGGTTGTCGATCGGCTGCCCCGAGGAGGTCGCGTGGCGGATGGGCTTCCTGAGCGACGATGAATTGCGTCAGCGCGCCGAGCCGTTGGTGAAGAGCGGCTACGGTCAGTACCTGCTCAAGGCCCTTGCACAGGGAAACATCGACGGCCCCCTCTAAGCTCACCGGTGGTCTGCGTGCGGTTGAGGCCCCTGCCGCACCCGAGAGAATCACGGGATGTTCCGAGGGGCTGAACTGGAGCAAGCGTTGGTTTTCCCCCCCGATGGGCGACGGCTCGTCGTCTACGTCGTGTACGACCGGCGCGGCGGTGTCGACGACTACGTGGTCCATGCCCTTCAGGGGATGCGCGACCATGCGACCCACATTCTGGTCGTCATCAACGGGAAACTCTCCGATGACGCCCGGCGGCGTCTGGAGCCCGCGGTCGACGAAATCCTGCTGCGTGAGAACACGGGTTTCGACATCTGGGCGCATAAGGACGCCCTCGACCACCTGGGCCCGCGACTCGTCGAGTTCGACGAGATCGTGCTCACGAACGACACCTGGTTCGGCCCCGTCCGCCCGTACGGACCGGTCTTCGACCGCATGGACGCCCTCGACACCGACTTCTGGGGGATGACCGACCACGCCCGGGAGGAGCCCAACCCCTTCACGGGCGAGGGTGTGCTGCCGTATCACCTGCAGTCATTCTGGATCGCGGTGCGCCGGGACATGTTCATCTCGCCGCGTTGGGAGCGCTACTGGCGCGAGCTGCCCGAGATGCCGTCGTACTTCGACGCCGTGCTCAAGCACGAGACCATCTTCACCGAGACGTTCGTGGAGGCCGGGTTCGCGTCGGCTGTCGCTTTCGCGTCCGACGATTACCCGACCGACCACCCGGCGCTCTTCAACCCCACGTTGCTCATAGACGACGGCTGCCCGTTGGTGAAGCGTCGCCCGTTCTTTCATTGGCCGCCGTTCCTCGATCGGCATGCGGTGATCGGGCGCGCGGTGCTCGAGAAGGTGCAAGCGAGCGGCTATCCGACGTCGTTGATCTTCGAGAACCTCGCGCGGACAGTCCCGCCGAAGGTCGTGACCACCAACCTCGCGTTGCTCGACATCCTCCCGCGCACCGTGGTGACGGCATCCGAAGACCCGGCATCCCTGCGCGTGCTCGTTGTGATCCACGCGACCGGGGTGGCCTCGGTGAGTCCGCTTGTGGAGCGGCTGTCGTGGTTCCCGGCGCCGGTCGAAGTCATCGTCACCACCTCCGACCCTGCGCTGGCCCCGGCCATCGAGGAACTGCTCGTCAGGCACGGACAGAACATCTCCGCCGGTGAGGTGCGGGTCGTGCCGTCGGCGAACGGCCGTGACATGAGCGCCTTCCTGATCGGCTGCCGGGATGAATTGCTGAGCGACCGCTACGACGTCTTCGTCAAACTTCACGACCGTCTGCCCACCCGCCGCGGGAGGACCGTGTCGGAGTACTTCCGCCGGTACACACGCGACAACCTCGTCGGAAGCCCGGCGTACATCGCGAACCTTCTCGCGCTGTTCGTGCGTGAGCCGGGGTTGGGGGTCGTCCTCCCCCCCGTCATTCAGACCGGCTACGCAACGACAGGCGAAGGTTGGTCCTGGTATCGCGGCATGGGTCAAGACCTGGCAGACGATCTCGGTATCCGTGTTCCGCTGGACGGGATCACCCCGCTGGCGCCCTTCGGTGGCATGTGGGTCGGGCGCCCCGAAGGTCTTCGTCCGTACCTCTCGGCGAAGTGGACGTACGACGACTTCCGTGATCGGTCTCGCGAGCTCGTTCCGGACATGCAGCGGCTGCTCGAGCGTCTCGTATCGGTCGCGGCGGGGGAGCAGGGCTTACACGCGCGGATGGTGCTGGACGCCGAGCACGCGAGCCTCACGCACCTGTCGACGGAGTACAAGATCGACCAGCTCGCGGTCAATCTGCCCGGGTACCCCATCGAACAGATCCAGTTCCTCCATCGCGCCGGCTGGATGGGGACGGCAGGAGCCGTGGCGTTCTTCCGCATGTACATGAAGACCAATCACAACAAGGTCGTTCAACGTCTCGATCCGATCATGCACCCGTTCGGTCAGGGGGCCCGCGCTGTACTGCGCCGCGTGCGCGCCGCCGCGGCCGCGGGACGCACTCTGGTGAAGGGAGTCCGCTCGTGAGCGAAACCGAGGTCGCGCCGGCGGTCCCCTTTCCCGCAGACGGCCGCCGACTGATCGTTTACACGATCTTCGATCGCCGCGGTGAGGTCGAGGATTACGTCTTGTACGCTCTGGACGCCCTCCGCCAGCATGCAGATCACATCATCGCCGTGGTCAACGGTGTGCTCACCGACGCGGCCCGCGAACGACTGGCGCGCGCCGCCGACGAGATCATCGAACGCGAGAACGCCGGGTTCGACATCGGCGCTCAGCGGGCCGCGCTGACACACCTCGGTGACCGCATCGCGCAGTTCGACGAGATCGTCTTGACCAACGACACCTGGTTCGGCCCGGTGCGTCCTTTCGCCGCGCTCTTCGATCGTATGAACGCCCGTCCCGTGCACTTTTGGGCGATGACCGATCACACCGCCGAGGACCACAACCCGATCACGGGCAATGGCACGCTGCCCTATCACTTCCAGTCGTTCTGGATCGCCGTTCGGCGGGGGATGTTCCAGACTGAGCGGTGGCGGCGCTACTGGCGCGAGTTGTCTGAGATCTCCACCTACACCGATGCGGTGGTGCGGCACGAACTCGTCTTCCACAACACGTTCACGGGGAGCGGGTTCACGGGGGAGGTGGCGTTCTCGTCCGACGACTACGACGTTGTGAACGCCTCGTTGTTCGCCCCACGCGCCCTCATCGAGGACGGCTGCCCGCTGCTGAAACGGCGCCCCTTCTTTCACTGGCCGCCGTTCATGGATCGTCACGCGGTGATCGGTCGATGGGCGCTGAAGGCGGCGGCAGACGGCGGCTACCCGGTCGAGATCGCGCTGTCGAACCTCGCCCGCAACGTCGCGCCGAAGGTCTTGAACGCCGACGCCGGGCTCATGGACGTCATCGGACCCGACCACCCGCCCTACGATCCGGCCCTGGCACTGCGCGTCGTGGTCATCGCTCACATCTTCTACGACGAGATGACCGACGAGATGATCGAGCGGGCGAATACCCTCCCTGGTACGTACGACCTCATCGTGACGACCCCCGACGCCGATCGAGCGCGCCGCATCGAGACACGGATCGCGACCCTCCCGGGAGATCGAGGCGAGGTGTCGGTGCGCGTGGTCGATTCCAACGACGGCCGCGATCAGAGCGCATTCCTCATCGGATGCCGGGACGTGCTCCTTTCCGACGCCTACGACCTCGTCGTCAAGCTGCACAGCAAGAAGACTCCCCAGGATGGGTACAACGTCGGCACGCACTTCCGCGAGCAGCAGTTCCTCAACTTGCTGAACGACGAGGAGCACTCCTCCCGTGTGCTGGGGCTGTTTCAGCGCGAGCCGGGACTCGGACTCGCCTTCCCACCGATGATCCACATCGGCTATCCCACCCTGGGGCGGGCATGGTGGTCGAACAAGCCCGGGTTCGAGCGGCTTGCCAACGAACTCGGTGTCCGGGTTCCGCTCGACGACGTGTCGCCGCTCGCGCCATACGGGTCGATGTTCTTCGCACGTCCGCAAGCGCTGCGGTTGCTGGTCGAGCACCCCTGGAGATACTCCGATTTCGGCGGCGCGGAGGCGTACCACGACGGCGGGCTGGCGCATATCCTTGAACGTATGCCGTCTTACGTGGCCGGCGAATTGGGTTTCCACAGCCGGACGATCGTCACCCCCGTCTATGCCGCGGTCAGTCATACGGCGCTCGACTACAAGCTCGATGAAATGGCTGGCACGACGCCGGGATACGCCTTCGAGAAGATCGACCGGTTGCGGGCGCTCGGATTCGTGGGCACCGGATCCGGCAAAGATTTCCTCCGGATGTACATGCGTCTCAACCACATGGGCGCCGTGCATCGGTTGAGGCGGTTGATGGACCCGACCAAACGCCCCGGTCAGTTGATCGACCGGGTCGTGCGCGGGCTGACAGAACGACGAAAGAAATCATGACGAGAAACCGAGAATGGCAGCGATGAGCGAGGAGAGCGTGGCGCGATTCGCCCGCATCTCCGCAGCTCCCTACGCGGTCGTCGATGTGACCGGCCGCCGCACCAGCGGTCGGCTCGGCAAGATCGGCGAGATCCTCGGTCGCCGAGACCTGTTGAACCTGCTCGTGCGGCGCGACCTGCAGGCGCGCTACAGGGACAGCTTCCTCGGATTCCTGTGGACAGTGATCCGTCCACTCATCCAGTTCCTCATGTACTTCATCGTGCTGGGACAGTTCCTGCGGGCTGCCGAGGGCATCGACAATTTCGCTGTCTATCTGTTCTCCGGCCTCACGCTCTACGTCTTCTTCAACGACATGGTCTTCGGCGCCACCGGCTCCATTCTGCAAAACGGCGGGCTGGTGAAGAAGATCTACCTCCCGCGCGAGATCTTCCCCCTGGCGAGCATCGGCGGAGCGGGGTTCATGTTCCTCGTCCAGCTCGCGGTCCTCGTGGTCGCTGCGATGCTGTTCCGCGCTCTGCCCGAACCGGTTGAGATGCTGTGGTTCTTCCCGTCGGTCATTCTCATCACGATCTACGGTCTTGCCATCGGTCTGCTCCTCTCCGCACTCAACGTCTATCTACGCGACATCCAGTACCTGACGGAGGTCGTGTTGATGCTCGCGATGTGGGGCGCGCCCATCGTCTACTCCTGGCGCATGGTGCAGGACGTCATCATCCGTTTCGAGCTGCCGGAGTGGGTTCTGGATGTTTACGCGGCGAATCCTCTGACCATCGCTGTCCTCGGTTTCCATCGCGCCTTCTGGGGTGCCGGTACCGTTGACGATTACCCCGCGCAGCTGGGGTTGCGCATGCTCATCGCGGGCGTTGTCGGACTCATCCTGCTGGTCATCTCCCACCGCGTCTTTACCCGGATGCAGGGCAACTTCGCTCAGGAGCTGTGATGTCTGATATCGCCATTTCCGCGCCGGACATCGTGCGCCTGACCTCCGTCTCAAAGCACTTCCGCGTGCGAAAAGACAACAGTCTCAAGGACCGGGTGGTTCACCTCGGTCGTCTCGGCAAGTCGTTCCGTCGCGATTTCGTCGCCGTCGACGACGTGTCGCTCGCCATCCAGGCAGGCACCACGGTGGGCCTGCTCGGCGCGAACGGCTCCGGAAAGAGCACGCTGCTGAAACTGATCGGTGGCATCCTCTCGCCGTCGACCGGCTTGGTGGAGACGCGGGGACGAATGGCCGCGCTCCTCGAGCTGGGTGCCGGCTTCCACCCCGACCTCAGTGGTCGTGAGAATGTGTATCTGAACGCTTCCATCCTCGGAATGACGCGCGAAGAGATTGATCGTGAGTTCGACAACATCGTCGAGTTCAGCGGCATTGGTGACTTCATCGACACCGCTGTGAAGTTCTACTCATCGGGCATGTACGTGCGCCTCGCCTTTTCGGTTGCCATTCACACCGATCCCGATGTGCTGTTGGTCGACGAGGTGCTCGCCGTGGGAGACGAGACGTTCCAGCGGAAGTGCATGGACCGTATCGCCGAGTTCCGGGCGCAGGGTCGGACCATCATCCTGGTCACGCACTCGGCTCAGCAGGTCGCCGAACTTTGCGATCGCGGAATCGTTCTGAAGGACGGCGCGGTGGTCTTCGACGGCGAGACGCGTGCCGCCATCGGCGCACTTCGCGACGTGCTCGAAGGCCGACGCGTCGGCGAGGCTCCGCCGGAGCAGACGATTCATCCGATCCAGGTGAAAGGGGTGGAGCTGCTTCATGCAGACGGCACCCCCACCAAATCGGTCGACGAGGGGGATGCGCTCACCATTCGTGTGCATGTGGACTCGATGAAGCCGATCGAGCGGTGGGAACTCGGATTCAGCATCGACACCCCGCTGGGGCACATGGTGCTGGCATCGAACACGGAAATGATCGGACACCGTCTCGACCCGATCGGTGGACCAGTCACCGTCGACCTCCGCATCGATGCAATGCACCTCGGCGCGGGTCAGTACTACGTCAATGCCAATGCTGCGGGCGTCAGCGAGCCCAGCAGTCATGGTCTCGCGCAAGCGGCTTTGTTCACCGTGCGAACTCGTCAGGATGTCTCAGTAGGTACGGTCGCGGCCGCGGTGTCCGTTGACAGCGACCGAGTGGCCTGAGGCGATTCGCTCGAGGGACGTAGCCGCGGAGCGCGCCCGTGCATCAGCTCTCGGCCGGCGGGCCGTCGCTCCGACGTCGTCGGCTGCCCACCGCCGCGGTGGGTTCGTGGTCGTGGCGTTCGAGCCCGGTTGGGTCCGACCACTCGGTCCGCGAGGCCGCGGCGTCGGAGGCGTGGGCGAGAGGCAGCAGGGCGAGAGCGGCTAGCGCAAGCGAAAAAGCCACGGTGCCGATCGTGATGACGACCATGGGGGTCGGCCCCACGGGCCACCACCACTCCGCGAAAGTGCCAGGATCCAGAGCTGTGCCGTCCAGACCAGTTGTGTATCGCCGTACGTTCGTGTAGATCGCGAAGGCGAAGGCGACGGCGAGAGCGACCGCGGCGGACAGCCGGCGGAATCGTGTCCACTGGCGCTCGGTCGCGGCGCCGACGGACGCCACACCGAGGAGGATCACGATCAGCGGCAGAATGTACCGCGGCTGCACCTGCGTGCCGACGACGGCACGCGATTGCGCGAGAAGAATGAACGGCACCGCCCAGAGCGCGGCGAGTGTCACCAGCAGTGCGCTCGCTTCACGCCAGTTCGGCCGTCGGATGCCGATGAAAAGCACAGCGCTCGCGACGACCGTCGCGCAGACCGAGACCACCGAAGGCATGGGAGTGTCCAGCCATCCCAGTCCCCACCCACCCAGCGCGCCCGTCCACAGGTTCGGGACGTTCATCGCGTTGTCGATGAGCTGAGACCTCGTGAGCGGAGGGTTGTCGCTCGGGAGGCCCGATACGAGCGAACCGCTCTGGCCGGCGCTCAGGTAGAAACCGACACCGATGGCGCCGACGACGAGGAACGTGAGGAGCGGCACCAGCGACCGCTTGAGGCTGCGGACGCCGAGGAGAAGACCGACACCCGCGCCGAAGATGGCGAACGCCCCCGCGTCGGCGCGCGCGCCTGCACCCATGACCGTTCCGATCACGGCGAGCAAGGCCAGCAGCAGGCGCCTGCGACCCGTTGTCTGCGTCGCTCCGAATACGCCGATCCACACCGTGGCTGCGGCCAGGAGAGCCCACGACGACGGATTCGTCGACGCGTACACGAATATCCCCAGGGGAATGGCTGAGGCGATGACCGAGAGGATGAGCGCAGGGCGCAGACGCCGAGGCAACGCCCAGAAGGCGACGGTGATCAATCCGACCGCGATGAGCGAGTTCGCAAACCGCATGGCGACGACAGATGCCTCGACGTCGGGACTGGCGAAGACGCCCATAGCTCCGTAGAAGACGGGCGGATACAAAGGGCCCGTGTTGACGCGGTCGGCCTCGAACAGGCCCGGGGTGTCAGGATTCCAGCACTCGCCACTGTCGTTCGCCAGAAAGGCGTAGCAATTCGTCGTCGCGAGAGGAGTCGGGACCAGCTTCGTCGACGGATTGCCGGAGTCCTCGCAGAGGTCCGCTCGATCGCCGAGTCCGCACCAGATCGAGGGGAGATGGAAATCGTCGTCGGGACTCGATCCGACGGGTGAGGCGAGAGACCATGACCACAGCGCCACCAGCATCAACAACGGGATGAGCCAAGGTGAAACCGCGCGAAAGACGGTCGAAGAACGGCGGAGCACGCGTCGATCCTACGGGGGTCGCACAGACCTGCCCGGTAGACTCAATACCTATGTCTGCGATTTCTGAGCCCGCCTCGGCGGCTTCCGCACGCATCGATCCGTCAGCCGACGTCTCGGGCTCGACAATCGGTGCGGGCTCCTCCGTCTGGCATCTCGCGCAAGTTCGTGAGGGCGCGGTCATCGGTGAGAACTGCGTCATCGGCCGTGGTGCTTACATCGGCTCGGGCGTTGTCGTGGGCGACGGCTGCAAGATTCAGAACTATGCCTTGGTCTACGAGCCCGCTCGTCTGGAGAGCGGAGTCTTCGTCGGCCCCGCCGTCGTGTTCACCAATGACACCTACCCGCGTGCAGTCAACCCGGACGGTAGCCCGAAATCAGCCTCGGACTGGACCCCGGTGGGGGTGACTGTGCGGGAGGGGGCGTCCATCGGGGCTCGAGCGACCTGTGTCGCGCCCGTGGTGGTCGGCCGTTGGGCGACCGTTGCCGCGGGCGCCGTCGTCACCAAAGACGTTCCCGACTTTGCGCTCGTCGCCGGAGTGCCGGCACGACGCATCGGGTGGGTCGGGCCCGCGGGCCTTCCGCTCGAGAAAAAGGGTGAATCGTGGGTGTGTCCGCGCACCGGCGCCCGATTCATCGAGTCTGACGGCGCACTCAAGGAGGAAACCCGTGCCTGATCTCATTCCCGCGGCTAAGCCCCTCATCGGCGACGACGAGCGTGCCGCCGTCGACCGCGTGCTGCGAAGCGGCATGATCGCCCAGGGCCCGGAGGTGGCGGCTTTCGAACGCGAGTTCGCCGCCCACTTCGTCGGTGGGCGCGAGACCGTCGCCGTGAACTCGGGCACATCGGGACTTCACCTGGGGTTGCTGGCGTGCGGCGTCGGTCCGGGCGACGAGGTCATCGTGCCATCGTTCACGTTCGCCGCCACCGGCAACTCCGTCGCACTCACGGGGGCGACCCCGGTGTTCGCCGACATCGACCCTGTCAGCTTCACCCTCGACGTCGCGAGCGTCGAGGCGGCAATCACCCCGCGGACGCGCGCGATCATGCCCGTTCACCTGTATGGGCACCCGGCCGACATGGTGAGGTTGGGTGCTCTCGCCGAGCGGCACGGCCTCATGTTGTTCGAGGACGCGGCACAGGCGCACGGAGCGAAATTGCAGGGACGACCGGTCGGCTCCTTTGGATCCTTCACCATGTTCTCGCTGTACCCGACGAAGAACATGACCAGCGGGGAGGGCGGCATGGTGACTGCGGGCAACCCCGAGATCGCGCGCATGCTGCGGCTCCTGCGCAATCAGGGCATGGAGCGGCAGTACGAGAACGAGATCGTGGGCTTCAACGCACGGATGACGGATCTACACGCAGCCATCGGACGCGTTCAGCTGACGAAGGTCGATGCGTGGACCCAGAAGCGCCGCGACAACGCGGCTTTTCTCGACGCCCACCTATCGGGAGTGATCACGCCAGTCGTGGCAGACGGCGCTCACCACGTCTACCACCAGTACACCGTCCGTGTCCCGGAAGGTCGCGACGGATTCGTGAGGGCCCTGCGCGAGGAGCATCAGGTGGGGAGCGGCGTGTACTACCCGATCCCGAATCACCGATTGCCGTCGCTCGCGGGCTACGCGCCCGGACTCGACTTGCCCCAGACCGAGCGCGCGGCGAGCGAAGTCGTCTCGCTCCCCGTGCACCCGTCGCTGAGCGACGATGATCTGGAACGCATCGTCGAAGCCGTGACGGCCGTGACGGGAGCGGGCGCATGACCGCCGTGTTGCGCGCCGGTCTGCTCGGACTGGGGATGATGGGGCGTCACCACGCCCGTCTGCTGCGCGAGATCGACGGCGTCGAGCTGGTCGCCGTGGCAGACCCGGCAGGCGACCCGCACGGTGTTGCGGGCGGTCTCACGGTGCTGCCCGATGTCGATGCGCTCGCAGCCGCCGGCCTCGACATCGCGGTGGTTGCCGTCCCGACGCGTTTCCACGCCGCGGCGGCCGGAGCGCTCGCCGAAGCGGACGTGAACGTGCTCGTCGAGAAGCCCATCGCCGACAGTTCCGAGGAGGGACAGGCGCTCGCCGATCTCTTCGAATCCCGCGGACTCGTTGGTGCGGTCGGTCACGTCGAACGCTTCAACCCCGCTCTCCAGCAGCTGCGCGCTCGACTTGCCGAGGGCGAGATTGGTGACGTGTATCAGATCGCCACCCGCCGCCAGAGCACGTTCCCGGCGCGTATCGGTGACGTCGGCGTGGCCAAGGATCTCGCCACCCACGACATCGACCTCACCGCATGGGTGGCACAGTCGCGGTATGCCGCGGTGTCGGCGCAGACGGCTTTTCAGAGCGGCCGCTCGTTCGAAGACATGATTGCGATCTCCGGTCGCCTGACCGACGGTGCTGTGGTCAACCACCTCATCAACTGGCTGAGTCCGATGAAGGAGCGCGTCACCGTCGTCACGGGTGAGCGGGGTACTTTCATCGCCGACACCGCGACGGCGGACCTCACTCTGCACCGAAATGGCACCGCGGCGCTGGAGTGGGAGTCGGTTTCCACCTTCCGTGGAGTCTCCGAGGGCGACGTCACGCGGTTCGCTTTTCCCAAGCGCGAGCCGTTGCGGGCGGAGTTGGAGGCGTTCCGTGATGCCGTGAACGGTGCGACGACGACGCTTTCGACGATGCGGGAGGCCGTCCACGTGCTGCGTGTCGTCGAAGCTTCGCTGCAGTCCGCCCACGATGAGGGGCGCCTCGTACGTACGACGGAGACGGCATTCGCCGGCTGACCTTATCCAACGAAAGGCCTCCGGGGCGCACACGCGTCCCGGAGGCCTTTTCGTTTGTCTGATCGTCAGCGTGCGATGAAGGGCGCATGCTCCGGCGTGGAAGGCGTCGCCTGGATATCGAGTTGCAAAGCGCTGATGAGCAGTTGCGTCCCCAACATGAGTGGAAGTGCCGCCAACATCACCGTCGCCGCCGTCGCGATGGCGGATCCGAGGATCTGGAAGAACAGCCAAATCGTGACGACCAGTCCGAAACCGAGGAAGAGCAGCCCGAGGAACAACAACAGGGCGATGGGCGAGAACGACCACAATACGTAGCGGTACCAGATGCGGTGCCAGAAGCCGACCGTCAGACGGTGGAGGAGCTCGGGGATCACCTTGCCGAGCCGGATGCTGGAGACCTCGTCGCCGTACACCGCCGGGATGGGCACGTCGACGGCGGACACCTGAAGGATGTTGAGGTGGATGAGCAGGTCGTTCTCGAAGCTGTACCGCTTGGCTACCCGATCAAGGGGCACTCGGCGCAACGCGTCGGATCGGATGGCTGTGTAGCCGTTCTGCGGGTCGAACAGATTCCAGTACCCCGACGAAAGCTTCGTGATGAAAGACAGGGCGATATTGCCGAACACGCGGTAGCCCGGCATTCCCGTGAACGACTCGGGGGAATAGAAGCGATTGGCCTTGGCGAAGCCGTACCCATCCTCGACGACTCTGTCGAGGAGGGCGGGAAGATACTCCGGGTCCATCTGAGCGTCTCCGGCCATGATGACGTTGACGTCGCTGCCCAGCTCGAGCGCGGTGCGATGACCGGTGATGATGGCACCCCCGACGCCCTGATTCACCTCGTGACGAATGAGCGTGACTCGGCCGTCGTCTGCGCGAGTCACGGCACCACTGGTGTCGTCGGGGCTGCAGTCATCCACGATCACAATATGATCGACGAACGCCGGCATGGTCTCGATGACGCGGGCGATCATTTTCTCTTCTTTGTACGCGGGAACGACCGCGGCGACGATGGCGCCTTTATACATGCGTCGGAGAACCTTTCGGACGGGCGAACACCCAATAGCGATATGCGAAGTAGTTGCCCACGGTCGTCACCGCGACCGCGACGACTTTGCCCACCGCCCAAGACCACCCCACCGAGTCGGCGAGGGCGACGATCCCCGTGGTGAGCGCGGTGTTGAGGAGGACGAGCAGGGCGTAGCGGACAACGCTCGGAGCGACGGCGTCGCTCGCGCGGAAAGCGAACAGCCGCTGCAGCGTGTACGTCACGACGAAGCTCGCCAGGAAAGCCGTCGGTGTCGCGATAGCGAGCGGTACGCCTGCAACGTCGTACAGCACGAAGAGGAGTCCGAAGTCGAAGGCGAACGACAGTCCGCCCATGACGAGGTATCGGACGAGGCTCGACGACCAGATACCGGAGAAGACACCGCCGCGCGATGAGGGGGTCTCCGAGGGCATGGATTCTATTCTGCCAGCCTCATCGTGTCGCATGAGACGTCCCGCGGCGCGTCCGACGAGCCCTCAGAGCGGCGTCGAGGAGGGTGCGGGCGCGAGCATCGAAGGAATGCTCGGCGCGGATGTGCGCCGAGATGGCATCCAGGTCTCCCGTGGAGGGGAATGCGTCGTCCAGCTCGCCGGACAGCATGCCGATGAGCTCGGAAACCGTGTCCCACGTGCGCACGGCTCCGCCGAAGAGGCCGTCGATCCCCTCGACGTGGTCGCTGATCGCGCGACCGCCGGCCGCCACCACATCGAACAGGCGGTTGCCGATGAAGCCGCGTTCCTGCATTGCGGGCCAGTGGTCATTCAGCACCACTCCCGCAGCCTCGTACAGCGCCGGAAGCTCGTCATTGGCAATCCCCGTCGCGCGGATGCGAGACGCCGGGATCCAGCCGCGCCAGTCCGGTCCTATCACGTCGACCGGAATACCCGCGCGGATGGGCTCGACTACAGAGGGACGGAGGATCCCCCGCGCCGTGCCGACGAAAAGGATGTCGCGGCCCCGGTCGCGACCAGCGGGACGGAACCGAGTCGCATCCGTGCACTGGAGGAGAGGGTCGATTCGCACACCGAGCTCGTTGCCGGTAGCCCGTGCCCAGGGAGCAGACGCGGCGAAAACCCGGTCGAAGCCCCGCGTATCGGTGGCAGTGATCTGGTCGGGATGGCTGATGATCCACAGAAGCGAGACGCCGTATGGGGAGGCTTCGAGAGGCTCCGGTCCGCGGAGGGCCACGGTCACGTCGTCGAGATGACGTGTCGCGCGGTTCCGTGCCGCGTATGAGTCGATCACGACCTCCTGGCCGAGCCGGCGGAGTGCAGCCGCAAGAGCGCGAGCGAAATGGGTGTCGCCCCACCCCTCGGCGCGGGGGCCCACCGGTGCTGCGGTGCGTAGTGCCCACCGCAGCACCGGAACCGTCGTGCCGTCGGCGAGGGTAGATGATCGCGCCGGTCTACGGATGCGAGGCTGCGGCCCCTGCGAGACCCGCTCCCATCCCGCGCGCCGAACCAGTTCGTCGGCGTTGCCTTCGAGGGGGGCGGGAGACGGCGGACCAGCCGCCGAGCGCGTTCGAGACTCGACGCCGAGTGCGACGACGGCGGTGCCCGTCAATGCGGAGGCGGGATCGGCTCCCCGCAGCAGCGCGTCGATGTCCGATCGGCGGGTTGCGAACGTCGAGCCGGCGAGGGCCGGCACCTCGAGAGTCAGGGCATCGCCGAAGGGCGCGAGATCCTCGACCGGGTGACCGGCGAGAAAACGACCCTCGCCGGTCGAGCCGACCGCGGCGAGAGTGCCGTCTCCGTCCCGCCACACCGGGCCGATGTGCGTCTGGGCTGGCGACGCCCGCACCAGGGCAGCGAGACGCTCGGCATCCCGAGCGGTGAGCGTCTCGTTCGGTCCGCGGACGACGACGATGTCCGCCAGGGAGGAGCGGACGAGTTCGTCCAAGGCCTGGCTGGCGTCGTCGTGACGACGCCGACTGATGCGCACGCGAGGGGAGCCCGCAGCCAGCAATGACGCCAACATCCAATCCTCGGCCCGGTCGTCCATCACCGCGATGGCGGCGCCCTGGTGGGGCGTGGCGGCGAAGGAGACGGCTTCCGCGAGGGACTCGTCGAAGTCCCACTCCTCCGGTCCGAGTGCGACGATCATCTCGTACGCGAGCGGCGTCGCCCCACGAGTCGCAGCCACTTCCCCGCCTCGACGGGCGAGCTCGGTCGCTCCGACGATGACCCGCGACAGCACCGGCCACGGTGTGTCGGAAGGCGTGGCTCCCGGTCCGAGGGGAAGGGAGTGTGTTTCGCGGCGCCGCCATGCGTGGCCGAGGGGTCCACCAGGGGCATCCCACGCGTCGGGGTGTGCCGCGCCGTACGCCACGGCGTCCCACAGGGGACTCACCTGCAACCCCCGCGGATCGGCGACCAAAAAGGCATAGAGCGCGGGAACCCGCCAGGCCTCGGGGAGATGATCGCCCACCGCGGTGTCGACGAAGAGGGGCGACAGGCGCAGACCGCGTCGGTATCCGCCGGAGACGTAGAGGCGGACAGCCGCAGCCTCGCTCAGCGGGCGGCCCACCTGAGCGCGCACGTAATTCAGGTCGACGATGCCCGCCCGCTGGATCACGCGGGCCCACCAGACGCGGTCGGCTCGAGCGACGAGGGGCCTGAGGAACGGCAGGTCGCGCGCGGCGCGCACGCGCGAACGAAGAGCGGACAGCACCCTTCGACTATAGGCAGGCCGCCCGGTCACGCGTGCCGGTGACGGCGAGGACCTCCGGAGACCCTACGGGCTCAGGCCCTCGCGCACATTGCAGCGGAGGGGGCGGTAGTGACCGTCGGGGTCCAGGCCGCTCTCATCGCGGCGATGCTGGCCGTCAGCGCGACACCGCAGTGACCTCGGCGGTGCCGAACGTGCGCCCCGTGACTCCCTCGAGGCGCCCGACGAACGCCGTCAGTCCGTCGACCGGGCGGTACTCGCTACCGCGGCGGACACCGATCACGAGACCCGCAGCGACGAAGCCCCAACGATGCCACACCGGGAAAGGATGCCGGGCGAGGACGCGACCGACGCCCCGGCCGTAGGCGCGAAGCTTGCGGCGGCGCTCGCGGGGGTCGAGACCGGAGGTCTCGGGGATGCCGCCGATGGCGACATCGTCAGCGGCCGTCCAGACGAATGAATCCGCGAGACGCGGCTCTGCCGCGAGAGCGCGCATCAGCAGATCGGTCACCTCGCCGGCCTGCCAGGGACTTGCGGCCCCTGTGCCGATCGTCACGTCGAACCCGCCGATGCGGCGGAGGATACCGAGGCGGACGACGAGGCTCATCTCGATCACTTGCCAGACCGTCTCGATACCGAGCGGTGTCCCCGGGGCGGGCAGGACGAAGCGCGGGCCGATCTCGGTGGACACGGTCACCGCCCCACCGGGAGCATCGGCGACTAGACGCCGGATCGCGTCGACGCTGCCCGGGGGGAACCACGTGGTGTCGTTGGGGAACATCACCAGGGCATCGCCATCGGCATCGACGAAGGCGTCGATGCCGGTGTTGCGTCCGAGCGATGCGCCGCGAGCCGAGGTGCGGACGACGATGAGATCGGGCGCGTCGGCGGCATCCGCCATCCGACGAACGTCTTCGGCATTGTCCTGCGCGACGATCGCGAGGCGGTCGCCGGGGCCGAGCTGGGGCACGACCGAGTCGATCAGACGTTGCAACGGGGCCTGGCGGCCCAGGGTCGACACGGCGAACAGGAGCGGACGGGTCATGCGGCAGTCTCTTCCTGCGCCAGGGCGTGCATGCGCGAGAGCGTGCGCGAGGCCAGCAAGACCGTGGATATGCTCTCGGTCAGTGCGTATCCGGCGGCGACGCCGAGGGGACCGAACAGCGCAGCGCCCGCAACCATGAGGGGGATGCCGACGACGGTGGCCGCAAGGGTGGCGCGCATCACGGCGGTCTGCTCACCGGCCGGGAACAGAACGTGCCGGGTCATCGATGTACGCAGCGAGTACATCGCGAAGGCGAGTCCGAGGGCGAAGCAGACGCCGAGGGGAGCGGCGGCGGGATCGCCGAACATCAGGGCGCTCACGGGCGGTCCGAACAGCCCGAGCACGATCATGCCGAGCACGCCGAATCCGCCGTGCAGGGCGAGGGCGACTTTCAGCCGTCGCAGGCGCGCGCCTCCTCCCACTTCGGCCGACCACGACTGGAGTGCGTTCGCCAGCGTCAAGGGCAGGAATTGTCCGAGCTTGGCCATCTTGTCGGCCGAGGCGAACCCCGCAGCAGCGGTTCCCGTCGCGATGACGTTGACGAGCGGCGTCGGCACGGAGGAGTAGGCGCCGAGAGCCGCGTCATTGAGTGCGACGGGAGCGCCGACACGGAAGAGACCGGGCACCTCGCGAAGCGGGGGCCACGGCGAGGGATAGCGGCGGAGCAGACGGAGCGAGAACAGGGTCGTTCCCACGACGGTGACCAGGATGCCGGCCAGCGGGTACACCTCGACGGGCAGCCCGGAGAGGATCGCCACCATCGACAGCACGGCGACCCCCAGCCGGGGGAGGGCGTCGTAGAAAAGGATCGAGCGGGGATCGCCCACGCCCACCGAGAACCACGTGAACGACAGCCCGATGAGCGCACCCTGCAGCCCCATCAGCGCCGCTAGCAGGCCGTAGCCCGGCGCCGCGACCAGGACGCATACCAAAACGAGCAAGGGCAGCGCGATGAGAGAGGTCAGCAGACGCACCAGCATCGCATCGCGATAGAGACGGCCACGCCGGGTGTCGTCGGGCGCGATGGAGATCAGCGCCGGGCCGACGGTCGTCCAGCCGTAGGCCACCGCGATTGCCGCAAACGTGCCGACGGACTCGCCGGCGATGGCGCTCGCCCACCCATCCGGACCCGCGGATCGCGAAACGGCCGGGAGCACGAGAAGCGGTGACACCGCCGCCACCGCGGGGATGAGGGTGAAGCCGACGAGGCGGGATTTCAGCGATGCCGGCTCAGACACGGGCCGGTCCCTGTGCAGCCGCACGCCGCAACACTACCGAGAGACCGATCGCCGCCGACGCCCAGCTGAACCGGGCCGCCCACTCGCGTCCGTCGGCGGCGCGCGTGGCCCTCGCCGCCTGGTCGAGGGTGAGGACGTCCGTCAAGGCCGAAGCGAAGGCGGCCGGCGCCGTGGCATCCGCGTACCGCGCGTGCTCCCCGCCGACTTCGCGCAGGACCGCGGTGTCGTGGGCGACGACCGGCACGCCGGCGTTGAGCGCATCGACGACGGGTAGACCGAATCCTTCGGTCAGCGACGGGCAGGCGTAAACGGTGGCCACCTGGTATAGCGCGCGCAACTGGTCGTCGCCGACCCACCCAGGAAGGACGACGTCGTCCGAAAGGCCGAGGCGCTCGACGACCGGGCGCAGCGGATCGTCGGCGCCGCCCCCCGCGATGACCGTCAGCGGCCGGTCCGGGGCGGGGATCTCGGCGACGGCATCGAGCAGACCCGCGAAGTTCTTGTGCGGCATCCGATTTCCCGTCGACAGAACGACGGCCCGTCCGGGACCGATGCCGAGAGGGGCGAGCAGACTCCAGGGATCGTCGACGGCCGCGATCTCGGACCCGCCGTTGTGCACCACGGTGACGCGCTCCCGAGGGACACCGAGATGCCGAGAGATGGAATCCGCTGCGGACGCGGAGACGGTGACGACGGCGCTGGCGGTCCGAGCCGTGCGCGTCATGAGCCACGCCGTGATGGCGCGGGTGATGCGTGCGAGACCCGTGCCGGGCACTTCGTGGTAGATCACGTCGTGCACTGACACCACACGGGGCACCGCACCCGCGGTCAGCGGGCCGAAGTTGGCGGGACTCCACACGAGGTCGGCGGCCACGGCCTTCGCCGCTCGTCCGACGGCGAAGATTTCCCCGGCTGCCCATGACGCCCGCCCGTCGCCGACCCATCCGATCGTGCGCACCTCGCCGGGGAAGAAGCCGCGCACACCCGCCGCGCCCGACGACCCGGTCAGCGCGACGAACGCGGCATCCGGCATCTCGGCCGCCAGACGGGGAAGCAGCTCACGGACGTAGGTCTCCGTCCCGCCGCGACCTCCCGTGTATCCCAGAAGGTCGACGAGGATTCGCAACGGCTCAGCTCTCGATGACGGCTTCGGGGCGCTGTTCGCGCCGGGGCGTGGTCAGCACGCCCGAGAAGAAGCTCATCATGACGGTCTGGAAGCCGAGGATGATCAGCAGCGCGCTCGGGAGGGCGATCCGTACCGCCTGGGCGGCGTTCTGCGTGCCGAAGTCGATGGCGCCCCACACGATCACCTGCACGATGCCGATGACCACGCCGAGGACGAACAGCCCGACGCCGATCAGCAGGCCGCGCTCGGCCGACCACTTGGCCACGATGCGGCGATATCTCTCGCTCGTCGGAAGGAACCCCTCCTGCGTGGCGTACAGCTTCGTCAGCCAGAAGAACAGGAGCGATTGGAATCCGATCACGCAGAGTGCGCTGGCGTACACCATCGTCGTCACGTCGAATCCGACGCCGCCGATGTTCACGCCGCCGAACGCGAGCACTCCGACGATCAGAGCACCGAGGAAGAAGGCGACCAGGCCCGGGTAGACGAAGAGCCAGCGCGGCGCGAACAGCAGCAGGAACCGCAGGTGGCGCCAGCCGTCGTGCCAGCTGCGCAGGTGCGGCGGGCGGGAGCGGCCGTCCTTCTTCAGCGTCGTGGGGACTTCTTCGATGCGGTAGCGCGCGAGGGAGGCGCGCACGACCATCTCGGAGGCGAACTCCATGCCGGTCGTCTGCAGATCCAGTTCGCGGATGCGGGCGCGGTTGAAGCCGCGCAGACCGCAGTGGAAGTCCCGGATGCCGGGACGGAAGAACAGCTCACCGATGAACGACAGCACCGGGTTGCCGAGGTACTTGTGCAGCGGGGGCATGGCGCCGGGCTCGATGCCGCCGCGGAAGCGGTTGCCCATCACGAGGTCGGCGCCCGCGCGAAGGCGCTCGACGAATGGCTCGAGGTTCTCGAAGTCGTAGCTGTCGTCGGCATCCGCCATGATGACGTACCGGCCGTGGGCGGTGTCGATGCCGTTGATGAGGGCGGCCCCGTATCCGCGACGAGGGGCGTGCGAGACGCGGGCGCCGAGACGCTCGGCGATGGCCTGCGACCCGTCGGTGCTGCCGTTGTCGGAGATGAGAACCTCGCCGCGGATGCCGCTGCGCTGCAGGAAGCCCTGCGCCTTGCGGATGCAGACCTCGAGGGTCTCCGCCTCGTTCAGGCAGGGCATGAGGATCGTCAGTTCGACGTCCGTGGGGGCGGGAGTGGTCACGGGCTGTCTTCTTTCGTCTTCACCGCGGCGGGGGTCGGCAGCGGCAGTGCCGAGAGGATCCCTTCCACGGTGCGGCGGATGGTGCGAGTGCCGACGGCGGTGTCGTACCACGCGCGCGAAGAGCGGCGCAGGTCGTCACCGCCGTCGACGACGTCCCGGATGGCCCGGGCGAGGTCGGTGGGTCGAGTGGTGGGGGAGACGACGCCGTTGACGCCGTCGTCGATGAGTTCGGTGGCGGCATTGCCCTCGTCGGCGACGAGGACGACCGGGGTGCCGTGGGCGTTGGCCTCGACGACGACGAGACCGTAGCCCTCGCGGCGGGACGGGTTGGCCAGGGCGACCGCGCCATGCAGGAGTCGATCGAGCTCGGCATCCGAGACGAACCCGGGGAAGTCGGTCCACGTTTCGCCGTCGACGCGGCGCACCTCGGTCCTGACGGCGTCGGAGCTCGGTCCCGTACCGAGGATGACGAGGCGGAGGTCGGGGATGTGCTCGCGGGCGGCGGCGACGGCGGCGGGGAGCACCTCGACACGCTTGTCGGGGATGTGGCGACCGGCGTAGAGCACGTACGGCGGGGTCGCCGCGGGTTCGGGGCTCGCGACTTGGACGGCGCCGTCGATCAAGCCGGGGCTCACCACGGGCGGGCGGCGGAGCCCCTCGCGGCGCAGGCGGGTCGCGGAGAGCTGGGAGTGGCAGGTCGCCAGCGGGGTGATCGCGATCGCGGCACGCTGCAGAATCCAGGCGATCGTGCCCGTGATCGAGCCGGAGTACTCGACCCACTGCCGGCGGTGCCACACCTCGAGGTAATCGACGACGAGCTTCGTCCCCGAGCCCAGCAGTGCAAGGCGGGCGGCGAAAACGTTGAAGATCGGCAGGCCGCTCACGATGGCGGCGGCGTAACGGCGACGGCGGCGGAGCAGGCTGCCGAAGAGCGACGCGGCATAGCGGAGGGCGGCCGGGATGCGCCGGACGCCCCGCGTGTCGTACAGGGACAGACGGGGCGCGATGGGCACGATCCAGAAGTGATCCTCCGTCGGCGTCGGACCGTCCCACTGCACGGATGTCAGGTAGTCGACATCGAAGCCGAGGTCGCCGAGCACATCCGCCGACGCGCGGTACTGGCGCTCGCCGCCGCCCGTCGTGAAGGGGAAGAGGCAGTCGTAGGCGACGGCGACCGTCGAGGAGCGCGCCACGGTCAGCACCCCTCGATGCGGAAGAGCCGCGCGTTCGGGCCTTGGGAGTCCACGAGCTTCAAGTGGGTGCCGGGTGAGAGGTCTTGAATGCCGTCGTAGGCGGCGGCGCCGGCGGGGTCGATCACGTCTTGGCGGCCGAAGTCCAGGACGTAGTCGATGCCGATGTCGTCGACCGCCTGACACACAGCCGGGTCGGAATCGACGTTCCGCAGATTCGCGTTCAGGAAGAGCTGTTCCGGAGACGGAGAACCGAAGATGTGTCGTTGCGTCACCTCGCGGCCAGCGAAGGCCAGCGCCAGCGAGGTTCCGGTGCGGGGGCTTCCGGTGATGAGGGCGTCGGGAGGCGTCTCCTCCGGGAGCCGTTCCAAGATCGCCTCCTCGTCGGACGACAGGATGAGAGAGCTGTCGGTGTAGGAGTACGCCTCGTGGACCTGCCCGAGGGCGATCCGCACGTTCGGTCCGACAGCAACGGAGAAGAGCGCCAGAACCCCCACCGCCGCGGCCGCGGGCATGGTCCACCTCGGGAGCCGACGTGTCGACGCCAGGCGGAGGGCGAAATCGACGAGCGCGAGGGCGCCCAACGTCGCCACGGGAATGGCGACGAGCGGGAGGAGCGCAGCCAGCCGGTTGGAATCGTTGTACCAGGGATTCGTGAGGAGCTGCCGAAGCGGATGGTCGATCCGCAAGCCCGAGGCGACGACGAAGAGGAGAACGGCCACGGCGAAGGGCGCGAGCACCGGCAGCCGGCGCGGTCGACGGGCGACGGCCAGGAAGCCGGCGAGGAGGAGGATCGTCACGAGCACGGTCGGGGTGAATCCGCGGGGTGCCGCGAACACTCCCTCGCCCAGAGCCTGCGCCGTCTGCTGCCATGGGCTCCACCCGGAGTGTTCGGCGCCCGTGCGGAAGACGGTGAGCGTCGCGACGAGAGCGACGCCGAGACCGGCCGTCGTCGCCACGAACGCGACGATCGACGCGCGTGTCCGTTTCGTCGCGGCCGCGATGGCGAGGGTGGTGATGGCGACCGAGGCGGCGAAGACCAGAAGGCTGAGGAAGGCGTTCGGGTGGCCGAGGAACGTGCCCCCGGCGAGGAGTGCGATGAGCAGAGCCGAGCGCACCCACGCTGGCGCACCGCGTTCCGGCAGCGCCGTCACCACCGCGGCCAGGGCCGCAGGCACCATCGCGTATCCGACGAGGTTGGGGTACAGGACACCCCAGTTGAAGAACAGCGCCGGAAAGGCGCCGAAACCGGTGGTCAAAGCCGCCGTGACGACGAACGCCGTACGTCGCTGGGCGAAGAAGGCGCCTGCGAGCGCCATGGCGGATGCCGGCCAGAGGATCGACACGATCGCGAGATTCGCGCCGTTCACCGCAACCGGGACCGTCGCCCCCGTCAGCTCGGCACCGAGAGTCGTGAGCGAATGCCAGGCGTGCGGATAGAACCCGATGTCCGAGGTCGCGCCGATCTGGAAGGGGGAGGAGTTTCCGGTCTTTAGCGCCAGCCCGATCGCGTTCAGGTGGACGATGTTGTCGAACCGCTGGGCGATGTTGTCCGGCGACCCGAAGGCGCGTGCGAAGAAGACGGCACTGACCACGGCGGCGGCTGCCAGGGACAACAGGGCGACGAGGGCGGTGCGTCGCCCCGCCGGGGGAGCGTCGGCACCGGCGGCGCGGCGCAGAAGCAGCGCCACACCGACCACCAGCACCGTCACCAGCACCACGGGAATGAGATTCCAGGTCAGCCCGATGAGCGGGGCGACGGTCGATGCGACGGCGACGAGCGTGGTGGAAATCGCTGGCGCCAGAAGAAGGCGCTGAGGGCTGCGCCATCCCCATCCGGCGACGACGACCGCCGAGCCTGGCACGATCAGAACGAGAGCGACGACGAGGTACGGCGGAATCGCGCTGACCCAGTCACCCATGCAGTCTCGTCCCCATCCGCCGCTTTTCGACACGTCATCGTATCGGACGGTCACTGCGCGGCCGCTGAGCGCCGCCCCGGTTCTCGCAGGTGCCGCGGGTACTATTGAGCGCTGTGCCCGTAGGGTGCTCCCTGTTCTTGACGTGAAAGTCGTGTGCGCTCTATGGATCTCCTCATCGTCGGTTCGGGCTTCTTCGGCCTCACCATCGCGGAGCGCGCCGCCGCCGCGGGCCGCAAGGTGACCGTCATCGACCGCCGCCACCACATCGGTGGCAACGCTTATTCAGCCGACGAGCCCGAGACCGGTATCGAGGTGCACAAGTACGGTGCTCACCTCTTCCACACCTCCAACCCGACGGTGTGGGAGTACGTCAACCGCTTCACGCAGTTCACGAACTACGTGCACCGCGTCTACACGACGCACAAGAACGTGGTGTTCCCCCTGCCGATCAACCTCGGCACGATCAACCAGTTCTTCCAGTCGGCGTACACGCCCGACCAGGCGAGGGCCCTCGTGCAGGAGCTGGCGGGGGAGTTCGACACGAAGGATGCCGCGAACCTCGAGGAGAAGGGCATCGCCCTCATCGGCCGCCCGCTGTACGAGGCGTTCATCCGCGACTACACCGCGAAGCAGTGGCAGACCGACCCGAAGGACCTGCCGGCCGAGGTCATCTCGCGTCTGCCTGTGCGCTACACCTACGACAACCGCTACTTCAACGACACGTGGGAGGGTCTGCCCGTCGACGGGTACACCGCGTGGCTGGAGCGGATGGCCGATCACCCGAACATCGAGGTGAAGCTGTCGACGGACTACTTCGACGAGTCGCAGCCGCTGAACAGGAAGGCGACCGTCGGCCAGGTGCCCGTGGTCTACACCGGAGCGGTCGACCGGTACTTCGACTACGCCGAGGGCGAGCTGTCGTGGCGCACGCTCGACTTCGAGCAGGAGGTGCTGCCGATCGGCGACTTCCAGGGCACGAGCGTGATGAACTACGCCGACGCCGACGTGCCGTACACCCGGATCCACGAGTTCAAGCACTTCCACCCCGAGCGCGCCGACCGCTACCCGACCGACAAGACGGTCGTCGTGCGCGAGTACTCGCGTTTCGCCACGCGTGCCGACGAGCCTTACTACCCGGTGAACACCGCCGACGACCGCGCCGGCCTGCTCGCGTACCGCGAACTGGCCAAGGGCGAGCGGGACGTGTACTTCGGCGGGCGCCTGGGCACCTATCAGTACCTCGACATGCACATGGCGATCGGCGCGGCGCTGTCGATGTGGAACAACCAGCTCGCGTGATGCCCTCGTGCGTCTGACCCTCGGGTCGAGCACCCGGTCGGCGAGCGCTGACCGGGCGGACGAGGGGCGCTGGGCGTACCGGCCCGACATCGACGGGCTGCGCGCAGTGGCCATTCTGCTGGTCGTTTCATACCACGTGTGGTTCGGCCGGGTGTCGGGCGGTGTCGACGTCTTCCTCATGCTGTCGGCGTTCTTCCTCACCCGCGGATTCGTCCGCAGGATGGCGGGGCCGACGCCCATCCACCCCGTTCCGCACCTGCTCGGGGTCTTACGCCGGCTGCTCCCGGCGGCAGCCGTGACCCTCGTCGGCATCCTGCTCGTGGTCTGGGCGCTCTACCCCGAGACCTCCTGGCGCGCGGTGTGGGAGCAGACGTGGGCCTCGCTCACGTACACGCAGAACTGGCTGCTGGCGGCGGATGCCGTGGACTATTACGCGCGGACGGAGACGACGAGTCCGCTCCAGCACTTCTGGTCGATGTCGGTGCAGGGCCAGGCGTTCGTGCTGTGGATCGCGCTGTTGGGGCTGTGCCAGGTCGTGGTCCGGCGGTGGGGGCTCTCACCGGACCGGGTCGTCGGCGCGGCGTTCGGGGCGGTATTCACCCTGTCGTTCGTCTATTCGGTGGTGCGGACCGCGACCGCGCAGCAGGTGGCGTACTTCGACACCGGCGCGCGCCTCTGGGAATTCGCCGCCGGCTCCCTGCTCGTCGTGGCGCTTCCCCACCTGCGTCTGGGGGCCACCGCTCGAGCCGTCGTCGGCTGGGCGGGTATGGCCGGACTCCTCGTCCTGGGCATGGTCCTCGACGTCCGTGGGGGATTCCCCGGTTTCCTCGCCCTCTGGCCGGTCCTCTGCGCGGCCGCGATCGTCGCCTCCGGCACGGGGGAGAGCCGTTTCGGACCGGCGCGTCTCCTGGCATCCCGTCCCCTGCGCGCCGTGGGCCGCGACGCCTACGCGCTCTACCTCGTGCATTGGCCCATCCTGGTGACGTTCCTCGTCGTCAACGACCGCGCCGAGGTGGGGCTCGTCGGCGGCCTCGGAATCGTCGTCCTGTCGCTGATCCTCGCGCGGGCGCTGACGTGGGCCGTCGACCGACCGGCGCGGGCGTGGCGCCGGGAGGACGCATCGCCGCTCGTGCCGATCGCGGTGCTCACCGCGGCCGCAGCTGTGGTCGCGCTGCCGGTCGGCGCATGGCAGACGACGACCTGGATGCACGAACGAGCGGTCGAGGCGCGCGCCCAGGTCACGAACCCCGGGGCAGCCGTCCTCCGCGACCCCGCGCTCGCGGAGACTCCCGAAGATGCGCCGATGCTGCCCCTCCCGACACTGCTCGACGCCGAATGGACCCAGCTCGAGCGCAAATGTGCGGGTGAGTGGGCGACCGATGCCGAGGAATTACGGGGCACGTGTCACGAGACCGCATACACCGCACGGGCGCGTCACACCGTGGCGGTCATCGGCGACTCGCACGCTCAGCAGATCACGGCGGCCCTGCTCCCCTCGGCCGAGGAGAACGGCTGGGGCGTCGTCCATCTCATCAAGGGCGGGTGCTCGATGGGGCTCGACGAACCGGGGATGGACGAGCTGTGCGATTCCTGGCGGGAAGCGGCCGTGAGCCTGGTCGAACAGGTGAAGCCCGACGTCGTCATGACGGTGGTCACGCGCTCCGATGCCGGAGAGGACGACGAGCGGGTGCGCCCGGGCGTCGACCGCTTCGTCGACCGGATGAGCGCCGCGGGCATCGAAGTGGTGGGGGTGCGTGACAATCCACGCTTCGCTTTCGACATGTTCGGCTGCGTCGTCGACGCCGCCGACCCCCTCGATTGCGCCGTGCCCCGCTCGGCATCCCTCGCCGACAGCAACCCCGCCGACGCTCTCGCACGTCCCGGCGTGCGTCTCGTCGACCTCACCCCGTGGATCTGTCCCGACGATCTGTGCGTCGGCGTCATCGGCAACGTCGCCGTGTACCGCGACGACAACCACCTCACCCGAATCTATGCGCGTACCCTCGGCCCGTCGATGGCGGAGCAACTGCCCGCGCAGTTGGGCTGAGGCCGCGTGACCGCTCCACGGCCACGGGCGGCGACCGCGCCGCGAGTGGGCACGGCGCCACTCCCGTCGAGCCAGGACGCGCGAGGGTGAGAGGCCCGGGTGGGGGCACCCGAGCGGTCGCCCGGGTTACACCGGGGTCAGGCGACGGGGCGAGCCGGCTCCAGCGGAGGCATCGGCTTCCACGAGTCGTCACGTGAGATCGCGCGTCCGTCGCGGAGACCGCGGAACAGGTGGCTGGTGCCGTTGATCTTCCGCTCCACGACGACGAGACGGATGAGTTCCTTCACGAACGTCAGCACGGTTCCCGCGGTGAAAGGCAGGACGCGATACTCCCCGAGCGTCCGGTAGTACTTCTGCAGGTACGCGCGGTTGCGCATGATGTAGTACCGGTACGCATCGCTGGAGGCGTTCATGTGGCGGATGCCCATGTCCCACTGCTTGATCTCGCGGGTGCGGCGCAGGACGAACTCGTTGACGATCACCGACGGCGTCTCCCGTGAGGCCAGCCAGCCGTAGAGCTGGTCGTCCCAGTAGATGAAGAAGCGGGGGTCGGGCAGTCCGATCTTCGCCACGATGTCGCGGTGGATGAACATGCCCTCGAAGCAGCCCGAATTCATCGGCTTGAAGCCCGAGTCGTCGAAGGCCGCGGGAGCGTAGGGGATCGGGATCGCCATCGACTCGGCGATGCGGTACTGCCAGTAGAACTCACTGCCGTCGTAGTCGTAGCGGCGTCCCTGTATGCTCCGGAACCGAGGGGCCCAGTGCCCCATGCGCGCGAGTCCGTCGGAGACGACCTCCACGTCGTCGTCCATCAGCCACATCCACTCGGAGCCGAGGTCGTAGGCGACCCGCACGCCCTCGCTGAATCCGCCCGAGCCGCCGGTGTTGGTGTCGAGGCGGCGGTAGACGAGCTCGGTGGGGAGGCGATCGCGGAAGGACTCCACGACCGCCGTGGTGTCATCGGTCGAGGCGTTGTCGATGATCACGAGGTGCCCCGGTGCGGGCGACATCCGTTCGATGCTGTCGAGCAGACGCGTCAGCAGGTGCGTGCGGTTGTACGTGACGACGACGATGGTCGCGGTCGCGGGGTCGAACGTGCTCACGAGAGCTCCTCGAAGGTCGTGCGCCACTGCTGTTCGGAGACGAGATCGGGCAACGCGCGTCGGTACTGCCGGGACAGGCGCGGCCACTCGCGCTGCAGACGGCGGTGCAGCCGCCAGCTGTCGACGAGCATCCGGCGGAACTGCGCGCGATCGCGCGTGTAGATGTTCTTGCCCGAACCGTCCGCGGCGCTGACCAGCGCGCTGTCGTAAAGGGGCACGCGCCACCAATGCGCGTCACCCTTGCCGAACTCGACCTCGGGCTGCGCGAGGTTCTCGGGCTTCGGGGTGTGGATCCAGTGCGAGAGGAGCGTGCGCACGGTGAAGGTGCGCAAGGCGACACCGCTCGGGCTGTCGAACTGGTTCTTCTTGAGCCGCTTGAAGACCTGGCGTCCGTGGCGTGAACGCAGGGGCACGCCCGAGTCCTTGTGCACCACCGTTTCGGGATGCTTCTTGGCGACCGTGCGCGCGTCGGGCATGGCCGTCGCGAGCCCTCGGCGCATGTGCTCGGGTCCCGAGAGGATGTCACGGAGCGCGCGATGGCGGAGTTCGACGGGGTAGTACTGCATCATCATGAGGTGCTTCAGGTCGACCCGGCGACTGTGGCGGATGAGGGTGCCCCCCATCGGTGCGCGCGAGTGCAGCAGGCCCGCCACGATGCGGTTGCGCGCGTGGAAGTACGCCTGCCAGTCGATGGAGTCGTCCTTACCGATCCACGACACGTGCCAGAGCGCCACACCGGGCATGGAGACGGTGGGGTAGCCGGCATCCCGAGCCCGCACGCAGAACTCCGCGTCGTCCCACTTGATGAAGGCCGGGAGTGACAACCCGATCTCGCGCAGGATGCTGGTGGGGATCAGGCACATCCACCAGCCGTTGTAGTCGGCATCGAGTCTCATGTGGAGCAGGGGCGACTGGCGCAGGTTCGCGACACTGAAGTCGTGGGGGAGGCGCTCCTGGAAGAGGGCTCGCCACATGAACGGCGCGTCGTCGACGACCTCGGCCCACGCGTGCAGCTTGGGGCGGTCGAGCAAGTCGAACATGTGCGCGCCGACGATGGTGGGAACCGAGGCGTAGCGACCGAAGACCACCGAACGACGGATGGACTCGGGCTCGATGCGCACGTCGTCGTCGAGGAGCTGCACGAAGTCGCTGCCCTCGCGCGCGAGGGTCTCGACCATGGCGCGGGCGAAGCCGCCCGATCCGCCGAGGTTGGGCTGACGCAGCACCTGCAGCGTCTCGCCCAGTCGCTCGGCGACCGCGGGGAAGGCGTCCTGCGCCTCGACGAGGTCGGTGCCCTGGTCGATGATGAAGACGCGGTCGACGACGTCGAGAACGTCGGGGGCGTCGGCGAGGGCCCCGAGCGTCTCGACGCAGTAATCGGGTTTGTTGTACGTCGTGACGCCGATGCTGGCCTTGCCGCCCCGCACCGGCTCCTGCTCGGTGGTCCACTCAGCGCCCTCGAAGATGGCGTCGGTCGTGTCGGCGGCGACATCGAACCAGATCCAGCCTCCGTCGCTGTACTGGTCGAGGACGAGATCGAACGAGCTGGCCGTCGCCTCGCCGCGCACCTCGCGGGTCTCGATGCGCTGCTTGGTGCCGCCGCCGTTCGAGCGGTAGACGAGGATCGTGGCATCCCCCGTCGTGCGCACGGTCAGGCGCACTTGGCGCACGGCGGTCCAGTGCTGCCAGTACGACGCCGGGAAGGCGTTGAAGTAGGTACCGAACGACACCCGTCGCCCGGCCACGATGCGGGCGCGGTGGCGATCGAGGATGTTCGCCAACTGGGCGACGTTGGTCACCCGGACGGGCTCCTCGTCGATCGTGGACCACGTCTCGGGGTCGACGTACAGAGGAAGGAGATCCGGATCGCGGTCGAGCGGGAGGACGGCGTTCTGCAGGGTGTACGTCACGAAGAGATCTTTCGTCTAGGCGCAGCGGCCGCGGACGGCCAGCGGGAAGTCTACCCGGCGCTCTCGGCGCGACCCTGGGTGGCCGTCGGACGCACCCCTCGGGCTCACGAGCCCTGCGGACGGCCGTTCTCGATCGAGGCGCTCATCTCGCCGGCGCCGTGACCGACGAAGGGCGTCTGCTTGATCTTGGCCCCGAACAGCACCACGAACATCCACCCCCAGAGCAGCAGCGGTCCCGACTCCGTGAGACCCTGCACGACCAGCAGCGCGCCGACCAGCGTCGGCAGGAGCGTCAGCGGAGAGTGCGGACGATCGTCGCGAAGGTCCCAGCGGGGACGGTCGACGGCGAAGAACCAGGAACGCCACACATAGGCGAGATAGACCAGCGCGAGCAGCACCACGCCGACGACGCCGAGCTGCAGGTAGGCGTCCAGCCACATGCTGTGCGCCTGCACGACCGTCTGACCGTGCTCGACGATCCAGCCGTCGATGAGCGGTTCCGAAGAGATCCACGGCGTCGAGAACCCCCAGCCGATGAGGGGGCGCTGATCGGCGCGCTCGAGCACGTCGGCCCAGACGCCTTCGCGGCCGAGCAGATCGGCGCCGCGTCCCAAGACACCGAAGAACGCCTCTCGACCGAGCCATAGCGCGGTGCCCCCGCCGAGGCCGATCGCGGCGTACAGCAGGTACCACCGTGTGCGCTCGCCGGGGCGCCGGGCCGTGCGCATGACCAGGACGGTGCCGAGCACGAGCGCGACGAACGCGGCCGCGATGAACGCGGTCGCGGACCCGGCGCGCACGAAGAGGAAACCGGCCACGACGGTCCAGGCGATCAGCAACGCGCGGCGTGGGGCTCCGGATGCCATCCGGACCCCGAAGACGATGATGGCGACGAGCATGACCGCGGCGAGCAGGTTGGCGTTGCCGAAGACGCCCTGGATGCGTCCACCGTCGAAGAGGTTGTCGCGCGACCAGTACAGGATCGGATCCACCTGCGCGGACGGCACGACGAAGCCGGGGAGGAGAGGCCCGCGCACCAACAGCGACACGGCCACCTCGAACAGCAGCGACAGGCCCACGACCCATTTGGCCGCGGACGCCACCGCGCGGACGACGTCGCGCCAGGTGAGCACCGCCCCCACGAACAGACCCTGGAAAGTCGTGATCACCAGGAGCAGCCAGGTGAGGACGGATGCCGCGGGCCAGGCGCTCCATGCGAGCGACGCCGTCGCCCAGGCCACGTAGCCGAAGGCGAGCCATGGGAGGCGCCGGACGGCCATCGGCGGGCGGATCGCGATCCAGATCACCACGGAGACCACCGCGGACGCCGCCGCCACCACCGCCGCCACGACGGGGCCGGTGGCGTTGACGAGTCCCACGCCTCCGAGGGCGAGGACGATGACGAAGACGCACCACGCCCGCAGCAGCAGATGCGCCGTCGTTTCGCGCGGCGGTGCCGTCGGCAGCGCCGACACGGGGTGATTCGTGTACATCGCCATGATCGCTTCAGGGTACCGGTCGGCATCCGGAAGCGTTCGGCGCCCGCACTATGCTGACGCCCGTGCTTGTTGCGATCTCGAACACGCCCCGTGACTACGCCTGGGGCAGCCCGACGCTCATCGCCGACCTCGAGGGACGTGAACCCAGCGGCTCGCCGGAAGCCGAGATCTGGTTCGGAGACCACCCGGGGTCGCCCGCCGTGGTGCACGACGGCAGCGACCGCACGCTCGACGCGTGGCTGCCCGCCGTCGCGGCAGACCTCGACGTGCCCGCGAAGCTGCCGTACCTGCTGAAGCTCCTCGCCGCCGGTGCCCCCCTGTCGATCCAGGTGCACCCGTCCAAGGAGCAGGCGGTCGAGGGATTCGCCCGCGAAGAGGCCGCGGGAGTCCCCCGCGACGCGGGCTCGCGCAACTACAAGGACGACAACCACAAGCCCGAGGTGATCGTCGCCCTGAGCGACGAATTCACCGCGCTCGCCGGCCTGCGCGACATCTCGCGCACCCGCGCGTTGGTCGATGCCCTGGGCGAGGGGGCGGCCGTCGCCGCACTGCGCGCGCGCCTGTCGGCCGACGACGCCTCCGAGGCGTTGCGGGCGACGATCGGCTGGTTGCTCGGGGAAGCCGATGCGGCCGAGATCGCCGAGATCGTGGATGCCGCGGCATCCGCCGAATCCACCGAGTTCGCCGCCGAGTTGGAGCTGACGCGTTCGCTGCATACGGCGTACCCGTCCGATCCGGGCATCGTCGTCGCTCTGCTGATGAACCTCGTGCAGTTGCGCCGCGGTGAGGCGATCTTCGTGCCGGCGGGCGTCCTGCATGCCTACGTCGCGGGGCTGGGCGTGGAGATCATGGCGGCGAGCGACAACGTCCTGCGCGGCGGGCTGACGCCCAAGCACATCGACGTGGCCGAACTGCTCTCCCTGGTCGACTTCCGTCCCGCCGAGCCCCCCTTCCTCCGCCCGACGGCGACGGGGGAGGGTGCCGAGGTGTTCGCACCCGGCATCGCCGACTTCGCGCTCGGTCACCTGACCGCGGGCGAGAGGGCCGGCCTCGATCTGCGGGGACTCGCGATCGCTCTCGGCGTCGCGGGATCGACGACGCTGACCGGTGCGTCGGGCGCGGTCGTCACGCTCGCGGCCGGTGAGGCCGCGCTCGTGACCCCCGACGAGTCGCCGCTCGTGGGCAACGGTGCCGGCGAAGTCTTCGTCGCCATGCCCGGGGCCTGACCGCGACACGCCGGAGCGCGTCCTGAAGGTTCACGTCGCCCTTGAGGGTTTACCATCCGCGACTTGACCAATCCGAATCACACGGGTGTAATTATGTCTACGCGCAAGCCGCGTCATGGGGGCTCGAACGAGGGGGAGGATGATATGGCGACGTCGCAGTACCGGTCCGGTGTTCCGGACAACTGGTTCGTGGATCCGGTCGACCTCGGTGTTCCCGGCGTTCGCCGCGACATCGACGCCACGGAGGAGAACACCCTCGCCTGGCAGACCGACGCGCTGTGCTCGCAGACCGACCCCGAGGCGTTCTTCCCTGAGAAGGGCGGATCGACCCGCGACGCCAAGCGCATCTGCACCTCGTGCGACGTCAAGGGCGAGTGCCTCGAGTACGCCTTGCAGAACGACGAGCGGTTCGGAATCTGGGGCGGGCTGAGCGAGCGCGAGCGTCGCAAGCTCAAGCGTCGCGCCTGAGTCCCGCGTCACCTGTCGGTGCCGGGAGCGATCCGCCCGTCGACGGCGCGGCGTCCGTGATCGCACCGGGTCGGACTTAGGCTGATCCGCGTCATGCCCGACCGTGTACACGCCATCCTCGTCGTGCGTCCCGAAGGACGCACACCAGCGGCGAACCATCTGCGCCGCACGCTCGCTGCCCTTGCGGCGCAGACCCGCCGCGTCGACGCCCTCACCCTCGTGCTGTGCGGCCCCGACGCGGAACTCACGCGCTTGGCCGCCGAATCCGGCGCAGAAGGGGTCATCACGGCATCCGCCGGCACGTCGTTCGCGACGGCTACGGCGCTGGCGACCCCGCGCCTGACGGGCGACACGATCTGGCTCCTCGCCCAGGACACCGCCCCCGATCCCGAGGCGCTCGAGCGCCTCGCCGGGGCCCTCGAGCTGTCGCCCCCGCTCGTCGTGGCGGCGCCGAAGCTCGTGGACTGGGACGATCGCGACCTCATCCGCTCGCTCGGCGTGAGCATGAACCGCTACGGCGGCAGCGTCGAACTGGCCGCCGGCGAGCTCGACCAGGGGCAGCGCGACCGCGACTCCGACGTGCTCGGCGCCGACGTGCGCGGGCTCCTCGTGCGACGCGAGGCCTGGGTGGCGCTCGGGGGACTCGACCCCGCTCTCGGCGGCGCCGACGAAGGTCTCGACCTGGGCGTGCGGGCGCGCCTGGCCGCGAGGCTCGTCGCCGTCGTCCCCTCCGCCCGGGTAGCGGTCGCCGGTGACGGCGTCGCGGCCATGGCCCGCGGTCGTCGTCGAGCCCGGCGGCGCGCCTTCGCGACCCGGACGGCGCAACTGCACCGTCGCCTCGCCTATGCGCCCGCCCCCGCGGTGCCCCTTCACTGGCTGTCCTTCCTTCCCCTGGCGGTGTGGCGCACGTTCGTCCACCTGGTGACCAAGATGCCGCACCGCGTGCTGCCCGAGTGGGGCGCGACCCTGCTCGTGATGGCGCGACCCACCGCGGTCGCGCGCGCTCGACGGCGGATCCGCGCGCAGCGAAACGTCGGGTGGTCGCGCATCGCCCCGTTGCGCGTGTCCCGCGCCGAGATGCGCGGGCGGTGGCAGGGCGACGTCGGTGACCCCGACGCGCCCATCCGCAGCGAGCTCCGGTTCTTCGTCGGCGGCGGAGCCTGGGCGGTCCTCGGCGCCCTCGCCGTGTCGGTCGCCGTGTTCGCCCCCCTCTTGGCATGGCCCGTGCTCGGCGGCGGCGCCCTCGCCCCGCTGCGCGCGAACGTCGCGCAACTGTGGCAGGACGCCGCGTGGGGGCAGCGTCCCCTCGGACTGGATGCCATCGGCCCCGCCGACCCGTTCTCGGCGATCGTGGCGGTGGTGGGCACGCTGTCACCGGGTGATCCGTCGCGCGCGTTCGTCGTGCTCTGGGTGCTCGCTCTGCCGCTCGCCGTCCTGGGCGGGTGGTTCGCCGCCACCCGCGTGACGGAGTCGTCGCTGCTGCGCATCGTCGCGGCGACCGCGTGGGCGCTCGCGCCGACTTTCCTCGCCGCCCTCGTCGAGGGGCGCCCCGCGGCCGTGCTGGCGCACCTCTTTTTGCCGTGGCTGTTCTACACCGCCGCCGTCGCGCATCGCTCCTGGGCGCCGGCTGCGGCGGCATCCATCCTGTTGGCGGCAGTGCTGGCATGTGCGCCGTCCCTGGCTCCCGCGGCGGTCGTGCTCTGGTGTGCCGCCCTCGTGGTGGTCGCCCTCGTCGCCGGTCGCGGCGTGGCCCGTGTCGTCTGGCTCGTCATCCCCTCGATCGTGATCTTCGCGCCGCTCGTGTGGGCGCAGGTGCGATCGGGCAATGCGTGGGGTCTTCTGGCCGACCCCGGTGTGCCGTTCGCGGGGGCCGAGGCGTCGGCCGATCCGATCGGTCGCGCCCTGCTCGCGGCGGGGTTCCCGACCTCCGACCCGGGTGGGTGGGCGAGCCTGCTCGGCCACCCCGTGTGGTGGGTCGGACTGCTCGTCGCCCCCCTCGCCGTGCTCGCGGTGCTGTCGGTACTCACTCCGCGCTGGATCACGGCATCCGGTCTCATCGTCATCACCGCGACGGGGCTGGCCACGGCGTTCGCCGCGGTCGGGATCGCCGTGTCCTTCGACGACGCGGTCGCGGTGCCGTTGTGGGCGGGGTCGGGCCTGAGCCTCGCCTGGGTGGGTCTGGTGGGTGCGGCCGTCGTCGCCCTGGACGCCGGGATCCCCCACCGAGCGCGGGTGCTGCGCCCGATCGGGGGGATCGCTGCCCTGCTGGCGCTGGCGGTGGCCGTCGCCCCCGCGCTCACCGCACAGCTCGCCGACGCCGGTGACCGTTCGGTCTTGACGAACGGACCCGTTTCCACCCTGCCCGCTTTCGTCGCGGCGGAGGGCCGAGGCTCGCTCTCCATCGGCACACTCGTGCTCGACCCCCGTGAGGACGGTCTGCACGTGGAGGTCGTCTGGGGAGGCAGTGAGACGCTGTCGGGTCAGAGCACGCTGCGGGCCACCCGCACCTCGGCCGACGAACAGGACCGGCAGCTCGCCGCCCTCGCCGCCGACCTGGTGTCGCCGTCGACCGACGACGTCGTGTCGCGGCTGGCCGAGCGCGGGATCGGTTTCGTGCTGCTCGCCTCGGCGCCGTCGGCGCAGAACGACGTCGTCCTCGGCGACCGGCTGGGCGCCGCCAGCTCGCTCGACCAGCGCGACCTGCTCGACCCCGTGGGGGAGACCTCCCGCGGTGACCTGTGGCGCGTGAACACAGACGTCGCCCCGCGGCCGCCGCTGGACGATCACCGGGCCGGGGTGCAGCGACTCGTCGCGCTCGGGTCCCTCGGCGTGCTCGTGGTGGCGCTGCTGCTGGCTGTCCCGACGGCAGCCTCGCGACGCATCGCCCGGCGCACGCCGCGCATCGTCGGACCGACACCGGGAGGTTCGCATGGGTGAGCGCCGTCTCGTCCGTTACGCCGCCACCAGCGCCCGACTGGTGGCCGGTGCCGCCGTCGCCGCGGCAGCCGTCGTCGGCACGGTCGCCGCGATCGCGGCTCCGTGGCCCCAGTACGCCGCGCAGCCCGTGCGCGTGCAGGCGACCCCCGCTCCGAGCGACACCGTGCTCGCCTGCGACGGTCCGTTGCTGGCTCTCGGGCGCAGTGCCGACGCGGCCAGCAGCCTGAGCGCCGCCGCGTCGTCGCAGATCGTCAGTGGTCCCGCCGACGCCGGCGCCGACACGAGCACGCTCAGCGGGGCGACCGGGGACGCCGACGGCGACGCGCAGGTGCTGCGGGCGGCTCCCCGCGACGGTGCGCTGACCTCCATCGCCGCGGCGACCTCGGCCACCGCCGCCTCCGACGACCTCGTCGGCTTCGCCGCCTCCGCGTGTCGTCCACCGCTCGCGGAATCGTGGCTCGTGGGAGGGGCGAGCACCACCGGCGCCAACGACCTCGTCGAGCTCGCCAATCCCGGAAGCGTGCCGGCCACCGTCCAGCTGTCCGTATACGGGTCGCAGGGGGTGTCGACGCCGCCCAGCGGTCAGAACATCGTCGTCCCCGCGGGCTCGCGGCGCGTGGTCCCCCTCGCGGGGCTGCTGTTGGGCGAGGAGAGCCCGATCGTGCGGGTGGCCTCATCCGGGGCGCCCGTCCACGCGGGACTTCAGACCAGCGTGACCCGCGTGCTCCTGCCCGGCGGTGTCGAGCAGGTGGCGCCGACCGCGCAGGCCGACACTCATCTGGTGATGCCGGGCGTGCAGGTGATCGAGACGGCTGCGGGCCAGGCCGGCACCGTGCTGCGTCTGCTGGCGCCGGCATCCGACGCCTCCGCCTCCGTCACCGTCACCCCCGTGGATGCCGCGACCACCGCGCCCACGCCCATCGACATCCCGCTGACGGCGGGGCTTCCCACTTCACTCGACCTTTCCGGCATCCCGAGCGGGACGTACACCGTCGACGTCTCGGCCACCGCTGCCGTCGTGGGGTCCACCTGGTCGACCAGGGGCTTCGGGCAGGGTGCCGACTTCGCCTGGTACGCCTCGGCTCCCGAGATCGCCGAGCCCAGCGTCGTCGCCGTGGCATCCGGGGTCGGAGCGTCCGTGGCGCTCGCGGGCGGCGAAAGCGAGGCGACGGTCACGCTCACCCCGGTCGAGGGTGGCAGCCCCGTCACGGCGACGGTCGGTGCGGGTGCCGGCGCCGCTGTACCCGTCGCCGCGGGCGTGTATCGCCTCGAGACCACGGCGCCGGTGCACGCCGCCGTCACCTACGTCGCCGCGTCCGCGATCGCGTCATACCCCCTGTGGCCGGCCGATGCCGCAGCGGCGGCGGTGACCGTCCTGCCCTGATCCGGTCGGGTCGCTTTGCGACCGCTCAGGAGAACCGGAAGCGTTCGGGGCCCAGGTCCCAGGGATCGCGATCGAGGTACTCCGCGGCCGCACGGAACACAGCTCCCTCGATCATCATGCGACGGTGCAGGTCGTCGTCTTGATGGGGGTGTCCGAGCCGCTCGATGGGCACGCGGTACAGAATGATGCGCTTCTCTTCGCGCAGCACGGTCCACCGCGGGATGCCGTCACCGAAGGCGGGCGGCATGACGCCGATCTCGAAAGACACCTCGCGCAGATCGGACCAAGCCGAGCGCAGGAACTCCGCCGCGGCGCTGACCGCGACGTCGAAGCGCTCCACGCGCGTGTCGATCGGAGGAAGCGGCGGGCGCACCACCGGACTGCGGTTCTCGCGCCCGTGGCGGCCATGACGCGACGGGCGGGCGACCGGCCGTGCTTCGCGGGATCGGCGGCGCATCATTCGCCCATCCTACGGTCGCCGGTGGGTGGAGGACGGCGGCAGGTCGTGTGTGGGGGCTCAGCGCTGTGAGCCGGCGGCGGCGCGGCGTCGACCCGACGGGGGAGGCGCTGGTTAGGCTGACCGACGATGCGCGACAGACTCTGCTCGAAGGTGGGATGCGCCCGCGAGGCGATGAGCACCCTCACCTACGACTACGGCGACCAGATGGCGGCCCTCGGCCCCCTCGGGCCGGCCAGAGACCCGCACGCGCACGACCTGTGCGCGATCCACGCCGACCGGTTGTCGGTCCCGAAGGGCTGGGTCGTCGTGCGTCACGAGACACTGCGCGCCTGAGCCCGCCCGCCGCAGCGACGGCGTCGTCGGGGTTTGGGGCGCAATCCGCTCTTCGGGGCGTGTGGATGCCGTCCCGAGCGGCCCAATCCGCTCCGCACGGCCGGGGTCGCCCGCACGGCAGGGGTCGCCCCGAACGGGCGGGGTCGCCCCGAACGGCTGAAGTCGCCCGCACGGCAGGGGTCGCCCCGAACGGGCGGGGTCGCTCCGAACGGCTGGGATCGCTCCGAACGGGCGGCGCCGCCCCGAACGGGCGGGGTCCGTCGGCGTCAGACGTGCTCGGTGAGGGCGGCGGCGCGCTCGGTCTCGAGCGTGAGCGCGCGGTATTCGCGATCGCGTCGCACCGCCGACACCGCACGGACGAGGGTCTCGGCATCCACCGACGGGTGCGGCGAGACGAAGGGACGCACGGCGTCGGCGAGGGATGCCGCGACGCGGGCGCGCGCGGCCGGTTCCAGGGCATCGGCCCCCCGCACGAACTGCGACACGCGCGCGGCGAGACGGTCGGGGAGTCGAGAGACGTCGGCGACCTCGGCCCAGGCGTCGAGGCCCGGCGGGAGTCCGGGCGCGGCGGGCGGGAGGGCCCGAGTACGGGTGCGCTCACTGGCCGTCCCGGCCAGCAGGTCGCCGAGGCGTTGCGCGCGTGGGGTGAACATGCCGACCACAGCGGCGACGGCACCGAGGGTGAACCACAGCTCGAGCACCCCGACCAGCGCGCGGATGAACGCCTGACGGAAGCCCGCCGCGCCGCCGTCGGTGCGCACGATGCGCGCGCCCACGGCCAGGCGCCCGAGGCTGCGGCCGCGCGAGAGCGTCTCCACCGTGGTCGGCACCCCCACCATCACGACGACGAGCAGGGAGATGACGCCGATGCCGATTGCGGACTCGGGGAGCGTCCCCGCCCCGATCATCGCCGTCAGGAGCAGTCCACCGCCCACCAGCAGGACGACACCGACGACGAAGTCGATGAGAGCCCCTACGGCGCGCAGGAAGAGGCCGATGGGCTGCACGTCGAGCGCGACGGCCTCGCCGGTGAGGATCTCATCCGCGCCCATGTCGACGAGCGTGACCGCGCGAGAGGGGGTCGAAGCCGGTGCCATGCGTACAGTTGATCACATGGACCTCGATGCCCTCACGGCTGCGCGGCGCCAGGAGTGGGCGCGACTCGACCAGCTCGGTCGCACGCGGCGTCTGAGCGGTCCCGAGGTCGACGAACTCGTCACCCGCTATCGCGCGGCGTCGGCGGATCTCGCCGACATCAAGACCTCAGCCGGGCGGACTCCGCAGGGCGACTACGTCTCGATCCTGCTGGCACGCACGCGGCTGCGTCTGACCGGGGTTCGCGAGAACGTGCTGAAGCAACTGCCCCGCTTCTTCGTGCTGCAGCTGCCCGCAGCGCTGTACCGGGTGCGGTGGATGACGCTGGCGGTGACGGTGTTCTTCCTCGTGGTGTCGACGTTGGTCGCCGCGTGGATCTCGGGCGATCCCGCAGCCGTCGCTGCGCTCGGTGCGCAGAGCGACCTGCAGAACTACGCCGATGAGCAATTCGTCGACTACTACCGCGAGAACCCCAACGCGATCTTCGCGGGAACGGTGTGGACGAACAACGCGTGGATCGCGGCGCAGTGCGTCCTCTTCGGAGTGACCGGGGTGTGGCCCGTGATGGTCATCATGCAGAACGCCGTGGGCGTAGGGCAATCGGCCGCGATCATGATCGCCTTCGACCGCGCCGACGTGTTCTTCCAATTCATCCTCCCGCACGGTCTGCTCGAGCTCACCTGCATCTTCGTCGCGGGGGCGGCGGGACTCCAGATCTTCTGGGCGTGGGTCGCACCGGGCCGCCGCACACGAGCGGAGGCCCTCGCCGCGGCCGGCCGCTCGCTCGCCACGGTGGCGGTGGGCCTCGTCTTCGCCCTCGCGCTCTCCGGTGTCGTCGAGGGGTTCGTGACGCCGCGCGACTGGCCCTGGCAGCTCAAGATCGCCATCGGGGCCGCAGCGCTGGGTGTCTTCCTCTTCTACATGCTGTGGGTCGGCCGCCGAGCCGTGCGCGCCGGTGAGACGGGGGACGTCACCGAGTACGAGGCGGGGACGCCGACGCTGACGGCCGGGTGAACGGCATCCGGGATCCTGATCGTTTCCCGGCGTGTCATTTTTGATTCACTCAAAACTGGATAGGCTCGGATCGTGCTCGACAGTCGACCGGATGCCACCGCGGATGACCTCATCCGTGGCGCGGGTCTACGGGTGACGGCGACGCGCGTCGCCGTGCTCGAGGCTCTGCGCGTGCATCCGCACGCGACAGCGGACGCCGTGTTCGACGGTATCCGCGGCATCCTTCCCGGTACCAGCAAGCAGTCCGTGTACAACGCGCTCGGCGACTTCGCCGACGCGGGTCTCGCGCGCCGCATCGAACCCGCCGGTCACGCCGGCACGTTCGAACTGCGCGTGGGCGACAACCACCACCACGTGGTGTGCACCTCGTGCGGGCGCATCGACGACGTGGACTGCGTCGTGGGTTCGGCCCCGTGCCTGCACGTGCCGGAGGGAAGCGGCTACCTCATCGAGAGCGCCGAGGTGACGTTCTGGGGCGTGTGCTCCGATTGTCGAGCGAAGTCCGAAGCCGAACCACTGAGAGGATCCCGATGAGCGACACTCTGAACGGATGCCCCGTCTTCCCCGACGGCGCCGCCCCCGACGACAACCGACTGCCCGTGGGCGAGGCCCCCGCCGACAGCGAGCCCGCGGGGGCCCTGCCGCACCCCACCCAGGGGTCGGCCAACCGCGTGTGGTGGCCCGAATCGTTGAACGTGAAGATCCTCGCGAAGAACAACGCCCTGCGCGACCCCCTCGACGAGGGCTTCGATTACCGCGCCGCCTTCGAAGCGCTGGATCTGGATGCCGTGAAGAGCGACATCCAGCACGTCATGACGACCTCGCAGGACTGGTGGCCCGCCGACTTCGGTCACTACGGGCCCCTGATGATCCGCATGGCCTGGCACAGCGCCGGCACCTACCGCGTGACCGACGGCCGTGGCGGCTCGGGCGCGGGCATGCAGCGCTTCGCCCCCCTGAACAGCTGGCCCGACAACGTCAACCTCGACAAGGCCCGCCGCCTGCTCTGGCCGATCAAGAAGAAGTACGGCCAGTCGATCTCGTGGGCCGACCTGATGATCCTCGCCGGAAACGTCGCGCTGGAGGACATGGGGTTCCCGACCTTCGGTTTCGCCGGCGGCCGCACCGACGTGTGGGAGCCCGACGACGACGTGTACTGGGGCCCCGAGACCACCTGGCTCGGTGACGACCGCTACACCGGCAACCGTGAGCTGGAGCGCCCCCTCGCAGCCGTGCAGATGGGTCTCATCTACGTCAACCCGGAGGGGCCCAACGGCACCCCCGACCCGCAGCTGTCGGCTCACGACATCCGCGAGACGTTCGGCCGTATGGCCATGAACGACGAAGAGACCGTCGCCCTCATCGCCGGCGGCCACACCTTCGGCAAGACGCACGGCGCCGCGAGCGACTCGAATGTGGGTGTCAACCCCGAGGCCGCCGACATCAACGACCAGGGTCTGGGCTGGAAGAACAGCCACGGCACCGGTAAGGGCGACGACACCATCACCAGCGGTCTCGAGGTCACCTGGACCTACCACCCGACCCGCTGGGACAACGAGTTCTTCCACATCCTCTTCGCCTACGAGTGGGAGCTCTTCCAGAGCCCCGCGGGTGCCCACCAGTGGCGTCCCGTCAACGGCGGCGGCGCCGACATGGTCCCCGAGGCGCACTCGAACGGCCGCCGCGAGCCCCGCATGCTCACCAGTGACCTGGCCCTCCGCGTCGACCCGGCGTACGAGAAGATCTCGCGTCGCTTCGCCGAGGACCCCGCCGCGTTCCAGGACGCCTTCGCCCGCGCCTGGTTCAAGCTGACCCACCGTGACATGGGCCCGCGCGAGCGGTACCTCGGCTCGGAGGTGCCCGCCGAGGTGCTCGTCTGGCAGGACCCCGTCCCCGCCGTCGACCACACGCTCATCGACGCGGCCGACGCCGCGGCGCTGAAGCAGCAGATCCTCGACAGCGGCCTGACGGTCCAGCAGCTCGTCACCACGACGTGGGCGGCGGCATCCACGTTCCGCGGGAGCGACAAGCGCGGCGGAGTGAACGGCGCGCGCATCCGCCTCGAGCCGCAGAAGAGCTGGGCGGTCAACAACCCCGAGCAGCTGGCATCCGTGCTCGAGGTGCTCGAGAACGTCAAGGCCGGCTTCGACGCGGGGGCCGCGGACGGTAAGAAGGTCTCGATCGCCGACCTGCTGGTGCTCGCGGGCAACGCCGGTGTCGAGCAGGCCGCCCTCGCCGGTGGCGTCGAGGTCGAGGTGCCCTTCACTCCCGGCCGCACCGACGCGTCGCAGGAGCAGACCGAGATCGAGTCGTTCCGCTGGCTCGAGCCGATCGCCGACGGCTTCCGCAACTACGCCTCGCGCGAGGCGCGGCTGCCGGCGGAGTTCCTCCTGCTCGACAAGGCCAATCTGCTGACGCTCACCGCGCCCGAGATGACGGTTCTCGTCGGCGGCCTCCGCGCCATCGGTGCGAACTGGGACGGCAGCGACTGGGGTGTGTTCACCGACACTCCGGGCGCGCTGACCAACGACGTGTTCGCGAACCTCCTCGACCTCGGTACGGCGTGGAAGCCGCTCGACTCCGGCAAGCACGCGTTCGAGGGCACCCGCGACGGATCGGGGGAGCGCATCGGGATCGGCACGCGCGTCGACCTGGTGTTCTCATCGAACTCCGAGCTGCGGGCTCTCGCCGAGGTCTACGCCTCCGACGACGCGAAGGAGAAGTTCGTGTACGACTTCGTCGCGGCCTGGCGCAAGGTCACCGAGCTCGACCGGTTCGACCTGGTCTGAGTTCGTTCGCCGCGGCTGTCGTCGCGGCATCCGGAAGGCCCGTCCCCTATCGGGGGCGGGCCTTCCGTCGGTTCTGCAGCACGCACAGGCCCGGACACAACGCAGGAGTCTCGCGTTCCACGTGCGACAGAGTCGGGGCGCGGCGGCCAGAGGTCAGCAGAACTTCTGCGTTGTGTCCTCCGCGCAGCGGGGTCGGGTCTGGAGGGCGGGGTACTGCAGGGGTTGTGCAGGCGACAAGGTCCGTGGTCGGCTCTGGACACAACGCAGGAACAGCGGGTGCGGCGGTCTGTTTCCGGGGGCTCGAGGGAGACTCGGGCGGCAAAACTCCTGCGTCGTGTCCGGCGACCGCCGGTCTCCGAGACGTGCGACGCGGATCTGCGGGAGTTGTGCGCCGTTCAGGCGAGCGACAAGCGTCGCAGACCCTCGTCGAGCGACACCGCGGGAGTCCAGCGCAGGTCGCGACGGATCTCGGTCTGATCGAACCAGTGCGCCGTCGACAGTTGCTCGGCCAGGAATCGGGTCATGGGCGGCTCGTCCGCGCCCGGGCGCACGGCCCACACGCGCTCGACCAGCGCGCCGGCCGCGCGAGCGAGCCCCGCCGGCACACTGAACCGGGGCGGCTCGACGCCCGAGGCGCGGCAGATCCCCGCGAGCAGATCGCCCACCGGTCGTGGCTCGCCATTCGTCAGGACGTAGGCCCGCCCGCTGACGTCATCGACACGGCCGAGGGCGGCGACGATCCCGGATGCCGCGTTGTCGACGTACGTGGAGTCGATGAGCGCCGTCCCGCCGTTCAACAGCGGCAGACGGCCCCGGCGGGCGCGGTCGACGATGCGCGCGATGAGCTGCGTATCGCCGGGCCCCCACACCAGGTGCGGGCGTATCGCGACGAGCGCGGTGCCCGATCCGGCGCGAGAGAGCGCCAGCAGCTCGGCCTCGGCCTTCGTGCGGGCGTACTCGCCGTGCGCGGCATCCGGATCGGCCGGATCGGCGCCCACCCCGGCCAGCGCGTGACCCGCGTGCGCGACCGACGGCGACGACACGTGCACGATGCGCGACACCCCGGCCGCGGAGGCCGCGTCGAGGAGCGTTCGCGTGCCCTCGACGTTGACCGCGCGGAACTGCGCCGGATCACCCGCGAGCGAGACCTTCGCGGCCAGGTGCACCACGCCGTCGACGCCGTCGAGGGCGGATGCCACGGCATCCGGATCCGTCACTGAACCGAGCCGATCCTCGGCGCGATCGACGCCCGAGGGACGACGCTGGAGGGTGCGCACCTCGTGACCGGCGTCCTGCAGCGCGCGCACGACGGCGCGGCCGAGGAAACCGGAGGCGCCGGTCGCGAGAACCTTCACAGCGCGGTGGGCTTCTCGCCGGCCAGCAGGCGCTCGGCCCAGGCGGCGACGCGTGAGCGGTCGATCTTCGAGTTGTGTCGGATGTCGGTGGGAAGACTCGGCACGACGAGCACGGCCGCCAGACGCTGCGAGGTTGCCGCGCGCACCGACTCGGTCAGAGCAGGGGATGCCAGCCCGGGGCGCCGCACGCCGGCCTCGACGACCGCGACGACGACCTGCCGACCCATGGGTCCGACCCCCACGGCGGCCGCGCGCGTCACGGCACCGACGGTCTCGGCATCCTGCTCGACGCCGACGGGGGTGACCGGTCCCTCGGCCGTGGTGATGACGTGGGGGAGTCGCCCCTCGACCCAGAGGCGCCCGTCGGCGTCGAGGTGGCCGACGTCGCCGGTGCGGTGCCAGCGGTCGGGGAGCCCGCGACGCGCGTCGCGGTCGGTGAGGTAGAGCCGGAAGTATCCGCGCTTGAGGTGGGGCGCGGAGATGACGATCTCGCCGGTCACCCCGGCATCGGTCGTCGGCTCGCCCGCGGCGCGTCCCTCGGCGTCGAGCGCGCAGATGCGCACCTGACCGGTACCGAGCGGACGGCCCACGCACACGCCGCGGTCTCCCGCCGCCTCTTCGATCTCGGGGAGCGTCACGTCGGCGACGAGCAAGCACTCGGTCATGCCGTACGGCGTGTGCGCGACGGCGTTCGGCATCAGTCGCTGCGCACGTCGCAGCAGATCGATGCCGACCGGTGCGCCGGTCGAGAGGAACGTCTCGACCCGGTCCAGCGCCGCGCTGTCATCGGCGGTGAGGTCCGACGCCGTCGCGACGACGTTGGCCACCGCCGCGGGGGAGAGGAACACCATCCGCGCATCCGAGGCCCGCACGGCGGCGGCGACGGCGGCGGCGGTGAGGGTGCGCGGAGCCGAGACGTCCATGTCGGGTGTCGCCGAGCGCGTGCCGAGTGCGGGGCCGAGCAGGGCGAACGGCGCGAAGCCGGTCACCAGGCCCGTGTCGGCGGTGACGCCGAAGTGCGCGGCGAGGGTGTCGCGCAGCGCCGTGAGCTGAGCGTGCGTGTACACGACGCCCTTGGCCGGCCCCGTCGAGCCCGAGGTGAACAGCACCGCGGCCTCGGCGTCGGACGCGGGAGGTGCGGGCAGGGGGCGACCGCGCCCGGCGCGGGCCAGGTCGGACAGGCTCGCCTCGACGCCCAGGGCCTTGGAGCTCGCAGCGGGGAGGGACGCGGCCGAGATGCGACGACCGGGCCACCCGAGGGCGCGAGCGGCGGCGAGGCCCGCCACCTCGCCGATGACGACGTCGGGCACGGCGCCGCGGACGGCGCGCGACAGACCCCGGATGCCGAGACCCCGGTCGGCCACGACGACGACGGCGCCGATGCGCAGGCACGCGTACAGAGCGGCGGTCAGGGTGGGGCCGGGCTGCACGAGCAGCGAGACGCGGTCACCCGCTCGGACGCCGAAGGCGTCGAGGCCCGCGGCGATCTCGTCGACCCGGGCGGCGAGCTGGCTCCAGCTCACGCGCAGCGGTTCCCCGTTGCGCGAGGTGCTCATGTCGATGACGGCGGTGTCGTCGTCGCCGCGGCGGGCGTCCAGGGCGTCCCAGAGATGGCCGGTGGGGCTGGATGACGTCGTGGCGGGGACTCCGACGCTGCCGTCCGCCGGGGTCCCGCTGACGGTCTCGGCGTCTGCGCGGGCGAGCGCCGCTACCCGGCGCCCGGTCGCGGCTGCGCGACGGGTGCTGGGCACGGGAACCGCGGCATCCACGACCTTCTCGTCGAGCCAGTCGAGCACGACGTCGGCGTAGGGCCGCTCCTCGGCGAGGAGGTGCCCGGCGCCCTCGAAACGATGCACGTCGGCGTGCGGCAGGCGCTCGGTCAGGTCGTCGAGGTGGCCCTCGCCGAACACCGGGTCCTTCGGACCGCGCAGGAGCAGCGCGGGCACATCGAGCCGGCGGAGCCCCGCCGACAAGCGTCGCAGCGCGGGCGTGCTCTCGTCGGCCGCGGTCGCGGGGATGCCGGCCACGAAGCCGCCGATCCCTCGGCGGCGCGCGACGGTGGCGTACGGCGCGCGGAAGGCGTGGCGCACGGCCGGGTCGAGATCGGCGAGCGCCAGAGTGGTGTCGAGGAACGCCGTCGTGCCCGTCGTGCCGGCGGCCAGCATGCCGCGGGCCGTCGCCACCCGCAACGCGAACGGCAGCGGGGCGCCGTCGGGATGGTGCACGGCGGTGTTCAGGGCGATGACAGCGGCGAGGCGGTCGCGGTTCTCGACCGCCCACCCGAGCGAGACCGGGCCACCCCAGTCGTGCCCGATCGTGACGACCGGACCCCGGATGCCGAGTTCGTCGACGAGGGCGCCGAGGTCCGCGATGCGCTGGGCCAGGGGGCGCCGCAGGCTCGAGCGCTCCGAGAACCCCATCTCGAGCTGGTCCACGGCCACGACGCGCCAGGCCGCGCGGCCGCCCTCGGCGCGTGACAGCGAGGCGTTCACGAGCGCGCGCCAGAGGAAGGACCACGTCGGGTTGCCGTGCACGGCGACGATGGTGCCCAGGGGCGGGATGCCGCGCTCGGCGAGGGCGTCGCCGGTGTCGAGCACGTGCCACGTACGCGTGGCACCGGCGTCGGCGGCGACGCCGTCGACCGCCACCAGGCGCGAGAGGGCCGGGTCGAGCCCGGGCAGGCCCACCGGGGGAAGGGTCGCACCCAGGGCGGTCACCCTCACCAGGCCAGCTCCAGCATGCCGGTGTTCAGCCCGGAGCCCACTCCCATCAGCAGGACGCGATCGCCCCGGCGCAGCGTCTTCTGCTCGTCGACAAGGGTGATCGGAATGGATGCCGGGCCCACATTGCCCAGGGTCGGGTAGGTGACGGGCACACGGGTGCGGTCGAGCTTGGCGGCACGAACGATCGCGGACGTGTGCACCGACGACACTTGATGCGTGACGTAGCGGTCCATGCCCGTCCAGTCGAACTCGCCCTTGGCTTCTTTCCATGCCGACACGACGAGGTCGAGTCCGCCCTTCAGTAGCGCCTTGGCGTCGGTGAACATGCCGTCGACGCTGCCCACGCACAGGTCGTAGAACTCCGTGGCGGCGCGCGTCACGCCGCCGACGATGCGGTGACCCTCGGGGTGGTCGCTGGCGCGGCCGAGGACCGCGGCGGCGGCTCCCGAGCCCAGGGTCAGCGAGGCGAACTCCTGCATGAAGGCGTCGCGGTCGAGGTCTTCTCGCACGAGGCGGTTGATGGTGTTGACCTGGATCTCGTCGGCGTCTTCGCCGTTGACGATCAGGGCGTACTTGATCTGACCCGACTGGATCATGCCGGCGGCCAGGCTCATGCCGTTGATGAAACCGAGACAGGCGTTGGCGACGTCGAAGTTGACCGCCGAGCTCGGGAGCCCCAAGCCGTGGTGCAGGCGCACGGCGACCGAGGGCTCGAGGTGCTTGCGCGTGACGGAGGTGTTGATGATGAGACCGACCTCGCTGGGGTCGACCCCCGCCTCGGCGAGGGCCTGCTTCCCGGCGGCGATCGTGGCCTCGTCGGAGGACTCCCCCTCGGCCCAGTTGCGGCGTTCGTTGACGCCCGCGACGCGGCGCAGAAGGCCGGGCTTGAGCTTGAGGCGCTCCAGCGCCGGGGCCAGTCGCGCCTCGATGTCATCGGACGTCGTCACGCGGCTGGGCAGGACGCTCGCCACCGAAACGAGGGCCACATCATCGAAGTGCGTGGTGGCATTACCTGGCAAGAGAGCTCCCGCATCCTGTGCGTAGACGGCGCAGCCGGGCACGGAGGGGACGCGCGGACGGCTCGAAGGGTACCCCTCAGGATAAGCCGCGACGTATGTCTCGGGCTGCATGGGGGCTGAGCGTGCTAGAGACGGCCCGCTGCCTTCAGAGCCAGGTAGCGGTCGGCGACGAGGGGCGGCAGGTCGTCGGCCGACGCCGACACGGCATCGCCGCCCGCGCGCACGACGGCATCGCGCACGCGTTCGGCGTCGTGACGCGCGCGCTCCATCGCCGCGGCGGCGTACACGTCGGCGGCGTCCCGGTGCGGCGGCGCCTCGCCCGGACCGTCGGTCGCGGTCGCCACCAGCAACCGCGACCGCGCGGCGACGGCCGGGAGCGACGCGAGGAAGGCACGCGCGGCCTCAGGGTCGTCGGCGGCGGTGAGCAGCACGACGAGGGCCGGGCGCACGGACAGGCCGCGCACCTGCGCGAAGGCGGCGTCCCAATCGGTGTCGATCAGCTGCGGGTCGACCGGGCACATGGCATCCACCAGGGCGGGCAGCAGCTGCGCGCCGTCGACGCGGGTGACGCGCGCGCGGGTGACCCGGTCGAACATCAGCAGGTGCACGTGGTCGCCGGCGCGGGTCGCGAGCACCGACAGCAGCAGTGCTGCCTCCATGGCCGCATCCAGGCGCACCCCGTCGCCGACCCGGGCGGCGGCCGTGCGGCCGGTATCGATGACGACGACGACGTGCCGGTCGCGCTCCGGCCGCCAGGTGCGCAGCATCGTCGTTCCCGCACGGGCCGTAGCGCGCCAGTCGATGGAGCGCACGTCGTCGCCGCGGACGTACTCGCGCAGGCTGTCGAATTCGGTGCCTTGACCGCGGACCTGCAGCGTGGTGTTGCCGTCGAGTTCGCGCAGGCGCGCCAGGCGCGACGGCAAGTGTCGGCGCGAGGTGAACGGTGGGAGCACGCGGATGCGGGCCGGTGCATCGATCACGGCCTGCCGGCCGGCGAGGCCCAACGGGCCGACCGAGCGCACGACGACGAAGGCGCTGCGCAACTCGCCCCGACGCCGGGGGAGCAGCCCCAGGGGCGCGGCGCGACGCTCGCCGGCGGGGACGGTGTAGAGCAGACGCGCCTCGGGCGCACCGGCCGTCGGCTGCCAGGCGTCGCGGACGCTCGCCCGCAGGGTGCGCCCACCGAGGTTGCGCACCCGCAGCTCACCCGCGACGGCGGTGTCGAGCAGCGCGCGGTCCGGGTGCGTCCGGGTGACCTCGACACGCCGTGGGTCGGCGGCCCGCGTCATGTCGGCGATCGCCAGCAGCGCGCTCAGCAGCACCCACCCACCCGCGGCGGCCCACGCCGGCACCCCCGCGGTGCTCAGCAGCACGACGGGGACGACGCCGAGGGCGACGAGAAGGGCGAGGCGGCCGGTGACGAACATCAGATGGGGACGCGGGTCTGCTGCAGGACGGAGGTGAGGATGGCATCCACCGAGACGCCCTCGATCTCCGCCTCGGGGCGCAGGCGGATGCGGTGACGCCACACGGGCACGAGCATTGTCTGCACGTGGTCGGGGGTGATCGCCGGGTATCCGCCGAGCCACGCCCAGGCCTTCGCGGCGGCGAGCAGTCCCGTCGTCGCGCGGGGGCTGACCCCCAGCAGCACCGAGGGACTCTGACGGGTGGCGCGGGCCAGATCCACCACGTAGCCCAGGAGGTCGTCGTCGACGGCGACGGATGCCGCCGCGCGCTGTGCCGCCAGGATCTCGTCGGCCGTGACGACCGCGTTCAGCCCCGCGTCGCCGAGCCGGCGGGGGTCGAAGCCGCCCGCGTGGCGCCGGAGCACGTCCACTTCGGCATCGCGCCCGGGCAGGTCGACGACGAGCTTGAGCAGGAAGCGATCGAGTTGCGCCTCGGGCAGGGTGTAGGTGCCCTCGTGCTCGATCGGGTTCTGCGTCGCGGCGACGAGGAACGGGTCGGGCAGCGTGCGGCTCTCGCCGTCGGACGACACCTGCCGCTCCTCCATCGCCTCCAGTAGGGCCGCCTGGGTCTTGGGGGGCGTGCGGTTGATCTCGTCGGCGAGCAGCACGTGGGTGAAAACCGGGCCGGGGCGGAAGTCGAACCCGCCCGCGCGCGGGTCGTAGACCAGCGAGCCGGTGACGTCCCCGGGCATGAGATCGGGAGTGAACTGCACGCGACGCGTGTCGAGGCCGAGGGCGCGACTGAACGAGCGCACGAGCAGCGTCTTGGCGACGCCGGGAACGCCCTCGAGCAGGACGTGGCCCCGCGAAAGCAGCGCGATCAGGAGACCCGTGACGGTACCGTCCTGCCCGACGACGGCTTTTCCGACTTCGATGCGCACGCGGTGCATCGCCTCGCGGAGGGCGACGTGGTCGTCGGCGGCTCGGGCCTGCGCGCGCGTGGTGGCGGGAGCGGTCGTCGGCGGCGCGGCCGCGGGGGCCGGCGCGGGGGTCCCGGCGGCAGGGGACATCGAGCCGGCGGCGGGGCCCCGATCCGCGGCGGCGGCGCCGGTCATCGGGGGTGCGTCGGAGCCCGCTGCCGAGGCTCCGGGGTCGTCGGCGCTCGTCGGCGCGGGGACCTGGGCCGGGTGCGAGGGCGCCGGCCAGGCCGGGTTCTCGGGGCTGTCGGTCATGGTGTGGTCCCTTCGGTTCGGACGGCGGCGCGCACGCTCGCCTCGAGGTCGCGGAGTCTGTCGGCGGCCGCGACCAGGTCGCGGTCGGTCCGGGGCTGATCGTCGACGAGGATGCCGCGCACCCGCGTGCGGTCGGCGCCCAGGCGCTCGGCGACCGCGTCGGCGACGTGATCGGGGGCGCTGCGCGCCGACAGCCCGAGCAGCCGTTCGAGGCGCCTGCGCGCGGCCCGTCGCAGTTCCTCGAGCGCGTGGGGCGCATCGCGCGCGGTGGCGTAGAGACGGGCGCGCCCCTCGGTCGTCTCGTTCGCACGCACGGTGACCGGGAGACGCTCGGTCACGAGGGGGCCGAACCGTCGTCCGCGCCAGATGGCGGCGACCAGAGCGGCGACGAGGAGCAGCAGAATGCCGGGGGTGACCCAGGGCGGGGTCAGCTCGCCCAGTGTCGGGGCGTCGGTCGCGCGATCGGCGTCGGCGGGGGAGGGCATGTACCAGACGAGGGAGTCGGCCTGGCCGAGAACGGCGAGGGAAAGTGCCGCATCCCCATCGCGGGGGAGCGTCGCGTTGGTCAGGGTCGCCAGAGCGTCGAGGGCGGTGACCGTGCGGCCCGCCGTCTCCTGGGTGAGCAGGCCGAACTCCCCGTCGACCGGGAAACAGCCCTGCACGTCATCGCTCGGCGTCATCAGTTCGCCGACGCGGGCCGTGACCGCGTTGGACGCGGCGGGCACGGAGCAGTCAGCGGCGACGGCCTGGTCGTCGGCGAACCCGCCGAGACGGGATCCGTCGAGGAGCACGTCGAGAGTGCGGGTGCGGGGTTCGAGCAACACGACGTGGCGTGCGCGACCGGTCAGATCGCGCAGCGCCTCGTCGGACAACATGGGGGCGTCGCGCAGGGCCAGCGTCGCCTGACCGCCCGCCAGCGCCCGCTCGGCCGCCGCGCGGTCGCGCGCGACGGTCACGCTCACGCCCTGCCGCTCCAGGATGCGGACGACGGCGCGGGTTCCGTCGGGACCGGCCGACTCGGGGTCGAGGGCTGCTCTCTGCGTGTACCCGCCGTAGACGAGGGTGCCGCCGACGACGGCGACGAGCAGAAGCGCCACCGCGAGGGCCACCCAGCCGAGGGCTCCGCGCCAGCGGGACGGGGCGGATGCCGTCACGCCGCTCACGTCGTGGCCGCCGGCGTCGGGCGCGTGCGCACGGCCTGGTCGTCGAGGTCGACGATCGCGCGGTAGCGCTCGATGGTTCCGGGTCGGCGCAGGTAGCGCACGTCGTCGAAGATTTCCGCGGCGGTGTCGAGGGGCGATGCCAGGGACGGAAGAGCGGAGGCCGCTTCGCGGCAGAACGCGCGGACGGTGGCGCCGGGCGGCGGGTCGACGAGACCGCGTTCGGTCAGACCCCGGGCGAAGGCGCGGAAGCGCAGGACGATCGCGTGGTCCCAGTCCGCTCGCGCGGCTGCCTCCCCGGCGTCGGCCCGCAGCTCATCGGCGGATCGCACGTCGTCGTCGAAGAGGGCGTGGGCCGGCGGTGTCGCGCGCGACGCGAGTCGCGGGCGTCCCCAGATGAGGAGGGCGACCACGATCAGGGCGGCGACGACGATCGCGAGCACGATGAGCGCCGACGGCCCCCACCCGGACGTGTCGGGCACGCGCAGCAGGTCGCCGAGGAACCGTCCCACCGCCTGGGCGATGCGGTCGATGAAGGTCGGCTCCGCGGCCTGATAGGTCGGATCGGCCAGTTCCTGCTCGGCCCACTCCCGGGCCTGGTCGGGATCGGGGAGCAGCGGGAACACCGCGGCAGGGAGGGACGGGACCGTCACGCGTCGCCGTTCGATCCGGGGGCAGCCCACGTGGTGGGGGTCGTCCCTGCGGTGTCGGGCCGAGGGGGCGCGGGGATGACCGGCGCGGTCGAGGTGGACCCGGGGGTCGCCGAACCCGGGCCGCCCGCGGTGGCCGTGTCGACGGGGGGCTGCCCGGCGTACCCCGGCTGCCCGGCGTATCCCGGCTGCCCGGCGTATCCGGGCTGCCCGGTCATCGAGCCGAACGGCGCGGGTGCGGGGCGCGGGACGACCCGTCCGACACCGACGAGGTAGGGGTCGCTGAGATCGGCCGCTCCGGCGTCCCGCGCCTCGACATACGTCTGCAGGTCGTGGTCGAGCGCCTCCACGCGCATGCGGGCGTCGACGTACACGAGTGCGGCCGAGGTGGACTGCACCACGAGCGCGATGCACTGAACGAGCAGGATGCCGAGCTGGCCGACGATCTGAACCGCGATCAGACCGACGAGCGCGCCGGTCTCGGTCTCACCCGTCGGCGCGATGATGATCGGCACGAAGCCGCCGATGAGGCTGAAGGGGATCGAGATGATCTGCGCGATGATGCTGAACGCGACCGAGATGACCACCAGGACGCCGAGCGTCGACCAGAACCGCCTGCGCGTCAGCCGCCACGATCGACCGATCGCGCGGAACACCGGCGCGCGCTCGAGGATGATGACCGACGGCACCAGGAAGAGTTTGGTCGCGAGCCACAGCGAGACGACGATGAGCCCGAGCACGGCCAGCACCCCGAAGAGGATGCCGAGCCAGAGCACCGACATCACCAGCAGGGCGACGATGCCCGCGAGAACCCCGACCGCGACGACGACGGCGAGAAGGGTGAGGGCGCTGTACCCGATCAATCGCCAGACGACGGGTTTCACGCGCGCCCAGACGGCTCTGAGGGAGGGCTTCTCGGCGACGACGGCGTGAGCGACCTCGGCGACCACGACGCCTTGCACGATGACGCTCAGCGCGCCCGTGGCGACGCCCAGGACGAGAGCCGTGGCGCCGGTGAGCACGATCGAGCCCGCCAGGATGGCGTCGAAGTCGTCGCCTCCGGGGGCCACGGTGTCGAGGCGTGCGAAGCTCGCGACCGCGGCGGCGGCGACGGCGGCGGTCAAGACGACGTAGGCCACGGCCTGGGTGATCAGCGCGAAGCCCAACAGCACCTTCGGGTTGTGACGCAGCGCGACGAACGAGCGACCCAGGATCGCGCCGAACCCGTACGGGTGCAGCGGAACGATCCCCGGGCGGGATGCCGGAGTCCAGGCGGGGTACGCGGTCACGGTGGCGCCTCCTCGTCACATGGCGGTCCGTTCATCGTGTCACACACCCCCGACACGCTCGCCTCCCGTGCAGGCAGGTCGACTACTCTCGAAGAGACATGCCCCCACCGGGGGCGTCATGCCCGTTTCCGAGCGGGTCCGAGCTGGAAGACGTACCCGAATGACTTCACGGATCCTGGTTGTCGACGACGACACCGCGCTGGCCGAGATGATCGGCATCGTGCTGCGCACCGAGGGATTCGACACCGTCTTCTGCACCGACGGAGCGCAAGCGGTCGACGCGTGGCGCACCGAGCGGCCCGACCTCATCCTCCTCGACCTCATGCTTCCGGGCGTCGACGGCATCGAGATCTGCACGCGCGTGCGCGCCGAGTCGGGTGTCCCGATCATCATGCTGACCGCGCGCACCGACACCGCCGACGTGGTCAAGGGGCTCGAATCGGGCGCCGACGACTACATCATGAAGCCCTTCAACCCGAAGGAGCTCGTCGCCCGCATCCGCACGCGCCTCCGCCCCGTGCAGTCCCCGGTCGACGAGACCCTCCGCATCGGCGATCTGGTCGTCGATGTCGCGGCCCACGAGGTGCGTCGGGGCGACGCGCCGATCGGGCTCACCCCGCTGGAGTTCGAACTCCTCGTCGCGCTCGCCGAGAAGCCGCAGCAGGTGTTCTCGCGCGAGATGCTGCTGGAGCAGGTGTGGGGCTACCACTACAAGGCCGACACCCGCCTGGTGAACGTCCACGTCCAGCGCCTGCGCGCCAAGGTCGAGGCCGACCCCGACAACCCGCGGATCGTGACCACCGTGCGCGGCGTGGGCTACCGCGCCGGCGCGGTGGCCTGAGCACCTCATGACGGGGGCGGTGCGCACCCTCCCGCCCCGGCCACGCGGCCTGCGCGATTGGCGGGCGTCGCGCGATCGTCTGCGCACGCTCTGGCGCCGGTCGCTGCGGTTCCGCACCATCGTCATCACCGTCACGCTCACCGCGGCCACGATCCTCGCCACCTGCCTGGCCATGGCCCTCGTCATCCAGAACGAGCTGTTCACCGCCCGCAAGGATCAGGTGCTGCTCGAGGCGCAGCGCGCCACGGCCGCCGCACAGGCGACCCTCGACGCCGCGGTCGATTCCACCGATCCCGCCGCCGCACAGACCCTGATGAACGGCATCGCGACCCGCTTGTCGCAGCAGTCTTCGAGCGACCTCATCGCGCTGTACCGCATCGGACCCCCTTCCCCGCTCGCTCCTCAGCCCTTCATCTCACCCGCCTTCGAGTCGGCGTTGGTCAGTGACGCCCTGCGCACGCAGGTGCAGTCCAGCCCCGACCTGCAGTGGTGGCAGTCGGTGGCGCTTCCGTCCGACGGGCGCGAGGTGCCCGGCATCCTGGTGGGACACCAACTGCGGTTCCCGGCCTCGGACGGGGTCGACTCGTACGAGCTGTACATGGGGTACGACCTCGTCAGCGCCTCGCAGACGCTCTCGTTCGTGCAGGTGCTGCTGTGGGTGGTGGGCCTCGTGCTCGTCGTGCTCATCGGGGCGATCGCCTGGTTCGTCCTGCGGTCGGTCACCACCCCGATCGCGGATGCCGCCGAGACCAGCGCGAAGCTCGCCGCGGGCGATCTGGGAGTGCGCCTGCCGGTGCGCGGTGAAGACGAATTGGCGACGTTGAACCGCTCCTTCAACGCCATGGCCGACAGCATCGAGTCGCAGATCAAAGAACTCGCCGACCTGTCGCTCGTGCAGCAGCGTTTCGTCTCCGACGTCTCGCACGAGCTGCGCACCCCCCTGACGACCATCAAACTCGCCGCCGACATGATCAACGACCAGCGCGCGGAGTTCGACCCCGTCACCGGTCGCGCCGCCGAACTGCTGCACGCGCAGGTGCAGCGCTTCGAGGTGCTGCTGACCGACCTGCTCGAGATCAGCCGGTACGACGCGGGGTCGGTGCAGCTCGAGCTCGAGCCCACCAGCCTCGCGCACCTCGCCGAGGACGTCATCCTGTCGATGGAGCAACTGGCCGAGGCCCACCGCTCCGACGTGCGTCTGGTGGCGCCCGGCGGGTACACCCCCGTCGACATGGACGCCCGCCGCATCCGCCGGATCGTCCGAAACCTCCTCGGCAACGCGATCGAGCACGGCGAGGGCCGTCCGATCGTCGTCTCGGTCGACAGTGATCGGGATGCCATCTCGCTCGGCGTGCGCGATTTCGGCCTGGGCATGCGCGCCGAGGACGTCGAGCGCGTGTTCGACCGCTTCTGGCGTGCCGACCCCTCGCGCGTGCGCACGATCGGCGGCACGGGCCTGGGCCTGTCGATCGCGCTCGGGGACGCGCGCCTGCACGGCGGCACTCTGGCGGTGTGGTCGGAACTCGGCCGCGGATCGAACTTCGTCCTCACCCTCCCGCGCGACGGGAAGCCGGTGACCGGCTCGCCGCTGCCGCTCAAGCCCGACGACGAACAAGGGGGCGCCCTGGAGTCCCTCGGGCTCACGCAGCCCATCTCCACGCGCCCCGGGGTCAGGAGGCTCCTATGAGACGCGCCTTCGCCCTCGTCAGCCTCGCGCTCGTGCTCGCCCTGACCGCGTGCACCGGGCTCCCCACCTCCGGGTACGTCAACCCGGGCCGCGGACCGCAGTCCGACGACGCCCAGGCCTTCGCCTTCGTCCCCGACGGCCCCCAGGACGACGCCACCCCGACGGAGATCGTCGAGGGCTTCCTCCGAGCCGGCTCCGGACCCGCCGACGACTGGGCCACCGCGAAGCTCTTCCTGGCCACGGGCACGCAGTGGGACCCGCGGGCGCGCGTGACGATCGATCGCCTCGCGGATCGTCGCGCCACGGCCGCCGCCGACGGCACCTCGGTGGCGGTGTCGCTGACGGCGACGGCCGGAGTGGATGCCAGCGGCGCCTACGCCCCCGCCGCCTCGGGCACGGCCGAGACGCTGTCGTTCTCCCTGGCACGCGTCGACGATCAGTGGCGTATCACCGAAGCTCCCGACGGCGTCGTGCTGTACGAAGAGGTGTTCCCGACCGTCTACCAATCGGCATCCATCGCGTACTTCGACCCGACCTACAGCTTCATCGTCCCCGACGTCCGCTGGTTCCCCCGTGCGCTGGTGGCCAGTCGCGTGGCCACCGCTCTCGTCGACGGCCAACCCAGCGCGTGGCTGGCGGGTGCGGTGGAGTCCGCCTTCCCCGACGAGCTGTCCCTCGTGGGGCGCTCGGTCACGCTGTCGCAGAACGGGGTGGCGCAGGTGCAGCTGCCGCAGGCGGCGCTGAGCCTGGACCGGACACGGCTCGACCGCATGCAGACCCAGCTAGTGCGCAGTCTGGCCACCGCCGGCATCAGCGATGTGCAGATGACCGTCGGTGGAACGCCCATCGCCGCCACCGAGGTGCCGGTCCGTGTCACGCGCGTCGACCCCTCGCCGGCCGTGCTGACGTCGGTCGGGCAGTTCGGCTCGCTCGCGGGCGACGCGGTCGAGCCCCTCGGTGCGCTCTCCGACGCCGTGGAGTCCCTCGCTCCCGCCGCCATCGAGTTGGAGGCCGACCGCAGCCTCGCCGCGGTTCGCACGCAGCAGGGGAGCGTGGCCAGCGCCCTCGCCGACGGGCGCACCTTCCTGCTCGACGATCGCCCGGGCCTCATCGCCCCCACGATTGACGCCGAGGGAGCGATCTGGAGTGTCCCGGCCTCGGCGCCCACCCAATTGCGAGCCATCACCGCCGAGGGCGTGCCCCTCGACGTCGGCAACGCCTGGCCGGATGCCGCGGAGATCACGGCCATGCAGATCTCGCGCGACGGCACGCGCATCGCCGCCATCGTGACGGTGTCGGGGGCGCGCGAGGTGTGGGTCGCCGGTATCGAACGCACCGACAGCGACATCGATCTGGGGCCGCCTCACGTGCTGTCGTTCTCGCAGCCCGGGGCGTTCGATCTGGCGTGGCTCGACGACACCAACGTGGGTGTCCTCTCGAGCGTGGACGGGGTCAGCTCTCTGCATGAGCTCGGCGTGGGCGGTCGTGGCAGCGACTCGGTGGCGCCGGAGGGCACCCGGACGCTGGCGGCGGGCAGCACGAGCGTGCGCGTGCTCGACGATCAAGGACGCCTCTTCAGCCGCCGCGGCAGTTCCTGGACACTCGTCGCCTCCGGCATCCGTGTGCTCGCGGCGCAACAGGGCACCACGTCCTGAGGCTCCTCCCCAGGCGGCGGCCGTCCACGGAACGCGGATGCGACGGACGGCGCGGAGGCTCGGTCCGTGAGGCTTGTCGCGTGATCCTCCCGGCCCCTCTCACCGCGGCGTTCCGCGACGCGCTGACGTTCTGGCTCCCGATGGCGTGCGTGGGCTGCGGCACTCTCGACGTCGCGTTGTGCGACGAGTGCCGCGAGCACCTCGCGCCGGGTCTGATGCGGCGCACACTGGACTCCTCTCTACCGGTCGTCGGCGCTCTGGCTTTCGACGGCGTCGCCGCCCGGGTCATCCGGGCGTTCAAGGAGGAGGGGCGCACGTCCCTTGCGCGCGACCTCGCCCCGGCGCTGGCCGCGGCGCTCGCAGCATCCGTGCCGCCCGGCGCGCGTGTCACGACGGTCCCGTCCTCGCGCGCGGCGTTCCGTCGACGGGGCTACCGACCGGTGGAGCTGCTGATGCGACGGGCGGGCGGGCGGCCCGAGCGTCTCCTCGGACTACGGGGGGCGCCCGCCGATCAGCGTGGACTCGGCGGGCGCGAACGGCGCGAGAACGTCCGAGGCGTGTTCCAGGCGCGCGCGGCCCTCAGCGGGACGGTGGTGGTCGTCGACGACGTCGTCACGACGGGTGCCACGCTGGCCGAGGCCGCGCGGGCGTTGCGCGCCGCGGGCGCTACCGATGTGCGAGCCGTCGCGCTCGCGCACACGCCGCGTCGTGGGGGATCCGCAGGTGAACCAGAGGTGATTCGCACGTGACACGGCGGTGGCCGCCCACTAGCGTGGGGATGACTGAAGGCGACGGCTGTTCCGCCCTTAGACCGGGCGGAACCCGGAACAAGGAGGTCACTGATGGACACCAACATCGTCGGCGTGGGAGTCGGTATCACCGATCGATTCCGCACCGTGGTTGAAGAGAAGGTCAGTCGCATCGAGCACCTGGCGCCCCGCGCCGGAGCGCTCGAGGTCAAGGTGACTCATCGGGCCTATCGCAACGGCCGCATGGAGGACGACACGGTCGAGCTCACCCTCGACGGCAAGGGCCCGGTCGTCCGGGCGGAGGCGACGGACGTCGACAAGTTCGCCGCCCTCGACCTCGCGGTCGACAAGATCTCTGAGCAGGTGCGCCGCGCGAAGGACAAGCGCATCGACGCCCGCAACCACCCGCGCGGTGCCAAGTTCGAGAAAGGCACCGGCGAACTCTCGGGAATCGACGTCGAGCCGGCCTCCGTCGAGGTTCTTCGCGCCGTCGCCACCGGATCCATTCCGGTGCAGGCAGAGGGCGCCGCCGACGAAGAAGACTATTCTCCCGTCGTCATCCGCCAGAAGGAGTTCGGCGCCGAGTGGATGACGGTCGAAGACGCCGTCGACCGCATGGAGCTCGTCGGTCACGACTTCTTCCTGTTCATCGACGCCCGCACCGATCACCCCAGCGTCGTCTACCGCCGCAAGGGCTGGGACTACGGTGTGATCGCCCTCGCGACACAGGCTCCGCCGGTGATTCAGGCGGCATCCTGACATCTGCGTGACAGACGCCCCCGTCCGAGAGGACGGGGGCGTCTGGCGTGGAGGATGTGCGGTACGCCGGCTCGGGCGTCGTCAGGTCGTCGAGCGGCGCCGGGGCACCGATGGCTGCGGGCATCGGGCAGGAGCGCCACCCCGCGCCCGCCGCTTTGCGCGGCCGCGCTCAGCCGTCGAAGATGTCGCCGAGCAGCGAGCCGATGACGAGGCCGCCGAGCATGCCGCCGACCATGTTGCCGCCGCCCATGCCCCCGCCGCGACCGTACCCGCCGCCGCGGCCGTAGCCGTTCCCACCCCAGTCGTCGGGCCGGGACTGTTCGATGTCGCGCTGCGCGATCTGCAGGGACTCGGAGGCCAGCGAACCGGCACGTCGAGCTGTGGCGAGCACCGTCTCGCGGTCGTCCTCGGCGACGGGGCCGAGCGGGAGTCCGGCGCGCAGGCGTTCGGCTTCGACGAAGCGAGTACGCGCGTCGGCGCCGATCCACCCGCGGTGTCCGGTGATCAACCCGCGGGCGACCGCCAGCTGACGGTCGGCGTCGTCGATCGCATGCTCGACCTGCTCCTGCGAGGGGACCGGGCGGGCAGCGCGCTCCCGAGCGATGTCGAGGTCGGCGTTGGCCTGGCGAAGCGATGACAACGCGGCGAACGGGTCGCTGCGCGTGCCCGACGCGGGGAGTGCGGAGAGGGCGCTCTGCAGAGTCGCCATCGCCTGGGTCACGGTCGGGGTCTGCGCACCGCGACGCGCCTCGACGAGGTCGTTACGGGAGTCGTCGATGACCGCGGCGAGGGTGGATTCGGCGCGCAGCGCCTCGATCTCGAAGGTGTCGACCGCGTCCAGGAGCGACTCGGCACGACGGACCGCCTCGGTGGCCGCTTCGAGAGCGACCGACGCCTGCTCGCGCTGGCCGGCCTCGCGACGTCGTTCCGACACCGACGCCGTGTGCACGGCGAAGTCGAGCAGCTGCTCGATCTCTTCCGGATTGCCGCCGATCTGCGACAGTGCGGAGTCGCTGTACCGGTGGGACAGGCGGGAGACGACCTCCCGCGCGTTCGGCACACGCTCGGCCAGGCGGTCGCGGTCGGCCCGCACGCGCGCCAGCGTCTCGGGCGCTCGGCGAACCGCGTCGATCTTGGGCTGAAGCACCTGCGTGCGCTCCTCGAGCAGATCCTCCGCCCACTCGGACAGCTGGATGACGCGCGCGTTGCGTGTGCGCAGCTCCTCCTTGGTGTCGGGGATCTCGTCGTGGTTGAGCTGGTGCAGACGGAACGCTTCGGCGAGATGCGTGCGCACGGAGTCGAGGGCGGCGGCCAGATCTTCGGTGGCTTTGTCGCCGAGCTCGGCGCGCGCGAAGTCGAGCTCGTCCGAGGTCAGACGCACCCGTTCGTCGGCGGCGACGATCGCCAATTCGGCCCGACGCGCCAGATCCGCGTCGGCCGCGTCTTCTTCTTCGCGCTTCCTCTTGCCCCAGAAACCCGCCATAGCTCGATCCTAGGCGGCGGTTTCCTGCGCGTCGCCGTGTGTTCGCTGCGGGCGGGAAACCCGGCCGGATGATCGCGGGTCCTTCGCAGGTCACGAACGGGTAACACGGATAACATGGACGCTGTATGCCTGTTCGCAGGCCGGCGTCCGCACGGGCGCTGCACCCGACAGATGGAGATTCTTCGTGGCAAATCCGCTCGAGAGACTGCTGCGCGCCGGTGAGGGTCGCGTTCTGCGTCGCCTGCAGGGCGTCGTCAAGGCGACCGGGGCGCTCGAAGAGGACTACGAGCAGCTCACCGACGATGAGCTGCGCAACGAGACCGTCGAGCTGCGTGCCCGGTACGAGGCCGGCGAGACGCTCGACCAGCTGATGCCCGAAGCCTTCGCAGCCGTCCGCGAGGCCGCCAAGCGCACGTTGGGACAGCGTCCTTACGACGTTCAGGTCATGGGCGGCGCAGCCCTGCACCTGGGCAACATCGCCGAGATGAAGACCGGTGAAGGAAAAACGCTGACGGCGGCCCTGCCCGCCTACCTGAACGCGATCGCCGGCAAAGGCGTCCACGTCATCACCGTCAACGACTTCCTCGCCAGCTACCAGTCGGAGCTCATGGGCCGCGTGTACCGCGCGCTCGGCATGACGACGGGCACGGTCGTCGCGGGCCAGACGCCCGAGGTGCGCCGCGAGCAGTACGAGGCCGACATCAGCTACGGCACGAACAACGAGTTCGGTTTCGACTACCTGCGCGACAACATGGCGTGGCGCAAGGAGGACCTCGTGCAGCGCGGTCACTTCTTCGCCATCGTCGACGAGGTCGACTCGATCCTCATCGACGAGGCGCGCACCCCGCTGATCATCTCGGGGCCGGCATCCGGCGAGGCCAACCGCTGGTTCGCGGAGTTCGCCAAGCTCGCCCGCACCCTCGAGGCCGGCGTCGACTACGAGGTCGACGAGAAGAAGCGCACCATCGGCGTGCTGGAGCCCGGCATCGAGAAGGTCGAAGACTACCTGGGCATCGATAACCTCTACGAGTCGGCCAACACCCCGTTGATCTCGTTCTTGAACAACTCCATCAAGTCGATCGCGCTGTTCAAGCGCGACACCGACTACGTCGTCATGAACGACGAAGTGATGATCGTCGACGAGCACACCGGGCGCATCCTGGTGGGACGCCGGTACAACGAGGGCATCCACCAGGCCATCGAGGCGAAGGAAGGCGTGCCGGTCAAGGCCGAGAACCAGACTCTCGCGACCGTCACGCTGCAGAACTACTTCCGTCTGTACGAGAAGCTCTCGGGCATGACCGGTACCGCCGAGACCGAGGCGGCCGAGTTCATGTCGACCTACAAGCTCGGCGTGGTTCCGATCCCCACCAACCGGCCCATGATCCGCAAGGACCAGTCCGACCTCGTCTACAAGAACGAGACGGCGAAGTTCGCGCAGGTCGTCGAAGACATCGTCGAGCGCCACGCCAACGGTCAGCCCGTCCTCGTCGGTACGACGAGCGTCGAGAAGAGCGAGTACCTCTCCCGCCTGCTGGCTAAGAAGGGCGTGCGCCACGAGGTGCTCAACGCCAAGAACCACGCTCGCGAGGCCGAGATCGTTGCGCGCGCCGGGCGCCTCGGTGCGGTGACGGTCGCCACCAACATGGCCGGTCGCGGAACCGACATCATGCTCGGCGGCAACGCCGAGTTCCTCGCCGTGCAGGAGATGAGGGCGAAGAACCTCGACCCCGTCGAGACGCCCGATGCGTACGAGTCCGAGTGGGACACGGTGTACCAGTCCATGCGGGACACCGTCGCCGAAGAGGCCGCGAAGGTGACCGAGGCGGGTGGGCTCTACGTGCTGGGCACCGAGCGCCACGAGTCCCGTCGCATCGACAACCAGTTGCGCGGTCGCTCGGGTCGTCAGGGTGACCCCGGCGAGAGCCGGTTCTACCTGTCGCTCACCGATGACCTCATGCGCCTCTTCCAGTCGGGCGCCGCCGAAGCCATCCTGGCCCGCACGAACTTCCCCGATGACGTCGCGATCGAGTCGGGTCTGGTGTCGCGCGCCATCAAGAGCGCGCAGTCGCAGGTCGAGGCGCGCAACGCCGAGATGCGCAAGAACGTGCTCAAGTACGACGACGTGCTCAACCGTCAGCGTGAGGCCATCTACGCCGACCGTCGCCACATGCTCCAGGGTGACGATATCGCCGACCGCGTGCAGCACTTCATCGAAGACGCCATCACGGCGGTGATCGACGACCACACGGGCTCGGGGCACACCGAGTCCTGGGACTTCGACGCGCTGTGGACCGAGCTGAAGACCATGTACCCGGTCAGCGTCACGATCGACGAGGTCGTCGCGGAGGCCGGCGGCAGCAAGGGGCGCATCACGCCGGAGGGCCTGAAGCGCGAGATCATCTCCGACGCCCGCATCGCATACGAGAACCGCGAGAAGGCGCTCGGTGAGCAGGCTCTGCGCGAGCTGGAGCGCCGCGTGGTGCTGCAGGTGCTCGACCGCCGCTGGCGCGAGCACCTCTACGAGATGGACTACCTGAAAGACGGCATCGGTCTGCGAGCCATGGCACAGCGTGACCCGCTCATCGAGTACCAGCGCGAGGGGTACCAGATGTTCCAGTCGATGATGGGGCAGATCAAAGAGGAGTCCGTCGGCTTCCTCTACAACCTCGAGGTCGAGGTGCGAAAGGTCGAGGGCGACGAGGCGCAGGTCGAGGCCAAGGGTCTCACGCCGACCCCCGTCGAGACGCAGCGCCTGGAGTACTCGGCCGCCAACGACGCGGGCGAGGTCGAGGTGCGCAACGACCGCGGACAGGTGCAACAGGCGGCGACGAACCGCCTCCGCCAGGCGTCCCAGCAGCCCGCCGCCCCCGCGGCCGAGCCCGCGTCGACCGGCGCCCGCGGCGCCTTCGGACAGCGCACGGACTCCGTCGACGAGTCCGCCGCATCGAACCGCGCCGACCGTCGAGCGGCGAAGAAGAAGTAACGAACGACAGACGGATGCCGTGCCCCGATCACCGGGGCACGGCATCCGTCGTCCGTGGTGACCCACGCGTGGTCCACTCGGTGTCGATTGGCCCGCAGGGGCCGGGGATATCCTGAACCGATGAGCCCGCTACGCCCTCTCGATCAGTCGTCGAAGTTGAAAGACGTCCTCTACGAGATCCGGGGGGAGGCCCTGGTCGAGGCCGACCGACTCGAGGCCGAGGGGCACTCGATCCTCAAGCTGAACACCGGTAACCCCGCGATCTTCGGGTTCGAGGCGCCGCATCAGATCGTGCGCGACATGATCGCCTCGGTGCCGAACGCGCATGGGTACAGCGACAGCCGCGGCATCCTCTCGGCTCGCCGCGCCGTGGTCTCGAGGTACGAGCAGGAGCCCGGCTTCCCCCACCTCGATCCCGACCACGTGTTCCTCGGCAACGGGGTGTCCGAACTCATCACGATGACGATGCAGGCGCTCCTCGACGAGGGCGACGAGGTGCTCATCCCCGCACCCGATTACCCCTTGTGGACGGCCATGACGAGCCTCGGCGGCGGTACGCCGGTGCATTACCTGTGCGACGAATCGCGCGAGTGGCAGCCCGACCTGGATGACATCCGATCGAAGGTCACGCCCCGCACCAAGGCGATCGTCGTGATCAACCCCAACAACCCCACGGGCGCGGTCTACTCGCGTGAGGTTCTCGAGGGGATCGCCACGATCGCCCGCGAGAACTCGCTTCTGATCCTGGCCGACGAGATCTACGACCGCATCCTGTTCGACGACGCGGTGCACATCCCGATGGCGACGATCGCGCCCGACCTGCTGTGCTTGACCTACAACGGCCTGTCCAAGACGTATCGCGTCGCGGGCTACCGATCGGGGTGGCTCGCTATCACCGGTCCGAAGGACCACGCGCAGGGGTTCCTGCACGGTATCAACCTGCTGGCATCCACGCGTCTGTGCCCCAACGTGCCCGCGCAGTTCGCGGTGCAGGCGGCGCTGTCGGGCGTTCAGTCGATCGACGCTCTCATCGCCCCGTCCGGCCGTCTGCACGAGCAGAGGGATGCCGCGTGGCAGGGCCTCGAAGCCATCCCGGGCGTGTCGTGCGTGCTGCCGCGCGGTGCGCTCTATGCCTTCCCTCGTTTCGACCCCGAGGTGTACGAGATCCCCGACGACGGCCAATTCGTGCGCGACTTCCTGCTCGCCGAGCACGTGCTGCTCGTGCAGGGCTCGGGGTTCAACTGGCCGGCGACCGATCACGTGCGCATCGTGACGTTGCCCGAGGCGCGCGTCATCTCGGATGCCATCGAGCGACTGGGCAACTTCTTGGCGTCCTGGAGGCCGTGAACGCGAGACTGCTCGGCCCCCGAACCCGACGCGACGGGTGCGGACCCGAGGGTGAGTCCGCACCCGTCGCGTGAGAGCGATCTCACCCTGCTCTCTTTTCTGCCGGGCTTCATCCCTCGCCGCATCACGGCGATGACGTGCGTCCGTGATCACGGTCCACGTCGCGAACGAGAGAATCGGAATGACCGATACCGGCCCGATCCATGCGGGTGCGTCGTCGCGGCCGAGATAAAGGGCGCTCCCGGTAACGAACCAGACGAGCGAGGCGAGGCAAACGGAGAGCCTGACGGGCGTATACAAGATCGACAGCCTTGTTCTGAGCGAACTCCGATAGTCGTCGATCATCTGCAGGAACCACCCGAGTACGTGCCGAACCAGGGCAGGAAGATCGGTTGGATGGCGAAGACGATCGTCGCGTGCATCTCCAGGCATTGCTTCGGTCGAGAATTCTGCGCCACACCGGCTGCATACACGGCAGAGCCAGCGGCAGCACGGCACGCGGCCGTGCCGACGGCCGCGCCAGGGGGGCCAGCGAGCGACCCACCAGCGGCGCCCGCTGCACCCGGTGCGCGCCCCCGATGTCGGGTGCAAGCCGCGCTCGTCGCCCTGCCCCTCGCGGGGCCACGGCTTCTCTCGCCTCGGTCGCGGGGAGGCGTGACACCTCCGTCCCGCCGTCTTCGACGTCGCGCGAGGGTGCCCGCCGGCGCGGCGAGCCTGGTGCTCACAGCAGGCCCAGCGACGTGACTCGCCAGCGACCGTCGAGCCCCTCGAGGCGGAGGGCGACGGCCCGGGTGCGCAGACGCGTCGACGCGGTGACGGTAGCCTCCACGACGTGATCGGCGGGGGAGGAGAGGTGCACGCTCTGAATGATGTGCGTTGCCCGCGGCGCGGGCATCCCACGGGCGCTGCGCGCGCGGGCGGCCAAGCCGGCTCGGATGACGACTGTGCGGTAGACGTCTTCCGACAGCCACCGCGCGAGTTGGTCGACCTCGCGAACTCCGGCGAGGACCTCGAGAACCCCGCGCACGATGTTCAGTGTGAAGGTCTCGGCCGACGGAAGCTCATGCGCCGAGGTCTTCTGCCGACCGAAGAACTCTTCCGACCGCGCCGCGGCGGCGATAGAGCGTCGCGTCGGCGTCGAGGTGGTGTGGGCGTTCGGCTGTGACATGGTTCCCTCCGTGGAAGTGGTGCGGACAGCGAGCCGGGGGGTGACGCCGACAGTAGGGCAGCACCGGCGCAGGGTCCGCCGCCATCGACGCGCCTGTGGAGAGATTCCCGATGGGGTGGAGGAGTCGTCACCGAGTCGGCGATCGGTCGGCCCCTGCCGCATCCGTACTCCGCTCGGGGCGCCCGCTCGACCGCGCGACACGATGCCGGCGGGGGTTGTGAGCCGCGCGATGACGGGCGTCGCGGCTGATCTGAGGAATGTTGTTCTGACGACTCCGAGGCCCCGTCGCCGAGACCTTCTCTGCCACCCGAACCGCTGGGCGATCACCGCTCGAAAACTGCCGAAGGGAGACAGACGCGCCATTTCCCGCGCCAGCACCGGGCCAGGAAATCAGCTTCCGGAGGCGCGCCCCTCACGATGTCCCCCGTTCGGGGGAGGCGACGACCTCACCCGAACGGGGTGAGAGCGCGGCGACGAGCGGAGATGTTGCCGTCGTTCACACATCCGCTTCTTCACCCTGATCAGGGGCGCGCTCCTGGAGGGTTCATCCGGTGGTTCACTCGGGTCGCTCCGACGCCTTCCTCGAGCGGCGGCGTTCACCCGCTCCTCTAGGGTGGAAGGGTGTCGACACTCAGTGAACTCGTCTTCGCCCAGGGCCGCTCCAGCGAAGCCGACGTCGAGTGGCTGCACCGCCTGGCCGGCGACGGGCAACTGCTCGCCGACCTGGCCTTCGCCGACATCGTGATCTGGGTTCCGACCCCCGACGACTCCTTCGTCGCCGTCGCGCACACGCGCCCCGGGGGAGCGGCCACCCTCTTCTACCGCGACATCGTGGGCGATCGCGTCCGACCCCAGTGGCGCACGCAGGTGCGCGAGGCGTTCCAGAGCGGACGGATCGTGGATTCGGCATCCCCTGATTGGTTCGAAGAGACGCCGACGCGCGTGCGCGCGGTGCCGATCGTGCGCGAGCTGTCGCGCGAGGGCGCCGCGGTCACCACTGTCGGCGTGCTGACCCGCCACACCAACCTCGGCGAGACGCGCACGCCATCCCGGCAGCAGATCACCTTCAACGACTGCGCCGACGACCTGTTCGGCATGATCTCGTCGGCGGAGTTCCCCGACCTCGCCGCCCCCACGGCCCCGCGGCGCGGCGCACCCCGAGCATCCGACGGCCTCATCCGCCTCGACGTCGACGGCATCACGACCTTCGCCAGCCCCAACGCGCTGTCGGCCTTCAACCGCATGGGCTTCGACGACGAGCTCGAGGGGGAGTCGCTGGCCGAAGTCACCGCGCGGATCCTCCCCGCCAAGCGTCTGGACGTCGACGAGTCCCTGCCCGTCGTCGTCAGCGGCCGGGCGCCGTGGCGCGCCGACATGGAGGCGCGGGGCGTGCAGGTGTCGCTGCGCACCATCCCGCTGCGCGACCGCGGAAATCGCATCGGCGCGATCGTGCTGAGCCGCGACGTGACCGAGATCCGCCATCAGGAGCAGGAACTCATCACGAAGGACGCGACGATCCGCGAGATCCACCACCGCGTCAAGAACAACCTGCAGACGGTCGCGTCGCTGCTGCGCATCCAGGCGCGCCGTACGCACTCGGACGAGGCGCGCGACGCCCTCACCCAGGCCATGCGCCGCGTGTCGGCGATCGCCGTGGTGCACGACACCCTGTCGGAGGGGCTCGCGCAGAACGTCGACTTCGACGACGTGTTCGCCCGCGTTCTCAAGCTCGTCGCCGAGGTGGCGGCAGCCCCCAACACCCGCGCGAGGACGCGGTCGACGGGCCAGTTCGGCACGCTGCCGAGCCAGTTCGCGACCCCTCTCGCGCTCGCCCTGACCGAGCTGGTGACCAACGCCGTCGAGCACGGTCTCGCAGGTCAGGAGGGCGACGTCGAGATCGTGGCGGAACGCACCGGCGAGATGCTCGAGGTCAGCGTCCGCGACACCGGAGTGGGCCTGCCCGAGGGGCAGGTCGGGCGCGGCCTCGGCACGCAGATCGTCCGTACCCTCATCCAGGGTGAGCTCGGCGGCACGATCGACTGGCACACGCTCATGGGCAGTGGCACCGAGGTCACGATCGAGATCCCGCTCCGCTACATCGGCGGCGCCTCGGCCTGACGCAGGGCCGCGCTCCGGCATCCGTTCTGAGTCCGGATGCCGCGCCGACGCGGCGCGCACTCCTCGCAGTTCCGCAACTTCCTCGCAGATCGCGATCTTCCGCTGCGAGGAAGGCGCGGATCTGCGAGTTATCAAGCTGCAGGGCCGAGAGGCGTCGCGAGTCGCGGCGACCCGCCGCGCGCGCCGGCGCCTGGGCGCGCATACTTTTCGCAGAGCTGCACGCACCTCGCAGCCTCGGATGCCGTTACGCGCGGGGCCGGGTCGAAATTTTCGCGCCCGCATCGTTCGGTGGCGCGTATACCCCGGATGCCGTTCCGCCAACGGGGCGCGTGAACGCGTCGGCAGGTGCGTTCCTCGCAGAACGCCGTGCACCTCGCTGATTGGGGATGCCGCCCCGCAGGGAGCGCAACAATCTGCGAGGAGCCGCGTCGAAGCGCTGGAGCGTCGACGGGCATGACGTCCCGCCCGGGAGCGCCAAGACGCCCGCCCCCGAGGGGACGGGCGTCGTGGCGGAAGCTGCGTCAGGAGGCGCGGCGGGCGCGAGCGGCGCGGCGCTTGAGCGCGCGACGCTCGTCTTCGCTCAGACCGCCCCACACGCCCGAATCCTGACCGGACTCGAGGGCGTACTGCAGGCAGACCTCGGTGACCGTGCAGCGAGCGCACACCGACTTGGCCTTCTCGATCTGATCGACCGCCGGGCCGGTATTACCGACGGGGAAGAACAGTTCGGGGTCGACGGTCAGGCAGGCTGCTTTGTCGCGCCAATCCATAGGGGTGCTCCTTGTAACAGAAATTTCGGTCGATTCGGCACCGGCTATCGGGTCCGGTACCCTGGTGGGAACGCGAGCAATTGCTCGCCCCACTTCGCTGTGGGAGCACACGGCTTGTTCCATGCTCCCATAGCGATTCCGCCTGATCAAGAGGTAACCGTTAGGTTTCCAGATCGTAACGGCGCTGCCGCGCCCCGTCGGAGGGTTTCGGATGCCGATTCGTATCGCGGCCGCCGCGTTCCTGGGCCTCGAGGCGGTGGGCATTCTGGCCCTTGCCGGCTGGCAGGTCGTCGCGCTGATCGGCGGCGATACCGATTCGGTCGTGAGCTCGATCGCATTGATCGTCCTGACGGTCATCGGCGGGGCGATCGTCGGGGCTTTCGGCTTCGCGACGGCGAGGGATGCGTCCGCGGGACGCTCGGGCGGCATTGTGACGCAGCTCCTCATCCTCTCGGTCGCGATCGGCGCGATCACGGGGGAGTGGGCGGCGCCGGCTGTCGCCGCGATGATCGCCTTGCCCGCCGTCATCGGGCTGGTGCTGCTGATCGTCGCCGTGCGCCGCGCGGCGCCCCGGCGCCGCGACGACGCCTGATTCCCGACTCACTCGGGGGATGGTCGGCCTGCGGTGTCGTCCGCGACGCCTCCGAGCACATCGGCCGAGGCTTCGGCGACACGCCGCGACCACGGCATCCCGGACGGCGAGTCGGGTGCACGACCGCCGTTGTGCGGGGTGCGGCGCGCGGCGATCTCAGGCGCCTCGACGAGCGGCGCCCAGCTCGCGAACGCGGTCGTGTCGGCGCGCATCGCGGGCCCGATGCCGACGATGATGCCCGCCCCGCGCGATGCGCGGCGCGGGGTGCCCACGATGAAGGTCGCCCGCGCGGTGTGCGGGGCCGAGGGCGGGCAGGCGTCAGACGGTGGCGAGACCGAGCGTCTTGCGCAGGCGCGCGACGTGGCCGGTGGCCTTGACGTTGTAGAGCGCCTCGACGATCTTGCCGTCTTCGTCGACGACGAAGGTGGAGCGCAGCACGCCGGTCACCGTCTTGCCGTAGTTCTGCTTCTCGCCCCACGCGCCGTATGCCTCGTGCACGGTGTGCTCGGGGTCGCTGAGCAGGGGGAAGGTGAGACCGTCGCTGTCGCGGAACGCCCGCAGCTTCTCGGGGGTGTCGCGGGAGAGACCGAGCACGGTGTACCCGGCGCCCTGCAGCGACGCGAGGCTGTCGCGGAAGTCGCACGCCTGCGTCGTGCACCCGGGGGTCTGAGCCGCGGGATAGAAGTAGAGGATCACCCGGCGGCCGCGGAAATCGCTCAGCGAGACGGGGTGCTCGTCTTGGTCGAGCAGGGTGAAGTCGGGGGCGGTGTCGCCCTTGTCGAGGTTCGTCACCCCTCCAGCCTAGAACGCTCGATCGCTTGGAACGTGGTCAGCAGACGATGCAGTGAGTCGAGGCGAGCCGCCGCTCCCGGGCCCAGGCGACCGGATGCCACCGCCTCGGCGATCGCGCAGTCCGGCGCATCGGGCAGGTGGGTGCAGCCGCGCGGGCAGTCTTCGGCGACCTCGGCGAGGTCCGTGAACGCGCCGAGCACGTGGGCGGGATTCACATGCCCGAGGCCGAACGAGCGCACACCCGGGGTGTCGATGACCCAGCCCGAGCCGGCGGGACCGCGATAGCGCAACGACACCGCCGACGACGACGTGTGGCGTCCTCGCCCGGTCACGACGTTGACGTGTCCGATGGCGCGCTCCGAGCCGGTCAGGGCGTTGACGAGGGTGGATTTCCCGACACCCGAGTGACCGACGAAGACGGTGGCGTGCCCGGCGATCGCCTGCCCGATCTCATCGAGCGGCATGGCCTCTTGCGCACTCGTGAAAACGCGCAGGTCGATACCGTCGAAGTGCGAGAGGAACTCGGTCGGATCGGCTAGGTCGGTCTTGGTCACCACGAGCAGGGGACGCATGCCGGCATCCAGGGCGGCGACGAGGTATCGATCGACGAGTCGCTCGCGGGGCTCGGGGTCGGCCGCGGCGACCACGATCAACATCTGGTCGGCGTTGGCGACGATCACCCGCTCGACCTGGTCGGTGTCGTCGGCGCTGCGACGCAGCAACGACGTACGGTCCTCGATCCCGACGATCCGACCGAGCGTGCCCTCGTCGCCCGACAGATCGCCGACCGCGCGCGCGCGGTCGCCGTTGACGATGGGTTGTTTACGCAACTCACGGGCTCGGGTGACGAGCACGCGGCGCTCATCGGGTCCGTCTTCGTCCGCGAGCACGGTGTAGCGGCCGCGGTCGACTCCCAGCACGCGGACGATCTGTGCGTCGGCGTGGGCCGGGCGGCGCTTGGTGCGGGGGCGGTTCGCCTTGGGGTTGGGCCTCGATCGGATCGACGACTCGTCGTAGGCGAGATCGTCGTCGTCGTCGGTGTCGTCGAGCCAGCTCACGCGTCAGTCCTGCTCACGCGTCAGACCGCGGCATCCGGGCCCAGCATGGCGTGCCAGAGGGCGGCGAACTGGGGGAGGGTCTTGGCCGTGGTGCCGATGTCGTCGATGTGCACGCCGGGTACGCGGAGGCCGATGAGGGCACCCGTCGTGGCCAGACGGTGGTCGTGATGGGCTTTCCACTCGCCGCCCCGCAGGGGGCGGGGAACGATGCGGATGCCGTCGGCGAGCTCGTGCGCCTCGCCACCGAGCGAACGGAGGTTGCCGACGAGGGCGGCGATGCGATCGGTCTCGTGGCCGCGGATATGGCCGATCCCGTGCAGGGTCGTGGGGCCGTCGGCGAACGCGGCCAGACCGAAGAGGGTCGGAGCCAGTTCTCCGGCGGCGGAGAGGTCGAGCTCGACACCCAGGATGCCGTCCTCACCGGCGGCGACGGTGAGAGCGCCGCCGCGGCGACTGACGCGCGCGCCCATCTCGGCGAGGATGTCGACGAGGAGGGCGCCGGGCTGGGTGCTGTGAAGGGGCCAGCCGGTGACCGTGACCGAGCCGCCCGTGACCATTGCCGCCGCGAGGAACGGCGAGGCGTTCGAGAGGTCGGGCTCGATCGCGACGTCTTTCGCCCGCACCGGACCCGCCGGCACGATCCATTCGCCCGGAGCCGGACGTTCGACATGGACCGCGCGGTGCGCGAGCGCCTCGACGGTCATGTCGATGTGCGGAATGCTGGGCAGCCGCGAACCCACGTGCCGGAGTCGCAGACCCACATCGAAGCGGGGAGCTGCCAGAAGCAGGCCCGAGACGAACTGACTCGACTGGCTGGCGTCGATCTCGACCTCGCCGCCGCGGACGTGGCCGTGCCCGCGCACGGAGAAGGGCAGCGCCCAATGACCGCCGTCGTCGATGTCGACACCCACGTCGCGTAGGGCACGGATCATCGCGCCCATGGGGCGGTGCAGCGCGCTCTCGTGGGCCGTGACGTGGACGTCGCCGCGGGCGAAGCCCGCGAGGGGGGCGACGAAGCGCATGACCGTGCCGGCCTGGCCGCAGTCGACCGTGGTGCCGCCGATGAACGAGGAGGGCGGGGTCACCAGGAGGTCGGCACCGAAGGGGGAGTCGGTGTCGATCTCGTCGATCCCCACGCCCAGCGCGCGCAGGGCGTCGATCATGCGGGCGGAGTCGTCGGAGTGCAACGGAGAGTGCAACGTGCCGGGGCCGTCGGCGATCGCCGCGAGGACGAGCTCGCGATTGGTCAACGACTTCGAGCCCGGCACGGTGACCGTGGCGTCGACGGGGCCGACGGCGACGGGCGCGTCCCACGCGCCGCGAGGAGTGGCGGCGGGAGGGGAATATCCGAGCGGAGTCATCGGTTCCTAGCCTACTGAAAGGGGACGACACGTGACCGCACTTCTCGAGCTCGACAGCCCATCGGCGAGCATCTCGGCGGCGTTCGACACGCTCGACGTAGACTGGCGCGCGATGGACGACACCGCAGAAGCGGGCTCGCAGGTCGAGCCGCGCGCACAGTTCGAAGAGCAGGCTCTGCCCTTCATGGACCAGCTCTACGCCGCGGCCATGCGGATGACGCGCAACCCCGCCGACGCAGCCGACCTCGTGCAGGAGACCTTCGTGAAGGCCTTCGGCTCGTGGGCGACGTTCACGCAGGGCACGAACCTGAAGGCGTGGCTCTACCGCATCCTGACGAACACGTACATCAATACGTACCGCAAGAAGCAGCGCGAGCCCTATCAGAGCGCCATCGACGATCTCGAGGACTGGCAGCTCGGCGGTGCCGAGTCGACCACCGCGAGCAGCGCCCGTTCGGCCGAGGCCGAAGCGATCGATCACATGCCGGCATCCGTCGTCAAGGACGCCCTGCAGTCGATCCCCGAGGATTTCCGGATGGCGGTGTACCTCGCCGACGTCGAGGGCTTCGCGTACCAGGAGATCGCCGACATCATGAAAACCCCGATCGGTACGGTCATGAGCCGTCTGCACCGCGGCCGGCGGCTGCTGCGCGACCTGCTGTCGGACTACGCCAAGGAGCGCGGCATCACGGCCGCGACGGGAGAGAAGAAATGAGCGACTGCGGCTGCGACAAGGCACGGCGCGATCTGGAGGAATACCTCCGCAACGAGGTCTGCAAGACCGAGGCGAAGGACATCCGCGAACACCTCGAGAACTGCCCCGGATGCCAGGACGAAGCCCTCGTGGCACGAACCCTGACCGATGTGGTCGCGCGGGCGTGCAAAGAGACCGCTCCCGACGAACTCCGCGACCAGGTGCTCTCGCGCCTGCGCGCCATCCAAGCGACCCACTGACACCGGCAGGCGCCGTCGGGCGCGTGTCGGAGGTGGTCCCTAGGCTGGGACCATGGCATCCATCGACACCCTGACGCTGCCCCTCGACCAGACCTCCGCCGATCAACTCGCGGCCTCAGGGCTCGAGTACGCCCGGGTGGATGCCGACGGCGACTCCTACCGTCCGTTCCAGCGGGCCGTCGTCCGCGGCTTTCTGGCGGGGGAGCCCACCGACGACGAGTCGGAGAACGCGCGCCTGACCCTCCGCACCCGCCGACTCACCGCCGTGTACGACCGCGGCGGCGTGGAACCCGAGGTGCCGGTCGGCACGGTCGATTCGTGGGCGACCGAACTCACCACCTCGCCCGGGCGGCAGACCGGGATGTGGGCCATCAGCGCCGTCGCGGTCGCGCCGACCCACCGTCGCCGGGGGATCGCGCGGGCGATGCTCGGCGGCGAACTGCGCACCGCCGCGGACGCCGGGTTCGCCCTCGCCGGGCTCACCGTCACCGAGGCCACGATCTACGGCCGGTGGGGATTCTCCCCGGCGACCTGGGCGTCCGACGTCGAGATCGACACCGGACGAGCGCGATGGACGGGCCCGGTCGGGCCGGGGCGCCTCGACTTCGTGCCCCGCGACGCCATCGCCGGGCGCATCGCCGCCGTGCACGAGCGCGTGCGTCGGCAGCGGCCAGGGGCGGTTCCGGGGTGGGACGGCCGCTGGCGTGGGGTCGCGGGCACGGCTCCCGGTGACAAAGAGGGCGACAAGGTGCGCGCCGTGGCGTACCGCGACACCGCGGGCGTCGAGCGGGGCATCGTCGTCTACACGATCGCCGATCGCAACGACTTCACGACGCACGAACTCGACGTGCGCGCGCTCTTCGCGGACTCCTCGGAGGCGTACGCGTCGCTGTGGCGTTTCGTCCTCGAGCACGACCTCGTCGCCAAGGTGACGGCGCGCCTGCAGGACCCGGTTCCGCCCGTGCAGTGGATGGTGGCCGACCGCCGCGCGGTGACCGCAACGCTCACCGACCATCAGTGGCTGCGGGTCCTCGACGTGCCCGGCGCCCTCGCCTCGCGCTCCTACAGCGCACCGTTGAGCGTCGTGATCCGGGTGACCGACCCGCTCGGATTCGCCGACGGCGCGTGGAACGTCCGTATCGACGATGAGGGGGAGGCCGTCGTCGAGCCGGTCTCTGCAGCCGACACGGTCGACGTCGAGATGACCGTCAATGCCCTGGGGTCCCTCCTCCTCGGCGGCGTACGCGTCACCGAATTGGCGACCGCCGGACTCGCATCGGGTCAGCCCCGCGTGCTGTCGGCGATCGACCGGACTTTTGCGCCCGTTATGACTCCGCTCCTCGACATCTGGTATTGACTCCGCGAGAGCGTCTTTGCTCATAGGCTTTCGCCGATGTCCGAAACAGAACCACCCGCGCCCGGCGCGCGTCCTTCGTCGCGTCTGCGCGCGGTGGGGCCGTACCTCCGTCGATATCTGGCCCGCAACCCCGTCGCCGTCAGCACGGCCGTCATCGTGCTCGCCGCCGCGGCGGCGGCCGGATCGCTGTGGAACGACCAGGGGGCCTTCGCCTGGGGAGCCGGGCCGCTGGCTACGTTCGCGAGCGGTCGGTGGTGGACGGTGCTCACCGCGCTCGTCGTGCCGGACTCGGCGGTGGATGCCGCGGCATCCGTGCTGCTGGCCCTCACGGTGCTCGCCTACAGCGAGCGACTGCTGGGATCCCGACGCACGGCGGTGCTGCTGGCGGTGACGGGACTGGCGGGGTTGCTCGTGGGAATCGGCTTCCACGCCGCGGCCTGGACGCTGACCGACCTGCGGCCCGTCGTCGCGGCCGAGGTCCCCGTGCTCGACCCGACGACCCCCATCGCCGGTGCGGTCATGGCGGCGTCGGCGTTCGCGACGACTCTGTGGCGCCGACGCCTGCGACTGGTGGGGTTCGCGCTGCTCTCCCTCTTCGCCCTCTACGCCGGCGACGCGGATTCCTGGTATCGCCTCACGGCCGCGGCGATCGGCCTCGCCGTCGGCGCCGTCCTCGCCCGAGGCCGTGAGCGCCGGTCATGGCATCGCAGCTCGACCCGTGAGATCCGGACGCTGTTGGCGCTGCTCGTGGCCCTCGTCGGCAGCGGACCGATCGTGGCGCTGATCAGCGGCGGCGGGCGAGGCCCGCTCTCGCTGGTCGTCGACGCCTATACCCAGTACGACGAGGAAGTCCTCTCCCAGTGCGCGACGGTCGCGGCATCCGTCTGCGACGAGCAGGTCGCGCTGCTGATGACCCGCGGCGCGGGCCCCGCTCTGCTGGCCATCACGCCGCTCGTCCTGCTGCTCGTCGCCGCGTGGGGCCTGCGCCAAGGCCGTCGCGCGGCGTGGGTCGTCGCGGTGTTCGTGCTCGTGGCATCCGCTGTCCTCCCCGTGGTCTCCCTCGCCGACGGTCGCCTGCGCATCGACCCGTGGGTGGACGGCAGCGGTGCGGAATACGTGTTGTGGGCGATCGCGAGCGTGGTCATCCCGCTCGCACTCGCGGCAGCACTGGTCGTCGCGCGCCGGCGATTCTCGGTGCGCGCGACGCCGAAGGCCGCGCGTAGGGTGGCGACCGTGCTCGCGCTGGCGTTCCTCGCCTGCGCCACGACGCTGTTCGTCGTCGAGGCGGTGGGCAAGCGGGCGTTCGATCGCGACATCTCCATCCTCGATCTGGTGGTGGTGACTCTGCGACGGTTCCTGCCGCCGGCGTTCACCCACCCGGGCGGGTCGACCGCTTTCCCGCACAGCGGGCCGGCGCTCTTCGCCTATCAGTGGATCGGCGTGCTGTTCTGGATCATCGTCGTGGCCTCGATCCTGTGGCTGTACCGCCGGGTGCAGCGTCCCGACGCGGGCGACGAGGGCCGCTACCGCGAGTTGCTGCGGCGGGGGAGCGACACCCTGGGGTTCCTGGGCACGTGGTCGGGTAACCGTCACTGGTACTCCGACGACCGCGAGTGCGCGGTCGCCTACCGCCTTTCGGGGGACGTCGCCCTGGCGGTCGCGGATCCTCTGGCGCCCGCCGGCCGGCGCCCCGAAGCGCTACGGGGCTTCACGGACTTCTGCGTCGAGCACGGGTGGATTCCGGCGTTCTACAGCGTGCACGCCGACACCCTCGACGATCTCGCCGACCTGGGGTGGCGGCATGTGCCGGTCGGCGTCGAGACGGTCATGGATCTGCCGGGACTGACCTTCGCCGGAAAGACCTGGCAGAAGGTGCGCCAACCCCTCACCCGCGCTGAGCGCGAGGGTTTCACCGCCGTCTGGTCGCGCTGGCACGAGCTCAGCGTGTCGCAGGCGTCACAGGTGGTCGCCATCGACGAGGAGTGGGTCGCCGATCGGGCCCTGCCCGAAATGGGCTTCACGCTCGGGTCGCTCGACGAGCTGCGCGACCGCGAGGTGCGGCTCCTGCTGGCGGTCGGGCCCGACGACCGCATCGAGGCGGTCACGAGCTGGATGCCGAGCTGGACCGACGGCGAGATCACCGGCTGGACCCTTGATTTCATGCGTCGTCGCACCGACGGGCCCAACGGCATGATGGAGTTCCTCATCGCCAAAGCAGCCCTGCACCTGCAAGAGGAAGGCGCCACGGTGCTGAGCCTGTCGGGTGCCCCCCTCGCCGACGATCCGGACGAGGCTGCAGAGGGCGATCCCGCGCCCCTGCGCGCCCTGCTGCGGTGGTTGGCGGAGGTGCTCGAACCGGCGTACGGCTTCGCCTCGCTGTTCCGGTTCAAGGGCAAATTCCGTCCGCGTTATCGTCCCCTCTCCCTGGCCTACCGCGATCCGCTGCAACTGCCCGGTATCGGCGCGGCCGTCGGACGCGCCTACCTGCCCGACGCCTCGCGGCGGGAGATGGTCGCCCTGGCGAAGACCGCCTGGGAGGGGCGCCGGTGAACAGATTCATCCTGTCGCTCGAGCTGATCGACTCCCCTTTTCTTCTCCTCAGCGTCGGCGTCGCCGTCGTCGGAATGGTGGCCGTCCTCCTGTGGCGACGGCGTCGCATCGTCCTCACGCTCGTCATCGGCGTCGGTGCCGGTGCGGTCATGTTCGTCGTCGCGAAGATCCTCGAAGCGATGGACACCTTCCAGGGGCCGCTCCCGGGGGCGGCGATCTGGTGGGGAGCGGGGGCCGTGGCGGTCGCGGCCATCGGCATCGTCGGCATCTGCCGTCGTCCGTGGGCTCGGCGTGCAGTCGGCGCGGTCACGGTGATCGCGGCGTTGCTCGCCGGGGCGCTCGGTGTCAACGCCGCCTACGGCGTCACCCATAACCTCGCGGCGATCCTGGGCGTTCAAGCCCTCGACCCGGCCTCCCTCCCGCAGCAGGATGCCGCTGCGGGCGATCCCGCGACGTTGTACCAGAGGTGGGAGCCGCCGGCGGGGATGCCGGCCCAGGGGACGGTGAGCGCGCTGACCGGGAGCGCCAAGATCCCTACCGGACAGTACGCCGCGCGCGACGCCTCGCTCTATCTCCCGCCCGCAGCGCAGGTCGCCAACCCACCTGCTCTGCCGCTGCTCGTGTTCATGATGGGCCAGCCCGGATCGCCCGATCCGACAAGTCTGGCAAAGGCACTCGACGCGTACGCGGCGCAGAACAAGGGGCTCGCTCCGATCGCGATCGTCGTCGACCAATTGACCGCTCCCGACCTGGACCCGGCGTGCGCGGACTCCACCCGGTACGGAGCGGTGTCGACCTACATCAACGAACTCGTACCGCAGTGGGCCGAGAAGAACCTCAACATCATCGCGGATCACTCGTACTGGACGATCGGGGGCTTCTCCAACGGAGGCTCGTGCGCGGCCACGTACGCGGCGAAGTACCCCGCCACGTGGGGTCAGCTCCTCGACGTGATGGGCAACGAATTCCCCGGCTCCGAGCATGTCGCCCAGACCGTGGCCGACGTGTTCGGCGGAAACGCGACCGCCTTCCAGGCCGCCAAGCCCTCGGCGCTCATGGCTGCGGCGCCCGCAGGCACCTACGCCGGTCACCTGGCGATCTTCACGTGGGGGAGCGAGGACACGACCTACGGTCCGGGGCAGAAGGCGAACGCGGCGGCGGCTGAGGCCGCAGGGTTCACCGTGCTGACGTACGTCGTCGAAGGCGCGGGGCATACCGGCGAGGCTCTCGACGCGAGCCTCGCGTACGCCATTCCCCAACTGGCACCCGTGCTGGGTCTTGCGGCTCCGGCATCCTGACACCCCGACCGAGGAACGTGCCGCTGCGTCGGCATCCTGCGAGGCGCCGAACGAGCGTGCCGATTCCCCGGCATCGTGAGAAAGATCTGACGAGCGTGCTGCTGCGTCGGCATCTGCGAAAGGTCGGAGACGCCGACGTCCCGCGAGGCTGCGAGCGACTTCTCGCTGCGCGGGCATCCCGGGTTTGCCGCAGGAAGGTCCCGTCGTCGGGAGCCGCCGCGTCGACACCACTCACGACGAGTGCGCGGGCAGCAGAGGTGCGCCACCATCGCGGAAGGGCCCGGTCGAGCGAACTCGGCCGGGCCCTTCTCATGAGGATCAGCGCGCGAGCGCTTCCTTCATGATCGCGGCGTGCTCGTTGGCGTGCACCTTCGGCGACCCTGTCGCCGTCGAGGCAGCGGCGGCGCGCGAGATGCGGCGGACCGGGCGACCACCGAGCTGATCGGCGACCTCGAGAGCGATGAACGGCCACGCGCCCTGGTTCTCGGGCTCGTCCTGCACCCACACCAGCTCGGCCCCGGGGTACTGCTCGAGAACGCGGGTGAGGTCTTCGATCGGCGCCGGGTAGTACTGCTCGAGGCGCACGAGGGCGATCTCGGGGTTCGGGTTCTTGTCGAGCTCGGCCCGGAGATCCCAGTGGATCTTGCCGGCGTGGAGCAGCACGCGCTTCACGGCGCCGCGGTCGATGCCGCGGTCGTCGTCGAGCACGGGCTCGAACCGACCCTCGAGGAAGTCGTCGACGGGGCTGGTCGCTCCGCGAAGGCGCAACATCGCCTTGGGCGTGAAGACCACGAGCGGACGACGCGGGCGCTGGTACGCCTGACGACGGAGCAGGTGGAAGTACGACGCGGGGGTCGACGGACGCGCGACGATCATGTTGTCTTGCGCGCACATCTGCAGGTAGCGCTCGATGCGGGCCGACGAGTGGTCGGGGCCCTGACCCTCATAGCCGTGGGGGAGCAGCAGCACGACGCTCGACTGTTGCGCCCACTTCTGGTCAGCCGAGGAGATGAACTCGTCGATGACCGACTGGGCGCCGTTGGCGAAATCACCGAACTGCGCCTCCCAGAGCACGAGAGCATCGGAGCGTTCCACCGAGTAGCCGTACTCGAACGCCATGGCGGCGTACTCGCTCAGCAGCGAGTCGTAGACCCAGAAGCGCCCCTGGTTCTCGCTGAGGTTGGCCAGCGGCAACCATTCCTGACCGTTCTTGCGGTCGTGGAGGACGGAGTGGCGCTGGACGAAGGTGCCCCGTCGCGCGTCCTGCCCCGCGAGGCGCACCGGGGTGCCCTCCATCAGCACGGATCCGAAGGCGAGAAGCTCGCCGAAGGCCCAGTCGATGCTGCCATTGCGGCTCATGTCGAGTCGCTTGTCGAGCAGCTGCTGCAGCTTGGTGTGCACCGTGAAGCCGTCGGGCTTGTTCACGAATGCGTCGCCGATGTGCTGCACGACCTCTCGCGAGACGCCGGTGGTCTCGGGTTCGCCGACCACGGGCTCGTCGGCGGCGGCGTCGGTGTCGATGACCGGCGTGGTGCCCGTCTCGGCTTCGTGCGTGTCGGCGAAGGCGACCTCGAGGCGGTTCTGGAAGTCCTGCTTCGCCTGGTCGTACTCGTCCTCGGTGATGTCACCGCGGCCGACGAGCGATTCGGTGTAGAGACGGCGGACCGAGCGCTTCGCCTCGATGAGGTTCGTCATCAGGGGCTGCGTCATCGAGGGGTCGTCGCCCTCGTTGTGACCGCGTCGGCGGTAGCAGACCAGATCGATGACGATGTCGCGATGGAACTCCTCGCGGTACTGGAATGCCAGGTCGGCGGCGCGGACGACGGCCTCGGGGTCGTCGCCGTTCACGTGCAGGATGGGTGCCTGGATCGTTTTGGCGACGTCGGTGGCGTAGACCGAGGTGCGTGCGTCGGACGGCGAGGTGGTGAATCCGACCTGGTTGTTGACGACGACGTGGATGGTGCCGCCGGTGCGGTAGCCGCGCAGCTGCGACATCTGCAGGGTCTCGACCACGACGCCCTGCCCCGCGAACGCGGCGTCGCCGTGCACGAGGATGGGCAGCCACGAGAACGTGCCGATGGGCTTGCGGTCCTGCTTCGCGCGGACGATGCCCTCGAGGACGCCGTCGACGGTCTCGAGGTGCGAGGGGTTGGCGGCCAGGTACACCGGCAGCTCGTCACCCTCGTCGCCGACGAAGGTGCCTTCGGTGCCGAGGTGGTACTTCACGTCGCCGGAGCCGCGCTTGCTGCCGATCGCGACGGCGCCTTCGAACTCGCGGAAGACGTGACCGTAGGTCTTTCCCGCGATGTTGGTGAGGACGTTCAAGCGCCCGCGGTGGGCCATGCCGATCGCCGCGCCGTCGAGACCGACCGAGGCCGCGCCCTGCAGGATCTGGTCGAGGAGCGGAATGAGCGACTCGCCGCCTTCGAGGCTGAAGCGCTTCTGTCCGACGTACTTCGTCTGTAGGAAGGTCTCGAACGCCTCGGCCTGATTGAGCTTCGACAGGATGCGCAGCTGCTCGTCGTGGCCGGGCTTGGTGTACTTGACCTCGATGTTGCGCTGGAACCACTGGCGCTGCACGGGGTCCTGGATGTGCATGTACTCGACGCCCATGGTGCGGCAGTACGAGTCGCGCAGCACGCCGAGGATGTCGCGGAGCTTCGCGACGCGCTTGGCGCCGAGGCCACCGGTGACGAACTCGCGGTCGAGGTCCCAGAACGTGAGACCGTGCGACTCGATCTCGAGGTCGGGGTGCGTGCGCTGGACGTACTCGAGCGGGTCGATGTCGGCCATCAGGTGGCCACGCACGCGGAAGGAGTTGATCAGTTCCTGGACGCGGGCGCTCTTGTCGATGCGCTCGGAGATGTCGACGCTGATGTCTGCCGCCCAGTGGATGGGGGCGTAGGGAATGCGCAGCGCCGCGAAGATGTCGTCGTAGAAGCCGCGCTGGCCGATGAGCAGCTCGTGCACCTTCTTGAGGAACTCGCCCGAGCCGGCACCCTGGATGACGCGGTGGTCGTAGGTGCTGGTGAGGGTGATCGTCTTGCCGATCGCCAACTCGTTGAGCGTCTTCTCGCTCGCGCCCTGAAATTCGGCCGGGTAGTCAAGTGCGCCGGCGCCGATGATGGCACCCTGGCCGCGCATCAGGCGCGGCACGGAGTGGACCGTCCCGATGCCGCCCGGGTTGGTGAGCGAGACCGTGGTGCCCTGGAAGTCGCCGGGGGTGAGCTTGTTGCCGCGGGCTCGGCGCACGAGGTCTTCGTACGAAGCGAGGAATTCCCCGAACGTGAGCGTGTCGGCACGCTTGACGCTCGGAACCAGCAGGGCGCGCGAACCGTCGGGCTTGGGCATGTCGATCGCGATGCCGAGGTTGACGTGGGCGGGAGCGACCACCGACGGCTTGCCGTCGATCTCGGCGTAGAAGACGTTCTGGCTCGGGAACTCCTTGAGCGCCTGGATCAGCGCCCACCCGATGAGGTGCGTGAAGCTCACTTTGCCGCCGCGCGTGCGCGACATGTGGTTGTTGATGACGATGCGGTTGTCGATCATCAGCTTGGCCGGGATCGTGCGCACGCTCGTGGCGGTCGGCACCGTCAGCGAGTCGTCCATATTAGATGCCAGAGCCTTCGGCATCCCCTTGAGGACCGTCACACGGTCTTCTTCGGTGCTCTCGGAGCCGGTCGAGGGAACGACGTTCGGCGCCTGCGCCGGAATGGGCTGCGGGGCCGCGGGCTTGGTCGTGGTGCGCGCCACCGGTGCCTGGCCGACCACCGGGATCGGTGCGGTCACGGGCTTGGGCTCGGAGCCCGTCGACGCCGGAGGCGCGGAGGGCGGGGGAGCGGCGGCGGCGGATCCGTCGACGACCGGGTGGTACGCCTCCAGGATCGGCCACCAGGCCTTGTCTACGGAGTGCTTGTCGACTTTGAACTGTTCGTAGAGCTCGTCTACGAGCCACTCGTTCGCGCCGAACTCGCCCTCGCTCGAAGTACCGACGCCCGTCACCTGGCTCGACACAGTCGATCGCCTGCTTTCCTCGATGAAGATTCCTGTGGATGCGCCGACGTCACCGTCTCGGACGTCTCGCGTCCCGCGCGTCAGCCAGCCTAGTCGAGGTTCATGGGGGCAGCCGGGGCCTTTACGAGGCCTTTACTTTCGTATCGTGTGGTGAGGTGGATGCCATGGAGTTCTCCGGCGCCCAGCCCGATGTCGACCTGACCTACTCGGACGTGTTCCTCGTCCCGCGTCATTCCGAGGTCAGAAGCCGACTCGATGTGGATCTCGCCCCCGCCGACGGAAGCGGGGCGACCCTGCCGCTGGTCTCGGCGAACATGAACTCGGTGACGGGAACGCGGCTCGCCGCCGCCCTGGCGCGTCGCGGCGGTCTGGGCGTGCTCCCGCAGGACCTCGCGCTGCCGGACCTGCTCGACGCCGTGGCGTGGGTGAAGTCTCAGCCCGTCGCCTGGGATGCTCCGCTCGTGCTGCCGCCCAGCGCGACCGTCGCCGACGCGCGTCTGCTGCTTCCGCCGGTGCCCGGTCGCGGGATCGTCGTCGCCGACGCGCGTGTGGACGGCGTCGTCGACCTCGCCGGTTTCCGCGGCATCGTGCCCGCACCGCGCCTGGCGAGCGCTCTCCTGGATGCCACGCTCGGCGACATCACACGCGGGGAGACGCCGCTGGTGGAGGTCTCGCGCATCGGCGATCCGCGAGCGGTGTTCGCGCTGATCGAGGAGACCGGAGTCGATGTCGTCGCGGTCGTCGACGGCGACCGCGTGGTGGGGACCCTGTCGCCGCGCAGCGCCCTGCGCGACTCGGTCTACCGCCCCGGAGTCGACGCCGACGGGCGCCTCATCGTGGCCGCGGCGGTCGGCATCAACGGCGACGTCGCGGGCAAGGCGCGCGCGCTCGCGGCCGCCGGGGTCGACGTGCTGGTGGTGGACACCGCCCACGGCCACCAAGCGCAGATGCTCCGAGCGCTGCGCGAGGTCGCCGCGCTCGATCTCGGCATCCCCCTCGCCGCCGGCAATGTCGTGACCGCCGACGGTGTGCGCGACCTCACCGACGCCGGCGCCACGATCCTGAAGGTCGGAGTGGGACCGGGGGCGATGTGCACCACTCGCATGATGACCGCCGTGGGTCGCCCCCAGTTCTCCGCCGTCCTCGAGACGGCTGAGGCGGCGCGCAGCGTCGGGGCGCACGTGTGGGCCGACGGGGGAGTGCGCTACCCGCGCGACGTTGCTCTGGCTCTCGCCGCCGGTGCGGCATCCGTCATGATCGGGTCGTGGTTCGCGGGCACCATCGAGTCGCCGGGGCGCTTGCGCACCGACGACGCCGGTCTGCTCTACAAGGAGTCGTGGGGCATGGCCTCCACCAAGGCGGTGCAGGGCAGGTTCGGTCGCCTCGATCCGTTCGAGCGGGCGCGCAAGGAGCTGTTCGCCGAGGGGATCTCGTCGTCGCGCATCTACCTCGACCCCCAGCGACCGGGCCTCGAAGACCTGCTCGACATGATCACGTCGGGTGTGCGCTCGTCGTTCACGTACGCCGGTGCGTCGACGGTGGCGGAGTTCCACGATCGCGCCCGCGTGGGCCTGCAGTCGGCTGCCGGTTACGAGGAAGGCAAGGCCCTGCCCGTCAGCTGGTGAGCGTGTCCACGTCGACGGCCGCCTCGAGCGTGATCCACGCGCCCAGTTGGACGGACAGGTCGAGGTCGTCGCCGGCCGCGCGGGCCGGGCGCCGCGGGTCGGCCGGGAAGAGCCCGGCGCGGCGTCCGCTCCACAGGGCGTCGGCGTTGCCGCGGACGAGATCGCGCGCGGCATGGGACACCGCCCGGCGAACGTCGTCGGACGCGTCGTCGGTGAACCACAACGCCGCCTCCGCCAGGTAGCGCGCCAGGATCCCGGCGAACAGGCCGCCGTCCCCGCCCCCGGCGGCGGGGAAGAGACCTCCGTCGGCCTCGCACCAGCGGCGGACGGCGTGGACGAGAGATGCCGCGCGCGCCTCGTGGGCCTCCCGGGCGTCGGCATCCGGGGCGCCCTCGGCCAGAGCGAGGGCGGAGCCGATCGCGACGCCCTGGTTGTACGTCCAGAGGTCTGGTCGGACGGCACCGTGCTCGATCCCGTCGCGCACCAGCCCCGTGGCGGGATCATCGAGGGTCGTCGCCACCCAGGCGTCGAGATCGACCGCCGACCCCCGGCGAGCGGACCACGCCAGAGCGATCGCCGCTGGCCCGTTGGCGGGCGCGTTGTAGAGCGCGCTGTCGACCGCCCAGGGCAGAGCTCCGACGGCGGGGTCGACGGCCTCGTCGAGTCGCCGCGTGAGGCGGTCGATGCGTCGGTCATGCAGGTCGTACCGCTGCAACGCCAACGTCATCCACGCCACGTCGTCGTAGAACGGGGTGGTCCAGCGGCCCAGCGTGCGCAGGGTGATGCCGCGATGCAGCGCCCGCAGGAGTCGGCCCCGGCGCGGGTCCGGCCGGTGCTGCTGCGCGTCACGGAGGACGTGGAGCAGGTGCGCATGCCACCAGTAGTGCCAGGTGCCGGCCCCCGGAACCCCCGGCGTCGCGGCGTGAGCCCAGGCGACCGGTCCGTACCGACGGACGTAGCGGCGGACGACGGCCGACTCGGCGGCCATGGCGCGTGACCGCACCGGAGAGGTGGCATCCATCCACCCATCCTCCCCACCGACCGGGTGCGGGAGGATCCGGATGCCGGTGGGCTGAGGCTGCCATAGAATCGTCGGCACGATGGACGACCCTCCCAGTTGTAGACCCAGGCCCCAACGACCCCCTTCCGCCGGACATTCGAGCGGGGGTGATGCCTGATGGATTTCATCATGCTGGGCGTGGGGCTCCTCCTCACCGTGGGAACCGGGCTGTTCGTCGCGAGCGAATTCGCCCTGGTCAATCTCGACCGCGCTGACCTCGAGGCACGCCGTGATGCCGGCGAGTCGCGACTGTCGCTCACGATCGATGCGCTGCGCATCACCTCGACGCACCTGTCGAGCGCGCAGCTGGGCATCACGCTCACGACCCTGCTGACCGGTTACACGATGGAACCGGCGATCTCGAACCTGCTTCGTCCGGTCTTCCAGGCGTGGGGCCTCCCGGAGGCGCTCATCGTGTCGCTGGCCGCGGTCATCGGCGTGGGCTTCGCCACGGTGCTGTCCATGATCCTCGGCGAGCTCGTGCCCAAGAACTTCGCCCTGGCGATCCCTCGGCAGACGGGCAAGCTCGTCCTCCCTTTCCAGATCGCCTTCACCGCGGTGTTCAAACCCGCCATCCTGGTGCTCAACGGCAGCGCCAACGGGGTGCTCCGCGCAATGGGCGTGGAGCCCAAGGAAGAGCTCTCGGGTGCCCGGTCGGCCGAGGAGCTGTCGAGCCTCGTGAAGAGATCGGCCAGCGCCGGGATGCTCGAGAAGGACACGGCGTCGCTGTTGAACCGCAGCCTCACCTTCGCGCGCCTGAGCGCCGCCGACGTCATGACCCCGCGCCCGAGCGTGCACGCGCTCGCCGCGGGCGACCCCGCCGACGACGTCGTGCAGCTCGCGCGTCGCACCGGGCACAGCCGCTTCCCGGTCTATGGCGACTCGATGGACGACATCATCGGCGTCGTGCACCTCAAGGCGGCGATCGGCGTCCCCCGCGAGAGGCGCGGCGAGGTTCCGGTCGCGGCGCTGTCCACCGAGCCGCTGCGCGTCCCCGAGACCGTGCACCTCGACACGCTCGTGTCCGAACTGCGCTCGCGCGGCTATCAGATGGCGATCGTCGTTGACGAGTACGGCGGCACCGCGGGAGTGGTCACGCTCGAAGATCTCGTCGAGGAGATCGTCGGCGAGGTGCTCGACGAGCACGACCGCTCGCGCGCCGGCGTCGTGCGCTCCGCGGCATCCGTGACCTTCCCCGGCGATCTCCGACCCGATGAAGTGCTCGACCGGGCGGGCATCCGCGTGCCCGAGGGAGAGGTCTACGACACCGTGGGCGGGTTCATCATGGCGGCGCTCGAGCGCATCCCCGTCGTGGGCGACACCGTCACCCTCGACGACGGCGTGCTCGCCGTTCAGCGCATGGACGGCCGCCGCGTCGACCGGGTGCAGTTCACTCCGACCGTCGAGGAGCAGAACGTCGGCGACCTCGTCCGTGCGGCGAAGGGAGGCGACCAGTGAGCGACTGGGCGGGAATCGCATGGCTGGTGGTGCTGCTGGCCGCCAACGCCTTCTTCGTCGGCGCGGAGTTCGCCGTCATCTCGGCGCGCCGATCGCAGATCGAGCCGCACGCCGACCGGGGCTCGCGCGCGGCCAAGACCGCGCTGTACGCCATGGAGCACGCCACCCTGATGCTGGCGACGTGTCAGCTCGGCATCACGATCTGCTCCCTGCTGATCCTGAACGTGTCGGAGCCGGCCATCCACCATCTGCTGGCGGGCCCGCTCGGGCTCACCGGGATGCCGGAGGCGGCGGTCGACATCGTCTCGTTCATCGTCGCGCTGCTGATCGTGTCGTACCTGCACGTCGTCTTCGGCGAGATGGTGCCGAAGAACCTCGCGTTCTCGCTGCCGGATCGCGCGGTGCTCATGCTCGCGCCGCCGCTCGTGGCGGTGTCGAAGGCGTTCTACCCGATCATCGTGGCGCTGAACTGGACCGCGAATCACGTGCTGCGGCTGTTCCGCGTCGAGCCGAAGGACGAGGCCGCCTCGACCTACACGCTCGACGAGGTCGCCACGATCGTGACGCAGTCGCGTCGCGAGGGGGTGCTCGACGACACGTCGGGGACCGTGACCGCCGTTGTGGAGTTCACCGAGAAGAAGGCCGCCGACATCGCGGTGCCGATGGGCGAGCTCGTGACCCTTCCCGAGACGACGACCCCGGCTGAGATCGAGAGGGCGGTCGCGCAGCACGGGTACTCGCGGTACGTGATCGTCGACCCGGGCGGGATCCCGACGGGATACGTGCACCTGAAGGACGTGCTGCGGGCGGCCGAGGGGGCGGACGCCGACATGCTTCGACCCATTCCCGGAAAACGCATCCACCACATGGTGTCGGTGCTCGAGACGACGGACCTCGAAGATGCGCTCGCGCTCATGCGTCGTTCGGGGCGTCACCTCGCACAGGTGCGTGATGAGAGCGGCGACGTCAAGGCGGTGCTGTTCCTCGAGGACGTCATCGAAGAACTCGTCGGTGAAGTGCAGGACGCCACCGAGCGTCGCCGCTTCGTCTAGACGAAAGCACCGGATGCCGCGCGGCTCAGGCCCGCGGCATCCGGTGCTCTGCGTGTCGGGGCGCCGTGGGAGGGGGCTGAGCGGCCCCCGGTGCGTCGGCACTCGTGGGGGATGTGGCCCCCGCGAGGTTCGGAGATCGCGACGTTCTTCGCAGGATCGATGCCGGAACCCACGAGGTTCGCGTTCCCCTGCGAGCAACGGACGACCGCGAGCACGTCAGCTGACGCGCGCAGGACGGATGCCGCGCAGTCGGTCGAGAGTTCCCGCGCGGACACAGGGTGTTCCGCGCGGGGCGGCGGGGTGAGACGTCAGTACGCGCGGAGGTACTGCGCGGGGGCGGGGGAATCCACGCCGAGTGCGGCGGCGGCGCGGAGGGCGTAGTGGGGGTCGCGGAGCCACTCGCGGGCCGACATGACCGCGTCGGCGCGGCCGTCGGCGACGATCTCCTCGCCGAACGCGGGGTCGTCGATCATGCCGACGGCGCTGACGAGGAGCCCGGTCTCGCGGCGCACCGTGGCGGCGTGGTCCACCTGATAGCCGGGGCCGGGAGTGATCCGCTGATGGGGCACGAGCCCCCCGCTGGACACGTCGATGAGGTCCGCACCGGCCCGCGCCACCAGGCGGGCGGCGGCGACGGTGTCGGCGACGTCCCACCCGCCCTCGGCCGCGTCGGTCGCCGAGAAGCGCACGAACAGCGCCGCGTCGGGCGCGGCCGCCCGCACGGCTTCGGTGACGCGCGCGAGCAGGCGCGCGCGGTTCTCGAACGATCCGCCGTAGGCGTCGTCGCGGTGGTTCGTCAGCGGCGAGAGGAACTGGTGCAGCAGATAGCCGTGAGCGGCGTGCACCTCGACGACCTCGAACCCGGCCGCGACGGCGCGGCGCGCGGCATCCGCGAAATCGCTCACCATCGCGTCGATTCCCGCGATGTCCAGTGCCATCGGTTCGGCGTACGAGCCATAGGCGACCGCCGACGGGGCGACCATGCTCCATCCGCCGGCATCGAGGGCGACGGACCCGCGCTCGCCGGTGAGCGGCGACGTGGTCGAGGCCTTCCGTCCGGCGTGGCTGAGCTGCACGCCCGCGACGGCGCCGCGGGCGCGGATCGCGGCGACGATCGGCTGCCACGCCTCGGCCTGCGCGTCGTTCCACAGCCCCGCGTCGTCGGGCGAGATCCGCCCCTCGGGTGAGATCGCGCTCGCCTCGGCGATCACCAGCCCCGCACCTCCCGCGGCGAACTGCGCGAGGTGCACGTGGTGCCAGTCGTTCGGCACGCCGTCGACCGCGCTGTACTGACACATCGGCGACACCCACAGCCGGTTGCGCACCTCGATACCGCGAATGGACAGGGGTGTGAAGAGGGCGCTCATGGGGGACCTTTGCGTTCTAGGGTGACGCCATGACGGCGAGGGACTGGAGCGGGCTGGATGCGGCTCGCACACTGCGGAGGCCAACGGCGGACGACGACAAGTATTCCCGCGGCGTCGTGGGGCTGCGCACCGGCTCCACGCGGTATCCGGGAGCTGCCGTGCTCGGCGTCGAGGCCGCGTGGCGGACCGGCACGGGGATGGTCCGCTACCTCGGACCCTCGCGTGCGCAGGACCTCGTGCTGCAGCGCCGCCCCGAGACGGTGACGGCGGACGGGCGCGTGCAGGCGTGGGTGATCGGGTCCGGAACGGATGCCGCCGAGCGCGACGCGCCCGAGACGGCCGCGCTCCGCGGCATCCTGAACGGCGAGGTGCCGGTCGTCGTCGATGCCGGGGCGTTGGATCTCGTGCCGGGGGCCACGGCGCCGATCATCGTCACCCCGCACGCTCGCGAGGTCGTCCGGCTGCGGGAGGCGCTCGGGTTGCCGCGGGCGGACGCCGGCGACGACGACGCGAGAGAGCGCGCGGCGCGGGAGACCGCGGACGCCTTCGGGGGCGTCGTGCTCTGCAAGGGCGCAGTGACCATCGTGGCCGCGGCCGGCGGCTGGAGCCGCCGTGTGTCGAACGGCACCGCGTGGCTCGCCACCGCCGGCACCGGCGACGTGCTGGGGGGCGTGCTCGGGGCGGTCGTCGCGGGAGCCGTGGCGGCGGGAGGCAGCAGCCCGGACGATCTCGCGGCGTGCGCGGCGACCGCGGCGTGGCTGCACGGTCGCGCCGGTACGACGGCATCCCTCGCCCGCGGAGGAGGGGGCGGACCGATCACGGCACTCGATGTCGCCGAAGCCCTGCCCGAGGTGGTCGCCGCCCTGCTCGGGGACTCGATCGCATAACGTTCGCGGGCTCCTCGCCCGTCGTGGCGCGAGGTCGGCGCATCCACGTCCGGGGCGTTCAGACAGCCCCGTTTAGGATTGGCCGGTGCTGAGGCGTGTCGTTCCCCTGTTGATCGCGTTCGTCGCCGTGCACGTCGTCGTCGCAGTGCTGGGCTACCAACAGCCCAACGAGCCGATGGGCGACGTGTACCTGGTGTACGAGCCGTGGTCGCGCTGCGCGCTGTTCGGCGGCATCGACGTGAGCTCGTGCACGCGCAGCGACACGTGGCAGTGGCCGGGCATCACCGAGAACTGGATCTACCCGCAGCTCGCGTTCCTGCCGATGACCTTCGCCTGGGTCTTCGCGTGGGCGATCAGCTACACACCCGCCTGGGCCCTGACAGTGTCGGTGTTCAACCTCATCGCCTTCGTGGTGCTCGTCGGCGACGCCCGCTCGCGCGGCCGCGTGCTCGCGGCGTGGTTCTGGCTCGCCGCGATCCTGCTGATCGGCCCGGTCGGCCTCTACCGCATCGACGGCATCACCGTGCCCCTCGCCCTCCTCGGCGGGATATGGATGCTCCGTCGCCCGTTCCTGGCATCCCTTCTCCTCTCGATCGCCGTGTGGATGAAGGTGTGGCCGGCGGCCATCCTCGCCGCGGGTCTCGTCGTGATCCGTCGACGTCTCGCGCTCGTGTGGGGGGCGGTGGCGGTGTCGCTGGCCACGATCATCCCCGTGGTGGCGCTGGGCGGTGCGCCCTTCGTGTTCGGGTTCGTGGGCGATCAGACCTCGCGGGGTATCCAGATGGAGGCGCCGGTCGGCGGCCTGTACATGTTCCTCGCCGCGTTCTACGTGCCCGGCAGCGAGGTCTACTACGACGGCGACGTCCTCACCTTCCAGGTGACGGGCCCCGGCGCTGAGCCGCTCATCGCCGCAATGACGCCGATCATGCTGCTCGTCATGGCGGGAGTCGCCGCCGTCGGCGTGTGGAAGCTCCGCCACGGCGCGACGTACCTGGCCCTGTTCCCGCCGTTGTCGCTGGCGCTGGTGACCGCCTTCATCGCGCTGAACAAGGTGGGATCGCCGCAGTACTACGTATGGCTGTTCGCCCCCGTCGCCCTGGGCCTCATGCTCGAACGGCGCCGTTGGTACGGGTTCGCGGCGATGACGCTGGTGATCGCCGGACTCACCCAGTGGATGTATCCGATGCTCTACGACGGCCTCATGGCGACGCACCCCAATCCGTTCCCCGTCGTCGTGCTCGAGGTGCGAAACCTCCTCGCTCTGGTGCTGCTGGTATGGGCGATCGTGCGGGTCGTGAAGGCCCCCGTGGGTCGCGTGCGCCCGCCCGCCGGCCTGCGGGAGATCGTGACGGGTCGCAAGCCCGTACCGCCGCGCGTGCCCGCCGGGCGATGACCGAGTTCGGAGGCGGGACACCGCGGCCGACGGCCGTCGGCACTCCCGGAGGTCGTGGCCTCGCCCGGCGCGTGCCCGCCCCGTAGCCTGGGGGCATGCTCATCGCCTTCTCGGTCGCTCCATCCGGCATCGGTCCCGCCTCGGCGGAGACTCCCGACGGGTCTGTGCACGACGCGGTCGCGGCGGCCGTCGCTGTCGTCCGCGCCTCGGGACTGCCGCACCGTACCAGTTCGATGTTCACCGAGATCGAGGGGGAGTGGGACGAGGTGTTCGCGGTGGTCAAAGCGGCGACGGATGCCGTTCTGCCCTACGGATCCCGCGTGTCGCTCGTCGTGAAGGCGGACATCCGCCCGGGTCGCACGGGGGAGATCGACGGGAAGATCGCGCGCCTCGAAGACGCGTTGCAGCGCCGGGCCGACTGATCCGGGCGGGCGGGGATCCGGCCCGGGCGGCGGGAAACGGACGACACCTCGAAACGATTCGACCTCGCCGACGCCAGCCGAATACACTCGTCTGGTGACCTCTTCGACGACCTCGAGAGGTGCGGCGATGCGGGCGCTCCTTTCTCTCGCCATCGGCAGTTTCGGCATCGGCATGACCGAGTTCGTGGTGATGGGCCTCCTGCCCAACATCGCTCGAGAACTCGTCCCCGGTGCGTGGGCGGCCTCGCCCGACGATGCCATCGCGCAAGCGGGCTGGCTGATCTCCCTCTACGCGCTCGGCGTGGTCGTCGGCGCGCCCACGATCGCCGGGTCGGTCGCACGCTTCCCGCGGCACCGCGTGATGATCGTGCTGGCCGCCGCGCTGGCGTTCTTCACCCTGCTGACGGTCATCGCCCCCACGTTCGAGCTCGTCGCGGCATCCCGTTTCCTCGCGGGGCTGCCGCACGGTGCGTACTTCGGCATCGGTGCGCTGGTGGCCGCGGACGCTCTCGGTCCCGGCAACCGCGCCAAGGGCGTCGCCTTCGTGCTGACGGGCCTGACGATCGCCAACGTCGTCGGCGTGCCACTGGGCACCCTGCTGGGCCAGCAGGTCGGCTGGCGCGCGGCGTTCGCCGTCGTCACCGGCATCTTCCTGCTGGCGACGATCTGCATCGCGATGTTCGTGCCGAAGCACCCCGGGTCACCCGGTCGCCGATTGCGTGATGAGCTGCGGGTGTTCCGCATCGGCCAGGTGTGGTTCGCACTGGGAATCGGGGCGATCGGCTTCGGCGGGTTCTTCGCGATGTACAGCTACATCGCGCCCATGATCACCGATGTCGCCGGGCAGCCGGAGTGGGCGGTTTCCCTCGTCCTGGTGCTCGTGGGCATCGGCATGACCATCGGCAACGTGGTCGGGGGTGCCCTGGCGGACAAGAACCTTCGGTTCTGGTTGTACATCGGTCTCACCGCCCTGGCCGCGGCATCCATCGGCCTCGCGATGACGGCCGGCTGGATCGTGAGCCTCGTGCTGTTCGCCTTCCTCGTCGCGTTCTGCGGGGCGGCGCTGAGCCCGGCGATCCAGACCCGCCTGATGGACGTGGCCGAGGACAACCAGTCGATCGCCGCCGCTCTGAACCATTCAGCGCTCAACATCGGCAACAGCCTCGGCGCGTTCCTGGGTGGACTAGCGATCGCGGCGGGTCTCGGACTCGTCGCCCCCGCCTGGGTCGGTGCCGTGCTTGCTGTCGGCGGGCTCGTCGTCGCCGTGGTCTCGTACCGCAGGGAGGATCGGAGCGGTCGTCACCCCGAACACCGGATGCCGGCGGCCGAGGCCGCGCAGACCGCGATCACCGGGTCGATCCCGACGCAGCGCTGACCGGCGCGCCGCGTCACGCGGGTGCGGCGTCTGTCGTCCGGGGTGGGGCACCCGTCGGGTGTCCAGAACACCCGGGCGCCTCGGGGAGATGTCCGGGTGTCGTGGATGTTGAACGCGGAGGGTGCACACGGTCGCAGGGTCTCGGGCCGCGCTTGTGCGGGGCACCGCTCGGGTGTCCAGGACACCCGAGCGCCTCGCGGAAACGTCCGGGCGGTGTGGACACTGAACACGAGCCGGCGGCGTCCGTGGCGGCTCCACGCGAGCGGAGGCACTGTCGCTCGGGACCCGCGGCGGCGCTCCGCGATTCGCCGAGGGCTCTGGATGCCGCGCCACGGCATCCGGAAACGTCAGGTCGCGAACAGCCGACGCAAGTGCGCCGCGACGGCGGCGGTCTCGATGAGGAACCCGTCGTGGCCGAAGTCGCTCGAGAGCACCACCGCCTGGTCACCGTCGAGGGTCTGCGGGATGCCGCGGGCGATGCGGTGCTGGCCGTCGATGGGGAAGAGTCGGTCGCTGTCGATACCGAGCACGAGTGTCGTGGCCGTGACGCGCGCGAGGGCGTCTTCGACGCCGTCACGATCGCGGCCGACGTCGTGCGAGTTCATGGCCTCGACGAGCGTGAGGTAGCTGTTGGCGTCGAAGCGGCGGGTGAATTTGTTGCCGTGGAAATCGAGGTACGACTCCACGGCGAAGCGTCCGCCGCGGCCGAGCGGGCTCACGCCCGACTGCCACGAGCGCTGGAACCGCTGGTTCAGCTCGGTGGGGCTCCGGTAGTTGAGCAGAGCCATGCGGCGGGCCAGTGCGAGGCCGCGGTGCGGACCGTCGCCATCTCCGGCGTCGTAGTACTCGCCGCCTGAGAAGCGCGGGTCCATGCGCACCGTATCGAGCTGCACCGAGTTGAGGGCGATCTGGTCGGCGGTCGTGACGGGCGGTGCGGAGAGGATCGCCGCGCGCGCGACACGATCGGGGAGGCCGGCGGCCCATTCGACCGCGTGCATTCCGCCCATCGAACCGCCGACCACGGCGAACCACCGTTCGACGCCGAGGGCATCGGCGAGCAGCGCTTGGGACGCGACCTGGTCGCGGATCGTGAGGTAGGGGAAGCGCGAGGCCCACTCGTACCCGTCGGGTGCGATGCTCGCCGGACCCGTCGAGCCCTGGCATCCGCCCAGCATGTTGGGGGCGACGACGAACCAACGGTCCGTGTCGATCGCGGCTCCCGGCCCGACCAGATCGCTCCACCACCCGGCCGTGGGGTGTCCGGGACCCGCAGCACCACGCACGTGACTGTCGCCGGTGAGGGCGTGCAGGATGAGGACCGCGTTGTCGCGGGCGGGGGACAGCTCGCCCCAGGTCTCGTACGCGAGTCGCACCTGCGGGAGCGCCTCGCCGTTCTCGGTCTCGAACATGCCGAACGTCGCGAACCGGCGGTCACCGCCGGGGTCGCCGTCGCGCCACGCGCCGGTGGCCGGCGGGCGACCGAGGAGCGACCGGGCGTCGGCCTCCGTCACCGGGGCCGAGGGCACCGTGTCTTCGGAGATCTGCCAGTCCATGGCATCCATTCTCTCCGGGCGGCGCGGGGAGGTTCGTTCTGTTACGGCGATGTCGGAGGCCCGTCGTACGATCCCGCGCATGGGTACATGGAGTGCAGAACCGTTCGGAAACGACACCGCCGCCGACTGGGCGTACGAACTCGAGGACCACGTCGATTGGGGCATCGTCAGCGCGGCGCTGCACGTCGTCGCCGACTCGGACCCGTCGAGGCTCGACGCCGATGACGCGACCGTGGCCGTCGCGGCCGCCGAGGTGGTGGCGCGCGGGCTCGGACGCGTCAAGACTCCGGCGTTCTCCGAACACGTCGAGGCCTATATCGCCCGCGCGCCGAGGCCGACGGTGGAGCTCGTCGCACTCGCGCACAGGGCAGTCGCGATCGCGACATCCGAGGCCGGCGAGCTGGCCGAACTGTGGGAGGGCGACGCCGACTGGCTGAGCGAGAACGAGCGCCTCCGCGCTGCGCTGACGACGGGGTGACGGCTTGTCCAGCCCCCGATCACGGTCGTCGGGTGTGGTCAGACTCGCCGCATGGCGAACTTCCTTCTCATCGCGGCCTCGAGCGACATCGGCGGGGCGACGGCGAAACGACTGCGCGACGCGGGTCACCGCGTTCTCACGACCGCTCGCGATTCATCCGTTATCGAGCCGGATTTCACCCTGGATGCCACCGACTTCGACGCCGTCGATCAGGTTGTCGGTGGGGCGGGCGGTCTCGACGGTATCGCGGTGTTCGCGGGATCCATGCTGCTCAAACCCGCGCACCTCACCTCGCGCGAGCAGTACGACGGCCTGATCGCGGCGTCCTTGACGACGTCGTTCGCGGCTGTGCGCGCGGCGGGGGCGCACATGCGCGGCGGCGGATCCGTGGTGCTCGTGTCATCGGCCGCCGCCCTGGCGGGCCTGCCGAACCATGACGGCATCGCCGCGGCCAAAGCCGGCGTGATCGGCCTGACGTTGTCGGCGGCCGCGAGCTACGCCGCTCACGGCCTTCGCGTGAACGCGGTGGCCCCGGGACTGGTGCAGACGCGTCTGACCGAGAAGCTGACGTCGACCGACATGTCGAGGAAGGTCTCGGAGGCGATGCATCCGCTCGGACGGCTCGGCGAACCCGATGACGTCGCGCGGGCCGTGGAGTTCCTGCTCTCGCCGGAGAACGCGTGGATGACCGGGCAGATCATCGGCGCCGACGGGGGACTCGGAAGCCTCCGGCCGCGGCAGAAGGTCTGAGTCGAGGCGCGGGCTGGTCGCGGCGGAGGGGATTCGGCGAGCGGAGGATCTTTTCCTCGGCGGTCTCATTGGGTCAGTGCAACACCCTGATTGAGGGGCGTGGCTGTGTTCAGCGTTTTGCGGAGTGTGAAGCGG
>NZ_JALGRP010000001.1:594669-688685 GCF_022815605.1 Microbacterium sp. VKM Ac-2923 | reverse complement strand
GCTTCTCAAACGCCAACTTCCTCGGCATCCACACCCTCCACACCATGAGGGTGTTGCGCTAGCAACTGGAGACCACCGAAAAACAGTCCGGGCGTTTTGGACACTGAGTCGACGTGCGACGGGCGCGCCGCGCTACCTTCCCGTCAGCGCTGGAACCCGTCCGAGATGATCTCGATGAGCTCTTCGCGCTCCTCCGTGGGCAGGAAGGCCCCGGCCGCGGCGTTGAGCTGGAACGCCTCGAGGTCGTCGAGGTCGTAGTCGAACGCGTCGGCCAGCAGACCCAGCTCGCGGGTGAGGGTGGTCGCGCTCATGAGGCGGTTGTCGACGTTCACGGTGACCGAGAAGTCGAGCTGGTACAGCAGATCGAACGGGTGGGCGTCCATCGTGTCGCCCCAGGCCGTGACGGCCCCCGACTGCAGGTTCGACGTCGGCGACAGCTCGAGGGTGATCTCGCGGTCGCGCACCCAGCGGGCCAGGTCGCCGAAGGTCACCTGCACTTCCTCGCCCTCCCGCGAGACCACGTCGAGGTCGTTGGCGATGCGCACGCCGTGTCCGAGGCGCAGTGCACGGCCGTCGATCAGTGCGGAGCGGATGGATGCCAGCCCCGCCCCCTCCCCCGCGTGCACCGTCGTGGGGAAGAACTGCTCGGCGAGGTAGTCGAACGCCGCGCGATGGCCCGAGGGGAGGAACCCGTCCTCAGGGCCGGCGAGGTCGAAGCCGACCACGCCCCGTCCGCGCCAGCCCACCGCGAGCTCGGCGATGTCGCGCGCGTTGTCGTTGTGGCGGAGCGCGGTGAGCAGCTGACCGACACGGATGTCCTGTCCACGGGCGTCGGCGGCATCCTCGCCCTCTTCGATGCCCTCCTGCACGGCCTCCACGACCTCGTCCAGGCTGAGTCCCCGCGTGAGGTGCTGCTCGGGCGCCCAGCGCACCTCGCCGTACACGACGCCGTCGGCGGCGAGGTCCTCGACGAACTCCTTGGCGGTGCGCACGAGTCCCTCGCGGGTCTGCATCACCCCGACGGTGACCGAGAACTTCTCGAGGTAGTCCTCGAGCGAGCCACCGTCGATGTGGTCCGAGAACCACGCGCCGAGACCCTCGGCGTCGCGCACGGGGAGCTCGAGGCCGACCTCGTCGGCGAGCTCCAGCACCGTCTGGGGGCGGAGCCCGCCGTCGAGGTGATCGTGCAGCGAGACCTTGGGCAGGTCGCGCACCTTCCGGCTGCCGAGGCGGACGTCGTCGGATGCCATGGGGTTCCTTTGCTGAGCGGCCATCACGCCGTGATGCGTTCGCGGACGAGGGGGGGTGCCGCCGGGGCGGCGTCGCCGATCTCCCAGGCGCCGTCGACCGCGCCGAGGGCACGGTCGAAGCGGGCGCCGTCATCGGCCGACAGGGTGAACAGCGGCTGACCGGCGGTGACCGGCTGGCCGACGGTGACGTGCAGGTCGATGCCGGCGGCGTGCACGACCGCGTCTTCGGCGCGCGCGCGACCGGCGCCCAGGCGCCAGGCGCCGATGCCGAAGGGCAGGGCCTCGATGCGCGTGACGACGCCCGACCGCTCGGCGACGACCGTGTGCGTCTCGCGGGGCGTCGGGAGGGCGGCATCCGGATCGCCGTCCTGCGCGCGGATCATGCGCTTCCAGACGTCCATCGCACGCCCGTCTTCCAGCGCCTGCTCGACGTCGGCGTCGGGGTGCCCCGCGAGCGTCAGCATCTCGCGGGCAAGGGCCACGGTCAGCCCCACCACGTCGGCGGGACCGCCGCCGGCGAGCACCTCGACCGATTCGCGCACCTCGTTGGCGTTGCCGATGGCGAGGCCCAGCGGGGTGTTCATGTCGGTCAGCAGGGCGGTGGTGTTCACGCCCGAGTCGGTGCCGAGCGCGACCATGGTGCGGGCGAGTTCGCGGGCCCGATCGATGTCCTGCATGAACGCGCCCGAGCCGAACTTCACGTCGAGCACGAGGGAGTCGGTGCCCTCGGCGATCTTCTTCGACATGATGCTGGAGGCGATCAGGGGGATCGCCTCGACGGTGCCGGTGACGTCGCGCAGGGCGTACAGCTTCTTGTCGGCGGGGGCGAGGCCGGAGCCGGCGGCGCAGATGACCGCCCCGACGTCGGCGAGCTGCGCCATGATCTCGTCGTTCGACAGCGCCGCGCGCCAGCCGGGGATCGACTCGAGCTTGTCGAGCGTGCCACCGGTGTGACCGAGACCGCGACCCGACAGCTGCGGCACGGCGACGCCGAAGGCGGCCACGAGGGGCGCGAGCGGCAGGGTGATCTTGTCGCCCACTCCGCCGGTGGAGTGCTTGTCGACGGTGGGCTTGCCGAGCGACGAGAAGTCCATGCGCTCACCCGAGGCGATCATGGCATCCGTCATCACCCGGATCTCGTCGCGCTCCATGCCGCGCAGCAGCACGGCCATGGCGAACGAGGCCATCTGCGCGTCGGAGACGTAGCCCTTGGTGTAGTGCTCGATGAGCCACCGCAGGGCCGACTCCGAGATGGCGCCGCCGTCGCGTTTGGTGCGGATGACCTCGACCGCGTCGTGCGGGTGGACCGTCGTCATCGCGCCGCCTCCTCGAGCTCGCGCGGACCGAACGCGTCGGGGAGGACTTCGTCGATGGTCCGGATGCCGCTGACCGTCTCGAGCAGCATGCCCGGGATGGCGTGCTCGAACAGCAGCTGTCGGCAGCGCCCGCACGGCATGAGCGTGCGGCCCTCACCGTCGACGCAGACGAACGCGACCAGCTGACCGCCGCCCGACATGTGCAGCTCGGACACCAGGCCGCACTCCGCGCACAGCGTCACCCCGTAGGAGGCGTTCTCGACGTTGCACCCCGAGACGATGCGGCCGTCGGCGACGAGCGCTGCGGCGCCCACCTTGAAGCGGGAATAGGGCGCGTACGCGCGGTGCATGGCATCCGTCGCGGCGGAACGGAGTTCGTCCCAGTCGATGTCGGTCATCGTGGTGTGAGGGGTCCTCTCGTGGGGGAAGGGTGTCAGCCCTTGATGTAGGGCTTTCCGGCTGCTGCCGGCCCGCGGATCTGTCCCGCGAAGCCAGCCACCGCGATGATGGTCACGATGTAGGGCAGCATGAGCATGAACTCGCTCGGGATGGGGGTGCGCAACACCGTCAGAAGATTCTGCAGGTTGGTCGCGAACCCGAACAGCAGAGCGGCGAGCGTCGCGCGGATCGGGTCCCAGCGGCCGAAGATGACCGCGGCCAGGGCGATGAAGCCGAGCCCCGCTGTCATCTCCTTGGTGAACTGACCGACTGAGACCAAGGTGAAGTACGCGCCGCCGATGCCGGCGATGGCGCCCGCGAGCGAGACGTTCCAGAAACGGCTCGAGTTGACCTTGATACCGACGGTGTCGGCGGCCTGCGGGTGCTCGCCGACAGCGCGGAGACGAAGGCCCCAGCGTGTGCGGTACAAGCCCCACGCCACGACCGCGACGACGCCGTACATCAGGTAGACGATGAAAGTCTGGTTGAACAGCACCGGGCCGATGATGGGGATGTCGCCGAGGAGGGGGACCTCCCAGCGAGGGAAGCGCTCGGGGCGGTTCAACAGCTCCTCGTTGGGTACCAGCAGGGCGCCGTAGAGGAACCCGGTGAGACCGGTGACGAGCACGTTGAGCACCACACCGACGATCACCTGGTCGACGAGGTACTTGATCGAAAAGGCCGCGAGCACGAAGGCCACGAGCACACCGCCGACCATGGCGGCGACCAGGCCCAGGAAAGGGTTCCCCGTGAGGGATGCCACGAGCGCGGCGCTGAAGGCACCGAACAGGAACTGCCCCTCGATGGCGACGTTGACGACACCCACGCGCTCGCCGATGACGCCACCGAGCGCTCCGAAGATCAGCGGGACCGATAGCGACAACGCCCCGAACAGCAGACCCGTGACGGGCACCAGCCCGTCGGCCGCAGCCCAGGTGAGGAACGCGAACACCGCGAGCGCACCGAAGGCGATGGGCAGCCACAGCCGCGAGCGGCGGTAGCTCACGGCATCCCAGACGGCCCAGGCGGTCAGAAGAACGAGCACCACGAGGACGGCCCAGCTTGTCCCCGCGGTGGGCAATGCGACGCTGCCGAGATCGATTCCGGAGGCGGGGTCGCCGAGGCGGAAAGTGCTCTGCCCGTCGCGAGGGACGAGAGCGAACAGCAGCCCCAGCAGCAAGGTGACGACAACCAGGCTCACGGCGAGCTTGATGTGTCGTACGCGCACGGTCGTCAACTGGATCGCGTCATCCGCGAGATGCGTCGCGGTCATGCCGCCACCGCCTTCTTGGCTGCCTTGGCGCGGACTTTGGCCGAGCGCTCGGCCTCGGTCTTGGGGAGGAAGAAGATCGTGCGCACCAGCGGCGGCGCCGCGATGAAGAGCACGATGAGCGCCTGCACGACGAGCACGATGTCGACGGGGATGCCCTGGGAGGCCTGCATCGTGAAGGAGCCCGACTTGAGGGCGCCGAACAGGATGCCTGCGGCGAAGACGCCCCACGGACGGCTACGGCCGAGCAGCGCCACGGTGATGGCGTCGAAGCCGATCCCCGCGTCGATGAGCCCGTCGAAGCCGGATGTCACCGACCCCTGGATCTGGTTCATGCCCGCGAGCCCTGCCAGGCCTCCGGCGAAAAGCATCGCGTAGATGTACATGCGCGGCACCGAGATACCAGCCGCTCGCGCGGCGTGGGGGTTCTCGCCCACGGCGCGCAGACGGAAGCCGAGACTCGAACGCTCCATAAGCCACCACACGAAGACCGTGGCGGCCACGACGATCACGAAGCCCAGGTCGAGCAGGGGGAACTGCGGCCCGAGAAGCTCCGGGAACTGGGCGCTCGCGGGCGTCGCGGCTGAGATGGGCTGGTCGCCGGCGGGGCGTTGCAGCAGCCCGGGGGTTCGCACCATCCACGTCACAAGGTAATAGGCGACGTAGTTGAGCATGATCGTGAGGATGACCTCATGCGCTCCCGTGCGAGCCTTCAGAAGACCCACGATGCCACCCCAGAGCGCACCGCCGGCAATTCCGACCATCAAGGTGAGCGGCAACTGCACGATCATGGGCAGGTCGAGGTTGAAGGTGACGAGCCCCGCGAAGGCGCACGCGATGAGGATTTGACCTCGGCCGCCGATGTTGAACAGACCGACGCGGAAAGCCAGCGCCACGCCGAGCCCGGCGGCGATCAGCGGGGCGGCGAAGCCGAGCGTATTCGTCAACGGTCGGATCTGAGTTGCGAAGTCGGTGCCTCGAGCGTTGAACACGGCACCGCGAACAAGGGCCTCGTACCCGCCGTAGACGGCGTTCCACACCGCACTGATCATGTCGCCGGGTCGCGCGAAGAAATAGCCCGACGCGGTGCGTACGTCTTCGTTGGTCGCGGCCATCAGTACACCGCCCACGATCATGGCGGCCACCACAGCGAGCACGGTGGTGATCCACGAGGACCGGAGCAACTCGGTGAGGAACTGATTGGTGCGCGGCGGCGGAGGCGTCTCGACCGGAGCGTGGCCGGTCAGCGGACCCGACGCGGTCGGTAGCTGCTCGGGCGGGATCCCGGTCTCACCGGAACCGCCGGCGCTGGGGGTGTGGCCGCTCACGCTGCCTCCTCCGCGGGCTTCTCGCCCGCCATCATGAGCCCGAGCACGTCGCGCGGGGTGTCACCGGGCACGATGCCGACAACGCTGCCGCGGTACATGACCGCGATGCGGTCGCCGAGGGCCGCGATCTCGTCGAGTTCGGTCGACACGACGATCACGGGCACGCCCGCGTCGCGTGCGGCGACGATCTGCTTGTGGATGAACTCGATGGAGCCGACGTCGACGCCACGGGTGGGCTGCGCCGCCACGAAGAGCTTGAGCGATCGGCTCATCTCACGGGCGATGACGACTTTCTGCTGGTTGCCGCCCGACAGAGTGCCCACAGGGGTGGATGCCGACTGCGTGCGAATGTCGTACTCGGCGATGCGGTCGCGGGCGAACTCGCCCAGCGAGCCCCGACGGATCGTGCCGCCCGAGACGAACGCCGGATCGGAGGAGCGGTCCAGGATGAGGTTCTCCGCGACGGAGAAACCGCCGACGAGGCCGTCTTCCTTTCGATCCTCGGGAACGAATCCGACGCCGGCGTCGAGGATGGCGCGGACGCTCTTGCCGACGAGGTCGGTTCCGTCGAGGCTGATCGTGCCGGTCACCCGGTCGGCGAGACCCACGATGGCTTCGACGAGCTCGGTCTGGCCGTTTCCCTGTACGCCTGCGACGGCGAGGATCTCCCCCGGACGCACATCGAGATCGACGTCATCGACGACGACGGTGCCCTCCGGCGTGACGACGCGGAGGCTTCGAATGGAAAGGCCTCCGGACGACGCCGCCTTCGGCGCCTCCTTCTGCACGGTCAACTCGACCGCGCGGCCGACCATGAGGGAGGCGAGCTCCGCATTGCTGGCTGTGGGCTCGGCCTCGCCGACGATTTTGCCCAGACGGACGACCGTGATGCGATCAGCAACCTCGCGCACCTCGCGCAGCTTGTGCGTGATGAAGACGATGGAGGTTCCCTCATCTCGCAGCTGCCTCATGATGGCCATGAGCTCGTCGGTCTCCTGCGGGGTGAGCACCGCGGTCGGCTCGTCGAAGACGAGCACCTTGGCGTCGCGCGAGAGGGCCTTGATGATCTCCACGCGCTGCTGGACGCCGACCGGCAGGTCGCCCACGCGGGCGTCGGGGTCGACCTCGAAGCCGAACCGCTGAGCGACCTCGCGCACATGGCGGCGGGCGGCGTTGAGATCGAGCGCGCCCAGTGCCTTGGTGTTCTCGTGTCCGAGCATGACGTTCTCGGCGACCGTGAAGACGGGGATGAGCATGAAGTGCTGGTGCACCATGCCGATTCCCGCGGACATGGCATCGCCCGGTCCTCGGAAACGCTGGACGACATCGTCCAGCAGGATGTCGCCCTCGTCAGCCTGGTAGAGGCCGTAGAGAACGTTCATCAGAGTGGACTTGCCGGCACCGTTCTCTCCGAGGAGAGCGTGGATCTCACCCGGTCGCACGACGAGATCGATGTGATCGTTCGCAACCAGGGACCCGAACCGCTTGGTGATGCCGCGGAGCTCGAGCTTCATGCTGTGCACCCTATTCGAGAGGTGGGGGGACGGAAAGAAACCGCGGTCGGTCGGACTGCTGGTCCGACCGACCGCGGTCGAGTATCTCAAACCCTCGGTCGGTCGGACTGCTGGTCCGACCGACCGAGGTCGAGGATCTCAAACCCGGCGCGGGGTCCGGTCGGAGAAGAAATCCGACGGCCCGCGGTGGAGTGAGCTCGAATTACGGCGAGCTGGGCGACGTGACCGTGAGCTCGCCCGAGATGATCTGCTGGCGCAGAGCCTCGATCTCGTCGGTCAGACCCGCGGGGAGCTTGCTCTCGAAAGAACCGAAGCCCGACAGGCCGACGCCCTCGTTCTCAAGGGTGCCCACATACGGGGTCGCGTCGTACTCGCCCTTGGCGGTGGCCAGGACCGAGTCGTAAACGGCCTGGTCGATGCGCTTCAGGATCGAGGTGAGCACGAGCTCGGACACCGCCGGGTCGGCCTGCGCCAGATCGGAGTCGACACCAAGCATGACGCTCTTGCCACCGCTGTCGCGGATGGCGTCGGCGGCGCTGCTGTAGATCGGGCCGCCGACGGGCAGGAGCACGTCGATACCCTGGTCGAGCAGACCCTGCGCGGCCTGCTTCGCGGCGTCGTTGGCCGCGAAGGCCCCGGTGAACGAACCATTCTGCGCGGCGACATCCCAGCCGAAGGTCTGGACGCTGGCGCTCTTGTCCTCGTTGTACTTCTGCACGCCGTCGACGAAGCCATCCATGAAGATCGTGACGGGCGGGATGGGGATGCCACCGACCGTGCCGACCTTGTTGACGCCGGCCTCGGCGGAGTACGCGGCGGCGGCGTAGCCACCGAGATACGCAGCCTGCACCGTGTCGAACAACAGGGGCTTGATGTTCGGGGCGTCGGTCTCGCCGTCGTTGTCGGTGTCGGCCCGGTCGTCGATGATGGCGTACTGCAGGTTCGGGTTGGCCGTGGCGGAGGCGACGGTGTCGGCACCCAGCTTGAAACCGACCGAGATGATGAAGGTGCACCCCTCGGCGACGAGGTTCTCGAGGTTGGGGGCGTAGTCGTTCGCGGAGCTCGACTCCACTTCGACCGACTTCACACCGAGTTCCTCGGCGGCGCGATCCATGCCCTCTTTGGCCGACTGATTGAACGACTTGTCATTCCAGCCGCCCTCATCCGAAATGAGGCACGGGGTGAAGCCGTCGACGACATCGCCCCCGGCTCCGGCGCTCGCGCCGTTGCTCTCAGGAGCTGCGCCGCAACCGGCGAGCAGCGCGGCAGCGCCGAACATGGCGAGGCCGCTGATGACGGCCTTCTTCGTGGTCTTCACGAGGGGTCCTCCAAGACGGGTGCCCCCAACGGGTTCGGGGGACGATCCCGTCACGTTACCTACTGTGTCGCCGTGCTTGCGTGCCGGGGGACGCCGCGCGCGGCAATGGTTACAAAGACGCAATCTCGCGTCATGCGAACGCCACACGGTGCGCCATGAAGAGGAACCGGATGCCGCACACTGCGGCATCCGGTGTCAGCGGACGCCGCACACTGCGGCATCCGGTGTCAGCGGACGTCGCCGCGTCGGGTGAGCTTCAGAGCATCGACGACGCCCTTCATCCGCTGCGTTCTCGGTAGGCGCGAGCGGATCTCAATGCGAAGCGACATGACGCGGTAGACCAATCGCCCGCTCGGTCAGTCGGTCGAGACGTCATTCGCGCAGCGGCCGACCTGCTACGTTCTCGCGGTCGACACCCGTCGGCAGCTAACGGACATAGGCCCAAGGGGGGCAATTATGCGCAAACCGTTACCGGAACCATCGCAGCAGTACTTGTGTGCGTCGCAGCTCTAGGAGCACCTTCAGCCGCGCAAGCGGCGGGACCCTGACGCAGCACGGCGGTTACTCCAGAAGAACGCGTGCGTGGCGGCATCCTCGAGTCCCGCGTACAACAACTCCTACGTTCGAGTTGCGAAGGCGTGCTACTACATCGGAGGCGGCGCCGGCTGGGCTTTCTACACCAGGAGTGCCGCTTAACGCCCGATCTTCGCTGATGGGACGGATCTTCCAGCGGCCATGGTGTCGACGTTGACGGGCGCGATCTGCTGCTGGCATTTGCCCGCCGAGTCGACCCCTCAGAGCACGTCGCCGCGGCCCGTGAGCTTCAACGCGTCGACGACGCCCTTGACGCGCTGGGCGTTCTCGGTCGTGGTGACGAGCAGGGCGTCGGGAGTGTCGACCACGACGATGTCGCGCACGCCGATGAGGCTGATCACGCGCTTGGTCTGCGAGACCACGATGCCGCTGGAGGCGTCGGAGAGCACGCGGGCGTCCTCGCCGAGGATCGCGAGCTCGTTGCGGCCACCCGAGGAGTTGAGCTTGGACAGGCTGGCGAAGTCGCCCACGTCATCCCAGTCGAAGTGCCCGGGGATGACGGCGAGGCGACCTTTCTCGGCCGCGGGCTCGGCGACGGAGTAGTCGATGGCGATCTTCTTCAGCCCCGGCCAGATGCGGTCCACGGCGGGGCCTCGGCGTTCGCGGTCGTCCCACGACTCGGCGAGCTCGAGCAGACCCGCATGCAGCTCGGGCTCGTTGACGGCGAGCTCGGCGAGCAGCACGTCGGCGCGCGTGATGAACATGCCCGCGTTCCAGAGGTAGGCGCGGTCGGTGAAGTACTCTTTCGCCGTCTCGAGGTCGGGCTTCTCCACGAACCGCTCGACCATGTAGGCCTCGGGCGCGCCGTCGACGATCAGCTCGCCGGCCTGCTTGATGTAGCCGAATCCCACCGACGGTTCACTGGGCTGGATGCCGATCGTGCAGATGTAACCGGCCCGGGCGACGGCCACCGCCTGGCGCACCGCGAAGTCGAACTGCCGGGTCTGGCGGATGACGTGGTCGGCCGCGAAGGAGCCGATGATCACGTCGGGCTCGCGGCGCACGAGGATCGCGGCGGCGAGGCCGATCGCGGCGGAGGAGTCGCGCGGCTCCGACTCGAGGAAGACGTTGTGATCGGGCACGCCCGGCAACTCCCGCTCGACGGCGGCGCGGTGCGCACGTCCGGTGACGACGGCGATGCGGTCTTCACCCGCGAGCGGGGCGAGACGGTCCCACGTGTCGCGCAGGAGGGTCTGGCCCGAGCCGGTGAGGTCGTGGAGGAACTTCGGGGCGTCCGCCCGCGAGAGCGGCCAGAGGCGGCTGCCGATCCCTCCGGCGGGGATCACGGCGTAGAAGTCGTCGATAGCACGGTCTGACATGGCTCCGACCTTATCGCCCCGCATCGGCCGCCCTCGACGCCCGCGGACCGGGTGAATCGGCGCTGCGCAGGCCCCCGCATTTATCTCGATGTCGAGAGAGTGTTAGGCCTCCCTAATCCCCGCGCTTCATAGGCCGGACGTAGTATTCAGGGGCGCCCGTGTGACGCTCGGGGCCGGTGTCGGCCCCTACATCGTGTTCGATCAGGGAGGACGACCGTGTCAGCACCAGCACGTGCCACGCCGTCGGTGAAAGAGACCACGTCGAAGAGGCCCCGCGGCACTCTCTATCGTGGTCGCGAAGGCATGTGGTCGTGGGTCCTGCACCGGATCACCGGTGTCGCGATCTTCTTCTTCCTCCTCGTCCACATCCTCGACACGGCACTCATCCGCGTCTCCCCCGAGGCATACGACGCCGTCATCGGTACGTACAAGAACCCGATCATGGGCCTCGGCGAGGTGGCCCTGGTCGGCGCGATTGCGTACCACGCCTTCAACGGCCTGCGCATCATCCTCGTCGACTTCTGGCCCTGGGCCACGCGTCACCAGCGTCAGCTGTGGTGGGGCGTCCTGGGCCTGTGGGTCGTCACGATGCTCGGCTTCACCCCCCGCCACCTGATCAACGTCTTCAGCGCCGTCACCGGGAGCCACTGATGTCCGTCGCCCAAGAAGCCGCCACGATCCCCGCCCCCCGCACTCCGAGCGTCCGCAAGAAGGGCTCCAACCTCGAGAAGTGGGGCTGGATCTACATGCGCGCCTCCGGCGTGCTGCTGATCGTCCTCATCTTCGGCCACCTGTTCGTCAACCTGATGACGAACGACGGCATCCATCAGATCGACTTCGCGTTCGTCGCGGGCAAGCTCGCCTCGCCGTTCTGGCAGTGGTGGGACGTGTTGATGCTGTGGCTCGCTCTCATCCACGGCGCCAACGGCATGCGCACGATCGTGAACGACTACGTCACGAATGCCCGCATCCGCTCGATCCTGGTCGGGTCGCTCTGGGTCTCGGCCGGGTTCCTGATCCTGCTCGGCACGCTCGTCGTCTTCACCTTCGACCCCTGCCTCGGCGTGACCGAGAGCAGCTCCCTGTGGGACGCGTGCCAGGCGGCGTGAGCCGACGGCATCCCTTCCTCCCCCTGACAGCAGAGGTATCGCACACGTGAGCACCCAGACTTCTTCGGATTCGATCGTCAAAGACGGCGTCCACTACCACCAGTTCGACGTCGTGATCGTCGGCGCCGGCGGGGCCGGCATGCGCGCGGCCATCGAGGCGGGCCCCGGGGCGAACACCGCGGTCATCTCGAAGCTCTATCCCACCCGCTCGCACACCGGCGCGGCGCAGGGCGGCATGGCGGCGGCGCTCGCCAACGTCGAAGAGGACTCGTGGGAGTGGCACACCTTCGACACCATCAAGGGCGGCGATTATCTCGTCGACCAGGATGCCGCCGAGATCCTCGCCAAAGAGGCCATCGACGCCGTGATCGACCTCGAGAACATGGGCCTGCCGTTCAACCGCACCCCCGAGGGCAAGATCGACCAGCGACGCTTCGGCGGCCACACCGCCGATCACGGCAAGACCCCCGTGCGCCGAGCCTGCTACGCCGCCGACCGCACCGGCCACATGATCCTGCAGACGCTGTTCCAGAACTGCGTCAAGCTCGGCATCAACTTCTTCAACGAGTTCTACGTGCTCGATCTCGTCACGGTGAAGGATGCCGCAGGCAACACGCAGGTCGCCGGTGTCGTGGCGTACGACCTCGCCACGGGTGAGCTGCACGTGTTCCAGTCGAAGGCCGTCGTCTTCGCGACCGGCGGCTTCGGCAAGATCTTCAAGACCACCTCCAACGCCCACACCCTCACCGGTGACGGCGTCGGCATCGTCTGGCGCAAGGGTCTGCCGCTCGAGGACATGGAGTTCTTCCAGTTCCACCCCACCGGCCTCGCCGGTCTCGGCATCCTTCTCACCGAGGGCGCCCGAGGCGAGGGTGCGATCTTGCGCAACGCCAGTGGCGAGCGCTTCATGGAGCGCTACGCACCCACGATCAAAGACCTCGCCCCCCGCGACATCGTCGCGCGCTGCATGGTGCAAGAGGTCGCAGAGGGTCGCGGCGCCGGCCCCCACCGCGACTACGTGCTCCTGGACTGCACGCACCTGGGTGCCGAGGTTCTCGAGACCAAGCTCCCCGACATCACCGAGTTCGCCCGCACGTACCTTGGCGTCGACCCGGTCGTCGAGCCCGTGCCGGTCATGCCGACCGCGCACTACGCGATGGGCGGCATCCCCACCAACATCAAGGCCGAGGTGCTCGCCGACAACGACACCGTCGTCCCCGGTCTGTACGCCGCGGGCGAGTGCGCCTGCGTCTCGGTGCACGGCTCCAACCGCCTCGGCACCAACTCGCTGCTCGACATCAACGTCTTCGGCAAGCGCGCCGGCCGCAACGCCGTCGAGTACGTCAAGACCGCCGACTTCGTGCCGCTGCCCGAAGACCCCGCCGCCGAGGTGCGTGGACTCATCGAGCACCTGCGCAACAACAGCGGCACCGAGCGCATCGCGGTCCTCCGTAAGACGCTCCAGGACGAGATGGACAAGGGCGCGCAGGTCTTCCGCACGCACGAGTCGCTGTCGAAGGTGCTCGACGTCATCGCCGACCTCCGTGAGCGCTACAAGAACATCCACGTCGACGACAAGGGCAAGCGCTTCAACACCGACCTGCTCGAGGCCGTCGAGCTCGGCTTCCTGCTCGACCTGGCCGAGGTCGTGGTCTACTCGGCGCAGAACCGTGAAGAGAGCCGTGGCGGTCACATGCGCGACGACTTCCCCACGCGCGACGACGAGAAGTACATGCAGCACACCATGGCGTACCTGTCGGGAGACCCCCACTCGTCGCACCCCGCCGATCACATCGAACTCGGCTGGAAGCCCGTGGTGTTCACCAAGAACGAGGCCGGGGAGCTGCGCTACCCGCCGCTGGAGAGGAAGTACTGAGATGGCATCCACCGTCCTCGAGAACGTCGACACCTCGGACGAGGTCGAGCAGACGCCGGAAGACACCGGGATCCAGTCGTTCCTCGTCACCTTCAACATCCGCCGTTTCGACCCCGAGGTCGACGACGAGCCGAGATGGGTCGACTACGACGTCGAGCTGTACTCCACCGACCGCGTGCTCGACGCGCTGCACAAGATCAAGTGGGAGACCGACGGCTCGCTGTCGTTCCGCCGCTCGTGCGCGCACGGCATCTGCGGATCGGATGCCATGCGCATCAACGGCCGCAACCGCCTGGCCTGCAAGACGCTGATCAAGGATCTCGACATCTCGCAGCCGATCTACGTCGAGGCGATCAAGGGCCTGCCCCTCGAGAAGGACCTGATCGTCGACATGGAGCCGTTCTTCGCCTCCTATCGCGAGGTGCAGCCCTTCCTGATCTCGAGCTCGAAGCCCGAGCCGGGCAAGGAGCGCGTGCAGTCGATCGTCGACCGCGAGGTCTTCGACGACACGACCAAGTGCATCCTGTGCGCCGCGTGCACCTCGTCGTGCCCCGTGTTCTGGACCGACGGTCAGTACTTCGGTCCCGCCGCGATCGTCAACGCGCACCGCTTCATCTTCGACTCGCGCGACGACGCGGGCGATGTGCGCCTCGACATCCTGAACGACAAAGAGGGCGTGTGGCGCTGCCGCACGACCTTCAACTGCACCGAGGCATGCCCCCGCGGCATCGAGGTCACCAAGGCCATCGCCGAGGTCAAGCAGGCCGTCCTGCGCGGCGGTCGCTGACCCTCTCCTCGCGAACGGCGGGTGCGCTTCGCCGCCCCGCCGTTCGTCGTTTGTTCGCGGGTCGTACCGCCCGATGCCCGCCCGCCGCCCCGGCATCCACGCCTGCGCAGAAACGCGACTTCCTCGCAGATTCCCGGACGAAGGATGCGAAGATCGCGCCGATCTGCGGATATACGGATGACGGATGCCACGGCGGCGGACGCCCACGCGGTGAGGCCGAGGCACGGTGCTCCACGTCGGAGGGGCGGCAGGCATTCATTAGGCTCGTCGGGTGACCGAGAACCGCCACGACCCGCGGCCGCTGCCCGCGGTACGCGACGACGACGCTTCGCTCCGGGACCGGCTCGAGGCCGCGCAGACCGCCGTACGCGAGCGCCTGGACCAGCCCATCGCCCGGGCGGCCAAGATCGCCGAGTGGTTCCCGATCCGCGTGTGGCGCCACTTCCTCCAGCACAACGGTTTCCTCCTCGCGGCCGGCATGAGCTACCAGGGGCTGTTCGCCGTGTTCTCGGCGCTCTACCTGGCGTTCGCCGGCGTGGGGATCTGGCTGGGCGGCAGCAAGACCGCGATCGACGGTCTGATCCACATCGTCAACAGCTACATTCCCGGCATCATCAGCCAGAACGGCCTCGTCGACCGCGAGCAGGTCGAAGCCGTCGCGCAAGAGAGCGGGCGTCTGCTCACCATCACCGGCATCGTCGCCGTCGTCGTGGTGGTCTGGACGGCCATCGGGTTCGTCACGTTCACCCGCCGCGCCGTGCGCGACACCTTCGGCCTGCCCTTCGACCTGCGCAACTACGTGCTGCTCAAGGCGCGCGACTTCGTCGCCTCGCTCCTGTTCGGCATTGCTCTGCTGGTCGGTGCCCTGCTCGGTTCGATCACCACCGGCGCGGTCGATCTGGTGTTCGGGCTCATCGGCTGGGACCGCGAGACCCTCGGCTGGTCGGTGGGCGCCCGGATCATCTCGCTCATCGTCGCGTTCGGTGTGAACACCGTCGCCCTGGCATCCCTGTTCCGCTTCCTAACGGGCACGACCCTCACGTGGCGACGCGCCTGGCCGGGCGCCGTCGTCGGGGCGACGGGCATGGTCGTGCTGCAGGTCGCCGCGGGCTTCCTCTTCGTCTACACGCCGTCGAACCCGCTGCTGGCCACGTTCACCGTGCTCATCGGGTTCTTGCTGTGGTTCCGGTTCATCGGCATCGTGATCCTGGTCTCGGCGGCGTGGATCGCGGTGGCGGCGCGTGACCGCGACGTTCCCCTGCGCTCCCCCGAGGATCGCTTGGCCATGGAGCAGGCGGCCCTCGTCATCGCCGCACAGGTCGGCGTGCGCCAGGCCGAGAAAGAGGTCGCACTGTCGCGGTGGCCCCTGCGCTGGCGGGCGAAGCGGCGACTCACCGCCGCCGAGAAGCAGCTCGCGCGCGCGGAGGCCGACGTACCCGCGCCGCGCCGGGTCTCGCTCCTCCCCGACTGAGGGTCGCGGCGGGTTTCGCTCCTCCCCGACTGAGCTTCGCGGCGGGTTTCGCTCCTCCCCGACTGAGCGTCGCGGCGGTCGACGGCGGTCCGTGATGGGCTGTCTCACCGTGGCCAATGCGTGCTCGCGGCACGACGGGGTTACCTCGTCGGCGGCGATGTCGGAGGCCCGGGCTACGCTCGTGGGGTGCCTCGTTCTGTGCGTATCGTCTCCGTCAACGTCAACGGTATCCGTGCCGCCGTCCGTAAGGGAATGACCGAGTGGCTCGACGCCTCGGGGGCCGACATCGTCGCCCTTCAAGAGGTGCGGGCGACCGCCGAGCAACTGGCCGAGGCTCTCCCCGGCTGGCAGATCGTCAACGACGAGGCCCTGCAGAAGGGGCGTGCGGGCGTGGCGATCATCAGCCGCCTGCCCGGTGTCGAGACGCGCACGCATCTCGGCCCCGACCCGCTCGATGCGTCGGGGCGATGGATCGAGACCGATTTCGACATCGACGGCGAGACCGTCACGATCGTCAGCGCCTACGTGCACAGCGGCGAGGTCGACACCCCCAAGCAAGACGCCAAGTGGCTGTTCCTGGATGCCATGGAGCAGCGCCTCTCCCAGCTGAGCGCCTCGACGGAGCTCGCCCTCGTCCTGGGCGATCTGAACGTCGGTCATCGCGAACTCGACATCAAGAACTGGCGCGGTAACCGCAAGAACGCCGGGTTCCTCCCGCGTGAGCGCGCGTACTTCGACCGCTTCTTCGGCCCCGCCGGAGAACGGGTCGAGGGCGTCGACGGGTCGATCGGTACGGGCCTCGGCTGGGTCGATGTGGGCCGCCGAGCCATGGGCGAGATCGACGGGCCGTACACGTTCTGGTCGATGCGCGGGAAGGCGTTCGACACCGACAGCGGCTGGCGCATCGACTATCACGTCGCCACCCCCGCCCTCGCGGAACGCGTGACCGACTACCGCGTCGACCGTGCGCCGTCCTACGACACCCGCTGGAGCGACCACTCTCCCGTCGTCGTCGACTACACCCTCGGGCGCTGACCGGCGGTCCGAGGGTGTTCTCGGGGCAGCAGCGGTGCCCGCGCGGGATGCCGCGACGCGGCGAACGAGGTCGCTTCCCTCTCGCAGCTTCCGCGGCCGACGGAGAGAGCGACATATTCGGAGCGAGTGGAGAAGCGACGTGACGGAGAAGGTCGACTTCACGAAGACCCTCGACGGCTACCGAGCGGTGCGCGGCCGGTTCACAGTCGTGGAGCTGCCCGAGATGCGGTATCTCATGATCGACGGGCACGGCGACCCCAACACCTCGCCGGCCTACACCCACGCAGTGCAGGCGCTCTATCCCGTCGCGTACACGCTCAAGTTCGCCAGCAGACGCGAACTCGGACGCGACTACGTGGTACCGCCGCTGGAGGGCCTGTGGTGGGCGGACGACATGGAGGCGTTCACCGCGGCGAGAGACAAATTGCAGTGGGACTGGACGATGATGCTCATGGTTCCCGAGTGGATCGACGACGCGATGTTCCACGCAGCCGTCGACGTCGTCAGAGCCAAGGGGTCGACCGAGCAGCTGGACGACGTGCGGATCGACATCCTCGCGGAGGGGTTGTGCGTGCAAACGCTCCACCTCGGCTCCTACGACGATGAAGCAGACGTGCTCGACGCGATGCACCGAGAGTTCGTCCCCGCCCAGGGTCTCAGGCTGAGCGGGAAGCATCACGAGATCTATCTCAGCGACCCTCGTAAGGTCGCCCCGGACAAGCTCCGCACCATCCTCCGTCAACCCGTGATCAGAACCTCGGCGTAAGCACGGAGACGAGCTCCCCCACGACGGCAGCAACGTAGCCGATCGTTCGTCGTCCTCGCCTCGCGAGAGCGGCAGTCGCCCACCGGTTCGACAGCCCGCCGTCACCGACCGCGCCGGCTCCCCACGCGGCGGCACCTAGGATCGAGGGGTGACTCAGCAGCGCCTCTACTCCGGAATGCAGCCCTCCGCCGACAGCCTCCAGATCGGCAACTACATCGGGGCTCTCCTGCAGTGGCGCGACCTGCAGGACCAGTACGACGCCTTCTTCTCGGTCGTCGACCTGCACGCTCTCACGCAACCCGGCGATCCTGCCGAACGCCGTGAGAAGACGCGCCGAACCGCCGCGCAGTACATCGCCGCGGGCATTGAGCCCTCGCGCTCCACGCTGTACGTGCAGTCCCATGTGCCGGCGCACGCCGAGCTGCAGTGGGTCCTGTCGACCCTCACCGGGTTCGGCGAGGCCGGACGCATGACCCAGTTCAAAGACAAATCGGCCCGCTACGGCGCGGATGCCACCAACGTCGGGCTGTTCACCTACCCGGTGCTGATGGCGGCCGACATCCTCCTGTACCAGACCGACGTCGTGCCGGTCGGTGACGACCAGAAGCAGCACATCGAACTCACGCGCGACCTTGCGGAACGTTTCAACCAGCGCTTCGGCGAGACGTTCACCGTTCCCAAGCCCATGATCCAGCGCGAGACCGCTCGCATCTACGACCTGCAGAATCCGACGTCAAAGATGTCGAAGTCGGCCGAATCCGACGCGGGCGTGCTCTGGATGCTCGACGAGCCGAAGGTCAGCGCCAAGAAGATCATGCGCGCGGTCACCGACTCCGAGGGCGTCGTGCGATTCGACAGAGATGAGAAGCCGGGCGTTTCCAATCTCCTCGTCATCTACTCGGCCCTCACCGGCCGCGAGATCACGGCGATCGAAGACGAGTACGCCGGTCGCGGCTACGGCGACTTCAAGAAGGGGCTGGCCGAGGTCGTCGTGAGCGAGTTCGAGCCGGTTCGCGAGCGCGCCCTCGAGCTGCTGGACGACCCCGCCGAACTCGACCGCGTACTGGCGACCAACGCCGACCGAGCGGCATCCGTCGCGGAGAAGACCCTCTCCGACGTCTACGACCGCGTGGGCCTGCTGCGCCGCGGCTGATCGGACCCTTCTCGACCTCGACGCCCGCGCATCTCCGGATGCCGCGGGCGTCGGCGTTTGGTCGAGAACCAGGTCTCGACACCGTCGGACGCCGCCGGACGACGCGCAGGCCGCGGCGGGAGTCCTGCGTTGTGTCCCCGGGTGGCGGCCGGCCGACGCATGCCCGGACCGCGAGGGGGGCGGCACCGCGGACCCGAGGGGAGGCGCGCAAGGCCGTTCACGATGTCGGGGGTGCGTGGCAACATGGGCGCATGCCGGAGATGCCAGAGGTCGAGGGACTCGTCGAGTTCCTGCGGGTGCGCCTCGCGGGTGTGCGTTTCGAGCGGGCCACCGTGTCGGCGATCAACGCCCTAAAGACGTACGCACCGCCCCTCACCGACCTCGTCGGTGCACAGGTGACGGAGGTCGAGCGCCACGGCAAATTCGTCGACATCTCCACCGACGGCGGCATCCACCTCGTGTTCCACCTGGCGAAGGCCGGCTGGCTACGCTGGTACGACGCCCTTCCGACGACGCTGATCAAGCCGGGCAAGACCCCGATCGCTCTGCGGGTCGGCTTCGACGACGGCTCAGGCTTCGATCTCACCGAGGCGGGCACGAAGAAGTCGCTCGCCGTCTATGCCGTCACCGCGCCGGACGAGGTTCCCGGAATCGCGCGCCTCGGCCCCGACCCGCTCGACGACGACTTCGGCCGGGCGGAGTTCGGTGCCCTGCTCGCCGGTCGCCGCACGCAGATCAAGGGCGTCCTGCGCGACCAGTCGATCATCGCCGGCGTCGGTAACGCCTACTCCGATGAGATCCTGCACGCGGCGAAGATGTCGCCCTACGCGCTGGCCGCGAAGCTCACCGATGACGAGGTCGACCGCCTCTTCACCGCCATGACGACCACGCTCACCGAGGCCATCGATACAGCCCGCGGCAAGCCCCCGGCTGAGCTCAAGGATGCCAAACGACGCGGCATGCGCGTGCACGGGCGACGCGGCGAGGCGTGTCCGGTCTGCGGCGACGAGGTGCGCAGCGTCTTCTTCGCCGACAATTCCCTGGAGTACTGCCCCACCTGCCAGACGGGCGGCAAGCTCCTCGCCGATCGGCGGCTGTCGCGTCTGCTGAAGTGATGGGGGGCCACCCGGCCCCCTCAGAGAGGGCAAGGGCGGTGCGACACTGTGACCCCAGCCTGGTCGCTTACGCCACGTCGACCGACGACGACGTGGCGTAAGCGACAGTACTATCGGCTCAAGCCGGCTTCGTGACAACGAGGAGATCGTTCGATCCGCTCGATCCGTTGTTGAAACGTACGAATTCCCGACCCGCCGGCAAAGTGAACGACGCCGGCACGGCGCTATCGGCAGTTGTGTTGTTTCCGAGCTGGCCGGCCTTTCCCGCGCCCCATGCCCACAACGTGCCGTCGATGCACTGGGCATACCCGGTACCGGAACCGGCGCCGAGTGACGCAACCGCGGCGGGAAGACCCACAACTTGTACCGGAGAGTTCCTCTTGACCAAGGTGCCGTCGCCCAAGCTCCCGCCGTCGTTTCGACCCCACGCGTGCACCGTGCCGTCAGATCGGAGAGCAAGCGCCATCAACGCGCCGCTCGTGATCGCCGTTACGCCCGATGTCAGGCCCGGCACGAGCACTGGTCGCGCTCGATCCGCGTTCGTTCCATCGCCGACCTGGCCGTTGATGTTTGATCCCCACGACATGACCGAGCCATCCTTCATCAGTGCGCTGGCGGTGACGTTCTGCGCGGTGATGAAGGCGACGTCTGTGCCGAGATCTGTGAGGGGAACCGGCGTCAGGCGGTTGACCGACGAGGTCGGCGCCGTGCCATCGCCTAGGGCGCGGGCCGCACCCCACGAATACGCGGATCCATCCGCGCAGACGGCGAACGAACCGTACCCGTTCGCGGCAATCTGCACAACGTTCTGCATGAGCGAATGGTCGACAGCAGTGGGGCTGAACTTATTCACGTTCGAGCCGTTCCCGAGGTTGCCCGCGTTACCCCAGCCCCATGCCTTGACGCTGCCATCCGAAAGCAAGGCCAGGCCGGTGCCGTAGCCCGATGCGATCTGGGTCACGCCGTTGAGTCCCGGAATGGGCCCCCAGCCCGGCCGGTCCTCGGACGTTCCAATTCCCAGCTGTCCGGTCGAGTTACCCCCCATGGACCAGACGGTGCCATCATCCAAGAGAGCAAGGAAGAACGGCGGGGCTCCATTGAACGAGATCTGTGATGTCACCTGCTTGACGGTCAAGGGGAAGACCGTTTCCGTCTGGTAAGGGGTGCCTTGTGCGTTGTAGTGACCTCCCGTGGCGACCAGGTTGGATCCCGCCACGGTGAAGGCCCGCGACTGCTCCAACCCGTTCGCGGTCGCCTCGAGCGTGACCAACGATCCCGGCTGAGCCCACGGAGTGCGAAGGTTCACCACGGCGGAGGCCATGCCCATCGCATCGGTCGCAACCGACCGCGGGCTCACGGTCGCACCCGACGGTGCCGTGAACGACACCGACTTCGACGGGACCGCCTGACCCTTCCAATCGAGAAGCGCGGCCGAGACCGTCGCAACACCAGACGCGGGAATCTGCGCCGGAACAGACGACAAAGTCAGTGACCCGCCACTGGCCTCGACAGTGATCGCGGTTTTGAGGCCAAGGCATCCGTTCGACGACATCGACACAACGCGTTGCCCGTTCGGGAGGGGCACAGAAACCGGCGTGGTTTGGTTGCTCGTGTTGCCGATGCCCAGCTGACCGTTGACGTTGTAGCCCCAGCCGAAGACCGACTCGTCGCTTCGCACGGCAAAGGCGGAGGAGTAGTAAGCGTAGATCGACTTCACATCACTCAGTCCCGAGACGGTGACCGGGGTCGCGGAATCGCTCCCGGCCCCGTTGCCCAGGCAGCCGCGCCCACCCGCACCCCATGCCCGCAGTGTCTTGTCCGCGAGGATCGCATACGCGGACTCGTAGGACGCGGCGATTCCCGTAACGCTTTGTCCGAGATCGGAAACGGCTCCAGCCGTCGAGCGATCGCCGGAAGTCGAATCTCCCAGCTGGCCCGACGAGTTCGTCCCCCACGACATCATCGTGCCGTTCCTGAGCAAGGCGTAGGCCGATGCTCGTCCGCAAGCGATCTGCGCGACCTCAGACAAGCCCGTCACGACAACCGGTGACGACTGGTTGACGACGTCGCCGTTGCCGAGTCGTCCATCCGCGCCGTTGCCCCACGAACGGACGGTCCCGTCCGCACGCAGAGCCAGCACAGAGTTGCCCCCGGATGCGATCGAGATCACCTCGGTCAACCCCACGACCATGACGGGCGTGAGTTGATCGACGACCGAACCGATCCCGACCTGACCGACGTTGTTGCGACCCCAGGCGTACACGCGCTGGTCTTGACTGACGGCGTAACAGACCGCCCGCCCCAGCGAGATCTGAACGATCCCGCTCAGACCGGCGATCTCCTTCCACTCCGAACGCGCCGTCGTCGATCCGTCACCCAGTTGTCCATAGGTATTCGAACCCACCGACCACACCGTTCCGTCTTCGAGGACGGCGACGCGGAAGCTCCAGCTCGGAGGTTGATCGAAGGCGGGTGCTTCCGAACTCGCCAACAACTGGCGGACGGGCGACGGGAAAACGAGGTCCTCCTGGAACCAGGACGACGCACTCGTGCCCGCAAGAGCCGCGTTCGCCCCCAGCACAGTGAAGCCCGCGCTCGTCGACGTTCCCGAGCCCACCGCGGACACCGACACCGACGACCCCGCCGGTAACCACGGATCAGCCAGATCGAAGGCGCTCATCGCACGCCCATCCGCCCCCGTCGTCGCCGTCGCGGGCGTGAACGAGGACCCGGCCGGACCGGTGAACGACACGGCGGCTCCCGCCACCGGCGCACCCGAACCATTCGACACAAGCGCGGTCACGGCCGCAGACCCCGCCGCCGGAACCTGCGCGTTCGGCGTCGTCAACGCGATCGAGAACGTATCGGACACCGCCGCGAGAGCAGGCGTGCTCGTCGTCAGCACAACAGCCGGAACCGCCCACGCGGCACCGGCAAGAACCCGCCGACGCGACACCCCACCGGAATCAGAGACCCCCTCCACCGCGCGAGTCGACGAGATCGAGGTCGAGGAACTACTGAGATCAGGGCACATGTTCTACTCCGCTGGTCGAGAAGGCCGAAGGGACACCACCGCCAAGCGACATGCTCAGCAATGAATCGACCAAAGCAGATGTTTCTTCACCCCTCCCGAATCACTCCCACCCGACACATGCGGGTGAACCCTGTCTTGCGCCGCCGGTCCGACCGTGTCCGGGGATTCCTCACAGAGGATGCTCACCCCCACCTCACCCCCACCTCACCCGCTCACAGCGCACGGGAATGAAACCAACGTGGGCGCATTGACGAGACTCCGAAGATCAATAAGGTGCCCTCGGGCGACGGCGTGCGCCTGAGCGTGTGCGCCCCGCTGTCGGTGTCGGATGCCGGCGACACGATTCGCTCAGCGGCGCGTGCCTCACGGTCGTCGACCAGGGAGACGACTGATTCACCGCCGACGTGATGAAGCAGACCGTCGACATGTCGACGCTCGCGGACGTCGCCCGTGGTCAGCACCGTCGACCTCGAGCGCGCCACGGCTGCACACACCCCCATGAGGCGCACCGCAGGGAGTGAACGACAGCGGCGGGCGACACCGAAGTGCCGCCCGCCGCTGTTATCAGGGGGTCAGGAGATCGCGACCGTCACGATCGGGCTCCACCCGATGTTGCCCGCTGCGTCGTTAGACAGCGGCCGTGACGACCAACATGTCCGACGAGGCGTTCGAAGAATTCCCGAAACGCACCACCCGTCGCCCTGCGGGGAGAGCGAACGTAACTGGCGTCGAGCGGTTGACTGTCGAGCTATCTCCGAGTTGGCCGTATGCGTTGTAGCCCCAGGCTTTCAACGATCCGTCAGACAGCACCGCATACCCCGCGCCCTCAGATGCCCCGAGAGTCTGCACGCCTGCAACACCCAGGACTCGAACCGGTGTTGAGCTGTTCGTCGTCGCACCGTTCCCCAACGACCCCTGATCACCACGACCCCACGCCCAGACCGTTCCGTCGGAACGCAATGCATACGCCATGACGGTACCGCTGACAATCGATGTGACGCCGGACGTCATTCCGATCACTTGGACGGGCGCTCCGCGGTGGACCGTCGTTCCATCGCCCACCTGACCGTCGGAGTTCGCGCCCCACGCCCATACGGATCCGTCCTTCAGGAGTGCTACGGCGGCCTGATTCTGGATGGTCGCGGTGGACACGCTGGTACCCAGCGCGGCCACCTTTCCGGGGGTAGATCGCGAGACGCTTCCCGGGGCCGATCCGTCACCCAACGGGCCCTGGCCCCAGCTATACAGCGAGCCTTCCGCCGTGACGGCGAACGCCGAGTACCCGTTCGCCATGATCTGGGTCACATTTTTCATCACGGAGCTATCAACCGGTGTGGGCACCGACCGATCACTTCTTGAGGTCGTGCCCATCATGCCCACCTGCCCCCACCCCCAGGCCATGACGGTGCCGTCCGACAAGAGTGCAAACGATGCGCGATACCCGAGAGCGATCTGTTGAACGTTGCTCAGATTCAACACGGGAGCCCACGAGGCCCGCGACGTGGTGGTCCCATCGCCGAGCTGGCCTCGGTCGTTGCCGCCCATGCCCCATACCGATCCGTCCTCAAGGAGAGCGAGGAAGAACTGGGGGTTGCCTCCCACGATCTGCTTGACAGGCGACGGGAACTGGAGCTGCGTTTGGTAGGCCTGAGTTTGAGCGTTGAATGTCCTACCCACCGCGACGACATTCGACCCGAGCACCGTGAAGGACTTCGAGGCCGATGTCCCGTTGCAGATGGCGGTGAGGGTCTCTTGCTTCCCGGGCACCGTCCATGGGGCCCCAAGATCGACGCTGGTTGTCCCGATTCCTGATGAGTCCGTCACGGGGGACGTCGGGCTGAAGGTCGCGCCGCTCGGCCCAGAGAACAAGACGACCGCCCCCGCGACGGGTTGGCTCTGCGTGTCGCGCACGGTCGCCGTCACAGTCGCCGCTCCCGCAGCAGGAAGCTGATCACTCGGCGCCGCGGACAGCGTCACCGTCCTGTCGTTCGATCCAGCGAAAGCAGGAGAACCGGCCGTCATGACGATCGCGGGTACGGCCAAAGCGGCTCCGGCGAGAACGGTCCGTCGAGACGGAACGACCGGGGAGGACCCGGGCCGCTCGGCGCGGGTCACAGACGTGGGTGGTGTCGCGGGGAGTTCGAGTTTGCTCATTGACAAGAATCCATTCAGGTTCGTCCTGCGTCCGGGGTCCCGGCGTGAATGCCACGTGCCGGGCATTGCAAGTCTTCCAATCGCCGTGCTGGCGAGCATCGGGCGAGGACTCGAACTCGCCGGGTTGAAGCTTGCTGAGCACCGATCACGCGTGGTCGCAGCCGGGTGACGCTCAGGTGACGTCGAGAGGTCTGATAGCCGCGGCGAGCACACGGGGCTCGGTCTTTCTGCGAATCCATACCGCGGCGTCGCCCGTCAGTGCCGGGTGCGGGGCTCGCCCTGCGCCGATGAGGTGGGGGTCGTCGGCGAGCCGCCGGTCGCGATGGATATCACCCGTCATCTCCCCCTCTTGGATGGCCCGAGTAATCCCCACCCCACCCGTTCACGCGCCAGGTCGCCCGCCTCACCCGCTGACCGGCCGCATCTTTTTGAGCGAACCGACCGCGCCAGGATTAGACCCGGTCACGGTGAATGGTTGGACGATGCTCACGCTCCCCGAGACGACGGTGATCGCGGTCCTGGGTCCCGACGTCTCCCATGGGGTGCCCGGATCGACGGTCCCCGAAAGATCGCCATCTGAGTCAGTGGTTCGACCGAAGGGATGAATGACGAGCCGGAAAGACCGCTGACGCTCACGGTGGTGCTCGCGAACGGGACGCCGTCCGGGCCTGTGACCGTCGGCGAAATCGGCGACCTCCCCGCGGCCGTCACGCGCACTTGTGGCAACACCAGCGCGACGAGCCGGTCGACGGAAGCGGCGAATGCCGGAGGCGACGTTACGGCGACGACAGCCGGGACGGACCACCCGGCCGCGGCAGGCCAGCCTCGACGGGACACATCTGATCTGCCGGTGGTGAGCCTTGTCCATAGTTCGTGCATGACTGCATCGGTTGCCTCGGGCGTGTGCGGCATTCGGGGACTCCTGCCGTCGGGCACTGCAGCCCCAGGCGTCGTGTCCGGGATTCTCCGATTTGACCGAGGTGCACTTCGGCGGACGGCGGTTCACCCGCAACCTCACCCGCGGCGCCCATCGTCGAGAAGCGAATCGCCAAGCCCGCGTGGCTGCCGCCCGCGAAGACCGCGGGTGCACGGGGTCGCAGAGAGCAACATCGGCACGAACGACAGCGGCGGGCGACACCGAAGTGCCGCCCGCCGCTGTTGTCAGTGGGTCAGGAGATCGCGATCGTCACGATCGGGCTCCACCCGATGTTTCCCGCTGCGTCGACGGCACGCGAGCGGATCTGATAGCGACCCTTGGGGTACTGGCCGGAGTCGAGGCTCGTACGCCAGAGTCCGTCGCTGCCGCGGACGGCATCGCCGAGCTTGGTCGAGCCCGCCCAGTAGCTGACACCGGTCACTCCGACGTTGTCACTGGCGGAGGCGACGAGGTCGCCTCTGCCGGAGATCGTCGTGCCCGTGGTGGGGCTGACGATCGACGTCGTCGGGGCGGTCTTGTCGGCCCCGGCGGTCGGCGACGGCGTCGGAGTGGGCGACGCGGTCGGCGTCGGCGACGCTGTGGGTGTCGGCGAAGCGGTCGGCGTCGGCGACGCAGTCGGCGTCGGGGTCGGGGTCGGCGTCGGGACGGAGCCGGTCGACGCGACCGTGGCCAGGTAGCCGTAGTACTTGTTCGGCGAGGAGCCGGCGGCCGACGGGCTGCCGAACCACGTGTGGCCCTTCGCGTCGGCTGCGGACGCCTGCCCGATGACCTGTCGGATGACCTGAGGAGTGGACAATCCGGGGCAGCTGCCCGTGGCGAAGCAGTTCAGGACCACACCGCTGAGAGCCGCGGTGGCCATCGACGTGCCCGATTGGATGTACCCGAAGCGGTCGCCCTTGAGGGTGGTGTAAGGGCACGTGCCGGGCGCTGCCAGCGTGTGGGCCTTGTCGGCGGCAGAGACGGCGTAGTTCGTGTTCGCCCACGGCGAGTCGTCCTTGGTGGCCAGGCCGCACGTGCTCGCGGCCAGTCCACCGGGCTTGCCGTCGTAGTCGGCCATGTTGGTGGCCACAAGAACCTCGTCGTACGAGCCGGGGAGGACGCGCCCGAGGTCGGTGTTGCCGTTACCGGCTCCGGACACCACGACGACGCCCTGCGACGTCAGCTTGCAGATCGACTGGTGAAGCGCATCGCTGTTGGAGAAGCCGCAATTGCCGTCGTCGACGCCTTCGAAGCCGAGGCTCATGTTGGCGACTTTGATGTTGTAGGTCGCTGCATTCGCGACGACCCAGTCGACGCCGCAGAGCACCGAGGAAAGCGTGCCCTTGTTCTTGGCATCCATCACGCGAACCGAATAGATCGGTGCGCCGGGGGCGACCCCGACCGTGCCGAAATCATTGTCGTACGCGGCGATGTAGCCCGAGACGCCGGTGCCGTGACCGTTGCCGTCGCGCTCGTCGCTGGTGCCGAGGCAGTTGACCGCCTTGACGAGGTTGTAGTCGATGTGCGGGTTGACGCCCGAGTCGATCACCGCGACCGCGGGTCCGGTCCAGGCCGTCTGCACCCCATCGCCGGCGTTGACCGGCGGCTTGTCCGCCTGCACGGTCTTGGGCGTGGGGGTATCGGCCTGCGCGAAGCCCTCGACCTCGACGTCGGCCGTGAGGGCACTGACGCGGCGGTCGTTCGCCAGCGCAGTCGCCTCGGCGGCCGTGAGCGACGCCGCGAACCCGTTCAGGGCAGCGGTGTACCGGTCGTCGATGTCGACGCCGTAACGGGCCGCGAGAGCGGCCGCGTCCACGCCGTCAGCGAGTCCGATGACGTAGTCACCGGCGGGACGCGTGGCCGCCGATGCCGGCGATGCGCCGACCACACCGGCGAGCAGGACAGCGGCGACAGCCACCATCGCGCCCGCGGGGCGATAAATCTTCAATGCCATTCCCTCTACCCTCGCGAAGAACTCAGGGCGGAGTGATAGGAAAGCCCGCCGACAGACAGAATAGGGCCAGAACGTTTCAACCAGGTGACGGGGCGCAGATTCTTTGGTATAGCTTCAGACTTCGTTGAGCGCGAGAAGTGCCCCGATCTCTGCATTCTCGTCGGAGGGATCGACGCGTCCGCGCCTCCGGGGCGCGGCCTCCGCATCCACGGAGGCCGTCACCGCTGACGTCACCCCTGCCCCACCGAGCACGCTCGGCATGTGTCCGTTCATTCCGGGGAATGAATCCGCTGGCGTCGCGTTCACTAGACTCAGAAGAGCAACAACGTGCTCCGGGGTCGGTGAGAATCCGAACCGGCGGTGACAGTCCGCGAACCCCTCCGCTCAGCGGTGGGGCCGATCCGGTGGAATTCCGGGACCGACGGTGATGCGACGGGTATCCGTCGCTAGTCCGGATAGGAGGCAGCACGGATGGCGCGTCGCGCCCTCCCGCTGACCCTGCCCCCGGACACCGCGGGAAGGACAGGGAAATGGCATCCGCCGTCGAGATCGACGCCATGGGGCGAGCGCTGCAGCTCGCCCGTCGCGGCCCGCGCGGGCTCAACCCGCAGGTCGGCGCGGTCATCCTCTCCCCCGACGGCGACGTGCTGGCCGAGGGATTCCACCGCGGCGCCGGCACCCCCCACGCGGAGGTCGACGCGCTCTCGCAGCTGGCGCCGGATGCCGCGCGCGGCGCCACCGCCGTGGTGACACTCGAGCCGTGCAACCACACCGGCCGCACCGGACCGTGCGCCCTCGCCCTGATCGACGCCGGCATCACGCGCGTCATCTACGCCCTCGACGATCCCACGGACGCCGCCGCCGGTGGTGCCGATCGACTCCGCGCCGCGGGGGTCGATGTGGAGACCGGACCGGAACGGGATGCCGCCGAGGCGGTGATCCACGACTGGATCGCACTGCAGCGCACCGGCCGCCCGCACGTCACCGTCAAGTGGGCGCAGAGCCTCGACGGCCGTGCCGCCGCTGACGACGGCACGAGCCAGTGGATCACCGGCCCCGCCGCCCGCCGCGACGTGCACGACCGTCGCGCGCAGGCCGACGCGATCGTCGCGGGCACGGGCACCGTGCGAGCCGACGACCCCGCCCTGACCGCGCGGGCCGACGACGGTTCGCTGCGCGACGCCCAGCCGATGCCGGTCATCATCGGCGAGAGCGAGACGGCCCCGGATGCCGCCGTGCGCCGCCACCCGCGTAGGCCCCTCTTCTATGCGACGCACGACCTGCGGGCGGTGCTCGCCGACCTCGCCGAACAGGGCGTGCAGCGGGTTTTCGTCGAGGGCGGACCGACCCTCGCGAGCGCCTTCGTGCGCGAGGGGCTCGCCGACGAACTGCTCGTGTACGTCGCCCCCGTGCTGCTGGGCGGCTCGCGCCTCGCCCTCGCCGACATCGGGGTCGCGAGCATCGCAGGCGCCCGGCGGCTGGCCGTGGCATCCGTTTCGCCTCTCGGTGACGATCTGTTGATCGTCGCCCACCCGGCCGTGGCACACGGCGATACGGCACCGGACGAGCCGGATACCGCGGAACGTGCGCCCGCCTCACCCACCCCCGACAGCAGAAACAACAGAGGAGACGCCTGATGTTCACCGGAATCGTCGAAGAGATCGGCGCCGTCACCGCCGTGCAGCCGTCGGGCGACGGCGTGCGGCTGACGCTGCGCGCCCCCCTCTCGGTGTCGGATGCCGGGCATGGCGACTCCATCTCGGTCAGTGGCGTGTGCCTCACCGTCGTCGACCAGGGCGACGACTGGTTCACCGCCGACGTGATGAAGCAGACGCTCGACATGTCGACCCTGGCCGATGTCGGCCCGGGACGCACCGTCAACCTCGAGCGGGCCACGGCGGCGCACGGCCGCCTCGGCGGACACATCGTGCAGGGCCACATCGACGGCACGGGGGTCGTTCGCGAGGTGCGGCCGGGTGCGCAGTGGAGCGTCGTGCGGGTCGGCATCCCGGCTCACCTGGCCCCCCTCGTCGTCGACAAGGGCTCGATCGCGATCGACGGGGTCTCGCTCACCGTCAGCGCCGTCAGCGGGGCCCCCGACCCGCAGCCGTGGCTCGAGGTGTCGCTGATCCCCGAGACCCTCGCGGCGACCACGCTCGGCCGCGCCGAGGCCGGAACCGCCGTCAACCTCGAAACCGACATCCTGGCGCGGCACGTGCAACGCATGCTCGCCTTCCGCACGACCGCCGGCGCGTCCGGCGACAACGAAGAGAACCCCGCGGCCTCGGCCGCAACGACCGAGAGGGGCTCCGCATGAGCCTGTCCACCATCCCCGAGGCCCTGGAGGCCCTGCGTCAGGGGCGGCCCATCCTGGTCGCCGACGACGAGAACCGCGAGAACGAGGGCGACGTGATCATCTCGGCGCAGCTCGCCACCCCCGAGTGGCTCGCCTGGACGGTCCGCTGGTCGAGCGGCTACGTCTGCGCGCCCATGCCCGGCGAGTGGGCCGACCGCCTCGACCTCCCCCCGATGGTCGAGGTGAACCAGGACGCCCGCGGTACGGCCTACACGGTGAGCGTCGATGCCGCCACCGGGGTCAGCACGGGAATCAGCGCCTCCGACCGCTCCCGCACCCTCAACGTGCTGGCCGACCCCGGATCGGCGCCGACGAGCCTCATCCGTCCGGGGCACGTCCTCCCCCTCCGCGCCGTCGACGGGGGCGTGCGCGAGCGCGCGGGCCACACCGAGGCCGCCGTCGACCTCATGCGGCTCGCCGGCCTCGAGCCGGTCGGCGCGATCGCCGAGGTCGTGGCCGAGGACGGCAGCATGATGCGCCTGCCCGGACTGTTCGAGCTCGGCGAGCGCGACGGCATCCCGGTCATCACGATCGAGCAGCTCATCGGCCACCTGAACGAGATCGACCCGCTTCCGGCGGCAGTCCCGGCCCGCCGCCGTGTGAGCCTGCGCGCCGAATCGAATGTGCCGACCTCGCACGGCACCTTCCGCTTCCTCGCGTACAAGGATCGCGTCACCGGCACCGACCACCTCGCCGTGGTCTCGGGCGACCTGACCGAGGCGGCGCCGCTGGTGCGCGTGCACTCCGAGTGCCTGACGGGCGAGGCCTTCGGGTCGCTCAAGTGCGAGTGCGGACCGCAGCTGGATGCCGCGCTCGACACGATCGACCGCGACGGCGGCATCGTCATCTACATGCGCGGACACGAGGGTCGCGGTATCGGCCTCATCAACAAGCTGCGGGCGTACAACCTGCAGGAGCGGGGCCTGGACACCGTGGATGCCAACCTGGCCCTGGGCCTGCCCGCCGACGCGCGCGACTACGCCGCCGCCGCCGGCATCCTGGCCGACCTGGGGGTCGACAAGGTGCGGTTGCTGACGAACAACACCGACAAGGTCGCGCAGCTGCGCGGTCTCGGCCTCGACGTGGTCGAGCAGGTACCCCTTCTCGTGGGCGTCGGTCCCAACAACCACCAGTACCTCGAGACCAAGCGTGACCGCATGGGTCACATCATCGGCGAGGACGATCTGCGCGACGCCCTCGCGCACACGAAGGAAGAGAGCGCCTGATGGCCGGCAGTGGAGCACCCGAGACCGGCGGCGTCGACGCCTCCGACCTGAACATCGTCGTCATCGCCGGCACCTGGCACGAGCTGATCACCGACGGCCTGATCGCGGGCGCCCAGCGGATCCTGGATGCCACGGGAGCCACCTACCGCGTCGTGCGGGTTCCGGGCTCGTTCGAGCTGCCCGTCGCGGCGCGTGCCGCATTCGACGGCGGGGCGGATGCCGTCGTCGCCCTCGGCGTGATCATCCGGGGCGGGACGCCGCACTTCGAGTTCGTGTCGTCGGCAGCGACCGACGGTCTCACGCGAGTCGCCCTCGACGCGGGCAAGCCCGTCGGCTTCGGTGTGCTGACGCTGGACGACGAGCAGCAGGGCCTCGATCGCGCCGGGCTCGAGGGCTCGAAGGAGGACAAGGGCGAGGAGGCCGCGGACGCCGCGATCCGCACCGCCCTCGTGCTGCGGGAGCTGCGCGGCTGACGCGTACCGGGGCGTTGCGGCCTCGAGGCGGAAGACGCGTGCCTGGACCGCTGCCGCGAGGCCGCGAGGGACGCGTGCCTGGACCGCTGCTCCGAGGCGCGAGGGACGCGTGCCTGGACCGCTGCTCCGGGCCGCGAGGGACGCGTGCCTGGACCGCTGTTCCGGGGCGCAAGGGACGCGTGCCTGGACCGCTGCTCCGGGGCGCAAAATGTGCAACGGGGCGATTGGCGGTCGCCCCGGTGCACATCCCATGCCCCGGTCCGGGCTGCGCCCCCCGCTGGGCGTCGCCCCGGTGCACATTCCACGCCCCGGTCCGGGCTGCGCCCCCGCTGGGGGTCGCCCCCCGGTGCACACACTCAGCTCGGTCCGGACTTCGGCGGCACGCGGGCAGCGCGACGCGAGACTGAGGTGCGCCTTGCTGGCGACGGGGCCCACGGCATCCCTACCCTGACGGTATGGAGACCCTGCGCAACGTCGTCGTCCTCGTGCATCTCGTCGGCTTCGCCGTGCTCTTTGGCGCATGGGTGGTCGAGGCCGTCGCGCGGCGAGTGCACGTGACGCCGTTGATGAACAACGCGCTGGGCATCTCGCTGCTCACCGGTCTGATCCTGTCAGCGCCGTGGGGACTCGATCACGATCTCAACTACGCCAAGGTCGGCATCAAGCTCGTCGTGCTGCTCGTGATCGGCGCCCTGCTCGGCATCGGCTCCGCGCGTCAGAAGCGCACCGGTTCGCTTTCGCCGGCGCTGTTCTGGCCCGTCGGCATCCTGACTCTGCTCAACGCGGGACTCGCGGTCATCTGGCGCTGACCCCAGCCGGGATCGCCCGCTCAGCGAACGCATAGACTGGAGGGTCTGACGTCCCTGACGCGGGGACGTCCCGGTGATCTCTCGTGCCCGCCCTCGCCACCACCCCCGTGATGGCGGTGCGACACCGCCGCATCCCACCCCGGACGCGACCGTTCGACCCTCTCGTCAGGCGATCATGACCTCCTCCACCTCCACCACCCGCTCGACCGCCGCTCCGGCCAACCCACGTTCGCGTGTCATCACCGCGAGCCTGGTCGGAACGACCATCGAGTTCTACGACTTCTACGTCTACGCCACCGCCGCGGTTCTCGTGTTCCCGGTCCTCTTCTTCCCCACCGGCAACGACACGACGTCGCTCCTGCTGTCGTTCAGCGTCTTCGGCGCCGCCATGGTCGCGCGCCCGCTCGGCGCCGTGGTCTTCGGCCACTTCGGCGACCGGTTCGGCCGCAAGGCCACGCTCGTGGCATCCCTCCTCGTGATGGGCGTCGCGACCTTCCTCATCGGATGCCTGCCCACCTTCAACGAGATCGGCGTCTGGGCGTCGATCCTGCTGCTCGTCATGCGTCTGGCACAGGGCTTCGCGCTCGGGGGCGAGTGGTCGGGGGCGGCCCTCGTGGCCACCGAGAACGCCCCGAAGGGCAAGCGCGCCCTGTTCGGCACGTTCCCGCAGCTGGGCGCCCCGATCGGCTTCATCATCGCCAACACGGTGTTCCTCGTGATCAACTTCGCGCTGCCGCACCCCGACGGCACCGCTCAGCGTTCGGCGGAGTTCCTCGCGTGGGGCTGGCGCGTGCCGTTCCTGTTCTCGGCCCTGATGGTCATCGTCGGGCTGTACGTGCGTCTCAAGCTCGTCGAGAGCGAGTCGTTCTCGAAGGCCGAGAAGACCGGCGCGATCAAGAAGTTCCCGCTCGGCGCGGCCCTGCGCGGCAACTGGAAGCAGCTGATCCTCGGCACGTTCATCATGCTGGCGACCTACGTGCTGTTCTACCTGATGACCAGCTTCACCCTGTCGTACGGCACCAAGGCCACCCTCGAGGGCGCCGCGGCGGCCGCCGAGAAGGCCGGCACCCCGTTCGACGCCGCCGCCTACGTGCCGGGCCTCGGCTTCGGCTACACGGACTTCGTCATCATGCAGATCATCGGTGTGGTGTTCTTCGGCGTCTTCACGATGCTGTCCGGCCCGGTCGCCGACGCGATCGGCCGCAAACGTCTGTTGATCGGCGTGACCCTCGCGATCATCGTGTTCGGCCTGACGTTCTCGATCTTCCTGCTGCCGCAGGCCGACCCGAAGTTCACCGGTGCTCTGGTGCAGGCGTTCCTGGTGTTCGGATTCCTGCTGATGGGCACCACGTTCGGTCCCATGGGTGCCGTGCTGCCCGAATTGTTCCCGACGAACGTGCGGTACACCGGGTCGGCCATCTCGTACAACGTGTCGTCGATCCTCGGCGCCGCCCTGGCGCCCATCGTCGCCGTGGCCCTGTGGGCGACCGGGGACGGCAACCCGTGGCTGGTCGGCGTGTACCTGTCGGCGATGGGGGTGCTCACCCTCATCGCGCTCGTGCTCTCGCCCGAGACGAAGGACGTCGACTACGACGACAACATCGCCGCCGGAGCGACCGCGCCGTAACGCCGTCCTCCACGGAGCAACGGATGCCACGGGGCCTGGGCCTCGTGGCATCCGTCGTTCCCGCCTGGCCGACGACGCAAGGGCCGTGGCCCGTGCGTCCCGGGCATTCGGACGCGCTGCGACCGGCGACGGCCGGGGGCGGGGCGGGCATGGCCGTCACGGTCCGCGCCCCGCTACCGACGCGGGCAGGCCGTAGCCGGTCCCCGGACCGCGCGAAACACAACGCAGGAGATCCACCGTGGAAGCGGTGCGAGGGGCCGTCGATCCCGACGGGCGGATCAGAAAGTCCTGCGTTGTGCCGTGCGCAGCGCGATTCGGGGCCGGACGACCGACCGTCGATGTCGGTGACGGGAGGTACGGTCGAAGGACCCCCATTTCTTCTCCCGAGGTGAGCATGTCCGTTCCCGCTCCCGCGCGCGGTCGGCGCGGCCGCCGCGTGCCCGAGGGCCCGCGCGCGTCGTTCCGACAGCTGCTGCCCTTCCTGCTCGAGCACAAGCGGACGCTCGTCGTCGTCGCGGTGCTGAGCCTTCTCGGGGCGGGCGCGACGCTCGTGCAACCGCTGCTCGTGGGCGAGGTCATCACGCGCGTGCAGAACACCGTGCCGCTCGGTGCGCTCGTGTGGCTGCTCGTCGGCTTCGTCGTGCTGTCCTCGCTCATCTCGGGCTATCAGCACTATCTGCTGCAGCGCACCGGCACCGCCGTGGTCTACTCCAGTCGACGCCGGCTCATCGCGCGGATCCTCCGGTTGCCGATCAGCGAATTCGACGCGCGGCGCACGGGCGACCTCGTTTCGCGCGTGGGCACCGACACGACGCTGCTGTACGCCGTGCTCACCCAGGGGCTCGCGGATGCCGTGGGCAACGCGCTCATCCTCGTCGGCGCGGTCATCGCGATGGCGTTCATCGACCCGCTGCTGCTGGGACTGATCGTCGTGGTCGTCGGCGCCTCGGTCGCGGTGGTCGTGCTGCTGAGCACCCGCATCCGCACCGCTTCCGCCGACCAGCAGGCCAAGGTCGGCGAGCTGGCCTCGGGCGTGGAGCGGGCCGTGGGCTCCATCCGCACGATCCGCGCCTCGGGGGCGACCGAGCGCGAGGTCGCCGCCGTCACCGAGAACGCTACCGCCGCCTACGCGGCCGGAGTGCGCATCGCCAAAGTGTCGGCGCTCATCGTGCCGGTCGCCGGCATCGCCCTGCAGGTGTCGCTGCTGGTCGTGCTCGGCGTCGGCGGATTCCGGGTGGCATCCGGGGCGATCGACGTGGCGTCGCTCGTGACGTTCGTGATCTTCCTCTTCCTCCTGGTGCAGCCCCTGGCCTCGGCAATCGGTGCGATCACCTCGGTCAACCAGGCCCTCGGGGCCCTCGGACGCATCCAGGAGGTGCTCGATCTGCCCCTCGAGGACGACGGCGACCACCGAGGCCCGGCGTCGGCCGTCACGGGGGCGGCGACCCTCGAGTTCCGCGACGTGCGCTTCCGCTACCCCGACCACGTCGTCAAAGCTCGCGAGGCCGCCGCGAAAGAGGCTCGCGCGGTGCTCGAACAGGCGCACCTCGAGCGGGCCGCCGACGAGACCGTCGCGGAGGCGCACGAATCCGACGGCGAGGTGCTGCGCGGGGTGTCGTTCACCGTGCCGCACGGAGCACGCGTCGCGCTGGTCGGTCCCTCGGGCGCGGGCAAGAGCACGATCCTCTCGCTGGTCGAGCGCTTCTACGACCCCACCGCCGGTGCCATCCTCGTCGACGGCGTCGACGCGCGCGAACTCGCCCGCGACGACCTGCGCGCGCGTTTCGGATACGTCGAGCAGGACGCCCCGACGCTGGCCGGGACCATCGCCGACAACCTGCGGCTCGCCTCCCCCGAGGCCACCGACGCCGACTGCGAGCGGGTGCTGCGCGCCGTCAACCTGGGCGACGTGCTGGCGCGCAACCCCCTCGGCGTCGACGCCCCCGTGGGAGAGGACGGCGTCATGCTGTCGGGCGGCGAGCGTCAACGCCTCGCGATCGCGCGAGCCCTGCTGGCCGCTCCCCCTGTGCTGCTGCTCGACGAGTCGACCTCGTCGCTCGACGGTGTCAACGAGCAGCGCATGCGCGAGGCCATCGACGCCGTCGCCGCCGACCGGACGCTGCTCGTCATCGCCCACCGCCTGTCGACCGTCGTCGACAGCGATCTCATCGTGGTGCTCGATCACGGCCGGGTCGTCGGCCAGGGCACGCACAGCGAGCTGGTGGCATCCACTCCCCTGTACCGCGATCTGGCGAAGCACCAGCTGCTCGTGTGAGGCCGGGCGGTGCGCCGCGCGCCGCGCGCCAACCGGGTCGTTGCGCGCGACCGTGGAGAACGCGAGACGGCGTTCCGTCGAGATATCGGCGGCAGCCAGCAACCGACTTGTCGGCGACATGCGATCTCGCGGCAGACCGCCCCGGCGGCGCCGCGCTCAGCAGGCCGGGCGCGGCCAGGACGACGCGCCCGCCCGGCGAGCCGCGCGAGGACGCGACGACGCCCCTCCCGCGCGCCAAGAACGGGAGGGGCGTCGTGTCTGACGCTCGCCCCGCCGCGCGAAACGGCGGGGCGGGACGAGAGCAGGATGCCGGCGGGGCCGGCCGATTCAGGACCGCTGCAGGCGGTACCGGAGAGACGCGAGCTCGGCGCGCAGCGCTGCCGGGAGGTGTGACCCGAAGGTGTCGTAGAACTCCTCGGTGAGGTCGGCCTCCGCCAGCCACGAGCGGGCGTCGATCGAGAAGAGCTCCGCGAGATCGGCATCCGGGAGGTCGAGACCCGAGAGATCGAGGTCCTCGATCTTCGGCAGACGACCGATGGGGCTCTCCACCGCGTCGACCTGACCGTCGACACGGCGGATGATCCAGTCGATGACGCGGGCGTTGTCGCCGAATCCGGGCCAGAGGAAGCGGCCGTCGTCACCCTTGCGGAACCAGTTGACCTGGAAGATGCGCGGCGCCCGGTCGAAGCGGAGCTTCTGGCCGACCTTCAGCCAGTGGCCGAAGTAGTCGCCCATGTTGTAGCCGCAGAAGGGCAGCATGGCGAAGGGATCGCGACGCAGCTCGCCGACGGTGCCTTCTTGCGCCGCCGTCTTCTCGGACGACACCGTCGAACCGATGAAGACCCCGTGCGACCAATCGGTGGCCTCGACGACGAGCGGAACGTTCGTCGCACGACGACCACCGAACAGGATGACGTCGAGCGGCACGCCCTCGGGTGCCTCCCAGTCCGCGGCGATCTGCGGGCACTGCGCGGCACCGACGGTGAATCGCGAGTTGGGGTGCGCGGCGGGGCGACCCGACGCGGGCGTCCACGGGTTGCCCTCCCAGTCGGTCAGGTGCGGGGGCGCCTCGTCGGTCAGCCCCTCCCACCACACGTCGCCGTCGGGGCGCAGTGCCACGTTGGTGAAGATCGTGTTGCCCCACAGGGTCTCGATCGCGGTGACGTTGGTCGACTCGCCGGTACCCGGTGCGACACCGAAGAATCCGGCCTCGGGGTTGACGGCCCACAGACGTCCGTCCTCGCCGGGACGGATCCAGGTGATGTCGTCGCCGAGGGTCTCGACCCGCCAGCCGGGGATGGTGGGGCGCAGCATCGCGAGGTTCGTCTTGCCGCACGCCGACGGGAAGGCGGCGGCCACGTGGTAGGCCTTGCCCTTCGGGTCGATCACGCGGATGAGCAGCATGTGCTCGGCGAGCCATCCCTCGTCGCGGCCGATGACCGAGGCGATGCGCAGCGCGAAGCACTTCTTGGCCAGGATCGCGTTGCCGCCGTATCCCGAGCCGAACGACCAGACCTCGAGAGTGTCGGGGAAGTGGACGATGTACTTCTCGTCGTTGCACGGCCAGGTCACGTCGGCTTCGCCCGGAGCGAGCGGTGCACCGACCGAGTGGACCGTCTTGACCCACGGAGCGCCCGTCGCGACCTGCTCGAGCACCGCGGTTCCGACGCGCGTCATGACACCGATGGATGCCACGGCGTAAGCGCTGTCGGTGATCTGCACGCCGATGTGGCTGAGGGGACCGCCGACCGCGCCCATCGAGAAGGGGACGACGTACATCGTGCGCCCGCGCATCGAGCCCTCGAAGACGCCGTTCAGCGTCTCGCGGATCTCGGCCGGAGCGATCCAGTTGTTGGTGGGGCCGGCATCCTCTTCGCTCTCGGAGGCGATGTAGGTGCGCGACTCGAGGCGGGCGACGTCGCCGGGGTGCGAACGGGCCAGGTACGAACCGGGGCGCCACTCGGGGTTGAGCTTGATGAGCTTGCCCTCGTCGACCATCTCGCGCAGCAGCGCGTCGTGCTCGGCGGGCGAGCCGTCGACCCAGTGGATGTGGTCGGGCTGCGTGAGGGCGGCGACCTGGTCGACCCAGGCGGTGAGCGCGGCGAGCCCCGGGCCCTCGACGGCGGGGCGGACGCCGTGACCGGGGCGGGCGGCACGGGCCGGCGCAGCGGTGCGCGGGGCGGAGGCCGACGAGCGGTCGGCGCGGGTGCTGAAGATGTCGGCGAGAGCCATGTCGTTCTCCTCGGTTGAGAGCAAACTCGGTGTCGTTCCTCCATGTTGGAGGGTTTGGAACCCCACTTTCGCGTCACTGGACGTGTAAGAAACGATGTTCTTTCGATATAGTCAAGGAATGGCGTCGACGTTCGAACTCACCACCCTGGGTCACCGCATCCGTCACCACCGCCTGTCGCGCGGACTGACCCTCGACGAGCTCGGAGCGCTGGTCGGGGTGGCGGGCAGTCAACTGAGCCTGATCGAGAACGGCAAACGCGAACCCAAGCTGTCCCTGCTGCAGGAGATTGCGCGCGCCACCGAGACAGAGGTCGCCGAACTCCTCTCGACGGAACCACCCAACCGGCGCGCGGCGCTGGAGATCGAGCTCGACCGGGCGCAGACCAGCCCGTTCTTCCGGCAGCTCGGCATCCCCCCGGTCAAAGTGACGAAGGGCACGAGCGATGACACGATCGAAGCCGTGTTGGGCCTGCATCGCGAGCTGCAGCGTCGCGAGCGCGCGACCATCGCCAGCCCCGAAGAGGCCCGCCGCGCCAACACCGAGCTGCGCCTGCGCATGCGCGAGACCGGCAACCACCTGCCCGAGATCGAACGGCTCGCCGAGAAGCAGCTCAAAGCCGCGGGGCACGCCACCGGCGCCCTGACCCACCGCACGGTGAGCATCATGGCCGAGCAGCTCGGCTTCGAGCTGATCTACGTCAGCGACCTCCCGCACTCCGCCCGCTCGGTCACCGACCTCGAGAACGGCCGCATCTACCTGCCGCCGGCCTCCATCCCCGGCGGCCACGGCCTGCGATCGATGGCGCTCCAGGCGATGGCGCACCGCCTGCTCGGGCATCGACCGCCCACGGATTACGCGGACTTCCTGCAGCAGCGCCTGGAGATCAACTACTACGCCGCGTGCTGCCTCATGCCCGAGACCAGCTCGGTCGCGTTCCTCACGCAGGCGAAGAAAGACCGCAACCTCGCCGTCGAGGACTTCCGCGACGCGTTCGGCGTCACGCACGAAGCCGCGGCGATGCGCATGACCAACCTCATGACGGCGCACCTCGGCATCCATCTGCATTTCCTGCGCGTCGACGGCGACGGCGCCATCTCGCGCGTGTACGAGAACGACGCACTGCCTCTGCCGACCGACGTGACGGGCTCGGTCGAGGGGCAGATCGTGTGCAAGAAGTTCTCGGCGCGATCGGCCTTCGCCGAACACAATCGCACCACCGAGCACTACCAGTACACCGACACCCCCGCCGGGACCTTCTGGTGCTCGACGCAGACCGGCACCACGAGCGACGGCGACTTCTCGATCACCGTGGGCGTGCCCTTCGACGACGCCCGGTGGTTCCGCGGCCGCGAGACCTCCACGCGCGGGGTGTCGCACTGCCCCGACGAGTCGTGCTGCCGGCGCCCCGACACCGAGGCCGCGGAGCGGTGGCAGGGCAAGGCATGGCCGAGCGCCCGCGTGCACCGGCACATGTTCTCGCCCCTCCCCCGCGGAATGTTCCCGGGGGTCGACGACACCGAGGTCTTCGCGTTCCTGGATCGCCACGCGGACGGCTGACGCGCGCGGCACCGAGGCCCTCGCGCGAGGTGCCCGGTCATGACGCCATCGGGGATCTGGCGGCGACACATTCCGGCGACTCGCTCGAGGTCCGGCGGGCGGACACAACGCAGGACTTCCGCGGTCACGCGCTCCCTCGGCCGGGCTGGTGGGCCTCCCCTCGCCCGAACTCCTGCGTTGTGTCCAGGGGAGCCCGCGAAAACGACGGATGCCACGACCCCGATGCTCTGGAGAGCGCGGGGTCGTGGCATCCGGTGTCTCACGCGTAGGGGTTCGCCGTGAGGGTGTACTTCGTCTGCAGGTACTCGTGGATGCCCTCGTCGCCGCCCTCGCGTCCCAGGCCCGATTGCTTCCAGCCGCCGAAGGGGGCCGCGGCGTTGGAGACGACGCCGACGTTGAGGCCCATCATCCCGGTCTCGAGCTTGTCGATCATGCGCTGTCCGCGTGCGAACGACTCGGTGAAGACGTAGGAGACGAGGCCGTACTCGGTGTCGTTGGCGAGGCGCACGGCGTCGTCCTCGTCGTCGAAGGGGATGATCGCGAGCACGGGCCCGAAGATCTCCTCGCGCAGGATGTCGCTCCCCGGCTGCACGTCCGACACGACGGTCGGCTCGAAGAAAGTGCCGGGTCCCTCGACGGGCGACCCGCCGGTGGTGACCGTCGCGCCGCGCTCCACGGCATCCGTTACCAGGGTCCGGGCCTTGTCGACCGCGCGGTCATCGATGAGGGGGCCGATCTGCACGCCCTCCTCGGTGCCGCGGCCGATCTTCATACCCTGCACGCGCTCGGTGACGCGTCGGGTGAACTCCTCGACGACGCTGCGCTGCACGAGGAAGCGGTTGGCCGCGGTGCAGGCCTGGCCGATGTTGCGGAACTTCGCGAGCATCGACCCCTCGACGGCCTTGTCGAGGTCGGCATCCTCGAACACGACGAACGGGGCGTTGCCGCCGAGCTCCATCGACGTGCGGAGCACGCCGGGCGCCGCTTGCTGCAACAGCTTCACACCGACCGGGGTGGAGCCGGTGAACGACAGCTTGCGCAGGCGCGGGTCGGAGATGATGCGCTCCGACACCGGCCCGGTGCTGGTCGTGGTGACCACGTTGACGACACCGGCGGGGACACCGGCGTCCTGCAGGATCTGCGCGAAGAAGAGCGTCGTGAGGGGCGTGAGGGTCGCGGGCTTGATCACCACCGTGCAGCCGGCGGCGAGCGCGGGGGCGATCTTGCGGGTGGCCATGGCGAGGGGGAAGTTCCACGGGGTGATGAGGTAGCAGGGACCCACGGGGTGATGCGAGACGATCATGCGGCCGGTGCCCTCGGGGTTCGCGCCGTAGCGGCCCTGGGTGTGCGCGGTGACCTCGCTGAACCAGCGCAGGAACTCCCCGCCGTACGCGACCTCGCCGCGCGCCTCGACGAGGGGCTTGCCCATCTCGAGCGTCATGAGCAGCGCGACGTCTTCCTTGCGCTCCTGCAGCAGATCGAAGGCGCGGCGGAGGATCTCGGCACGCTGCCGAGCCGGGGTCGCCGCCCATGACGGGAACGCCTCGGCCGCGGCATCCATCGCCGCGACGCCGTCGTCGACCGTGGCGTCGGCGATCTCGTGGATGACGTCACCGGTGGCGGGGTCGTTCACGGCGACGGTCTTGCCGCCGGCCGCCTCTCGCCACTCGCCGTTGATCAAGAGGCCGGTGGGTACGGATGCCAGCAGCTCGCTCTCGCGCGAATCGGTCATGGGTCCTCCTGGATCGGGGCGGGGTTCCCGCCAATTCTCGTCAGCACGTGCAGCGTGGCCGATATACGTGGTGTACAAAGCGGATGCGGGAATAGCCGCGGTGGACGGCGGGCGGGAGCGTGAGCGTTGCGGGTACGCGGCGCCGGCTCCTGCGCGCTCTACTCCGGCATAAACGCGATTCGTGCGCATAAACGCTGCGACACCGTGTTTCCGCGCACGAATGGCGTTTATGCGTGCCGCGCAGCGGCCGGGGCGGTCCGGGGCGCGAAACGCGTTTATGCGCTCCGCGCAGGGGCCGCGACGGTCCGGGGCGCGACGGAGCCGGCGGGTGCGGCCATCACCCCGGCCAGGAAGCGCTCCAGCTCCTCCGGGGCCGAGAGGGGCAGCACGTGCGCCACGTACTGGTCGGGGCGCACGACGACCACGGCCCCCTCGGCACCGATGCCACGCTCGGCGAAGATGTCGGCGGTGGTCCAGGCCGAGGGGGCCGCGGCGAACACCTTCTCGAGGTCGGTGAGCCCCAGTGGCCCCGAGCGCGGGCGGAAGAGCGCCGGCACGTCGACGACGTCCTCCCAGCGTCCGGGGAAGATCACCTTCACATCGAACACGGAGTCGAGGTCGGCACTCTTGGGCGTGAAACGTTCCGCGATGTCCCGTGCGGCCCCCGCCCACTCGCGCAGCGCCGAGCCCTCGGCATCCGCGAAGGCGTAGATCCGCCAGCGACCGTCGCCGCGAGCGTGATGACCGAGATGCACGGCGTTGCCGTCGCACACCCGCACGACCTCGACGCTGTGGAATCGCCTGCCGACGGGGAATCCGGATGCCAGGTCTTGCGCCGGCGCCTCGGATACCAGCGCCGAGGGGGCGTAGTGCGTTCCGAAGCCGGAGGGGAACTCCGCGGTGGCGAGGTAGTACGTCGCCAGTTCGTCGGGGTCGGTGATTTCGCCGGGTTTCCGGGCCATCAGCGACGACCACTCGCGGTCGAAGTCGATGAGCTGCTGGGCGACGGGTCGGCGCTCCTGGTCGTACGTGCGCAGCAACTCCGCCGGTGCGAGCCCGGTGAGCACGTGGCCCAGCTTCCAGCCGAGGTTGAAGCCGTCCTGCATCGAGACGTTCATGCCCTGTCCGGCCTTTGCGCTGTGGGTGTGGCAGGCGTCGCCGGTGAGGAAGACGCGCGGGCTGTCGAGGTCGTCGACGAACCGGTCGGTCACCCGGTGACCCACCTCGTACACGCTGGACCACGCGACCTGCTTCACGTCGATCGAGTACGGGTGCAGGATTTCATTCGCCCGGCGGATCACCTCGTCGATCGGGGTCCGACGCACACGGTGGTCGTCGTCTTCCGCGACCTCGCCGAGGTCGATGTACATGCGGCTGAGGTACCCGCCCTCGCGCGGGATGTGCAGGATGTTGCCCGCCGCGGCGTTGATCGCGCACTTGATACGCCAGTCGGGGAAGTCGGTCTCGACCAGCACATCCATGACGCCCCAAGCGTGGCGGGCCGCGGCGCCGACGTGCGTGCGGCCGATCGCCTGCCGCACGGCACTCCGCGCACCGTCGCAGCCGACGACGTATTTCGCGTGGATCGTGCGCTCCCCCTCCGCCGTGCGCACGCGCACCTCGACGGACTCGTCGCCGACGGTGAGCCCGAGGAACTCGACACCGTAATCGGGCACGATCCGCGCCGGGCCGTGGGCTGCCGCCTCGGCGAAGTAGTCGAGCACGCGCGCCTGGTTGACGATGAGGTGGGGGAACTCGCTGATCTTGAGGCCGTAGTCCTCGGTGCGGCTCGTGCGCACGATGCGCGAGGGGTCCTCCGGGTCGGGCGCCCAGAAGTTCATCCAGCCGATGTTGTACGCCTCGGCGGTGATGCGGTCGGCGAAGCCGAACGCCTGGAACGTCTCGACGCTGCGCGGTTGGATGCCGTCGGCCTGACCGAGGGCCAGTCGACCCTCGCGCTTCTCGATGAGGCGCGTGGTGAGCTGCGGGAACTGCGCCATCTGCGCCGCGAGCAGCATGCCGGCGGGGCCGGATCCGACGATGAGCACGTCCACCCGGTCTGGGAGCTCGGCGGGGCGGTCGAGACCGGTGCCTGCGGCGTTCTGCACGCGCGGGTCGCCCGAGACGTAGCCGTGGTGGTGGAACTGCATCGCTTCTCCTGACGTCGGTGTCGGGTTGCGGTCGCACAGCACGTGTTCTATATTCGAACTCAGTGTTCTGCTACCGAACGAGAGAGTAGCCCGGTCCATGCCCTCACGGCAAGATGCCTCCCCCGCCTCGCAGACCCTGAGCCGCGGCATCCGCTTGCTCGAAGAGCTCGCCGACGCGCGCGCGCCGCTCTCGATCGACGCGCTGGCCGCGCGCGTCGAGCTGCACCGCTCGGTCGCCTACCGACTCCTCCGCACGCTCGAAGACCACGGTCTCATCACCCGGGATGCCGCGGGCGCGGTGCGCCTGGGGACGGGCCTGGCAGCGCTGGCTGCGGGAGTCGCCGCCGACCTCCAGGCAGAGGCACTGCCCGAATTGACGGCCGCGGCGAACGACCTCGGCATGACGTGCTTCCTCGTCGTGCTCGATCACGACGAGTGCGTCACCCTCGCCAGCGTCGAGCCCCGCCACGCGGTCACTGCCGTCGCGCAACGGCCGGGGTCGCGGCATCCGGTGACCCGGGGCGCCCCCGGGCGCGTGATCCTCGCGCAACTCCCCCCGCGCCGGTGGCCCGACGGCCTCGACGCGAGGCTCGCCGCCGAGGTGGTCACGGCCGGCGAGCGCGGGTGGGCGACGAGCCACGACGAGGTCATCCCCTCGCTACGAGCGGTGGCCGTGCCGCTCGCCGTGCAGGGCCGCGAGCCCGCAGCCGTGGCCGCGGTGCACGTCAGGGCGGATGCCGACGACGCAGCGATCGCGGCTCGACTCGAGGCTGCGGCCGAGGTGATTCGCGCGGCGCTCTGAGAGCCGTGGCGCACGTATCGCGGGCACGATCTTCCCGGCACGCTCACGCGGGTCCGTCGGGACGGCGACCGGTGCCCGCTCCGTCGCGCGGTGCGTCGGGATCGCATAGGATCGCTCCCGTCAGGCGCCCGATGTCGTGCGTCGCTGCTCGAAAAAAGGGCACGTAGCGCGAGACCCGCGCGAGACACATACGGCTCATTCCCGTTCCTGTTTCGCGAAAGGCTTCGCATGCCCATCGTCTCCGCGCACGTCGCCCACACCCTCGCCCGCCACCTCGACCACGTGTTCGGGGTGATGGGCAACGGCAACGCCCATTTCCTCGACGTGCTGCACCGCGAGACCGACGTCACCTTCACCGCGATGCGTCACGAGGCCGGCGGAGTCGTTGCCGCCGACGCGCACTACCGCGCGTCGGGACGCATCGCTGCGGCCACCGCGACGTACGGAGCCGGCTTCACCAACACCCTGACCGCCCTCGCCGAGGCAGCCCAGGCCCGCATCCCCCTGCTGCTGGTCGTGGGAGACGAGCCCACCTCGGGCCCCCGGCCGTGGGGCGTCGATCAGGTCGCCCTCGCCTCGGCGGTCGGCGTGCGCACGTACACGGTCGGAGATCGGGATGCCACGGCCACCGTCCTCATCGCGCTCGAACACGCGCTGACCTATCGCGTGCCGGTCGTTCTCGCCATCCCGTACGACGTCGTGACACGCGAGGCGGGTGCGCTGACGGATGCCGGCACCGTGACGCTCCCCGCGCCCCTCACCCCACGGGGACCCGCGGCGGAGGCGACCCTCGACCGCATCGCCGACACCCTCGCCGGTGCGGAGCGCCCGTTGCTGCTCGCCGGCCGCGGCGCGTGGCTCGCCGGCGCAGGCGCAGCGCTCGGGCGTCTCGCCGAGGTGACCGGTGCGATCACGGCATCCACCGCCCTCGGTCGGGGCATCTTCCCCGACACCACCCACGACCTCGGTGTCACGGGCGGGTTCGGCGCCGCCGGCGCCATGGAGCTCGTACGCGAGGCCGACGTCGCGGTCGTGTTCGGCGCGGGGCTCAACCAGTTCACGATGCGCTTCGGCGAGCTCTTCGCCCCGAGCACGCAGGTTTTCCAGATCGACGTCGCCCCCACCGCCACCCACGCGCAGGTGGGCGGGTTCGTGCGAGCGGATGCCGCTCTGTCGGCCGAGGCGCTCGTGCGGCGCCTGCACGCGCACGGTGCGGTGTCGTCCGGCTGGCGCGACCGCGTCGACGTGGCGCCCCTCCGCGAGCAGGAGCCGGGCGACGGTCTCGCCCCCGACGCCCGCCTCGACCCCCGCTCGGCCGCGGTGCGCATCGCGGAGCTGCTGCCCGAGGATCGCGTGGTCGTCTCCGACGGCGGGCACTTCCTCGGCTGGTCCAACATGTACTGGCCGGTCGCCTCGCCCGATCGGGTCATGATGGTCGGCACCGCCTATCAGTCCATCGGACTCGGCTTCCCCTCGGTCGCGGGAGCCATCGCCGCCCGGCCCGAATCGACCGTCGTGCTCACCACCGGCGACGGCGGCGGGCTCATGGCGATCGCCGACCTCGAGAGCGCGGTGCGCTCCGCGCGGGGCCACGGCATCGCGGTGGTGTGGAACGACGCCGCCTACGGCGCCGAGATCAACCTCTACGGCCTGAAGGGCCTCGCCCGCGAGCCCATGCTGATCCCCGAGGTCGACTTCGCGGCCGTCGCGCGCGGCTTCGGCGCCGAGGGCGTCGTCGTGCGCGAGGTGGCCGATCTCGAAGCCCTGGCCGAGTGGACGCGGCGCGATCCCGAGGACCGCGCCTTCCTGCTGCTCGACCTGCGTATCAGCGGCGACGTCATCGCGCCGTACCAGCGGGAGATCATCAGGGTGAACTCGTGAGCGGGAGCCGGGTCGCCGCGACCGAAGAAGAGACCGGTGCGAACGGCCGAACGCGCGCCGGGGTCGCGAGCCGCCGCTACGGTGATGTCGCATGGGGATGAGAACGCGCGCGGTCGCCACAGGCACTGCGATCGCACTGGTCAGCGGCGCCGTTGTGGTGCTGTACTTCTTCCAGCCCTGGCGTACTTGCGACTATGAGGACACGTCGGCGGGCTGCGCGATGCTGCCGCATGACGCCGCGGCGATGGGGATCGCGGCGATCGCCTTCGTCGTGGGCATCATCGTCCTCGCAGCGGGCGCACTGATGCGCAGGTCGCCCGCGTAATCGAACCCAGCCGCGCCGCCGTGAATGGCAGGCCGTCACGCGTGTCGGCGGTGAGTACACGACAATCTTTATTCATCGATACCTGTACTATCGCCACATGTCCACCGCGACACTCACGGCCACGCTGACACACACCGCGGCGCTCGCCCGCCTTGGGCACGCGCTCTCCGACACGACTCGAGCGGGGGTTCTGCTGGCTCTGCGAGAGGAGCCCGCGTACCCCTCCGACCTGGCCGACGCGCTCGGCGTCTCGAGACAGGTCATGTCGAACCAGCTCGCGTGCCTGCGAGGATGCGGGCTGGTGGAGGCCGTGCCGGAGGGGCGACGTACCCGATACCGGCTCGCGGACCCACACCTCGCGCCTGCATTGGACGAATTGCTGCATGTCGTCCTATACGTGGAGCCCGGGTGCTGCTCCGGCGAAGGGTGCACCTGCGCATGACCACGGCCGCTCCCCGCCCCGCGGTCGACCGCCGTGACACCCTCCACCGCCGCATCAGATGGATCGTCGCCGCAACGATCGCGTACAACCTGATCGAGGCGATCGTCGCGATCACCGCGGGCACGATCGCCTCCTCGTCCGCGCTCATCGGATTCGGCCTGGACTCGACGATCGAGGTCCTCTCCGCCGCCGCGGTCGCGTGGCAGTTCACCCGCCGCGACCCGGAACGGTGGGAGAAGGGCACACTCCGCGTGATCGCCGTGGCATTCTTCGCCCTCGCCGCGTACGTCACGGCGACGTCCGTGATCGCGCTCGTGGGCCGAGCCGACGTGCAGCACTCGACGATCGGCATGGTCCTCACGGCTCTGAGCGTGGTCATCATGCCGTTCCTGTCGCTGACGGAGCGCCGCGCGGGTCGCGAGCTGGGATCGGCCACCGCCGTGGCGGACTCCCGGCAGACCCTCCTGTGCACCTACTTGTCCGCCGCGGTACTCATCGGACTCGTCCTCAACAGCATGCTCGGATGGTGGTGGGCCGATGCGGTCGCCGGACTCGTCATCGCCGCCTTCGCCATCCGGGAGGGCATCGAGGCATGGCGCGGCGACGCATGCGCGACCTCGGCGGGAATGCTCCTCGAGCAGGAGCACAACGACCACGGCGACGAGCACAGGGACTGACCCGTGAAGACACAGCCCAAGCCCCTCTTGATCACGCTCGCCGCCCTGATCGTCGTCGTGGTCATCGGCCTCGTTGCGTTCCTCGTCACCCGCGCGCAGGCCCCCGACCCGGCAGCCGCCGCCGTGGTGGGAGCCGACTCTCACGTGCTCGACGACGCGGGTGACGGCGCGGTCACCGTCGTGGAGTTCCTCGACTTCGAGTGCGAGGCCTGCGGCGCGTATTACCCGGTCGTCGAGGACGTGCGTCAGAAGTACGCCGGACAGATCACCTACGTCGTCCGCTACTTCCCCCTGCCCGGCCACTTCAACTCCACGACGTCCGCCGTCGCCGCCGAAGCCGCCGCACAACAGGGTCGCTTCGAAGACATGTATCACCGCCTCTTCGAGACGCAGGCCGAGTGGGGAGAGGCACAAGAGTCTCGCGCCGATCTCTTCCGCGAATATGCCGTCGACCTCGGGCTCGACATGGCGACGTACGACGCCGCCGTCGCCGATCCGGAGACTGAACAACGCGTACGGGCCGACTTCGAAGAGGGACGCGCGCTGGGAGTACGCAGCACCCCGACGTTCTTCGTCGACGGGCGGCCGCTCGTCATCGAGCGATGGAACGATCTCGAGACGGCGATCGACGCCGCGCTCGACCGCTAGACGAGCCGCTGGCGCAGTGCCGTTCGGTATCGACGCCGCGCTCGACCGCTAGACGAGCCGCTGGCGCGGGGCCGTTCGGTTCTCCATCCGCTCGCGGGTCCCGTCCCACGTCGGCACACACCTCCTGCACCCCTGGCCCGGCCCCTGCCCGCGAGCAGCCGTTCCATCGGGATCGCCGGAGTTCTGCAGTCCCCTCCCCCGCCGACCCCACCCCGCACGCCGACGGCCCCGCCGCACATGAGCGCAGCGGGGCCGGGCGGCCGCGTCAGACCCGCGACAACCCGCGGATCGGGCTGACCTCCTGCTCAACTTCGTGGTCGGGCCCGAGGGGGATGCCGCTGCGGTCGCGCAGCAGCAGCGTCGCGATCGCGCCGAGCACGACCATGCCCGCGAGGTACCAGGTCACCGAGGTGGTGGACCCGGTCGCCTTGACCAGCGACTCGGCGATCGTCGGAGCGAACGCTCCGCCGAGGATCGCGCCGAGAGCGTACGAGATCGACACCCCCGAGAAGCGGATGGATGCCGGGAACAGTTCGGCGTACAGCGCCGCCTGCGGTCCGTAGGTGAGGCCGAGACCGACGGTCAGCACCACGAGACCGAGCGTGAGCAGGCCGATGCTGCCGGTGTTGACGAGCGGGAACAGCAGGAGGACGCCGACCAGCAGCGCCGCCCATCCGATCAGGTAGGTGGTGCGGCGGCCGATGACGTCACCGATCCACCCGCCGAGCCAGGTGAACACGAACCACGACACCGCCGACAGGGTCACGGCGCCGAGCACGTCGGCCGTCGCCAGACCCAACGGACCGTCGGGGTTGGTCGCGTAGCGCTGGATGTAGCCCCCGGTGGTCATGTAGCCGACGGCGTTGTTTCCGGCGAACACGAACGCGGCGATGAGCACGAGCAGCGCGTGCTTGCGGAACAGCTGCACGATCGGCATCCGGGTCTGCTCCTTGCGCTCGGCGATCTCGACGAACACCGGGCTCTCCTCGACCTTGCGACGCACGTAGTACCCGATAAGGATCAGCACGAACGACAGCAGGAACGGCACACGCCAGCCCCAGGCGAGGAAGGCGTCGCCGGGCGCGATGAGCGCCATGAGCCCGAGCATGCCGCTCGCGAGGAGCAGCCCGAGGGGCACACCGAGCTGGGGCGACGCGCCGAAGAGACTGCGCTTGGTCTTGGGGGCGTGCTCGACGGCCATGAGCACCGCGCCGCCCCACTCGCCACCGGCGGAGATGCCCTGCAGCACGCGCAGGAGGATCAGAAGCGCGGGGGCGGCGACACCGATAACCTCGTAGGTCGGCAGCACGCCGATCAGGGTGGTCGATGCGCCCATGAGGATCAGCGTGATCATCAGCACGACCCGTCGGCCGTACTTGTCGCCGAGGTGGCCCGCCAGGAACGCGCCGAGGGGACGGAAGAGGAAGCTCAGCCCCACTGTCAGGAACGACAGGATCTGCGCGACACCGGGGCCGGCGGGCGCGAAGAACAGCTGCCCGAACACCAGTCCCGCAGCCGAGGCGTAGAGGAAGAAGTCGTACCACTCGACGGTGGTGCCGACCACGGTGGCGAAGACCACACGGCGGCGGTCCGTGGACGTGGAGATGGTGCCGGTGGGCGTGAATCCCGGCGGTTGCGAGCGAGACATGGGGACTCCTTCGAGACATCGTCGTCATGGGCCCCCCGGCGTCGTCGTCGGTGACGAGGCGCCGTTTGCGGGGGCGTGGGTCATCGTATACGATTTCGGATACGACGCAAGGGAGCTTCAATGATCGACCGCACCGACCCCCGGTTCACCGTCCTCGACGGACGCCCGGGCAAGATCGTTGCCGTCCACCTCTCCTACGTCTCGCGCGCCGACCAGAGGGGCCGCCGACCCGCTGCCCCCTCCTATTTCTTCAAGCCGTCGAGCTCACTCGCCCCCTCGGGTGCCGAGATCGTGCGCCCCGCCGGCACCGAACTCCTGGCGTTCGAGGGCGAGATCGCGCTGATCATCGGCGAGCCCGCCCGGTGGGTGACTCCGGATGCCGCCTGGGCGCACGTGGCATCCGTCACCGCCGCGAACGACTTCGGTCTGTACGACCTGCGCGCGAACGACAAGGGCTCGAATGTCCGCTCCAAGGGCGGCGACGGCTACACCTCCCTCGGCCCCGAGCTCATCGACGCCCGCGAGGTCGACCCCGAAGCCCTGCGCCTGCGCACCTGGGTCGACGGCCACCTCGTGCAGGACGACACCACCGCCGGCCTCATCTTCCCGCTCGCCCAGATCATCGCCGACCTGTCGCAGCACTTCACGCTCGAGACCGGCGACGTCATCCTCACCGGCACCCCGGCGGGCTCGTCGGTGGTCGTTCCCGGTCAGACCGTCGAGGTGCAGGTGGATGCCGGGGCGCACTCGACCGGCCGGCTCCGCACCACGGTGGTGCAGGGCTCGCGGTCCTTCGACGCCGGACTCGGCTCACTCCCCGCGGTCGACGACACCCAGCGCACCGAGGCGTGGGGCTCGTCCGAGGCCGCGGCCGCAGGGGCCCTCGCGGGGACAGGGGATCACGCCGGAACAGGACGCCCCGACGCGGATCGTCCTGTTCTCGCCGGTTCCCCTGTCCTGACGTCCGACGACCCGGCACCCCACCTCGCACCGAGCACCTCCGGGAAGATGGATGCCGTGGCCCCACGCCTCACGCCGGAGCTGCGAGCCAAGTTGTCCCGCGTCCCCGTCGCCGCCCTCAGCGGGCAGCTCCGCAAGCGCGGCCTCGACGACGTCACGATCGACGGCGTGCACGCCCTCACCCCCGGCAGCCGCTTCGTCGGCACGGCGCGGACCCTGCGCTTCCTCCCCCACCGCGAAGACCTCTTCGCCTCGCGCGGCGGCGGCCAGAACGCGCAGAAACGCGCGTTCGACGCGGTCGGCGAGGGCGAGGTCATCGTCATCGAGGCACGAGGCGAGACCGGATCGGGAACGCTCGGCGACATCCTCGCCATCCGCGCCCACGCGCGGGGCGCGGCAGCGATCGTCACCGACGGCGGCGTCCGCGACGCCGAAGCCGTCGCCGCGGTCGGCATCCCGGTGTTCGCCGCCGGCCCTCACCCCGCCGTCCTCGGCCGCCGGCACGTGCCGTGGGAGACCGACGTCGCCGTCGGCTGCGGCGGCACCACCGTCGAGCCCGGCGACATCCTCGTCGGCGACGGCGACGGCGTGATCGTCATCCCTCCCGCCCTGGCCGAGGAGGTCGTCGACGCCGCCCTCGCGCAGGAAGAGGAAGACGCCTGGATCGCCCGCCAGGTGGCATCCGGTCACCCCCTCGATGGCCTGTTCCCGATGAACGCCGCCTGGCGAGCCCGCTACGACGGCGAGAGGAACGCCTGATGGATGCCACGACCCCCGCGACCTCCCGCAGCAAATCGCAGCAGGCCTATCACTGGGTCAAGGAGCGCATCGCCTCGCAGGAGTTCACCCCCGGCTACCGCCTCGTGCTCGGTACGATCGCCGGCGAGCTCGACATGAGCGTCGTGCCGGTGCGCGAGGCGATCCGCCAACTCGAGGCCGAGGGCCTGGTGATGTTCGAGCGCAACGTCGGCGCGCGCGTCTCGATGGTCGACGACACCGCGTACCGCTTCAGCATGCAGGCGCTCAGCCTGCTCGAGGGGGCGGCGACCGCACTCTCCGCGCGTGCCCTCACCACGAACGACGTGCGCCGCGCGCGCGAGATCAACGAGCTGATGGTCGAGACCCTCGAGCATTTCGACCCGCGCGCGTTCACCGCCCTGAACCAGGAGTTCCACGCCATCCTGTTCGCCAAGTGCGCCAACCCGCGCATGCTCGAGCTGGTGCAGGCCGAGTGGGCACGCCTCGGGCACCTGCGTGATTCGACGTTCAGCTTCGTCCCGGGCCGCGCCGCGGAGTCCGTGCGCGAGCACGAGAACATCCTCGCGCTCATCGAGACCGGGGCACCCCTGGCCGAGATCGAGAAGGCGTCGCGCCGCCACCGCTCGGCGACCCTCGATGCCTACATGATCCACGAGCACCCCGACCAGGTGCTCGGTCTCCCCGCTTTCTGATTCCGGATGCCGCACACCCCACGCCCCGACGGCACCGTCGCCACGGACACTGCGTCACCGGCATCCACCCCTCCACCGAAGGAGCTCACATGACCACCCCGCTCACCACCGCGCGCCGCATCCCGGCCGACCTGCCCGAGCGCATCCAGCACTACATCGGCGGCCGCTTCGTCGACTCGGTCGACGGTGACACGTTCGACGTGCTCGACCCGGTCACCAACCAGACCTACGTGCGGGCCGCGGCCGGCAAGAAGGCCGACATCGATCTCGCGGTCGCCGCTGCGCGCGCGGCGTTCACCGAGGGCCCGTGGCCGCGCATGCTCCCCCGCGAGCGCTCGCGCGTGCTGCACCGCATCGCCGACCTGGTCGAGGCGAGCGACGAGCGTCTCGCGGAGCTGGAGTCCTTCGACTCGGGGCTGCCGATCACGCAGGCCCTCGGCCAGGCCCGCCGCGCCGCCGAGAACTTCCGCTTCTTCGCCGACCTGATCGTCGCCCAGACCGACGATGCGTTCAAGGTGCCCGGCCGGCAGCTCAACTACGTCAACCGCAAGCCCATCGGGGTCGTCGGACTCATCACCCCGTGGAACACCCCGTTCATGCTCGAGTCATGGAAGCTGGGCCCCGCTCTCGCGACCGGCAACACCGTGGTGCTCAAGCCCGCGGAGTTCACGCCCCTGTCGGCGTCGCTCTGGGCCGGCATCTTCGAAGAGGCGGGCCTCCCCGAGGGCGTGTTCAACCTCGTCAACGGCCTCGGCGAGGACGCCGGTGACGCGCTGGTGAAGCACCCCGACGTGCCGCTCATCTCGTTCACCGGCGAGAGCAGCACCGGTCAGCTGATCTTCGCCAACGCCGCACCCTTCCTGAAGGGCCTGTCGATGGAGTTGGGCGGCAAAAGCCCGGCGATCGTGTTCGCCGACGCCGATCTGGACGCCGCGATCGACGCCACCATCTTCGGCGTCTTCTCGCTCAACGGCGAGCGCTGCACCGCGGGGAGCCGCATCCTGGTCGAGCGCTCGGTCTACGACGCCTTCGTCGAGCGGTACGCAGCGCAAGCCGATCGCGTGGTCGTCGGCCTCCCCGACGATCCCGCGACCGAGGTCGGGGCGCTGGTGCACCCCGAGCACTACGCGAAGGTCATGTCGTACGTCGAGCTCGGCAAGACCGAGGGGCGCCTGGTCGCCGGCGGTGGCCGCCCCGAGGGCTTCGACGAGGGCAATTTCGTGCGCCCCACGGTGTTCGCCGATGTCGCCCCCGACGCGCGCATCTTCCAGGAGGAGATCTTCGGTCCCGTCGTCGCGATCACCCCCTTCGACACGGATGCCGAAGCTCTCGCGCTCGCGAACGACACCCGCTACGGCCTCGCGGCCTACGTCTGGACGAACGACCTGAAGCGCGCGCACCTGTTCGCCCAGAACGTCGAGGCCGGCATGGTGTGGCTGAACAGCAACAACGTCCGCGACCTCCGCACCCCCTTCGGCGGCGTGAAGGCCTCGGGACTCGGGCACGAGGGCGGCTACCGCTCGATCGATTTCTACACCGATCAGCAGGCCGTACACATCACGCTCGGCGGCGCCCACAACCCCACGTTCGGCAGGGCGCACTGACCCCGGCCCCTTCGACAGGCTCAGGGACCTCCGCCCCTTCACAGGCGCACTGACCCCGGTCCCCCCCGACAGGCTCAGGGACCTCCGCCCCGCGGTGGCTGAGCTCGTCGAAGCCACCCCGACCCACAGACGCCGACACACACGCAAGGACGCGAACCATGGCAAAGCACACCGAAGAACAGAAGACCTCCTCGGGGTTCTGGGTGACCCAGGAGGCACCGATCCACTCCGACGACCCCATCCCCACCCCCTCCTCCCCCGCGCCCGACATCCTGCGCTGCGCCTACATGGAGCTCGTGGTCACCGACCTCGCGGCATCCCGGATCTTCTACGTCGACGTGCTGGGCCTGCACGTCACCGAGGAGGACGACGAGGCGATCTACCTGCGCTCGACCGAGGAGTTCATCCACCACAACCTCGTGCTGCGTCAGGGCGAGGTCGCCGCGGTGGCCGCGTTCTCGTACCGCGTGCGCTCGGCCGACGACCTCGACAGAGCCGTCGCCTTCTACTCCGAGCTCGGCTGCGACGTGCGCCGCGAGCCGAACGGCTTCACGAAGGGCATCGGCGACTCGGTGCGGGTCGTCGACCCGCTCGGTTTCCCGCACGAGTTCTTCTTCGACACCGAGCACCAGGAGCGCCTGTCGTGGCGGTACGACCTGCACTCCCCCGGTGAGCTCGTGCGCCTCGACCACTTCAACCAGATCACCCCCGACGTGCCGCGCGCGGTGAACTTCATGCAGTCGCTCGGCTTCCGCGTGACCGAAGACATCCAAGACGAAGAGGGCGTGGTCTACGCCGCGTGGATGCGCCGCAAGCCCACCGTGCACGACACCGCCATGACCGGCGGCGACGGCCCGCGCATGCACCACGTCTGCTTCGCGACGCACGAGAAGCACAACATCCTCGCCATCTGCGACAAACTCGGCGCCCTCCGACGATCGGATGCCATCGAGCGCGGCCCCGGCCGCCACGGCGTCTCGAACGCGTTCTACCTGTACCTTCGCGACCCCGACGGCCACCGCGTCGAGATCTATACGCAGGACTACTACACCGGCGACCCCGACAACCCCGTCATCACCTGGGACGTCCACGACAACCAGCGCCGCGACTGGTGGGGCAATCCCGTGGTGCCGTCGTGGTACACCGAGGGCTCGCTCGTGCTCGACCTCGACGGCATCCCCCAGCCGGTCCGCTCGCGCACCGACTCCAGCGAGATGGCGGTGACGATCGGCGCCGACGGCTTCAGCTATACCCGCGCCCCCGAGGAGGTCGCCGCCAACGAGTTCAAGCTCGGCAACCAGCTTTAGCCCCTTCGCGCGAGTCGCCATTATTTGTCGCCTGGAACGCCTCCGAAGCGACAAATTCTGGCGACTCATGCGGCACGAACAGGAGACACATGCTCACCGACGAACAGATCGACGCCATCGCCGCTGAACTCGCCGAGGCCGACCGCGCCCACTCGGTCATCCCGCGCATCACGGCGAGATTCCCGGATGCCACGGTGACCGACTCGTACCGGATCCAGGGCCGCTGGCGGGATACGCAGATCGCCGCGGGCCGCACGCTCGTGGGGCGCAAGATCGGGCTGACCTCGAGGGCGATGCAGCAGGCGACGGGCATCACCGAACCGGACTACGGCGTGATGTTCGACGACACCGTCTATCGCTCGGGCGACGAGATCCCGGTGGACCACTTCTCCAACGTCCGCGTCGAGGTCGAGCTCGCCTTCGTGCTGAAGGAGCCGCTCGAGGGGCCCGACTGCACCCTCGACGATGCCCTGAACGCGATCGACTACGCCGTCCCGGCCCTCGAGGTGCTCAACTCGCACATCGAGCTCGAGGGCCGCACGATCGTGGACACGATCAGCGACAACGCCGCGTACGGCGCGATGGTCCTCGGCGACGTGCGCAAACGCCCCGACGAGATCGACCTGCGGTGGGTCCCCGGCGTGCTCAGCCGCAACGGCGAGATCGAAGAGACCGGCGTCGCCGCGGGCGTGCTCGGCCACCCCGCCACCGGCGTCGCGTGGCTCGCGAACACATTCCACCAGCACGGCGCGCGCCTCGAGGCGGGCGAGATCATCCTGGCAGGATCGTTCACGCGCCCGATGTGGGTGTCGCGCGGCGATGACGTGCTGTGCGACTACGGACCGATGGGAACGATCTCGTGCCGCTTCGTCTGACCCCGACCTTCCGGGCCGCGCTCGCGTCATCCGGTCGTCCCCTCGCCGGCATGTGGGTGTGCTCCGGCAGCCCCGTGATCGCCGAGATCGCCGCGGGCTCGGGCCTGGACTGGCTGCTGATCGACATGGAGCACTCCGCCGTCTCGCTCGAGAGCGTGCTGGTGCAGCTGCAGGTCGCCGCCGGCTACGCGATCACCCCCGTCGTGCGCGTTCCGGGCAACGACCCCGTCGTGATCAAGCAGGTGCTCGACATCGGCGCGCAGAACCTCATCGTGCCCATGATCTCCTCGGCCGACGAGGCCCGCGCCGCCGTCGCCGCGACGCGGTATCCGCCGGCCGGCATCCGGGGCGTCGGCAGCGCCCTGGCCCGCAGCGCCCGTTGGAACCGCGTCGACGGCTACCTCGCCAGTGCCGCCGACCACGTCTCGCTCACCGTGCAGATCGAGACGACCGCCGGCGTCGCGGCCGCGGCCGAGATCGCCGCCGTCGAGGGGGTGGATGCCGTCTTCGTCGGCCCGTCCGACCTGTCGGCGTCGATGGGTCTCCTCGGGCAGCAGTCCCATCCCGACGTCGTCGCCGCCGTACACGCCGTGTTCGCCGCGTGCCGGGATGCCGGACCCCCCGTCGGCGTAAACGCGTTCGACCCCGCGGTGGCCGAGGCCTACCTCGATGCGGGAGCCGACTTCGTCGCCGTGGGTGCCGACGTGGCTCTGCTCGCGCGGGCGTCGGAGGCGCTCACCGCGCGCTTCGTCACTGCTCGCGGAGCGGCGACCGATGCTGGCGCACGGGACGAGGAGCGCGACAGCTACTGAGGACGCGGACGCCTCAGCGCGACGCGCCCAGCGCCACCAATTCCGCTCGGGTCGTGACGCCGGCCTTGCGCAACAGGTTCGACACGTGGAACTTCGCCGTGTTCTCGCTGATCCCGAGCTTCTCGGCGATCACGCGGTTGCGCGAGCCCGCGACGATCAGGTTGAGCACCTCCCGCTCGCGGGGGCTGAGGTCGACCGTCTCGTCGAGGAACTCGGGACGCGGGGGCGGATCGAGCGGAAGAGACACCGACAGCTCCGACCCCCACCCGGGTGTCGACGCCACCTCGAAAGCGCCGTTGAGCGCACTGACGCGTTCGACGATCGGGCGGAGGGAGTCGTCGTGGGCGGTGAGGCGCCCCTCGCCGTCGTCACGGATGCCGATCAGCAGATGCAGGCCGTCGCAGTCCCACTGGATGCGCACGCGGTGCGGTGCGCCCCGATCGAGCAGAGCCAGCACGGCGCTGCGCACGATCGCGCGCGCCTCGTGGGCCACCTCCCCGGGAAGGGCTCTGCCCGTCGTCGGCGGCTCGACGAACTGCACGTCGAGGTCGCTGTGCCGCACCAGCGGACGCAGGTCGCTGCGCAGGCGCGCGAACGCGCCGGTCACCGGTTCGAGCAGACTGCTGCGCTGCCGGTCGGTCGCGGTGCGCAGCCCGACGAGCGCGGCGGCGGCGGTCTCGGTCGCCAGGGTGCGCGCGGCGCGATCGTCCAGTCGAGACGAGCGGAGGATCGCCAGAATCGACTCCAGGGTCACGGCGTGGCGATCGGCCTGCTCGGCGACGATGCGCTCGTGCTCGGTGACCAGCGCCCGGGAGGCGGGCGACGTCAGATCCACCGATTCGGTCATCCACCTACCCTAGTCGAGGCCTACTCCCTACCCGATCGGGTAGGTCACCCCCTGCCATAGACCGGCGCTCCCCAGGGGTCCGGCGGCGCAGCATGGACACATGAGTTCCGACGAAAACGCCACGGTCGAGGCCTCCCTGGCCCGTGTCGCGGCTGAGGTGAGCGCGGTCGTCGAGCGCGTCGCGGCCCACCCCGGCGAACTCGACCCGGTGCTGGACGCGCTCACCTCCGCCGACCGCGTCTTCGTGCTCGGCGCGGGCCGTTCGGGACTCGCCCTGCGCATGACCGCGATGCGGCTCATGCACCTGGGCCTCGACGTGCACGTCGTGGGCGAGACGACGACCCCCGCGATCAGCGCGGGCGACGCACTGCTGACGGCCAGCGGGTCGGGCACGACGGCCGGTATCGTCCGCGCCGCCGAGACCGCCGTCGAGGCCGGTGCGCGCGTGGTCGCGATCACCACGGCCCCCGACTCTCCTCTCGCGCGAGCCGCCGAAGCCGTCATCGTCGTTCCCGCCGCGGCCAAGCTCGATCGCTCGGCGACGACCTCGACGCAGTACGCGGGCGGGCTGTTCGAGCAGAGCGTCGTGCTGGTCGGCGACGCGGTGTTCGACGCCCTCTGGCGACGATCCGGACTCTCGGCCGACGACCTCTGGCCCCGCCACGCGAACCTCGAATGACCTCCCCCTCCCCCAGAAGCAAGGACACCCGCATGAAACTGCAATTCGCCATGGACACCCTCTCGACCGACGCCGCCCTGGAGCTCGCCGCCGCCGCGGCGCCGCACGTCGACATCCTCGAACTCGGCACCCCGCTGATCAAGAGCGCGGGCGTGTCCGCGATCACCGCGATCAAGCAGGCGCACCCCGACAAGATCGTGTTCGCCGACCTCAAGACCATGGATGCCGGAGAGCTCGAGGCCGACATGGCCTTCCGCGCCGGCGCCGACCTCGTCACCGTGCTCGGATCCGCCGGTGACAGCACGATCGCCGGTGCCGTCACGGCCGCGAAGAAGCGCGGCAAGGGCGTCGTGGTCGACCTGATCGGCGTGGCCGATAAGCCGAAGCGCGCGAAGGAGGCTGTCGCCCTCGGCGCCGACTTCGTCGAGATGCACGCGGGACTCGACGAGCAGGCGGAGGAGGGCTTCACCTTCGGCACCCTGCTGCGCGACGGAGAGGCGGCCGGTGTCCCGTTCTCGGTCGCCGGCGGCGTCAACGCCGACAGCATCGCCGATGTGCAGAAGGCGGGCGCTCAGGTCGCCGTCGCGGGCAGCGCCATCTACAGCGCGCCCGACGTGGGCGCCGCCGCGGCGGCCCTGCGCGCTGCGATCGTCTGATCGCCCGCGCCCGGTCGCACGAAACGAGTGAGGGGGTCGAGCCGCACTGCTCGACCCCCTCACTCGTGACGCGTCTCAGTCCTCGTCGTCGTCCTCATCCTCGTCGCCGATGATCTCGATGTCTTCGATCTCGAGCTCAGGCGTCAGCTGCACGTGCACGAGCGCGTCGGGGAACGAGGTCTCACCCGCGAAGACGACGATGATCGCGTCGGCGAACACGCCGACGCCGATCGCTTCGAGGTCAGTGCGCAGGTCCACGTCGGCGTCGAGCTCCCCGTCGTCGAGCGCGTCCTCGATGTCGCTCGCGATCTCTTCGACGATCGCGCGCCAGCGGTCCTCGCTCACCGACAGCACGTCTTTCAGCCCCGCCATGATGGCGTCGAGGTCGGGAGTCTCCTCGTCCTCGAGCTCGGGGTCGAGGTCGACCTCCACCTCGACGCCCGCGGCATCCAGATGACCGACACCGATGACGCTGTCTTCATCGATCTGGACGTCATCGAGCAGGCCGCTCTCGGTGACACGGCGGAGGAGGTCGTTCAGTACGGCTTCAGTCATGGATGAACTCTGACACGTCCGAACCGTCCGCGCCTCCCCCATTGCGTGCGACGCTCCGTCTGTTCAACCGGCGGAGCGCCGCGGTTCACGGGACCGCGGTCTGACGGTCGCCGTGAGGGGTCACCGGGCGCCGATCGAGTCGCACGCAGAACGGTGTCCGCGTGGGCACGACCGGCTCCGCGACTCGCCGGTGAGGGCGGTGCCTCACGCCGACGCGCGCTCCGCCGCCTCGACGACGTTCGTCATCAGCAGCGCCACCGTCATCGGGCCGACGCCCCCCGGGTTGGGCGAGACGAAGCCGGCGACCTCGATCACGTCGGGGTGGACGTCGCCGTACACGCGCGACTTCCCGGTCTCGGGGTCGGTCTCGCGCGTGACGCCCACGTCGAGCACCGCGGCGCCGGGCTTGACGTCCTCCGCGCGCACGATGTGCTTCACGCCCGCGGCGGCGACGATGACATCGGCCTGGCGGAGGTGCTTCGCGAGGTCGGCGGTGCCGGTGTGGGTGAGGGTCACGGTCGCGTTGATCTCACGGCGGGTGAGCAACAGCCCGATCGAGCGGCCGATGGTCACGCCGCGACCGACGACGACGACCTCCTTGCCCTTCAGGTCGTAGTCGTTGCGCAGCAGCAACTCGATGACGCCGCGGGGCGTGCACGGCAGCGGCGTCGTGATGGGCGCGTTGACGTTCAGCACCAGGCGCCCGAGGTTGGTGGGGTGCAGGCCGTCGGCGTCCTTGGCCGGGTCGATCCGCTCGAGGATCGCGTCGGTGTCGATGTGCTTCGGCAGCGGCAGCTGCACGATGTAACCGTGGCAGGCGGGGTCGGCGTTGAGCCGGTCGATGACGGCCTCCACGTCCTCCTGCGTGGACTCCGCCGGCAGCTCCACCTGGATGGAGTTCATGCCGATGGCCTCGGACTGCCGGTGCTTCATGCCGACGTACAGCTGCGAGGCCGGGTCGGCGCCGACGAGCACCGTGGCGATGCCCGGCACGATGCCGCGCTCGCGCAGGGCCGCGACCCGCTCGGCGAGTTCGTCCTTGATCGCCGCCGAAGCGGCCTTGCCGTCGAGAATCGTCGCCGTCATGGCATCCCTCGTTCTGTGTGTGTCGTTGATGTCGGTTCGCGCTCGGCCGGGCGCTGAGGTGGGCCCGCCAACCCGCCGATAAACGCCCATCCTCCTCGGAAACGCCGTGTCGAAACGTGTCTCGCGAGGATCGGCGTTTGTCGCGCCCACCGTCGCCGGTGACGAGCGACGGATGCCGGGGAGCGGTGTCGAGCGCCGCCCCTGGGGATCGGCCCAGCCCGGTCCCCACCGCGAGACCGAACGAGCTGAATGCCGGATGCCACCGCGGCGAGGCCGGGCGATGCCGTTCCGGGGGCGGAGCGCGCCGGGACCGCCGTCGTGAGCAGCGGATGCCGGGACGAGCCGCCGCGCGAAACCGCGGCCCGCCCCGGCGAGGCTCACTGCTGCAGGTCGGGGTACAGCGGGAAGGCGTCGGTCAGCGTCGCGACGCGCGTGCGCAGGGCCTCGACGTCGGCGCCGGGGATCAGCGCGAGCGCGATGATGTCGGCCACCTCGGTGAACTCCGCGTCGCCGAAGCCGCGGGTCGCGAGCGCGGGGGTGCCGATGCGCAGGCCCGAGGTCACCATCGGCGGACGCGGGTCGTTCGGGACCGCGTTGCGATTGACGGTGATGTGGATCTCGTGCAGCAGGTCTTCGGCCTGCTTGCCGTCGATCTCGGCCTCGCGCAGGTCGACGAGCACGAGGTGCACGTCGGTGCCGCCCGAGCGCACGGCGATGCCGGCGTTCTTGACGTCGTCCTGGGTGAGACGATCGGCCAGGATCGACGCGCCCCGCAGGGTGCGCTCCTGGCGCTCCTTGAACTCCGGCGTCAGCGCGAGCTTGAACGCCGTCGCCTTGGCGGCGATGACGTGCATGAGCGGGCCACCCTGCTGGCCCGGGAAGACCGCGGTGTTGATCTTCTTGGCCAGATCGGCGTCGTTCGTGAGGATGAGGCCCGAGCGGGGGCCGCCGATCGTCTTGTGCACCGTGGTCGACACGACGTGCGCGTGCGGGATGGGCGAGGGGTGCACGCCCGCGGCGACGAGGCCCGCGAAGTGCGCCATGTCGACCCACAGGAGCGCACCCACTTCGTCGGCGATCGCGCGGAAGGCTTCGAAGTCGAGCTGACGGGGGTAGGCCGACCAGCCGGCGATGATGACCTTCGGCTTGTGCTCGAGGGCGAGGCGGCGCACCTCGTCCATGTCGATGATCGAGGTCTCGGGGTCGACCCCGTAGGCGACGATGTCGTACAGGCGGCCGGAGAAGTTGATCTTCATGCCGTGGGTCAGGTGACCGCCCTGGTCGAGGGCCAGACCGAGGAGGGTGTCGCCGGGGCGGGCGATCGCGTGCAGCACCGCGGCGTTCGCCGAGGCTCCCGAGTGGGGCTGCACGTTGGCGAACCCGGCGCCGAAGAGGGCCTTGGCCCGCTCGATCGCGAGGGACTCGGCGACGTCGACCTCTTCGCAGCCGCCGTAGTACCGGCGACCGGGGTAGCCCTCGGCGTACTTGTTCGTCAGCACCGAGCCCTGCGACTGCAGCACCGACACGGGCACGAAGTTCTCGGAGGCGATCATCTCGAGGAAACCGCGCTGACGGTTCAGTTCGCGCTCGAGGACCTCGGCGATCTCGGGGTCGACCTCGGAGAGGGGGGCGTTGAAGTACGGATCGGTCATGCGATCTCCTTGACGAGAATTCCGGATGCCGCAGACTCGGCGAGCCCGCGGAGATACCGCATCGACCCAGGCGTGCGGTCGAATACCGTCAAGCAATCGCTCCCCGGTGGTTCCCCACCTCAACGCCAGTCGCGACGGTGCCACTTTAGCGGGAAAAGGCGTGCGTCTCGGCGTGTCCCGGCATCCTCGGTTCCTCCACAGGATGCCGGTCGGCTCGACGGCGAGGAACCCCGGCGGCCGGGACAGCGGAGCCACGTAAAATGGCGCTGTGACCGACTCCCGCAACGTCCGCGCGCAGGCGCCCCTCGCCCCCGGCATGCGTCCGCGGCCGTCGGCGGTCGAGATCGGCAGCGTCGTCTGCGGTCTCTTCGCCTTCATCACGCTGGCCATCTGGGGCTTCGCGGCCTGGCCGTTCCCCTGGAACATCGTCGCCGGCATCGGCGCGCCCGCGTTGGCCATCCTGGTCTGGGCGCTGTTCGTCTCTCCCCGCGCCGTCCTCGCCGTACACCCCTTCATCCGCGCCATCGTCGAGCTCTTCGTCTACGCCGCCGCGACGATCGCGTGGTGGAGCATGGGCCAGGCCGTGATCGGACTGGTCTTCGCCATCGTCGCCGTTGTCTTCGGCGCCCTGAACGGCCGCCGGCGCCTGGCGTGAGCACCGACGTCGTCGCCCTGCTCCGCGCGGAGCTCGGCGAGCGCGTCGACACCACCCCCGCCGCCCTCGAGGCGGTGCGCGCCGACAAATCGGGCCACGCCGCAGAGGGGCGGCCTCTCGCGGTCGTGCACGCGGCATCCGTTTCCGACGTGCAGGCGACGTTGCGCATCGCATCGGCCACCCGCACGCCCGTCGTCACGCGCGGCGCCGGCACGGGGCTCGCCGGAGGCGCCAACACCGGGAGCGGCGAGATCAGCCTCTCGGTACGCGGGATGGACCGGATCCTCGAGGTGCGACCCGACGACCTCCTCGCCGTCGTCGAACCCGGCATCCTGAACGCCGACCTCAACGCGATGCTCGAACCCCACGGCGTGTGGTGGGCGCCCGACCCCGCCAGCCGCGCCATCTCGACCGTCGGCGGCAACATCGCCACCGGCGCCGGCGGGCTCCTGTGCGCGAAGTACGGCGTGGTGCGCGACGCGGTGCTGGGCGTCGACCTCGTGCTGGCCGACGGTCGCCTCCTGCATCTGGGCCATCGCAGCGTCAAGGGTGTGACCGGACTCGACCTCACCTCCCTCGTGATCGGTTCCGAGGGGACGCTGGGAGTCGTCGTGGGGGCGACCCTCAAGCTCCGCCGCCACGTCGAGGGCGAACGCGTCACGCTGACGGCCCTGTTCGACGGGGTGCGCGCCGCCGCCGTCGCCTCGGCCGCGGTCACGGCATCCGGGGTGCAGCCCGCGATCATGGAATTGATGGATGCCACGAGCCTCGCGGCCGTGCACCGGTTGCTGTCGCTGCCGACTCTTCCGGCGGGCGCGGCGCAACTGACGATCCAGACCGACGGGCCCGCGGCCTCCGATGAAGCGCGGGTGATCGCCGACGTGCTCACCTCGGCGGGAGGGCGCGTGGCGGTCGCCGCCGACGCCGCGGAGGGGGAAGCCCTCCTCGCCGTGCGACGGGCGATGCATCCCGCCATGGAGACGCTCGGGACCACCCTCATCGAGGACGTCTCGGTCCCCCGCAGCGCGTTGCCCGACATGTTCGACGAGATCGCACGCATCGAGCGGCAGTTCGGGCTGGTCATCCCCGCGGTCGCCCACGCCGGCGACGGCAATCTGCACCCGAACTTCGTGTTCGAGGGTTCCGACGTCCCGCCCGTGGTGTGGGATGCCGCCGAGGAGGTGTTCCGCGCCGCTCTCGCGTTGGGCGGCACGCTGACGGGCGAGCACGGGATCGGGGTGCTGAAACGACGCTGGCTGGCCGATGAGCTCGGCGAAGACCAGTGGCAGCTGCAGCGTGACATCGCGCGGGTCTTCGACCCGCTCGGCATCCTGAATCCCGGAAAGGTCTTCGCTCCTCGACCGCAGCACCCGTCCGCGTGATCAGACCGTGATGTGCCTCCCGGCGAATGCGCAGTGAGCTCACGTAGCATGGAAAGACTGACAAACCGGGGGGTTTCACTGATGACCGACGGCGCAACGTACGCCTGGGCTCCGGCCGAGCCCAAGACGCGCAAGAACCGCTCCGGCCTGTGGATCGGCATCCCCGCCGGCGCAACCGCCGTGGCTCTGATCGCGGCCTCGCTCGTGCTGATCGCCCCCGGCGCCTCCGTCGCGGGAGTGCAGATCGGCGGGCTCACCGCGGGAGCGGCGGCGCAGGCCATCGACACCCGTCTCGCGCAGACGACCGTCACGGTCGACAGCCCCGCGGGCGAGATCACCGTCACCGGCGCCGACCTCGGCGCCACGGTCGACGCGGAGGCCCTCGCCGAGAAGGCGTTCTCCGACAACCCGATGTGGAAGCCCGCGTCGTGGTTCCCCCAGGGCACCGGCGTCTCGGTCGAGATCGACGCCGCCGAGGCGGCCGCCGTCCTGAGCGAGCGCTCCCCCGGCGCGTTCCGCGCTCCGGTCGACGCGTCGCTGGCGTACGACGCCGGCTCCGAGGCTTATGTGACGACCCCCGCCGAAGCCGGAGAGGGCATCGACGTCGCCACCGTCACCGCCGCGCTGCAGACGGCCTTCGACGCCGGCACCCCCTCCACCACCGTCGAGGCCGGTCTCGTGCCCGTCGACGCCACAGTCACCACCGAAGAGGCCGACGCCGCTGTGTCGAAGCTCAACGGCATCCTCGATTCGGCCGGGTTCTACATCGGCGACGAACGCACTGTCCCTGTCGACCGCGCAACCGCGGCATCGTGGATCACCGTCACCCCCGACGGCGCGGGCGAGTTCGCCATCTCGGCCGACGAGGCCGCGATCCAGAACGCCGTCGCCGGTCTCGGCGCGAGCGTCGACCGCGCAGCGGTGAACGCCGACGTCATCGTCGACAGCGGCGGAGAGGTCATCAAGGCCCTCACCGAGGGCCAAACGGGCCGCTCGCTCGGCGACACGAGCGGCGTCGCCGCCGCCTTCGCCTCGCAGCTCGCAGACGGCAACGCTCGGTACGCTCTCGCCGTCACCGAGACACCCTTCGACACGAAGAAGACCGAGCGGCGCATCGACGTGAACCTCGCCGCCCAGTCCGTGACGCTCTACGAGAACGGCCAGGTCTACCGCAACTGGTCGATGTCGTCGGGCAAGAGCGGGTGGGAGACCCACACGGGTGACTACCGCATCGGTTGGAAGACCTCGATGCAAGACATGGGTTGCGTCCCCGGCTACGACTGGTGCACCAAAGATGTTCCGTGGGTCGCCTACTTCAACGGCGATGAGGCGTTCCACGGCACGTATTGGCACAACAACTTCGGCACGCCGATGAGCCACGGCTGCGTCAACCTCACGGTGAACAACGCCAAAGAACTCTACGACTGGGCCTACAAGGGCACCGAGGTCTCGGTCCACTACTGAGCCCGGAACGTGCGAGGGGCGGATGCCGGTCGGCATCCGCCCCTCTTCGTGTCGGTGACGCGAGTGCCGCACGTTTGCACAGCGCGCCGACCGCGATCGCTTCGCGCCGGTTCCCGTGCGGTGGCCCTCCCGTCCCGTGCGGCGGTTCCCTCGCGCCGCACGAGGGGCTTACGGTCCCGCGCGGCGGTTCCCGTGCGGGGGGGTACGGTGCTGTGCGGCGGCTCCCGTGTGTGCCCGGCGAGGGGCTTACGGTCCCGCACGGCGGTTCCCGTGCGGGACGGTGCGGTGCTGTGCGGCGGTTCCCGCGCTTGCCGAGCGAGAGTGTGTGCGGCGCCGTGCGATGGTTGCCGTGCTCGCCGCGGGGGGACGCCGCGCCGTGCGACGGTTCCCCGGGCCGAGACACAACGCAGGAACTCCGCTCTCCCCACCTCGCTGAGCCCCGCTGTGCAGTGCCGCGTCGCGCACGACTCCTGCGTTGTGTCGAGCGGAGCCACCCGAGCGACGCGGAGAACTCACGCGTGCAGGAAGTTGTGCCGGCTGCGACGTTCCCGCTCGAGCCGCGACCCGTTCCGATACCGGAGCCGCAAGAGGGGCGGATGCCATGGCATCCGCCCCTCACGGGTCAGCGAGTCAGCGACTCAACGCAGTCCGTCGACCACCGCGTTCAGCGTGGCCGAGGGGCGCATGATCTTCTCGACGAGGGCCGTGTCGGGGCGGTAGTAGCCGCCGATCTCCGCCGCGTGGCCCTGCACCGCGTTCAGCTCGGAGACGATGGTCTGCTCCGAGGCTTCGAGCTTCTCAGCGACCGGCGCGAAGGTCGCCGCAAGGTCGGCATCGCTCGATTGCTTCGCCAGTTCCTGCGCCCAGTAAAGGGCCAGGTAGAAGTGGCTGCCACGGTTGTCGATCGTGCCGAGGGCACGACCGGGCGACTTGTCATTCTCGAGGAACGTGCCGGTCGCGGCATCCAGGGTCTGCGCGAGGACGCGCGCCTTCTCGTTGCCCGTCGTGTCGGCGAGGTGCTCGAGCGACGCCGCCAGCGCGAAGAACTCGCCCAGCGAGTCCCAGCGCAGGTAGTCCTCTTCGAGCAGCTGCTGGACGTGCTTGGGAGCCGAGCCACCGGCGCCCGTCTCGAAGAGTCCGCCGCCGGCGAGCAGCGGCACGATCGAGAGCATCTTGGCGCTCGTGCCGACCTCGAGGATCGGGAACAGGTCGGTGAGGTAGTCGCGCAGCACGTTGCCGGTGACGGAGATCGTGTCCTCGCCGCGGCGGATGCGCTCGAGCGAGTACTTCGTCGCGTCAGCGGGGGCGAGGATCTCGATGGTGAGGCCCTCTGTGTCGTGGTCGGTGAGGTACTCGTGCACCTTGGCGACGAGGTTACGGTCGTGCGCGCGGCTCTCATCGAGCCAGAACACGGCCGGAACGCCCGTGGCACGAGCGCGGGTGACGGCGAGCTTCACCCAGTCGCGCACGGCGATGTCTTTGGTCTGCGTCGCGCGCCAGATGTCGCCCGCGCCGACCTCGTGCTCGAGCAGCACGTCGCCGTTGGAGGCGACGACCTGCACGGTGCCGGGGGCAGCGATCTCGAACGTCTTGTCGTGGCTGCCGTACTCCTCGGCGGCCTGCGCCATGAGCCCCACGTTCGGCACCGAGCCGATGGTCGCGGGATCGAGCGGGCCGTTCTCGATGACGTCCTCGATGGTCGCCTGGTAGACGCCGGCGTACGAGGAGTCGGGGATGACGGCGAGGGTGTCGTCCTCTCCCCCGTCGACGCCCCACAGCTTGCCGCCGTTGCGGATGAGCGCGGGCATCGACGCATCGACGATCACATCGGAGGGCACGTGCAGGTTGGTGGTGCCCTTGTCGCTGTTGACGTACGACAGGCGGGGGCCGGATGCCAGAGCATCGTGGATCTCGGCGGCGATCGCGTCGCCGCCCTCGACGTTCGACAGACCCGCGAGGATCGAGCCGAGGCCGTCGTTGGCGGTGAGACCCGCGGCGGTCAGGGCGTCGCCGTGGCGGTCGAAGACGTCGGCGAAGAACGCCTTCACGACGTGGCCGAAGATGATCGGGTCGCTGACCTTCATCATCGTGGCCTTGAGGTGCACCGAGTAGAGCACGTCGTCGGCCTTGGCCTGCGCGAGCGTGTCGGCGAGGAACGCGTCGAGGGCCGCGGCGGAGAGGAAGGTGGCATCCACGATCTCGCCCTCGAGGACCTTGAGGCCCTCCTTCAGCGTGGTGGTGGTGCCGTCGGCGCCGACGTGCTGGATCGACAGGACGTCGTCGTCGCCCAGGACGACCGACTTCTCGTTGGAGCGGAAGTCGTCGTGGCCCAGGGTGGCGACACGCGTCTTCGAGCCCGCGGCGAAGGGCTTGTTGCGGTGCGGGTGCTTCTTGGCGTAGTTCTTCACCGCGAGCGGCGCACGGCGGTCGCTGTTGCCCTCGCGCAGCACCGGGTTCACGGCCGACCCCTTGATGCGGTCGTAGCGGGCGCGCACGTCTTTGTCGGCATCGCTCGACGCCTCGTCGGGGTAGTCGGGGATGTCGTAGCCCTGCGACTGCAGCTCGGCGATCGCGGCCTTGAGCTGAGGGATGGATGCCGAGATGTTCGGCAGCTTGATGATGTTGGCCTCGGGGAGGGTCGCGAGTCCTCCGAGCTCGGCGAGCGCGTCGCCGACCTGCTGCTCGGGCGTCAGGCGCTGCGGGAAGGCTGCGAGGATGCGGCCGCCGAGCGAGATGTCGCGGGTTTCGACGTCGACACCCGCCTGCTTCGTGACGGCCTGCACGATGGGCAGGAACGACGCGGTGGCGAGAGCCGGCGCCTCGTCGGTGTACGTGTAAATGATGGTGGAATCGGGCACGTCAGATCTCTCCGTAGAGGCGGCCAGGGTTACGTTTCAGCCTATCGCACCGCGGGAAAGTCTCTTGATGTCGAGATAGTTGCGGTGCACACTCGTGCGTGAGAGCCGCACTGCGGCGGGTGAACGCGCGGAAGCGTATCGCCGCCCCGAGGGTGACCGGGAACGCATGCGGCGGCATGCGATCTTGGGACTCGGTCATGGTGCCGCTAGCCTGGGCGCATGGCTGACCTGCGTCTCGTCGAACTGTCCGCCGCCACGATCGTGGCGGTGAACACCCTGTCGCTCAAGCCCGGCCAGGAGCAGTTCCTCGCCCCGGTCAGCTACGGCATCGCCGCCACGGTGAGCAACCCGCAGACCTCGTGGCAACGCGTCGTCCTCGACGGCGACGAGGTCGTCGGCTTCGTCAGCGCCAACTTCGACGCCGAAGCGCACGAGGAGCACTTCCAGTCGGTGCTGTGGCGTATCAACGTCGACGCCGACGAGCAGGGTCGCGGCGTGGGAAGCTACGCGATCTCCGCCGTGCTCGACGAGGCCCGCGGCCGCGGCATGGACCACGTCGACGTCATCTACGAACCCGGCGTGGGCGGCCCCGAGGCATTCTTCGAGCGCGTCGGTTTCGCGGCGGTCGGCGAGACCGAATACGGCGAGATCATCGCCCGCGTGCGCGTCTGAGGCGACCGACGGGACGATCCACTTCTCCGTCGTTCCCGAAGAGCGCCGACGGCGCTCTGGTCACCGCAGGTCTCGCCGCAGGAACGACCACGCGCCCACGGCGAGCGCGGTGGCTACCCATGCGGTCGCGAGAGCGGACGCGAGCCCCTGTCCCGGTCCGACGGTCTCGCCGATGCCGAGCGCCGCGAGATCGAGGCCGGCGCCGCGGAGCATCGTGGGTAGCGGCATCCAGGCCGAGATGTCCGGCCACAGGGACGCCGCCATCAACGCGGCGCTGATCGAGAACGGGGCGATGAACAGCGCCGGCAGATGCGCCTGGACGACGAGCCCGACGCCGAGTCCCCAGACCGCGGCGACCGCGCCCACGGCGAGGATCGCCAGGATATCGCCGAGATCCACGCCGGCGAGACCGAAGGTCGACGCCAGCGCGAGACGCCCGCCGAGCACCGCCGCGGCAGCGACCGTCACTCCGCCCAGCGCCGCGAACGGCACCCGACCGACGAGCGCCCAGGGGCGCGACTGCAGCGTCGCCCGCTGCGCGACGACCCCGGAGCGACGGTCCACCGTGTACCGGAACGAGCCGTAGATCGCGGCCATGACAGCGGCATAGACGCCGATGACCGCCGACAGCGGCCCGACCACGAGCATCTTCACGTTCTCGGGCGCCCCGGCGACGTCAGGGGGGATGCTCGCGGCGATGGACGCGGAGAGCACGAGCGTGGCCGCACCGATCCCGCCGAGGGTCAGGTCGGCCCCGAAGCTCCGCCCCTGAGCGGCGAGAGCGCGACCCACGCGCCGCGGCAGGGAGGGCCCGTCCACCACGGGAGCGGCCATCACGCGAACCGCCGTCGTCCGACGATCCACGCACCCGTCGTCAGGGCGAGAGCCCAGGCGAGGGCTACGGCCAGACCACCGCCCGGCGAGAGCAGCACGGGATGGTTCTGCGGCGACGCCAGTGCAGCGAGCGACAGCCCCGGCAGGAAGCGGGCCACGTCGGGTGCAGTGCCGAGCAGAGCGAGCTCGAGGGCGATCGGGCCTGCCAGCACCAGGGCGGCCGCGGCGTAGTAGTTGCCCACGATCCAGCCGACCGCGGCGCCGAAGACGGACCCCAGCGCCGTCGCGGGAAGCGCGCCGAGCGCCGTCCGGAACACCGCCGGGGACGGAGCGAACGCGAGCCCGTTCGCGTTCAGCACCACGGCGACGACACCGCACCAGAGGAGAATCAGGCCGGCGGTGAGGACCAGTCCGACGACCATCGCCGCGAGGACCTTGCCGACGAATGCGCGCGCGAACCCGACCTGGACGACCGTCCGGCCCATCGATCCGTAATAGGACTCGCGGGTCACGCCGAACGCCCCCGCGAACGCCGCCACCACGAAGGTCCACGCGACCGGTGCGAAGAGCAGACCCGCGGCGGTCTCGGCATCCAGGCTCGTCATCCGCCCGAGGGTGTCGTCGCTGGTGAGGACGATGACGGGGACGAACCCCGCCAGCAGCAGGACCGCGAGGGTGTTGAACCCGCTGCGCGCGCGCAGGATCTCGGCACGCATCGCCCCGATCACGCGCGGCTCCCCTCGACGAGGTCGAAGTAGCGATCCTCGAGGGAGTCCCCGGGGCCGCGCACCAGGTCGTCGAGCGCGCCGGAATACAGCACCCGACGCTGGAGGATGACGACTTCGTCGACGGTGTGCTCGAGCTCGGCGAGCTGATGGCTCGACACCAGCACCGATCCCCCGGCCTGCGCGAAGGATCGGAGGTAGCGACGCAACCACCGGATGCCGTCCGGGTCGAGGCCGTTCGAGGGTTCGTCGAGCACGAGCGTGCGGGGCGAGCCGATGAGCGCGGCCGCGAGTCCGAGCCTCTGCACCATGCCCGTCGAGAAGGACTTCACTCGACGCCGGGCGTCGCCGGCGAGCCCGACCTCGTCGAGCACCTCGTCGACACGCCGGCGGGGGGCACCGACAGCGAGGCATGCGATGTCGAGGTGTCGTCGCGCCGTGATGCCGGGCTCGAAGCCGAATCCGTCCATCTGCACACCGACGTGGGCCGACGGCTGTACGAGACGGCGGAACGGCACGCCGTCGACGAGCGACTCGCCCTCGGTCGGGGCGGACAGCCCGACGACGGTGCGCAGCGTCGTGGACTTCCCCGCTCCGTTCGGGCCGAGCAGCCCCACGACGCTGCCGCGACGCACGGCGAACGAAACGTCATCGACGGCCGTGCGGGAACCGTATCTCTTGGTGAGGTGGCGCACCTCGATAGCGGGGTCGATCATCGTCGGGTCTCTTTCGTATCGGTGTCCGGCGGGCTCAGGAACGAGAGGAGGACGGACGCCGGCTCGACGACGTGGGTCGTCCACGCCGCCTCGAGTGCGGAACGGGAGCCGAGGCGGAGGCTCGCGCGGCCGGCGACGGGCAGTTCGGAGCTCTCGGCGACATCGACGGCGCCGATCACGACGGCGTCCACGTCGACTCCGCTCACCTCGAGGGGCGAGAACGCCGAGAGGGGCACGGCCCGGAGGCGCGGCGCCGTCGCCCACGCGGTCCCGGTCGCGACGTGCGCGGAGAGGATTCCGCTCGTCGACAGGTCGACCGGACTGCCGTCGGCCACGGCGAGCGGCGCGGGCGAATCGTCCGTCGACACGAGGAGCACCCGGTCGTCGGCTACGACGAAGCCGGTCGTGCGGACGTCGTCGACCGGGACGGAGGCCGCCGCGCCGAGTGCGGCGGCGGTCAACAACGCCGCCAGCAGGACGAATCGGAAGCGTCCTGCGCCCCGCCGCCAGCACGCCGCGAGCCATCGCGCGACCCGTACGCCGACGGCGACCACGACGAACGATTGGAGGGCGAGGACGAGGAACGCGCCCACCGGTCCCGTGCCGGCGAGGGCACGCACCGCCCGTTCGACGGCGAACCCCACGATGACGGTGGGCACGAGGGCGCTCAGCACCCCGAAGGGCACGCTCCATCGACGCGGAAACGACCGCGGTCCCGCCGGGCCGCCGAAGAGGACGCGACGGAGGGCGTCCGCGGCGTCGCCCATCGTGCGGGCGCGCAGACGGGGCTCGTCCAGCGCGCTCATGAGCGCCAGGTAGCCGTCGAAGCGGACGAACGGGACCAGGTTGACCACGACCACCGTGCCGCACGTGCACGCCACGACGAGCAGCGCCCGGCGCAGGTCGGAGTCGGGAACGGCGAGCGCCCCCAGGGCTGCGGCCCCGCCGAGGACGGCGTGGACCGCCGGACCCGCCAAGGCCACCGCGACGCGGGAGGCGCGCGAGGGAAGGCGCCACGCGTCGGTGACGTCGACGAAGAACGCCGGGCCGAGGTACAACAGCATCACCCCGGCGCGACGCGGCCGCGCACCCGCGTGAGAAAGCGTCAGGCCGTGCGCGGCCTCGTGGGCCAGGGTTGCGGCGATCATCACCGCCGCGACGAGGCCCAGGTCGGCCAGCGGGAGCGGAGAGGTGAGCGCGCGGGCGGCCGTCTCGGCCTGCCACAGCAGAGCGACGCCACCCAGGACGACGATCGCCGCGAGCGGCCACACCAGCCACCGGCGCAGGAGCGGCCGCAGCAGCCGATGCAGACGATCGAAGAGGAAAGGGGCGCGCAGCGTCGCGAGCTGGATCGTCAGCGGCGGCCGATAGGTCACGCGCCCGGCGGGGCGTCGCGGTGCACCCTCGAGCAGACCGGCCCGGCGGAAACGCTCCACGAGTGCGGCGAACGCTTCCGGCTCCTGGTCGGGGGCGAAGCGCCGGCGCAGGTCATCGACGGCGGCAGCGCCGTCCATCGCACTCAGGGTCGCCGCGACGGTCGAGGACGCCCGCGACACCGGCACGCCGTCGACGCTGACGAGCCAGTGCCCACCGTCGGCCGCGGGCTCGATGCGCACGGTGTCGGAGAGCCGCGGCGGTACCGCGGCGTGCGGTGCACGGGCGGGCGGGCGGAGCGCATCACGCGACATCGGCGCCTCCGTCCTCGGCGAGGGTGTGCAGCAGCACCATGCCTTCACCCGGGACGGCCCCGTTCGTGCGCACCGGGATCGTCGCGGGCGGCGCGAACCCGGCGTCCCGCAGTTCGGCGTTCACCGTCGCCGCGTCGAGGAGCTGCAGTCGTGTGGTCAACACGCGCACGGGGCCCGGCGACGCGGGCAGCGGGAACGGCATCCAATTCACGATGCGCGTGGCGCCGCCCGCCTCGACCTGCTGGGATTGCAGGTAGGCCGCGCGTCCGCGTGCCGTCTCGACGGCGATCTCCCGCTCGGAGGAAACGCGTAGCTGGGCGACCGCGCCAGACCCCGCGACCGAGAGCAGCAGGCTCCCGGTGGGAGCGAGGTGCCGACGGACGGCAGCGTAGAGGCGTCGACGGTCCGCGCCGCCGAGCAGCGTGATGGAGGTCGCGCCGAGCACGATGAGATCGAAGGCTCGCTTGAGATCGAACGCGCACATGTCGGCGACGACGAACGTGCAGGGCGCCTGCGGCGGGACGGCGTCGCGAAGTCGCGCGAGCATGTCGGGCGAGAGGTCGAGGGCGGTGACACGCGCGCCGGAGCGCAGCAGAGGGACGGTGAGCCGGCCGGTCCCGGCGGCGAGGTCGAGCACCTCGGGACCGCTGCGGCGCGCGACGGCGAGCACCTCGAGGATCTCGGATCGGTCCGGCCCGACGAGGTCGTCGTAGAACCGTGCGCCGACACTGGCGTACACGTCGCTCGGGTCGGCGACGCATCCGGCTTCCGCCAGGCGGTGGCGCACGGAGTCGGTGAGCGGTGCGGTCATGGCTCCTCCTAGAGGTGTGGTGGTGGACCGTCGAGGGGGACACGCGGGCGGCGTCTCCCCCTCGATGGCGTTCAGGTCGCGATGGCGACCGTCGCGGCGGCGATGGCGATGATGTAGCTGGCGTGCTCCCACCACTCCATCGGCGCGTCGAGGGCGTCGAGTTCCTCGAAGCCCAAAGCGAGATCGTTCGGCATGTGTCACCTCCTCGGTGAGGCAGAGGAAGGGATGCCACGGTCGCGGCATCCGGCGAGAGGTCTCAGGTGGCGGACAGGGCGATGAGCCCGAGAGCCACCCCGTAGCTGAAGCCGCGGAACCAATCCCATCCGTCGTCAGGGGCGTCCATCGAGTCGAGCTCGACGAACTCCAGGGTGGAAGTCATGTGCATGTCACCTCCTCGACAATCGTGGGGTCGATCGGTTCACCCTCACGTGGCGATGGCGATGCCGATACCGACGACGGCGAGTCCGCCCAGGACGCCCTGATAGAAGCTCTCCCAGCTCGGGGTCTCCAGGGCGTCGAGCTCCTCGAACTGCAGCTGCGGCGAAAGAGCGGGAGACGTCATGTGTGGTCACCTCCTCTCGATCTCATCGGGATGGTCTCCGGGGCGAGTCGTGACGCGTCGGCGCGTGCGGAGGTCGGAGCCCACCGGGCCCCCTCGAGCACTGCGCGCACGTCGGACGCCGTGAGCCCGGGCAGAGCGGGTGCCCGCCCACCCCACCACCGCTCCACGCGGACCGCCATCGACGCCAGGGCGTCCGGGTCGGGTCGGGTCGCGAGAGGGAGCGCCCATCGCGTGACAAGAGCATCGATGCCGACCGAGGGAGCCGTCGGGAGCTGCGTCCCGCGGACCACCTCGCGCCAGAACGCCTTCAACGGCCGCGGCGATCCCCAGCGCGGGTCGCCGTCCTCGATGCATCGCCACACGCCGGCGACGATCGACGCCGTCGCGCACATCTTCGTCGTGCTGGCGACGAAGGACACCTCATTGGCGAGGTACCAATGACGGGGGCTGAACGACGCGCGCCCGCGCAAGGCGGCCGTGCGCTGCGTGGCTGCGCTCCAGCGCGCGATCATCAGCCGCGCCGCGGGCGACAAGGACCCGTCGCCGAGCCCGACGAGGGCGCGGCCGATCGCGACGGCGTGCGCATGCGCCCGGGGGTGCGCGCGTTCCGCCGTACTGGCACCCGCCAGACGCAGGAGCGCTTCGAGGCATCCGGTCCGGACCTGCACGCCCGGGAGCGTGGTGTAGTGATCGGCGTCCAGGACGGCGAAGCGCGGGCGAAGGCCCTCGCCGACGATCAGGCGCTGCCCGTGATCCGTACGGACGATCGCGACGGAATTCGTCTCCGCGGACGTGCCGAGGGTGGTGGGGACGGCGACGACGTCGACCGCCGCGACGTCAGGGGTCGGGAGCGGCACGACCGCGACACGCGCCGACCGATCGAGCGCCCACGTCAGCGTGCGGGGCGACGCGACGCCGACCGCGGCGACCGCCGCCGTGTCGATCGTCGTGCCCCCTCCCACCGCGACGACCGTCTCGACCCGGGCGTCCCGGAGTCGCGCGGCGACGGCATCGACGGCCGAGGCGTCGACGCGGGCGGTGTCGAGGGCGACGACGACCGCGGGATGCGCGACGACATCGGCCAGATGCACGAGCCGCGCGTCGACCACGACAGCCGTCCGACGTCCCGCCGTCGCCGCCGCGCACGCCGAACGAGCGACGGAGAACCCGGCGACGAGGGTCGAGCGTCGCCGGTGCACGATCGCGCTCACGACCACCGCTCCGTCGTCCGGGCGATGCCCACCCGGATGGCCGCGTCGAGTTCCGCGAAATCGGCGTCGGTGTAGCCGTAGGCGGGGAGGAGCTGGATGCCGTCGACCCCCGGATGCACGATCGCCCCGGCCGTGTGGATCGCGTCCACCAGCCCGGCGACGCGCGCAGGGGGCAGGCGGGGCTCGGCGGGGTCTGCGAGCGCCAGGCCGAGGAAGGCACCGCGACCCCGGACCTCGACGGCGAGACCGTCGCGGAGGAGGCCGTCGGCGAGCGTCCGGACGCCCGCGCTCACACGCGCAACGGCATCCCGCGTCCCGCGCCCGCGGAACTCCTTTGCGACGGCGCTCACGGCAGCGGCGCACGTCGGCGTCCCGGCCTGGGTCTCGCCGTGGACGAACACGGCACCGCGGTCGGCGAACTCCGCCGCGACACCCGCACCGACGAGGACGGCCGCGGCTCCGACCGCTCCGTTGGTGAGGGCCTTGGACAGCACCAGCAGATCAGGCGAGCGCGACCACTCCCCCGAGGCGAAGAGCGGCCCGGTGCGACCGAATCCCGTCGCGACCTCATCGGCGACGAGCAGGAAGCCGTGCTCGTCGCGGAGGTCGAGAACCGTCTCGACGAACGCTCTCGAGAGCGGGTGAGCGCCGGTGCCGAGCACCGGCTCGACGACGACGGCGGCCACGCGGGGCCCCTCGCGTCGGAGCAGCGCCCTCAGCTCCGCACCCTCGTCGCGATGCTCGACGTGACGCACCGTGCGGCGGTCGAGTGCGTACGCGCCCTGGCCGAGCGCGTCGCCGCTGAGCGCGTGACTGCCGTACATCGTGCCGTGGTAGCTGCCGCGCAGGCCGACGACGATCGTGCGCGCACCCTCGCCGCGCTGCCCGTGGTACTGCCGCACGAGCTTCATCACCGCGTCATTGGCCGCACCGCCCGATGTCGAGAAGATCACGCGGCGGTACGACTCGCGCCCCGTCAGGTCGAGCAGGGCGTCCGCAGCCTCGAGCGCGGGGCCGTGGACGGCGCGGAACAGCGTGAGATACGACGCATCATGCAGGGCTTTCGCGACCGCGTCGGCGACACCCTCGTGGCCGTAGCCGAGCGGCACGTTCCACAGGCCGCTCGTCGCGCACAGGCGCTCCGACCCGTCGGCGTAGCGGATGCGGTGGCCGCGCGCCGAGATCGCGATCCGATCGGCGCCGAAGGTCGCGTCAGCGCGCACCAGGGCCGGCCAGACGTCGCTCACGCGCCTCCTCCGAGAACCGCCGTCGCCGAGCGACCAGCGCCCGATGCCCCCGGCCCGGGAACCGGCGACGCCGAGACCGCGCGCGCGGAGCGGGCGGGCCGGGAGGCCAGGGGCACGCCGGCCCGGACTCCGAGACGCCCCGCGGCCTCGGCGCACAACTGCGCGGCGGTCGTCTCGGGGATCCGCTCCATCCGCGCGAGACGCTCTGTGGCACGGTTCGGATCGCTGGAGGTCTGCAGGGTCGCCACGACTCTGGCCGTCAGGTCTGAGAGGCGCTGCCGGCGACGCGTGCGCAGGTCGGCGAGGAGCACGCCCGCCGCCGTCTCCACGAGGAAGGCGTCGTCGGGTCCCGGCTGCGCATCACCCTCCGACGCCGCGTCCGCCGACCAGCCGAACCCGTCGATCCGCCCCTCGCCGGGTCGGATTCCGAGCACGCCCCAGACCTGTGCGGCGCGCAGGTAACGCGCGAGCCACGACCGGGAGCCGAGTCCGTCGACGACGACGGTTTCAGAGACGACACCCGTCAGCGCCATCCACCGCGGGCGGGCGGCCCACAGGTCGTCGATGGCGGTGTCGACGGTTCCGAGTCGCTCGCCCTGGGCGCCCGCGGTGATGCGACCATCGGCGTGGACGTGAAGCGCTTCGGGCGGGGCGACGTCGAACGGCGCGTCGACCGTCCCGGCATCGGCGAGCCGCAGTCTCGGGTCGACGAGCGGACCGGCGAAGACCCCCGCGTCTCGGGCGAGATCGGCGTCGTCGAGGAAAGCACGCCATCCGTCGAAGTCGAAGAAGCGCATGGCGGTCGGACCCACGAGCTCGACGTAGGCCGCCGACGCGTAGTGCTGCAGCTCGACCGCGTGACCGGCGACGTGGAGCATGTCGCCGATGTCGTCGAACGCACCCCGGTAGCGGATGACCCGCGCCGCCGTCTCCACCGGGAGGGCGTCGGGGACGAGAAGGATGTCGTCCGCGCCGAGCGCGACCGCGACCCGACCGGCGGATGCGCCCGGAGCGCAGAACACCGCACGCCGGAACGACCGGGGCCGCCCCGTGATCCATTCCAGGACGACGCGGGCGTCGCGCTCGTCGACGGTTCCTCCGGCCACCGGGCACCTCCCCTCGCCGCAGCTCCGCGCTCCCGGAGCGCGGAGGTCCCCGTTGAGACGGAGGACTGAGAAGAAATGTATACATGCCTTGCTCGCCGCGCGAGGGGTGAGAGTTCCGGTTCACCCGGTCGTCCTGAGGCGATCACCTCATCAGACGAGCGGGCCGATCGACGGCGAGCGCGCGCGGCGACATCACGCCCGGCGACGACAGGACGTCACCGTCAGGGAACGTCAGCACATCACGCCCAGCGACGACAGGACGTCACGGTCGAGAGATGACGCGACGGCGGGGCCAGTGACGACACGACAGCACGGTAGAGGTCAGACCAGCGACTCCCGCCAGGCGGCGTGCAGCTTCGCGAACTTGCCCGTGCCCGCGATGAGGGCGGCGGGGGTGTCGTCCTCGATGATGCGGCCGTGCTCCATGACGAGCACCCGGTCGGCGATCGCCACCGTCGACAGCCGGTGGGCGATGATGATGGCCGTGCGGTCGGCGAGCAGGGTCTGCAGCGCGTCCTGGATCTGGCGTTCGCTGGGGATGTCCAGAGACGCCGTCGCCTCGTCGAGGATCAGCACCGCCGGGTCGGCGAGGAACGCCCGCGCGAACGAGATCAGCTGGCGCTGACCCGCCGACACACGTCCGCCGCGCTTGTTCACGTCGGTGTCGTAGCCGTCGGGCAGCTTCTGGATGAATCCGTCGGCGCCCACGGCACGAGCGGCAGCGCGGATCTCGTCCATCGAGGCGTCGGGCTTGCCGAGGGCGATGTTGTCGGCAACCGTCCCGCTGAACAGGTACGCCTCCTGCGTGACCATGACGATCGCTCGGCGCAGATCCTTGGGGTGCAGCCGGCGCAGGTCGACGTCGTCGAGCGTCACGGCTCCCCGGGTGGGGTCGTAGAACCGCGACACGAGCTTCGCCAAGGTCGACTTGCCGGCGCCGGTCGTGCCCACCAGGGCGATCGTCTGTCCCGCGGGGATGTCGAGCGAGAAGTGCGGCAGGATGACGCGGTCGTCGGAGTAGCCGAACGTGACGTCGTCGAAGTGCACGTGCCCGCGCGCCGACCACAGGTCGATCGGGTCGGTCGGATCGGGGACCGTGGGCCGCTCCTCGAGCACGCCCGACACCTTCTCGAGCGCCGCGGTGGCCGACTGGTAGGAGTTCAGGAAAAACGCGACCTCCTGCAACGGCGAGAAGAAGTTGCGCACGTACAGCACGGCGGCCGTCAGCACGCCGATTTCGAGCGGACCCGCGATCACCCGGCCTCCGCCCCACAACAACACCACCGCCACCGAGACGGCGGCGACGGCCATGATGCCCGGCTCGAACGTGCCGAACAGCTTGATCGAGCGCATGTTGACGTCGCGGTAGTCGCCGGCGAGCTTGCCGAACTCCTCGTCGTTGCGCGGTTCCTTGCGGAACGCCTTGACGGCACGGATGCCGGTCATCGTCTCGACGAATTTCACGATGACCTGAGCGCTGATGACGCGAGACTCGCGGTAGATGACCTGGGAGCGCGTGTAGAACCACCGCATGAGCAGGTACATCGGCAGGCCCATGATCGTGAGGATCAGGCCCGACTGCCAGTCGATGAGGAACAGTGCGGCCAGGGTGAACAGGCCGTAGAGCACGCCCGACACCAGCTCGTTGAGACCGCCGTCGAGGAGCTCGCGGATGGTGTCGAGGTCGCTGGTCTGGCGCGAGATGATGCGCCCCGAGGTGTAGGACTCATGGAACTCCAGGCTCAAGCGCTGGGTGTGCAGGAAGATGCGCTTGCGGAGGTCGAGCATCACCGCCTGCGTGAGGCGCGCGGCCACGACGACGTACCAGCCGATGAGCACCGCCCCGCCGATTCCCGCGAGCAGGTACACCCCGACGACGCCGATGGTCGGCATCCAGTCGCTGCGCTCGATCACGGCGGGCAGGGCGTTGTCGATGCCGAAGGCGATCAGCGCGGGACCTGCGACGCGCAGCGCCGTCGACACCACCAGCACCGCGGCGGCGAGCACGAGCTGCCTGCGCAGGGGCGACACGAGGGAGCCGAGCAGGCGGAGGGAGCGCTGACGGATGGCGCGGCTCTCGTCGCGCGTGTAGTCGGAGCGGTCTTCGCCGCTCGTTCCGGAGACGGTCGCGGTGGTCATCGGGTCGCCTCCTTCTCGGCGCGGGCATCGTCGTCGGCGGTGATCACCGGGATCGCCCCCGTGCGTGCCTCCCGCTCGGCCTCTTCGAGGCTCGAGATGACGTAGCGGTAGTGGTCGCTCTCGCGGAGCAGGTCGGAGTGGGTGCCCACCGCCGTGACGCGTCCGTCCTCGAGGAGGGCGACGCGGTCGGCGAGGGTGACCGTCGAGGGGCGGTGCGCGACGACCAGGGCGGTCGTCTCGCTCAGCACCTCGCGCAGCGCGTCTTCGACGAGCGCCTCGGTGTCGACGTCGAGCGCCGACAGGGGGTCGTCGAGCACGAGCACGGCGGGACGCGCGGCGACGGCGCGCGCGAGCGCCAGACGCTGACGCTGGCCCCCGGAGAGGCTGAGCCCCTCTTCGCCGATGACCGTGTCGAGACCGTCGGGCAGGTCGTAGACGAAGTGCGCCTGGGCGACCTGCAGCGCTTCGCGCAGGATCTCCTCGGCGCGTTCGGAGCCGGGCGTGAGGTCTTCACGGCCGAGCAGGACGTTGTCGCGCACCGTCTGCGAGAACAGGGTGGCGTCCTCGAAGGCCATGCCGACGTGGCGGCGCAGCTCGGCGAGCGTGAGGTCGCGCACGTCGACGCCGTCGATCAGCACGCGACCGCCGGTGACGTCGTAGAGGCGACCGGGCAGGGTCGTGAGCGTCGTCTTGCCGGAGCCGGTGAGTCCCACGAGCGCCATCGTCTCGCCCGGACGCAGCACGAGGTCGACGCCGTCGAGCAGGTCGCGCTCGGTGGCGGCGGCATCCTGATACCGGAAGTGGGCGTTCTCGAACGTGAGTTCCCCTCGCGGCTCGGTGATCGTGCGCGGGTTCTCGGGGTCGACGATGGTGTTCTGCTCGTCGAACACCTCGAAGATGCGGTCGGTCGCCGTGCGTGCGTCGAGTAGGAACGAGAAGAGGAAGCCGATGGACTCCATGGGCCAGCGCAGCACGGTGGCCATGGCGAAGAAGGCCACGAGCTCGGCCACCTGCAGCTCTCCGAGCTGAGTCAGCACGATGCCCGCGCCCAGGCACACCGCGAAGGCGATGTCGGGCAGCAGCACGAGCCAGAACCAGATCCAGCCGACGGCACGGGCCTTGTCGATCTCGGTCTCGCGCAGCGACTCGGCCTGACGGGTGAACTTCTGCAGCGCGTGCTTGCCGCGGCCGAACGCTTTGAGCACGCGGATGCCGTGGACGCTCTCCTCCACCGAGGTGGCGAGGTCACCGGCCTGGTCCTGGCTCTGGCGGGTCAGCGCCCCGTAACGCTTCTCGAAGCGGAAGCCGACGTAGATCACCGGAGCGGAGGTCACCAGGAACAGCGCGCCCAACAGCCAGTGCCAGCGGAACAGCAGGACGGCGCCGATGCCGATGGTCAGCATGTTGACCACGAGCAGGATGACGCCGAAGGCCAACCAGCGGCGCAGCATGCTGATGTCCTGCATCATGCGCGAGAGCAGCTGACCCGACTGCCACCGATCGTGGAACGCGACGGGGAGGCTCTGCAGGCGCGAGTAGAACGACTGACGCAGGTCGTACTCGACCTTGGTGGCGGGCGCGAGCACGAACCAGCGGCGCAACCACACCATCGCGGCTTCGGCGAGGCCGAGTCCGAGCACGGCGAGCGACCCCCAGACGAGAGCGCCCGGATCGAGCGAGGCGATCGGGCCGGCGACGATCTGCTCGAGGACGAGCGGGATGGCCAGGGCGAGCAGGCTCGCGACGAGGGCGGTGGCAGCACCGGCGATGAGGCGCGGCAGCACCGGCCGCGCGATGGGCAGCAATCGCGCGAGGGCGCGCGGTGTGGAGAGACGGAGAGGGGGCGTTGAGGTGGTCATGATCCTCGTGGGGTCGAAGCGGGCGCCGGGATCGGGCGCGGACAGGGAAGTCGGGGGCGCGACGAGGATCGTCGGCCGGGCGGAGCGGCGGCGCCGGAGCGCAGACCGGGGCCCTAGGAGCGTCGGGCGAGGCGCACGACGACGAAGGAGGCGGCTGCCGGGGCGACGGGGGCGTCGATCGGTTCCATAGCATCCTCCTTGGTCGAGTGAAGCTCCCGCGGGGGGACGGCAGCCCTCCAGAATATCTCCGCGAGGGCGCCAGAGGCAAGAGCGTCTTGCCGCAGCCGGGTTGAGCCGCGGTTGCACGCGTCTCCAGACAGGCCGGACCACGGCCCCGCGCGTCCGCAACCGGATCATGCGGCGGTCGTCCATCAGAAACCGGACGAGGGCGGCGGCCTTCCATCCGCAACCGGGTCAGGCGGCGGTCTCGCGTGCGAGGAGCGCGCGCTTCACGTCGGTACCCCACGCGAAGCCGCCCATCGTGCCGTCGCCGCGCAGCACGCGGTGGCAGGGGACGAACAGCGCGACCGCGTTGCGGGCGCAGATGGATGCCGCGGCTCGCACCGCCGCGGGCGATCCGAGCGCCGCGGCGAAGCCCGTGTAGGTGAGCGGGTCGCCGGGGGCGATGCGCCGCAGGGCCACCCAGCCCGCGAGCTGCAGCGTCGTGCCCCACTGCGCGACGGCGACGTCGTCGATGGCCGCGAGGTCGCCGGCGTAGTAGGCGCGGACGGCTTCGGCCGCCGCCGTCTCACCGGCGACGACGGTCGCGGGGCGGCGATCCGGACGGAGGCGAGCCGCCACCGCTTCGGGGTCGCCGGTCCAGCCCGACACGATGACCCGATCGTCCTCGTCGGCCAGGATCGCAAAGGGGCCGTCGGGCGTCTCGACGAACTGCAGGGTCGCGGTGGTCATGAGGAAATCTCGCTCTCGGGTCGGGGAGGGGGAGTCGTGGTCGCGGCGGCATGGGGCAGGTCGATCGCCACGTCGTTCACGACGACGTCGGTCAACGCGGTCCGCGACGATCGACGCGGTCGCGAGACGACGGCGGCGGCCGCGGTCTCGGCCGGTGATCGCCACGCCTGGGTGACGGGAGCGGCGTACCAGTAGTGCGCCATCGCGTAGCTGCGCCAGGGCGCGAGGCGTTCGGACCAGGCGGTGAAGCCTGCCGGATCGGAGGGCAGCCCCAGGGCGGCCGCCCCGGCTCGGGCCGCGACGTCTCCCGGGAGGAGGACGTCGGGGTCGCCCAGGACCCTCATGCGCACGTAATCGGCCGTCCAGGGGCCGATCCCCCGCATCGCGAGGAGGCGCTGTCGTTGCTCGACGCCGTCGTCGCCCGGTCCGAGCGCGAGCGTTCCGTCAACGAGCGCCGCGGCCGCCTCGACGATCGCCCTCATTCGGGCGGCGGGCCCGCGCAGGACCTCGAGACCTCGTTCGGCGATCACCGCCGGGTCGGGGAACAGCGACATCGGCTCCGGTCCGATGGTCACGGGCTCACCGAGTTGGGCGGTGAGACGCCCCTGCATCGTGCGGGCCGAGGCGACGCTGATCTGTTGGCCGATCATGGCGCGCAGAAGCATCTCGTCGGCGTCGATCGCCCCCGGCACGCGCACACCCGGGATCGCCGCGACCGCGGGTGCCAGCTCGGGATGCCGGGACAACGCCTCGTCGATCGCGAGCGGGTCGGCGTCGAGGTCGAACAGTCGACGGACGCGGGCGATGAGCGTGCCCAGATCGGCCAGGGCGCTCAGCCGTGCGCGGAGGCGGAGCCGACCGTCGTCGGCGAGGCGCACCTCGAACCAGGCGGGCCCACCCGGGAGGCGCACCACGCGGGTGAACGAGCGGTCGCCGCCCACCTCGGCGCCCGGCACCGCGTGGGCACGCATCCATCCGAACAGGCCGATCGTGTCGATCGGCCCGCGCACCGGCAGGGCGAGATCGATCTCGCCCGCTACAGCCCCGGCGTCGGCGGCATCGGCGCCGCGGCCCGCCGGTCGGCGCGCCCGCAGCTCTCGCGGCGGCATCCCGAACACCTCGCCGATCGTCTCGGTGAACTGCCGGATGCTCGAGAACCCGGCGGAGAACGCGACGTCAGCCGCTGAGAGGTCGGTGCCGACGAGCAGGGCGCGCGCGGTGTGAGCCCGGTGGGCGCGCGCGAGGGCCAGGGGCCCGGCGCCCAGCTCAGCTGCGAGCAACCGCGTGAGGTGACGAGAGGAGTAACCGAGTCGTCGCGCGAGACCGGGCACGCCTTCGCGGTCGACCACACCGTCGACGATGAGACGCATCGCCCGCGCCACCACGTCACCCCGCACGTCCCACAGGGGTGAGCCGGGTGCGGCCTCGGGAAGGCATCTCTTGCAGGCGCGGTAGCCGGCTTCGTGGGCGGCCGCGGAGGTGGCGAAGAACGTGACGTTCTCTTCTTTCGGCGTGCGCGCGGGACAACTGGGACGGCAGTAGATGCGCGTGGAGCGCACCGCCGTGACGAACTGCCCGTCGAAGCGGCGGTCACGCGACTGGATGGCGCGATAGCGCTCGGGGAAGCCCGGTGCGTCGACGGTGGTGGGGGTCATGGCATCCACTCTGCCACCGACCTCCGACATCGACCGGCGGAAATCGGACATGGCCGTTCCGGCGGGTCACGCCCTTGTTCGGCGAGGGGCCCGACCGGCGGCCGCCACGGGAGGAGATTCTGCGAGCGGAGGATCGCCCGACGCCCCAGCATCCTCCCCGGCCCGATCCCCTCCTCTCCCCGCGCGTCCCCCGCCTCCCCGCGCCCGACACGACGGCCCCGTGCCGACACGACGGCGCACCCCCGCCCGACCCCGCCCCACACGCCGGCCGGGTCCCTACGACACGCCGGCCTGGCCCCACGACACGCGGCCGGGCCCCGCGACACGCAGGCCTGGCCCCCACGACCGGCCGGGTCCCCACGACACGCCGGCCGGGTCCCTACGACACGCCGGCCTGGCCCCACGACACGCGGCCGGGCCCCGCGACCGGCCTGGCCCCACGACACGGCGGCCGGGCCACGCAGGACCCGGCCGCCGTCGCGTTCGCGCTCAGCCCTGCGCGATCGCGAAGCCGCCCGCGGGCACGATCACACTGACCGAGCCGGTCGACGAGGTGGTGCGCACGAGCGAACCCGAGGCGTCGTACACGTTCACCCTCGAGGGGATGCCGTCGGCACCGATCGTCGTGCGCTGCGGCGCGATCGCGCTCGAGTGCACGAGCTCGCTGCGCGCGTCGCCGCCGAGCACCAGCCGTGAGATCCACGGCCGCACGATGATCCCGTCGAGGGTGAGCTCTCCGCGTACAGCGCGTACCCGCACCTCGGACCCCGACTCGGGGGCCGTGAGGGCGTACGGCAGCAGTGCCCCGGGCGTGGGCGAGATCCCCTGGGCAGGGCCGGTGACGCTCAGCAGACCGCCGCTGCGCCAGGTCGATTGCGTCTTCTCACCGGGGCGGGTCCAGACCACCGGCTCGATCCAGCGGCGCGTGTCGGAGGCTCCGATGTCCCAGGTCGCGGTCTGCCGCGGCTGGAGCGTCAGGGCGTCTCCCGACCAGCTCGACTCCCCCGTCCACGACGACTCCGGCGTGAAGACGGCACCGTCGGTGCGCGTGGCATCCTCGGCCTCGACGTAGGTGAGCCCGACGCGGTTGTCGACGGAGGTGAGGGCCGTTGCCCGCTCGGCGACCGCGGGGTGCGCGTCGAGTGCGAGGGCGGTGAGCAGACCGTGGATCGTCGATTCGGCTCCGCTGTTGCGGTTCACGGTGCCGTCGGGCTGCAGACCGTCGAAGGTCACTCCGGTCGAGCGGTCGTACATGCGCGCCCCGGCGTGGTTGGCGCCGAAGAACCACGCGGCTTGCATCCCGGCCAGTTCCGCGAACGCGGCGGAGCCCGTCGTGTCGGCGAGGGCGAGCAGCGACTGCACGCGCGAGTCGGCACCGTACGCGATCTGCACCCGGTCGGTGGGGCTGGGGTTCCAGCCGTTGTCGGGTCCGCCCGCGGTGAGCAGCGTCGTGGTGAAGCCCGTGGCATCCGTGATCGCCGGCTGCACGAGCGCGTCATCGTCGAACAGGTCACCGGCCACGGCGAGCGCGGCGGGCATCTGCGAGCCCCACGCGTGCCAGATCGCGGGAGACTGCGCCCACGGCAGGACGGCGCCGTACGGCCACTGACGGGTGGATCCGGATGCCATGGCGGCGATGCCCTCGGCGAGTCGACGCGCCGCGGTGGCAGAGGTGTCGTCGCCCGCCTTCACGGCGGCGACGAGTCCGAGAACGGCTTCGGCCGTGGCATCCGCCCCGTCGACGATGAGCCACGCGGGCACCTTCTTGCCGTCGGCCTCGACGAACTGGCCGTACTTCGACAGGGCATCGCGCTCGATCGCCCCGCGCGACAGCGCGAGACGGTCCCTCAGGAAGGCGGCGAAGGCGGGGTCGTCGTCGACGAAAGCGGCGTAGCCCTCGCCCAGCGCCCACACCGTGCGCGCCGTCCAGTAGCTCAGTCCGGAGTCGGAGGGGTCGGGCAGCTCGACGGGCTCCGCCGAGGGGTTGAGGTCGCCGTCGGGTTGCATCCACAGCACGACGTTCCCGGCGGAGGGGCCGTCGGTGGTCTGGTGGTAGGCGACGGTGCGGAGCAGCTCGTAGGCCTTCCGGCGGCTCTCGGCGTCGCCGGTCAGTTCCCAGTGCCGCGTGTACACGACGGCGGCGCGGGTGTTGTCGTCGGCGTTGTAGGCGCCCTGCGCCCAGTCGCCGGTGGCGGGGTCGAGCGGACCGCCGCCCACGCGCTCGAAGGTGCCACCGTCGCGGGCGTCGGCGTAGGTCCAGGGGGCGAGCAGCGTGGGTTCTTCCGCCTGGCGGTAGGTCGAGTGACCCGCGACCTCGGCGGGCGGCGTGGCCTCGTCGAGCAAGAAGTCGAGGTGGTCGAGGTTCGTCAACGCTCCGGGCGACGGGGAGGCCGCCGCGGCCGGGACGGCCGTCAGCGTCACCGCGAGGGCGGCGGCGCTCAGCACCGCCGAGATGCGCGCACTTCGTCGTGCGTTCATGGGGGGTTCCTTTCGATGGAGGTACAGGATGCAGGAGATCTGCTCTTCGCGTAAGGGCGGATCGCGGAATTCCGCGGTGAGCGGATGCCGCGGGGCGGAATCTCCTGCGTTGTGTTCGCCCTGCCGGGTCGGCGGCGACCGTTGCGTTCCCGCCGCCGCTTCGGCGGAGACCGTTGTGCTCGCGCTGCCGCTTCGGCGGCGCGGGTTGTGCTCGCCCCGCCGGCCGGCAGCGACCGTTGCGTCGACCCTGCCGGGCGGCGGCGACCGTTGCGTTCGCCCCGGCGGCGACCCGCCCGGAGCGACGAGCCGCGCGGACGGGGAAGGCCCGCCGCGCCCGCGCCACCACGGCATCGGGCGCGGCGGATCGGTCAGTCCGTGCGCTCGAGCAGGGCGACGCCGATCTTGGAGTCGGCCATGCCGTAGAACACGAAGTGGCGGCCGTCGATCTCCTCGATCGCGGTGGGGAACACGACGTTGGGCACGATCCCGCTGCGCTCGTCGTCGGTCTCGGGGGCCAGCAGCGGCTCGGGCGTGCGGGCGAGCACTCGACGGGGGTCGGTGGCATCCAGGATCAAAGCCCCGGCTGCGTAGTTGACCTTCTGCTGCTGCGAGAAGGCGCCGTCGATGACGCCGGTCACCCCGTGGTGCAGCACGAGCCACCCCTCGGGGATGCGCAGCGGCGGCGGACCGCCGCCGATCTTGAGCTCCTCGAAGGCGAACTCCGGTCCCGCGACGAAGTGGTGCTGGCCCCACAGGGTCAGCGCCGAGAGGTCGTCGCGGACGGCCGCGAGGGGCACGTAGCTGATCCAGATCGACTGCCGCTCGTCTTCCACCCCGGCCGGCACGCGCACCCCCTGTCCGGGCTTGGTCTCGCCGAGGTCCCACATCGGGCGATGCAGCACGGCGAGCGCCTCGGTGCCGTCGGGCGCCGTCACGGGCTCCGGGAAGAACACCGTGTCCTTGTTGTGGAACAGGTTGAGGTCCATGTCGAGGTCCTCCTGGTACCGGAACAGCACCGGACCCAACCGTCGCCACTCGCGCAGGTCGTCCGACACGGCGACTGCGGTGCGCGGCCCGAGCGGGCCGTAGGCGACGTAGGTCATGACGTGCAGGCCGAGGGCCTCGATCCACGTCGTGCGCGGATCCTCGGTCCCGGCGTTGTCGGCGCCGCGCTCCCACCCGCGGTCTGGGGCGAGGACGACCCCCTCGCGTTCGACCGAGACGGGCACGCCGTCCTCGACGACGACGCGGGCCAGGCCCACGCGCGAGACGTTGCCCTCCGACACGAGACGCGGCAGGAGGTACAGACGGCCGTCGGGACCACGACCGGATGCCGGATTGAGCACGCCCTCCGCCTCGTCGGGGTTGCCGGGCTCGGGGGTCATCACCACCCCGACGCGCGTGAGGCGGTAGGGGACGGGGGATGCGGGGGTCATTGTCATCCTTTCACTCCGGATCCGAGGTCGTTCGAGGTGAAGTAGCGCTGGAAGATCAGGAACAGCGCCACTGCGGGGGCGGCCAGCACGACGGCGCCGGCCATCATCGCGCCGAAGGGGTTGGACGTGCTGGCGGCGATGGTGGAGATGAAGTTGGCGAGCGAGACCGCCAGGGGCTGCATCGCCGCTTCCTTCGTGATGAGGAACGGCCAGAGGAATTCGTTCCACGGGCCGATGAAGGTCAGCAGCACCACGGTCAGCAACGCCGGGCGCACCAGGGGCAGCGCGACGTTCCACAGCAGCCGGAACTCCCCCGCGCCGTCGATGCGTGCGGCGTCGAACAGCTCCTGGGGCAGCTGCAGGAAGTACTGCCGGAAGATCACGACCGCGGTGGAGTTGATGAAGAACGGAAGGATCATGCCGAGGTAGCTGTCGCTCAGGCCGTAGTCGCGGGCGATCATGACGTAGAGCGGGATCATCAGCAGCTGGAACGGGATCACCTGTACCAGGAGCACCAGCGCGAAGGTCGCCGAGCGCCCGCGCCACTTCAGCACCGCGAGGGAGTACCCGGCGAGCACCCCGAACACGATCGTGCCGAGGATGACGCCGCCGGTGAAGATCCCGGAATTGGCGAGACCCTGCAGCAGGTTGATGCGCCCGTCGATCGCGGTGTAGTTCTCCACCGTCAGGTTCGACGGGTGCGGGAAGGCACCGCCGATCGAGGTGTCGGGGCTCGTCTGCAGAGACCCGATCACCATGTAGTAGAAGGGGAACAGAAAGGCGAGCGCGCCGACGGTGAGGATGCCGTAGGTGGCGATCTTGCTTCTCACGACTCTTCCCTTCCGACGAATCGGCGCTGCAGCAGCGCGATGACGAGCACGAACATGATCAGCACCACGCCGATGGCCGCGGCCACGTCGGGGTTCTGCTGCTCGATGCCCTTCTGGTAGATCAGCAGCACGGGAGAGGTGGACGCGCCGTTGGGCCCGCCGCCGCTGGTGAGCAGGTACGGCTCGGTGAAGAGGTTCGCGCCCGTGATCGTCGACAGCAGGACGACGAGGAACGTCGCCGGCCGCACACCCGGCACGGTTACCGCGAAGAACTGGCGGATGCGACCGCCCCCGTCGACGGCGACCGACTCGTACAGCTCGCGCTGCACGTTCTGCAGCGCCGCGAGGTAGAGCAGGATGTAGAACCCCAACCCCTTCCACGTGACGAACAGCGCGATCGTCGGCATCGCGAGTGCCGAGTTGACCAGCCACGACGGGCTCGGCGCGAGAGGTCCGAGAACGTTGTTGACCAGTCCCGTGTTCGAGAACAGGAACAGCCACACGGCGACGACGGCGACGGATGCCGTGACGTAGGGCACGTAGAACGCGACGCGGAAGAAGGCGCGGGCTCGCGCCACGCGGTCGAGCGCCGTGGCCAGCAGAATCGACAGCACCACCGTCAGCGGCACGTTGATGAGCAGGAAGATCCCGACGTTGCCGAACGCGCGCCAGACGGCCGGGTCTGTGAGGGCGGTGACGTAGTTGTCGAACCCGACGAAGGGTCGGTCGACGTTGGCGCCGGGGGCGGTGAAGAAGTAGTCGTGGAACGACATCCACACCGCGAAGATGATCGGGTAGGCGAAGACGACCCCGATGAAGATCAGGTACGGGGCGGAGAACAGGATGCCGAGCGGCTGCGCTCCGAACGGGCGACGCCGCTTCTTGGTCGCGGTCTCCGCACCCGCCGCACGACCGGGCCGCTCGGGGTCGCCCCCGGTGCGGCCGGGCGTGCCGGCGACGGACGTGGTCATGTCAGTTCCCCGCCGCCAGCTGGTCGATCTGGGTCTTGGCATCCGAGAGGAACGACGACACGTCGCCCTCGCCGAAGATGACCGCCTTCGAGTACCCGTCGCGGAACGCCTGCCAGATCTCCACCGAGTTCTGCACGTTCGGCACCTCGACGGTGCGGGCCGCCTGGGCGCCGAACTGCTCGTAGGCGGGGTTGGCCGAGAAGTAGTCGGCGTAGACGGTGGTGAGGTCCTGGCGCAGCGGCATCTGACCGGTCGCGTTCAGCCATTCGCCGTCCTGCTCCTCGCTGGTGGCGAACTTCAACACGTCCCAGGCCGTGGCCTTGTTCTCGCACGCGGTGAAGAGGCCGACGTTCTTGGCGTCGCTGAAGGTCCACGTCTCGTCAGCGGACGTGCCCTGCTCCGTCGGGACGGGCACCGAGCCCCAGTTCACGCTGTCGCCGTAGACCGAGATGGCCCACGGACCGACGATGGCCATCGCGGCCTGCGCGTCGGCGAAGGCGTCGCCCTGGTACTGCTCGTTGCCGGCGAGCTGCTCCCCGTAGATCGTGCGCCAGAACTCCGCGACCGCTTCTCCGTTCGCGTCGGCGAAGGTGGCCGTGCCGTCCTCGACGAGCTGAGTGCCTCCGGTCTGGGCGGCGTACAGCGGGTAGAAGTCGAACCACGACTGGAAGAACTCGCTCGTGGGCGCCGGGTTGATCGCGTACGGGGCGACCCCTGCCGACTTGAGCGTCCGCGCCGTCTCGAGGAACTCGTCGTACGTTGACAGCTTCGGGTTCTCGGGATCGAGGCCGGCCTGGGCGAAGAGGTCCTTGTTGTAGAAGATCATGACCGGGTTGCTCTTCCAGGGCAGCTGATAGAAGCCGCCGTCGTCGGAACGGTACTGGTCGGCCAGGTCGCCGCTGCGCTCGGTGATGTACTGCTCGCCGTCGGGGAACTCCGACAGGTTGACGAGACCGCCCTGCCGCTGGAAGCCCGGTACCGCGGCGGGCGAGGTGTTGAAGATGAGGCACGGGGCGTTGCCGGCGGTGATCGAGGCCCCGATGACCTCCTCGCTCGAAGAGCCCGCCGGGATCTCCTGCGCGGTGATCTGCTCGTCGGGGTGGTCGGCGTTCCAGGCCTCCACCATCTGCTCGCCCCACGCGATCTCCGCGTCGTTGTTGGAGTACCAGATGGTGATGCCCCCGCGGGCGTCCATGCCCCCGGCTCCCCCTCCCCCGCCGCTGCACGCGGACAGGGCCAGGATGCCGGTGGCGGCGGCTGCGGTGATGAGAATGCGTCGTCGCATGTCTTCCTCCTTGTGAATGCGGGGGTGCTCCCGCGGTACGTCAAGCGATGGGTGGCCCGTCGGGCCGCGGCGCCGGTGCGGCGACGCGGCGCGCGGGAACGCGGGGGGGCGCTCCGGTGGAGGAGCGCACGTGCAGTCGGGGATCGGGGAGCACGAGCTCCTCCGCCGGGGCGCCGGTCGTGGCCGCGATCAGCGCGCGGGCCGCCGCCGCTCCCCACCCGCGGGCGTCGGTGGCGACGCTGGTGAGCGCCGGAAAGAGGTGGCGGCCGATCTCGGCGTCGTCGAAGCCCGTGATCGACAGGTCGCGGGGCACGACCAGGCCCCGGCTCTGCGCGCGCCCCAGGCCGGCGATGGCCATGTTGTCATTGGAATAGACGATCGCCGTCGGCGGTCGATCGGCATCCAGAAGGGCGTCGGTGGCCCGGGCGCCGTCCGCGGCGCTGAAGTCGGTGGACACCACGCGCGAGCGGATGCCGCGGGCGGCGGCCGCCGCCTCGAACGCCGCCGCACGGTTGCGGCCGTGGAGCATCGCCGTCGGACCGGCGACGTGCGCGATGTCGGTGTGACCGAGCTCGGCGAGATGGTCGACCGCGAGGCGGATTCCGGCGCCGTCGTCGACGGAGACCGACGTGAACGGACTTTCCACGTCGGGTGCGCCGAGCGTCACGGCCGCGATGCCGAGCCCGGCGACCAGGGCGACGCGGGTGTCACCCGCGCGCAGGTCGGAGAGGATGACGCCATCGACCCGGCGGTCGGCGACGAGACCGCGGTAGGTCTGCTCCTCGTGGCGGCCGGGGGTGGCCGCGGCGAGCACGAGCACCTGCCCCGAGACCGAGAACTCGTCTTCGACGCCCGCGATGAAAGAGGGGAAGAAGGGGTCGGCAGCGATGACGTCGGGACTCCGGCCGATGACCAGTCCGCACGCGAACGCCCGACCGACGCTCAGCGAGCGCGCGCGCAGGCTCGGGCTCCACCCCATGTCGGCGGCGACCGACAGGATGCGCTCCCGCGTCTCCGGGGAGACCCCGGCGCGCCCGTTCAGGGCGAACGAGACGAGCCCCTTGCTGACTCCCGCGCGGCGGGCGACGTCGGCGATCGTGGGTCGCGTGTCGTTCGTCATCCGTCACCTCGTCGTGTCGCGGTCTCGGCCTAAACCGGTTCAGGTCTTACTCTAAACCGGTTCAGGAGTAGGGACAAGGGCTCGCAGAGTTCGCTCAGGATGCGTCCGGCTCGCCGCAACCGGGTTGCCGCGCCCGGATGGCGCGGGTGCCGCGGGTGAGATCAGCCGTTTGGGGCAGGGGTCGGCCGTTCCGGGGCGGGATTCGCCGTCTGGGGCGGGATTGGCCGTTGGGGCGGATTCGCCGTTTGGGGCGGGATTGGCCGCTCGGGGCGGGATCAGCCGTTGGGGCGGGATTCGCCGTTTGGGGCGGGATTGGCCGTTCCGGGGCGGGATCAGCC
>NZ_JALGRP010000001.1:529742-594569 GCF_022815605.1 Microbacterium sp. VKM Ac-2923 | reverse complement strand
GCTCGGGGCGGGATCAGCCGCTCGGGGCGGGATCAGCCGCTCGGGGCGGGATCAGCCGCTCGGGGCGGGATCAGCCGCTCGGGGCGGGATCAGCCGTTCGGGGCGGGCGTTTCCCGCCCCGAACGGCGAAAGGCGCCCCGAAGGCGCGCGACGCGACGGGGGGGGGTCGCCGACCGTCCGCAACCCCCGCGCGATGTCGGAGGGCGTCGGTAGCGTGAGCGGCATGAGCGAACGCGAATACGACCTCATCGTCATCGGTGCCGGCCCCGTCGGCGAGAACGTGGCCGACTACGCCACACAGGCCGGGCTCACCGCCGTCATCGTGGAGTCCGAGCTCGTCGGCGGCGAGTGCTCGTATTGGGCGTGCATGCCGTCCAAGGCCCTGCTGCGCAGCGCAGCGGCCCTGCGCGCCGCACGCGACGTCGACGGCGCGAAGCAGGCCGTCACCGGTGAGCTCGACATCGCCGCCGTGCTGCGGCGCCGCGACACCATGACCAGCAACTACGACGACTCCGGCCAGGTCCAGTGGCTGCAGAGCGCGGGAATCGACCTGGTGCGCGGTCACGGCACACTGACGGGCGAGAAGGCCGTGCGCGTCACGGCCGCCGACGGCACCACCACCGACCTCGCCGCCCGCCACGCTGTCGCGGTCTGCACGGGATCGGCGGCGCTCCTGCCCGACATCCCGGGTCTCGCCGACATCTCCCCCTGGACAAGCCGCGAGGCCACCGCGGTCGAACAGATTCCCGCCTCGATCGCGATCGTCGGCGGAGGCGTCGTCGGCGCCGAGATGGCGACCGCGTTCCAGAGCCTCGGCTCGCAGGTCACCATCATCGCGCGATCCGGGCTGCTCGGCGGCAACGAGCCGTTCGCGGGCGAGCTCGTCACGGCGTCTCTGCGCGACCGCGGCGTCACCGTCAAGACGGGCGCCGACACCACCGCGGCGCACCGTGACGACGAGGGGCGCGCCGTGCTCGAGCTCTCCGACGGCACCACCGTGGTCGCCGACGAGGTGCTCGTCGCGGTCGGTCGCACGCCCCGCACGCACGACCTCGGGCTGGGTGCCCTGGGACTCGGGGCCGGCGATTGGCTCGACGTCGACGACACCCTGCTCGTGCGCGGCTTCGACTGGCTGTACGCCGTGGGCGACGTCAACCACCGCGCGCTCCTGACCCACCAGGGCAAGTACCAGGCCCGCGCCGCGGGCGGCGTCATCGCCGCGCGTGCCCGAGGTGGCGAGGTCGACGACGCCCCCTGGGGCGCGCACGCGGCCACCGCCGACCACGGCGCGGTACCGCAGGTGACGTTCACCGATCCCGAGGTGGCATCCGTCGGCCTCACCGCTCAGAAGGCGGAGGAGCAGGGCATGAACGTGAAGGTGCTCGACTACGACCTCGCGAGCATCGCCGGCTCCAGCGAGCAGTCCGACGCCTACGTCGGCAAGGCGCGCGCGATCGTCGATCTCGACCGCGGCGTCCTCGTCGGCGCGACGTTCGTCGGCCCCGACATCGCCGAACTGCTCCACTCCGCCACCATCGCCGTCGTGGGCGAGGTGCCCGTGAAGCGTCTGTGGCATGCCGTGCCGTCGTACCCCACGGTCAGCGAGGTGTGGTTGCGTCTGCTCGAGACCCTGGGACGCGATTCCGCCTGACCGCGAGAGCGCGGGGTCGGGCGGCGTCGCTCAGAGCCGGGCGGTGGCGTTTCAGACGCGCCGAGAAACGCCGCGTCCTGCGAGACACGGCTTCTGTCAGCGTTCCTCACTCGCCGATGCGTTTCTCGTCGAGACGGAGGGGCTGTGCGCGACGCCTTCTCGCCTCTGATCGTCGCTCGGCGTATGGTCGCAGCATGCCTCGCACCGTCGCCCTCATCCGTGGTGTCGGAGGACCCACGGCGTTGAAGATGCCTGCGCTGCGCGAGGTGCTGGCATCCGCGGGTCTGGGCGAGGTCGACACGCTGCAAGTCGCCGGAAACGTCGTGCTCGACGACGCGGGCCGCTCCCCCGGCGAGATCGCGACCCTCATTCGCGAGAGCGTGCGCGAGGCGTTCGAGTTCGACCTGCCCGTCATCGTGCGCTCGCACGCGGAGCTCTCGGATACGCGCGCTCGCAATCCCTTCGCCGACGCCGCCGAGGGCCGGTGGGTGCAGACGGTGTTCCTCGCGGAGCCGCCGGTCGGCGGGACGACCCTCGAGGTGCCCGCGCACTACCCCGAGGAGGCGGTGCTCGACGGCCGCGAGGTGTTCGTGCGCTATCCCGAGGGCATCGGCGGCTCGAAGCTGCAGGCCGGGTGGTTCGAGAAGAACCTCGGCGTCACCGGCACGGCGCGCAACGCCAACACCGTGTCGAAGCTCATACAGATGAGCGCCTGAGTCCCCGGACGTCGTCCGCGTCGACTAGGACACGGTCCCCCGCTGGCTCGGGCGCGACCGTGCCTTTGCTGCGCACACACAGCGCGCCACGCCGCCGCTGCTCCCACCGCCCGGTTTGGGGCGCGAATTGTGTCTTCGGGGCGCACATCACCCACCCCAACGCACAAATCACGCCCCAAACGCGCCCGCCCCACGCTCCAACGCACGCGAACGCCCGCGCAGACCCCGCATCCACACGCCCACGAGCGCACGACGAGCGCTGGGCCCGCCCGCCGCCGCATGACCACGCCACCGCATTGGGGCGCGAACCATGCCTTCGGGGCGCACATAACCCGCCCCAACGCACAATTCACGCCCCAAACGCGCCCTCACGAACGCACACCCGGCGTCGGCACGCGCGAGCGACGACGCCCGCCCCGCGCCACCGCGTCAGTGGAAGAAGTGACGCTCCCCGGTGAAGAACATCGTGACGCCCGCCGCGCGCGCGGCGTCGACGACCTCGGCATCCCGTACCGAACCGCCGGGCTGGATGATCGCCGAGATCCCGGCGTCGATCAGCACCTGCGGGCCGTCGGCGAAGGGGAAGAACGCGTCGGAGGCCGCGATCGAACCGGCAGCCCGGTCCCCCGCCCGCTCGACGGCGAGACGGCACGAGTCGACGCGGTTGACCTGGCCCATGCCGATGCCGACCGTGGCCGAGCCCTGGGCGAGCACGATCGCGTTCGACTTCACCGCGCGGCACGACTTCCACGCGAAGATGAGGCTCTCCATGTCGGCCTCGGCGGGGCGCTCACCCGAGACGAGCTCCCAGTCCTTCGCGACCGATTCGATGTCGTCGGGGAAGCGGTCGGCGTCCTGCAGCAGGAGGCCGCCCGACACCAGGCGCACGTCCATGCGCTCGCGCTGCCAGTCGGCGGGCAGGCGCAGCACGCGGAGGTTCTTCTTCAGCGCGAACACCTCGAGGGCCTCGGGCTCGAAGTCGGGGGCGATGATGACCTCGGTGAAGATGTCGCGCAGGTTCTCGGCCATCTTCAGCGTCACGGTGCGGTTGGCCGCGATGACGCCGCCGAACGCCGACACCGGGTCGCACTCGTGAGCGCGCAGGTGCGCCGAGGCGATGGGGTCGAGGGCGTTCGGGGCGGCGACGGCGATCCCGCAGGGGTTCGCGTGCTTGATGATCGCCACGGCCGGCTTGACCATGTCGAAGGCCGCGCGGAGCGCCGCATCGGCGTCGACGAAGTTGTTGTACGACATCTCCTTGCCCTGCAGCTGCGTGGCCTGGGCGATGCCGTGTCCGCCGACGCGGGAGTAGATCGCGGCGCGCTGGTGCGCGTTCTCGCCGTACCGCAGCGTCGACAGGCGCTCGGCCTGGATCGTCAGGTGCGCGGGCAGGTCGATGTCGTCGCCGAGCGTCCCCTCGGCGAACCAGGTCGACACGGCGGTGTCGTACGCGGCGGTGTGCGAGAAGGCGCGGGCGGCGAGCTCGCGGCGCTGCACGAGCGAGGTGCCGCCCTGGGTCTGGAGTGCGTCGATGATGGCGGGGTAGGACTCGGGCGAGACGACGATGGCGACGTTGGCGTGGTTCTTCGCCGACGCGCGCACCATGGCGGGGCCACCGATGTCGATCTGCTCCACCACATCGTCGCCCTCGGCACCGGATGCCACGGTCTCGACGAACGGATAGAGATTGACGACGACGAGCTCGAAGGGGCGGATGTCGAGCTCCTCCAGCTGCGCCTCGTGCGACGCGAGCCGCAGGTCGGCGAGCAGGCCCGCGTGCACCTTGGGGTGCAGGGTCTTCACTCGTCCGTCGAGCGACTCGGGGAACCCGGTCACGGAGGAGACGTCGGTGACCTCGAGGCCGGCGTCGCGCAGGAGCGTGGCCGAGCCGCCGGTCGAGACGATCTCGACGCCGGCACCGGCGAGCGCCTCGCCGAGTCGCAGCAGGTCGGTCTTGTCGCTCACCGACACCAGAGCGCGGCGGATGGGGACGACGTCGCGGGGACGGTAGTCGGCGGGGTCGTGGCGGGGTCCGGCCATGGCTTTCGGCTCCTGTGTCTCGAGTCGGATTCGGGTGCGCGACGGGCCGGCGCCCGCCGGCGGGTCAGGCGGTTCGGGATGCCGTGGCGGCGAAGTCGAGTTCACCCTCGGCGATGCGCCGTACGACGTCGATCAGCAGACGTCGTTCGACGGGCTTAATGCGATCGTGCAGCGCGTGCTCGTCGTCGCCGGGCAGCACGGGGATGCGCTCCTGGGCGAGGATCGGGCCGGTGTCGACGCCCGAGTCCACCACGATGACGCTCGCTCCGGTCTGGGCCACGCCCGCGGCGAGCGCGTCGCGCACCCCGTGAGCGCCCGGGAACTCAGGCAGATACGCGGGGTGGGTGTTGATGATGCGCGGCTCCCACGCGGCGACGAGGTCGGCGGGGAGCAGACGCATGAGACCGCTCAGCACGACGAGGTCGGGCTGCCAGACGGCCAACTGGGCGCCGAGCTCGGCGCCCCACTCCTCGCGGGAGGCGAAGGCGTCGTAGGGAACGAGGAAGGTCGGGATGCCGAAATGCTCGGCGTGGGCGAAGCCGTCGGCCTCGCGATCCGCACCGACCGCGATCACGCGCGCCGGGAAGTCGGAGGCGGATGCCGCCTCGAGCAGGGCGCGGAGATTGGAGCCGGCGCCGGAGATGAGAACGGCGACCGTGAGCACGCGCCCAGTCTACGCGGGTGCGTCGACGCCCACAGGAGGGCCGGATCGGGCGGAGGCGCGGGTACACGCGACCGCTCGTCCGCGGCGAGGCCGTCCGGGCATCGTGTCAGCGCCCATCGTCCCCGCGGTCGTCGGTGGTGTCCGTCTCGGCCGCCGCCCAGGCTGCGCGGATGCGGGCCCGCACGTCCTCGTCGGAGGGAACGGCGTTGGAGGCCTTCGAGGCCTTCGAGGGGAGCTCGTCGTCGGACGCGTCGTCCGGTGTGGGGATCGGGGATCCCGCCGCCCCGACCGACGCCCCGCGGCCCGTCGAGGCCGCACCCGCCGGCGAGCCCCGGCCGTCGGTCCGCTCCAAGGCGTCGCCCCACGAGGGCGCTCCAGGTGATGCCTCGGTCGGCGTGCCGGCATCCCGAGCCCAGGAGCCCGACGTCGCGGCATCCCGATCCCCGGGGGCCGATGTCGTGGAGTCGGGACCCCGGGAAGCCGATGCCGTGGCATCCGGAACACCCGAAGCCGACGACCACGCCCACGATCCGGCGTCCGCGCGCGCGCCCGACAGCGCGGGCGACGCCTCCGCGGGGGAATGCCACGCGAGGTCGTCGTCGATCGCGTCTCCGCCGCTTCGAGGGCTCAGCAACAGGATGGCGAGGCCGACCAGCACCTCCAGTCCCAGCGCGAGGGCGAGCGGGCCGGGTTCGGGCCCCGTGTCGGCGAGGCGTCCGGGTCCGATCGAGCCGGTCGAGGCGAGGGCGGCCAGCGCACCGACACCCCCGGTGAGCACGGCGACCGCGGCGGCCACGACCAGACGCGGGCCGAACGGGTCGGGACCGGTGATCCGCGGCATCCGGGACCGCAGCATCCAGCCGGCCATCGCGCCGACGCCGACGGGGAGGAGCACGAGCAGCAGCAGCCACGACGAGGTCGAATCCGGGACGGCGCCCAGCACCGGGATGCCGGGGAGCGCGCCGACCTGTGTCGCCGCCGGGGTGACGGCCGTGTCGGTCCCCAGGGCGAAGCCGGGACCGGCGGTGAAGGCCACGGCCCACAGCACCAGGGTGGGCAGGTACATGAGCTGGCCGAGGGCGATGACGATGGCGCCGATGGTGTCGGCGTTGCTCGCCTGGTACAGGCCGATCACCTGGGAGCCGCGGGCGATGAGTCCGGCGACCACGACGACTCCGCCGACGGCGACGAGTCCGAGGGTCGTGAGCGCGACTCCCCGCACGATGAGGGCGGGAACGTCGGCCCACGCGTGCGGGAGCCTTTCGATGCGACTGCGCAGGGCGTCGACCGGTCCATCATCGCCGACCCTCCACGCGGTGGTGAAGGCTCCGATGAACGAAGGTACGAGGAACAGCAGCGACGGCAGAAGGATGGCGAGCCAGACCTCGGATGCCACCAGCTCGGCGTTCGCGGTGAGGCCGACGAGCGCGGCGATCCCGGCGAAGACCACCGACCCTGACAACCAGCCGGTGAGGGCCGCTCCCGCCTCGGCCGCGCGGGCTCCCGAGCGGGCGGCGAACAGCGCGGTGAACGCCGCGAACGCCAGCGGCGCCAACGACAGGGTGAATGTCGCGAACGTCGGGTCGATGCCGGTGGCGGCGAGATAGGCGTCCGGCAGGGTGAGGGTGACCGACACGAGGTGACCGAGGTGCCAGACGGCGGCCGAGGCCGGCCACAGCGCACCCCATTCGGGGTCTCCCACGCCGAACACCCACAGCAGGGCGAGGGGTGCGAAGATCACCGCGATGCCGCCCGCGGCGGCCAGCACGGCGTCGAGGGCGGCGAGGAGGGCGACGAGAAGGCGATGCATGGGCGAATGGAAACCCTACCCGCGCAGCCGGAGCCGACCTCTCAGGCGCGGCGGCGTCGCCGCACTCCCCGATCCTCGGACAGGCCCGCGGCGGCGAGGACGACGATCGTGGCCAGGGCTGCGAGGAAGGTCCCGAGCACGACACGGCCGGTCACCCGCGCGATCCGCTTCGCGAGGTGCGCACGCCGAGAGGTCCCTGAGCTCGTCGAAGGGACCGGCGCCGACTCGCGCCCGGAGGCCACGACAGGCTCAGCCCCCTCCGCCGCAGAGGTCCCTGAGCTCGTCGAAGGGACCGGCGCCGACTCGCGCCCGGAGGCTTCGACAGGCTCAGCCCCCTCCGCCGCAGCACGCCCGGAGGCTTCGACAGGCTCAGCCCCCTCCGCTCGACCGCCGGCATCAGCCACCCCTGCCGTGGACGCAGCCGCGGTACCTCCTCGCGCCTCGCGCCACCGCTCCCACACGACCTCCGCCAGCCGCGGGTCCGCGCCGATCGGCTCCGAGGTCAGGTCGGCATCCGCCTTCTCGATCACGCGCGAGAAGTGCCCGGGGGCGAGCACGTAGCTCGCGGCGACCGTGCGGCGTCCCGCGGAACGCGCGGCGTTCACGGCATCCGGAATACGGGGCTCGGATGCCGCGGCGTACGCCGTCACGATGGGCCCCGCCACACCGGCATCCGTCATCAGCTCGGCCATGCGTTCCACATCGACGACGGCGCCCGGGCGCGTCGATCCCGCCGCGGCGAGCACGACCGTGTCGGACTCGTCGGCGCCGGTGGCGCGCACGCGGTCGGCGAGGATCTCGGCGAGCACCGGGTGGGGGCCCAGCGCGCGGGCGATCGGAAGCCCCCCGGCGGCCTCGACGAGGTCGACCTCGGTGTGGTAGCCGGTCGACAGCAGCAGCGGCACGATGACGATGTCGTCCGTGCGCTCGCGCGCCGCGGCGACCACGTCGGTGACGTAGGGCCCGTGCACATCCACGTATGCCTCGTGCACCTCGACGCCCTCGGGGGCGGTCTCGCGCAGCACCTTGAGCAGCGCGCGCACGACGACGCGCCCCTCTTCGAAGCGCGTGCCGTGGGCGCAGGCGATGAGCACCGCGGTCATGAGTCCTCCTCGTCGACGATGTCGAGCCGGTATCCGCGCTTGTAGACCGTGCGGATGAGGTCGATGCCGCCGAGCGCCTCACGGGTGCGGGCGACGGCCACCTCGACCGCGTGCCCGCTGGCCTCGGCGCTCGACAGGGCGGCCACCAGGTCGGTGCGCGAGACGACCGCACCGGGCTGACGGGCCAGGGCTCGCAGGATCTCGACGCCCGTCCGCGGCAGGGCGGTGAAGGCGCCGTCGAGGACGATCCCGGCGGAACGGATGCCGAGACGGCCGGCCGTCGTGGGGATCGCGGGCGCGTCGGGCCCGCCGTAGTGCGTGACGACCGCGCGGACGAGCGCGCCGAGGCGCCCGCGGTCGGGCACGAGCGGCACGATTCCAGCGTCGAGCAGGGGGCCGGCGGTGATGGGGCCGACCGCAGCCACGAGCACCCGACCGTCTCGGGCACGGGATGCCACTCCCTCGAGTGCGTCGGCCCGCTCGGCGGCGAGGATCCATTCGCGGGCCGCGGGAGCCGAGGTGAACAGCACGGCGTCGACCTCGCCGCGCGAGACCTGGCGGGTGGACGCGGCGACGACCTCGGGGTCGGGCGGTGGTCCCCACCGGTAGATGGTGAGGCTCGTCACGCGCGCGCCGGCCGCCTCGAACGCCTCGTCGAGACCGTCGGCGCCCGAACCGTGGTGCTGTACGGCGACATGGAGCCCCTCGATCCCCTCGGCGACGAGGAAATCGCGCAGCTCCGCCGCCGTCTCGCTCTCGGCCACCCAGTCGGCCTCGAACCCCGCCTGCTGGATCGCCCCGCGCGCCTTGGGACCGCGCGCGACGATGCGCGCCCGCTCCAGCACGGAGCTGAGCTCGTCATGCAGGCCCGCCTCGTCGGCGGTCTCCATCCAGCCGCGGAATCCGACGCCGGTGGTGGCCACGACCACGTCGGGCGGGTCGGCGACGAGTTGGCGGGTCTGGGCGATGAGCTCGTCGTCGTCGACGTGCGGGATGATCGTCAGCGCCGGGGCGACGCGCACGCGCGCACCGTGACGCTCGAGGGCCGCCGACAGCTCCCCCGACCGCCGGTCGACGGGAAGCAGCACGGTGCACCCCTGGAGCACCGTGCTGATCGTCCGGACGGGAGCGGTCACCCGATCCCCTCGCCCCGCAGTGCGGGTACCGGCAGCAGGAGGTCGGCGCGGGCGACCTCGCCGAACACGAGCACCGCGGGGTTGGCCAGGCGGTGGGTCTCGGCATCCTGGATCGCCGTTCCGAGAGTCGTGCGGATGGTGCGCTGGGCGGGGGTGTGGCCGTTCTCGACGAAGGCGACCGGGCGCGTGTCGGGCGCCCCCGCGGCGCGGGCGGCCGCGACGAATCGGGGCAGCGCGCTCACACCCATCAGCGCGACCACCGTGGCGGTGTCGTCGCGAAGGGCGGCGAGGGTGGCCTCGCTCGGCGTTTCCTGACCGTTCACAACGTGCAGAGTACCGGCCACGCCTCGGTGCGTGACGGGGACACCCGCGGCCGACGGCACCGCGATGGCGCTCGAGATGCCGGGGACGACCTCGACGGGGATGCCGGCGGCCCGGCACGCGAGGACCTCTTCGCCGCCGCGGCCGTACACGAAGGGGTCGCCGCCCTTCAGACGCACGACCCGCAGGCCCTTCGCGGCGCGGTCGACGATGATCTCGTTGATCTCGTCCTGCGGCACGGGGTGGTGCTGAGGCCGCTTGCCGACGTCGATCAATTCGACGTCGTCGCCGAGTTCGGCGAGGACGCCGGTGGGTCCGAGGCGGTCGTGAACGACGACGTCGGCCTCGGCGAGCAGGGCGCGGGCGCGCACGGTCAGCAGGTCGACCGGACCTGGGCCGCCGCCGACGAGCGCGACACCCCCCACGGGTGTGCGCCGTCGGCGGCGGAGCGGAAGGGCGCCTTCGGCGAGGCGCGCGGCGATGGCGTCGCGCACGGCGACGCTCCGGCGCGGGTCGGCGCCGGCCGTGGAGACGACGCCGACCATGACGTCGCCGCTGGTGGTCTCAGCGGCCAGGCGGGCGGTGCCCTTGCCGCCGTGCCCGGCATTGACGCACCACACGCGCCGCGCCTCGGCGGCGTCGACCACGAGGGCGTCGATGGATGCCGACCCCGTCGCGGTGTGGCAGAACCAGGCGTCGTCCAGATCGGACGCCTCGAACGGGCGGGCGAGCCATTCGATGTCGCCGGCCGCGGCGAGTGCCGTGAGAGCGACGGTGGCCGCGGGCGCGATGACGCGCACGCGCGCGCCGGCGGCGCGGAGCCGCTCGATGCGGCGTTCGGCGACGCGGCCCGCGCCCACGCAAACGACGAGGCGGTCGGTGAGGTCGAGTCCTGCGAGGGCGATCATCGGGGGTCTCCTTCTGCGGCGATCTTGACCACGACGATGCCGTCGTCGACAGCCACCGGATAGACGCCGAGCGACTGCGGCTCCTTGCCCTGCGTGTCGAGGCATGCGCCGGTGCGCAGGTCGAACACCTGCTTGTACATGGGGGATGCCACGGTGGGCACGCCCTGACGATCGCCGACGATTCCCCGCGACATGATGGCCGCTCCGCTGAACGGGTCGATCTGGTCGGTGGCGTACAGGCGCCCGTCGAACGTGCGGAACAGGGCGATCTGCCGGTCGCCGAGAAGGGCGGCAGCCCCGCGCTCGACGAGAAGGTCGTCGACGCGGCAGACGCGGACCCAGCCCGCGGCGGGGGTGGGCGAAGCCGCCGGGCTCGCTTCGGGGGCCGGTCCGGCGGCGGACGCGGGGGCCGACTCGGCGCCGGACGTGGGCACCGTCGCGGCCGACGGCGAAGACAGGGTGGTGGAGTCAGGTGTCATGGCATCCGTCCTCGTGGCATCCACGATCGTCATGAGCGCACCGCCAGCGTCGTGCCGCCGATGAACACGGCACCGGAGGTGCGCTCCTCGGCGGTGGCGGGGCGGGCCTGGCCGCGCTCGGCGACGTACGCGAGCGAGGGGTCGGCGACCTCGGGGGCGTTGACGAAGCTCTCGAAACGCTTGAGCTTGTCGGGGTCGGCGAGGGTGGCCGCCCACTCGTCCTCGTACGCGTCGATGTGGGAGGCCATGGCGCGGTCGAGGTCCTCGGCGATGCCGAGCGTGTCGTCGAAGACGACCCCCTTCAGCGCGTCGAGGCCGCCCTCGTAGTCCTGCATCCAGGGAGCTGTGCGCTGCAGTCGGTCGGCGGTGCGGATGTAGAACATCAGGAACCGGTCGATCGCCCGCAACAGCCCGTCGTCGTCGAGCCCCTCGGCGAACAGCACCGCGTGACGCGGGGTGAAGCCGCCGTTGCCGCCGACGTACATGTTCCAGCCGGCCTCGGTCGCGATGATCCCGACGTCCTTGCCGCGGGCCTCGGCGCACTCGCGCGCGCAGCCCGAGACGCCGAACTTGATCTTGTGCGGCGAGCGCAGGCCGCGGTAGCGCAGTTCGAGCTGCACGGCCATGCCCACCGAGTCCTGCACGCCATAGCGGCACCAGGTCGAGCCGACGCACGACTTCACCGTGCGCAGCGACTTGCCGTACGCGTGTCCCGACTCGAAGCCGGCGTCGACCAGGCGCTTCCAGATATCGGGCAGCTGGTCGAGGCGGGCACCGAATAGGTCGATGCGCTGGCCGCCGGTGATCTTCGTGTAGAGCCCGAAGTCGCGCGCGACCTCGCCGATCACGACGAGCCCCTCGGGAGTGATCTCGCCGCCCGCGATGCGCGGCACCACGCTGTAGCTGCCGTCGCGCTGGATGTTGGCCATGACGTGGTCGTTGGTGTCCTGCATCGTCGCGAGCTCGCCGTCGAGCACGTGCCCCGAGTACAGGCTCGCCAGGATGCTCGCGAGCGCCGGCTTGCAGATGTCGCAGCCGCGGCCGGTGCCGAAGCGCTCGACGATCGAGGTGAACGTCTTCAGTTCCGACACGCGCACGGCGTCGAAGAGCTGCGCGCGGGTGAACGCGAAGTGCTCGCACAGGCCGTTCGACACTTCCTTTCCGGATGCCGCCAGCTCGGTCGCCACGAGCTTCTTCACGAGCGTGAAGCACGAGCCGCACGCCGCTCCCGCCTTCGTGCACGCCTTGACCTCGGTGGCATCCGCACAGTTGTGCTCGGTGACGGCGTCCCGAACGGTGCCCGCGGTCACACCGTTGCACGAGCAGATGATGGCGTCGGCCGGCAGGTCGCCCTGCGGGGCCGGCGCGAGGTCGGAGGGCATGAGGTACGCAGCCGGATCGCCGCCGAGGGCGCGACCGACGAGGGGGCGGAGCGAGGTGTACGCCGACGCGTCGCCGACCAGGATGCCGCCCAGCAGGGTCTGCGCGTCGTCGCTGAGCACGAGCTTCTTATAGACACCCGACACCGGATCGGCGTAGGTGACGTCGAGCGCGTTCGGCGTCTCGGCGAACGCGTCGCCGAAGCTGGCGACCTCGACGCCCGAGAGCTTGAGCTTGGCCGAGGTGTCGAAGCCGGGGAACGACGCCTCGCCGCCCAGCAGGCGGGTCGCGGCGACCTCGGCCATCGCGTAGCCCGGGGCGACGAGACCGATGCACTGGCCGTCGAAGTTCGCGACCTCGCCGATCGCGAGGATGGAGGGGTCGGAGGTGTCGCACCCCTCGTCGATCACGACGCCGCCGCGGGCGTCGACGGCGAGCTCCGCGGTGCGGGCCAGTTCGTCGCGCGGGCGCACACCGACCGTGAACACGACGATGTCGACGGCCTCCCACGTGCCGTCGCGCAGTTCGATGCCGCACACGGCGCCGGAGATGTCGGCATCCACCCGGGTCGTCACCGACAACGTGCGCACCTCGATGCCGCGGGATTCGATCAGGCGCTGCAACGCCTTCGCGCCGCCCAGGTCGAGCTGGGCCGACATGAGCCGCTCGTTCGACTGCAGCACGAACGGCGAGACGCCCTCGGCCTGCAGGGCCCCCGCGGCTTCGAGGCCGAGCAGGCCCCCACCGACGACGGCGCCGCGCAGGGGACGACCCAGCTGCGCGGTGCGCTTCGCGACCCAGTCGCGCATGCCGGCGACGTCGTCGAGCGTGCGGTAGACGAAGCAGCCCTGGTGGTCGAACCCGTCGAGGGCGAGGCGGGCGGCGTACGAGCCCGTGGCAAGCACGAGGCGGTCGTAGAAGTGCGTGGAGCCGCCGGCGGTGGTGACGGTGCGGGCTGCGCGGTCGATCTTGGTGACGCGGGCGTCGGTCTCGACGCGCACCCGCTCGTGGTCGAGCACGGCGGGATCGAGGGCGAGGTCGTCAGGAGTCTTGCCGGTGAAGTATCCGGTCAGGCCGACCCGGTCGTAGGGGGTTCGCTTCTCGTCCCCGAGCACCGTGACCGCCCAGCGTCCGTCGGCGTCGCGGCTGGTGAGGCTCTCGACGAAGCGATGCGCAACCATGCCCGCGCCGACGACGACGACGGAGCCGGATGACGCGGGGTGGAGCACGTCGTCACCGTACGCGGCGGACTTTGCGCGGCGGTCAGCGGCGTGTTTCGTACCGGTTGCGGGATTCGTGCGGGCCATGCCCCGACGCTAAGCAACGGAGGTTTCCCCCGCCGTCGCCACGGCGTTACCCCCGGCGAACGTTTCTCTCACGCGGCGGCGGGGTTCGTGTGAGGTTTGGGTCTCGGCATCCATGCCCGACTTCGGATGCCGCCGCCCGGCGGGGGTCCTGGTCGGCTTCGATGTCCACGACACCCGGACGAGGCCGCGAAACCTTCGGGTGTCGTTGACACTCGACCCGCGGAGGTGACGCCGGCGAGCCGAGCGTGCCCTACTCGACCGGCTCCAGCACGAACAGCTCGATGCGACGATCGGTCTTCTTCTGGTACTCGTCGTAGTCGGGCCAGACCTCGGTCGCGTAGCCCCACCACTCCTCGCGCTCGGCGCCCTCGGCCTGGTGCGCGTCGTATTCCTTTCTCACATCGCCGTCCTGCAGGGCGACGCGAGGGGTCTTCACGAGGTTGTAGAACCAGGCCGGGTGCTCGGGAGCCCCACCCTTGGATGCCACGACCGCGTAGCGCCCGTCGTGCTCGACGCGCATGAGGGCGGTCTTTCGCAGACCCCCCGTTTTGGCGCCGACGGTGGTGAGGACGATGATGGGAACCCCCCGCATGTCGGCGGACTCCTGGCCTCCCGAGGCCTCGAACGTCTCGGCCTGCTGGCTGGCCCACTCGCTGGTGCTGGGCAGATACTCTCCTGAGAGCGACATGTCTCCCACGATACGTCGGCGTCTTCCCCTCCGGTCTAGTCCCCTCCCCCTTTTTCTGGAGCCTTCATGAGCGCTTCCGCTCCCGAGACCACCGCCGCCCCCGCACCGAAGAACCGCCTCGATCGGTTCTTCGAGATCACCGCCCGCGGCTCCACCGTCGGCGCCGAAGTCCGCGGCGGCGTTGTGACGTTCGTCACGATGGCGTACATCGTCATCCTGAACCCGATCATCCTGTCGGGAACCCCCGACGTCGCGGGCAACGCCCTCGGCTTCCCGCAGGTCGCCGCCGTCACCGCTCTCACCGCGGGCGTCATGACGATGCTGTTCGGCCTCGTCACTCGCCTGCCGTTCGCCTTCGCGGCGGGCCTGGGGATCAACTCGTTCCTGGCCGTCGGCATCGTCGGCGGGGTCACGTGGCCCGAGGCGATGGGCCTCGTCGTCATCAACGGCCTCATCATCGTGCTGCTGGCGGTCACGGGACTTCGCCGCATGATCTTCGAGGCGGTACCGCTCGCGCTGAAGACGGCGATCACCGTCGGCATCGGCCTGTTCATCGCCTTCATCGGTTTCGTCGACAGTGGTCTGGTGACCGCGACCGGTCTCAACTCTCCCCCGGTCGGCCTCGGCGTGGGCGGATCGATCACGACGATCCCGACCGCCCTGTTCGTGCTGACCCTCGTCATCACCGCCGTGCTGATGGTGCGCAAGGTCAAGGCCGCACTGCTGATCGGCCTCGTGTCGGGCACCGTGATCGCCGTGATCGTCGAGGCCGTCGCGCACCTCGGTTCGCGCGCCGACGGCAACCCCGGCGGCTGGGGCCTGAGCGTGCCCACTCTGCCGTCGCAGCTGGTGAGCCTGCCCGACCTGTCGCTGGTCGGCCAGGTCGACCTGGTCGGCTCGTTCGGCCGCATCGGCATCCTCGCCGCTCTCATGCTCGTCTTCACGCTGGTGTTCACGAACTTCTTCGACGCGATGGGCACGATGACCGGCCTCTCTCGCGAGGCGGGTCTCGCCGCCCCCGACGGCACGTTCCCGCGCCTGCGCTCGGCGCTGGTGATCGAGGGCATCGGCGCCGTCGCCGGCGGTGCCACCTCGTCCTCGTCGAACACCGTGTTCATCGAGTCGGGCTCCGGCATCGGCGAGGGAGCCCGCACGGGCCTCGCGAACGTCGTCACCGGCGGCCTGTTCTTGCTCGCGATGTTCTTCACGCCGCTGACGAGTATCGTGCCCACCGAGATCGCAGCCGCCGCCCTGGTCATCGTCGGAGCGCTGATGATGGGGCAGATCCGCCACGTCGACCTCAGCGACCTGTCGGTGCTGATCCCGGTCTTCCTCACCGTGACCGTCATGCCCCTCACCTACTCGATCGCCAACGGCATCGGTGCGGGGTTCGTCAGCTGGGTGCTCATCCAGGCTCTGTCTGGTCGGGCGCGCCGCATCAGCCCGCTGCTGTGGATCGTCGCCGCCGGCTTCGTCGTCTTCTTCGCCCGCGGTCCCGTCGAGGCGCTGCTCGGCTGAGCCCGGGGCCCCTTTCCGGTCGCTGCCGCGGCGCCGCGGCCCCTCCCACGGCCACCGTCGAGATCACCTCCGATCGCCGAGATGACCCGCGTTCGCCGCGAACCGCGGGTCATCTCGCGAACGTCCCGTCATCTCGACGCGACCTGCCACCCGCCCCGGACACCGGCCGCCCGCGCCGCACCCCGGAGGATGAGAAGACGGCAGGATGCCGCGGCATCCGGGAGGCATCCGCGCGGCGCCGCGCCGGCAGTCGGGCGAGTGCCCCGCGGGGATGGGCAGCGCCGATGACGCGGCGCCTGATGGATAAGAACACCGTGAGAGGTCTCTCATGTTTGCGCTAACGCGGCCATCCGGACCTACCGTCGTCACACCGATGCAACGACCGCATCCGTCGCTTCGAAGGAGAAGACCCATGCAGAAGACGAACCTGTCCCCCCGTCGTCATCGCACCGTCCTGGCCGCCGCACTCGCGGTGGCGGGGATCCTCGGAACGGGAGCACTCGCCGCCCCACCCGCCATCGCTGCTCAGGGTGAGATCACCTACACGCTGCATCAGAACGCAACGCCATCGGCCGATGAGCAAGACGCGTACGGCCGCATCACCGCAGCGATGAACGCGGCTGTCGGCCGCTACAACAACCTCTCCGACCTCACCAAGAACATCAACGCCTACTACGCCCCCGGCGTGCCCACCGCGGAAGCGAACATCAACGGCGACGTGCGCTTCGGCGCGAACCGCTCATTCATGAACGAGCGCACCGCGCTGCACGAGATCTCGCACACGATCGGCGTCGGTCAAAGCGGCGGGTTCTTCAACCTGTGCGGCTCCGGCACCTGGACCGGGCCCCAGGCGAACGCGCTGATCAAGAGTTGGGACGGCCCGAACGCCACCATCTCGTGCGGTGGCGGGCACTTCTGGCCCTACGGCCTGAACTACGACAACGAGTGGTCGGAGCTCAACGCCGACCGCCACGTCAACCTCGTCGAGGCGATGGTCGCCGACGGCATGTGACGGTGAAGCGATGGGGGCTGAATGCCACGGCATCCGGCACCCATCGTCGTGACGGCGTCTCGCCCGGAGGTGTCCTCCGGCAGCCGCCCGCACACCTGCCGACCGCGCTCGACCGGACACGCGAAAGGGCGCGATGCCCGGGAGACGGGCCATCGCGGGTGCTGCGGAACCCGCGTCCGCTCGTCGAGGCCGCACCGTTTCGTCGAGGACGCACCCGTTCGGCGCCGATCAGGTGCGTCCTCGACGAACCACTGCGTCCTCGCGGAGTCGGACAGCGTCCCGGGTCCCGTCCGGCGGCCGACCCCACCCGCCGGCTCGACCAGCGCCGCCCGGGTCCACCGCCCGCGGGAACGCGAACGGGCCCGGATGCCATGGCATCCGGGCCCGTTCGTGACGAAGCGTCAGAGAGCTTCGATGATCTCGCGCATCAGCGACGCGGTCTCGGACGGCGTCTTGCCGACCTTGACGCCGGCGGCCTCGAGGGCCTCCTTCTTCGCCTGAGCCGTGCCCGCCGAGCCGGACACGATGGCGCCGGCGTGGCCCATGGTCTTGCCCTCGGGAGCGGTGAAGCCGGCGACGTAGCCGACGACCGGCTTGGTGACGTTCGCCTTGATGAAGTCGGCGGCGCGCTCTTCGGCGTCTCCACCGATCTCACCGATCATGACGATGGCCTTGGTCTCGGGGTCGGCCTCGAACGAGGCGAGGGCGTCGATGTGCGTGGTGCCGATGACCGGGTCGCCGCCGATGCCGATGGCGGTCGAGAAGCCGAGGTCGCGCAGCTCGAACATCATCTGGTAGGTCAGGGTGCCCGACTTCGACACGAGGCCGATCGGACCCTTGCCGGTGATGTTGGCGGGCGTGATGCCCACGAGCGCCTCACCGGGCGTGATGATGCCGGGGCAGTTGGGGCCGATGATCCGGGTCTTCTCGCCCTTCGACTTGGAGTACGCCCACGCTTCGGCGGTGTCACCGACGGGCACGCCCTCGGTGATTACGACGAGGAGGGGGATCTCGGCGTCGATGGCCTCGACCATCGCGTCCTTCGTGAAGGCCGGGGGCACGAACGCGATCGACACGTCGGCGCCGGTCTCGCGGATGGCCTCTTCGACCGAGGCGTAGACGGGCAGCTCGACGTCGTTGCCCGACGCGTCCTTGTGCGAGACGGTGGTGCCGGCCTTGCGCGCGTTCACGCCGCCGACGACCTGGGTGCCGGCCTTGAGCATGAGGGCGGTGTGCTTGGTGCCCTCGCCGCCGGTGATGCCCTGGACGATGACCTTGGAGTCCTTGTTGAGGTAGATCGACATGGTTCTGTTTCCCTATCCCTTACGCGTTGGCCAGTTCGGCGGCCTTGTCGGCGCCCTCGTCCATACCGGCGGCGAGGGTGACGAGCGGGTGGTTGGCGGCGGCGAGGATCTCGCGACCCTCTTCGACCTGGTTGCCGTCGAGGCGCACGACGAGGGGCTTCGTCGCGGTGTCCCCGAGGATCTCGAGGGCCTTCACGATGCCCTCGGCCACGGCGACGCACGAGGTGATGCCGCCGAAGACGTTGACGAAGACGCTCTTGACCTGCTCGTCACCGAGGATGACGTCGAGACCGGCGGCCATGACGGTGGCCGAGGCGCCGCCGCCGATGTCGAGGAAGTTGGCGGGCTTGACGCCGTTGTGCTTCTCGCCCGCGTAGGCGACGACGTCGAGGGTCGACATGACCAGGCCCGCGCCGTTGCCGATGATGCCGACCTGGCCGTCGAGCTTGACGTAGTTGAGGTCGTGCTGCTTGGCCTTGGCCTCGAGCGGGTCGGCCGCGTCCTTGTCTTCCAGCGCCTCGTGGTCGGGGTGACGGAAGCCGGCGTTCTCGTCGATCGAGACCTTGCCGTCGAGGGCGATGATGTCGCCGTCTTCGCTCTGGATGAGGGGGTTCACCTCGACGAGCGTGGCGTCTTCCCCCTTGTAGACGTTGAAGAGCTTGACGAACACGTCGGCGACCTTGGGGGCCGTCTCATCGTCGAACTTCGCGGCCTTGGCGATCTCGAGCGCCTTCTCGGGCGTGATGCCCTCGATCGGGTCGACCTCGATGCGCGCGAGCGCCTCGGGACGCTCGACGGCGAGCTCTTCGATCTCCATGCCGCCCTCGACGCTCGAGAGCGAGAGGTAGGAGCGGTTGGCGCGGTCGAGCAGCACCGAGAAGTAGAACTCCTTGGCGATGCGGGCGCCGGCGGCGACCATGACGCGCTTGACGACGTGGCCCTTGATGTCGAGGCCGAGGATGGCCTGAGCCGCCTCGAAGGCCTCGTCGGGCGTCTTCGCGACCTTCACGCCGCCGGCCTTGCCGCGGCCTCCGGTCTTGACCTGAGCCTTGACGACGACCACGCCGCCGATCTTCTCGGCGGCCGCCTTCGCCTCCTCAGGGGTGTCGGCGATGATGCCGGCGAGTACCGGCACCTCGTACTTTTCGAACAGGTCTCGTGCCTGGTACTCGTAGAGATCCACGGACAATCCTTCGCTGGGCGATCGGTGGTGGGAGGAGGCGAACTCTCTCGATATCAAGAGATATTCACCAATCGACAACCCTACCCGACCGGGCTGAAATCCCCGGACCCTCCCCCCTGCGAACGGAGGGATGCCACGTCTCCGCGCCCACGCGTGCGCCGCATCCGGGTAGGAGCTAGCCTCTCCCCATCCGACGATGGGAGCCACCGTGCACGCTGCCTTTTTCTCGCGCACGGGCGACCCGTCGGTCATCGAATGGGGCGAGCTGCCCGATCCCGCACCGGGTCCCGGGCAGGTGCGGGTGCGTCCGCAGGCGGTGGCGGTGGATGCCGTGGACACGCTGGTGCGCTCCGGCCGCTGGACCACTCCGCTGGCGTTTCCCGTGGCTGTGGGCCGTGATCTCGTCGGCGTGGTCGACGAGGTCGGCCCGGGGGTGGACGACCTCTCCCCCGGCGACCGTGTCTGGACGAGTTCGGCGGGCTATGCCGGACGCGCCGGCGCGACCGCCGAGCTCGCCGTCGTCGACCGCGACCGGCTGTACGGCGTTCCGGATGCCGCCGACCCCGTCGCCTTCGTCGCCTCGCTGCACCCGGCGACCACCGCCGTCGCGGCGCTGCACCTGCGCGCGGGAGTGCAGCCCGGTGAGACGCTCGTCGTCGTGGGAGCGAACGGCGCGGTCGGCGCAGCGCTGGTGCAGGAGGGTGCGGCATCCGGCGCCGATGTGGTCGCGGTCGTCCGCGACCCCCGCGCGGCGGCGACGCTCGGCGGGTGGGGTGCGGAGGTCGTGATCGCCGACGCCGGCTCCGCGGCCGAGGCTGTGGCGGGGCGCCGGCCGGATGGCATCCAGGTCTTCATCGACACCACCGGGCGCGCGGACACGGCGTCCGCGGTCGCGCATCTGGCCCCGCGAGGACGCGTGATCGTGCTGGCCGGGCGCACGACAGCCGAAATCGACCTGTGGGCGCTGCAGGTACGCGAACTTCGCGTCGAGGGGTTCATCCTGAGCGCGCTCGATGCCCGCGAGCTGCGTGAGGTGGCCGGCCGGGTGAACGCCCGGTGGGAGGCGGGCCGTCGTCTGACCGCGCACGTCGGGGAGGTGTTCGGATTCGCGGGTGCCGTTGATGCGCACCGGCGCATGGAGGCGGGCGACCTGCCTCGCACCGACGACGGCTTCGTCGGACGCCTCGTGCTCGTGCCGGACGCTACTTCTTCGGTCGCACCACGAACCACGCGATGACGGCGCCCAGGATGCCGAGCATCAAGCCGATGGAGATGCCGAAGCCCACGCCGATCGCCGGTACGAGCAGGCCGAGCACGGGGCCCGCGATCATTCCGACGACGACTCCGATGATGATGTAGCGCGTCAGTCCCGCGTCCGCTGCACCGCCATACTCGACTGCTACCGGTCCGCGAGCACGCATCAGGGCCCCGTGCCCTCGCCCGGAGCCCTGATATCGAAAACGCCGCTACTTCTGGGCAGCGACACGCTTCTTGATGCTCACGTACCACGCAGCCAACAGGGCGGCCACGAGCAGCTGCACGAAGAACACGGTCACATACTGGCCGGTCAGACCTCCGATGAACAGGCCGAGACCGATGCTCAGAATGGCGACCACAGTCACGGTGACGACGTGTGTGCGGAAGGGATCCCCACGGCGCATGACCTTCTCCTCTCGTTAGTTGCAGTCTGCACCGTTGTGCAGGAAGGGGTTCCAGCCGAACACCGCCGTGCCCGGAGCGCCCCAGAACGACAGTCCGACGCACGGGCCGTTGTCCTTGGCGTAAACCGCAGTGGCACCGATTGCCGCCGCAGCGATCGAGCACGCGGCGACGCCGACGGGTCCGCCGACACCACATGCCGCGGTGGCGCCGCCGAGAGCCACGATCCCAGAGCTGGCGATGGTCTCCGTCTCGTGACGGTTGAACAGGATCGATTTCCAACCGATGCCGCTGTCCAGGCGCGGGTCCGCAACGATCGGATACGCGTAGTCGCCGCGGGTATGGTCGACGACCTGGACGAGCTTGTTGCCGTCCAGCTCATAGTGGGTCGGAACAGCCGTGCCTCGAGCGTCCACAGCCCACGGTGCCTCCGCGCGAAGGAGTACCTCGCCAGACGTTGCGATCACCAGCGCCGAACCGTCGTCTGCCACCGCGACGGTGGAGCCGTCGGTGCTGGCGATGTCGTACGCGTACGACGTGGGGGCCTCAGTCGACGACAGCGTCGTCAGCAGCTGAGCTCCGGAGTCCGTCGGCACGACGGTGTTGGCGACAGAGGTCGCCGAGGGGTAGGTGATCGCTCCCGTATCGAGCACGACCGCGCCGCCGGCGTCGGCGGCACGCGGCAGCTGCACGGAGATCGTCGTGTCGTTCAACCCGATGTCAACGCCGTCGACGGCGTTGCGGGGTACGGAGACGGTCACGGAGCCGCTGCTGACAGCTGCGTCTTCGGCAGTGGCCGCTGCGGCCGTTGGAACTGCGACCTTGGAAGCAGCGGCGCCCGAGAGCGCGTCGGCGACGCTCGTGGCCGACATTTCGGCTCCGGTTTCGGCGGCTGTCGCGGGCGAGGCCGCGGTCAATGATGCCAGCGGGATCGTGATGGCGGCGGCTACTGCGGCTGCAATTGACCAGCTGCGACGACCTTCTGTCATCCTCGAATCTCGCATGTAGTTTCCTCTCGTTCGTTGCTGAATGGCCCTTTCACTCTTGCCGGCCGGAAGGAGAAGGTTCGAGTCTTGTCGGGCGATACCCAGGCCGTTCTCACAATCGTTTAATCTTTGTCCGCCATTCGGGGGACAGCTATTTGACGGGTGTCACGGCAACCGGTAACGTCCACGATTCCGAAGACACCGACGGCGGGAACAGACGCAGGTCGAAGGCGTTCGGCCTGTATGAGACCCCCTGTGCGCTCGGGCCGCTGGAGCACTCCGCTGACGTTTCCCATGGCGGTGGGGTGCGATCTCGTCGGCATCGTCGACGCCATCGGCCCGGGCGTAAGCGGACTGTATGAAGGCGACCACGTCTGGACGCGTTCGGCGGGCTACGGCGGACGCCCCGGCGCGACCGCCGAGCTCGTCGTCGTTGACCGCGACCGGCTGTACGGGCTTCCAGACGCCGCAGACCCCGTCTCCTTCGTCACCTCGCTGCACCTGGCGACCACCGCCATCACCGCGCTCCATCTGCGCGCGGGAGTGCAGCCCGGCGAAACGCTCGTCGTCGTGGGCGCCAAGGGCGCGGCCGGCGGAGCGCTCGTGCAAGAGGGCGTGGCATCCGTAGCCAAGGTCGCCCCGTGCTCGTGCTCGTGCTCGTGCTCGTGCGCGTGCGCGTGCGCGCGCCCGACGCTACTTCTTCGGTCGCATCGCCAACCACGCGATGACAGCGCCGAGGATGCCGACGAACAGCCCGATCGAGATGCCGAAGCCGACCCCGATCGAGGGCACGAGCATTCCGAGCACCGGACCCGCGATCATGCCGACGACCACTCCGATGATGATGTAGCGCGTCAGTCCCGCGTCTGCTGCTGCGTTTTCACCCGCTGCTTTTTCGCCCATGCGGCGACCGTAGCGAGGGGGTGCGGTCAGGTGCCAGACCTTGACGGGGACGGCCGGGGCCCGCATCGGTACGCTCGATCGCACCGTTGTCTCGCGAAAGGCGCGCGCATGCCCTCGGCCGTCAGGCTCATCCGCTCCCCCGCCCTCGCCGACGCCGCGGAGTACGCGTACGCCGCCACCGCCCCGGCCGGCGCGCGCCTCATCTTCCTCGCCGGTTCGTGCCCGCTGGATGCCAACGGGTCCACGGTCGGGGTTGGTGACTATGCCGCGCAGGCTGCGCAATGCATCGCGAACATGCGCACGGCGCTCGCCGAGGCGGGCGCCGAGATCACCGATGTGCTCAGCACGCGCGTGCTCGTCGCCTCGTCGAAGCAGGCCGACCTCGTCGCGGCCTGGGGCACCGTGCGCGACGCCTTCGGCACTCACGACGTTCCGAGCACCTTGCTCGGCGTCACCGTGCTCGGCTACGACGACCAGCTCGTCGAGGTCGAGGCGGTCGCCGCGGTCGTGGAGCCTTGACGCGGGCGTGGGTGGACTGAGCCTCAGCGGATCCGACGAGCGAGTTGGACGGCGCCGAGGGCAGCGAATACGACGGACACCGCCGCCAGAATCCCGACGGCGAAGGCGGACGTGACCGCGAAGTCACCGACCTTCGCAGAGATGCCGTAGAAGGTGCGAACGGCATCGGCGGCTTGCCCCTGGCTACCGGCGAGGGCGTCCAGCGCCTGAGCGGTCATCGGCTGGCGCATCAACATCGCCGATTGCGCGAAGGGCAGCGCGTTCATCACGTTCACGATCCCCTCCGGAAGCGTTCCGACCGGGATGTAGGCGCCGGCCAGGAAGCCGATGACGCTCCCCACCACGGTGGAGAGTTCTGCGAATGCCCCGGAGCTGCGGAGGAAGGTGACGATGAAGCTCGATATCGCCGCGAACGCCAAGCTGGACAGGATGACGTATCCGAGCGTCACCCCTGCGTGAGACAGCGTCATCACCGCGTTGCCTTGCGTAAGCAGGTACACCTGACCCACCGCGACGATGATCAGCATCACGGCGAGGGAGATGAGGAAGCTCGACAGCAGGTAGCCAAGGATGAGCTCGTGCCGGCGGAGGGGCGACACGATGAAGTCACCGGAGCGTCCACTCGCGCGATCGTCCACGAACACCGTCATCGCCCCGAGCGCCGTCGTCAGCGTCATCATCATCGTGATGCCCGCGAACACCCAGGCGTTCACGAACGCGTGGATATCACCCGAGACGGCATCCGGGAAAGCGTCGGTGAGGTTCTCGACCTGAAGATCACCGAGGAAGAGTGCGTAGAGCGCGATGAGGATGAGAGCCGACAGCAGGGAGAAGAAGACACCCGCACGATCCCGGAAGAGCAGGCGCAGATTCCGTCCGACGAGGAGAGAGACGGACCTCACGCTGATCGACCCCCTGTCACGTTGAGGAAGACGTCGTCCATGGTTCCGTGGCGGAACTCGAAATCGGTGATCTGAGGCGAGACGAGGACAGACCTGGCTTGCTCGATGCTCTCGACGGAAATCCGGACGACGTCTCCGATCTGCTCCGCCGGGAGTCCCCGCGTACGGCGCTCCGCGAGGAAAGCCGCCACGTCGGGAACCCGGACGGTGAGAACGCTGCTGCTGTGAATCGATCGAAGGTGAGCCGGGGTGCCCTCGGCCACGATCTCGCCCCGATCGATGATGCATACCTGGTCGGCTCTCTCGGTCTCTTCCATGTAGTGCGTCGTCAGGAAGACGGTCATCGCGTGATCTTCTTGCAGCTGTGCGATGGCGGACCGGATCTGCTCACGCGACTGCGGATCCAACCCCACCGTCGGTTCGTCGAGGAACACGGCACGTGGACGATGGATGATCGCACGCGCGATGTCGGCGCGGCGCTTCTGACCGCCGGAGAGGAGCCCGTAGCGACGGTCCAGAACGTCTCCGAATCCGACCAGCTCGGAAAGTTCCGCGATCCGGTGGGCGGCGTCGCGTCGACGGAACCCGTAGAACCCGTCGCGAACAGCGAGGTTCTCCCGAACCGAGAGCAGGGGGTCGAGCAGGGATTGCTGGAAGACGACCCCGATCACCTGACGTACCGCATCCGACTCGTCCACCACGTCGAGCCCCTGCACGCGAATCGTTCCCGACGTGGGACGCAGGGTCGTCGGGCCGGGGTCGCCCCGTTTCGCATGGATCGAGCAAAGTGACACCGTTCATCGCGCGACGCGAACTTCAGGGCACCACGACGAACCGCTCGAGCACGACGAGGGTGTCGTCATTGACCTCGAAGTCCTCCCCCAGTTCGTCGCGCATCTCGTCAGACGTCCAGAACCGCACGTGGCCTCGACGCCAGTCCGCGACGGACTCGTACCCCTCCCCTTCGGCGAGGGCGTGAGCGAGCGGCACATCCCGCAGCGCGACGACGTCGACGTCCAGGGTCTCGATGACAACGACCGGCTTACCCTGCGAATCGACGACCGCGCCCGCGTCACCGACCGAGGGAAGCGGATCCTCGGCGACCTCGTATTCGCGCACGAGCGAGCTCGTCGTCGTCTTCGCCCCTGATCGAATCGCGGCGACGAGCCGATCGCGCAGCGGCCCCGGGAATGCGAACTCGACCAGCGGCAGACCGTCGCGCATCAGATCCACCCCCGCTCCCGCGCGTGGATCGTCGCCTGCTGCCGACTCGCGAGCCCCAGCTTGCCGAGCACCGACGACACGTGGTTGCGCACCGTGCCCGCGGAGAGGTGGAGGGATGCCGCGATCTCGGCCACCGTCTCACCGCGCGATCCCGCTCGCAGCACGTCCAGCTCCCGATCGGTGAGGGGGCTCCGTTCATCGCTCAGGGCGTCAGCGGCGACCTCGGGGTCGACGTAGCGGCGGCCCGCCGCGACTTCGCGGATCACCGCGGCCACGTCATCCGCCGGTCGCGACTTGGGCAGGAACCCGGCGACACCCGCGCCGAGCGCCCGCCGCAGGACGCCGGGCCGCGCGTGGCGCGTGACGATCACGCAGCGCGACGGGACGCGCCGCAGGATCCGCGCGGCGGTGTCGACGCCGTCGAGGCCGGGCATCTCGAGATCGAGCAGGCACACGTCGGGGCGCAGGCGCTCCGCCTCGGCGATGGCGCTCTCGCCGTCGCGGCACTCGGCGACGACCTCGAGGTCGACCTCCAGCCGCAGCAGAGCAGCGAGCGCCGTGCGGATCATGTCCTCGTCGTCGGCGATGAGCACGCGAATCACGCCGTCACCCCCTCGGGCACGCGCACGGTGACCCGGAACCGGTCGCCGAGCCGGGTGGCATCCACTGTTCCTCCGACGGCGCCGACGCGTTCGGCGATCCCCGACAGTCCGGCCCCGTCGCCGACCGGAGAGGCTGCGGGGCGCGAGTCGTTCTCGACGACGAGCACCCATGCCCCTTCGTGTCGGGCGAGTGAGAGGGATGCCGAGACCCCGCCGCCGTGCTTGAGCACGTTGGTCGTGGACTCGCGCACGACGGGACCGAGCACGTCGGCGGGTGCGTGAGAGGCCTCGATGTCGACGAGGAGGTCGACCGTGAGTCCGGCGGCGCGCAGCAGGTCGGCGGCGTTGGCGAGTTCGTCGGGCAGGGGCACGCCGCGGAATCGCGCGGCGAGGTCGCGGGTGCCGCGGCGCGCTTCGTCGACGCTCGCCCGCGCCGCGCGCACCTGTTCGGCCGCGGCATCCGGGTCGCGCGCCATCATCTTCTGGGCGAGCTCCAATTGCAGCGCGATGACCTGCAGGTGATGGCCCTGCAGGTCGTGCAGGTCGCCCGCAAGACGCAGGCGCTCCTGGGCGGCGGCGAGGCGCCCCTCGGCACGGCGGGCGCGGTCGAGCTCGCGCACGATGTCCCACCACCACAACGATGTCGCCGACAGGGGCGGGAGCATCGCGACGAACAGCGGCAGGGCGAAGCCGCTGACGGCATACCCGTCGGGCTGGAGGCGAGCGGCATCCACGGACCACACCGCGACGATCATGATGAACAGCAGAGCGACCAGCCGGAGCCGGATGCCGTGCCGCCACCGCACGAGGCACAGAGCCTGCGCGGCGAACCCGACGCCCACCAGCAGCGAAGCCGTCGAAACGCCCATCAGCGCCGCCGACACCACACCCAGCAGGACGAGCGGCCAAACGGGCCGACGGCCGGTGTCCTCTCCGTCGTCGACGGGCTCCCGGCGGTAGTGCACCAACAGCAGGACCGCGGATGCCACCGAGCCGACGGCGCCGACGAGGTTGAGGACGATCTCGATCGTCGTGCCCTCGAGCACGACCACGAACGACCAGATGAAGACGGCGAAGACGTGGAGGAACACGATCGACGATGCCGTGTACCACCAGGTCACGCGCACATCGCGGGCATAGGTCGCGGTGGAGGTGCTCACGCCCGCCACTGTACGGCCGTGACATTCGTCATGGGCGGGCACCCGAGCCGCCGTGCAGAACTCGGCCGTAGAGGAGCATGTCGCGGCGCCTGTCGCCGATGCGGTGATAGCTGCGCAGCAGCCCTTCGCGGTCGTATCCGGCGCGTTCGGCGGTGCGGATGGACGGCGCGTTCCACGGCTCGATGTAGAGCCCGATGCGGAACAGGCCGGGCACCGTCGCGCCGAAGACGGTCAGCGCGATGAGCGCGTCGGCCGCGAACCCCCGGCCCCGAGCGGACGGAGCGACGACGTACCCCGCCGTGGCACGGCCCGCACCGAGTTCGGCGGTCCACAGACCGCAGTGTCCGACGGCGGCCCCGGTCGCGGCATCCGCCATCGTGAACGAGAAGCCGGCTCCCTCGCCGTGACGGCCGCGCTGCTGAGCGATCCACCCGCGCGCGTGCTGCTCGGTGGCGTCGGCGGGAAGGGTGCCCGTCTGCGCGATGTACGGGTCGGTCGCCAGCTCGCGCACCATGTCGAGGTCGCTGTCGACCACCTCCCGCAGCAGGATGCCGCCGTGCGCGGGCGGGGCGACGGGCCAGGGCGGGAGGGGCGTCGGCGGCATGGGTCCATCCTGCCCGCGCCGCGGGTCAGTCCCTCCGATCGACGCCGCGGGGATCGTCGGGCAGGTCGATCGGCGCGCGGTCCCAGAACTCGCTCGTCTCGGTCGAGCGGTCGAGTGGCGCGGCATCCATCGACCGCGGCGGCGTCCACCCGTAGGCCGCGGACTGCGCCGCGCCGGCGCCCATGACCGGGCCGAGGGCGGAGCGCACGGCGTCCCCGCGACGACCAGCACGGCGGCGGAACAGCGCGATCGACAGGCGGACCAGGATGCCGATCGCGAGGACGGCGAAGAAGAAGTACTGCAACGCGGCGAAGAGAGGGGGCATGACGTGTCCTCCTTGCGCCGCAACCGTTGCGGGTGACCGACGCTACCCGGCGTGTCACTCGGGCGGAAGCACCGTTCCAGATCGGGCTACGCCCCCTGGCTCCGGTGATGGCGGGAGGAGGGTCGGGGAGCGGAGGACGTATCCGCCCTCGGCGTTCCTCCCGTCGCCGGATCTCCTCCCCTCCGCCCCCGCCGTGACATTCGTCACGGGTGCGCCGTCGTATCCTCCCGCGCGGTCGTGACACCGCGACACTGCCGGCGCGCGACCGGAATCGGTGGAATGGGATCACCGCGGAACACGCCGCACATCACCCCCCAGGAGCAGTCATGTCGAACCCCCTCAGTGATCTCGTCCTCGGCTTCCAGGGCCTCGTGGCCGACGTGCCCGACCTCGTGCAGCCGGTCATCGTCGCCCTCGCCGGCGCCGTGCCGTTCATCGAAGGCGAGGGCGCCGCCGCCATCGGCATCATCGGCGGCATCAACCCTGTCGTCGCCGCCATCGCCGGCGCGATCGGCAACCTCATCTGCGTCGCGATCGTCGTGCTCGTGACCTTCCGCGTCCGCACCGCCGTGACCACGCGCCGCGGCAGCGTGGAGAAGCCCACGACCTCGCGCCGTCAGAAGTTCGAGAAGGCCTACCACCGTTACGGCACCCCCGGTGTGAGCCTGCTCGGCCCGCTGCTGCTGCCCACCCAGTTCACCGCCGCCGCCCTCACCTCGACCGGCGTGCCGCCGGTGCGCGTGATCGCGTGGCAGGCCGCCGCGATCGTACTGTGGACGACCGTCATCACGCTCATCATCGTCGGCGTCATCCGGTTCGCGGTCTGACCGCCGGGCGCCCGAGACGGTCCCGCAGAGGTCAGGTCCGCCGACTGTTCAGTCGGGCTCTGCTGTCGAATCCGAGTCCCGGCGGAAGACGACTCGCGCAAGCAGCGCGGCTCCGCCGAGTGCACACAGCCACGCGATCCCCCAGCCGACGAAGCCGAGCAACGGGTTCGGATCGATCCATGCCTGAACCGCGCTGGTCCCCTTCAGCAGCATCCAGGCGAGGAAGACACCGACGAGAACGATGCCGCCGACAGCGAGTCCGAGCCTCTTTCCCATGCCTCGAGGGTATCGGGACCGTTGCAGCTGGCTGTGGGAAGCATGTCGCAGCCCCGGACCCGGGCCGGACTTCGAGGGCTCCCACGCATAGCGCTTTCATAGCTCCTCTTGGCTCCGGGTAGGGCGGGCTTAGGCCGCGGGGAGGGCTCGGCACCTTTCCTGGTGCCATGGACCCCGCAGATCTCACCCCCGACACCGCCCCCGACGGTGCCCCGACCCCGGCCTTCCGCCGCGGTCGGGCGACGCCGTCCGCCGCTCCTCGGCGAAAGACGTCTCGCGTCGCCCGCCGGGCCCTCCTCGCCGGTGGTCTCGTCGTCCTGCTCACCGCGGGCGGCTCAGCCGCATGGGCGGCGAACCGCTTCCTCATCCCCCACGTCGAGGTCACCGACGTCGCGGCCTACGAGGCGGAGCACTCCACGGCGGCGTCCAGCACCCCCACGGCGGAGGCCACCGCCACGGCGACTACGGCCGCGACCACCCTCACCGACACGAGCTTCAGCGACGGGTCCACCTCGGTCACCGTGTCGACGGTCACCACCGACACGCTCACGTACTACGTGGCCGACGTCGTTCTGGGAGACGCCACCGACCTGCGCTCCGCCTTCGCCAACAACCAGTTCGGCGAGAACATCACGCAGACCACCAGCGAGATCGCCGCGGCCAACGACGCGGTGTTCGCGATCAACGGCGACTACTACGGCTTCCGCTCGACGGGCATCGAGATCCGCAACGGCGTCGTGTACCGCGACGAGGGCGCTCGTCAGGGACTCGCGTTCTACACCGACGGTCACGTCGAGGTCTACGACGAGACGACGACCACGGCCGCCGAGCTGCTGGCATCCGGGGTCTGGAACACGCTCAGCTTCGGCCCCGCGATCGTTGAGGGCGGCCAGGTCGTCGACGGCATCGACAGCGTCGAGGTCGACACGAACGTCGGCAACCACTCGATCCAGGGCGACCAGCCGCGCACCGCCGTCGGCGTGATCGACGACAACCACCTCGTCTTCGTCGTCGTCGACGGCCGGCAGGAGGGCTACAGCGAGGGCGTGACGCTGCCCGGGCTCGCCGACATCCTGCTCTCGCTGGGCGCGACGACCGCCTACAACCTCGACGGCGGCGGCTCGTCGACCATGTACTTCAACGGGCAGGTGATCAACTCGCCCTCCAACGGCGGCGAGCGCGGCACCAGCGACATCCTCTATGTGGCGGGCTGAGCGGTGTTCGTGCTCATCCCCGCCTTCGAGCCCGGTCCGCGGATGCCGACCCTCGTCACCGACCTGCTCCACGCCGATCCCGACCTCGACGTGCTCATCGTCGATGACGGCAGCGGTCCCGCGTTCGCGGCGGTGTTCGCCGTTGCCCGTGAGGCGGGCGCGCACGTCGTCACGCACGCGACCAACCGCGGCAAGGGAGCGGCGCTGAAGACGGGCTTCGCCCACATCGCCGCCCATGATCCGGATGCCGACGTGGTCACCGCCGACGCCGACGGTCAGCACACACCGGACGACGTGTGCCGCATCGCCGATGCCCTGCGCACCGACGCGGCCGGGGGCCGCAGCGCCCTCGTCCTGGGTGTGCGCGGGTTCGACGGCGCGGTGCCGCTGCGCAGCCGACTCGGCAACGCCGCATCGCGGGGGCTCTTCCGCCTCGCCACCGGACGGCGGGTCTCCGACACGCAGACGGGGCTCCGCGGCATCCCCTCCGACCGTCTCGCCTGGGCGCTCGGCATCCCGGGCGAAGGCTTCGAGTACGAGCAGCGGATGCTGCTGCGCCTCGGTCCCGACCAGCTCGCCGCGCACGAGGTGCCGATCGACACGGTCTATCTCGATCGCAACGCGTCGAGTCACTTCCGCCCGGTGCGCGACTCGTTGCGGGTGCTGACGCCGGTGCTGTTGTTCGCGTCGTCGTCGCTGGCGGCGTTCGTCGTGGACACCGTCGCCCTGCTCGTCCTGCAGGCGCTGACCGGCTGGCTGGTGCCCTCGATCATCGCCGCTCGCGTGCTGTCGGCCACCGCGAACTTCGCCGTCAACCGCCGTGTGGTCTTCCGCGCGCGCGGGGGTTCGATCCTCCCGCAGGCCCTGCGCTACGGCGTGCTCGCCCTCGCGCTGCTCGCCTCGAACATCGCGTGGATGTCGTTCCTCACCGACAACGGCCTCGCACTGCTGCCCGCGAAGGTCGTGACAGAGGGCGTGCTGTTCGTCCTCAGCTACGGCGTCCAGCGCGCGTTGGTCTTCCCGCGAACGGATGCCGGAGCCCCGGCGCGCGTACCGATCTCACGGCCGGACCCATCCGGCACCGCCGTCCTCCACCCCGCCACCCCGGTCCCGCAGCCCACCACCCAGGCCCCTAAGCCCGTCGAAGGGACCGGCACCCGCGCCGCACCCGGAGGCTTCGACAGGCTCAGCCTCCTCCCCCACAGCCCGCCCGACGCCGCCCCTCCGGCATCCGATACCTCCCCCCTCACCCCCGCAAGGAGCACCTCATGACCACCACCGCCCTGATCCTCGCCGCGACCGACCTGATCGCCGCCGTCCTGCTCAGCGCCATCTACTTCCAGCGTCATCGCCGGCGCGACCTCGTGGTCGCCTTCCTCGGCGTGAACGTGGGGGTGCTCGCCGTCGCGACCGTCCTGGGCACCGCCGAGGTGGCCCTCGGTCTCGGACTCGGCCTGTTCGGGGTGCTGTCGATCATCCGGCTGCGCTCGAGCGAGATCACCCAGCGCGAGGTGGCTTACTACTTCGCCGCCCTGGCGATCGGCCTGATCTGTGGCCTGCCGCCCGTCGACCTCTCCGTCCCCCTGCTGCTCGTCGGACTGATCGTGGCCGTCCTGGCGGTCGCCGACCACCCGCGCGTGCTGTCGCGAGCCCGTCACCAGACGGTGCACCTCGACCGTGCGATCGCCGACGAGACCGAACTGCGCGCCGAGCTCGAGCGCCTGCTCGGCGGCGAGGTGACGGGCGTCACCGTGCAGCAGCTCGACCTGGTCGATGACACGACGCTGGTCGACGTGCGGTACCGCGTGCGCGGCGCGCGGCCGGTCGCCGCGGCCCCCGGCGGCGTTCTCGGCATCGCCGACGCCGCCCCCGGCCCACGTCGGAACGCCGACGCCTCCTTCGCCGACCTGATCGGCGGCACCCGTTGAGCGCCCGCGACCGCGCCGCCAGCGCCATCGCGGCCCTCCCCTCCGTCGGCCTCGACGCCCTCACCACCGACGCCGCCCTGCTCACCCGCGTCGACCGCAAGTACGTCGTCCCGATGGATGCCGCGGCATCCCTCCTCGACGACCTCCAGCGCTCCGCCGAGGCTCCGGCCGCCCTCGAGATCGCCGGCGAGCGCGAGCTGGCCTACCGCTCGGTGTACTTCGACACCCCCGACCTGTTGAGCTTCCGCCTCGCCGCCCATGGGCGCCGTCGTCGGTTCAAGCTGCGCACCCGCACCTACGTCGACACCGGGGCCGCGTACCTCGAGATGAAGACCCGCGGAGCGCGCGGTCTCACCCGCAAAGACCGGGATGCCTACGATCTCGACACCGCCGACCGGCTCACCGCCGAGGCTCGCGACGAGGTGGCCGAAGCGCTCGACGCGATCGGGCTGGAACCCGCCCGCGCCGACGACCTCGACGCGCGTCTGCAGACGCTCTACCGCCGCACGACCCTGCTGCTGCCGGGGGCTATCCCCTCCCGCGCCACGATCGACCTCGACCTCCGCTGGATCGACGCCGAGGGCGGAGGCTTCGCCCTCCCCCGTTTCGCGATCGTCGAGACCAAGTCGCCCGGGCAGGCCGGCGCCTTCGACCGTGCGCTGTGGCGCGCGGGGCACCGCCCACAGCGCATCAGCAAGTACGCCACCGGCATGGCCGCGCTGCGTTCCGACCTCCCCCGAAACCGCTGGACCCGCGTGCTCGCGGGGCCCTTCGCCTCCTCCCACCCCACCCGAAAGGACACCTCATGCGCCGCGTGATCCCCCTCGCCCTTCCCCTCGCCCTCGCGGGCCTCGTGCTCGCCGGATGCGCCGTCACCGCGCAGCCCGTCTCGTCGACCACCTCCTCCACCGCGCCGACATCTGTCGTCGAGTCCAGTGTGCAGACCACCTCCGACATCGACTCCACCATCCCCGCGGCCGCGGCCGAACTGCTCGCGGCGAACGCCGACGGCACCGTCGTGAACGACGACGAATGGAGCATCGCGGATGCCGAGACCATCACGCTCTCCGGCTCCACCGCGTCGAGCGACTCGGCGGGGGTCACCATCGACGGCTCGACCGTCACCATCACCGCCGCCGGCGTCTACCAACTGAGCGGCGCACTCGACGGAAACGTCGTCGTCGCCGCGCCCGACGACGCACAGGTGATCCTCCTGCTCGACGACGCGACCATCGCGAGCACCTCGGGCTCGGCGATCCAGGTCGTGACGGCCGACGACGTGGCGATCAACCTCGCCGCCGGCTCCACCAACACCGTCACCGCGGCGAGTTCGGCCGACGCCGACGCAAGCGCTGCCATCTACGCCGACAGTGACCTCACCGTCTCGGGCTCGGGCGCGCTCACCGTCACCGACACCGGCAACGACGGCATCTCGGCCACCGACGACCTCGCGATCATCGGCGGCACGATCACGGTGGATGCCGCCGACGACGCCCTCCGCGGCAAGGATTCGCTGGTCGTCGAGGACGGCACCCTCACCCTCACCGCCGGGGGCGACGCCCTCAAGAGCGACCAGACCGATGACGCGACCCAGGGCTACGTCTGGATCGCCGGCGGCACCATCACGGCGACGGCGGTCGACGACGGCATCGATGCGTGGACCGACGCCCTCCTCACCGGCGGCACCGTGTCGCTCGCGACCGAGGACGACGGCATCCATTCCGAGATCGCGCTGGCCATCTCGGGCGGAGACGTGACGATCAGCCGGTCGAACGAGGGCATCGAGTCGGGCGACATCCGCATCGCCGGAGGCACCACGCACGTCACCTCGTCGGACGACGGCATCAACGCCTCGGGCGGCACGAGCACGGACTCGGGGTCGAGCGGCGGCATGGGCGGTGGCATGCAGGACACCGGCGAGAGCCTCACCATCTCGGGCGGCACTCTCGTGGTCGACGCCGCCGGCGACGGCCTCGACTCCAACGGCAGCATCACCATGACCGGCGGTGACGTCACCGTTTACGGCCCCACCCAGCAAGGCAACGGCGCGCTGGACTCGAACGGCGGCATCGACGTCTCGGGCGGCACGCTCGTCGCCATCGGCAGCACCGGTATGGCCGAGTCGCCCGATGAGTCGTCGGCGCAGGGCTGGCTCGCCGCGACGGCGTCGGGTTCCGCCGGGTCGACCGTTCAGATCATGGATGCCGCGGGCACGGTCATCGCGGAGTACACCGCCACAAAGACCTTCGGGTCGGTGGTGTTCACGTCGTCGGCGATCACCGACGGACAGACGTACACGGTGACCGTGGACGGGGCCGCGACGTCGGTCACGGCCGGTGTCGCAGTGGCCGGCGGGATGGGCATGGGAGGAGGCATGGGCGGCGGTCGGCCCTGACGTTCGCGGGTGAGACCGGAGGGCCGAGGCGGTTTGCCCGGCCCTCCGGTCCCTTCCTCCGATAAGCAAGCTCCAGTGTTATCGTTATAGATAACAGGGGGTCGACATGAGCATCGTGAAATCTCTCCGCCGGGCACGCATACGCTCCGGTGAGAGCCTTCGGAAGGTGGCCTCACGGTCAGGCGTGGGCGCCGGCAACCTCAGCGCCATCGAGAACGGCCACCGCGACCCGACCTCATCCACTCTCGATCGACTCGCCTCCACAATCGGGGTCGAATGGATTCCCTTCCCGGCGCGAGGTCGCACACCCGCGGCGGTTGCCGCAGAGGAGATTACGCATGCCGAGGCGCAGGGTCGTCACGCGCAGGCCTACCGCCGCTTCCTCCAGCTCTCCGACGATCTCGCCGCCTCCGACCCCGTGACGAGGGTGCTTCTCTCCGCAGAGGAACCAGATGACTCCCCCTCGCGCTGGGTCGACGCTGTTGCCGCGCTCGTCGAAGTGCGCTTGCGAGAAGCCTCCGCGCCGATCCCCGTATGGGTCACCGAACATTCGGGACATTCGGATGCCATCTGGGAGCCTCAGCGCAGCTCGCGCGCCCTGCCACTGAGCGCGGATCGAACGCAGGTGCCCGCCGAATTCCTCCGGCGAGGCGTCGCAATAGAGTCCGGCGAGTTGATCAGCGCGTAGGGGCGAACCGCGCCATATCTGGAGATTCCCATGTCCGGCACGCTGACTCGCAATGACATCATCGACGGCATCCGCGACCTCATCCTTCGCCTCAGAGAAGCTGGCAGCGCTGCCACCATCCAGATTGTCGGCGGGGCTGCCATAGCCCTCACGATCGATGGCGATCGCCCCGCGACCGTGGATATTGACGGGCCGATCACGCCGCCCGAAGCCGTTGCGGTTGCCGCCGCCGAGATCGCTCGAAAGAAGGGCTGGCCCCCCGATTGGGTCAACGACAAGGCGAAGATCTTTCTGCCTGACGGGATGGGGCGTGGCGCTGAATGGGTGACGCTCCACGACCAGGACAGGATTCTGATCCAAGCGGCGTCCCCTGCGATGCTTCTCGCGATGAAGCTGCGCGCGTTCGAGAGGCGGGGGCTGCGTGACGCCGACGACGTGGCCGTGCTGCTGGCAGTGCTGGAAATACAGACGGCGGATGAAGCCGAGGACCTATTGAATGAATTCTTCCCCGCCGAGGATCTGAGCCCCCGAACATTCGAACGAGTGCGGCAAATCCTGGATGCAGGACCGCCCGATCTGCCAGCTCGCCCCTCGATCCCCGACTTCTCGTAGCCCGACGACTAACCGCACGTGCGGCGAATCTGAGCGCTCCCGCTCAGCCGAACGCCGCGTCGTACACGGCCGTCAGCCCCGCATCGGCGATCCCGCTCACGCCGCACGTGATGATCACGCCATCGGCGCTGGCGCTGAGCAGGTAGCTCTCGCCCTCGACGAAGACGATCGGTTCGCCGTCGATACCCGCACCGACGCCCTGCGTGACCGTCACCGCATCACTGACCTCGCCGTCGAAGCGCTCGGTGACGGAGAGCGTCACGGTGCCGTCCGCGATGCTGCGGACGTCCGCGCGGAACGAGGTTCCTGCGGCCTCGACCGCCTCGGGAGTCACCTGGGCGCACATCGCCGCCGGCCCACCCGCAGCCGGCTGCGTCAGCGCGGTCGCAGCGACCGAAGTGCCGATGATCGCGGGGACGGCGAATGCCACGGCTGCTACCGCAGCGGCACCCGCGCCGAGGGCACCGAAGAGCACTCCTCTCCGGCTGATGCGGCTCCGGGTCGAGGTGTTCTGGGCGTTCATGGTGTCCTCCGAAAGACGAATGATCTGGTCGCTGCGCAGATGCGGCAACGAAGAGGCGGGATCGCCCGCTCGGAGCAGTCGGCGCGTTTCGTCCAGAGGTGCGTCGTTCACGGTTCGTTCCCTTCTCTTGTCTCGATATGTCCGGAGCCCGGGTGGCTCTTACGCCAGGCGTTCTCAAATCGTCGGCGCGCGCGGTGCAGCCGCACCGTCGCGGCGTTGACCGTGGTGCCGAGGACGATCGCGATCTCCCGGGGAGCGAGCTCGTCCCACGCCCACAGCCGCAGCACCTCCGCATCCGCCGTCCGCAGGTCCGCGAGGGTGGCGCGGACCTCCTCATCGACGGGTCCGCCGCGCTCGGCGACAGATGCGCCGGGCGGGTCGAGGACGGTGATCCTGGCGACCAACCTGTCGCGACGCCGCTGGGCGCGGTTCGCGTTGGCGAGTTGCAGCCGAGCCACGCCGATGGCCCAGGCGACGGACTCGGCACCGTCGGGCATGTGGTCGTGACGTCGCCAGAGCACGATCAGGGTCTCCGCCAGCACGTCCTCCGCTGTCGCAGGGTCGGCGCGCCGCCAGAGGTAGCGGCGCACGGGGTCGGCCACGAGGCGCACCGTCTCCTCGAAGCGTGCGCGGGCGGATAGGGATGACACATCTTCCACGCTGACCCATGTCCGGCGTCGACGCGACTCTTACACGCCGCCCGAAATCGGGGGATCCGCGGGCGAGCCGTACCGCGAGTGTGGCGCCGATGGTCGCGCCCGCGCCGCGTGGCAGAGTGACGACGTGAAACTGTATTCGGACTTCGCCGCGCAACGTGCCCGCCAGATGACGGCCGACATCGTCGCTCTCGTGATCATCGCGGTGAGCGTGGCGACGGGGGTCATCGTCTTCTCGACCGTCAATCAACTCGCTCAGTTCGGGCGCCAGATGCAGGCCGCGGGCGCCGACTTCCGGACGTCGATGACCGACGTCGGCGACCGGCTGGGCGGCGTGCCTCTCATCGGCTCGGGCATCAGCGCCCCGTTCGACACGGCGAGCTCCGCGGGCGACACTCTCGCGTCCGCCGGACAGACCCAGCAGGACCTCGTGCTGCAGGCGGCCATCGCGCTCGGCATCGGTGTCGCCGCCCTGCCGATCCTTCTCGTTCTGCTGGTCTGGCTCCTGCCTCGCCTCCGCTTCATCTCACGCGCGACGCACGCCCGTGCGCAACTGCGCGCCGGGCTCGACACCGACCTGCTCGCGCTCCGGGCCCTCACCAATCAGAAAGTCGCCGCGATCGCGAAGATCGACCCCGACGCCCTCGGCGCCTGGCGCCGCGGTGACCCCGCGGTGATGAAGCGCCTCGCCAGGTTGGAGCTGCGGTCGGTCGGGATTCGGGTGCCGTAGACCGATAACGGCCTCAACTCCAGAAGTCGAGGTGCGCCCGCGCGGCCTCATCCTCCCGGTGTGGCCCCGACACGATCGTCGACCGACCCCCGCGCGCGAAGACCTCGCGGGACGGCAGGTCGAGACCGTCCTCCGGCCCCGCGAGCGCGATGAGGCCCTTGCCGGACAGCGCATAGACCACGCGGCCGACCCCCGCCCAGAAGATGGCGCCGCAGCACATGGCGCACGGTTCGCACGAGGTGAACAGAGTGGATGCAGGCAGCTCGGCGGCATCCACTTCTCTCCAGGCCAGGCGCACGAAGTTCGTCTCCGCGTGCGCGGTGACGTCGTGGTCGGTGATGACCGTGTTCTCGGCCTCGACCACGCGCCCACCGCCCGTGACGAGGAGCGCGCCGAAGGGGTGATTGCCGTGCCATCGCGCGAGCTGCGACAGCGCGATGGCGCGACGGAGATAGGTGGAGTCGGCCTCGTCGAGTGCGTCGGTCATGACGTCGATGATGCTCCACTCGGCGCGGCACGCGACGCCTCACTCGCGAACCGCCTCAGACCGACGCAGCCAGGACCGCCGCCAACCCCTCCCGGAGGTCGCGCACGAAGGCGTCCGGCACCTCCAGCGCTGGGAAGTGCCCACCCACGTCTGGCGCCCGCCACCGCACGATCTCGCGGAACCGCTCCTCTGCCCAGGGCCGCGGGTGCTTCTCGATGTCGCGCGGGTAGGTGGTGAGCGCCGCCGGCACCGACACCACCAGACCGGGGTCGAGAGATTGATGGCTCTCGAAGTAGATGCGCGCCGCCGACGCCCCGGTCGCCGTCAGCCAGTACAAGGTCACGTTGTCGAGAAGCCGGTCGCGCGAGATGGTCTCGAACGGGGTGTCGTTCGTGTCACTCCACTCGGCGAACTTCTCGAGGATCCACGCGAGCAACCCGACCGGTGAGTCGACGAGGGAGTACCCGATCGTCTGCGGCGCGGTCGCCATGACCTTCGCGTACGCGAGGCGGTCATCCTCGAACGCGCGCGTCTGGTCGGCCCATTGCCGTTCGGTGGCATCGAGCCGGTCGAGGCTGAGTCCGGGCGGCGCCACCGGCGTCGTCGTATGGATGCCGATGACCTGATCGGGGAACCGACCCCCGAGGGCGATCGTGATCGGCCCGCCCCAGTCACCGCCGTGGGCCAGGAAACGGTCGTATCCCAGCCCGCTCATGAGGCGCGCCCACGCGGCTGCGATCCGCTCGGTGCCCCATCCCTCCTCCGCCGGCTTGTCCGAGTAGCCGTAGCCCGGGAGCGAGGGCGCGACGACATGGAAGGCCGGCGCGAGCGAGTCAGGAGGATCCGCGAGTTCGTCGATGATGTCGACGAATTCGGCGACGCTCCCCGGCCATCCGTGCGTCATGACGAGCGGAGTGGCATCCGATCGCGGGGACCGCCGGTGGAGGAAATGGATGCCGAGACCGTCGATGACCGTTCGGAACTGCCCGATCTCGTCGAGACGCCGCTCGAACACCCGCCAGTCGTAGCGGGTTCGCCAGTACGCGACCAGCTCGCTGATGTCGGCGAGCGGGACACCTTGGCTCCATCGCTCGCCGCCGCGCGCGTCCGCTCGCGTGGTCTCGCGCTCGGGGAAGCGCGTCGCCGCCAGACGTGCGCGCAGGGCTGATAACTCTTCGTCGGTGGCGCGTGCCGCGAAGCGACGGATCTGGTTGTCGAGCATGAAAGCCCCCCCCTCGCACTGTGAACCGGCCATGACGGTTCTACCAGAGGATCCCGCCGTGGGGAACCGGCTACGGTGGTTCTATGCCTGACCGTGATCCGGAGTTCCGTCTCGGCTCCGTGCTCGCGACCACCTTCACGGGAACGCGGACGGAACGATGCGGAATGCCCGTCGAACGCATTCCCACGCCCGCACGGCTGACGGACTGGCTGCGCGAGGTGGGCCTCCCGATCGACGCGTGCTCCCCCGCCGACCTTGTCGCGGCAGTCGATCTGCGCGAGGCGATCCATGCCGCTGCCACCGCCCGAGCTCTCGACCGACCGCTCCCCCACGGAGCTGTCGACGTCATCAACGCGGCCAGCGCGCGTGCGACGGCGTCGGCGGCGCTCACGCGCGACGGCGATCGCCGATGGCTCCTCGGCGGACCGTCCGCCGTGACGGCAGCCCTCAGCGTCGTGGCCGCCGACGCGATCGAGATCCTCGCGGGAGTGCGCCCCGGCACGTTGGCCCTCTGCGCCTCCCCCACCTGCCGAGCGGCTTTCTTCGACACGAGCCGCGGTCGCACGCGCCGCTGGTGCGACATGAACACCTGCGGCAATCACGAGAAGAAGGCGCGTCTGAGGGCCCGCCGCACCTGACTGCCACCGCAGCTCGGACTGGGCGAGCAGACCCGCCAACGAGCACCGATGCCGCGAGGAGATCGTTCCGTTCTATCTGTCGTGCGGTTGGAAGCGCATCACCGCGTCCGAGCGTTCCGTGGGACGTGACGGCACCCTCGCGACACATTCACCCGGGCCGCCCCTGCTCATCCTTCCCGTTGGCCACGATGTCGAGCCGTAGCCCGGGGGAATGATCGATCTTCGAGGTCGCGCCTGGTGACGCCCCGTCAGGAGGGCTCGCCCGCGAGGCGTGAAATCGCATCGGCGAGCCGGTGCACCGGCATCCGGGCATCCATCTCCACGGTCGCACCCCGTCTGAGGAGCGGCTCGACATCGGCGAGGTGCTGACGGATCTGTTGTTGCTCCTCCGCGGAATGCCCGTACGGATTGTTCGACCGTTGACGCACCCGATCGATCAGAACGTCGACGGGGGCGCTCAACAGCACCACGTGCTCGAAGCGGTCGTAGAAGCGACCTTGGTCCTCGGTCGTCCCCGACACCACCACGGCCGACGCCGTCGCAAGCAGTTCTGCCATCCTCGCGGCATCCCACGGGCCACCTCTGCCGTCGGTCCACCCGCCGTAGTCCGTGTCGACGGTTCGATACCCCCGCTCGGCGAGCTTCTCGAGCACCGTGGACTTCCCCGTGCCGGACATACCCGTGATCAGAACCCTCGCCATGCCGCCACGGTACTCGCGGCGAGGACGACCGACAGGGTCTTCTCGACGCCGCCCGACCCGTCCGGACTCCAGACCCCGTGGCATACTCGGCACCTGATTGCACCGAGGCGGTGCGCGACGATTCGACTCCTGCACGAAGGGACGGTCCGAGTGAGCATCGAACCCGGCATCTACGAACATTTCAAAGGCCAGCGCTACGAAGTCTTCGGAACCGCGAGGCACTCCGAGACCGAGGAGCTCTTCGTCTCCTACCGCAAGCTCTACGACGACTACTCGTTCTGGGTGCGCCCGGTGGGGATGTTCACCGAGACCGTCGACCGCGACGGATACACGGGGCCGCGGTTCCGGCGTATCGCCTAGACCGCACGTCGGGGGCCGCGGGTGGACGCCGCAACGACCTGCCTCCACCGTCGGAAGCCTGAGTCCCCGGCCGCCGCCGCAACGAGCATCCGACGACTTCGCCGCTACTCTCCGTCGGAATGAGCGGTGGCCCTCTTGCGTCGTTCGCGTCCGAGGTCCGCCCATTCCTCTGCGCCCTCGATCTCGGTGAGCAGTGCCGTGCACATGGTCGAGGTCTGAGCGTTCATGAAGAAGCCGGCCGTCACCCCGCAGAATCGAGCGAGCATGCGCGTGTTCGTGCCGGCGGCTTCCTGAAGCTGCAGGATCACCGGTGCGGGGTCTTGTGAAAGGAGGTGCGGAGTCAAGATGCTCGCCAGTCGCACTTCGAGTGTTTCGTCGGGATCCAACTCTGATACCTCCATTGTGAAGCTGCGGGAAAACGACGATCGCGCCGCCGACCGCGCGCGCGGATCAGTGACGAGCGCGATCCAGCCGATGCTCTGACAGCGCCTGGGCTGCTCTCGGTGGTTGCCGAGGTGGAGGGTGCGACGGGCTAGGGGGCGGCCCGTGAAACGCGTCCCGTCGTCGACGACGAGACGGCGTCCGCCACCCCGCTCTTGTTACCGAACGCTTCGTGCCGCGGTGGACGTCATCGGGCACTCGAACGGGTCGCGGGCGGCCAGGCCCACGCGGTTCAGGTAGGCGATCACGATGCCGTACGACTGCAACAGCGTCGTCTCGACGTAGGGGACGTTCAGTGAGGCGCTCTGCTCCTTGACGATGGCGCGAGCCTTGCTGAGGTGCGGGCGGGGCATGTTCGGGAACAGGTGATGCTCGATCTGGTAGTTCAGGCCGCCCATCAGCCAGGTGGCCCACCAGCCGCCGGTGATGTTGCGCGAGGTGCGCACCTGCTTGCTGAAGAAGTCGAGTTTCGCGTCCGGGGCGATGACCGCCATGCCCTTGTGGTTCGGCGCGAACGACGCGCCCATGTAGACGCCGAAGACGGCGAGCTGCACGCCGAGGAAGGCGAAGGCCATACCGAGCGGCAGGAAGACGAACACCGGGGCGACGAAGATCGCGAAGCGCAGCGCGATCAGCGACAGCTCGGTCCAGCGGCCCTTGACGGGCTCGCGCGAGAGCAGGTGGCGCAGGCCGATGACGTGCAGGTTGGCACCCTCGAGGGTGAGCAGCGGGAAGAACGCCCACCCCTGGCGCTGGGTGATCCAGCGCTGGATGCCACGCGCCTTGACGGCATCCTCGTCCAGGAACGAGATCGTGTCGATCTCGATGTCGGGGTCTTTGCCCACGCGGTTCGGGTTGGCGTGGTGGCGGGTGTGTTTCGCACTCCACCACGACACGCTCATGCCCACGACGCCTGCGGCGAGCCACAGGGCGAGACGCTCGTTGGCCTTGCCCGACGCGAAGATCTGCTTGTGCGCCGCTTCGTGCGCGAGGAACGCGACCTGCGTGAACAGGATGCCGAGTGCGGCGGCGATCAGCAGCTGGAACCAGCTGTCGCCCAGCAGCACGAAACCGGTGATCGCTCCGCCGAAGCCGAGAGCGAGAACGATGCCGACGACGGCGTAGAAGCGGCGGGCTCGCGCGAGCAGTCCCGTCTCGCGCACGACCTGCGACAGCTCGGTATAGGCCTTCGCCATCGGCGGGAAGTCGGTCGTCCCCTTGTAGGTCTGACGGATCGGTCCCAGCCGGGACTCGATGACGGGTGCAGCCATTGCATGCTCCTCGGTTGGGTGACCAGATGGGCCCGAAGCCGAAGGCGGATGCCAGGGACTGTTTTCTTCAAGTTACGCTCCGCGTATTCGCGCATTTGCATATTCAGACGCCCCGAAGAGCGTGAATCCGCGATTTCCCTGATTCGCTGGACGCTTTTACACGGGCGTTTGTCAGTCTCAGGAGAACGAAGGAAGATTCTCCATGAACAGCGCGCCTCCCACGGTGCGAGTGTTATGTGCGAACGGGTCCGGCCGTCACGGTGCGACGGACAGGACGACGACCCCCACGGTCAGAAGCCCTGCCGCGACCGCACCGGCGACGAGTGCCAGGACGGGACTCAATCGATTGTGAGTCGGCGCGCCGCTTCCGTCGGCAGCGCGGAGCGTCGAGAGCTGGGCGGCGCGGAGGGTCTGGTGGCGCCCCAGGGGCGTCGACTGTCCGTCGAAGGCGATGAAGGATCCATCGGCGACCATCACGACGTGTCCGAGTGTCGAGTCCCCGACCTTCGCGGTGAGGTGCCCCTCCTCCTGCAGAGTCCACACGGCGTGAACTCGACTGGGCGTGGCGTGCAATCCTCGAGTGGTCATGTGACTGATCGAGCCGCTGCAGGCAGCGCCGGGCTGTCTCGCCTGTCGGGCTCGGTGACGTCGATGAAGATGCCGGCCGTCGATTGCGCGGCCTGCGCGAAGTGACGCAGGGTTTCCCCATTCAGGGTGATTTCGGCGTCGACATCGAAGACGAATCGCAACGGAATGGCGGCGTGCATCCAGAGCGTGGTTCGGTGGCCCGCAGCTGCGTCAGGCAGCCGGCACGACACGATGAAGCTCTCACCGCGGCGCAATCTCGCGGTCGTCACCGCTTGCAGATGCGCGAGAACGACGTCGGGAAGACGAATCGGCTCCGCCGTGGAGCCGTAGAACAAGCTGCCCATCTTTACCCCGTTTGTCACGCAGATAAAACAGGTCACCGGGGTCCGGGGCAACTATGAATACGATAAGGGCGGCCCCCACGGAAAGCAACGTTCGGACGCCCGACCAAGCGACTGCATCCCGCGGCACTGTGGACGTAGAGTGGGGGCAGGCGTCCCCTGGACCTAGGCCGCTGTGTTCGACTAGGTCAGGAGTTTCATGCCACCCGATCGCGCGGTTTCCTCGTCTTTATGCCCGGGGTTCATAAAGTCGCTCCCGGTGCAACATGTCGCCGTTTCATCGCTGGGTGCACCGTTCGAAGTCGAGACGATCTGCGCGAGCGACGCTGTCGCCGCTGAGCTCGACGAGACGCAGCTCGATTCCGGTGTGGGGCCGTGTTGGCGAGCTCGAGCAACCGCCGCACCCGTGCTGCTTCCCGACCTGCGACGTGACGCGGACGCCGCGTGGCCCATGTTCCTCGCGACAGCCACACGACACAGCATCTCGTCGGTGTACGCGTTTCCGATGGTGGTGGGCCTGGTGGAGGTGGGCGTCGTGAATCTCTACGCCACCCGCGCCCACGCATTGTCGGTCGAGCAGGTCGATGAGGCTGCCGTCTTGGCGAACTCCGCGGGTCGGAGGATACTGAGGTCCGCTCTCGACTCCCTCGACGAGGACATTTCCGCGAACGCTTCCCCCCGACGATTCGTCCATCAAGCGACCGGGATGGTGGTCGCCCAGTTGCGCGTGGCCCCCGACGACGCATTGCTCATCATCCGCGCACACGCCTTCGCGTCGGGCCGGCCGGTCCGTGAGGTGGCGGAGGCGATTATCTCGCGCGACATCGATTTTTCGACGTGATCGCGAACGAACGGAAGTAGGTTGCACCCATGACGAGCACATCGCGGGAGAAAGAGCTGGTCGACACTTTCGTCGATCTCGCCGACACCCTGGTCAGCGGTTACGACGTCGTCGACCTTCTCTACCGGTTGGTCAGCCGGTGCGCGAAGACCTTCGGTGCGGCCGACGCCGGCATCCTTCTTCCCGACGCCCAGGGATCCCTGGAGGTGGTCGCGTCGACGAGCGAACGCAGCCAGCTCATCTCCCTGCTTCAGCTCAACGCGGACCAGGGCCCGTGCCTGGATGCGTACCACTCCGGCCAACCGGTCACCGTCGACGACTTCGCCGCGATTCACGATCGATGGCCGCGGTTCGCGGACGCCGTCGGTGAGTTGGGGTATCAGTGGATGCACGCGATCCCCCTTCGCCTCCGCGAAGAGGTCATCGGTTCGCTGAACCTCTTCGGCGACACCCCCGACCCACTCTCCGCGCAAGACGCCCTCGCGGCGCGAGGTCTCGCAGATATCGCCACGATCGGCATCCTTCACGAACGAGCGTTCCGAGAATCAGACATCGCTCGCACGCAGTTGCAGCACGCTCTCGACAGCCGTGTCGTGATCGAGCAGGCGAAAGGCGTCCTGTCTCACTCGCACGGCGTCGACATGGAGGAGGCCTTCCGCCTTCTTCGCGAACAGGCTCGCAGCACTCAGCGAAAGCTCGCCGACGTCGCCCGCGACGTCATCGCCGACGCCATCCGCTGACGGGGCCCGGGCACAATCGCACGTCCCCGATCACCTGATCAACCTCCTGCGAGCTCTGTCACCGGCGGCACCCGCGGGCGTAGCATCGCCGGTACGCCGGAGTCCCTCCGCGGCATCCGGTCCCTCCGTCACGACGAGAACACGGGAGAAGCAATGGACACGATGGCAATGATGAAGTCGATGGACATGGGCGAGACGACCATGGACATGGATGCCATGCAGGAATGCATGCAGTCGCTCAACGCCTGCGCGATGGCCGCGGCGATGTGCGCCGGCAGCGACATGATGCACGGTCCCGAGATGGCGACCTGCTGCGCGATGTGCTCGAACATGGTCGAGATGGCTCAGGCGACGATGCACATGATGATGCGTCCGGCGGGGATGAACATGGACGTGATGAGCGCCATGATGACCGCCTGCATGACCATGGGCAAGGCCTGCGCCGCCGAATGTCGCGCGCACGCCGACATGGATGAGATGTGCCGCTACTGCGCGATGGCCTGCGACGACATGGTCATGAAGTGCGAGGCCATGATGGCCTCGATGAGCGCCTGACTCACGCCGGATCAAAGACCGTCGCAAGCACTCCGGACGTCACCACGACGATCACTGCGAGAACCACCACAACGAGGATGACGACCAGGACGGCGGGAGAACGCTCTCGCTCGTCCTGAGTCATTCCGCCTCTGCCCCGAAATCAGGCCGCGCGTGCGGTGGTCAGAATCGCTGACGCGCTGAGCAGTTCTGCGACCGGGTGAAAAGCCACCGGCTCCCCCAACGCGATGTCGACGGCCGGGCCGACGATCCGCAGTTCCGTTGTCGCGCCGTTCAGCAGAGCGACGGTCACCGACGCGCCGTCGGCGGCGATCACGAGGCCGTCCCACCACGCGGAAGGGTTCGAGGCTGCCATGCAGCGCTGGATCGGGTGGACTGTCGACGAGATCGTGCGGGACATGGCTTCACCTGCCTTCGGAGGGGTTGGTGAGATGAAGCTACGGGATGCCGCGGGGGCGGGCGATCTCGGGCGTAGTGGGGCGTAACACCAGACGTTTCGATCCCTAGCGCCCGGAGTCCTCCAGGTCTTGATCCGAGACTTGTGGAGAAGACAGCGCGGCCTCGACCGCGTGAGCGAACCGAGGTGCCCCACTGCGCGCAAGCCGCCCCAGCAACTGTTCTGCCGTCACCGGTGGTCGCCCCATTGCCCGTGCCTGGTCGTGGACGATCTGAACCGTAGCCGGAACGCCCAGATCGAACTGCGTCAGGAGGAACTCGTCGAGGCGCACGGCTTCAAGTCCGAGTGGCGAGAGCGCGGACGCGGGAAAGTCGCGCACGTTCTCGGTCACAATGACATCCGCCCTCCCGCGGATCGCGGCAGCAAGAACATGACGGTCGTTCGGGTCGGGCAGCTCGAGTCCTTCGACGAGCGTTTCCCACCCCGTGACACGCGCGTCTTCGAACGCCTCGTTCATGCTTCGGAATCGGCTGTGGAACCGACTGGGATCAATGTCCGGATGAATCTCGCACAGCGCTCGCAGAGCCTCCTCTTCCACCCTCTCCGACCAGAGCGGCCGGAATGCACCGCAATCGGCCATGCGCAGAAGGGTGTCACAGGGCGCGATGGGTACGAGCACGCACGCATCGAGGAACGCCGTGAAGCTGCTCACGAGTCACTGACTCCGCGCGCGACGCAACGCCTCTGCGTAGGTCGATGCGTCGGCGTCGTACAGGCCGTCGTCGTTCGCCTGACGGGTCATCTCGTCAAGACGGCTCCGCCGCTCTTCTCGCTTGCGATCGCGGTATGCGAGAACGTCGTGGAGCCTGAGCCGGCGATGCCGAGACTCGCCGAGACGCTCGAACGGAAGTTCGTGTTCGTCCAGGAGTCTCACGAGAGTGTTTCGGCTGATTCCCAGAAGTGCTGCCGCCTGTTGGGTAGTGAGCTGGCGATCGATCGGTTCGAGACTGATAGACGCGCCCCGCTCCATTGCCGCAACAACTTGCTTGAGCGCCTCGTATGCCGGCAGGGGCAGAGGAACCTGCTCACCATCCGGGCCCAGCAGCACGGCCGGAGCGGAATGGTGCTCCAAAAAATTCGCCAGCTGCATCATCTCGTCGAGATCGTGCGGTGGTTCGACGACCTGCGTCTGACGGGACGATCGTGCGTGGGGGGTCATGACGCCATTATCACCCAAAACGCACAAACCGCCCAAATCGTTCAATTCGCTCATGCGTGAGTTGATACCTGTTTCACAGGGCTTCCGCCTCGACGGCGATGGAGGCGACACCATCTCGCTTGTACTATCACCCGAGCGCCTGCGGTACGGCGCCGACGATTGAGGCCTCAAGTATCCAGAAGTTGAAGGGTGACCATCCCAATGGCGAGAACATCGATGCGACCACGAACACCGCTCCTCATCATGGCGGCGATTCATGCCGTAGCGATCGTCGTGCTCCTGATTCTGGTGGGCGTGGACGCTAGCCAGACGACGGAGACACCGGCTCGCTTCACTCCCGCTGCAGGGTGGTTGCTGGCTGGCATACTCCTCGCTCCGATCATCACTATTGGCGCCATTGTGTGGTCGGTGATCCTTCGTCGCCGTTCGCGCACCTCGTCACCCCACCCGGGCGGCAAGATTGATCCTCGGACAGCTGTCGCCCCGGTCATCTCTCCGGCTCCCGTCGAGTCCACGCGCCCCGACCGCCAACCTGCGTCTCGCCCGGAGGCCAGCAGCCCCGGGCGGGGCGAGTATGCGACCCGCGCCGAGGCTCGGGCGGCCGCAGCATCCGAGGCGGATGCCACCAGCCGGACAGCGGTCCACACCCCCGCGCCCGCATCTCAGGCTCCCCCTCCGCCCGCGGCTCCACATCGGACAAGCCTCTCGCCGTACGTGCTGCTCGGCAGCGACAAGTACAAGTCGACTGAGGTCGAAGGGGAATTCGCACGGACGTCGGAGATCGCTGCCGTGGTGAAGTCGATAACCGGTCGGGCCCTTCGCGTGGATCAGGAGGTCGAGATCCCCGATGTCTCCGCCAGCCTGCGAACGGAACCACAGAACCGCTACCACCGTCGGGCCATCATGGTCGTCATCGACGGTTCGCACGTCGGCTATCTCGCGCGAGACGACGCTGACCGATATCACTCCGCGATCAGCAAAGTAGAGGCAGCCGGGTACATCCCCACGACCCGAGCTCGGCTCTGGGCGGTCGAGCGTCGCGGTTGGGACGGACCCACCAAAGTGCACGCCCGAGTGTCTTTGGCTCTGAACGAGCCTCACCTGTTATACCCGGTCAACGAGCCGCCGACCATCTCCTACTCTCTGCTCCCGTGGGGGAACGCCGTGCAGGTGACGGGCGAAGAGAATCACCTCGAGGCGATCGCCCCGCACGTCAACCCCGGCTCCGAAAGCATTGCGATCGGGACCCTTCATCGTGTCGAAACGACGAGCACCCGGGGAGTCGTCAAGCAAACGGTGGAAGTGCGCGTCGACGGCCGCTCCGTAGGTTCGCTCACGGCCACGACGAGCCCCCACTACCTCCCGACCATCCAGCACCTGGAGCGGGAGGGGCACATCGCCGCAGCGTGGTTGAAGATCAAGGGGTCGCCCACTGCAGCGCAGGTCACGGTGCAAGCTGCACGAGCACCGGAGCTTTCCCCCGAGTGGTTCCTCGCTCCCACACACGTTCAGGCACTATCTACGCGGACTCAATGAGCAATCGTTCGGTTCCCTAGCGGCGATGTGCGCCAGCGACGACGTGATGCACGGAGCTAGATGGCGGCAGGCGACGCTCTGATGTCGATGAAGGTGTCGAAGGATCAGGCGACAATGCACTGACAATGCGTTCAGCCGGGATAAACAAGGACGCGAAGCGCGGTGTGGCGACCGCCTGCGTGACCATAGGCAAGGCCCGCGCCGCCAAACGCAGCGCGCACATCGACACGGACGAGATGTGCCGCTACTGCGCGATGGCCTACGACGACATGGTCATGAAGTGCGAGCCAATGATGGCCTCGATGTCTTCCCGAGTACGCTTCACTCGCGGCCGCCGACACGCTCACCCGACGGGGGCAAGGTCGAGCAGGAGTTGCCGCGGATAATGTGCGTGCTGCTCGCGGTGGGAATGACTACCATGAGCATGCGGTCGAACACCCTGGGGGGAACCATGAACGCGCGCACTGTTGAACAACTAAAGACCGAATACGTTGATACTGAATGGAGGCGAACTTTCGTCGACTTTGCCGACCTTATGGATTTGCTCGGCGACTGCATTATCGATGACAGCTACGTCGTTCCTGATCGTCTGAACGACGCAATAAAACTCTCCGAAGCGGGTCAAGTTGTTCTGGACAAGTTGACTCGCAAGGAGAAGGTGAACGCAAAGGACGGACGCCTCATGTGCGCCCTGACCCTCGGCCACTCGGACCTCCTCGTCGACCTCAATGCAACGGATCTCAATGAAATAGCTGCAGCTATAAATGGCGAACTAGTCGACGGTGCGCTGAAATTTCCATTCATCTTGGGTCGCTCGCTTTACGACGCTTTCGCTGCACAGCACGACAGTGAAAAGATTTCTTGACCGTCGACGAAACTCAAAAGCTCCTCAGCGCTCTCCCATCAGGGGTGTTTCAATACGGGCGATATACTGTAGGCCCGTTTGGCCTTCGAGAAAGCCACACCTCGCGCAAGATCACTGCCTCGAAGAGAGTGGCCGCGTACCACTGCGCCGTTGCCAGCTGTCCGACTCTCCATCCTGTCGTTCTCCAAACCTCGCAGGACGCACCGATCAACCGCGATCGCGGAAAGCTGCACTCCGTCTTGCAATCTTCTGGCTCGGAGGTCAGCGATTGGTGGGAGCTTGCGGACGACTTGAGTGGTCTCACAGCTTCCTTCTACGGAGACAAACGAGCAGGCGTTCTACTCCCCCTACTTGGGGATGTGCTTACCGACCCGGAGCTGGCCGATCTTGTCTGCGAGCTGTTGGACACCACCAGGGGCACGCTGCGCACGGCCGTTGCGGGACTGGTCGCCGTTGGTCCCGCACGGGACATGGTCGCGGGACTTTCCCGAGCGCAGCTACTTCAGGTGACCCTTCTGGCAGAAGAGGACGCCGTGGCGGCCGCCATCGACCGATTGGTGCATCACGGGGTTATCAAGGTGCCCCTGGGGGACGTCAGGAAGACAGTTGTAGCCAACAGCAGGTCGGGAGCCTTTTCACTGCGAGCGGAACTCGGGCACTACGGGGTGCGTTTCGTTGCCGACGACCTCGGGTTGGCGTTGCTGCGTCAACGGCGCCTGCTTAATCAGCTTTATGTTCGAGAAGCCGGCGCCGACGTTCAGGAGCTGGAGTGGCAACTTCGGGGCATTGACATCGACGATCTGGACGAGCGTCTCGAGCACTTCTTTCATACGAGGTCACCAAAAGAATCGTTGGAGCGTCTCGTCCTAGCTCGCAAGACCAACATGATCACGGCCTGTCATGAAGTCGGGGTAGAGAGCGGGGATGACCTCACGGACGCCCAGCTAGTTGATGCCCTCTTGTGGAAGCTTGGCTTCCCGCCTCACCCGGATGACGATCCGCACGCAGATTTCTGGAGAAGACACGAGAGACTGTGGGCTCTGACACAATCCTCTGCATTCGGCAGCTCGGAGCGATTCATTGAGGCTGCCGCACCATACTTCGCAGAGCTGGAGGGGATACTCATCAACTCTTTAGCCTTCACATCGTGGGCGCTTTTGTCAGACCATGTACAAAGTTCGTTTCCTTTCCCCTACGACGACGAGGACGATCGCAGAGACGGGCTAACCCTCTTGCAGAGCGCCTACGCGAAAGGGCCGGCGGCATCGTCATTCGCTCCCGATTTCCCAAGCGAGAAGGTTGAGCTCCGAAACCTTATTGACGGATTCAATGCCCTCGCACGTCGACTCGACGAATGTAGGCAGGATCCAACGCCCTATTCCCGCAAACAATCTGAGATGCCCCTGTACGACGGGAAGACCGAACTCAAGAGATTCGCTCTGAGGTCGACTCTCCCATTCCTAGACCTATCGCGTCCTAGCCAAGACCGGATTATCGACGGATTGCGCGCAATCTCGTCCGCGATGTCTAATGCCGAAGTTCATGCGGTGCGAAACGATTACGCGCACTATCGACGCACAGCTCGCGACATCTCGCGGGTTGAGAAGGCACTCGAAGCTACTCGTTCCAGCGTGACTCGAATCGAGAATCTTGGGTTCGCCAGGCTGCTGTACATCCCCTCCGCGGTTCGTAGGGACGAGTGGGGTCAGTCTCGCCATGACTTCGTCGGACCCAGGAGCTACGAACACACGTTCACCCGCCCGACAACTTTGGACTGGATGGGACTGCCCGGACTGAAGCATCCGCAGCACCTTATGACCTCCGCCAGCTTCGGTGACCCGAATGAGGTGTTGAGGTTTACCCGTCGCTTTGCCGGCGAATTTGCCAAGATGTGGGCGGGTTATCCCAATCGTCGTCGACGCAACTCGGGCACTACTGCCGGAGATTCTCCCTCCTTCGAGCCACAGACCGCATCTGGCTTGCTGCAGAACGATTAGCAAAGCCATTCAGCAGGCCCGTCTTGCTGGCAGCAGGGGATCCGTCCTCACCGCTTGGGTGACCCGATTCTCGTTGTGATCTAGTATGCAGATCGAGGCTGCTCCGGCAAGCTTCGCAAATATGATTGATCTGAGAGGATCCGCCGTGCCATACGACCTCAAGAAGATGCTGGTCATCGGCGTCGCTTCCAGTGCGCTATTCAACCTCGAAGAGTCGCACGCCGTGTTCGTGGACCTCGGCGAGGATGGGTACAGAGAGTACCAAGAAGAACATCTGAACGACACACTTCGGCCGGGTGTAGCGTTTCCGTTCATCCAGCGACTTTTATCGTTAAATGATCTGGATGCAGAGAAGCCGCTTGTTGAAGTCATCGTTCTGTCAAGGAACGACCCGGAGACTGGCCTTAGGGTGATGAAGTCGATAGAAGCGCATCGGCTCCCGATCACGCGAGCTATATTCATGCAGGGCCGCTCTCCGCACAGGTTCATGGAAGCACTCGACATGTCCTTGTTCCTGTCGGCGAATGAGCAAGACGTGCGCGAGGCGCTCGAATTGGGGTTCGCCGCTGGCCAGGTGATCGGGACCCCTGCGGCGAGTGCGACAGCCGGTGCGACGGGGTCTGGCGACCTTCGCATCGCCTTCGACTTCGACGGCGTCATCGCGGACGATTCATCAGAGCAGGTGATGCAGGCGTTAGGGTTGGCCGCCTTCCATTCCCACGAGGTGGATAACGTCGAGGTCCCGATCGGAGAGGGCCGCCTCGCAAAGCTTCTTCGGGACATCAACCGAATTCAAGATATTGAGGAGTCACTTGTAATCGCCGATCGCACCTACAACAGGCGCGTGCACGTCGCGATCGTCACAGCCCGAAACGCGCCTTCTCACGAGCGAGTGATCCGGTCGCTGCGAGCGCACGGGCTACGCGTGAATGATGCGTTCTTCCTTGGAGGCATCGAGAAGGCCAAAGTTCTCCGTGTGCTACGCCCGCACATTTTCTTCGAGGATCAGCGCACTCATCTGGACGCTGCCCAGAACGATGTACCAAGCGTTCACGTCCCCTTTGGCCTGCTGAATCAGTCGGTAGCTTCCCCAGATGAGAATGATGCGGAGGACGTAGCCCCGAACCACGACATGTAACGCCCACGTAAACTCCCCCTCTCCCCCTCCCCCGCCGCGGGTGAAACAACCGTTACCTCCCCGCCCCCGGGCACGCGGTCCCGGGAAACCCCTCCTCCCTACGCTGGCGACCACGCCCCACCCATGCGGGGCGCTGCACCTCCCCACATCGCCTTCCGGAGGAACCCGTGACCGTCACCGACCCGCGCCCCGAAGCCGCAGCGGCGCCGCCCGCCGCAACGACTGCAGGCACACAGAGCGCCGAGCTCGTCCACCGCCCCGGCCGTTGGATCGACAACTGGAACCCCGAGAACGCCACTCAGTGGGCGAAAGAGGGCAAGGCCATCGCCTCCCGCAACCTGCGGTGGTCGATCTTCGCCGAGTTCCTCGGGTTCGTCGTCTGGCAGCTGTGGTCGGTCGTCGTCGTGTCGCTGCCCGCGGCGGGCTTCCAGCTCTCGACCGGTGAGATCTTCTGGCTGATCTCGATGCCGAGCCTCGTCGGCGCGACGCTGCGCATTCCCTATACGTTCATGGTTCCGCGCTTCGGCGGCCGCAACTGGACGATCGTCTCCGCAGGACTCCTGCTCATCCCGAGCATCGGCCTCGCCATCGCGGTATCGAACCCCGCAACTCCGTTCGGCATCCTGCTCCTGATCGCCGCGTTCGCCGGCTTCGGTGGCGGCAACTTCGCCAGCTCGATGGCGAACATCACGTTCTTCTACCCCGCGGCCCAGAAGGGGTACGCGCTCGGACTCAACGCCGCCGGCGGCAACCTCGGCGCCTCGGTCGCGCAGTTCGTCGTGCCGATCGTCATCACCGTCGGCGCCGCCGCCACCCTCAACCTGCCGCTCGCGGGTCTCATCTGGGTGCCGCTCATCATCGTCGCCATGGTCGGCGCGTACTTCCGCATGGACAACCTCTCCAGCGCGAAGGCCGACATCACGGCATCCCTCGCCGCTCTGAAAGAGCCGCACCTGTGGATCATGGCCGTCCTCTACATCGGCACCTTCGGCTCGTTCATCGGCTTCGCCGGCGTCTTCCCGAAGCTGCTCGCCGACACGTTCCCCGACTTCAAGGGGATCGCGATCGGCACCGCCACCGTCACCCTCGCCTTCCTGGGTGCCCTCGTCGGGTCGCTCGCCCGCCCCTACGGCGGCAAGCTCGCCGACCGCTTCGGCGGTACCGTCATCACGATGGGCGCGTTCACGGTGATGGGTCTCGGCATCCTGGGCGTCATCCTGACCCTGCCGATGCAGAACTTCGCGGTCTTCCTGCTCTGCTTCCTGGTGCTGTTCGCCGCCGCCGGCATGGGCAACGGTGCGACGTACCGCATGATTCCGACGATCTTCGCCCTCCGCTCCAACAACGGCATCGGCGCGCAGCGCAAGGCCGCCGCCGCCCTCGGCCTCGTCTCGGCGATCGGAGCGTACGGCGGGTTCTTCATCCCGCAGCTGCTCGGCTTCTCGAAGACGACGTTCGGCTCGTACACCCCGGCCCTCGGCTGGTTCGCCCTGGCCTACGTCGCCTTCCTCGCCCTCACCGCCGGCGTCTACCTGCGGATGGCGAAGAAGACCGGCACCCGGATCTGATGACCATGAGCTCCGCCGACACCCACTGCCCCTACTGCGCGCTGCAGTGCGCCATGACCGTCACCCACGAGGGTGAGACCACGGTCGCCGGCCGCGACTTCCCCACCAACCGGGGAGGGCTCTGTGCCAAGGGCTGGACGTCGGCGGAGCTCCTGGCATCCCCCCACCGACTCCGGATGCCGCTGATGCGGCGCTCCGACGGCACCCTCGCCGAGACCACCTGGAACGACGCTCTGGATGCCGTCGCCGCGGCGTTCCGCAACACGAAGGCCGCGCACGGACCCGACGCCAACGCCATCTTCGGCGGCGGCGGACTCACCAACGAGAAGGCCTACCAGCTCGGCAAGTTCGCCCGCGTCGCCCTCGGCACCTCGCGCATCGACTACAACGGCCGGTTCTGCATGTCGTCGGCGGCCGCGGCATCCAATCGGGCGTTCGGCATGGACCGAGGCCTGCCCTTCCCCGTCACCGACCTCGATGACGCCGAGACCATCCTGCTGCTCGGCTCGAACGTCGCCGCGACCATGCCGCCGTTCCTCGCGCACCTCGCCGGAGCCCGCGCCGCCGGCGGCCTGATCGTCGTCGACCCGCGTCGCTCGGCCACCGCGCGCCTCACCGAAGACAGCGCCGGCACCCACCTGCAGGCGGCCCCCGGCACCGATCTTCCGCTGCTGCTCGGCCTCACGCACATCGCCCTCTCCGAAGGCCTCGCGGACCGCGCCTATATAGAGGACCGGACGAACGGCTTCGATGCCCTACGGCGCAGCGTCGCGCAGTGGTGGCCGGAGCGGACCTCCGCGACGACCGGCGTCCCGGTTGCCGACCTCAAGGCCACCGCCCGCCGCCTCGCCGCGGGCCGCGCGTACATCCTCACCGGACGCGGCGTCGAACAACACGTCGACGGCACCGCGACCGCGACCGCCGCGATCAACCTCGCCCTCGTGCTCGGCCTCGTCGGCCGCGAGGGCTCGGGCTACGGCACCCTCACCGGACAGGGCAACGGCCAGGGCGGACGCGAGCACGGCCAGAAGGCCGACCAGCTGCCCGGTTACCGCTCGATCCGCGACCCCGAGGCGCGTCGGCACGTCGCGGGCGTCTGGGGCGTCAACCCGGACGAGCTTCCGGATGCCGGCATCCCGGCCACCGCGCTCCTCGCAGAACTCGGCGGCCCGGTGAAGACCCTGCTGGTCGCCGGCTCCAACGTCGTCGTTTCGGCGCCGGACGTCGAAGCCGTGCGCGCGAACCTCGCGGCGCTCGACACCCTCATCGTCTGCGACTTCTTCCTCTCCGAGACCGCCGCTCTGGCCGACATCGTGCTGCCCGTGCTGCAGTGGGCCGAGGAGGAGGGCACCATGACCTCGCTCGAGGGCCGGGTCATCCGCCGCCGCCAGGCTCTGCCCGGGCCCGACGGCACCCGCAGCGAGCTGTGGATCATGGCCGAGATCGCGCGGCGCCTGGGCGCGGCATCCACCTGGTCGATCGATCCTTCAGAAGTGTTCGACGAGCTCGCCCGCGCGTCGGAGGGCGGCATCGCCGATTACTCTGGCCTGTCGCACGCCCTGCTCGACACCGGCATCGAGGCGTACTGGCCGTACCGCTCAGAAAGCACCCCGCGTCCGTTCACCCGACGTTTCGCCCACGCCGATGGGCGCGCCAAGCTCGTACCGGTCGATGCCACTCCCCCGGCGCCCACCGACCGCGGCGGCGACCTCACCCTCGTCACCGGCCGCTATCTGCAGCAGTACCAGTCGGGCACCCAGACCCGCCGCGTCGCTGAGCTGAACAGCGCCCGCCCCGAGGCGCGGCTCGAGATCCACCCGGCGACGGCCTCTCGCCTCGGCATCCGCGAAGGTGCGCTCGTCGCCGTGTCGAACGAGCGCGGCACCGTGCGGGCGCGGGCGAGCGTGACGACCGACATCCGCCACGACACCGTGTTCCTGCCGTTCCACTACGCCGGCGACGAGTGCGCCAACCGCCTCACCGAGGCGATCGTCGACCCGACGTCGGCCATGCCGGAGTTCAAGCGCACGCGGGTGCGGGTGGCTCCGGATGCCGCTGTGCCCGCCGTCGCAGCCACGGAACACGGGCCCGTGGTGGTGTCGGAGCATCCGGGGGTCGGGCCCGTCGTCGCGTCGGGGCTCCCGGGGGCCTCGCCCGCGGCATCCACGTCCGCAGGTTCCGTCCGAGCGAGTGAAACGTTCGACCAGCCGAGCACCGCCGAAGAGGAGATCCATGTCTGAGCGTGTGGTGCTGGTGGGTTACGGCCCCGTCGGGGCACGGCTGATCGAGGGACTCCTGCCCGCGGTGCGCGATGGGCGCATCGACCTGACGGTCATCGGCGCCGAGACGCACGACGTCTACAACCGCGTGCTGCTCGCCGAGTACGCCGTCGGCCGGGCCGACCGCGACGGCCTCGACATGGGCGACCGTCTCGTCGCCGAAGAAGCCGGCGTGCGGTTCGTGCTCGGGATGACGGTGGTCGGCGTCGACCGCGACCGTCGGGTCGTGCGGCTGCACGACGGCATCCGGATCCCCTATGACCGGCTCGTACTCGCGACCGGGGCGCGCGCGAACGTTCCCACCCTCGCCGGTCTCGAGCGGGCGCAGCGGCACCGCGCGGCGCGGCCGGGGGTTCCCGACCAGCTCGACCACGGTTCGGCGCCGCTCCCCCGCGGGGTCGTGGCGCTCCGAGATCTCGCCGACGCGGAGCACGTGCGCGCAGCGGTGTCGGCCGGTCAGCGCATCGTCGTGCTCGGCGCGGGGGTGCTCGGCATGGAGCTGGCGCTGGCCGCCGCCGAAGCCGGCGCCGAGGTGATGGTGGCGTACCACTCCGCCGCCCCGATGAACCGCACGCTCGACGAGAACGGCGGACGCGTGCTCGCCGCCGCCGCCACGACCGTCGGCGTCGAGATGATGCACCACGCCCGCGCGGAGAGCATCGTGCAGCGCTACGACGACCACGGTCAGGCGTGGTTCGACGGCCTCGTCTGCGCCGACGGCAAGGTGCTCGCGGGCGACCTGCTCGTACTGTCGTGCGGGGTCGCGGCACGCACCGAGGTGGCATCCCTCGCCGGTCTCGCCATCTCGAGCGGTGTGCTGGTCGACGGGGCATCGCGCTCGTGGACCGACCCGCACGTCTTCGCCATCGGCGACTGCGCCCACGTCGCCGATCCGGCCGACGCCGGCGCCGACGGCCGTGTGCCGGGAGGCCCGAGCGGGCTCATCGGCCCGGGCTGGCGGCAGGCCGACCGGCTGGCGGCGCTGCTGTCGTCGGGGGTGTCCTCTGCCGGGGCAGCCGTGCCGGCGCCCGTCGAACGCCCCGGGGTCGTGATGCTGAAGGCCGAGGGCATCGACGTCGTCGCCGGAGGCGCGGTCGACGCCGACCCCTTCTCCCACGCCCCCGGATGCCACGGCCCCCAGGTCACGCTCTGGGCCGACCCTGCCCGCGGGGCATACGTCAAGCTCGTCACGGTCGACGGGGTGCTGACCGGCTTCGTCGCGGTCGGGATGCCGCGCACCGGCGCGGAGCTGACCCTTCTGTTCGAGCGGGGCTCCGAGCTGCCCGCCGACCGCTCGTCGTTGCTGCGGCTCGACGCCCCCGACACCGGGATGGCCGTCGTGGCCGACCCGTTCGCCGCGGATGCCACGGTGTGCTGGTGCAACGGCGTGAGCGCGGGCGCGATCCGCGAGGCTGTCGCCGCCGGGGAACCCACCGTGGCGTGCGTGAAGGCGTCGACCCGCGCCGGCACCGGCTGCGGCGGCTGCGTCGGGCGAATCAGCGAGCTGCTCGCGCGGGAGGCCGTGCCGGCCTGAGGGTCGGGCAGGCGCGCGAGGTCAGCCATGCGCGTGGGGGTCGAGCAGGCGCGTGAGAGGTCAATTCTTGTCGCTCAGCGAGGCCGCTAGGCGACAATTTTTGACCCCTCACGCGGAGTACGCGCCGGAGCGCACCGCGCGGGCGGGCTCGAGGCGCGGGAACTTCGTGAAACGCGAGGGCAGTACGCTGCACGCATGCCTCCGATCGAGCACCTCGCAGCCTTCGTCGCCGCGTCGGTCGTCATCATCGTCATCCCGGGTCCCAGCGTGCTGTTCGTCATCGGTCGGTCGATCGCCCTCGGCCGCCGCGCGGGTGTGCTCAGCGTCGTCGGCAACGCCCTCGGCACCGTGCCCGCGGTCCTCGCCGTCGCGTTCGGGGTCGGCGCGATCGTGGCATCCTCCGTCGTCGCCTTCACCGTGCTGAAGATCGTCGGCGCGATCTACCTCGTGTGGCTCGGCATCCAGGCGATCCGCCATCGCCACGCGCACGTCGCCGGGGCCGCGACCGCCCCCGCGTCGTCGTGGACGCTCCTTCGCCAGGGCTTCATCGTGGGCGTCACGAACCCCAAGACCATCGCCTTCTTCGTCGCCGTGCTGCCGCAGTTCGTCGACCCGCGCGCGGGGGCGGTGTGGATGCAGCTGCTCGTGCTGGGCCTCATCTTCCAGGTGCTCGCGCTGACCTGCGACAGCGTGTGGGCACTCGCCGCGGGCACGGCCCGCACGTGGTTCGCCCGCTCGCCGAAGCGCATCTCGACGCTCTCCGCGACGGGCGGCGTCATGATGATCGGTCTCGGCGGCGCGCTCGCGTTCACCGGCGCGAAGAGCTGAGGCGGGCGGCGGCGCTCCGACGGCGGACCCGGCCGAGACTGCGTCTCGGTGACATTTCAGCTGCCGGCTGCAGCAGTCTCGTCAGACGCCGTCTCGCGGCCTGCGCCCGCCACCCTCGACGATGCCACAAGCGCGCCGCGGCATCCCGACCCTCAGCCATCCGACGCAGCACGCCGCGGCATACCGATCCAGCCCGCCGCTTCCGACGACCGACAACACGCCGCGGATCCCGTCCCTCCACCCGCCACCACCGACGCCGCCGCAGCACGCCGCGGCATACCGTCCCTCGACCCGCCACCGCCGACGCCACCGCACCGCGCCGCGATATCCCGTGCCTCAGCCCGATGCTTCCGTCGGCTGCACAGCACGCCGCGGCATCCCGTCCCTCAGCCCGCCGACGGGAGATCCGCCGAGGCCGCGCCCTCGAGCCGCAAGCCGTCGGGTGCGTAGCGCGAGCCGTCGACCGGGCTGTCCCAGGAGCGTTCGGCGTCATTCCAGGTGAGCGGAGCCGGGGCGACGACGACGCGGGTCCGGCCGTCGATGGTCGACACGGCGGCGGTGCGCAGCCCCTGCCGAGCCACGACGCCCGCGCCCTCCGCCGGACGCTTCGCCGGCGCCGGAACGGCCGCGGACAGCGCCCCCGCCGCCACTCCGACCCGTCGGCTCGCTTCCCCGATCCCCCGGCCGAGGTCGGCGGGCACGGTCATGCGCGTTCCGATCGTGCGCATCCACCGCGGCCGAGCACCGCGCGAAACGCCGCGGATCTCGTCCGTGAGGCGCATCGCGGCCGCCGGGCCGTTGGCCAGACCCCACCCCGCGTATCCCGTGGCGAAGCGCAGACGGCCGAGGCCGCGCGGCATCCCTCCGACGAACGGCACCAGGTTGTGCGACTGATAGTCCTGGCCAGACCACCGCGCGATCTCGGCGCCGACGGGGAGCGTCCGCCGCGCCCACGCGGCCAACTCCTCGGCGAGCGCGACCTCCGACCGAGCCGAGCCCACCGGATGCCGCGCCCCCGTGACGATGAGCACGGAACGCCCGAACGACGACGGCGCCGCCACGACGCTGCGTCCGCCGGCGCCGACCTCGCTCCACATACCGCCCGGGGTCTCGGCATCCCCCTCCATCTCGAAGGCGATCGCCCACGAGCGCAGGGCGCGCGTCTTCAGGTCGTAGAGACCGCGTCGCGTGAGGGGGGTGCCGGTGGCGAGCACGACGGTGTCGCCGAAGAGGGTGCCGTGGTCGGTGTCGATGCGACCGCTCGGCAGCGCCCGCACATCCCTTACGCGAACGCCCGTGTGGATCTTTGCGCCGGCGTCGACCGCCGCGCGCGCGAGCGTGGTCGCGAGCAGCACGGGATCGAGTGCGAGCTGGTCGTCGAGGGCGAGGGCACGCACGGGGGTGTGCCCGCCGAGGTCGCCGGGCGCGTCTTCGCGAACGGGCAGACCGGCCTCACGGGCCGCGTCGCGCACCGCGTCGAGCGCGACGTCAGTGGCGAGCCCCCGCCCGAAGGTGAACGCCGTGCGGCGGTCGGCCGCCCCGCCCGCCCGCGCGGCGAGCCACTCCTGGCCGGCGCGATTCGCGTCGACGTACGCGCGGACGAGTCCCGCCGGATGATGCCGCCGCAGTGCCGCCAGCGTCGTCCCCTGCAAAAGGGATGCCATTCCCACCGACGCCGCGGTCGCCCCCTGGCCAACGTCGCCCGCGTCGACGACGGCGACATCGACGCCCGCTTCGGCGAGCATCACCGCGGTCGACAAGCCGGTGATCCCCGCTCCGACGATGACGACATCGTGCCGCGCATCCGCCTCGAACGGGGTCGCGACGGAGGTCCGGTCTCGGTGCCACAGGGGGGAGGTCATGCGTCCATCCCACCGCGGGCGACGGCGACGCGGCATCCGGTTGCCTCCTCCGGGGGGATCGTCTAGCGGGGGGTCTCGCGCAGGTCGATGCGCGCGGTTCACCCACGGACGGTCGCCCCGCGTCGTGCCTCGCGTCGTGCCCCGGCCGCCATGTGCTCGCCGATAAACGCCGTTCGTGGCGATAAACGCCGCGGCAACGCGTTCATGCGCACGAATAGCGTTTCTGGGACACCGCCGAGCCGCCGCGCCGCCTCCACGCCCACGTCGACGGGCGACCGCGCCTCCGTCCCACCGGTCCCTCCCACCCGACCGCGGAACCCGGACCGCGCGCCCGCACGGCCCCCGTGCGCGGGCCGCGGATATGCTCGGCATCGTGACCGACAGCGCCGCCCCCTCGAGTCGCACGGCTGTGGTGGCCGCGGCGATCGACCTCTTCGTCGCGCACGGCTACGACCAGACCTCCGTGGAGCAGATCGCCCAGGCCGCGGGGGTGTCGCGCTCGACGTTCTTCCGTCAGTTCGGCGGTAAGGAAGACGTCGTCTTCGCCGACCACGAGGTGCTGCTCGCCGAGACCCGCGCCTACCTCTCGCAGCCGCACGACGATCCCTGGGTGGCCGTGTGCGAGGCATCGGTGCGCGTGTTCCGCCACTTCGCCGCCGACCCTGAGCTCGCACGACGCCGATACAAGATCGTGCGCGAGATCCCCGGCCTGCGCGACCGCGAGATCGTCACGGTCTTCCGTTACGAACGCCTCTTCGACCAGTACCTGCGCGACGCACTCCCCGGTCTCGACCCACTGGATGCCGTCGGCTTCGCCGCCCTCGTCACCGCGGTGCACAACCACGTGCTGCGCCGGCTGATGCGCGGAGCGCGGGTGCCGGCATCCGTCCTGCGTCGCGCCCTCGACGACGCCCTCCGCCGCTACGGCGTGCACCCCGACGGCGACGACGCCGCGGGCGACGACCTGATCGTCGCGGCCTTCCCGCGCCGCATGCCCGCGGCCGAAGTCACCCGGCGCCTGCGCGCGAGCCTGCCCGACTGACGCGGGCTGCCGCTGCAGCGCGGGACCTCTGCGGCGGACGCGTGCGGCGGCATCGGCGCGCGGCGGACGCATGCGGCGGCACTGGCGCGCGGCTGACGCGTGCGGCGGCGGCACTGGCGCGCGGCAGACGCGTGCCGCGGCGGCGCGGCCGCGCGGGACCTCTACGGCTGACGCGGGCCGGCACGTGCCCGATGCAGCCCCGGCGCGGTCGGTGTCACCCTCGCCAGCTGAGTGTCCGTAACACCCGGACGTTGTGAAATATCGTCCGGGTGTCGTGGACACTCGGCGCTGCTCACGCCGCGGGCTTGGCCAAACCCTCCACGATCTCGGCCCCGGGAAGGGATGCCAGCACCTCGCCCGGGAGGAAGAGCTTCGCGCCGCGGATTCCGGCGCCCACGATGACCCGCGGCAGAGCAGCAACGCGGGCGTCCAGCAGCAGTCGCCAGTCGTCCGGGATGCCGAAGGGTGTGATGCCGCCGTACTCCATGCCTGTCTGCGACACGGCGTCGTCCATCGGCGCGAACGTGGCTTTCCGCGCGTCGAGCAGCTTCCGCACCGCTCCGTTCACGTCGAGGCGGGTCGTGGCGAGGGCGAGGCAGGCGGCGGTGCGGACGTCGGCGCCGCGCGTGCCCTGCACCACGAGGCAGTTGGCCGAGATGTCGAGGCTCTGACCGTAGGCCGCGCAGAATGCCGCGGTATCGGCCAGGGCTGGGTCGACCTCGGCGACCTCTATGCGCGCGGCGATGTCCGAAGGCAGGCGATCGATCGCGGCGGCGACGGGCGCGGCGAGGAGCTCGGGATGGTCGACGGCGGGGAGGAAGGTCAGCGCGCTCACGCCCGTGACCCTACCCGCCCGGCATCCGGGTCGTCCTCGGCCCCGGACCCCGTTCACGTTCCCTGCGCCAGCGTCCACAACATCCGGACGCCCCACGAAGACGTCCGGGTGTCCTGGACACCCAACGCCGCGCGCCACCTCGCGAAAACCTCCGGGCGTCCCGGACACCCAACGCCGCGCGCCACCCCACAACGACGTCCGGGCGTCCTGGACACCCGACCCGACGACGACGGCTCCCACCGAACTCGCCGCACCAGTGACACTCAGTCCCAATATGCGCGATACTGGGGACCATGACCATCGACGCCGATGCCCGCACGCTCCCCGGAGAGCGCGTCGCCCACTACGACCTGCTGGGCCGCCGCGACACCGACTACTACGCGGTGTTCGCCGACATCCCCGACGCCGATCGCACCGTCTGGGACCGCGCCAAGGCATTCGTCGATGAGGTCGGCACGCGGATGCAGGGCGAATGGGATGCCGCGACCTACCCCGTCGAGCTGGTCGAACGCATGGGCGAGCTCGAGCTCTTCACCGACGGCATCGAGCATCCCGACCTCCCGCACACGTCGCCGCTGGCGGCCGGTCTCGTCAACATGGAGGTGTCGCGGCACGACGGCTCGCTCGCGACTGCCCTCGCCGTGCAGGGCGGCCTCGCCCTGCGCACCCTCGCTCTGTTCGGCTCCCCCGAGCAGCAGCAGCGCTGGCTGCGGTCCCTGGCCGACGGCACGGTGCTCGGCGCCTTCGCCCTCACCGAGCCTGACCACGGCTCCGACTCCGTGTCGCTCGAGACGACCGCGACCCGCACCGACGCGGGCTGGTCACTCAGCGGCACGAAGAAGTGGATCGGCAACGGCGCGTCCGGCGGCATCACCTTCGTCTGGGCCCGCGTCGAGAACGAGGGCGGCGACGACCACGGCAAGGTCCGCTGCTTCCTCGTCGAACAGGACACCCCGGGCTACGTCGGCACCGTCATCACTGGAAAGGTGTCGCTGCGCGGCATCCATCAAGCGCACATCGCCTTGGACGACCTGCGTCTTCCCGCGGATGCCGTGCTGCCCGGATCGCACACCTTCAAGGATGCCTCGCGGGTGCTGTACGCCACGCGGTCGGGTGTCGCGTGGTCGGCGCTCGGGCACGCGACCGCCTGCTATGAGATCGCGCGGACGTATGCCACCGAGCGCATGCAGTTCGGGAAGCCGCTCGCTGCGTTCCAGATGGTGCAGGAGCGACTGGCTCAGATGCTCGACGAGCTCACCGCCATGCAGCTGTACTGCCGGCGCTTGGCGGACCTCGAGACCAGCGGCGGGCTCCGGCCCACGCAGGCATCACTCGCGAAGTACCACAACACCCGTGCCGCGCGACGCGTGGCGGCGATCGCCCGCGATCTGCTCGGCGGCAACGGCATCCTGCTCGAGAACGGCGTCATGCAGCACATGGCCGACATCGAGGCCATCCACACCTACGAGGGCACCGAAAGCGTCCAGGCGCTCCTCCTGGGCCGCGACATCACCGGGATGAGTGCGTTCGTCTGACCCCGGATGCCGTGCGCCGTATGCCGGCGGGAACCCTCGCTGAGCACGCAGCTG
>NZ_JALGRP010000001.1:33714-529642 GCF_022815605.1 Microbacterium sp. VKM Ac-2923 | reverse complement strand
TTCGCGGTTCGCGGTTCGCGGTTCGCGGTTCGCGGTTCGCGGTTCGCGGTTCGCGGTTCGCGGTTCGCGGTTCGCGGTTCGCGGAAACCGTAGCCGGTTCGCCGAGACTGCACGGGCGCGATGCCCACCGCATGCGGTCTCGCGCACGCATACGGTTTCGGAATGCCGGTCACCCCGGCGGAGACGCGCCGCCCGGCGAGCGGCGCCGATCGACCACGGGATGCCACGTACCCGCGGCGGGGCAGCGCCGCCTGGGCCGGCGACGAGGTCCGACCACGGGATGCCACGTGTCTGCGGCCCTAATCCGTGGCAGGGCGCGGCGCAACAGCGCAGCCGATGTCGGAGGCCCCCGCTACCGTGTGACCATGGGCCTGTTCTCTCGTCATTCCGCGCCTCGCGACGCGGTCGCATCCGTCGCCAAGGCGGTACAGGCACCACCGAAGAGCCTGTGGGCCGATGGTTTCGGCCGCCTGGCCGTGCGGGCCGTGCAGATCATCATCGTCGTCGTCCTCGTCGCCGGTCTCATCTGGGGCATCGGTCAGGTGACGCTGGTGATCATCCCCCTTGTACTGGCGCTGATTTTCGCCTCTGCCTTCGGCCCGGTCACGATGTGGATGCGACGCAAGGGGGTGCCCTCCGTCATCGCGACGCTACTGACGCTGCTCGCCGTGGTCGTCGTGCTGGCGGCGCTGGGCTGGCTGGTCGTCAACGCCGTCATCAACCAGTGGGACTCGCTGAGCTCGCAGGCCGTCGAAGGCTTCGAGAAGGCCCAGGATTGGTACCACACGCTGCCGTTCGCGATCTCGCCCGATCAAGTGAACGCGGCCCTCCAGGGCATCGGCGACTTCGTCACGAGCGCCCAGTTCGGCACCGGCGCCCTCGCCGGGGTGAGCGCGGTCGCGTCGTTCGTCACCGGCTTCGTGCTCATGGTCGTCATCCTCTTCTTCTTCCTCAAGGACGGCCCCCGCATGTGGGAGTTCGTGCTGCGCCCCTTCCACGGCGCACACTACGACCGCGCCCGCCGCATCGGCGACAAGACGGTGACCGTTCTCGGCTCGTACGTGCGCGGCACGGCATCCGTCGCCGCGGTCGACGCCATCGGCATCGGCATCGGTCTGGCGATCCTGCAGGTGCCCCTCGCGCTGCCGCTCGCGGTGCTGGTGTTCCTGCTCGCATTCATCCCGATCGTGGGTGCCGTGACCGCCGGCATCCTCGCGGCGCTGGTGGCGTTGGTCACCAACGGCCCGATCGTGGCGCTGATCGTCGTCGGCGTCGTCGTCCTCGTGAACCAGCTCGAGGGCAACTTCCTGCAGCCCGTGCTCATGGGCCGCTCCATGAAGCTGCACTCGTTCGTGGTGCTGGTGGTACTGGCCGGCGGGACGGCAATCGGCGGCATCCTCGGCACCCTCCTCGCCGTCCCCCTCACGGCGGTCGTCTGGGGCATCATCACCGTATGGAACGGCGACGACAAGCCGGCCGAATGGGCGCAGCGCAAGAAGCGCAAGAATCCCGTGCCCCTCTCGGGCTCCGAGGGTGACGCGGGCCGCGACGGCAAGGAAAGCTGACCGCAGTGGCCTACGACATCCCCGCACCGATGCTGGCGAAGTCGGTGCCCGCCGTGCCCGAGCACGAGAAGGTCGCGGGCGGGTTCAGCTACGAGCCCAAGTGGGACGGCTTCAGGGCGCTGGTGTCGTGGGACGGCACCGACGTCGAGATCGGCAGCCGCGGAGCAAAACCGCTCACTCGCTACTTCCCCGAGCTCGTCACCGCCTTCGCGCAGATCCTGCCCGAGCCGTGCCTGATCGACGGCGAGGTCGTCGTCGCGCGCGGTGAGCCGGGCGCGCAGCGCCTCGACTGGGAGGCGCTGTCACAGCGCATCCACCCCGCGGCCTCCCGGGTGAACATGCTCTCGGAAGAGACCCCGGCGATGTTCATCGCCTTCGACCTGCTCGCGCGCGGTGACCGCGACCTTCAGGCGGAGCCGTTCTCGGAGCGCCGCGCCCAGCTCGAAGACCTCCTCGGCGCCGTCCCCCACCCCGTGCACGTCACGCGCACCACCGACGACCCCGACCTCGCTCGCCGCTGGTTGGCCGAGTTCGAGGGCGCCGGACTCGACGGAGTCGTAGCCAAGCCGCTCACGCAGCCGTACGCGCCGAACAAGCGCACGATGTTCAAGATCAAGCACGCGCGCACCGCCGATGTGGTAGCCCTGGGGTATCGCATCCACAAGTCGGGCCAGGGTGTCGGTTCTCTGCTCGTCGGGCTCTACGACGACGAAGGACGCCTGCACGGCGTCGGCGGCGTATCGGCCTGGACGGACGCGCGGCGCAAAGAACTGATCGACGAGCTCGCTCCCCTCGTCGAACGGGATGCCGACGGCGCCGCCGTCGTCGGCGAGACCGATCGTTCACGCTTCTCGGCGTCGAAAGACGTATCGTTCGTGCGCTTGCGCCCGGAGCTCGTCCTCGAGGTGCGCTACGACCAGCTCGAGGGCATGCGTTTCCGCCACACGGTGCAGTTCGACCGGTGGCGACCCGACCGCGACGCCCGCTCGTGCACCTTCGCGCAGCTCGAGACGGTGAGTTCGTACGACCTCGGCGGCGTGCTCGACTGAGAGCCGCCTCGCCGTGACCGCCCCGCGTGAGGGCCACGCGGCCATCGCCTGTCGGAGCGGGGGTGGCGCGGATCCGGGAGCTCGCTCGCTCCGGAGCCCAGGTTCGGGGCGCGAAATGTGCACCGGGGCGGGCAGCGGACGCCCCAATGCACATTCCGCGCCCCGAACCCCCTCCGGCACCCCGCAGCCGCCCGGCTGCCGCCGATGCCCCGTTTCCACGTGGACCCACCCAGCGCCGCCGACCCGCCTCGCCGCCACCCTCGGGCGGCTCGGCATCCGCGCGCACCGCACAGCGTGCAGCAATCACGAACGGGGCGCAGAATGTGCACCGGGGCGGACAGCGAACGCCCCAGTGCACATTCCGCGCCCCGCAGCCACTCCCGCACCCCGCAGCCGCCCGGCCGCCACCGATGCCCCGTTTCCACGCCGACCCACCCAGCGCCGCCGACCCGCCTCGCCACCACCTTCGCCGCGCTCGGGATCCGCTCGCATCGTACAGCCCGTGCAGCAACTACGAACGGGGCACAAAATGTGCACCGGGGCGGGCAGCGGACGCCCCAATGCACATTCTGCGCCCCGCAGCCGCTCCCGCACTCGCTCGAGCCCCGCGACCGACGCCCCGCGCCCCGCGCTATAGCTTCCCGTGCGAAGCCGACTTGGGGGCATTCTCGGCGCATCGGGGCGGGCAACGCCGATCCCGCCCCGAACCGAACCCTGCTGCCCAAGAGCACAGGTCGCTTCGCACGGGCCGGCGCCCCGGCCGTTCCCAGCCTCCGCGCCGCGACCGAGCCCCGGCCACCGCCGTCTCAGCTCCACCCGCGACCGTGCCCCGGCCGCCACCCGCTCAGCCGGCTCCACCCGCTCAGCCGACCCCACCCGCGACCGCGCCCCGGCCGCCACCCGCTCGGCCGACTCCACCCGCTACCGCGCCTCGGCCTCCACCTGCTCAGCCGCCGGCACCCGCTCAGCCGGCTCCACCCGCCCGGCGGACTCAGACGCCGCCGTCGCCGCGCCGGCCGGCACCTCGGCATTCGCCCTCCGACGCCCGCGCCGACGCACGATGACCACCGCCACGATCGCGCCCGCGAGCAGCAGCAGCGCCGCGAGGCCCGACCACGACACCGCCGCGGTCGTGAATCCCTGTTCGACAAGAGCGGGGGCGGCGATCGCGTCGTCGCCCAGGACGACGGGACGCACGGTGGACGTGCCGACGAGGGCGAAGACCGGCCACGCGCTCGTCTCGGTCACCAGGGTCGCCGCGTCGCCCGGCAACAGTTCAGCGGGATCGCCCGCGAGCGATGCGGCGTCGACGCCGGTTTCCGAGACAGCGGCGAGCGCGCCGAGCCGCACATTGCCGCTGTTCTCGACCCGCGTCTCGACGCGGAGCACGCCGGGAGCGAACGGGATCCAGGACGGCGTGAACGTCGCGGCGACGTCGTCGACTCGCAGCGTCGGAACGATGTCGCCGGCCACCTGCAGGTGCACGCGCACGCCGACCCGATTGGTCACGGCAACCCCGTCGCTCGAACGGGTGACCCCGACGACGATTCCCGCGGGGTGGTCGCCGGGGGTTGCCCCGTCGGGCACGTCCATCCGGACCGGAAGCACCCGGGTCTCCCCCGGCGCGACCGTCACCGCTCCGGCATCCAGTCCGCCTACCGTGATCCAGGCACCGGAGTCCTGCGGGTCGCCCGCGGCGATGTCGAACGCGCCGCTGTCGCCGACGACACCGTCACCCGGCGCGACGACATAGGTTGCGGGGTCGGCTCCGAGGTTGGAGACGGCGATGGCGTCATCGATACCGGCGCCGGGGTCGATGGTGTGACGGAGCGAGATGCGCCCGTCGGGGCCGGCAGAACTCGCCGGCGAGACCGACCATTGCGCGGCGGACGGTGACGCGGCCGCCGGGTCGACGGTGACGGCAGCCACGGGCGCGGCGAAAAAGGACGGGACAGCAGCAACCGGCGCGGCGAAGAAAGACGGAACAGCAGCCACCTGCGCGGCGAAGAAAGACGGAACAGCAGCCGCCGGCACGACGGAGGAAGACGGAGCAGCAGCCGCCGGCACGGCAGAGAAAGACGGAACAGCAGCCGCCGGCGCGGCGGAGAAGAGCAGGACAGCGGCGACGGCCGCAGCGAAAGCAGAGGTGCGGGAGAACACGGGAATCCTCGGGTCAGGGGGACGAACGGAGCCGGTGCGCCCCCGTCGGGGAGCGCACCGGCCGGAGGGGATCAGTCCTTCGCGAAGAGCGTCAGGGTGATCTCACTGCCGTAGCGGCCGCTCTCGGCGGTCGCGGGTATGGTCAGCGCCAGGTCCGCGGCGACGACGGTCTCGCCGACACGCTCGACGCGACCGGCGTCGGCGAGGGTGGCGGGCTTGTCCAGCGTTGCGGTGCCACCGGCTGCGGCACCGGCGGCCGAGCGCACGACCTTCGGCGTCCAGCTGAGGTTGTCGGCACCGAACGAGCGGTTACCGGCGACGAACGCCGACGCCGAACCCGACAGCGTCCACCCGCGACCCTGCGCCTGCGCCTCATTGCGGGAGTCGTTCACGACGACCTCCGGCAGCGCGGCCTGCTGCGACGCCGCGTCACCGGCGAAGGTGACGGGGCCGTCGGTGTCGGGAAGAGCGAGGCTCAGCTGACCGGCCTGGGCGGGCAGGGGCACCGACGCCTCGACGCCGACCGCGTCCCCCTCGGCATCCGCGTGCCCGAGGGCGTCGAAGATCGTCTTGCCGAGGTCGGTGTTGTCGAGGTACGCGCCGCGGACGAAGTCCCACTGGGTGGCGCGAGCCGTGAGCACCTCGGAGCCGGCGCCCTTCGCGTACAGCGGGACGAGCGCGTTCGTGTGCCCGCCGGAGTGCCACGACACGTTCGGCAGCTGGCCTTCGACACCCGTGAGGGCGGTCCACCCCTTCTCGGCACCGGCTCCGGGGCCGGCGAGGTAGCCGGTCTCGTGGTCGGCGGTGACGACGACGAGCGTCTCGTCCCAGCTGGAGTTCTTCTCGACCCAGTCGGTGACGGCGTCGACGGAGTCGTTGAAGGAGAGCTGCTCCTCAACGATGCGGGTGGTCTGGTTGGCGTGACCGGCCCAGTCGACCGCACCGCCCTCGACCATGAGGAAGAAGCCGTCGTCGTCTTTCTCGAGCACGTTCAGCGCGGCCCGGGTGGAGGTGGCCAGCGACGGCACGTCCGCGTTGGCCGCGTCGGTGAAGGGCAGCACGTTCTTGTTCTGCAGACCGGGACGGTTGTACTGGAACGTCTCGGCGACGCGAGCGAGGCCGAAGAGCTTGTCGGGCACGTTCTGTCCGTCCGCGACGCGCTCGAAGTCGGCCTTGCTCTCGACGTACGAGAAGGGCGTCTTGCCCTGCGTGACACGGTCGAAATCGGTCTGCGAGATCCACGACCCCGCACCGAAGTGCGACGCCCGGGAGGTGCCGGCATCCGTGTAGTTGGGGTGTCCCCCGCCGATGAGCACGTCGACGCCCGAGTCGATCATCTCGGTGGCGAGGCCGTGGTAGTCGTTGCGGCTCTTGTTGTGGGCGATGAAGCCGGCGGGGGTGGCGTGGTTGAAGGGGACGCTGGTGACCAGACCCACCTTCTTGCCGACCTCCATCGCCTGCTCGCCGACGGTCAGCAGGCGCGTGCCGTCGGCGGAGAAACCGAGCGTGCCGTTCGTGGTCTTCACGCCCGTGCCCAGCGCGGTGCCGGCGGCGGCGGAATCGGTCGCACCGGATGCCACCCACGAGAAGTCGCCCCAGGCCTGTTCGGGCGTGTACGCGGCGCGACCGCCCGCGGAGTAGTGCGACTGCGCGAGCTGCACGGGGAAGTCGTCGTAGACCTCGCTCTTGGTACCGGGCACCTTCGTGGCGGCACCGGAGTTCGGGGCGACCTCGACCTGCTGGTAACTGGTGCCGCTGTCGTACAGGCGAGCGGCGTCGAACTGGTTGTAGCCGGCACCGTCCGAGATGAGGACGATGACGTTCTGGGGGGCGGGGGTCTCCGTGGTCTCCGCCGAGGCGGCGACGCCGGGGGTGGCACCGAGCGCGACGCCCGCGACGGTGCTCATGACGATCAGACGACGCGTACGTCCGGTCGTGCGCTTGTTCATGTGTTCGCTTCCGTTTCGTATGGGATTCACCGACCGCCGGGGGGCCGGTCGGAATCCACGGTGACGGAAGGTCCTCTCGTGAGAACGAATCTCAGGACACCCGGAGATGAACGTTCACCCGGTGTCCTCACTGTTCGGTGAACACTCGGATGTGCGCTGGCATCCCTTTCGCGAAAATGCGACGATGCCGCCTCAGTCCGACGACGGATTCTTCGCCCGTGACGGCTGCACGCGCGGCGGCTCTCCCGGCATCTTGGGGAACTCCGGCGGGAAGGGCAGCTCGCCGAGACCGTCGTCGAGGTCGCGTTGCCACCACTGCAGCAGGGTGTCGATGCGCCCGGGCTTCTCGCCGAACCCCGCCCACGGATCGCCCACGGATGCCAACCGCCCCGGGATCGAGCGCACGGTGAAGGCGAGCGGGTCGAGGCCGTCGAGTTCGTCCCACGACACCGGCGTCGACACCGTCGCGGTGGACAGCGCGCGAGGCGAATACGCCCCCGCCATCGTGCGGTCGCGGTTCGCCTGATTGAAGTCGACGAAGACGCGCTCGCCCCGCTCCTCCTTCCACCAATTGGTGGTCACGGCATCCGGCATCCGTCGTTCCAGCTCGCGGGCCGCGGCGATCACCGCGTGCCGCACGTCGAGGAACTCGTGCGTCGGCTCGATGGGACAGAACACGTGCAGGCCGCGGTTACCGCTGGTCTTGATCCACGCCTCCAGCCCTGCCTCGTGCAGCACGGCCCGCAGCTCGTGAGCCGCGGTGACCGCCTCGGCGATCCCCGTGCCCGGCTGAGGGTCGAGGTCGATGCGCAGCTCGATCGGATGGTCGGCGTCGCTCGCGAGCGAGGCCCACGGGTGGAACACGATCGTGTTCATCTGCGCCGCCCACACCGCCGACGCGATCTCACCGAGGAAAAGCTGCGGATGCCGGCGCCCGCTGTTGTACGTCACCGTCACGGCCTCCACGAAGGCCGGCGCCCCCTTCGGCGGGTTCTTCGAGAAGAACGCCTTGCCGCCCACACCCTCGGGGAAACGCTCGAGCGACACCGGCCGGTGCCCGTTCGCGGCGATGAAGGGCTCGGCGACGGCGATGAGGTACTCGGCCAGCTCGCGCTTGGTGATGCCCACCTCCGGCCACAGCACGCGATCGGGGTTGGAGATGCTCACCTCGCGGTCGCCCTCGGGGCCCGGCACGGTCAGCGTGATGCGGGGGGATGCCATGCCCCGACGCTAGTGCGCGCGACGGTGCCGTGTCTTCCCGTTGCGCTCTGCCCGAGGCCTCCCCCGCCGCGCGAGAGCGGGCGCACCGGGAGGCCGTCGCGCTGCGCGAGGGCCGGCACGACGGTGCCGTGTCTGCCCGTTGCGCTCTGCCCGAGGCCTCCCCCGCCGCGCGCAAGCGGGCTCACCGGGGAGGGGTTCGCCCCTCACTCACCGGGCGAGCGGGGTCGTGTCGAGCCCCGGCCGACGGCATCCCCGTACGCTCGATGCATGACCACCGCCGCCGGCCGTACCGCCCTCGACATCGCCGACTGGCGCCTCCGGATCTTCGCGCTCTATGACGCGGTGCGCCAGGCCGACGACCCCGAAGACGCGCACGAGCTCTGGCGCATCGAGCGCGACGCGCTCTTCGCCGACCACCCGGCCACCCCGCTTCTGCCGGAGCAGCGCGAGGGTTTCGTGGGACTGCCGCTCGCGCCCTACGACGCGGCCTGGCGCTTCGAGGTGCCGCTGCTCGACGCCGACGAGGCATCGTTCGTCGCGACCACGGGGACCGACGGCGAGGTCGGCTTCGAGCGCATCGGGCGCGTGGCCCTGCCCGACACCGGGTCGTTGGATGTCTGGCGGCTGACGTCCTACGGGGGCGGCCTGTTCGTCCCGGTCCGGGATGCCACGGCGGGCCGGCCCGGCGGAACCTACGGCGGCGGGCGCTACCTGCTCGACACCGTCAAGGGTGCCGACCTCGGCCGCGGGGAGACACCCGACAGCCTCGTCATCGACTTCAACTTCGCGTACAACCCGTCGTGCGCCTACGACCCGATGTGGGCGTGCCCGCTCGCTCCGGCCGGGAACGTCCTGCCCGTGACGGTCCCGGTCGGCGAGATGTACGGCGTCTGACCCGACTGAGAACGGGCCGCTCCCCGAGGGGTGCGGCCCGTTCGTGTCGAGATCTCAGGCGGTCGGCGCGTCATCCTCGGCGGCGAGGGCGATCACCGGAGCGAGTTCGTCGCGCCCGAGACGGATCCACGGTCCGGCTGGGTCGATCAGGACGCCGGTCAACCCGTCATCCGTCGCCAGCGCCTTGGAGAGCTGCGCGGTGCGGATCGGCAGGGGTTGGTCGCCGCGACCGAGGGCGAGCAGTTCGAGGGGGTGCGAGAACACTTCGAGGAAGCGCTCACCCGTGGCCGATCGCGATTCCGCGACGCCCATGGGGCCGCCCTCTTCGGTCTGGTTGACGGCGATCCACATCGGCGCATCGGCCACGATCGCGTCGACGACGGTGGATGCCGTGGACTCGGTCCGCGCCTCGCACAGCGCCGTTTTGATCCGCAGCTCCGGGTCGACCTCGGCGACCATCCGCTCGAGAAGCGCCTTCGGCAGAACGGCACGCCCTTCCGCGGCCGCGGGGTTGAGCACGACCCCGGCGTACGGGCCGTCGATGATGTGGCGCAGGAGCGCGAGGACGGGCTGAGCCATCGCCGAGGTGTCGCGGTCGCCGTCGGCTTCGACGCTGGCCCGCAGAGCCATCCCGCCGCTGTAGCCGATCACGAGCTGCTCGTCGCCGTTGTTGGCGACGGCGAGGGGCAGATCCTTCCCCTCGGCCATCAGGGCGCGCGCATCGCCCTTCACGCGGAGGAAGACGTGTCCCTGCAGTAGCTGTCGCGCGACGTTGAGCAGTTGGGCGGGCTCGGCCACGCCGGTGATCTCGGCGAGGGCGTTGGCCAGCAGCACGTTGTCACGCAAACCCGGCATGGTCTCGGGAGCCTCCGGGGCCACCATCTCACCGGGCTGTCGTGCCGACGGGCGTGCCGCGACGGGCGGAGCCGACGCTTCGGCGGGGGTCTCGGGTCCGGCTCCGACGCCGCGGAACGACGACATCGAGATGCCGACCGTCGGGGTCACCTCGGCGGGGGCGGTCGGGCTGTCACCGCCGGCGGTGGCCGTGGGCGTGGCCGGAGCGGCATCGCTCGGGCCGGTGGGGTCGACGGGCTGTTCACCCGGTTCGATCGTCGCGTCGGGACGATCGACCGATGTGTCGCCGGACGCTACGTCGTCGGAGTCGGACTTCTTGCGGCGCGAGAAGAGAGCCATTGGGCCAGCCTAGCCGTGGCGCTTCGACTGACCGGCCGGGGAGCCCTCGCGGTGTGGGGCGCATTCCGCACGGTGGGGCGCGCGCATGGCGCTCCGAACGGCAGAACGCGCCCCGAATTCCCCGGGTGTCCGTGCTACAGCTTCGCGATCGGCGCGATCTTGACCAGCAGCTTCTTCGGCCCCACGGTGTCGAAGCGCACGTGCGCGACGCGCTTGGCCCCCTCGCCGGTCACGGCATCCACACGACCCTCGCCGAAGTCGTCGTGACGGATGCGGTCGCCCGCCGCGAGCTGCAGGTCGCCGTTATCTCGCACCTTGGCCGGGATGCGGTTGGGGAACTTGCTCGGATCGGCCGGCGCGCGTTTGGGCAGGGGCACGAGGTCGTCGCCGTAGCGGTTGCCGCCACTCCCGGCCTGACCGGGGCGTCGCCCGCGGGCGTTCAGCGCGCGCGATTGCGAGCCGCCGCGGCCGTTCACGTCGCCCGGCGATTGACGCCAGTCGATGAGATCGGCGGGGATCTCCTGCAGGAAGCGGCTCGGCATGGCCACGGTCACCTCGCCGAACTGGGCGCGAGTCATCGCGAGAGAGACGTGCAGGCGTTTGCGGGCGCGCGTGATGCCGACGTAGAACAGGCGCCGCTCCTCCTGCGGACCGCCGGGCTCGTTGGCCGAGATGCGATGCGGCAGCAGGTCTTCTTCGACGCCGGTGAGGAACACCGCGTCGTACTCGAGTCCCTTGGCCGTGTGCAGGGTCATGAGCGACACCGAGCCTGACGCGTCGTCGAGGTCGTCGGCATCCGCCACCAGGGTGACCTCGGTGAGGAAGTCGATGATGGTGCCCTCGGGATTGTTGCGCGCGAACTCCCGGGTCACCGCGACGAGCTCGTCGAGGTTCTCGAGGCGCGCCTCGTCCTGCGGGTCACGGCTGGCGCGGAGGGCGTCGAAGTAGCCGCTCTTGTTCAGCAGCAGGGTGAGTCCCTCGGTCACCGACGTCGAGGGGGCGAGCTCTCCGGATGCCGGAAGCATGACGACGGTCGCCTCGGTGAGGACCGCGTCGAGCTGATCGATGGCCTTCTGCAGCTTCGGCCCGACGCCGATCTGCCCCGAATTGGCCAGGGCGTCACGGAAGGTGATGCCGTGCTCGGCGGCGTAGCGGGCGATCGCGGTCTCGGTGACATCGCCGATACCGCGGCGCGGACGGTTCAAGATGCGGCGCACCGCCATGCCGTCGGCGGGGTTGGCCACCGCGACGAGGTAGGCGAGGGCGTCCTTGATCTCGGCGCGCTCGTAGAACTTGGTGCCGCCCATGATCTTGTAGGGAACGGCCGAGCGGATGAAGATTTCTTCGAGCGCACGCGACTGCGAGTTGGTGCGATAGAAGACGGCGACGCCGGAGTAGTCGACACCCTTCTTGTGCAGGGCCTCGATCTCGTCGGCGACGAACTGCGCCTCGTCGTGCTGCGAGTAGCCGGTGAAGCCGATGATGGGATCGCCGGCCCCCACGTCGGTCCACAGCTTCTTGTCTTTGCGGTCGAAGTTGTTCGAGATCACCGCGTTGGCCGCCGACAGGATGTTCTGCGTCGACCGGTAATTCTGTTCGAGCAGCACCACCTTCGCGCCCGGGTAGTCGCGCTCGAACTCGCTGATGTTGCGGATGTCGGCGCCGCGGAAGGCGTAGATCGACTGGTCGGAGTCACCGACCACGGTGAGGGATGCCGCCTCGTCGGCCGCCGGCTCCGCGTCGAAGATCATCATGCCGCCGGACGAGAACGGCTCGGCGTCGGAGCCGACGGGCCGGGTCAGCTCGTGGATGAGGGCGTACTGCGCGTGGTTCGTGTCTTGGTACTCGTCGACGAGGATGTGGCGGAACCGCTTGCGGTAGACGTCGGCGACCTTCGGGAACGCGCGGAACAGGTAGACCGTCTGCGCGATGAGGTCGTCGAAGTCGAAGGCGTTCGACCGCTGCAGTTCCCGCTGATAGGACGCGAAGATCTCGACGAAGACCCGCTCGGCCGGGTCGCTCATGTTGGCGGAGCGCGCGTACGACTCGGCATCCGCCAGTTCGTTCTTGAGCTTCGAGATGCGGCTCTGCGTACCGGCGGGGGTGAGGCCGAACGAATCGCCCTCGTGCTCTTTGACGAGGCGCTTGATGAGCGCGCGCGAATCGCCGGAGTCGTAGATCGTGAACGCCTTGGTGAAGCCGAACTGCTCGGCCTCACGCCGCAGGATGCGCACGCACGCGGAGTGGAACGTCGAGATCCACATGCCGTCGGACTTCTGGCCGATCAGCTGGTGCACTCTCTCGCGCATCTCGCCCGCGGCCTTGTTGGTGAACGTGATCGCGAGGATCTGGCTCGAATACGCCTCGCGCGTGCGCAGCAACGACGCGATGCGTCGCGTGAGCACGCTCGTCTTGCCTGATCCGGCTCCCGCCACGATCAGCAACGCCTGGCCGCGGTACGTCACGGCCTCGCGCTGCGGACCGTTCAACCCCTCGAGGAGGTCGGCGTCGGGTCTGGCCGCCGACGGCAGAGGGCCGTCGACGATGAGGGGCGTGAAGGCATCGGTCATGGCGGGGTCAAGTCTAGGCGGGGCCTCCGACATCGGCCCCGACGGCTGTCCACGCCGAGGCGCAGTATCCTCGCGTCTCGGCGGTCGAGCATCGCCGCACCGGGGCGGCAGCGGCTCTCAGGCGCGCGCTTCGCCCGCTGCCCCCGACGACAGCAGCGACTGTGCACGCGAGAGGTGCTCGGCATCCACCGTCACCTCCCACCGCTCGGCCTCGAAGCCCTGCACCGACGAGAAGTCGCGACGCCCGCCGGTGAAGGCGTGGCCCGCGAATCCGAAGACCGCTCCCCACACCGCACCCATCACGAGTCCGAGCAGCAGCAACCCGAGGAATCCGCCGGGGGTCAGCAGCCCGATCAGCACACCGATCATCAAGCCGAACCATGCTCCCGATGCGGCACCGAGACCGGCGGCGCGACCGCGCGTCAAACGCCCGGTCACCTGCTCGACGATGCGCACGTCGTGCCCCACGATGGCGGTGTGCTCGACGGGGAAGCCGGCGTCGGAGAGGCGGTCGACGGCAGCCTGCGCCCCGGTGTAGTCGCTGAAGCTCGACAGGATGCGGCGTTCCGGAGTGGCACGGGTGACGTCGGACATGATGGGTTCCTTCCCTCGGTGCCCTCACGCTAGACGGGGCAGGTGACACCCCGAGGGCGCTTGCGCGAGGGTCTTCACCCGGATAGATGAACCCGTGTCAAATCATGGATGCCGTCCAGCCGCAACCGCGAAGATGGACCCATGCGCCTGATCCTCAACATCCTGTGGCTGGTCCTGTCGGGCTTCTGGCTCTTCCTCGGCTATCTCGCCGCGGGCGTCGTGCTCTGCATCCTCATCATCACGATCCCCTGGGGGATCGCATCGTTCCGCATCGGCTTCTACGCGCTGTGGCCGTTCGGCCGCGAGACGGTGACGAAGCCGACCTCCGGTATCGGCTCCCTCCTGGGCAACATCGTGTGGGTCGTTCTCGCCGGGTGGTGGCTGGCGCTGGGCCACATCTTCACCGGCATCCTGCTGTGCGTGACGATCATCGGCATCCCGCTCGGAATCGCCAATTTCAAGCTCGTGCCGGTGTCGCTCATGCCGCTGGGTACGGAGGTGCGCGACATCCGCCGCGGCGGGCCGTTCGATAAGACGCTCGGGCGCTGAGCGGCCGGACTCAGCGCGCGGAGCGGACGTAGGCGCGGCTCGGAAGAGCGAGCAGGATGCCGACGACGGCGACGATCACGCTGACCACCGCCGTGGTGGCGACGACCTCGACGGGGAACGCCCCGTCGCGTGCGCCGGTCAGGCGGGCGAGCTCCCACGGCAGGATGCCGATTTGCTCGTTCCATGAGCGCAGCGCGGTGCGCGCCCCCACCATCCCGATGGTCGCCGCCGGTAGAGCGGAGGCCAGCCCCACTCCGGCGAGCGCGACGCCCACCGCGCGACGCGATCCGATCTGCGCCGCGAGCGACCAGCCGGCGGCGATGAACACCCAGGCCACCAGTGCGAACGCGAGCGCCGAGTAGAGGATCCTGAGGGCCGGTACCGACCACAGGTGATGCCAGACGCCGTCCGGCCCCGACAGCGACACGGGGACAAGCGCGACGACGCATCGCAGGACGATGGCACCCCCGACCGCGGCGATGACGGGCCAGGGCGAGCGGCGGCCGAGGAGCAGGCGCACCGCGACGGCGAGTAGCAGCCAGCCCGCGATCGCCAGCGCGACGCTCCACAGCCCGTCGCGCGGGGTCTGCGCCACACGCGTGGCGACGAGGACGCCGCCGGGTACGAGGATCATGAGCCAGCGATCGACCAGGAGCAGGCCCAGGCTCGACTCCCGCGCCCGCCAGGGCCTCGACGAGGCGATCCAGGTCGCGCGGGCGGCGGCGGCCCCCGGTCGGCGGACGAGCCGGGTGCGGGCGGCCACCATGCCGATGCCGACCCAGACCACGCCCAGCGCCAGGAGAAGACGAGCGGACCATTGGGTCGTCGGGCCGACCGTGATCGGCTGGCGGGCGAACGGATCGACCACCACCGCGAGGATCGCCCCCGAGACGAGGAGCATTCCGATGACGCCGAGGGCCAGGATGCCTCGCCCCGCCGTCGTCGCCATGCGCCTACGTTACCCGCCGTCCCTGGGGCGTTCGACCGCGCGTCGGGCGCGCACCGCGGCCGGTCAGGCCCCGTCGTGCAAGGTGACCTGAAATCCGTCGGGGTCGGCGAACGTGAAGGTGCGTCCGAAGGGACCGTCGATGGGGCCCATCACGATCGTGTGTCCGTCGGCAGCGAGCGCATCGTGGATCTGCTGCACGTCCGTGGCGTGCAGCCACACGGCGACCCCGATACCGGGCTGGGCGACGCCCGTGAGGTCGGTGCCGGACGCGAGGTCGCGCAGGGCGAAGGCGATTGGCGCCGTGTCGAACACCACCGCGTGCGGGGGGCCCGCGGGCGAGCGTTGCAGCCCCAGGTAGCGCTCGTAGAAAGCGTGCGAGGCAGCGAGGTCGCGCACCTGGAGGGAGAGGAAGTCGGGACCGGTGACGGGCATGATGAACTCCTTGAGTGTCAGTTACCTGACATAAATCGTATGTCAGAATACTGACATGGCACAAGAGGCGATCGACCTGGACACCTCACTCGGGTACCTCCTGAAAGAGGCGGCGAGCGCGCTGCGCGCCTCGATGGAGGATGTCCTCCGCCCCCTGGGCATGACGGTCACCCACTACTCGTGCCTGGAGCTGCTCGCCCAGCGACCCGGCCTGACGAACTCCGACCTCGCCCGCGGCGCGTTCGTCACCCGACAGTCTATGAACGTGCTCCTGCAGTCGCTCGAGCGCGAGGGAATCGTCGAACGCCCCGACGCGGCCCCCGTGGGCAAGGCACTCCCCACTCGCCTCACCAGCAAGGGCCGGCGCTCGCTCCACGCGGCGAGCGCAGCCGTGCGCTCGGTCGAGAAGCGCATGCTCAGCGGGATGACGGATGCCGAGCAGTCGGCCGCCCTGCACGCCCTGCGCTCGATGGTGCACGCTCTGCGCGACTAATCTCGAGCCGCGGATTGTGTAACAATCTCCTCATGCTCCCCGCCCTCGCCGTCCTCGCCGCGGCGCTGTGCTTCTCGACCACGGGCACCGCGCAGGCGCTCGCGGGTGTCGACGCCTCTCCGCTCGCCGTCGGCGCCGCGCGAATCGTCGTCGGCGGCGGCATCCTGGGCCTGCTCGCCTTCCTCCGACGTGCCCCCGCATCCTCGCGCCCGGCCTCGCGCGGCCCGGTGGCCGTGCTCATCGCCGTCGGCGCAGTCGGCGTCCTGGCCTATCAACCGCTGTTCTTCCTCGGTACACGGGAGAACGGCGTCGCCATCGGCACCGTCGTCGCCCTCGGATCGGCCCCGATCGCGACGGGGATCGTGGATGCCGTGCGCCGGCGCCGCGCACCCTCGACGCGATGGATGCTCGCCACCGCCATCGCCCTCGCCGGCGTCGTGCTGGTGTCGGGCGTGACCGGTGGGGCGGTCGCGCTCGCCCCCGGCGGCCTCCTCGCCTCGGCCGGGGCGGGAATGTCGTACGCCCTCTATACGGTGTGTGGAAAGGCGCTGCTCGAGAGGGGGTGGGACTCGACTCGCGTCATGGGCACGGTCTTCGGCGTCGCCGCCGTGGCGAGCCTGCCGGTCCTTCTGATCGCCGGGGCGTCATGGCTGCTCACGCCCAGCGGTCTCGCGCTCGCGCTCTGGCTGGGTGTGGTGACGACGACGGTCGCCTACCTGCTCTTCGGCTGGGGGCTGGCGCGCCTGACGGCCGTCACGGTCTCGACACTGACCCTGGCCGAGCCCCTCGCTGCCACCCTTCTCGGTCTGTTCGTGCTGCACGAGCAGCTCACCCCTGTCGGCGCGCTGGGCCTCGCGCTCATCGCGGTGGGCCTGGCCGTCGTGTCGGTTCCATCGCGCCGGCGGGGGGAGGTTCCGGATGCCGCGGCCCGGGCGTGAGGAGCCCCGGTCGGGCGACGACCTCACCGTGCCCGACGAACTCGCGGTCGGTCCGGGTGCCGTACCCGACCAACCTGCGCGGGGCAGAGGCTCCGCAGCCGACGCCCTCAGGCCGGGCACGGGCGCCGCACCCGACGCCCTCGGGCCGAGCACTGCCCGCCCCACCGCGCAGCCGTCGGCGCCTGACGCGACGCGCGCTCCCGGCCCCCGCGCCGCTGACCGGCTGGCCGACACGATCCGCGCCGCGATCCTCTCGGGAGACCTCGCCCCGGGCACACCCCTCCGCGAGGAAGACCTGAGCGCCACGCACGGCGTCTCCCGGCACACCGCGCGCACGGCCCTGGCACGCCTGACCGCCGAGCGTCTCGCCACGGCCGAGCCCTACCGCGGAGTGCGGGTGTCACTGCTCGACGACGATGCGCTCATCGCTCTGCAACAGCTGCGGTGCGCCCTCGAGACGGAGGCTCTGCGGATCGTGCGCGACCGTGGCATCCGTCCCCCCGACATCGATGACGCCCTCGATGCCCTCGACGTGGCGGAGGCATCGGGCGACTGGCCGGCCACCCTCGCCGCGCACGCGCGGGTGCACCTGGCGCTGGTGGATGCCGCCGGCAGCCCGCGGATCGCGGAAGCGTACCGACGCTTGGACTTCGAGATGCGCTTGCTGCTCAGCCACGTACGACCGGCGTATTTCCCCGGCGCGCTGACCGCGGAGCATCACACCTACGTGGAGCAGGCATTGGCCGACCCGGAGCACGCCGTTCGCGCGCACCTCGACCATTCCACGCGGTCCATTCTCGACAGCCGACACGGCGGGTGATTCCGGCGGTGGAATGATGGCGACGTACCGAGCATTGGGGGCGCCATGACATTCACCATCGACCCGCCGATCGGGCGGCCGATCATTTCGGCGGTAACGGGAACCAACGGCAAAACGAGCGTCGCTACCGCGACCCGTCAGGTGATGAACCTGATCGGCTGGCGCGCCGCCGGATACGACTCGACGGGTATCACCGACGTCGAGGGCGTCGCGCACAAGAGCAATGTCCGCCGCTCGCCGGACTATCTCCCCGACCTCATTCGAACTCAAGTCGCAGCGGGCGCGCAGGCGATCTCCCTCGAGGCGTTCGTCGGAATCCTCGCCGATGGACTCTTCGAGCACGTCGAGGTCGACACGGCCGTCTCCACGGGTCTGGAGAGAGACCACATCGATGTCCACCGCAGCGTAGAGGGGTATTGGAACGCGAAGCTCCGACTGTTCGCCGAGTACCTGCGGCCCGACGGTGTCGCCATCATCGCGACCAATTCCGCGCAGGGCGATCTCGTCCGCGACGCCGTCGCCCGCCGGGGCATCCGGTTGGTGACCGTCGGCGAGGGCGGCGACATTCATCTCGACGACGCCGTCGAGAACGAAGGTCGAATGCACGGCGATCTCCGGGTCGGCGCGGCGGCGTACCGGGTGTCGCTGCCGACCGTGCACACCGTAGCCGTGACGAATCTGCTTCTCGCGTCGGCGGCCGTCATCGGAGCGGGCGGCGATCCCGGCGCCGTCGCCGACGCTCTCGCTCGGGTGGAACCGCCTCCGGGGCGGCTGCAGGTGATCGCCCAGGCGGACGGCGTGACAGCGATGGTCGACACCGCGCACAATCCCGGTGCCTTGCGCACAGCGCTGCGCGCGGCGCGAGCCCGCACCGAGCGACGCGTGATCCTGGTGTTCGGGGCCGGCGGAGAACGAGACCGGGGCAAGCGCGCCCAGATGGGGGCGATCGCCGCCGAGCTGGCCGACGTGGTCATCCTGACCGACGACAACCCGCGTCGGGAGCCGCCCGAGAGGATTCGCGCCGAGATCCGCGTCGCGGTTCCCGACTGCGTCGAGATCCCCGCGCGCAAGGATGCCATCCTCGCTGCCGTGCACATAGCGCGCGCCGGCGACCTCGTGCTCGTCGCCGGAAAGGGCGACGAAAGCGATCAGATCGTGGGGACGCAGCGCCTGCCGCACGACGATCGAGAGATCCTTCGACAAGCCATGTCGTGACCGATGAACCTGCGGCGCCCTTCGAAGACGGGCGCCGCAGGTTCATCGATCCTCAGGCGTGTCCGCCGTCGGGGTCGTAACCGCCATCGGGGTCGTACCCTCCATCCGGGTCATAACCACCGTCAGGGTCATAACCACCGTCAGGGTCATAACCACCATCCGGGTCGTAACCACCGTCAGGGTCATAACCACCATCCGGGTCATAACCACCGTCAGGGTCGTACCCACCATCCGGGTCGTAGCCACCATCCGGGTCGTAGCCACCATCCGGGTCGTAGCTGAGGTCGGATTCTTCGTTCGTCATGATGCCCCCTCTGTATCGCCCGCTCTGTCACCGGCGAGTCCTCACCGATCCAACTCAGATCGGGGCGCGACACGCAAGCACCTTCCCGCGGATAACGGGGCGCACGCGTCTCGACCCCGTCGACGCCGCCCGACGTCCGCCGCCGATGCGCCACACGGCGACACATCACGTCACTTGTCGCAACGCCCCGCCGCGCCCACACGACGCCCGGGTTAGCGTGGGCGCACATCGCGGCGATCCGGGCGGTCCCGGGCCTCGGCTCATAACCGAAGGCGTGGCGGGTTCGACTCCCGCCGTCGCGTCCACTCGTCGAGAGCTGGCTCACACCACTTTCGAAGTCCGAACGCGCTGGCGTACTTTATATCTCGGAGGTATATCGTGCCGGACCGCTTTGCTCGCCACCGCGCATCGGATCTCATCCGCGCCGCCCGAGCAGATATCGGAATGTCCCAAGCACAGCTGGCCGAAGCCGTCGGGATGAGTCAGCCGAACATCGCGGCGATCGAGTCCGGACGGCGCACTCCGGGTTCGGACGTGCTCGAGCGCATCCTTCGGGCCGCCGACTACCGCCCCAGCATCGCGGTGGAAACCTCGGCCCGGTCGATCATCGACGAGGGGGCGCGGCACGGCGTGCGTGGCATCCGCGTGTTCGGATCGACGGCGCGGGGAACAGACCACTTCACGTCCGATATCGACATGCTCGTGCGGCTCGACCCGAATCGAAGCTACTTCGACATCGCCGCGTTTCAGAATGCCGTCGAAGTGCTCACCGGGTTCCCCGTCGACGTCGTGATCGACGACGACAGCCGCCCGGAGTTCCTGGACGACATCGAATCGGTGCCGCTGTGACGGATTCGGCGGATGACACACGATTCGTTCGCGCACCGCGGCGAGATGTCGACCCCTGGGCCGGCGAGAAGACCCGCGCGAATTTTCGTGACAGCTTGGATGCGATCGACTCATTTCTGGCGCACGCCTCCGGCGGCGGGCGCTCGGCGTTTGTGCGCAACTCCCCCGCGTACGCGACAGGGTCGATGGCGATCATCCGCGCAGCGGCGTTGTTCGAGTCGGAAGAGTTCGCACCGTTCCTCGTCGACACTTCGGAAGACGTCGCTCGCGCAATCCGCACCACCCGCCACATCGCGTCTCACGCGGGATACCGAGCCATGAACGACGAAGTGTTCTGGACGACGCTCACCGTGCATCTTCCGCCGCTGGTGGCCCAGTGGCGTCGCGCCGCAGATCGGTGATGCCGGTGGGCGCGATCTCCGACGAGGAACAGGCTGTCGGGGGCGCCGGTCAGCTGATCACCGGGAACTCTGCGGACCTCTGCAGCGCCGGTCGCCTCGCCCGCGACCCGAGCTTGCGCCCTGGCGCGCGCCGGCTGGAATCCTCACGTCGGCGCGCTGATCCTTTCGCTCCGGCGATGAATGTCGCCGCCGCGACGTTCCTGCGGGATTCGCTCCTGGACAACGCCTCGACCGACCTGATGTCGTGTTCTTCGATTCCTTCGCCCAGGATGCCATCACCTCCGACCACGCCCTCCCCATGAGAGACGTTCCGGCCCGGTGGATCAGCCCCTCCTAGCCCTCGCCGGTCGCCTGACAACTGTCATGCTGGGTACATGAGCTCCCCCGCGCCCCAGGACGTTCCCGTCGGAAGCGACAGCATCCGCCTCGGCCCGTTCCTCAAGTTCGCCGGCGTCCTCGACTCCGGCGGCGACGTGAAGGAAGCGATCATCGACGGCTATGTGCAGGTCAACGGCGAGATCGACCGCCGACGCGGGCGGCAGCTGCAGGTCGGCGATGTCGTGACCTTCGAGGGGCGTTCCTTCCGCGTCCAGGCCTGAAAGCCAACGCACGGCGAGAGAGAACGAGCGCGAAGCGCGCGTGCCTCGCTCCGACGCTCAGCGCGTCGCCCCCTCGCCGTCCTGCGGCCTGGAGCCGCACCCGGAAGCGAAGTGCGCGGGTCCAACCGGGGCTGAACGGTCCCCCAACGGCCCGACCGACACGCGAAAGGCCCGCCTCCCCGAAGGAGAGAGCGGGCCCCCGACACGGCATCCCGTGCTCGTGACACGGGATGCCGCTACACCTCAGTGCTCGTCGTAGTGGTCGGTGTGCAGCGCGTGACGGTGTCCGTCGTGCACGTAGTCCGCGTGGTCGTCGTGCGTGATCTTCTCGTGCCCGCAGTCGTCGCCGTGACGGTGTTCGTCGACACCGTGCTCGGCCTTCGACTCGTGCTCGTCGTAGTGATCGCCGTGCAGCGCGTGGTGGTGGGTGCCGTGCACGTAGTCGACGTGGTCGCCGTGCTCGATCTTCTGGTGGCCGCAGTCGTCGCCGTGGGCGTGCTCGTCGACGGAGTGCTCGGCGTGGGTCTCAGCGGTGCTCATTGTTCGTTCCCCTGGTCTATCGGTTCTTGGACGTGGGCGATCGCATCGAGCACGACGTGAGCGACGTGCTGGTCGGCAAGGGTGTAACGGATCTCTTTCCCCTCGCGTTCCGAGCTCACCAGTCCCGCCTGGCGCAGCGTCCGCAGGTGTTGCGACACCAGCGGTTGCGACAGGCCGGCTTGGTCAGCGAGCGCGCCGACCGTGAGCGGTTCGCGGCTCAGCAGCCACACGAGCGCGAGACGCGACTCGTTGCCGAGAACCTTGAACAGCTCGGCGGCCTCATCGAGCCCGGCGATCTTGTCCACGACATCCACGACACCACACATATGCAGAGATTGCAATGCGTTGAAGTAATCGGGAACGGTTCTCGTTCGCGTTATCGAGACCCCTGAAGGCTCAGCCCTGACGGCCCTTGAATCGCGGGTTGAGCTTGTTGATGACGAACACCTTACCGCGACGGCGCACGACCTGCGCCCCGGGCTGCTTCTTGAGCGACTTGATCGACGCACGGACTTTCATGGCATCCTCCTTGTTGATAATCGTTCTCAGCAACACGGTAGGGTGTCGGAAGCTCCCTGACAAATGAGAGGTGGATGCCATGAGCCGCACGATCGTCATCACGGGCGTCTGCGCCCCCGAACGCCGCGCGTACGCCGAACGCACCGCGATCGCACTCGACCGTTCGCTGCACCTGCTGCGCTACGCCGACCTGCGCTCCCCGCACGCCCTCCCCCATCCGCGACCCCGCACCGACGCCGAGACCGTCGTCGTCGACCTCGGAAGCGACGTCGACCTGATCCACGCGATCGGTGCTCGCGGCGGTGCCGCGGTCGAAGCGGTGTGCGTGGTGGACGCTCGTCACATGATCGGCGACCTGCTGGACGACGCCCCGCTCGTGGCATCCGCCCGCTCGGGAGACACGCGCAGTGACGTCGGCGCACGCGCCCGGCAGGCGGCGCTTGCACTGGAGCTGGCGACCCGGATCGTCTGGATCAACTGGGAGCAGGTGCCGACGCCGGCGCTCGCCGTTCAGATGGCCCTGGCATCCCACCTCAATCCGACGGCCATCGTGCGTCTTTCTCGCGACCCGGTCAGTGATCTGCGGTCCGACGCCGTCCACGAGGGCGAGATCCTCGAACGCGCCGGATGGGTGCACGCGCTGAACGGCGAACACGATCCCTACATGCGCGACAACCGCGTCATGACCGTGCACTACGAACAGCTGCGGCCCTTCCACCCCGCACGCCTGTCGACCGCCCTCGACCGACTCGACGAGGGCGCCGCCGGACGCCTCGTCCGCTCGGCCGGATTCTGCCGCCTGGCGTCGCGCCCCGGCGTCCTCGCTCGGTGGGAACACGTCGGATCCGCGATGTGGATCGAGCCGTTGGGAACGGATGACGGGCGCATGGGCATGGGTCAGGAGATCGTCTTCACGGGCCTCGACCTCTCGACGCCGAAGCTCGCGCACGTGCTCGATCAGGCCGCTCTGACCGACGACGAGCTCGCCGCGGGCCCCACGGCGTGGATGACGTTCGACGACCCGCTCCCGGCGTGGCCCGCGGTGGACTCGTCGATTCCGGATGCCGCGGACTGATCGCATCCGTCCGCGTCCGGCCCTGCGGCGCGCTGCGACTGTCGGGCGGGTGCGGTCGTGGGGCGAAGGTGGGCCGGGGGTGGGCCGGGCGGTGGGTGCGGCCCGTGGGCCGGGTGGTGGGCGCGACCGCGGGCGCAGAGCCTAGGCGGCTTCTACGAGAGGTCGAGTTTGGGGCGGGTTTCGCGCATTGGGGCGCACGGCGTCCGCCCCAGAAGCACGAACCGCGCCCCGAACCGAACGGCACAGCCGCTGCCCGACGCAACCGACCGGGCTGTCAAGCCGGTTCACCGCTCCCGCTCCGTGCGGCACCGTTGGCGCATGAGCACTCCTGACATCCCGACCCGCCACTCCGACGACGCCCACGCCGACTCCGCCGCCCCCACGGATGCCGTCACCGACGAGGTCCGCCAAGACGCAGCCGAGGCCGAGGAGCACGTGAGCCTCGACGACCACACCGGCGACGCGTTGGATGACGATGCCCCCGCCGATGACCCCGGCTTCCCGGCCGCCGAGGGACACGCCTGATCGGGCCGACAGACCTCGGCATCCGTCGATGAGGTGCCCGCCGTCGTTCACGCCCCTCGTCCGGTGGGTCGGCCGACGTCGCTACGCGATGCGCGTGCCCGGCGGCAACCGCTTCGCGGGGGTGCGGGTGCGGGCGATCCCCCAGGCCATCAGCCCGACGGCGAGCACCGCCTGCGTGAGCAGACCGATGAACCAACTCGGCGCTGTTCCCGCGATCTGCTGCTCGGGCGTCTCGTACGGCGGCTGCTCCGCCTGGTAGTACTGCGAGCAATAGTCGTACACGCGTTGAGGCTCGGGAGGGATCTGGGCCATGCGAACCCCGTAGGCGATCTGTGAGAACAGGTCGCTCGGTGCGCCGTAGCCCTCGTCGTACGTCGGCGGTGTCGCGTCGGCCAGGATGACGAACGGGTTCGCCGCGAGCAGCCACCACACCCGGTCGAATCGCGGTACGTCGCTGAGAGAGGTCGACTCGGTGCACCCGAGCTCATCGATCGGGGGGCATCCTTCCGTGCCGACCGGGCCGTACGGGTCGCACCCTGGCGGGAGGGAGCTGACGTCGTAGTCGCGTGTCACCGTCTCTTGCGTCGTGCGCAGAGCCGTCGCCCCCAGCCCGAACGCCAGAAGGGTGCCGATCGTCAAGGCGGCGATGAGGAGGTACGTGCTCGCGACCGAGAAGAGCGGTCGGGCGACGACGGCACTCAGTCCCACGCCGATCGCCGCGACGACACCCACCTCGATCACCAGGATCATCAACGAGCTGATGATCACCAGAGGGTTCAATTCGCCGGCGAATGTCGCGACGAACAAGAACGGCAGCGCTACCACCAGGAACGCCAGGCCCGAGATCCAGGCTGCGAGGAACTTGCCGACGACGATCTCGGTGGTGGTCGCAAGAGTGACCTGGACGGGCGCGAGGGTGGCGGCATCCCGATCGCCGTTCACGGCGCTGCCGCTCAGGGTCGGCGACACCAGCAGCACGAGCAGCAGCACCAGCATGATGACGATCGAGAAGAACCACTCGTTGCCGCCCGTCCACAGGGCGAACGACGCGAACGAGAGCACGAGCAGCCCGATCAGGATGACGGCGAAGACGCCGAGCAGGACGTACCACGCGACGGATCTCGCGCGCTGACGCAGCTCGATCCCGATGATCGTGCGAAGGCGGTGAAGGTTCATGCGACGCTCCCGTCGTCGGGACGGTTCGCGGGCGGCGACGTCGGCCCCGGTGGGACCTCGGACGACGGGGGCACCGGCTCCGGCGGCGACGTCATCCCTGGGGGCACATCGGAAGACGGGAGCACCGGCTGCGTGGCGGCCCCGGGCGACGCCGCACCCGCTGCCTGCGCTCCCAGGTCGAGGAAGGCGTGCTCGAGGTCACCGACCGCGGGCGCGAACTCGACGACCGGGAGCCCCGCGCTGATCAGCGCCCGGAGCCCGGCGACCGCGCCGGCCTCGTCGGAGAACGGCACGAGGACGTCGCGCCGGTCGACACCCACCTCATCGCCCGTGCGCCCGAGCGCGGCCGCGACGTCGAGACGCACGGCATCCATCGGTCGGGAGACGTCGACGGGCACCCGTACGCGCCATGCCCGCACGCGGCGGGCCGCCGCAGCGACACGGTCGCCGCCAACCGTGCGTCCTTCGACGAGGAAGACCGCGTCGTCGACGACCTCTTCGAGTTCCGAGAGCACGTGGCTGGAGATGAGGACGGTACGACCCTCGGCCGCGAGACGTCTCAGCAGCACGCGCAAGGCGATGCGCGCCTGCGGATCGAGACCCGACGCCGGCTCGTCGAGGAGCAGCACGCGGGGGTCGTGGACGAGCGCGCGGGCCAGGGCGAGCCGCTGCTTCTGCCCACGGGACAGCACGCGGGCCGGCGACGCGGCGAGTGCGCTCAGGTCGACGAGCGCGAGCAGCTCGTCGGCGCGCGCACGCGCGGCATCGCGCGACAGATCGTAGAGCTGCGCGGTGGCCACGAGCACCTCGCGCGCGGTGAGGCTGGGCCAGGCCCCGAGCGAGTCCGGCATCCATCCGAGGAGCCGCCTCACCCCGGCCGGGTCGGCCACGGGATCGACGCCGCCGAGACTCATGCGCCCCGCGTCGGGCTGCAGCAGCGACGCGAGCATGAGCATGAGCGTCGTCTTGCCCGAGCCGTTCGGACCGACCAGCCCTGTCACCCGTCCGGGTGCCGCAGTGAAGGTGACCTCGCGCACGGCGTGGACCGCACCGAAGGACCGTTTGACTCCTGCGACGTCGATACCGGCATCCATGCGCCCCACCCTAGAGGGGGTCTCCGACACGGCGTCCGGCCCTCCACCGGTCGGCCCCACCGGATCGGCAGGCGTTTCCGCGGCTCGACCGCCTATCGGGCGGGCGCTGACGCCCGCGCGTGTCGGCGGTCGTCGGTCCGCGACGACATCCTCGTGCGAGAGCCGACGCCGGGCGTCCGCGGCGGCGCGGCACAAGCGATCGATGTCGGAGCGGGCGGGCGGATCTCAGGATGCCGCGAGCGCCCGCCCCAGCGCATCGCCCGACGTCCACGCCGTGCGGACGGCCGCGCTCTCGCCCCACGCGTCTCCGCACGCGGACAGCCCGGGCGAGCGGAAGAAGGGGTGCCCCGTCGCCTGTGCGGGCCGCGCGAAGGTCCAGCGATGCGCGTGCGTGCTGAGGGGGTCGGCGTCGATACGCAGCAGGCGACGAGTCGCTGCCAGCACGGGCGCGATCGCGTCATCCGGGTCGTCGAGGTGTCGCCGCGCGTGATCGGCCGTGGTGTGCACGACGAGCACGGGTGCGCCGTCGCCGCGGCGGTCGCCGTCGTCGGCGATGAACGACACATCGGCGTCACCGTCGGCGAAGGCGCCGTGCAGGTCGGCATCCCACTGCCGCTCGTCCCACCGCAGGACGACCGCGATGACCGGATCCCACTCCTGCGGACCGCCGAGGGTGTCGCCGGTCAGTCGCGCGGCCTGCGGGGCGGGCATCGCGAGCACGACCTCGCCTGCTTCCTCGTCGTCGATCCGGTACGGTTTCACCCGCTCGACGACCCGCTCGGATTCGACGTCGAGGCCCGCGGCGAGATCCAGGGCGAGAGTACGCAGACCGAGCGGAGCAGCCCATCGCATCGGTCCGGGTTTGGGCGTGCGCCGGCCTTCGGCGTCGATCACCTGGAACGTGTCCGTCCAGGGGCGCGCGAGCTCCCGCTCCTCCCAGTCGGCGACGACATGCCCGAAGTCCGCGGCCTCGCCCACCACGAAGTACGAGGCCCCGAGGTCGACCGGCCGTCCGTCGATCGTGCGGCTCGACAGCCGACCGCCCACACGTCGACCACGATCGAGCACCCGCACCGATCGCCCGGCATCCTGCACCGCACGCGCGCACGCGAGTCCCGAGATACCCCCGCCGACCACCGTCACATCCACCGTCATGGGGTCATCCTCGCGCGGCGGGCCCGGGCGGGAGTCGGGGTTGCGCGGCGGTGACCGCACCCCCGGGGACCGAGTTTCGGAGAGTCAGCCCCCCCCCCCCCCCCCTGCCGCGAGACGCTCCCTCGACATCCGATACGCCGGCGCTCGACTCGGGACGCGGCGAACCGCCCGTCAGCCTCGACCAGACCCGAAGAAATCGACCCCCAGGTCGGGATGATCGACGAACACCCCGTCGAGCTCCGCATCGCGCAGCACGGACCACTCGCGGCGGTAGTCGCCGAATGCTCCGTCACCGCCGGCGAGACGGTGTTCCGGGAGCAGGAAGACGTTCTCGGGCCGACACGTCCAGGTGAAGACCGTCAGGCCGCGATCACGCGCCTCGGACACGAATAATGCGGGTCCGCGAACGCGCCCCTCACCGTCGGGCGCCAGCACGAGTCGCCTATCCGGGCTCATGCCGTCGACCTCCGCCGCGAGAGCGTCCAGACCAGCCGGTGTCAGCATGGCGGCGAACGGCGCTGCGTCCGCACCGTCGCGCTCGCGCAGGTCCCAGGGAGCGCCCGCGGCCTTGATGAGCTGCACCAGTGGAGCCCGGATACCGCGATGCCGCAGCCGCGCCAGCACCAGGGGCTCGAACGACTCGATGACGAGGGCGTCCGCGGCATCCGCCCACCCCGCGTCCCGGAGCTCGGCCTCGACGAGAGCGGCCATGTCGAAGCCGAGGCGGGCGAAGGATGCCGCGTGCTTGATCTCGAGCACGACGCCGACGCCGTGCACCCGCGCGAGGTCGAGCACGTCGCGCAGCCGCAGGACCGGTTCCTCGTCATCGTGGGCCGCGCTGCAGGGACGGAGCGCCGGGATGCGCTCGCGGCACCGGAGGGTGCCGAGCTCTTCCCAGGTGAAATCCTCGGTGAACCAGCCCTCCATCGGCTCCCCGTCGACGAGCTTCGACGTCCGACGCTCGGCGAATTCGGGCCGCGTCGAGACATCGGTGGTCGCGCCGATCTCGTTCTCGTGCCGCACGACGAGGATGCCGTCGCGGGTAGGGACGACGTCGGGCTCGATGGCATCCACCCCCGCCGAGATCGCGCGGTGATAGGAGCTGCGCGAGTGCTCGGGAAGGTACCCGGGCGCTCCGCGGTGACCGATGACGAGAGGCACGCGGGCAGCGTAGGAGCGTCAGGTGAACGGCAGTATCGCTCAAAGCAGAATCCCAGTCAGCACAAGGAATCCCGGATGCGCCTCGGCTAGTGTTGTCTGACAGCACGGTGCTGTGATCACCATCTTTGGAGTGTGAGTTCCCGTGGCCCTCAACAACCCGGCATTCAGCAACCCGGCGTTCCAGGACCCTCGAGCCGGTGGCGCCCAGACGCGCTACAGCCCGCCCCCGGCCGTCGACCCCGCCGCCGCCGCGTCGATCGAAGGCGCCTACGCAGCCCCGTCCGCGAGCGCCGTCGACACCGGACGCATGACGGTCGAAGACACCGTCATGAAGACCCTCGCCCTGTTCGGCATCCTCGTCGTGACCGCCGTCGTCGGCTGGATCTGGACGACGAGCAGCGTCGGCACCACCGGCCAGCCCAGCGCGCTGCCCATGATCATCGGTGGTCTGGGCGGATTCGTCCTCGCCATGGTCGCGATCTTCAAGAAGAAGCCGTCCGTGCCCGTCTTCGTCGCCTACGCGGCGTTCGAGGGTCTGTTCATCGGTGGCATCTCCGCGTTCTTCGAGCTGATGTTCCCCGGCATCGTCCTGCAGGCGACGCTCGGTACCCTCTCGGTCGTCGGTGTGACCCTGGCCCTCTTCGCGAGCGGCAAGATCCGCGCCTCGGCCCGCGCCACCAAGATCTTCATGATCGCGATGGTCGGCTACCTCGTGTTCAGCCTGGTCAACGTCGGCCTCATGCTGTTCAACGTGCCGGTGGCCGGCGGCGCCTTCGGCCTGCGCAGCTCCATCGAGATCTTCGGCATCCCGCTCGGCGTCTTCATCGGCGTGTTCGTCGTCATCCTCGCGGCCTACTCGCTCGTGATGGACTTCGACCAGATCCAGCGCGGTGTCCGCAACGGCGCGCCGCGCGTCTACGGCTGGGTGGGCGCCTTCGGCATCATGGTCACCGTCGTGTGGCTGTACGTCGAGATCCTGCGCCTCATCGCGATCGTGCGCGGCAACAACTGACGCACTGATCCGCACGAAGGGCCGTCCCATGGGGCGGCCCTTCGTCGTTCCCGGGCGCTGCACGGCGCCGGGCCCTCTCCGTCGCGCCGACCGGTCGCCGGCCCACCCACGCGAGTGTCCACAACACCCGGACACCCCCCGACACCGTCCGGGCGTCCTGGACACCGAACGGGCCCGGCCACCGACCCACCCACTCGAACGTCCACAACACCCGGACACCTCACGACACCGTCCGGGTGTCCTGGACACCGAACGGGACCAACCACCGGCCCACCCACGCGAGTGTCCACAACACCCGGACACCCCACGACACCGTCCGGGCGTCCTGGACGCTCACCGCGGCACCAGCCGATCGTGTCCTCGCGGGCACCGCTTGCGCACCGCAAGGGGTACGGACTGCGGATGCCACGGCGCTAACGTCGCGGCATGAGCCCCGCCAAGACTCCCGCCGAGATCATCGACGTCGACGGCCACGAGGTGCGCGTCACGAGCCCCGACCGCGTCGTGTTCGCCGAGCCCGGCCTGACGAAGCTCGACCTCGTGCGCTACTACCTGTCCGTGGCCGAGGGTGCGCTACGCGGCGCCGGCGGCCGACCGATGGTGCTCAAACGCTTCTCGAAAGGCCTCGGCCAGGAGCCCTTCTTCCAGAAGCGCGTGCCTGAGAACCACCCTGCCTTCATCGACACCGCGACGCTGCGCTACGCCTCCGGCACGTCCGCCGAAGAGACCGTGATCCGGGATGCCGCGGGGCTGGCGTGGGTCGTCAATCTCGGCTGCCTCGACCTGAACCCGCATCCCGTCCGTGCCGAGGATCTCGACCACCCCGACGAGCTGCGGGTCGACCTCGACCCGATGCCGGGCGTCGACTGGGCGCAGATCGTCGACGTCGCGTTCATCGCGCGCGAGGTGCTCGAGGATCACGGCCTCGTCGGCTGGCCGAAGACGTCGGGCTCGCGCGGTCTGCACATCCTCGTGCGTATCCGCCCGGATTGGGACTACGCTGACGTGCGCCTGGCCGCTGAGACCCTGGCCCGCGAGGTCGAGAACCGCGCACCCGGACTGGCCACCGCCCGGTGGTGGAAGGAGGAGCGCGGGGAGAGCGTCTTCGTCGACTTCAACCAGAACGCCAAGGACCGCACGGTCGCGTCGGCCTATTCGATCCGTCCACTCCCCGACGCCCGCGTCTCGACCCCGCTGACGTGGGACGAGGTGCAGGGTCGCCGCCCCGAGGAGTTCACCGTGCTCACGGTGCCCGAGCGCTTCCGCGCGATCGGTGATCCGCACGCCGGCATCGACGACAGCGCGGGTTCCCTCGACGGCCTCCTCGCCCTCGCGAACGAGCTCGGCCCGGCGGAGAAGCCTCCGCGCGGTTCCGACGGCTCCGGTCGCCGCGCGTCGACCATGCCCCTCATCGAGGTCGCCCGCACCAAGACCAAGCCCGAAGCCCTCGAGGCGCTCGAGACGTGGAAGGCGCGGCATCCGGAGGCCACCGCCGCCCTCCATCCCGCCGACGTCCTCGTCGACGGGATGCGCGGGTCGAGTTCGCTCTGGTACCGCGTCCGCGTGAATCTGCAGCACGTGCCGGATGCCGAGCGCCCGGCGCAACAGGAGCTGATCGCCGACTACGACCCCTGGGCCGGCCGCTCCGGCTCCTGAGCCGGCGTGAGGGAGCCCACCAGGTGGGTGATGCCGTAGCGGGGAGCCCCCGCATCGTCGGCATGCCCGGACACTCACCGGGCAGCATCGCCGTGCATTCCCCCGCCGTGCGCGCGGTGTTCGTCGGCGACGCCCTGACGACGCGACACGTCCTCACCGGCCGCACGGGTCCCGGCCCCGCCCCTTTCACCGACGACCCGATCGAGGCGCTCGCCTCGCTCTCTCGGATCGCCGATCTGGATGCCGACTGGGTGCTGCCCGGACACGGCCCCTCGTTCCACGGTTCGCCTGCGGCCGCCGCCGAGGCGGTACGTGCGGTCGCGCGCGGCTGATCCGCACCGCCGGCCATGCGCCCGGCCCTCCATCGGTGCGTTGCGGGCTCGGCCCCACCCCGGACCACCGAGCTTCTCGCGGACTCGGCCCCGCCCCGCCCTCTTCAGCGGCGACGCTCGCGCGACAGGGCCTCACCGCACGCGGCCGCCAATGTCCGCATGGCACGGGCAGGGCTCAGCGTCGTCGCGGCATCCACGGCTTCGGTCGACAGGCGCTCGCGCAGCGCGGCATCCGCCAGCACATCCCGCAGCGCGTCGACGAGTGCCTCTTCGTCGCCATCCGGGACCAGGATGCCACCACCACCGGCCAGCATGTCGCGCGGGCCGTAGCGGATGTCGTAGGCCACCACCGGGGTCCCGTGCGCGAGAGCCTCGGCGAGGGCGAGGCCCTGGCCCTCGAACGCTGAGGTCGTCAGGTAGACCGCGGCCCGGTCGAGCACGGCCCCGGGGTCGAGGGTGAGACCCGGGAGCGCGACGGACTCGGCGAGATCCAGTTCGGCGACGAGTGCCTCGAGCGCGCCGCGCTGCCCTCCCTCGCCCCACAGCTCGAGGTGCGCGCCGGGCATGTCGGCCGCGGCGCGCGCGAAGGCGCGCACGGCATGGTCCAGACGCTTTCCCGGAGCGAGCCGCCCCAGGACGACGACTCGGCCGGTATCGCGCTCGGTTGAGGGCACCACCGTCGCGGGACCCGCGACCGCGTGCGGTGCGACGAGGTCGTTCGCCACCGCCCCGAAACGGTCCCGCACATCGTCGCGCTGGTACGCCGTCGGCCACAGCACGGCGTCGAAACGCGGCGAGATCGCGAACCACCGCCGCCACAGCGGGTTCAGGTCGGCGTCGTCGCGGTAGGGCGGCTCGAGGTGGATCGTGTGCACGGTGTGAACGATCCGCACCCGGTCATCGCCCCAGCCGACGATGAGCTCACCGAGCTGCCGCGACTCGCAGATGACGACGATGGGCCGGTCGATCTCCTGCCGGAGCCCCGCGGCGACGTGGGTCAGCCACGCGCGATACAGCGCACCGAATCCATTGATCACGCCGACGGGGTCGCCCGCGGCATCCCGGACGACGATCGGCGCTGTCGTGAGGAGCCAGTCGGGGTCGATCACGACCGGCAGATCGATCGCTTCACCGGCGACGCTGCGGTACTCGAGCGCCGCGTCGGCGGTGCCGTCGTGCGCCGCCTCCCGCACCCAGTCCGCCGCTCCCCCCGCGGGACCGACGACTTCGTCGAAGAGGTTGCGGAAGACCCCGGATGCCGCCACGGCCCCGCGCTCGACGAAGGTCGCCCGGTGGGCCGCGTGGGCCTCGGCCGCACCCGGGTCCACCGTCAGCAGGAGCGGTTGCGCACCGGCATCCGCCATCTGCCGCGCGCGAGCGAGGGTCGAGATCGTGTATCCGCCGTCGAGGTCGGGGACGAGTCTGCTCGACAGGATCAGGTACCAGGCGTCGGGGAACTCGGCGTCGCTCACGCCCCCATCCTCCCGCATCCGCGGAGGGTCACCCGCTCCGTTCTCCGCGGCGAGGCTGTGACGCGTGCGCTGGTTCGGGGCACCTTCCGCCATTCGGGGCGCCTCGCACCCGCCCCGATGAGCCGATCCCGCCCCGAACCGGACATTGGCACCCCCTGTCAGCAGGGCAGCGAGCGCCGCCGACGCCGGACGGCGAAGGGGCACCGTCTCCAGGTCGATCGGGGAAGGGGCCCCGCTCTCGACCCGCGCGCCGCAGGCGCGCCATACCTCCACCGGCCGACGACAGAGCAACGGCGCCGCCGTCCGGTGGAGGGGTGTCGTCTTCGGGTCGATCGGGGAAGGGGCCCCGCTCTCGACTCGAAGATGACACCCCGGAACCGGACGACGGCGCCGTTGCGGGGTCAGGAGTCAGCCGAGGCTCACTCCCATTCGATCGTCCCCGGCGGCTTCGACGTCACGTCGAGCACCACGCGGTTGACGTCGCGCACCTCGTTGGTGATGCGGTTGGAGATCTTCGACAGCACGTCGTACGGCAGACGCGTCCAGTCGGCGGTCATCGCGTCTTCGCTCGAGACGGGGCGCAGCACGATCGGGTGGCCGTAGGTGCGGCCGTCGCCCTGTACACCGACGGAGCGCACGTCGGCGAGCAGCACGACGGGGCATTGCCAGATCTCGCCGTCGAGGCCGGCCTTGGTCAGCTCGGCGCGGGCGATGGCGTCGGCCTCACGCAGGATCTCGAGACGGTCAGCGGTGACCTCGCCCACGATGCGGATGCCAAGACCGGGCCCCGGAAAGGGCTGGCGGCCCACGATCGCTTCGGGCAGGCCGAGCTCGCGCCCGATCGCGCGCACCTCGTCTTTGAAGAGGGTGCGCAGCGGCTCGACCAGCTCGAACTGAAGGTCTTCGGGCAGGCCGCCCACGTTGTGGTGGCTCTTGATGTTGGCGGTGCCGGCGCCGCCGCCGGACTCCACGACGTCGGGGTACAGCGTGCCCTGCACGAGGAAGCGCACCTGCTCTCCCTCGGCCTTGGCTTCGGCGACGAGGTCGGCCTGCACCTTCTCGAATGCGCGGATGAACTCGCGGCCGATGATCTTGCGCTTCTGCTCGGGGTCGCTGACGCCGGCGAGGGCGGCAAGGAACGTCTCACGCGCGTCGACGGTGATGAGCTTCACACCGGTGGAGGCGACGTAGTCGTTCTCGACCTGCTCGCGCTCACCCTGACGGAGCAGACCGTGGTCGACGAAGACGGCGATGAGCTGATCGCCGACGGCCTCGTGCACGAGCGCCGTCGACACGGCGGAGTCGACGCCACCGGACAGGGCGGAGATGACGCGGCTGGTGCCCACCTGCTGGCGGATGCGGTCGACCTGCTCGGCGATGACGTTGCCGCTGTTCCAGTCGGCGGGGAGCCCCGCCGCCTTGTGGAGGAAGTTCTCGATCACCTGCTGGCCGTGGTCGGAGTGCTTGACCTCGGGATGCCACTGCACGCCGTACATGCGACGGCTGTCGTTCGCGAACGCCGCGACGGGCGTGTGCGCGGTGCGGGCGAGCACCTCGAAGCCGTCGGGGGCGCGGGAGACCTGATCGCCGTGGCTCATCCACACGTTCTGCTCGGCCGGCTGGCCCTGCAGCAGGGTGCCTTCGGTGACCACCGTGGCATCCGTCGCTCCGTATTCGCGGAGCCCCGTGTTGGCGACGTCGCCGCCGAGCGCCTTCGCCATGACCTGGAAGCCGTAGCAGATGCCGAGGGTGGGGACGTCGAGGTCGAAGACACCGGCGTCGAGGCTGGGGGCGCCGGCTTCGTACACCGACGACGGGCCGCCCGACAGGATGATGCCGACGGGATTCTTCGCCGCGATCTCGTCGGCCGAGGCCGTGTGCGGCACGATCTCGCTATAGACCCCGGCCTCGCGGACGCGGCGGGCGATGAGCTGTGCGTACTGGGCGCCGAAGTCGACGACGAGGACGGGGCGCTGGGACGTTTCGGTCTGTTCGGTCACCGGTTGCCTTCCGGGGCGGGAACGGGAGCGCTGGCCTGGGCGGCTTCGCGCTCGGCGAGGTAGGCGCGCACGCTGCGGGCGGTGCGCACCTCGAGGATGAAGGAGAGGAACGGCACGACGCCGCCGAGGGCGAGGAAGACGAAGCGGCGGAACGGCCACCGCATCAGGCTCCAGACGCGGAAGCACGAGAAGAGGTACACCACGTAGAACCAGCCGTGCGCGACGAGGATCGCGAGCGAGACGTTCACACCGTCGCCGGTCGACAGGATCTCGCAGCCGCTGCCGCCGGGGACGAAGAGCGAGAACCACTGGCAGTCGGGGCCGGGCACGGCATCGGCGAACCACAGGAAGCCGCCCGATCCGCCGAGGAACAGCTCCACGTGAATGGGCGTGTACTTCAGGATCATCTCGGCGACCAGCAGCAGAAGGCCGACACCGGTGATGATGGAGCAGATCTGGTAGAACTTCAGGGCTCCGCGGATCGCCGGGAACGAGGCGAGCTTGGGGGCGCGAGGCATGGATGCCAGTCTAGTCGCGGGAGGCCGCGGCCCCCGCCGCGAGCGCTTCGGCCTGCTCGTCTTCGAGGTCTTCGACTTCTTTCTCCCACGCGTCGCGAGCGAGGCGGTACCAGAGATACAGCGCGAAGCCCGCGAAGACGGCCCATTCGGCCGCGTAGAAGATGTTCAACCAGTTGACCCGCGAGCGCTCGTCGGGGGCCGGGGACGCGATGACGTCGACCGGGCCGATGGCCGTCTGCGACGCGATGTACTGCCGGTAGACGCTCACGTCGGTGATGTCATGCCACCGGCCCAGCAGCATCGCGGGCGACATGCGCATGAGGGTCTGCGGGTCGGCTCCCGCCGGCGGGACGGACGGCCCCTCGTCGGAGATGAGGCGTCCGGTGACCTCGACCACGGCCGTGGGGTCGGATTCTGCGTCGGCCCGCAGCTGGGCGGCCGCGACGTTCGCCTGCTCGAGGCTCTGCGTCCAGCCGGTGGCGACGGCGATCGAGGTGGGCTCAGCGGCGTCGGACACCCGCAGCTGTCCGGTGACCCAATACCCCTCGACCTCGTCGTTGTAGCGCGACGAGACGACGATGAAGTCGGGTGCCACCCAGGTGCCGCGCACCTCGACCCGTTGCCCCACGAGAGGCTCCGGGAGGTAGTCGCCCGGCTGCACGACGTCGGCGAGCGGCTGGATGATCTCGGTCAGGCCCGGCTGGGGCGGTGACGTGTCGACCGCTCGCCCCAACTGCCACTGGCCCAGCCACGCGAGTACACCCGCCACGATCAGCGAGAACGCCAACAACGCGATCCACCGGGGTCGCAGCATGACCTCCCGCAGCGTGGGCGGGAAGATCTGCGGCGGGGCCGGTTGGGTCGCGGGGGTCGACGTCATGCGGGGACGGTTCAGTGACCGTAGGGAGCGACGACGACCTCGACGCGCTGGAACTCCTTGAGGTCGGAGTAGCCGGTGGTGGCCATCGACTTCTTCAGCGCCCCGATGAGGTTGGCGGTGCCGTCGGCGACGGGCGCCGGGCCGTAGAGGATCTGCTCGAGGGGTCCGACCCGGTCCACGGCGACACGGCGGCCGCGCGGCAGCTTGGCGTGGTGCGCCTCGGGGCCCCAGTGGAAGCCGCGACCGGGAGCGTCGGTGGCGCGAGCGAGCGCGACGCCGAGCATGACGGCATCCGCCCCCATGGCGAGCGCCTTGACGATGTCGCCCGACGTGCCCACGCCGCCGTCGGCGATGACGTGCACGTAACGGCCGCCCGACTCGTCGAGGTAGTCGCGCCGGGCGCCCGCGACGTCGGCGACGGCCGTCGCCATCGGGGCGTGGAGGCCCAGGGTGGCGCGCGTGGTCGACGCCGCTCCCCCACCGAAGCCGACGAGCACTCCGGCGGCTCCCGTGCGCATGAGGTGCAGGGCGGCGGTGTAGGTAGCGGCTCCTCCGACGATGACGGGCACGTCGAGGTCGTAGATGAACTTCTTGAGGTTCAGCGGCTCGGCGACCTTCGACACGTGCTCCGCCGACACGGTGGTGCCCCGGATGACGAAGAGGTCGACGCCGGCGGCGACGACGGTCTCGTAGAGATCCTGCGTGCGCTGCGGGGTCAGGGCTCCCGCGACGGGGACACCCGCGTCGCGCACCTCGGCGAGGCGATCACGGACGAGCTCGGGCTTGATCGGCTCGGAGTAGAGCTGCTGCATGCGACGGGTCGCGTCGGCATCCGGCAGGGTCGCGATCTCGGCGAGCAGCGGCTCGGGGTCGTCGTAGCGCGTCCACAGACCCTCGAGGTCGAGCACTCCGAGGCCACCGAGGCGGCCGAGCTCGATCGCGGTGCGCGGGCTGACCACGGAGTCCATCGGGGCGCCGAGGACGGGGATCTCGAACGAGAACGCGTCGATCGTCCACGCGGTCGAAACGTCTTCGGGATTGCGCGTGCGCCGCGACGGCACGACGGCGATGTCGTCGAAGGTGTAGGCGCGGCGGGCGCGCTTGGCGCGGCCGAGGTCGATCTCCATGGTCACCCCTCCAGCCTACCCGCGCCCTCCGACATCACCGGCGGCGGGGGCGGACAGCGCCTCCGCCGGGTCGTTGCCACCGCGCAGCATCCGCGTGACCAGACCGTCGAAGGCGAAGAGCAGGAACGCGATCGATCCGAGGAGAGGGCTGAGGGCCAGGACCACCGCACTGATGAGGACCGCACTGAGACCCGCGCGCCCCATCCGACGGGCGTCCGAGCGGGTCAGGTCGGGAATCGCTCCCGAGCGGACCGCCCACACCCACTGCACCCACCCGAGCAGGATCGCGAGGAAGAAGTTCACCGGCAGCAGCACCCGTCCGAGCAGCAGCTCGGAGAAAGTCGTGTTGAGCGACGAAGTGAACGGCACGAGCACGACGAAGAGCAGCCGGAAGCTGTTGATCCACATCCCGAGGCCGTCGACGCGGGCAATGTACTCGAACTGCCGCACGTGCGTGACCCACATGAGGCACAAGATGAGGAAGCTGATGACGAAGGAGAAGAGCGGATGCGAGAGGTCGCGCAGTGCGCCCGCGAGCTCGCTGTTGCTGGTGGGCGATCCCAACGACTGATCGGTGAGCCCCAACACCAGCAGCGTCGCCGCGATCGCGAACACCCCGTCGGTGAACGCCTCGGTACGCCGCGCCGACACGGATGCGTCGGGGTGACTTCTCCGCCGGATCATGCGCTCAGCGTAGCCGCGGAGTGCTGCGTGCGGCGCCGTCAGCGCACCCGAACGACGCGCTTCTCTCTCAGGCGAGCTGCGACGAGTCCACACGCGGAACGTGTTCGCCGGGACGGCGAGATGACCGGTGAACAGGAACTCCCCGCGTCACCCCGCAGGTTGCTCCGGCGACGCCGCGTCGGCACGGACCATCTCGACGAGCGACGTCGCCGTAAGCGACAGCACGCCCGCGCCGATCAGGACGAGTCCGGCGGGCCCGAGCGCGACGGTGCCGGCGACGAAGGTCTCGACACCCGTCGTCGCAGAACCGCCGGACGTCCAGATCGGCACCGTGTCGACCGCGGCAAGGATCGTCCCGATCCCGAGGGCGAGGAGCGGCACGCCCCACGCGACGATGCGAGGCCAGATCGAGAAAGGGCGACGCATTTCACTGGCCGATGGCGAAGCCGTCGTTGGGAGAGAAGGCCATCAGCTGCCCCGAGGTCTCGACCAGCCTCCACCGCGGCCGGTACTCCCCCACGACCTTGTTGCCGATCCACTTCTGCACGCGATAGCTCGCCTTCGTGCCGGTCGCCCACGCCTTGAACGACGATCCCACCGATGCGCGCGGCGAGGTCCACGACACCGACACAGTGCGCTTGTGGGACGCGGAGAAGTTGATTCCCGCCGCGACGTCGCTGACGGTCGCGCCGAGGCTCGTCTGGATCGTCGTGCCCACGTCCCGCGAGGCCGAGATCGTGCACTGTCCACCTCCGGCGCCGCGCTCGATCTTGCACAGTCCGATCTGCACTCCGCGGTTCGTCCAGTTGTCGCTGCGGCTCAGATCTGTGATGCGGTACTGCGTGTAGGTCACCGAGATTCCCGGATCGGCCACGACCGGGTAGGCCACGTCGGCGGCAGCGGCTGTGTCGACGACCTGCGTCAGACGCTCGCCGTCGATCTCGTAGCGCGTCGGGATGCTGCGTCCCTCGGCATCCAGGGCCCATGGCGGGGCGACCATCGCCGCCTCCTGACCGTCGCTATCGAGGACGATCACCCCGCCATCGGGCAGCGCCACGAGCGAGCTCCCGTCCCCCGCGGCCACCTCGTACGTGAACGCCGTCGGCGAGGCGGCGTCGTCCATCACCGACATGACCTGCAACACGCCGTTGCTGCGGACGGCCGGGACGATGCTCGAGCCGTCCCCGCGCTCGTGCTCGACCGCCGCCGCGCCCACCCGTTTGCTGGGCGCGGCGGCGTCGTCCGACGGCAGCGACACGGTCACCACCTGACCGCCGGGCGCCGAGAGCATCACCGGCTCGTCGACGTCGGTGGGCAGGACGGCGGTCACGTCTCCCGTGCGGGCGACGACGTCATCGCCCTCGAGGCGCGCGGACGCCGTGTCGTCGAGGATCTGCTGCAAGACGTCTGACTCGGTCTCCTCCGCCGAGGCAGGCATCGTCCCGCCGATCACGAGGAGCGCGACGGCGACGACGCCGATCACAACGCGTTTCATGTTCTCTCCCTGCTTCGGTGCGCATGTACACATGCGTCTGCAGGAAGACTACGATCGTGCGATTTTTCTGGCATGCATGCACGCCGATTCTCATCTGTGCACTCACCCGCGCACACGAAGGGCCGGGCAGCCACCTGCCCGGCCCTTCGATACCGAGGACTACTTCTTGTAGTTCGGCGCCTCGACGACGATCTGCACGTCGTGGGGGTGCGACTCCTTCAAGCCCGCCGACGTGATGCGCACGAAACGACCCTTGCTCTTGAGCTCCTCGACGGTGCGAGCGCCCACGTAGAACATCGACTGACGCAGGCCGCCGATGAGCTGGTACGCCACCGCGGCGACGGGACCGCGGTAGGGCACCTGCCCCTCGATCCCCTCGGGGATGAGCTTGTCGTCGCTGGGCACGTCGGCCTGGAAGTAGCGGTCCTTCGAGTACGAGGTCTTCTTGCCGCGCGTCTGCAGAGCGCCCAGCGAACCCATGCCGCGGTACTGCTTGAACTGCTTGCCGCCCTGGAAGACGATCTCACCCGGCGACTCGTCGGTGCCGGCGAGGAGGGATCCGAGCATGACCGTGTCGGCACCGGCGACGAGCGCCTTGGCGATGTCGCCGGAGTACTGCAGCCCACCGTCGGCGATCACGGGCACGCCCGCGGGGATCGCCGCCTGGGCGGCTTCGTAGATCGCGGTGACCTGGGGCACACCGACGCCGGCGACCACACGGGTGGTGCAGATCGAGCCGGGTCCGACGCCGACCTTCACGGCATCCACTCCCGCATCGATCAGCGCCTGGGCGCCCTCGCGGGTGGCGACGTTGCCGCCGATCACATCGATGTGGGCGAAGGAGGCGTCGCCCTTGAGGCGCGTGACGATGTCGATCACGCCGGCGGACTGGCCGTTGGCGGTGTCGACGACGAGCACGTCGACGCCCGCGTCGCGCAGGGCCTCGGCTCGCTGCCACGCGTCGCCGAAGAAGCCGATCGCCGCGCCCACGCGCAGACGGCCTTGCTCGTCCTTCGTGGCGAGGGGGTACTTCTCGCTCTTGTCGAAGTCCTTGATGGTGATGAGTCCGGCGAGCTTGCCCTGGTCGTCGACGAGGGGGAGCTTCTCGACGCGGTGCTTCGCGAAGGTGGCGATGACGTCGTTCGCGTGGATGCCGACGTGTCCGGTGATGAGGCCGTCTTTGGTCATCACGTCTTTGACGAGGGTGGTCTGGCGCTCGAAGCCCGAGACGAAGCGCATGTCGCGGTTGGTGATGATGCCGACGAGCACGCCGTCGGGGTCGACCACGGGCAGACCCGAGATGCGGTACTGCGCGCACATCGCATCGACCTCGGCCACCGTGGCATCCGGGTTCGTGGTGATCGGGTTGGAGACCATTCCCGACTCGCTGCGCTTGACCTGGTCGACGATGCTGGCCTGGTCCTCGATCGAGAGGTTGCGGTGCACGATGCCGATGCCGCCCTGTCGGGCGATCGCGATGGCCATGCGCGCCTCGGTGACGGTGTCCATGGCGCTCGAGAGCAGGGGGGTCGCCACCGTGATGCGGCGGGTCAGGCGCGACGACGTGTCGGCCTCGCTCGGGATGACGTCGGTGTGCCCCGGCAGGAGCAGCACGTCGTCGTAGGTCAGTCCAATGAAACCGAAGGGGTCGTGCTGCTCCATGGATCCTCCTGCGCACGCGGCGCCTGTTGAAAAGGGACGTCGTCGGCCGGCGCGCGCACCGCGCGCTCCGCCTGAAAGTGTAAGCGCCCGACCGTGCCGATTTCTTCCCGCGCGCGTCTCGTTCCGCGCGAGGAAAGGGCCCTCTGGCCTCATTCCGCACCGCCGCGGACGCCGTGATCATGCAGTATGCGGCGAATACCTGCGCGACGGGTATCGTTCTGGCATCGACTGCCGCGTGGGAAACACCGCGGCAATAATCCCGGACTACGGTGTCCGGGCGGCGACGGGCCACGTCGCTGAAAGACCAGGAGGTTCCGTGACCACTCGGCAAGCATCCCCAAGGATGCCTCGCCGTCGACGTTCGATCCTGACGCTGTTGTCAGGCTTCTTCGCTGCCGCTCTGGTGTTCGGGCTCGCCCCGTCATCGGTGGCAGCCGTCAACGATGAGGATCTTCCCTACTCGATCAACGTGAACGTCCGTTCCGAAGGCGAGCCCGTCGCGCAGGCGAAGGTGACCGCCACCGACGGCACCTTCACCGGCGAGGGCACGACCGACGAACGCGGCCGCGCGACCATCAAGGTCCCGACGAAGGACGGCGCCTGGACGCTCGAGCTCGACCAGAGTTCGCTCACGGGGATCTCGGTCCCCGACGGTCAGGAGTTCGAGCGCACGGTGGAGTTCGGAAGCTCCAGCACCGTGTCCAGCAACTTCACCCTCGGAGCTGCGGAGCGGCAGACGACGAGCTTCCTCGATCAGTTGCTCTCGCGCACGGTGAACGGTCTGAACTTCGGCCTCATGCTCGCCCTCGCCGCGATCGGACTCTCGCTCGTGTTCGGCACGACGGGACTGTCGAACTTCGCGCACGGTGAGATGGTGACCTTCGGCGCCATCGCCGCCCTGTTCCTGAGCGCGGGCACCGGATGGTCGGTCTGGGTCGCCATCCCGCTCGCCATCATCTTGTCGGGCCTTTTCGGGCTGGCGATGGATGCCGGGATCTGGCGGCCGTTGCGACGGCGTGGCCTCGGGATCGTCCAGCTGATGATCGTCTCGATCGGTCTGTCGCTGGCGCTGCGCTACGTCTTCCAGATCTTCATCGGCGGCGGAACGCAGCAGCTGCCCGGCGCCTCGAGCGAGATCATCCCGGGCCTCGGGCCGGTACGCATCAGCATCACCGACGTCACGAGCATGGCGATCTCGATCATCGTCATCGGTGCCTTCGCCTGGTGGCTGACCCGCACGCGCCTCGGCCGCGCGACCCGTGCCGTGTCCGACAACCCCTCGCTCGCGGCCGCATCCGGCATCGACGTCGACAACGTCGTCCGCATCGTGTGGGTCCTGGCCTCCGCGCTCGCCGGTCTCGCCGGCGTGCTCTGGGCCTACTTCCGCCCCGGCATCCGGTGGGACATGGGTTCCGGCATCCTGCTGCTCATGTTCGCCGCCGTCGTGCTCGGCGGCCTCGGAACGGCGTTCGGCGCCCTCATCGGCTCGATCATCGTCGGCCTCCTCGTCGAGGTGTCCACGCTGTGGATCCCCTCCGACATGAAGTATGTGGGCGCTCTCGTGGTGCTCATCGTCATCCTCCTCTTCCGGCCGCAGGGCATCCTCGGCCGCCGAGAGCGAATCGGGTAGGTACACCATGGACTTCCTGCAGATCCTCTCCAACACGGCGTCGCAGATCCTCGCGCCGGCCACGTTCGGGTACGCCCTCGCCGCGATCGGCCTGTCGATGCACTTCGGCTTCGCCGGTCTGCTCAACATGGGCGTCGCGGGCTTCATGGCCATCGGCGCGTACGGCTTCGCGATCTCGATCCTCACGTTCGGTCTCGCGTGGCCGCTCGCCGCCCTCATCGGCTTCGCCGCGGCCGTCGTCTTCGCGCTCATCATGGGCATTCCGACGCTGCGCCTGCGCGGCGACTACCTCGCCATCGTCACGATCGCCGCAGCAGAGATCCTGCGCCTGATCTTCTTGACGTCGACCTTCCGCAGCGTCACCGGCTCGGCCGACGGCCTGTTCAACTTCCAGTCGGGCTGGCGCGGCGAGAACAACCCCTTGCCGGCGGGCGACTACGGCCTCGGCCCGTGGACCTACAACGCCAACCGCTGGTACGTCATCATCCTGGGCCTGCTTGCCGTCGCGGTCGCGGTGCTGCTGGTCTGGATGCTGATGCGCAGCCCGTGGGGCCGCGTGATCCGCGGCATCCGGGAAGACGAGGATGCCGTGCGTGCGCTCGGCAAGAACGTCTTCGCGTTCAAGATGCAGGCGCTCGTCATCGGCGGTGTGATCATCGCCGCCGGCGGCATCATCACCGCCATGGACACGAACGTGAACCCGAACGTCTACGTGACGTCGCAGACGTTCTTCGTCTACACGGCGTTGCTGCTCGGAGGCGCGGCCACGATCTTCGGCCCGGTGCTCGGCGCCGTGCTGTTCTGGGTCGTGCGCGCGTTCCTGTCGAACCTGCTGCCGGCCCTGTCCTCCATCGGACTGCTGCCGTTCCTCAGCGCCGACCAGTCGCAGATGCTCGTCTTCGTCATCGTCGGCGTCGCGCTCATGCTGCTCGTGATCTTCCGCCCCCAGGGCATCCTGGGCAGCAAGAAGGAGATGACCTTTGTCCGATGAGTCCACGCCCGTCGCACCCGGCGCCTCGGCGCCGCGCGTGAAAGCGACCGGCCTGCACAAGGGCGATGTCGCTCCCGGCGTCGCCAAAGTCGATCCGATCATCATCGCCGACAACGTCCGCCGTGACTTCGGCGGCAACACGGCGGTCGACGTGAAGCACCTCGAGATCCCACGCAATGCCATCACGGCGTTGATCGGACCCAACGGAGCCGGGAAGACGACCCTGTTCAACCTGCTCACCGGCTTCGACAAGCCCAACAGCGGCCAGTGGTCGTTCGACGGCAAGAACCTCGCCGGCATCCCCGCTTTCAAGGCGGCCCGGATGGGACAGGTGCGCACCTTCCAGCTCACCAAGGCGCTGGGTCTTCTGACCGTGCTCGAGAACATGAAGCTCGGAGCGACGAAGCAGAAGGGCGAGAGCCTGTTCTCGAGCATCCTTCCCTTCGTCTGGCGCAAGCAGGAGGCCGACAACGAGGCCAAGGCGCGTGACCTGCTCGCCCGCTTCAAGCTGGACAGCAAAGAGGGCGATTTCGCCGCCTCCCTCTCCGGCGGTCAGCGCAAGCTGCTCGAGATGGCACGCGCGCTGATGAGCGACCCGACCCTCGTGATGCTCGACGAGCCGATGGCCGGGGTGAACCCCGCGCTCACGCAGTCGCTGCTCGATCACATCCTCGACCTGAAGGACCTCGGGATGACCGTGCTGTTCGTCGAGCACGACATGCACATGGTCCGTCACATCGCCGACTGGGTGGTCGTGATGGCCGAGGGCAAGATCGTGGCCGAGGGTCCGCCCGACACGGTCATGAAGGATCAGGCGGTCATCGACGCGTACCTCGGCGCCCACCAGGACGTCGACCTCGGCGTGGTGACGGGCCGGCACGCCGGCACCGTCGACTCCGCCGCGGCCGCAGAGCTGCTCGAGACCGCACAGCAGGTCGACGCCGCGATCGACGACACGTCGTCGCACAAGAAGGAGGACGGCCGATGACCGCCAACGTTGTCGAGCTCCGTGACGTGCACGCCGGATACCTTCCGGGCGTCAACATCCTCAACGGCGCCAACCTCACCGCCGCCCCCGGAGAGCTCATCGGCATCATCGGCCCGAACGGCGCCGGCAAGTCGACGATGCTCAAGGCCATCTTCGGACAGGTCAAGGTGCGCCAGGGGTCCGTCCTGCTCCAGGGCGAAGAGATCACGGGGCTGCGCGCCAACAAGCTCGTCGCCAAGGGCGTCGGGTTCGTACCGCAGACGAACAACGTGTTCCCGAGTCTCACGATCGCGGAGAACCTTCAGATGGGGCTCTACCAGCGGCCGAAGGGCTTCAGCGAGCGCGTCGACTTCGTCACGAGCATCTTCCCCGACCTGGCGAAGCGCTTGAAGCAGCGCGCGGGGTCGCTCTCGGGCGGCGAACGCCAGATGGTCGCCATGGGCCGCGCCCTCATGATGGACCCCAAGGTGCTGCTGCTCGACGAGCCGTCGGCGGGGCTCTCGCCCGTGCGTCAGGACGAGGCTTTCATCCGCGTCTCCGAGATCAACAAGGCCGGCGTGACCTGCATCATGGTGGAGCAGAACGCCCGTCGTTGCCTGCAGATCTGCGATCGAGGGTATGTCCTCGACCAGGGCCGCGACGCCTACACCGGCACCGGCCGCGAACTGATGGACGATCCCGCCGTGATCGGTCTGTACCTGGGCACGCTCGGCACCTGAGCCGCGCGTCACCACCGGAAGGTCCGGGCACCCGTTGCGGGGCCCGGGCCTTCTTCGCGCGCGCGCCGCTCCCCCGGGGTGGCCGCGGCCGGCTGGTCCCGCGCGGGGTTAGCCTCTCGGTGTGGGCAGGCGAAACTACCTGATCGAAGGCGGCTCGGGTACGGGCAAGACGAGCGTGTGCCGCGAGTTGCGCAGACGCGGCTTCCACGCCGTCAACGGCGATCGGCAGCTCGCCTATGCAGGCGATCCGGAGACCGGTGAGCCGGTTCCCCGGGTAGCGGGCGTCGCGGCTCATCGATATCACCTGTGGCGAATCGACCACGTACGGGCACTGGTTGCGAGCGGCGACGAACCTGTCACCTTCTTCTGCGGTGGCTCGAGGAACGCCTCCCGGTTTCTGGAGCTCTTCGACATCGTCTTCGTCCTGCAGGTCGACCTCGACACCCTCCGACGACGATTGGACGCCCGTCCCGCCGACGAGTGGGGTGGTCCCGGTCGGGTTGCCGAACGGGAGCTGATCGAACGGTTGCACATCAGTGGAGAAGAACTCCCCCGAGGCGGAGTTCCCATCGACGCGACGGCACCGCTGGAAACTGTCGTGGATCGGATCCTCGAGCACGTCACGGGCCCGCTGCGACGCTGACTGACGCCGCGCCGGGTGATGCTCACCGCTGCGTTCGCCGCCGATTCCGCGGTTGACGCACGGCCCCCGCCACTCACCGCAACGGATCCATGACCGCTCGGTCGCGGCACGTCGCGGCAACGGGAAAGGCCCCGGAACCGAAGTTCCGGGGCCTTTCGAGAGAACCGATCAACCGGCGCGGAGCCAGCTGTAGTCGTTGTCGTCGCCGTACTCGAAGACGCCGATGGTCGCCTCGGTCGGGTCGCCGACCTCGTCGAACGTGATCGGGCCGGAGACGCCGTCGTAATCGGCCTCGCCGCCACCGACGATGATGTCGGCGCACTCGGCGTACGTGGTGCACTTCGTACCGCTGCCGCTACCGCCGGAGACCGACTGCAGGTTGGCCGCGACGTCGGGACCGGCGGCGGAGCCGGCCTTGAGCGCCGCGAGGGCCAGCAGCACGACCGAGTCGTACGACTCGGGAGCGTAGGTGAAGTCCTCGAGCGCGGGGTTGCCCTTGCCGCTCCAGAACGACTCCAGCGACGAACGGAAAGTCGCCGTCGAGTCGGGGTCGACGCTGGGGTACGTGCCCTTGGCTCCGGCGAGCGTGCCGGCGGGGAACTGGTCGCCGAAGTTCTTCAGGTTGCCGTCGACGAAGAAGAGCTTGTCGGGGCTGACGCTGGCGGTGAGGTCGGGGATGATCGTGGAGACCTCGTCGAACGTGATCAGGGCGATCGCGTCGGGGGACTGAGCCAGCACGTCCTCGATCTGAGCCGAGAAGTTCGTGTCACCGGTGTTGTAAAGGCTGGTCGCGACAACGGAACCGCCGGCGTTCTCGAAGGCCTTCTTGGTGAAGCACGCGAGGCCGGTGCCGTAGGAGTCGTTGAGGACGATCATGCCGAGGGTCTCGTTGCCCTCGGAAGCGATCAGGTTGCCGAGCACCTCACCCTGGAGGACGTCGGAAGGGGCAGTCCGCCAGTACAGGCCCTTGTCGTCGTATCCGGTGAAGGCCGCCGACGTGTTGGCCGGCGAGATCTGGACGGCATTGGCCGCGATGACCTGGTCGATGAACTGCAGCGAGGTGCCCGAAGACGCCGCACCGACGATGGCCGTGGCGCCGGCGCCCAGCAGGCGCGGGATCTCGGTCTCGTAGGCCTTGTTGTCGGTGTCGCCCGAGTCGCCCTGGATGAGGTTGATCTGCACGCCCTTGTTGGCGGCGTTGATCTCGGAGGCGGCGAATTCGGTGCCGGCGATCTCGGGCGGGCCGAGGAAGGCGAGGTTGCCGGTGACGGGAAGAGCCGTACCGATGTTGTAGGTGAGGCCGCTCGCGGGCCCGGTGGAGCTCGAGGAGTACTCGGGGGTGTACGCCGCCGGCTCGGCCGCGTTGCAGTCGATCGGGAAGTCGCCGCCGGCAGCGTCGCCGGTCTCGGCAGGGGTGCTGCTGCCGGAACAACCGGCCAGGACGAGCGCGCTGACGCCGACCACGGCGAGTCCGCCGATGATCTTCGCCGTACGCGAACGGGAGAGGACACTCATATGGGTGCTCCTTGGTGAGTAGGAACCGCGCGGATGACCCCCGCGGATTGTCACAAACCTAACCGCGCCCCTGTGGCCACGTTGTTGCAATGTGTTAACGGTCGATTACGCGACCCAATCGTTACTTTCGCGCGGCAACGACGGGCCGGTAAACGAAGGAATCCGCGCCGTCAGACGGGCTCGGCGACGTCGCGCACGACGTGACGGTGGCGCCGGGATGCCACGACCGAATCCACGCTCAGCAACACCAGGGCCACCCACACGAGCCCGAAGCCGATCCAGCGTTCGAAGGTCATGGGCTCGTGCAGCACCCAGACGCCGATCACGAACTGGATGATGGGCGCCACGAACTGCAGCAGCCCGATCACCGTCAGCGGCACCCGCCTGGCCCCCGAGGCGAACAACAACAGCGGGACGGCGGTCACGACGCCGGCCGAAAGCAGCAGGGTCGTGTGGAGCACCCCGACGGTCCCGAGGGTGATCCCGGAGATGCTCGCGACGATCGCCAACTGGATCGCGGCGACCGGAAGCAGCCAGAGGGATTCGAGGGTGAGCCCGCTGACGGCATCCACCGAGGGTCCGATCTGCTTCTTCACCAGACCGTAGACACCGAACGAGAACGCCAGCGTCAGCGCGATCCAGGGGAACGGTCCGTACCCGACGACGATGACGACGACCGCGAGCACGGCGATGCCGACGGCGATCCACGGCACGACGCGCAGGCGCTCGCGCAGCACGATCACCCCCAGCAGCACCGTGACGATCGGGTTGGTGAAGTAGCCCAGGCTCGTCTCGATGACGTGACCGGTCAGTGCCCCGATGAGATAGGTCTGCCAGTTGACGTAGATGAGCACGCCGGCGAGCGCGGTGAGCGCCATGAGTCGGGGCTGCCGCACGATCGCCAGGAAGGGGCCCCACATGCGCAGCACCGTGAGCAGGAGCAGGCAGAACGCGAACGCCAGGATGATGCGCCACGCGACGACCTCGAAGGGGTCGGTCGGCTGGAGTTGCAGGAAGTAGATCGGCAGGACGCCCCAGAGCAGATAGGCGCCCAGTGCGTACAGCGCACCGCGTGTGCTCCCGCCGGCGGGTGCGGGAGGAGCGGGGGTCACCGGTTCAGCCTATGCGCGGCGTCGAGGCGGGGGTCGCCGAGCGCCCACCCTTTCCTGCCACGCTCCGCTGCGGTGCCGACAAAGAGGAAGACCCTGGATGCCGTGGCATCCAGGGTCTCCTCAGAGTCGCGCGATCAGCGGACGACGACCGCCAGGACGTCGCGAGCCGAGAGCACCAGGTACTCGTCAGCGCCGAACTTGACCTCGGTGCCGCCGTACTTGCTGTACAGCACGCGGTCGCCGACGGCGACGTCGAGGGGGACACGGTTGCCGTTGTCGTCGATACGGCCGGGGCCGACGGCGACGACTTCGCCCTCCTGCGGCTTCTCTTTGGCAGTGTCGGGGATGACGAGACCACTCGCGGTGGTCTGCTCAGCCTCGACCTGCTTGATGACGATGCGGTCCTCGAGCGGCTTGATGGAAACCGACACGGTCTACCTCTTTCTCGTTACGGAAGACTTGTCAGCACTCACACGTGGAGAGTGCTAAGTCGAGTCTAGAGAAGCGCTGGCACTCGTGCAATGCGAGTGCCAGCGCATCTCGAACCGAGGCGTTCGAGACGGGAGACGACCTCCTCGGCGCCCACACGCAGACGGCGACGAACGGGCGCCGCAGCGGCGCGAAGTATTGCATCTTTACGCCGCGAGTCATACCCATCTCACCCGCCCTTTCATCCTGTTTACGGGTGTGCAACACTTCAGGCACAGCGTCGACACATACAGGGGGTATGCGTCGGTGGAACACGAACGGGTTCGTTGTCGAACTCGATGAGTCGGGGGATTCAGTGGTGCCACGCGGCACTGCCGTGCACCCTCGGGGGGTCGAACACATGGCTACGCCGTACTTCTTGGCGATCGATGTAGGGACGAGCAGGACTGCGGCTGCGACCGCGCGCTCCACACCGGATGGTGCGCTGCTGGCAGCGCCGCTTCCCCTGGGGCGCAACGCGGACAGCACACCGACAACGGTCTTCGTCTCCGACAGCGGACTTCTGTTCGGTGAGGCGGCCGAGCGTCGCGGCACCGCGCAGCCCGAGCGACTCGTCCGGGAGTTCAAGCGCCGGATCGGCGACGACGTCCCCATCGTCGCCGGCGACCGCCGGTTCTCGCCCCAAGACCTCTTCGCCCTCATCGTCGGATGGGTGATCGGCACCGCGGTCGAGCGCGAGGGGCAGCACCCCGAAGGCATCGCCGTGTCGGTGCCCGTCACCTGGGGCGAGTACCGCACGCAACTCGTGCGCGACGCCATCGGTCGCTTGGGCTGGAACGACGTGCAGGTCATCACCGAGCCCGAAGCCGCTGCGCGTCACTACGAATCAACGCACCCCCTCGACATCGGCCGAGCCCTCGCGGTCTACGACTTCGGTGGCGGAACGTTCGACACCGTCATCCTCCAGAAGACGGTGGACGGCCACGTCGACTTCGTCGGCAGCCCCGTCGGCATCCCCGACCTCGGCGGCGCCGACTTCGACGACATGGTGCTGCGCCACACCGTGCGCGCCGCCGGCATACCGGCATCCGCGCTCGCCGGCGTGCACACCGACCCGGGGATGCGTATGGCGCTCGCATCGCTCCGACGGGAGTGCGTCGACGCCAAGGAATCGCTGTCGTTCGACGGCGAGGCCGTGGTACCGGTCCTCATCGGCGACGGCCACGGGGCCGTCCGCCTGACCCGGGCCGAGTTCGAGGACATGATCGAGCCCGAGATCGCGCGCACCGTCGAGGTGCTCGAGATCGCGCTCGAGCAGTCCGGTCTGACGGCCGACGACCTCGACGCGATCCTGCTGACCGGCGGCACCTCCCGCATCCCGCGCGTGGCGCAGCTGCTGTCGGAGCGATTCGACCGCCCGATCGCCGTCGACGCCGACCCGAAGGCGATCATCGCCCTCGGCGCTGCCCGCACCGCCGCCGGCGGAGGTCTGCAGACCTTCCCCGTCGCGGACGTCGACGACGATGCCCCCGACGACGACGATCACGGCGACCCGACCGCGGACGACGGCTTCACCGCCGATCGGGCCGCGAAGCGTGCTCCGTGGTTCCGTCGCGTTCCCGCGACCGCCTACGTCGCGGCGGGGGTCGCCGTGCTGACCGTGACCGTCGGCGTCGTGAGCGTGCCCGCCCTGGGCGTCGGCATCCTCGCCCGCACGGGGATGGCCGTCACCTCGCAGCCCCTCGCCGCCGATCTCGACGTGCGCCTGTTCGACCCCATCGACATGCCGTCCTCTCCCCCGGCGAGCATCGCCGCCCCCGCGGTGGAGCCCGCCGCCGCCCAGCCCGTGGCACCGCAGGAGGCCGCCGCCCCCGAGGAGTCCCGGGCGACGACCCGGGGCGAGGAACGCCCGCGCACGCCGCAGCGACTGACCCCGCAGACCGCGGAACAGCGGAGCCCCTCCGCGTCTCCCCCTGCCTCGCAGCAGGCGTCCGGTGGAGGCGGAGGCGGCACGGGTGGAAGCTCCGACTCGGCGGCCACCCAGCCTTCGTCTCCCACGTCGACCGAGCCGTCGGCATCCACGGGCACACCGTCGACCGCACCGACCACGGACTCCCCCGCCCCGGTCGACCCGTCACCCACGACTGCCCCTCCGGTCACCGAGGAGCCGCAGCCGACCCCGTCGACGGAGAACCCGCAGCCGACCCCGTCGACGGAGAACCCGCAGCCGTCCCCGTCGACGGAGAACCCGCCACCGTCGGAACAGCCGGCCGAGACGACCGCGCCGGTGACCGAGACCCCGCCGGCCGCCGAGCCCACGCCCTGACCCGCGGCCGTCGGAACAGCACCACCGATGTCGATCTCGAACACGTCCTCCGATGCTGCCCACGGCGACCTCGAGTCGCTGTTGCTCCCGCGCGTCGCCCGCGCCCTCCTCGAGGCGTCGATCACCGCGCCCGAACCCGCGCCGCTCGCCGTCGTGGGGACGGCCGGCTCCGGCAAGTCGAGGGTGCTCCGGCACCTCTTCACCGCCCTGCGAGCGTCTGGCGCGTCACCCGTTGCCCTGACGCATCTCGGTGACCTGCCGTCGGCGACCGATGCCGTCCTAGTGGTCGACGATGCGCACCTGCTCGACGACCGCGCGCTCTTGGCGCTGACGGATCGTCTGCGGGCGGGAACCGCGACCGTCCTGCTCTCCACCCGTCCCGACCCCGACTCGCCGGTCCTCCGCGCCCTGATCGACGACATCGAACGCCACCAACCGCCGATGCTGCTCGGTCACGTCACCATGGCCGACGTCACCGCGCACCTCGGCCGCGAGACGACCGACCCGTCCAAGGAATGCCTCGTGCGTCTGCTCGAGGCCACCGGGGGGTTGGCGTGGCTGACCGCCGAGGCGCTCATGCTGCACGGCGACGCGATCTGCGACGGGCAGTGCGACCACGACGAGATCGCCCGATCGCTCGACGACCTCGTCTCGCACCGGATCGACTCGCTCGATCCGTCGCTGCGCCTGGCCGTCGAGGCGCTCTGCCTCGACGAGCGCTCCGCGTTGGACGCCGGTGCCGGCCCCGCCTGCGCCGCGGGCTACGACGCCGGTCTGCTGCAGCGCGGCGGGCGCACGGTGCCCCTGGTGCGCGACGCCGTCCGGGCACGGCTCACCGCCGACCGCCTGCTCGAGCTGTACTCGGCGCGACTCGTGCGCGACGCCGCCTCGGTGCAGGCGCTGCTCGGCGGGACCACCGACGAGCGAGTGGCTTCCGCTCTCATCGCCGACGGCGACCGCGAACTGCCCCGCGATCCCGCGAAGGCCGCGGAACTCTACGGCGCGGCCGACCGCGCCGGCGCGCCGTCGGAGACCCTCGCCGTGAGACGGGCACGCGCCGCCTGGGCGCTGGGCGACGTGGATGCCGCCGGGTCGTTCGTGGACCGCCTGCTCGCGGGTCCGAACGCGCCCGGGGACGAGGCGCTCGACATGGCCGCCGCGGTCTGGGCGATGCGCGGCGACATGGACTTGGGAGCACAGGTCTACCGGGGCGGTGGCCCGAGCACGCCGGAGAGCCGTGCCAAATGGGCGATCGCCGCGGCCGGAGCCGGTCACCCCGACCCTGCCGCGACACCCGCCCCCGACGCCGTCCGGACGATCCCCACGGCGCGCGGCGTCTCGCTCGAACTCCTGGCCCGCGGGCTGCGCGCCTCGCTGGACACCGGCGATCACGACGGTCTGCACGACCTCGTGCGTGCGAGCGAGATGTACACCGCGTCGGGCAGCGACGCCCCCCTGCCCGAGCTCCCCGCCGTCGTGGCGGCCCTCGTCGCCCTGCACCTGGGCGAGGCGTCCGTGGCCGAGCGGGTGCTCGATGCGGCGATCGCCGGCGCGCAGGGCGGCGCGTGGGCGGCCCCCCGCCTGCTGCTCTGGCGCGCCTGGGTCGCCGTGCAACGCGAGCACCCCGTCGAAGCCGAGAACGCCCTGCGGACGGCGACCGGCGGACGCCCGCTCGGAGCGCGCGATCGCCTCCTCGCGGATGCCGTCGAGCTCGGGCTCGTGCGCCGCAACGGCCAGCCGTCCGAGCTGCCGCCGGTCTGGCGACGTGCGCAGGGATCCCTGCTGCGCGTGCAGATCGACCTGTTCACGCTCATTCCGCTCGGCGAGTTCGTCGTCTCGGCGGCGCGCGTGGGCGAGTATGCCGCCGTCCGCTCCTCGTTCGATCACGCCGAGCGGCTGCTGAGCGACCTCGATCAGCCGCCGCTGTGGGCGACCAGCCTGCAGTGGTCGGGTCTGCACGCGAGCATCCTGCTGGGCAGCCCCGAGGAACTGACCGTGCACGCCCGCGCCCTGCGCGCCGCCGCCGAGCGGACGCCCCTGGCCGCCCGTCTCGCGCGAGCGGGCCGCGTGTGGACCGACGTGCTGACGGGTGCCGTCGACGTGGATGCCATCGAAGAGGCGGCCGCGGGACTCGCCGCCTGCGGATTCGCCTGGGACGGCGCGCGCCTGGCCAGCCACGGCGCGAGCAAATCGACCGATCGCCGGGTGATCGCCCGTCTGCTCGCGTGCGCCCGTCAGCTGCACCCTCGGGAGCGCGTCGAGACGTCGCCGGCGCCGACCACCGACACCGGTCCGATCCCCCTCCCCGCGCGGGGGACGGACAGCGCCGGCATCCTCAGCGAGCGCGAACGCGAAGTGGCTGCGCTGGTGCTGCAGGGGAAGACCTACGCCGAGATCGGCGAGACGATCTTCATCTCGCCGCGGACCGCCGAACACCACATCGCGCGCATCCGCAGACGGCTGGGTGCCACATCGCGCTCCGACCTCATGGCTCGCCTGCGCATGGCTCTCGACGACGAATCGCACCCCTCGAACCCGGTCGCGCAGGCGTCCGGCGAGAATGCGCAATCCGCCAGGGTGCTCGCATCCGGCAAACCCCTATGACCCACCCCGCGCTATGGGGGTTCCCCCCGACGCGCACAAGAACCCTTTCGACCTAACGTCGAGCATAAGGAACAACCGTGAGGAGACCCCAATGAGCGTCACGCTGGCGACCATGGCAGATGCGCTGATCGAATTCATCCTGAGCCTCCTACGCGATCCGGAGGCCGCAGCCGAGTTCGAAGAAGACCCGGAAGGCGCGATGGCGGCACGGGGGCTGAACAACGTCTCCTACGCGGACGTGTGCTCGGTCGCGCCGGTCATCGCCGAGAAGCCCCACGTGATCGTGAACCCCCAGCCCGCGCCGGTTCCGGTCGGTCCCAAGCCGGAGTGGAACCCGGTGGTGAAGGAGATCAAGACGATCACCACCCAGCTGCAGTACACGCACATCGACGACCGTGACACCATCGTCGACCAGTCGGTGAACCAGAACATCTGGGCCAACGGCGACGTGAACCAGACCTTCGGCAACGAGGCCGTCGTCGCATCCGGCGATGACGCCATCGCGGCCGGCAACGACGTCGACCAGGACACCACGCTCGACAACTCCACCGACATCAACGCCGGCAACGACGTCAACATCGGCAACGACGAGACGAACACCGACATCGACGGGTCGTACAACGACACCACCGAGAGCACGGAGACCACCGACAACTCCACCGATGTCGACCTCACCGACTCGGCGAACGACTCCTCCACCGACGTCGTCGTCGAGGACTCGTTCAACGACACGACCGATGTCTCGGTCGACACCAGCGTCGACGAGGACACCACCGTGGTGTTCGACTCGGGCAACGACGTCGTCATCGAAGACACGTCGGATGACACCCTCTGACACGCCCTCGGAACGGCGGGTGGGCTCGAACGAGCTCACCCGCCGTTCCGGCGCGTCCGCCCCCCAAGCGCAGGTGCGACGGTCGCCGGCACCTCCGGCGTACGAGCCGCCCGCCAAGGCCGCCAAGCCGGAGCGCCCCGCGCTGCACGACAAGGCCGCCGCGCCCGTCATGGTGAAGATGCCGCCACCGGCCGCCGTGCGCCTCGCGCAGATCAGCTGGGTGCTGAGCCTCGTCGTCGGCGCCATCGCCGTGGGCTATCTGTTCATCATCCGTCAGTCCATCGATCCCGACGTCGAGGCGATCGTGCGCGGGGTCGACTCCACGCGGCCCGCGGAGACCGTGAGCACCGCCGCCGACATCGTCTTCTGGTGCGTCTTCGGTGCGCTCGTGACGGTGCTGCTGGTGCAGATCACGTCATTCGTGTCGTTCAACAACCGCCGCAACAACGCGCGGTGGTGGATGCTCGGCACCCTGCTCTTCTTCGCCGCCTCGGTCTTGGCGGCGCGACAGTTCGTCGCCGTCGGCGAGCGGGGTATCCCCCTCGACAGGCTGTTGCTCATCCAGCTGGGCCTGTCGGCCCTCGGCATGCTGTTCGCCGTCATTCCCTCCGCTCTGCGGTGGACCGCTCGCAAGCACGACATCCGACGCGGCACGACGGGAAGCCCCGCCCCCGAGCTCTGAGATCGCGGCGGCATGCGGTCCTCTCATCGACCGGTGCCGTCGCTTCAGCCTTGGCCGCCCGAGAGCACGATGTCCGGACTCTTGGCCGGTGGGGATGCGGCATCCCGTCCGACGAGTTCGGATGCCGCGCCCTCGACGCTGCGGACGACGCCACGGCACAGCTCCGCGGTGTGACGGTCGGTCAACGGCGATTCCGCGAGGGATCGCCAGTGCGAGAGCAGGACGTCGATGCGCTCGCGCTGAGCCTGAGGCGGTGCGTCATCGCCGAGGCCCAGCCGTCGGGCCGGAGCCAGTCCCGCGGCGCCGACGATCCGCTCCGCCTCCGCGAGCGCCTCGGCGTCGAGTTCGGGCGGGGCGGTGCGCAGCTCGGCCAGCAACGACAGCTCGCGCAGATCGTGGCTCTGCGCCGTGAGGCGCTCGATGGATGACAGCAGGCCCGCGGTCTGCGGGCGCGGGCGCTCGCGCACGAGGCGTTCGACGCTGTGGAGGATGCCACGCGCCTTCAGCGCGAACGCTCGCCCACGGAACTGATCCTCGACGAAACGCTGCACCTCGACCAGGCCGCTCTGCTGCACGAGACGGTCGGACAGGGCCGACGACGTCGTCGCCCCGCCGCGGATGAGCGCCGCCGCCAGCCGTACCCCGAACAGGCCGAAGCGACGCAGCAGTCCACGGCGAATCTCGACGCTCAGGGCGGTCTCATCTGTGGCCCGGGTGAAGCGATCGACGGTCAACAGCAGCTTGTCTCGAGCCTCACGGTCCATCAGTGCGATGTGGCGGAGGGCGATGAACTCGCTCTCGCGCAGCGTGCGGCCGCCCTCGGCGAGCAGGCCGGCCACCGGCACCACGTCGAGCGCGAGGGCACGCAACTCTCCGTCGCGGCGGTACCGGTCGGCGATCTTGGCCGCCGACAGCAGCGAGTCGATGCGGCCCGAGCCGATCTCGTCGGCGCGCGAGAGCGCGGCCAGGGCATTAACGGTCTGGGACTCGCCCGCGGCGGTGTCGCGGAAGGCCTCGAGGAACTTCAGGTCCTCGGCGTGCACGTGCCGGAGCAGGTAGATGATGGCATCCGCCGCCGTGGGGGTGTCTTTCGGGATGAAGAAGTCGGTCGAGCGCGCCGAGTTCTCCACCGTCAGCGACGCGATGCCCGGGGTGTCGATGAGCACCGTGGAACGGAGACTCTCGCTCGGCCAGGCCACATCGATCCAGGCGACCTCGTCGGCGGTGTATCCGCCCATGTCGAGCACGAGGCGCCCCTCGTGCCGACGCACCGGGCGCGAGATACGACGGCCGTCGTGAAGCCGCAGGTCGACGCGGGCGGTCGACCCGTAGCGGTACCAGGTGATGGTGCGCGTGCACTCCCCCGCGTCGGTCGGGGCGATCCGCTCACCGATGAGAGCGTTCAACAGCGTCGACTTGCCCGCTTTGACGATGCCGGCGACGGCCAGGCGCAGCGGCTCGCGCAGCCGCGCGCGGAACGACTCCAGAACCTCGACGGCCGCCGCGTCGTCAGCGTAGACACCGAGAGCATCATCGACGATGCGGGAGACTTCGGGAAGCCCCGCGCTCATCGGGTGACCGCCGCGCGGGCGGGACGTGTCGCCTCGAGCTCGGCCGTCGGGATGCGTCCGCGCAGGGCCTCGATGTCACGCAGCTGCGACTGGAGCGTGGTGATGCGCTTGTCGCGGTCGGCGGTGTACGTGGCCGCGGCCTGCTTCGCCACCAGCACCGAATCGCTGAGCGAGCGGTGCAGTTCTTCGGCGATCGAGCCGAAGTGGTCGCGGGCGGTGCGCTGCACGATGCGCAAACGGTCCTTCAGCTGCTTGCCCACCTGGAAGACGGTGTCTTCGATGTGACGACGCAGGAGGTTCTTGGCCTCGTTCTGCCGGCGGAGCAGGCGCGAGGACATGTCTTCGCGGAAGGCACGACGACCCACCAGGACACCGGCGAGCAGCGACAGCGGGTTGATGAGCGAAAGCCCGACGATGCTGGTCGCGAGACCCACCATGAGCACGCCGCCGTAGGAGCCGCGCACACCGATGTAGATCTTCTCGGCGGCACCCATCTTGCCGTCGTCGAGGTGTTGCAGCTCCTCGACCGGGTCGAGAAGTCCATCCGTGCCGGCGACGTCGATCAGCGGGATCGACCCCTCACCCATGCGGAAATCCTCGGCCACCTGCTCCGCCAACCACTGCGACCGCTCGTTGGTCCAGACGAACGTCTCGGAGACCGCGGCGTTCACCCGCTGATCGACCCACTCGGCGATCTGTTCCCAGATGGGGCCCGGGTCGCCCTCGTCGATGGCGGTCTCACCCTCGCGCTGCACCTTGCGCAGGCGGTCGCGCAGGTCGTGCTCGGTGTCGGAGATCAGGTCGGCGATGCCGTCGGAGAGCGTGACCTGCCAGCGCGAGGTGCGGCTGCGGAAATCGTCGGCCTTCGCCTTGGCATCCTCGAGCCGGGCGATCATGCCCGGCGTGTCCTCGGGATGCAGCAGGGCGTTGAGCTCGGTCTTCACCGCCAGGGAGAGCTGGTCCGACACGGTCAGCAAGTCGTGCACGGCGGCACGGCGGTTCAGATCCTCCGCCTTGCCCAGAACATCGCGGCGCAGATGCGCCACGAGCTCGGGGAAGCCGGACTCGTCGTTCAGATCGCGGTCCTGCTGCTCGGCGGCCAGCAGGCGCAGGTCGCTGGAGACGGCGAAGACGGGGACGTCGTCGATGTTGACGCCCAGCTCGTTCAGATGCTTCTCGTCGACGCGCTGGATCTCGCGCCATTCGGGGTACAGGTCGGTCTTCGACAGCACCGCGGCGACGTTCGGGGAGATGCGCATCGCGTGGCGCAGGAACTGGATCTCGGGCTCGGTGTACTCCTGCGACGCGTCGGACACCAGCAGCACGGCGTGCGCGGTCGTGAGAGCGGCGAGGGTGGCGAGGGAGCGGGTGGACTCGAGACCGCCGACACCGGGCGAGTCCACGATGCGCAGACCCCCCTTGAGGATCTCGCGGGGCAGCAGCACCTCGGCGCCCACCACGTCGCCGTCCTGCTCGTGGTCGGCGCGGGAGGTGACGTAGTCGGAAAGACGCTCGAAGGGGATGTCGACGCGGCGGACCTCGTGGGACTCACCGCTCTCGCGCTTCACGAGCACGGTCGCGGAGGGTTCTTCGGCGTAGCCCACGGAGGTCGGCACGCTGGTGGCGATGTCGTCGTCGACGGCGCAGGCGGGGGCGTTGATGAGGGCGTTGACGAGCTTGCTCTTGCCCTGCTTGAACTGCCCGACGATGACCACGCGCACGTGCGGGTCCTGCAGCCGGGCGCGAGTGCTGGTCAGCTTCTCGACCAGGTCCTCTCGCCCGAGGACTCCGGAGTACTTGCGCGCCCGCTCGACGAGAGATGCCAGTTCGGCTGCCGGCGCCGGGTTCTTCCTCCCGTCCGCAGCGGCGCCGTTCGGCGCGGAAGACGTGGTGGGCTGGGCCGGTGCGGACACGCGGAGAACCTCTCGGTCGGGCCGACGCCTCTTCGACGTCGAAGGATCTGGGAACGACGATAGCCCCGGGCGGGAAAACCCGCCCAGGGCTACCGTTCAGACGCTTCCGTGGGTACGGATGGCGACTCAGGCGTCGAGATCGACGTCGGGAACCTGCACGTCCACGACCTCGGAGTTACCCGAACCCCAGATGACGTCGGCGTTGATCGTCCAGTTCTCCGACTCGGTCGAGCTGAAGTCGTCGTTGAACGAGTCGGTCAGGTCGACGCTGACGGACTCGTCGTTGAACGAGTTGTCGACCGTCCAGTCCTGCGAGTTGTCGGTGAGCTCGACCGAGATGTCGGTCGTGTTGCCCACGTTGTCCCAGGTCGTGATCTCGGTGGTGTTGTTGAGGTTGATGTCACCCTCGGCGTCGAAGTTCGTCGACGCGTCCAGCGAGCGCGAGATCGAGACGTCGCCACCGGCGGCCACGGCACCCTCGCCCGAGGCGGTCACGGCGCTGTTGCTGAAGTCCTGGCCGATACCGCCACCGAGGACGTTCTGGTTGACCGACTGGTCGACGATGGTCGACTGGCTGTAGATCGAGGCGTCGCCGCCGCCGGCGCCCGCGCCGCCCCAGCCCGAGAAGCCCGTGTTGTACTCACGGACACCCGCGTTGGTCGAGTTGTCCTCCACCGAGTTGTCGGTGTTGTAGGAGTCGACCGCGATCTCGTAGGAGTTTCCCGAGTTGTTGGTCGAGTTGTCCGTGTTGCCGGAGTTGTCCCACGAGTTGTCGAGGTTGTTGGAATCGACGTTGCCGGAGTCGACGAACGACCAGTCCTGCGTCGACTCGTCGGTCGAGGAGTTGTCGACGTTGCCGACGCTCTCGAGGTCGACGGCCAGGTTCTGGCTGTTGTTCGTGTTGGTCGTGTTGTTGCTGTTGCCGACGTTCGACCAGGCCGTGTTGCCCGAGTCGTCCACGTCACCGATGTTCCAGACCATGATGTTGGTTCCTTACTTTGCGAAGAGGCTCAGGCCAGGGGCAGGTTGAGGTCGGCGGTGTTGAAGCTGTCCACGACCGCCGTGATGTCGACGTCGATCGCGGTGCTGCTCTCGAACACCTCGGAGGAGTTGAACGAGCCGTCGGCCGAGTAGTCCTCCGAGAAGTCGTTGAACGAGTCGGAGACGTCGATGACGGTGGAGTTGTCGGTGTACGAGTAGTCCAGGTTGTACTCGTTCATCGAGTCCGTGATCGTGGTGATCGTGGTCTCGTTGCCGATGTTGATGTCGCCGCCGGCGGTGAAGTTCGAGGACTCGTCGACCGAGTAGTCCCAGTCGACGTTGCCGCCGGCCGCGATCGAGCCCTCACCGGAAGCGGTGACCGACGAGTTGCTGAACGACTGGTCGACGTCGCCGTCGGCCGCGATGTTCTGGTTGACCGACTGGTCGACGATCGTGGAGCTGCTCCAGATCTCGGTGTGGCCGCCGCCGCCCGCCGCGCCGGACTCCGCAGCCGAAGCGCCGCCCCACGCGCCGAAGCCCGTGTTGTACTCGCGGACACCCGCGTTGACGGAGTTGTCGGTGTGCGAGTTGTCGGTGTTGTACGAGCCGTCGGCCCACTCGAGGCTGTTGCCCGAGTCGTTCGTGGAGTTGTCGGTGTTCAGCGAGTCGGTCCACTCGTTGGACTCGTTGTAGGAGCCCTCGTTGAACGAGCCGTCGAGATCGACGGTCGTCGAGCTGGCGTCGGTGGTCGAGTTGTCGGTGTTGAAGGAGTCGGTCGCGCTGAGGTCGGCGTTCTCCGAGTTGTCTTCGTTGACGACGCTCGTGTCGTTGAGCGAGTCCGCGACGGCCGTGTTGAGCGAGTTGTTGATGTCGCCGGTGGTAGGCATTTCTTCCATCCCATTCTCGGGCCGCGGCCCGCAGTACTGTTCGTTCTTCGAGAGTAAGAACGGGCCGCGGATCCGGCATCGGGGGCCTCCCCGGTATCGGGTACGGGGGACCCCGGGGTTTCGGGGAGGGGGGAGGGGGTACGGGGGCGCATCCCTCCCGGTGCGGCGTCCTTCTGGCGGGGATGCCGCGGGTCGCGGGGGGACGACCGCGGGTCGCGGGGGGACGACCGCGGGTCGCGGGGCGACGACCGCAGGCCGCGAGCGTTGGCCTCGCGGGCCGCGCCGGGTCCACCCGCGCGAGCCAAGGGGCGAGAACCGCACGGGAGCCCGCGCCTAGGCTGGTTCGGTGGACACCGCCGAGCTCACCGCCCTCCTCACCCCCGAGGGGCTCCGTCTCCTCGACGACACCGGGCGCCTCACCTCGACCGACGACGCGGCGCGAGCCGTCTCGCGGCTCCGGGCGGCCGGCCACTCCCCCGACCTCGTCGCCGGGGTCGTCGGACAGGCCCGGCTACGGGTGCGGGCGGAAGCGAAGTTCGGACCGTTCGCCGACCGGATGCTCTTCACCCGCGCCGGCCTCGAGCAGGCGACGCGCCTACCGATCGCGGCCCGACACGCGGGGCGGTTCCGCGATGCGGGGATCGGGAGCGTCGCCGACCTCGGTTGCGGCATCGGCGGCGATGCCCTGGGACTCGCCGGTCTCGGCATCCGGGTGCACGCCGTCGACGCCGACGAAGTGACGGCCGCCATTGCCGCATACAACCTCGCCCCCTTCGGCGACGGGGTGCGCGTCGCCCACGCGCGCGCGGAGGACGTGGACCTCACGGGGGTGGATGCCGTCTGGCTCGACCCCGCGCGACGCACCGCCGGTCACGCGGAGACCCGGCAGGTGGCGTCCGCCGAGTGGTCTCCGTCGCTCGAATGGGTCTTCGCGGTGCTGGGCCGGGTTTCCGGCGGGGTCAAGCTGGGCCCCGGTTTCGACCGCGCGCAGATTCCCGACGATGTCGAGGCGCAGTGGATCAGCGCCGACGGCGCGACGATCGAGCTGGTCCTGTGGTCCGGCGCCCTCGCGCGCGAGGGGGTGCGCCGCGCGGCGCTCGTGGTGCGCGGCGACGACGCGTGGGAGCTCACCGCCCCGGCCGACAGCCCCGACGTCGACACCCGCGACCTTGGGGCCTTCGTGCACGAGCCCGACGGCGCGGTGATCCGCGCCCGCCTCATCGGGGAGGTCGCCCGCGCCCTCGACGCGGGGATGCTGTCGGACGGGATCGCTTATCTGACCTCGGATGCCGCTCTCACGAGCCCGTTCGTGTCGACGTTCCGCGTCCGCGAGCAGCTGCCGGTCGATACGAAGAAGCTCGCCCAGGCGCTGCGCGCCCGCGGGATCGGGACCCTGGAGATCAAGAAGCGCGGCGTCGACGTCGACCCGGCCGTCCTCCGCAAGAAGCTGTCGCTGCGCGGCGACGAGTCCGCGACGCTCATCGTGACCCGCGTGGGGTCGAAGCGCCTCGCTCTGCTGGCCGATCGCGTCTGAGCGTCGGGTCGTCCGTCGGCTCGGAACGTCGACGACGGGCACCGTGCCCGAGACCCGGAACGCCCGCGCTCCGGCGACCGCGAGCCGAGACCGCGGTGGCCCCCGACGGCGCGAGCCGGCGACGACGCGGCTCCGGCGCCCCTGAGCTCAGACGACCGAGAGCTGCGAGAAACCCCAGACGAGCCAGCCGACGCTGAACGCGAGTGAGAGGACGGCGAGCGCCAACGCCCAGCCGGCGACACGGCGGCTGTCGCGCGGACGCCGGAGGGCGAGGACCGAGACCACGACCGCGACCGCCCCGAGGGGAACCAGCCACCCCGTGAAGAGGGCCGCCAGCAGCCCCAGGATCGACAGCGCCAGACCCCACGGCGCCAGCGAGGGCGGTGGAGGCGGGGTCGGAGGGATGTACGGGATCAGGTGGTCGCCGAACGCGGCCATCTCGAGTTGGGCCGTGGGCATTCGCTCGGGGTCGTCGTCGAACCGCGGAGGGGCGGTGGCCGCCACGGGCAGCCCGGAAGCCGGCGCTCCGTCGACACCCGGAGCGACGGGTGCGGCAGACGTCCTGTCCTCGGAGGATGCCGCGGTGTCCTTCCGCGCGCGCCGAGTCGGCGGCGGGACCTCGCTCACGTTGCGGCTCCCGAATGCCGACCCCGCTCGAACCGCGGCGCCGGGGGTTCGGCATCCGGATCTTCCGCGACCTGGATCTCGACCACGGGCAGGGTCGAATCGGCGCCGAACGCGAGGGTCGACGGACGCCGTCCGGCGGAGATCAGCTCGGCGGCGAGGGCGGCGATCATCGCGCCGTTGTCGGTGCAGAGGCGCAGCGGGGGGATACGCACGGCCACACCCGCAGCCGCGGCGCGCTCCAGGGCGACGTCGCGCAGACGCTTGTTGGCGATCACGCCCCCGCCGAGCAAGAGACGCGGCACCCCATGGCGGGCGCACGCGTCGAGGGCCTTGGTGACGAGCACGTCGACCACGGCCTCGCGGAACGACGCCGCGACATCGGCCACCGGCAGCGGGTGACCGGCCGCCTCGTGCTGCTCGACCCAGCGGGCCACGGCCGTCTTCAGTCCCGAGAACGAGAAGTCGTAGCGGTGGGATGCCATGTCGGAGGCTCGCGACAGCCCCCGGGGGAAACGGATCGCGGTGGGGTCGCCGGCGGCCGCGGCGCGATCGATCTCTGGACCGCCGGGGTAGGGCAGCTTCAGCAGACGCGCGACCTTGTCGAACGCCTCGCCCGCCGCGTCGTCCATGGTCTCGCCGAGCAGTTCGACGTCGCTCGTGAGATCTCGAACGAGCAGCAACGAGGTGTGGCCGCCGCTCACCAGCAGCGCGACCGTCGGGTACTCGAGATCGCCGGCGTCGGCGTCGAGGATGTCGGCCGCGATGTGTCCGACCAGGTGGTTGACCGCGTACAGCGGCTTGTCGAGTGCGACGGCGAGACCCTTCGCCGCACCGACGCCGACCATGAGGGCGCCCGCCAGGCCCGGGCCGCTCGTGACCGCGACGGCGTCGAGATCGGCGAGCGTGACACCGGCCTCGGCGAGCGCGGCGTCGATGGAGGGCTGCAGGGCCTCGAGGTGTGCGCGGGCGGCGACCTCGGGGACGACACCGCCGTAGCGGGCGTGCTCGTCCATGCTCGAGGCGATCGTGTTGCTCAGCAGCTGCCGGCCGCGGACGATGCCGATGCCGGTCTCGTCGCAGCTGGTCTCGATACCGAGCACGAGAGGCGCGTCCATCAGCACCACACCTTTCCGATCGGGGTCGCCGACGTCGTGGCGGCGGGGGCTGCGGCGCGGGGGCCTTCGGGCGCCGTCGGAGCACTCGGAGAGGCCGCCTCGTGGCGGCGCACCGCCCAGCCGCGCAGGTCGAGCTGCATGACGATCGCGTCGACGTCGTCGGGTTGGTAGTAACGGGGGCGGCGGCCGACCTCGACGAAACCCTCGGACAGATAGAGCGCCTGGGCGACGGGATTGTCGGCCCGCACCTCGAGGAACACGTCGTGAACGCCCCGTCGCACGCCCTCGCCGAGCAGCTCGCCCAGAAGCGCCCGCCCGCGCCCATGCCCGCGGGCGCTTTCGGAGATGGTGATCGTCTGCACGTCGGCGTCGCGCGCTCCCCGGACGGCGCGCAGCCCCGCGTACCCCACGAGGCGGCCTGCTTCTTCGACCACGACGTACCAGCCGTGCGGCGATGCGAGCTCTTCGCGCATCATCGCGGCGCTCCACGCGTCGGTCGGGAAAGCGGCGCGTTCGAGCGCCATGATCGCCTCGAGGTCGGAAGACGCGGCGGCGCGGGTCGCCATCAACTCACCCGCTTGGGGGCGTGGGCCGCGACCACGTCGGGGCTGCGCAGATAGAGGGGCTCGGCGCCGGCGAGCGTGCGCCCAGCGTCGAGCGCGCGGGCCGCAGCCAGGGCGATCATGGCCGCCGACACCCGGGTCGCATCCACTCGGGCGGCCCCGAGTGCGGCCAGCCGTTCGTCGAGGTCGTCACGGGGGCTGAGGGCGGCATCGGCCACCCGCACCGGGAGGCCGTCGTCGTCGATCCCGTCGTACAGGCTGTAGGCGAACTCGCGCCGACGAGCGTCGGTGACCACGGCGAAGCGAGGGGTGTCCGCACCGCTGAGGGCGTCGGCGAGCAGCACGCCGAGCGCGATGCCGTCGTGGCTGGGCACGGGCACGACCGGGACGCCGCGCCCGAGGGCGTAGACCCGCGCGGCGGCGATACCGACGCGCAGCCCGGTGAACGGACCGGGCCCCATGCCGATCGCAACGTGGGTCGGCGCGGGGGCCGCCGCCGCGGCCCGTCGCAGCAGGTCGCCGATCACCTCGGCGTGCCTGAGGGGGTTGGCGCTCTGCTCGTCGACGAGCACCTCTCCGTCGCGCGCGATCGCCGCGACGGCGGTGCCGAGCGAGGTGTCGATGCCGATGATCACCGTCCCAGGATATCCGGCCCCTCCGACACGGCATCCGCGCATCACCCCGGCATCCGTGCGAGCCCTCGGCTCCGAAGAACGAACATGGATGCCACCGAGCTCGGCCTGCGACGCCTCGTCGTCCCCACGGGTGTCGGACCCCTCGTCGTGCGCGCGGGCCGCGGTTCGGGGAGCCCCGTCGCGACGCTGCTGCTGCACGGCGCGGCGGGGTCGTGGACGACGTGGGCGCCGATGCTCTCGTCGCCCTCCGGTGTGCGCCTCACGGACGTGATCGCCGTCGATCTTCCGGGGTGGGGCGACACTCCCGGTCCCGTCCCCGACCCGGCGGAGCTCGCCGTCGCGGTCGCCGCGGTCGCCCGAGCCCTCGGGTATCCGCGGTGGCGCGTGGTCGGACACTCGCTCGGCGGCGTGGTCGCCCTCGACATCGCCGCGCGCTTCCGCGACGAGACCGTCGCCGTCGGCGTGGTGTCGCCCAGCGGCGCGGGCGCCCGAGCGGTGATCCGCCGTCCGGTTGCGGGCACGATGCGACTCCCCTGGCTCGCCGGCATGGTGGTGGCGATGCGGATGCTGCGGGCGCTGGGACCGCTCGCGGCTCCGCTCCTGCGCTCACTGGCCCGGTCGGGGATGCTCCGGTTCCTCGCGCGGCCGCTGTTCCGGCATCCCGACCGGATCGACCGTTCGGTGACCGACGCTCTCGCGACCGACATCCGCCCCTCGGCCTTCCTCGCCGCCGCGCGGATCTCGCGCACGCACGACGACGGCGTCTGGCGTCGGATTGCGTGCCCGGTCCGCTCGGTGCGCGGCCGTCACGACGTCTTCGTCGCCGCGACCGACCCCCGAGCCTGGTCGCGGATGATCGACGACCACCAGGACGTCGTGCTCGAGGGCAGCGGGCACTTCGCGCACGTCGAGCAGCCCGATGAGACACTGCGGGCGTTGCGCGACGTCTGGGCGGTCGACCGCGCGCCGGCGCGGCGCGACGTCTGGGCGGTCGACCGCGCGCCGGCGCGAGTGCGTGCGGGCGCGAACGCGGCGGAGCGGGTACGTGCGAGCGCGGTGGCGCCCGAGGGGCGGCTCTCCGCACCGCGGGGAGCGACGCGTCGTCACTGATCACGGCGACGCGTCCTGCCGCCCGGCCCGAGTCGCGTGTCAGGGGCGACGCGAAATCGTCACCCTCCTCGGGGCGTCGACGTCGAGTTCGACGGTGTGCACGGCGATCTCGCCGCAGGCGTTGTCGACACCGCGGCCGCCGAGGTGGCGGTCGATCTCGATCTCCCACCAGGTGTCGGCCAGATACTCGGCGACGCCGCGCCCCCACTCGACGATCACGGCCGAACCGGACACGTCGATGTCGAGGTCGTCGAGCTCGACCGCCGCACCCAAGCGGTAAGCGTCGACGTGCACGAGGGGCACTCCGCCGACGAGCGAGGGATGGGTTCGGGCGATCACGAAGGTCGGGCTCTGAACGGGGCCGCGGATGCCGAGACCGTCGCCGATCCCGCGCGTCAGGGTCGTCTTGCCGGCGCCGAGGGCCCCGGTGAGCACGACGACGTCACCGGGCGCCAGAGCGCGGCCGATCTCGCGACCCAGCTCGTGCATGTCGGAGGGCTCCGCGATCTCGCGCGTGCCCAGCAGCTCGTCGGGGACGCTCACGCCTCGACCTCCCGTCGGGGAACGCGGGCGCCCACGCGGGTGACGATCTCGTAGTCGATCGTGTCGGCGGCATCCGCCCACTCGCGGGCCGACGGCACGCCCAGGGTCGGATCGCCGAACAGCACGACCTCGTCGCCCACCGCGACCGGGTGGTCGCCGACGTCGACCACGAACTGGTCCATCGCGATGCGACCGGCGACGGTGAAACGGTGCCCGCCGATCGACACCGGTCCGCGGCCGGACGCCTGGCGGGGAACGCCGTCGGCGTACCCCAACGGCACGAGCACGAGAGTCGTGTCGCGCTCGGTGCGGTAGTCGTAGCCGTACGACACCCCGGTGCCGGCGGGAACGCGCCGCACCGCTGCCACCGCACCGCGCAGCGTCATGGCCGGGCGCAGGCCCAGGTCGGCCGGGGTGCGGTCGGCCAGGGGCGAGACGCCGTACAGGCCGATGCCGATGCGCACGCAGCCCAGCCGCGCTTCGGGAAGGGTGATCGCCGCATTCGTCGCCGCGATGTGACGCAAGGGCGGGTTCAGCCCCGAGGCCGCGGCGAGCGCCACCCCCTCGTCGAACCGGGCGAGGGCTGCGCGGTCGTCGTCGAGACTGGTGTTCGACAGATGCGAGAAGATCCCGATCACCCGCAGGCGCCCGATGCGTTCGAGCCGCGCCGCCTCTGAGAACACCGTGCGCCACTGATCGGGGGCGACGCCGTTACGCGACAGTCCCGTCTCGATCTTCAGGTGGACGCTCGCCGGTCGCCCGCTCGTGAACGCCTCTCCGGCGCGCTGCAACTGGTCGAGGTCGGAGATGCCGAGCTCGATGTCGTGCCGCACGGCCTCGGCGAACGAGGCCCCCGGCGCGTGCAGCCACGCGAACAGCGGAGCGCGCAGGCCCGCGCGCCGCAGCGCCAGCGCCTCGTCGATGTCGGAGACGCCGATACGCGTCGCACCGCCTTCGAGCGCCGCGAGAGCAGCGCGCAGCGCGCCGTGACCGTATCCCTCGGCCTTCACGACCGCGATGACCTGCGACCCGGTGAGCTTTCTCAGGTGACTCACGTTCTCGGCGATCGCTTCGACGTCGATCAGCGCTTCGCGCAGCACTCCCCGCGGCATCCTCATGCGGTGTCCTCTCGGGCGGTGTCGGGGGCGGGTGCCGAGGGCTCGGCCGCCGTATCGGCTGCAGCGGGCGCTGCCTGCCGCGCCGCCACGTCGGGCACGGCGGATGCCGAGGACTCCGCCGCCGCGTCGGGCACGGCCCACGCTGAGGGTTCCCCCGCCGCATCGGGTGCAGCGGGCACTGCCTGCCGCGCCGCCACGCCGGGCACGGCGGATGCCGCCTCGGCGATGACGTACGCCGTCGCGAGTCCCGCGTCGTGCGACATCGACAGGTGCAGGGTGGTGATCCCCCGACCGGCGATGGTGGCGGCGGTCTGACCGGTCAGAGCGAAGGTGGGACGCCCCGACGGTTCGGAGGCGACCTCGATGTCGATCCAGTGCACCCCGTCGGATCCGCCGAGGGCCTTGATCAGCGCCTCTTTCGCCGCGTACCGTGCGGCGAGCGAGCGGGGTTTGAGCACGCGCTCGGCCGGAGCGAACAGGCGCGGGAGCAGCCGCGGAGTGCGCGCCAGGGTCGCGGCGAACCGCGGTACGTCGACCACGTCGACGCCTATTCCGACGATCATGCGCCCTCCCTTCCTGGCATCCTCCCCATTCTGCCGGTGCCCGCCGACATCGGGCCGCCGTTCCTGCCGCCCGACGCAGATTCCGGGGCCTTTCGAGCCGCCGCCCGAGCACAACGCAGGAAGGTTGCCCGTCATCGGTCGCCACGGCGCGACGCCGAGCTCCCCCGTGCGCAGATCTCCTGCGTCGTGTCGCCCAGCTCGGGATCCTCTCCCCAAGATCACGGGCTCAGCTCCCGGGACCCGCACCGGCTCCGGGCCGCCGCCCCCGCGCCGAGCCCCACGTACCCGCTCCCCGGGAACGACGGAGGGCCGGATGCCATGGCATCCGGCCCTCTGAAGACGACGGGTCTACTCCACCGTCACCGACTTCGCGAGGTTGCGCGGCTGGTCGACGTCGAGGCCCTTGGCCTCCGCCAGACCCATCGCGAAGATGTGCAGCGGCACGACGGCCAGCAGCGGCTCGAACAGGGGCGCGGCCAGCGGGATGCGCAGCACCTCGTCGGCGGCGGGCAGCACGGCGACGTCGCCCTCCTCGGCGATGGCGATCACGCGGGCACCGCGCGCGCGGATCTCCTCGATGTTGGACACGACCTTCTTGTGCATCTCGCCCGAGCCGCGCGGCGACGGCACGACGACGAAAACGGGCTGGCCGGGCTCGATGAGCGCAATGGGCCCGTGCTTGAGCTCGCCGGCGGCGAAGCCCTCGGCGTGGATGTAGGCCAGCTCCTTGAGCTTGAGCGCCCCCTCGAGGGCGATCGGGTAGCCGACGTTCCGCCCGAGGAAGAGCACGGACCGGGTGTCAGCCATCCAGTGCGCGAGCTGCTCGATGCGTGCCTGCTCGGTCTCGAGCACGCGGGCGATCTTGCCGGGCACGGCCTCGAGCTCGGTGACCGCTTCGACGGCGACGACCGGGTCGATGGCTCCGCGAATGCGACCGACGTGCAAGGCCAGCAGGTAGAGCGCGGTGATCTGCGCGACGAACGCCTTGGTGGAGGCCACGGCGACCTCGGGACCGGCGTGGGTGTAGACGATGGCGTCCGACTCGCGCGGGATCGTCGCGCCCTGGGTGTTGCAGATCGAGAGCGTCTTCGCTCCACGGGATCGCGCGTACTTCACGGCCATGAGCGTGTCCATGGTCTCGCCCGACTGGCTGATCGACACCACGAGCGTGCGCTCGGAGAGCACCGGGTCGCGGTAGCGGAACTCGTGCGCCAGCTCGACGTCGACGGGGACGCGGGTCCACGTCTCGAGCGCGTACTTGCCGACCATTCCCGCGTAGGCGGCGGTTCCGCAGGCGATGACGATGATGCGGTCGATGTCGACGAGGAAGTCGTCGAGCCCCTCGAGCTCGGGGATCTCGACACGACCCTCGTGGATGCGACCGCGCAACGTGTTGGCGACGGCCTCGGGCTCTTCCGAGACCTCTTTGGCCATGAACGACGACCAGCCGCCCTTTTCGGCCGCCGAAGCATCCCAGGTGACCTCGAATGCCTCGACCTCGACCGGCGCTCCCGAGAAATCGGTCACCTCGACGCCGTCGGGGGTGATCGCGACGATCTCGTCCTGCCCGATGGCGAGGGCATTGCGGGTGTGCTCCACGAAGGCGGCGACGTCGGAGCCGAGGAAGTTCTCGCCCTCGCCGAGGCCGATGACTAGCGGCGAGTTGCGGCGTGCGCCGACGACGAGGCCCGGGTGGTCCTCGTGCATGGCGAGGAGCGTGTATGCCCCTTCGAGGCGCGAGACGACCGAACGGAACGCCTGCACCAGATCCTTGGTGCGGGCGTACTCGCGGCCGATCATCACGGCGGCGACCTCGGTGTCGGTCTCGCTGCGGAAAGCGAAGCCCTCGCCGACCATCTCGCTCTTGAGCTCGGCGAAGTTCTCGATGATGCCGTTGTGGATGACGGCGAGCTTGTCGTCGTCGGCGAGGTGCGGGTGCGCGTTGGCATCCGTCGGCCCGCCGTGCGTGGCCCAGCGCGTGTGGCCGATGCCCGTGGTGCCGTTCGGCATGGGCGACGCCTCGAGGTCATCACGGAGCACCGCCAGCTTGCCCGCGCGCTTGCGCATGTCGAGGGTGCCCTCGCCGTCGATCACGGCGATGCCGGCGGAGTCGTACCCCCGGTACTCGAGTCGTGAGAGGCCCGCGAGGAGGATGTCCTGGCTCTGCCGAGGACCCACGTAACCGATGATTCCGCACATGGGGGTCAAGTCTACGGGCGACGGCCCGGCGAACCCTGCGGCGGAACCTAGAGCTTGCGCAGCAGCACCGACTCGACCGTATGGTCGGCGCCCTTCTGCAGCACGAGCTTCGCGCGGTGCCGCGTGGGCAGCACGTTCTCTTCGAGGTTGGGGAGGTTGATCTCGCGCCAGTAACCGAGGGCGCGTTCGACCGCCTCGTCGTCGCTGATGTCGGCGAACACGCGGAAGAACGAGGTGGGGTTCGAGAACGCGTTGTCGCGCAGGGCGAGGAAGCGGTCCACGTACCACTTCTCGATGTGCGCAGCGTCGGCGTCGACGTAGATCGAGAAGTCGAACAGGTCGCTGACGGCGACCTCGTTGGGGAAGGGTGGCGGCTGCAGCACGTTCAGCCCCTCGACGATGACGACGTCGGGCCGGTGCACGCTCACGTGGGCATCGGGAATGATGTCGTACCGCACGTGCGAGTAGAACGGCGCCCTCGCCTCCTCCGCGCCGGACTTCACTTCGCTCAGGAACTGCACGAGCGCTCGCCGGTCGTACGACTCGGGAAAACCTTTCCGGTCCATGAGTCCCCGACGCTCGAGCTCGGCGTTCGGGTAGAGGAAGCCGTCCGTGGTCACCAGCTCGACCCGCGGGGTGTCGGGCCACCGGCTCATCAGTTCTCGCAGCAGACGGGCGATCGTGGACTTGCCGACCGCGACGGATCCGGCGACCCCGATGACGAAGGGGGTCGTGGCATCCGGTTCGCCGAGGAACCCGCTCGTGTCGGCGCCCAACCGGCGGGTGGCGCGGGCGTACAGGCTCAGCAGTCGACTGAGCGGCAGGTACACCTCGGCGACCTCGCGGGGATCGAGGCGATCGCCGATCCCGCGCAGCTGAACGATCTCGTTCTCGGTGAGCGGTTGCTCGAGACCACCGGCCAGGCGTGACCAGTCGTCTCGATCGATCTGACGGTAGGGGCTCAGCGACGGCGCGGGAGCAGCGGTCTCGGCGGCGGACACCCGCCCATGCTACCGGCGCGCCCTCACTCCGACGGCGTGCGCCGGGGCGGGATGCCGTGCCCCGGCGGTGAGCGACGGGATATCGCACCACTACGCTCGGAGCGTGCGCTTGGGAGTCCTCGACATCGGTTCGAACACCGTCCACCTGCTCGTCGCCAATGCCCGCGCGGGGGGACGGCCGACGGCCACCACCTCCCACCGGTCGGTACTGCGACTCATGCGCTACCTCCAGCCCGACGGATCCATCTCTCCCGAAGGAGTGAGAGGACTCGTGGATGCCGTGACCGCCGCGTGCGAACGCGCCCGGGCCGAAGGGGTCGACGAGCTCCTCGCCACCGCGACCTCGGCCGTCCGCGAGGCGACCAACGGCGAGGCCGTCATCGCGCAGATCGAGGACGTCCTCGGCCAACCCCTGCAGGTGCTCGGCGGGGAGACCGAGGCGCGATTCACCTATCTCGCCGTCCGGCGGTGGTTCGGGTGGTCGGCGGGGCAGATCCTGCTGTTCGACATCGGCGGCGGCTCCCTCGAGATCGCCGGCGGAGCGGACGAGCTGCCCGATCTCGCCGAGTCCGTGCCGCTGGGCGCGGGCCGATCGACCGTGCGGTTCCTCCCCCACGATCCGCCCAGCGACGAGGAGATCGACGCGCTGCGCCAGCACGCCATGTCGGTCCTGGCACCGGTGGCGGAGCGCTTCGCCGCGCTCCCGCGACCCGACCACGTGGTCGGGTCGTCGAAGGCGATCCGCTCCCTCGCCAAGCTCGCGGGTTACCCCGTGCCGGGGTGGTCGGGCATCGACCGCATGGTGCTGCCGCGCCGCGAGCTGAAGGACTGGATTCCGCGCCTGGCCCGCATCCCCGCCGACGCGCGCGAGGCGCTGCCGGGGATCACCGCCGACCGCACCTTCCAGATCGTGGCCGCGGCGGTCGTGGTGGAGCGGGCGATGAAGGCGCTCGGTGTCGAGGAGCTCGAGGTGTCCCCGTGGGCACTTCGAGAGGGCGTCCTGCTGCGCTACATCGAGTCGCTCGAGTACTGAGGCCGGCCGGCTCAGCCGCCTCCCGCCCAGGTCCCCGAGCCCCCTCCCGCGGGCCCCTGAACCGCCTCCCGCCCAGGTCCCCGAGGCGGGCCCCTGAACCACCTCCCGCGCAGGTCCGCGAGCTACACCCCCGCGGAGGTCCCTGAGCCTGTCGAAGGGACCGGACCCTAGAGCGCCAGACGCGTCCGCACGACCTCGGCCAACCGGTCCGCGTGGGTGCGGGCGACCTCTTCCGTGGCCGCCTCCACCATCACGCGCACGAGCGGCTCGGTACCCGACGCGCGAAGCAGCACCCGGCCCGAGTCGCCGAGCTCGGCGATCGAGGCGGCCACCGCCTCCTGCACTCCCTCGTCGGCCACACCGTCGCGGTCGACGCCGCGCACGTTGACGAGGACCTGCGGGTACACCGTCATGAGCGACGCGAGCTCGGCGAGGGTCTTCCCCTGGCGTGCCATCTCCGCCACGATGTGCAGGCCCGTCAGAAGGCCGTCGCCGGTGGTGGCGAACTCGCTCATGATGACGTGACCCGACTGCTCGCCGCCGAGGGAGTACCCGCCCTCGTTCATGGCCTCGAGCACGTAGCGGTCGCCGACACCGGTCTGCAGGACACGGATGCCGTGCTCGGCCATCGCGCGGTGCAGCCCGAGGTTGCTCATGACCGTGGCGACGAGGGTGTCGTCGGCGAGCGCGCCGCGCTCCTTCATCGCCACCGCGAGGATCGCCATGATCTGGTCGCCGTCCACGACGTCGCCCTGCGCGTCGACGGCGAGGCACCGGTCGGCGTCGCCGTCGTGGGCGATGCCGACGTCGGCTCCGAGGCGCACGACGGCCTCGGCGAGCACGTCGAGGTGCGTCGAGCCCACGCCGTCGTTGATGTTGAGCCCGTCGGGCTCGGCGCCGATGACCGTGACCGTTGCGCCGGCGTCCTTGAAGGTCTCGGGCGATACACCGGCGGCCGCGCCGTGGGCGCAGTCGAGCACGACGTGGATGCCGTCGAGGCGATGGGGCAGCGAGCCCAGCAGGTGCAGGACGTAGCGGTCCTCGGCGTCGGCGAAGCGACGGATGCGTCCGACTCCCGCGCCGGTGGGCTGCAGGCGCTCGCCCTCGAGCGCGGCCTCGATGCGTTGCTCGACCTCGTCAGGGAGCTTGGTGCCGCCGCTCGCGAAGATCTTGATCCCGTTGTCGGGAGCGGGGTTGTGCGACGCCGAGACCATCACGCCGAAGTCGGCGTCGTGGTCGGCGATGAGGAACGCCAAGGCGGGGGTGGGGATGACCCCGGCGTCGAGCACGTCGACGCCGGACGAGGCCAGGCCCGCGGCGACCGCGGACGCGAGGAACTCCCCGGAGACGCGCGGGTCGCGCGCGACGACGGCGGTGAGGCGGCGGCCTTCGGCCTTCCGCGCCTCCGCCGAACGGCCCTGGCCCAGGACGACAGCAGTCGCCTGGGCCAGGTGCAGCGCGAGTTCGGCGGTGAGGAGGCCGTTGGCCAGCCCCCGCACCCCGTCCGTGCCAAAGAGAGGCATCCGGAGCGTCGAACTCAGCGCTTGGAGTACTGAGGCGCCTTACGGGCCTTCTTGAGACCGGCCTTCTTGCGCTCCTTGACGCGAGCGTCGCGCGAGAGGAAGCCGGCCTTCTTCAGGGTGGGGCGGTTGTTCTCTTCGTCGATGCCGTTCAGCGAACGGGCGATGCCGAGACGCAGCGCACCGGCCTGGCCCGAGGGACCGCCACCGGAGATCCGCGCGATCACGTCGTACGAGCCCGCGAGCTCGAGCACCGTGAACGGGTCGTTGATCAGCTGCTGGTGCAGCTTGTTCGGGAAGTAGTCCTCGATCGCGCGGCCGTTGACCGTGATCGTGCCCGAGCCGGGGATGAGGCGCACGCGGGCGATGGCCTGCTTGCGACGGCCGACGGCTGCGCCGGGAACCGAGAGCACGGGGCGCTCGGCGGCCACGGCCGACTGCTCGGCCGGCGTCTCGGTGCTGTAGTTGCTGGGGTCGATGTTCGACACTGTTTCGTCCTTATCCGGCGGCGCTTACTGGGCGACCTGGTCGAAGGTGTATGCCGCGGGCTGCTGGGCACCGTGGGGGTGCTCGGCGCCGCGGTAGACCTTGAGCTTCTTGAGCTGCGCCGCGCCGAGGCTGTTCTTGGGCAGCATGCCGCGGATGGCCTTCTCGACCGCGCGGACGGGGTTCTTCTCGAGGAGTTCCTCGTAGGTGATGGACTTGAGGCCGCCCGGGTAACCCGAGTGGCGGTAGGCCTTCTTCTTCTGGAGCTTCTGACCCGTGAGCGCCACCTTTTCGGCGTTGATCACGATGACGAAGTCGCCGGAGTCGATGTGGTTGGCGAAGGTGGCCTTGTGCTTGCCGCGGAGGAGGACCGCCGCGTGAGAGGCCAGACGGCCGAGGACGACGTCGGTGGCGTCGATAACGACCCACTCGCGCGTGACCTCAGCGGCCTTGGGGGTGAAAGTGCGCGTCACAGTAGTGCTGCTTTCTTGATCGAACGGAGAAGTTCGTGAATCCCGCTCCGGTGGTCCGTTGCTTCGTCGATGACGGGGCAACCAGGGCCGGTGGAGGGCTCACGTTCGGGCAACCCGCTCGCAGAGAGGCGGGCACCAAAGAGCAAGACTACGTCATCCGGATGCCGCAACCAAACGCGGCCGGCCTTCAGGCCAGCAGCGTGCCGACGGCGACGAGGGCGAAGCCGCTCGCATTGAAGACCACGTGCACGGCGACCGCCGGCCAGATACGGCCCGTGCCGATCACGAATGAGCCCGCCACGATGCCGAGCAGCGTGAGGGCCACCAGCTCCGAGACGTCGCGCGGCGCAGCCAGCTCGTGCGCGGCGAGGAAGAGCACAGTGGAGATCGCGACCGCGGCGACCCCCGCGGCGATGCTGCCCACCCCGCGGCGGAGGATCGTGAAGACGCTGACCAGGACGACCCCGCGCAAGAGGAGCTCCTCCAGCGTCGGGGTCACGATCGATCCGGCGACCGCCTCGAACGCGAACGACGGCGGCAACCCCCCGTCGTTCGAGAACGTCGACGGCCACGGGGCCGCCCCGACGCCGATCCGTGCGACCGAGCCCTGGACGAGACGCAGAAGCACCCCGAAGACGACGCCGTACGCGACGTCGACGGCGCGGAATCGCAGCAGACCGCGCGGTCGCGAACGCGCGAAGGCAACGGCCACGGGAACGGCCATCGACGACCAGATGATCCCCTGCGCGCCACCGGCGGCGGTCTCCACGGGGAACACGACCGGTGCGACATGCGCCCCGAGAGCTCCGGCTCCGACCGCGCACACGGCCCACCCGAGCATCTCGAGGTCCCACCGGGCGGTGCTCGATCCCCCCTCACGCCATCGACGGCGATGGCGACGACCCCGACGGGCGGCGCGAGGGGTGTCGAGCGCAGACATGCCCGCCAGGGTAGGACGCCGGTCCACCGCCATCGGCCCGAGGGGGCGCGACGGCTTCAGGCTTCACCCCCGCGCTCACCCCCGCCCCGTCGAGCGTGGCCCCGGCGCGACGATGCCCCGCCGCCGGAGGGCGACAGGGCATCTCCCGTTCGGACGCATCCACCGCGGGTGCGGGCGAGGGTGAGGACGCGGTCGGGGCGGCTCAGCGCTGGAGGAAGTCGATCAACGCCCGGTTGAATTCGTCGGCGTGGCTGACGTTCACGCCGTGGGGCGCCCCGGCGACCACGTGCAGCTCGCTGCCCGCGATCGCCTCGTGCGTGCGCTTCCCCGATCCTTCGAAGGGCACGGTCGCGTCGCTGTCGCCGTGGATGACGAGGGCGGGCACGGTGACGTTCGGAAGGTCCTCGCGGAAATCGGTGGTGGCGAAGGCCTCCATCGACCTCAGGGCCGCGTGGTGGTCGGCCTGGTTCGCCAGGCGCTCCGCCTCGGCGCGGTCGGCCTCCGAGACGGCGAGAGTGCCGTTGACCGAGAAGAAGTCGGTCGTGAACTGGTGGTAGAACGCCTTCTCGTCGTCCTTCAGCCCCTGCTTCATGCCGTCGGCGGTGGCATCGTCGAGCGGGCCCTCGGGGTTGTCCTCGGTCTTCGCCAGGTACGGGGGCACGGCGGAGGCGAACACGACGCTGTGGATGCGGTCGGCGCCGTACCGGGTGAGGTAGCGGGCAACCTCGCCACCGCCCATCGAGAAGCCCACGAGGGTCGCGTCGCGCAGGTCGAGCGCCTCGAGAACGGCCTGGAGGTCGTTGGAGAAGGTGTCGTAGTCATACCCGGAGCGCGGCTTGTCGCTGCGACCGAAGCCTCGACGGTCGTACGTGACGACGCGGTAGCCGGCCGCCTCGATCGCGGGGACCTGGTGCGCCCAGGACTCGCCCGAGAGGGGCCAGCCGTGGATGAGGACGACGGGACGACCGGCTCCGCCGGTGTCGTCGACGTGCAGATCGATGTCGGTCAGAAGTCCGTGGTGTGCGGTGATCTCGCTCATGGGCGCCATCGTTCGCGGCGCACCTGAACGCGAGCCCCTGCTTGACGCGAGCGTCTCGAGTTGGTACCTCCGGTCGACGCGGTCCTCCCCGAGCGACGCACAGCCGCGGCGCGGATGCAACGGCTCCGGAACGCCCGCCCGCCCTCGCTAGCCTGCCCGCATGACTACGACCCGCACCCCCGGCATCGCCCTGCTCGCCGTCGTCGGCGCACTGACACTCAGCGCCTGCACTCCCGCATCCGGCGGCGGATCCGCGTCCGGCGGGGCCGCCCCGTCCGCGGCCGGGGGCGACGACGGCAGGACGGCCGTCGCCGCGATCAACACCGCCGAGGCCACGGCCGGTGGCCGCGCCTTCGAACTGGAGCGGGGTGACGACGACACGTGGGAGGTGCACGTCGCGGTGGGCGATCGCGAAGTGGAGGTGCGCGTCGCCCCGGACGGGACGGGCGTGCAGTCCTCGCGCGACGACGACGGCATCGACGCCGACGAGCGGGCTGCCCTCGACGCGGCCGTGACGACGCTGGCGGACGCCGTGCGGATCGCGACGGCGCAGAACCCCGGCCGCGAGCGCCTCGACGACGTGCAACTCGACCGTGAAGACGACACGTGGGCCTGGGAAGCGGAGATGATCAGCGGCACGACGGTGCGCATCTCCGCCGCCGACGGGGCGGTCCTCTGACGCACCCGGTGCCAGAGCCTGCGACCGCACGCAACCCCTCCCGGCCGACCGCGGGCGGGCGCGCGGTCCTCATTACACTCGCGCCATGAGACACACCTGCGACTCCGACGGTCACAGTCCGAGCGCCCGGGTGACCCCGGGCGCCCCCTCTCCCCGGTCGGGAGTGACCGGCCGATGAACGACCTCGCGCTCAACATCGCTCTCGTGGTCGCCTTCGTGCTCATCGGCGGAGTGTTCGCGGCGACCGAGATGGCCCTGGTCACCCTGCGAGAGAGCCAGGTCAACGCCCTGGCCGCCCGCGGGAAGCGCGGACAGAAGGTCGCCGACCTGGCACGCAATCCCAACACGTTCCTCTCCGCCGTGCAGATCGGCGTGACGGTCGCCGGCTTCGCCTCCGCCGCCTATGGCGCATCGTCCATCGCCCCCTCGGTCGCCCCGCTGTTCGAGAACCTGGGCATGGAGCCGGCGACGGCGAGCACCGTGGCGACGATCGCGCTGACGCTGGTGATCGCCTACCTGTCGCTCGTGCTGGGCGAACTCGTGCCCAAGCGCCTCGCGATCCAGCGCAACGCGGCGTTCGCCTACGCCGTCGCCCCGGTGTTGAACGGGTTCGCGAAGCTCATGCGGCCGGTGATCTGGCTGTTGTCGATCTCGACGAATGTGCTTGTGCGCCGGCTCGGCGGCGACCCGGACAAGACCGGCGAGGAGCTCACCGACGAGGAGCTCCGCGACATCGTCTCCAGCCACGAGGGTCTTCCCGCCGACGAGCGGCGCATCCTCGACGACGTGCTGTCGTTGCGCGACCGCCACGTGAGCGAGGTCATGCGCCCTCGCCCCGAAGTGGTGACCCTGGATGCCGGGGGCACCATCGCCGAGGCGAGGGAGACGGTGCGCGATCTTCCGTACTCGCGCTACCCGGTGGCGGAGCAGTCGATCGACGACGTCGTCGGATTCGTGCACGTGCGCGACGTGTCCGATGACACCGCCCGTCCGCTGAGCGCCGTGATGCGGGAGATCCGGTACATCCCCTCCACCGCGCGGGTGCTGCCGACCCTCACCGCGATGCGCGCCGACGGGAGTCACATCGCGGTGGTCGTCGACGAGTACGGCGGGACCGACGGCATCGTCACCCTCGAGGACCTCGTCGAGGAAGTCGTCGGCGAGATCTTCGACGAGTACGACACGGACGCGGAACAGCCCCTCGCCGAGGGCGAGCACGGCGTCGTCGAAGGACGACTCAACCTGCAGGACTTCGAGGAGGCGACCGGTGTGACGGTGCCGCGTGGCGCCGCCGACACGGTCGGCGGCTTCGTCGTGGAGCGGCTCGGCCGCCTCGCGAAGGTGGGCGACACCGTGGAGGTCGACGGTGCGACCCTGCAGGTACGTGCCGTGGAGCGTCGTCGCGTCGCCGAGCTGCTGGTGACACGGCATCCGGTGGACGAAGCCGCCCCCTCGTCCGTCGCCTGACCCGCGAGCAGGGCGCATGCCCCGTCGGCGGGACGTGGCGGCGCCTCAGGCGGATGCGCCGCCGAGCGGGGCGACGGCGCCATCCAACTCGAAGTGGTGCCCGTTGATGGCGAAAAGATCCCGGTCACCCTCGAGGGAGAAGGTCGAGGGTGCCGTGGAGCCCGCGTCGCTTCGGCTGATCATGCGGCCCATGTTCACGCGGGTCGCGCGCGTCGCGGGAGGGCTTGACATCCGGTCGCCGGGGTCTTTCCCGAAAATCGGTTGTGCACAACTTAGTTGTGTGCAATGCTCTTTTCCATGCCTGCCGTCGACGCTCTCGTCTGCTTCGCGCTCTACGCGGCCAATCGCACGACCACCCAGGCCTATCGCGCCCTGCTCGAGCCGTTCGACCTCACGTACCCGCAATACATCGCCCTGGTGACACTGTGGGCCGACGGCGAGCAGACGGTGAAGAGCCTGGGCGAGGTCCTGCAGCTGGATTCCGGCACCCTGTCGCCCATGCTCGCCCGCATGGAGGCGGCCGGTCATGTCACCCGCTCTCGTCGAACCGACGACGAACGCGTCGTCACCATCGCGCTCACCGCGCGCGGCGCGGCGCTGCGCGAAGAACTCGCGCACGTCCCCCGGTGCATGGCCGCCGGCGCCGGCTTCACCGACGCTGAGAGTGCGCGCGACCTCATCGATGCGCTGCACCGACTCACCGTCGCCATGAAAGACCTCCGCGACCATCCCGACACGGTGCTCGCCTCCGTCGACGCCCCTCGCCCCCCGGCGTGAGCGCGACCACTCCCCACCGCCCCTTCGAAAGGACACACACATGGAAGCCCTCTACACCGCCGAAGCCGTCTCGAGCGGCCACGGCCGCACCGGCCACGTCACCGCGGGCAGCTACATCGATCTGGAGGTCGCTCCCCCGAAGGAGATGGGCGGCTCCGGTCAGGGCACCAATCCCGAGCAGCTCTTCGCCGCCGGCTACGCCGCCTGCTTCCACGGCGCACTGCACGCGGTCGCCCGCGGCCACAAGGTCACTCTCGAGGACTCCTCGGTCGGCGGACGCGTACAGATCGGATCCAACGGCCAGGGCGGCTACCAGCTCGCCGTGCTGCTCGAGGTCGTGCTCCCGGGCGTCGAAGCGGAGCTCGCTCAGCAGCTCGCCGACGAGGCCCACCAGGTGTGCCCGTACTCCAACGCGACGCGCGGCAACATCGAGGTCACTGTCACGGTCTCCGAGGACTGACCTCCCCCGACACCGGGGCGGGGCGCTGAGCCCACGTATCGCGCCCTGTCCCGGCTCTCATGGTGTCGACGCCGTCTGCCCCGCAGGCGGCGTCGACGCGTGTTCGCGAGGGTCAGCTCACCTGCAGCTCGTCCTCGGTCTTCGCATACGAACGGCGAAGCCACTGACCGAATCCCGGCTGCGCGAGGCAGGCGGACGCACTGTCGCAGGTGACCACGGGATCCTGCGCGGCGTACGTCTGATAGACGGCCACCTTGGCGTCAAGGTCCTCACCCTCGACGTTGACGGGCTGGTGCTGCGACGGGTAACCGACGTAGTACGTGACGGCCTCGGCTCCCACCCCGGCGGCGGGCGCGACCGCTCGCACCAGGGAGCCGACACAGGCGTGATCGGGGTGATCACCCCGCGCGAACGCGCTCTCGTGCGGGATGTTGGTGGTGACGTGGTCCGGGCGTCCGGCGTGGATCAGCTCGGCGACGGTCGCGGCCAGACGGTTCGGGTCGATCGGCGGCCCGCCGTCGATGGGGCGGAGGGCGGGGACGCTCCCGTTGATGAGCTGGGTCAATCCGGCATCCCCCGTGCCGGGAAATCCCTTGGCGCTGAGGTTGCCGTCCGGCAGGCGCAACACGGTGATCGACAGGCGCGGGTCGTCGACGGGGACGAACCGCGTCACGCGTGCGCCGCTCAGCAGGGTGAGCTCTCGCGTCTCCCACGCGGAGGTACTCCCGCGCATCACGTCGTACGCTCCGCGGATGCCGGCCTCGCGCTGTTGCGCATAATCGAGGCCGCGCCCCGCGTCACCGGCCGTGACGAAGACCGTCCGCAGGGTGGCGCCCGATGCGATCACGCCGGCGAGGTGCGGGTTGGCGAAGATGATGTCGTCGTCGGCGTGCGCCCACACCGCGACGGTGGTGTCCGTCCCCGGCTCCTCGAACGCCGGCGACGTCTCGCCCGGCGCCCTGCTCGGGACGGCGACGATCGGATCGAGTTCCACCCACGCACCCTCCGGCCCGGCTGACCGTCGGATGTCGCGATACACCAGAGCCCCTCCCCCCAGCACGGCGAGGCCTCCCACGGCGATCCCCCCGAACACCAGAGCGCGGCGGCCGACGAGGGAATGCCGCTTCGGCGGACGCTCCTCCTCCGCGCCGTCGCCGGGTGAAGGCTCGTCGATGTCACTCACGGCGACTCCGTCCTGTGATGCGCCCCCCGGCGACGGATTTCGGGTACGTCGCGCCCGTGGGCGCCCCTCGACGCTATCGCGCTCGACGCGACTCCCCCGAACACACCGCACCGTGCCGTGAGCGCCGGCTGAACCGATCATCCAGCGGGTGGCGGCGGCGGCGTCGCGGTCCGCACCCCACGCATCGGTGATCCTCAGCGGGCACCTAAGGTCGATCGCGACACTCGCCCTATGCAGATCTCCTCACCGCCACGGTCACTGTCGCCCGTCGCCCTCCGCGTCCGCGGGGTGCTCAACGAGTGGGATCCGATCGGCGTCCACCACATCGGCCACGGCTGGCCCGACGATGAGTACGACGACCTGATCCTGCCCATCCTCGAGGCCCTCTCGGCGCAACCGACTCTCGATCAGCTCGCCGGTGACCTCCGGTCCGTGGTCGAGGTGGATTACGGCATCCCCGCCCCCGATGGATGCCGCGGCGCCGCCCGCGCGTTACTCGCTCTCGTGCCCTGAGCGCGGCATCCTTATCCCCCCGACGCAGGGTGGACAAGCCCTGCCGCCCGTTCGGATCGCCGCTCTATCGTGCCGTGCATGGTCGCCGATCTCACCCGCCCGCAGTCACCTGATCCGTATCCGCTCCTCCCGGCCGTGGCCGCGTTCGACGTCGCCAGCGACGACATCGTCGACGGCCAGCCGCTCGATGACGCACAGGTGGCCGACAAGGGCGACACCTCGCCGCATCTGCGCTGGTCGAACGTCCCCGAGGGGACCAAGTCCTTCGCCGTCACCTGCTTCGACCCCGACGCCCCCACGCCGAGCGGCTTCTGGCACTGGGTCCTGGTCGACCTTCCCGCCGACGCTCGGGAACTGCCCACGGGAGCCGCGTCCGCGACACTGCCGTCGGGGGCGTTCCACCTGCGCAACGACGGCGGCGTGGCCGGGTTCCTCGGCGCCGCTCCCCCGCGGGACGACCAGCCGCACCGGTATTTCTTCGTGGTGCACGCCGTCGGCGAACCCACGCTCGGCCTCGAACCCGATGCCAGCCCCGCGGCGGCGTCCTTCGCCCTCGCCTTCGCCACCCTCGGCCGCGCCGTCATCCACGGCACCTATCGGCACTGAGGGGGGCGGCACGACGCTGGGGTCGTCGAGAAGACCCCCGACGAGCGCCGATCATGGTCAGCCGAGGTTCAGCTCCGCCTCGGTCTTCGGGTACGACCGACGCAGCCACTCGCCGAACTTCCGCGTCCCGAGACACGAAGCGCGGTCCGCGCAGCGGATCACCTCGTCCTCTTGCGCATAGATGCGGTACGTGTCGACCTTGGCATCCAGGACCGGCCCGTCGAGGTTCCGCGGCAGCGTCTCCGACGGATACCCCACGACGTAGCGGATGCCAGGAGCGATGGCCGGATCGCCCGAGAGCGCGTCGCGCACGATGCTGCCGACGACGGAATGGTCGGGGTGGTCACCCGGTGCGAAGGAGCTGCCTCGCGGGATGTGGGTGAAGAGGCGTTCGGGGGCGAACTCTCGAGCGAGGTCTCGAACGGATGCGAGCACCTGGTCCCGCGACACGGAGACGCCACCGTCGATCGGCGAGAGGGCGGAGAGCTGACCGTCGAGCAACCGGCCCAGGGTCGCGAACCCGGTGGAGGCGAAACCGCCGCCGGTGATGTTGCCGTCGGGGAGGCGGAAGAAGAGCACCGAGATACGCGGATTACCGTGGGGTGTCAGTCGACGCACGTGGACGCCGCTCTCCAGCACGACGTCCGCGGTGTCCCAGAGGCCCTCGGTCCCGCGCATGTCGTTGTAGGCGCGCAGGATGCCGAGTTCGCGCGCCTCGACGTACCCGAGGCCCTTCCCCGCGTCGCCGGCGGTCAGGAAAACCGTCCGCACGCACTCCCCGGCGGCGATCGCGTCGGAGATGGTGGGGTTGGCGAAGATGATGTCGTCGTCGGGGTGCGCCCAGACACTCACGAGCGTCGCCGTCCCGTCGCAGCTCGCGGCGACCGACGGGGTCGGCGCCGGAGCTGCGGTCGTCCGAGGCGTCGGCGAGGGCTTCTCGGTGGCGGCCGCCGACCACGACGGCGTCGGCGAAGCCGGGGGTGCCGTCGACGAGACAGCCGGACGCAGGAGGGCGAACCCGAATACGCCGGCGACTGCCGCCACGACGACCGCGGCGACGGCGACCGCCGCGAAGAGGCCCGCTGACCGGCGACGGCGGCGGGACCGCCGCGTCCCGAAGGGCGCGCGTGACATCGAGGTCCCTTTCACGGACGGGGCGGGATGCTCTCCCGCGACGCGGGATTCCGCGGCAGCCGTGCCCGACCGGCGCGCGCCCGAGTGTAGGGGATGGCCACCCGGGGCAGCGAATGCGTCGACGGTCGCCGCGAATCCCGTGCCACCCGTTCACGTTTCGGGCGTATGAAGACCTCCGACGGGTGAATTTCCAGGTGACATTCGCCTGTTATTGTTCGCGAGGTGGGATCGACGCAGGTCGATCGGGGGGAGGCAGAAGTCGTGGCAGTCGACCTTCGGGGTAGCGAGGCAGCAGCGGAGTCGCAATCGGCGATCGCCCGGACGTCCGGGGTACCACTCTCCGCTGCGCGCTCCGACCCGATGCACCCCCGCAATCCCTGGCGTCGTACTTATCGCCGCAACCTGGTCATCACCGACCTCGCCTCGCTCCTCTGGGTCGTCTACGGCACGCAGCTGCTGTGGTTCGGCCTGGGTAACGCCCAGCTCGCCGCACGTCACGACGGTCGGATCAGCGACCTGTCGTACTGGGCGTTCTCCGCCATCCTCGTCGTCACCTGGATGTGGGCTCTGGCGTTCGTCGAGTCACGGAGTGATCGCGTCATCGGCACCGGGTCGGCCGAGTACGTCCGCATCGCCGATGCCAGCTTCCGCCTCTTCGGAACCGTGGCGATCATCGCCTTCCTCACACAGATCGACGTGGCTCGCGGCTACCTCCTCATCAGTCTGCCGCTGGGTATCGTCGTCCTCCTCTTCACCCGGTGGATCTGGCGACAGTGGCTGATCGTCCAGCGCTCGAAAGGCCTGTATTCGGCGAGCGTCCTTCTCGTCGGATCCCTCGGCTCGGTCACGCATCTGGCCCATGAGTTCGCACGCATGCCCAGCGCGGGGTATCGCGTCGTCGGCGCCTGCGTCCCGAACGGCAAGATCGCCGACGTCATCCCCGGCACCGACATCCCTGTCATGGGCCATGTCGGGGACGTCACCCGAGCCCTCGACGTCACGGGCGCCGACACCGTCGCGGTCACGAGCGCCGACGACCTGCCCGCCGACAAGGTCAAGGAGATCTCCTGGAGCCTGGAGGCCGGCCGTCAGCACCTCGTGCTGGCGCCGAGCATCGTCGACATCGCCGGTCCCCGTCTGCACACGCGTCCGGTCGCGGGCCTTCCCCTCATCCACGTCGAGACTCCGAAGTTCTCCCGTGGTCAGAGCTTCCTCAAGCGCACCGTCGACCTCATCGCGGCGACGGTCGGCGTCGTGCTGCTGAGCCCTCTGCTGGTCTTCCTCATGCTCTCGGTGCGCCTCTCGAGCGACGGACCGATCTTCTTCCGGCAGACGCGTGTGGGTTTCCGCGGTCACGAGTTCACGATGATCAAGTTCCGCTCAATGGTCGTCAATGCCGAGGAGCTGCTCGCCCAGCTCGCCGAACAGCAGCGCGACTCCGGCAACGAGGTCTTGTTCAAGATGAAGAACGACCCGCGCGTGACGCCCATCGGACGCGTCATGCGCAAGTACAGCCTCGACGAACTCCCCCAGCTGTTCAACGTGATCGGCGGATCGATGTCGCTGGTGGGCCCGCGTCCCCCGCTCCCGTCGGAGGTCGCCGTCTACGCCGACCACGTCCACCGTCGATTCCTCGCCAAGCCGGGCATCACGGGTCTCTGGCAGGTCAGCGGACGCTCGTCGCTGTCGTGGGAGGAGTCGGTTCGACTCGACCTGTCGTACGTGGAGAACTGGACCCTGCTCGGCGACTTCGCCATCCTCGGCAGGACCGCCCGGGCCGCTTTGGCTCCGGGTGAGACCGCCGCGTGACACACTCTCAATCCGTCCCACCCCCGCTCGCCGGCACCGCCGGTTCGGGGCGTCACCCCTCCGAAAGGCTTTCATCTTGCGTCTGTCTGTAGTTGGTTGCGGCTACCTGGGGGCCGTGCACGCCGCGGCCATGGCATCCATCGGTCACGAGGTCGTCGGCATCGACGTCGACGAGCGCAAGATCGCTGCGCTGTCGAAGGGCGAGGCGCCCTTCTTCGAACCCGGTCTCCAGGAGATCCTCGCCGAGGGCATCGCGTCGGGCCGTTTGTCGTTCACCACCGACACCTCGGCCGCGCAGGGGGCGAAGGTGCACTTCGTCGGCGTCGGCACGCCTCAGCAGGCCGGCGGGCACGCCGCCGACCTGACCTACGTGGATGCCGCCATCGACGGCCTCCTCCCCTATCTCAGCGAGGGCGACATCGTCGCCGGAAAGTCGACGGTCCCCGTCGGCACCGCGGCCCGCCTCGCTCCGCGCGTGTCCGAGCGCGGCGCCACCCTGGTGTGGAACCCCGAGTTCCTGCGCGAGGGCTGGGCGGTGCAGGACACCATCGACCCCGACCGCCTCGTGGCGGGTGTGCCCACCGAGGACGGTGCCCCGACCGCCGAGGGCGAGCGGACGGCCCAGGTGCTGCGCGAGATCTACCACCCGTCGATCGCCAAGGGCACGCCCTTCATCGTCACCGACTACGCCACCGCCGAGCTCGTGAAGGTCTCGGCCAACGCGTTCCTGGCGACCAAGATCAGTTTCATCAACGCGATCGCCGAGATCGCCGAGGTCACCGGCGCCGACGTCACGACGCTGGCCGACGCCATCGGACACGACGCCCGCATCGGGCGACGCTTCCTGGGCGCGGGGATCGGTTTCGGCGGTGGCTGCCTCCCGAAGGACATCCGCGCCTTCTCGGCCCGCGCCGAAGAACTCGGCCGCGGCGAGTCGGTCGCCTTCCTCCGCGAGATCGACGCCATCAACCTGCGCCGGCGCGACCGCGCCGTCGAGCTCACCACGCAGGCGCTCGGTGGCAGCGCGTTCGAGAAGAAGATCGCCGTGCTCGGCGCCGCCTTCAAGCCGCACAGCGACGACATCCGCGATTCCCCCGCTCTCGACGTGGCTGTGCGGTTGCACGGTCTGGGGGCGCACGTCACGCTGACGGACCCCGCAGCGATCGCGAACGCGCGCCGCCTCCACCCGCAGCTGACCTACGAGGAGGACCTCGACGCGACTCTGCGCGACGCCGACGCCGTCATCGTCGTCACGGAGTGGGACGAGTACCGTCGCGAGCTCTCCCCCGAGCACGCGGCCTCGTTGGCTCGCGGGCGCGTCGTCGTGGACGGACGCAACTGCCTCGATCCCGTCGCCTGGCGCGCCGCCGGCTGGACCTACTACGGCATGGGTCGCCCCTGATCCGCCCCTCCCCGCGAGGACGCCCCGGCCGTTGGGTCGGGGCGTCCTGCGGGGGAGCGCATGACTCGGGCGCCCCCTCTCCTCACCTGGGCGATCCCCGGCTCCGGCGGTTCGTCAGCGCAGAGGGATCGGGGACCGGCGTGACGAATGGCCGCGTCGACACGTCTTGTTGATGACGAGCCCTTCCGCCGCCCCGATCAGGGGACGTGCGAGCCGGATCATCTCGTCCGAACGGAGGATGCCATGCGCAACAAGATCATCCTGATCGGCGCCGTCGCGTTGATCGCTTACGCGGTGGGCACCCGCACGCCGAGGGTCCAGGTGAAGAACCGGGAGTCCGTCGGTCATCAGGTGGTGCGCCTGTGGAACGACCCGAGTGCTCGCAGACGCCGCCGCAAGGCGGCCAAGAAGGCCGCGGCGGCCGCGGAGAAGCGCGCGAAGAAGGCCTTGCGCGGTCTGCACCGCTGAGGAGGGCGGTGACCGACGATCGATCGCCGGGTCACCTGTGGATACCGCTCGAGCCCCGCTGCATGCACATGTAAAGATGTGCATGCGACACCGAGGAGGCCCATGCGCACCATTCCGCTCCCATCCCCCGGCACCGACGATGCGGGCGATCCCGACGACGACGCCGTCGGCTTCGCTCCGCGTTGTCCGGCGTGCCTCCACACGTCTGAGCCCTGGGAGGCGGGCCGCGCCGTCGCGTGGCGGTGCCCGGGGTGCGGACTGGCCCTCATCGGCTGATCGCGGACGGCTACGCTGACCCCGTGGTCGCCAGCATCCTCATCTCGATCTCCGCCATCGTCTCGGCGGTGCTCGTCGGCTTCGTCGCGCGCCGCATCATCGGCACAGCGGTGGGCTGGCCGCGGAGCATCGTGGTCGGGCTCCTGGTCTTCGTCCTGGGCGTGCCGTCGGCGGCCTGGACGCTGCGACAGACCGGGCTGGGGGAGGCGGGAGACGCCGTCGCCGCCGAAGAGGTGTGGTTGTGGATCGGTCTGGTCGCTCTGTCACTCGCCTGGGTCTTCGCCCTCGGAGTCGCCGCCCTCGTGGCGAGCGAGGCGATCTTCCCCACCCGTCCCCTGCCGAATCCGATCGATCTGATCCGTGCGGCGTTGCGTCAGCGCAAGCGCACGCGCCGCTATCTGGAAATCCTCACCATCGCGTCGCGGCATGGTGTGGGCTGGCTGTTCCACGGCGGCCGGTCCCGTGTCGAAGATCAGCTCAGCACCTCCGAAGAGCGGGCCAACGCCATCGTCGCGACGATCAACGACGCCGGCGTCAGCTTCGTCAAGCTCGGCCAAGTGCTCTCCACCCGCCGCGACCTCGTCCCCGAGCCCTACCTCAGCGCTCTCGCGACCCTGCAGACGAATGCCCTGACGCTGCCGTGGTCGACGGTACGTCAGGTCATCGAGGCCGACCTCGGGTCCCCCATCGACGAGGTGTTCGCCGACGTCGAGCCCACGCCGCTCGCGGCCGCGTCCGTGGCCCAGGTCCATCGCGCACACCTGCTCGACGGAACTCCGGTGGTCGTGAAGGTGCAGCGCCCGGCCGCGCGCGCCCAGGTCGAGGCGGATGCGGACATCATCGGCCGACTCGCCCATCGCGCCGAGGCGCGCACCCGCGTCGGCCGTGACCTGCGGCTGGAGGCCGTGGCCCGCGGCTTCACGGCCACCCTGCTCGAAGAGCTCGACTACCGCATCGAAGCGCGCAACACGTCGATGATCGGAGCGACGCTCGACGAGATCGACCGAGCCGAACCCGGACGACGCGGCGTCGTCACGGCGCCCCGCGTGTTCCCGGCCGCCTCGCACCAACGGGTGCTGACGATGGAGCTCGTCGACGGGACGGCGCTCAGCGACTCCGCCGAACGCCTGTCCGCCTTGAATGCCGAGCAGCGCGACCGTCTCGCACAGGTCCTCATGTCGACGGTGATCGAGCAGATCCTCGTCTATGGCGTCTTCCACGCCGACCTGCACCCGGGGAACGTCCTGCTCCGCGCCGACGGGACCTTGGGACTCATCGACTTCGGCGCCGTGGGCATCATCGAACGCAGTCGCCGTCAGCAGCTGACCGCGCTCCTCCTCGCGGCGCTCAGCGAGAACGACGTCGCCGCAGCCGATGCCCTTCTGCTGATCGTCGACGTCCCCGACGATCTCGATTTCGACGCCTTCCGCCACGATGTGGGCGTCGTCCTCACGACCGAGCATCTGCGCACGACCGGCCACGGATCGATTTTCACCCGCATGGTCGACGTCATCCGACAGCACCGCATCGCGCTGCCGGGCGAGCTGGCGTCGGCGTTCCGGAGCTTCGCCACCCTCGAGGGATGTCTGCGCGTGCTCGTGGACGACTTCGACATGGCCGGTCGAGCCCTGCCGCTCATGCCCACGCTCCTGCGGCGCACTCTGTCGCTCTCGAGGATGGCGACCGACCTGCAGGCGCAGTCCGTCATCGCCCTCGCGCGCCTCGAGCAGATCCCACGCCGACTAGACGCCCTTCTGACCGGCGCCGAGAAGGGGTCGATCGGCATCACGCTCCGGGGAGAGGACGGCTCCGACGTCAGCGGCATCCTGTCGCGTGTGACGGGCGAGATCGCCTCCACACTCGTGTCGATCGCCGCGGTGGTGATCGCCGTCGTCCTCGTGATCGCCGGCGGCGGCCCCGTCCTCGGCGGATCGATCACGCTCTTCGCGGTCCTCGGCGCCGTCGTCGGTCTCTTCGGATTCCTCGGGCTGCTGCGGATCGTGCGCCGCACCTTCACTCGTCGCGACTGAATCGCGATCAACAGGTCGACCTGCCTCCGATGCCGCCGACGTCGAGTCGCGCGTTCCGCGTGCGGGCTGTCCGTGCGCCGTCGAGCTGTCGCGACCGTCTCCAGGCCCGCCCTCGACGCGCCGCTCTCGCTCGTCGCCCTCGAGGTCGTCCTCCGGCGTCCGGAGCGACCCGACGAGCGCTTCCGCTTCGTTCTCCGACCGAACGGTGACGTCGCCCTGATCGCCCGCACCTGCGGCCGGGCGACGGCGGCCCCGCTCCACGAGCGTGCCCGAATCCGACTCAACCGGCGATTCACCCGGCTGAGTGCCCGATCTCATCCGCGTGTCGTCGCTCTCCGCGGCCGTGCGGAGATCTGTGCCGAGTTCGCGGAGGATGCGCCGGGGGTGCAGCTGCCGCGGGTCGTACTCGCGCCAGTCGGGGGCCATATCGTCGAGATCCCGAGTCACCTGGGCTCGGCCCTGCTGGTAGAGGGCGTGCACTCGCCCGACGACCTGGGGCAGCTTCCGACGCCACTCCCCGAGCCGCGCCGGCCCCACGATCAGTCCCACCAGGACGCCCACGAAGAGGAGCTTGTCGAGCTCGATGCCGAACATCTCAGCCCCTCCGCATCGCACGGCGGGTCGACGGCACATCGAGTTGCGCCCGATGACTACGCCGCGTGGCGCCCACATGAGGGGTCGTCTCTGCCGCCGCCGATCTCGCGGGGAGGGCTGCCACCGCTCCCAGGATGATCGACACGGCCCCGGTGGCCTGGCGCTCGAACTCGGTCCACACGGCCCGCGGCCGACCGACGGGATCGACCAGATCATCGGTCTCGTCCGCCGTAGTCCGCGCGGCCAGACGCGCGCGAGATGCGGCGCTGACCAGACCGGCCCAGTCCGACGCCGCGTCTCGAACGGCGGGCTGCTCGACCAGACGCGCGAACTCCCTCACTGTGAAGACGTTCGAGATGAGGTCGGGGCGCACATCGAGGACGACGCGGCGGTGCGCACGCTCCGCGCACAGCACCGTGTCTCCCGTCGCGAGCACTCCGTCGTCGAGCCGTCGTGTGCGGTGCCCGGCGAGGTCGACTCCGTACGTGCGCCCCAGTTCCACCACCTCCGGCGCCGCCTCATCGCCCGGTCGCGCCGCCGTCCCGGCGCTCTCGACGATCGGGCGCTGCCCCGCGAACGCCGGGAGTCGGGACAACACGAGCCCGGCGACGAAGGGTGACCGGATCTTGTTGGCCGTGCAGACGACGACGATACGATTCCCCACCACGGATCTCCTCCCACCAGCGCCACTCGCCCGTGCAAGGTCGCCTCGCGGCCCAGTCAAATGCACCTCCGGTGCGCGACGGCCCGACGGTGGGCGATTCACGCATCATCGCGACAGGGTGATATCCCGGGTGCCGACGGGCGAGGTTGCCGGACCTCTCGCCGAGGCGGCACCGACGCGATCGAACATGGAGACCTGACCCCAACGAAAGGCCGTCATGGGTATTTTCGGTAACGCCTTCTCGGGCTGGCACCTCCTCCTCATCCTCGCCGTCGTCCTGCTGCTGTTCGGTGCGGCGAAGCTTCCCGGGCTGGCCAAGAGCGTCGGGGAGTCGGTGCGAATTCTCCGGACCGAGAGTAAGGACTCCGCCTCCGTGGGCGAAGACGAGCAACCCGCGCCCGCGGCCGAGAACTCGGACCGCAGTCGGCCCGGGTCACCGACCGCAACGTGACGCGCGCCTCGAAGCCTCGTCGTCCGCGAGCGCGGCGTCCTGCAGATGGGACAGGTGGGGCCATGCCCCTCCTGTCCCATCTGTCTGAGGTGCGCCGGCGCGCAGCCGTCTCCGCGATCGCGGTGGTGATCGGCGGGATCGCGGGGTTCTCCCTGTCGGACGCCGTCATCGCGGCGGCTGCCGAACCGCTCGCCCATGTCACCGGCCCGTCGATCACCGGGCTGAACTTCACCCGGATCGGAGAAGCGTTCGATCTGAAGTTCAAGATCGCCGTGACCCTCGGAATCGTGATCGCGTCGCCGGTGTGGATCACCCAGATCTGGTTGTTCCTCGTCCCCGGCCTCACGTCGCGCGAACGACGAACGAGCATGGTCTTCGTCGGTCTGGCCGTGCCGTTGTTCCTCGGCGGTGCCTGCTTCGGCTGGCTGGTGGTACCGCAGATCGTCGAGCTGCTCGCCGGATTCGCCCCCACCGGCTCGACCACGATGCTGACCGCGAGTCAGTACTTCGACTTCCTCCTCAAACTCGTGGTGGGCGTGGGCCTGGCCTTCGTCTCGCCCCTGGCGATCATCGCGCTCAATGCGGTCGGCGTGCTCAGCGCGCGCAGTGTGCTGCGCGGTTGGCGCATCGCGCTCGTGGTGATCGTGATCTTCTCAGCGGCTGTGACGCCCCCGGCCGACCTGATGAGCATGCTCATCATCGCCCTGCCGCTCTGCGTCCTCTACGTGGGCGCGGCGGCCTGGACATGGGTGCATGACCGTCGGCTAGCTCGCCGCGCCCGCTCCTCCGGGTGACGGCCGCCACGGGACTGTCTCTCAGCGGTCGTCGCCGTCGCGGCTGAGTGCACCGTCGGTCCCGATCTCGCCGAGGAGTCGGCGCTGCAGAAGGTGCGCGCCCTCCCGCGTCAACGCCAGAGACACACCGATCCCCGTCTCGATGACGATCCACGTCTCGGAATCACCCGCGCGGCGCAGCGCTCCGAGTTCGAGCTCGGTCTCTTCTCCGGGGCCCCCGGCGTCTCCTCGGCGGGCCCTCACCGTCACGGACACGCCCACGCTGCGGTGATCTTCGTCGTCCGGATGCACCGTCGCCCCGTGCTCGGTGACGCACCACGCGAAGACGCACCGACTCTTGTCGACAACCTCGCTCGGGAGTCGCTTGCTCATGCCTCACACCTTTCTCGCGGGGACGTCGACGGAAACGACGACCCGAACGTCGGTGGGCACGACATGAGTGAATCGCGAACCTCCGACATCGCGGTCAGCGAGCGGGAGGAAGCCCCTGCGGGGGCGCCGGGATGAGGTCGCGCAGCGGAACCTCGAGAACGTCGGCGAGCGCCACCAGGGTACGAAGTCTCGGGTTCGCCGCCGTTCCGGGGTTGGACTCGCCCTTCTCCAGCTTCCGATAGGTGAACGTGGCGAGTCCTGCGGCGTGCGCCACCTGCTCCTGCGACATCCGCTTCTCTGCGCGCGCGCGGAGCATCCTGGCGCCGAGTTCGCGGGCGAAGTCGGTCCAGGGGTCGGGCTCGTCGCTCATGCGTCCAGCTTGCAGGCCCACTTACGCTCACATGAACATGTAAACATTCTCCGTATGAGAGAGCGGCTCGTCTGCGCACCGGCGGCGTTCCTGGTGAGAAGTCGAGCCCCTCGGGTGACCGCGGAGGCGATCGTGTCTCGCGCCTGTGCTCCCCGCCCCGGCGGACGGGGTCTGTCAGGCCCGCCAGGGTCGGCATCCCTTACCGTCGATGCCCGCTTCACCCCGCCGGGCCCGATGCTCCGGTCCATCGCGACCGGACGGCGCGGTGAGAGAGTCCCCGCGCCCACCGTCGCGTCCATTCCCGGGCGCCGGTCTCGTGAACATCCCCCGGGCATGGACCACGGAGCTCACATGCGAACATCACTCTCACTCGTCGAATCACCCGAACAGCGGCCGAGCGTCATCCAAAGCCGCAGCCCGCGCCCCTCCCCGTGGCCGCGTCGCTATGCCCTGTGGGTCACCATCACCGACGCGATGGTCGTCGCAACGGTCACCTTCGGCACACAGATCCTCTGGTTGGGACCGCACCCCGTCGCCGTCGCGTCGTCGCCGTTCACCTACACGACCGTCTCCGCGGGGCTGAGCCTGGCCTGGATGGCGGCCCTGTCCCTGTGGGGGACGCGTCAGGGGCGGGTGATCGGATACGGCGTCGCCGAGTACCGACTCGTGCTCGGCGCCTCCGTGCAGCTCTTCGGACTCGTGGCCATCGTGACGTACCTGACCGGGGCCGACCTGTCGCGCGGGTACTTCCTCCTCGGACTCCCCCTCGGTTCCCTCGCCTTGATCCTGGGCAGACTCCTCTGCCGGAGCTGGCTCGCACGGCGGAGGCGGTACGGCGCCATGAGTGCCCGCGTCGTCCTCGTCGGCAGCGCCGAGGAGAACGCGCGGGTGTCGACCGAACTCGCCCGCCAGCCATCGGCGGGCCTCCATGTCGTGGGTGTCCACACCCTTGATCGCGCGGAGTTCGGATCCACGTGGTCGGAAGAGCAAGCTCGCCTCCTGCGCGGGCGGCTCGACGATCTCGGCGCCGACAGCGTCCTCGTCTCGGGTGGGGCGGTCCTCGATGCGCACGACATCCGCAGGATCGGCTGGAGCCTCGACCCGGGGCGTCGGCACCTCATCGTGGCCGTCAACCTGACCGACGTGGCCGGTCCTCGGTTGCACACACGACCCGTGGCGGGGCTCCCTCTGGTTCACATCGAGACCCCCCAGTACTCACTCACACAGCGCGTGATGAAGCGGGCGTTCGACATCGTGGGCGCCGGCAGCCTGGTGCTGCTCCTCGCCCCGATCTTCGCCACGCTGGCCGTCCTCGTGCGCGCATCCGGGCCGGGACCGATCCTTTACCGGCAGGAGCGCGTCGGCCAGGGCGGCAACCCGTTCGGCATGCTGAAGTTCCGGTCGATGATCGACGGCGCCGACTCCCGTCTGCAGGAACTGCTGAGCGCTCAGGGACGCGACGGAACGCCGCTGTTCAAGGTGGAGAACGATCCCCGAATCACCCCGGTGGGTCGGTGGCTCCGCAAGTTCTCGCTCGATGAACTGCCGCAGCTCTTCAACGTCCTCGGGGGCCAGATGAGCCTGGTCGGGCCGCGACCGCAGCGAGACGCCGAGGTGCAGTTCTACGACGACGACGCCCACCGTCGCCTCATCGTCCGACCGGGCATGAGCGGATTGTGGCAGGTCAGCGGTCGTTCCGCTCTGGCGTGGGACGACGCCATCCGCCTCGACCTGTTCTACGTCGAGAACTGGTCTCTCATCGGCGACATCGTCATCCTCCTCCGCACCTTCAAAGCCGTGCTGGCTCCCGGCGGCACCGCCCACTGAACGCGACGAAGGCGCCGGCTCATCTGAGCCGGCGCCTTCGTCGTTTCCGTGCGGGCGATCAGTTTCGTCGGGTGCGGCGGCTGCTCACCGTCTCCGCGGTCTCGACGCCGGCCGGGGCCGCCGCTCCGGTTTCACCCGTGGTGTCACCCTCCGCCACCGCGGAGGTCCTGCGCTGCGAGAGAGTGCGTAACCCGCTGACGTTCTCGGGCGGCAGCCCCCCGGATCGCCGGCGTGGCCCCGTCTCCGTGCCCGTGCCGGCGGGGTTCTTCCCCCGTCGACGAAGACTGAGCCGCCACCACGGCCGAGGTGACGACTGGGGAACGCCGTACCCGTAATACCCGCCGTACTGCGTGCCGTAGTAGCTCGAGTCGACACCGCGCAGCGGCATCCGGTTCAGCACGATCCCGAGAAGGTGACCCCGCGTCTTGGCGATGTTGTCGATGGCGCGGGTCAGCATGTCGTCGGTCGTCCGCCCGGCGGTTACGACGACGACGGCACCATCGGCCCAGCTCGCGATGACAGCCGCGTCAGCGACCGTGAGCGTCGGCGGCGAGTCGACGATGACCACCATGTCGTCGGCGAGCTTGCGGGCCAGGGACTGCATGCGTTGCGAACCGACCATCTCGCTCGGGTTCGGCGGCGTGCGGCCGGCGGCGACGACGAACAGCCGCCCGTGCTCGTCGACCTGGTGCGCCACCTGCTCGATCTGCGCGCGGCCGGCCAGCACGTCCGACAGGCCGACGTCGTCGGAGAAACCGAACATCCCGCCGAGGACCGGACGCCGCAGATCGGCGTCGATGAGGACCACGGACTGGCCGGTCGCGGCGATGCTCACCGCGAGGTTGGCGGCGGTCGTCGACTTGCCGTCACCCGGGAGCGGGCTCGTGACGACCATGACCCGGGCGGGCCGGTCGACATCCACGTACTGCAGGTTGGTCCGCAGCTCCCGCATCGCCTCTTTGTGGGCGAACGAGCCCCGGCCGTCCTTGATGTCATCGAAGGAGAACACCGCCCGTCCGCCTGCCAGCTCCTTGTCGACGGGAAGGACCCCGACGACGGAGGCGTCGACGGCGTCGGTGATGTCGCGTGGGGAGCGGACCCGCCGGTCGAACGCCCGGCGGACGAGGGCGAAGATGATGCCCGTCACGCCGCCGGCGAGGGCGCCGAGGGTGACGTCGAGTCGGACGTTCGGTGACGACGGGGCGGTCGGAAGACGCGCCGAGTCGCCCGCGACCAGGCTCACCGCGCTCTGCCCGACCCCGCCCGTCTCGAGCTGATCGATCTCGGCCGTCATCCCGCGGACCCATGCTTCCGCGAGATCGCGCGCTGATTCCGGGGTCGGCCCGGTGGCATCCACCCTCACGTTGACGGTGTCGATCGGGTTGGAGACGCGGACGCGCTGAACGAGCGACTCGGGGCTGTCGGTGAGCCCGAGCTCCTGCCGTGCCGTCTCGGCGACACTGCGCCAGTACCCCATGTCGATGAACGACTTCACCTTCGACAGGGCGAGTTGATCCCCGGCGAGCGCGGCACCGGTGGAGCCGTCGGACGCCACGGCGGCGACGTATCCGCTCGCATCCGCCGTGTACACCCGCGGTTGCAGAGAGCTCCACCCGAGGCCCGCCAATCCGCCCACGGCGATCAGAGCGATGATCGCCTTCCAATAGGCGCGCAGGATGCGCACCACCCGCTGCATGTCCACTTCGTCCGCCTTTCAGGACACGACGGCGGCACCGTCGGGTCGCCCGCAGCATAGGCACATGGACGGCTGGGTCCTGACGTGTCCGTGGCCGGGAACCCGGGGGCGAAGGCGTCGTCGGCGAAGTCGACGGGCGATGAACAGGGTGACGTCGATAGGGGTGAGAAGGGGATGACGGACAGGATGAAAGATGCGATTTTCGCCCGATCCGACTCGCCCTCACCCTCAGGATCATCTCTACGCGGTCGACGCCTCGCCGCGCCGACGAACCTCTTCGCCCGCCCGAGGAAGGGGTCGTCCTCATCTCCTGGAGGTACCCATGCTCATCGACGTGGACACCGTCCCCACCGGCGTCCGAGCGATCCGACGGATCAGCCGATTCTGGGCACCGCGCGCCGAACCCCTCACGCTCCTGCATGACGCGCTCTCGAGCGACGTCGTCCTGCTGCGGGGCCCGGCCGGAGTGGGCAAGACGTCTCTGCTCCGACAGTTCGCGGCATCCCTCGACGACGACGCCGATCGCGGCGTCCAATTCATCGACGGCAGTCGCACGACCCCCGAGAGCATGCCACGGATCCTCGCCGCCTTCGGCGAGGGTCCGAGTGCGCACGTGCTGCTGATCGACAACCACATCGAGGGCACGGGGCTGTCGACCGAGCACGTGCTGCATCTCCTGCGCTCCGACTCGAATCTGCAGATCGTCGTGGCGACCCGGCAGGCGACGGGGCTCGAGAGCCCGCTGGTCGCCCTCGAGTTCGACGTCCAGGTGATCCCCGCGGAGCGTCTGCTCATGACGAGGGACGATCTCGCCGACGTGCTGGCGCTGAACGGTGTCGCGACGACGGAAGTGGGGATCGACGCGCTCGCCGAGCGCACCCACGGATGGCCCGCACTGGTTCAACTCGCCAGCGCACGCCTGCGTCTCGAGGGCATGCCCCTGCGCACGCGCGACGAGGCGACGGCCGTCGCCGAGTACGCCAACGCCGCGTTCACCAGCGACCTCGAGCACCGGCTGGACGTGCCGGTCTCCGACGACGTCCGCCTGCTGGCCGTGGCGCCGCACGTGACCGTGGCGATCGCGGATGCGATGGGGGTCGATCCGACGGAGGGGTCGACGGGCGAGCTGGTCGCCCACCTGCAGGACGCGGGCTTCATGTGGCCGAGTTCGACGCGCCTGACGCTGGCGCAACCCATCCGCGAGCAGTGGTTGCGTGAGATCACCGCGCGCCGACCCGACGACGTGGCGCACGCCCGCCTGCGGCTGCTCGCACACCTCGTCGCCGGCGGCGAGCCGCTGCTCGCCGCCCAGTTGGCGGCGGACGCGGAGCAGTGGGCCACCCTCGCCGGCGTGCTGCGCTCATCGGGCCCCGAGATCTGGGCCCGAGACCCGGACGGGTTCGATCGTCTGGTCGCGCTGCTACGAACGCGCGGTCCCGTCACGCCGGTGATCGTCGACGCCCTGCTGGCTCTGGACCCCGCGACGGCGACGTCGCTCGACACCCCCGGTCTCGTCGTCGCCGCTCTCGGTCAGCTCCCGGATGCCAAGAGCGCGGCCTCGGGAAACCCCGATGCCCTGATCCTGCGCGTGAGTCTGCTGCGGGCGGCCGGCCGATTCGCTCTCGCGACCGAGGCCGCATCCCTGCTCACCGACGTCGTCCGCCGCTCCCGCGATCTGAGCGCCGAGATGGTGTGCGAGGCGTGGTACCAGATCGGAATGACCTCGTTCGCGATGGGAAGACTGCGCGACGCCCGCATGGCGCTGGACCAGGCCGAACGTGCAGCGCCCCCCGCCCGGCGCATGCGCGCCCGTGGGGCGATCGCGGTCATCGATCTGCTCGAGGGCGACATCCGCGGCGCGCAGCAGGTGGTGGCACCCGACAGGGACGACAACTGGCGCAGCTCGCCCTGGGGCGAGGGCATCCGACTCGCCGAGGCGTGGCTGAGCTTGGAGGCGGGTGACGCAGCGGGCGCTCGTGCACTGTTCGACCGGCTCCCCGCGACGGAGGGAGCACGCGAGCTCTGGCCCTTCGCGGCCGGCGTGCACGCCGTGTCATTCCTGCTGTCGGGCTCGGCGTCCGACGCGCTCGGTCTCCTGAGGACCTGGATGACCCGGGCGCGCAGCACCCCGCCCTCCCACTTCCAGTCCACGCAGATCCTCACGGCACGCGCCAAGGTCCTCATCGCCCTCCGTCAGGCGCGCAAGGCGCTCTCGCTGTTCGAGGGGCCTTTCGCGCTCGCGTCGACGACGGCGCCCGCCATCGCCCTGTCGCAGCTGTACGCCGGACGCGCGCACGAGGCTTTCGTGATGAGCGTGAAGTGGGGGCTGCACCACGAGCCGTCACCGCGGGCGGCGCTGGAGAGTCTGGTCGTCAGCGTCATCGCCGACGTACGCCTCAACGGCGACGCGGCCCACCGAACGGCGGCGCAACGCGCCGAAGCGCTGAGCGCACGTCACGATCTGTGGAGCCCCTGGAGCGCGGTCGCCCCCGAGGATCGCGGTCTCGTCCTTCAGATGCTTTCGCCCGCATCGAGGGAGGAGATCACCCGGAGATGCTCGTTCTTCGCCTCGTCGGTCAGCGTTCCGCACCTCACGAAGCGCGAACAGGTGGTCCTCGCCCACCTCACGCCGGCCTCGACCATCGCCGACATCGCGAGAGCCCTGGTGGTCTCACCCAACACCGTCAAGACGCAGTTGCAGAGCCTCTACCGCAAGCTCGAGGTCTCCGACCGGTCGAGCGCGATCCGGGCGGCCCACGCCTGGGGGCTCATCGAGAGCGATCCGGAGGGGTGATCGTGGGGCGGTCGCGGCGGCCTCGTCGCGACCGCCCCACGATCATGCGCGCCACGGCCAGCAGGACCACGACCACGATCACTCCCGGCACCGACAGGGGCACCCCGGCCCCGCGGAGCACGAAGAGGATGACGACGAACGACGCCAGCGGAATCACCCACCCCGCCACCCGACGCAGCCGCCCCAGACGGGCGGGCGCACTGTCAGTGCCTCGACGACGACTCATGGCGCCGACACGTCGCGTCGTGTCGTCGCCCGGTTGTCGGCGGCGACCTGCAGGCCGAAGACTCCGAACCACGCGATGGCGAGTGTGGCGGCGGTGAATTCCAGGTTGCCCCCCAGGACCGTGTCGCCACGGAAGAGGGCGATCATCGCTCCGGTGAGAGAGGTGGCACCCACCGCGACCAACGTGATGACGCTCGCCGCGCGCATCCACGGCCGACGACGGAGAGCCGCCACCTGGGCCATGGCCACCAGGGCGAGCGCGAAGCCCAGGACCGCGAACGAGATGTGGACGAGATCTTGCGGGAGGGCACCGGGGGTGAACGGAACGGGGCAGCCCGGTGAGCACGTGATGACGGATGCCACTCCGAAGCACAGACCGCACAGCAGCAGCGTCGTGGCGACCGGCCATCCGGCCACGAAGCCCGCGCCGCGCGCGATCGTCGCGCGATCGACGAGGACCGTGGCCACGGCGAGCAGGAGCAGAGCGAGGTTGAACACGGGTGCCGTCGGCATGCCCGTCGCTCCGAGTTGGCTGACGTAATGAACGTGGGGATCCGCCGCGCGGCAGATCCAGATGAGTCCGGCACTCGCGAAGGCGGAGATCCCGCCGATCAGGGCCAACCGCGTCGAGCGGCTGACAGCGCGCCCGGCTCGCGTATCGGCGGGCCGCTCGAGGGTGTCGGTCATCGGCTCCTCCTGGTGGGGCTCGGCCACCCTATCGTCTCCTTCTGGCGTCGCCGGCGGCCTGAGGTGATCTGTCCGTCGGTGCGGGTGATTTCGCTGTGCACCGTCGCGGCGGGCCGGCGCGCGAGACCAAGCTGGACGTGCGGGCAGAGCGAGGCGTCGCCTGCGAGCCGGGGGGCCGCACCGCTTGATGCTCTCGCTCTGCCCGCACCTCGCATCGCCGTCGGGTGATGCCACGCGCAGCGGCACGGGCACCCGTCCGGCACGGGCGAAAGCGCGGGTGAGAAAAGCGCCGGATCACCGGCTGGTGTCCGGCCGCTGTGCAAATCTCGATACCGAGCGGTCGTCGAGTGGTTCTCCCCCAAGATCTCGACTCTCCCAAGGCGACCGTTCTCCCCCGATGCGCGGTCCCGCGGCCCCGGCACCCCAACCGCGGGACCGCGCATCTCCCACGAACCTCCCGCCGCGTCGACGGGCGTCGGCCGCGACGAGATGGAAGACATCCGCGACGGACGCCCGAACCGAGGAGGTCACCCATGATCGAGCCCACCGCCCACGAACTCGGCGACGCGCGGCGCGATCCGACGTCGTGGCCGCTCGGCGCTGCTGCCGACGCTTCGCCGCTGGACACGCTGTTGAACGCGCTCGTCACCGACGACGGATCGGCTCCGGTCTTCCCGATCGGCTTCCGCGGTTACGACCGCGACGCGGTCGACGGCGCCGTCCGTGCGCTCGGCGAGCGCGTGCGACGGGCCACAGCCGACACCCACGAAGCGAAGCTGCGCGCCGAAGCGATGTTCGCGCAGCAGCAGGCCGAGCACGACCAGGAACTCGAAGAAGCCGCCCGTCGATACGCCGCGGCGACCGCCGCCCTCCACGACGACGTGCGCGCGTCCGCGGCGCGCGCGGCGGACGCGGAGACGCAGGTCGCCGCGTTGTCGAGCGAGTTCGCCGCTCGCCGCAGCGAGCAGTCCGATACCCCGCAGGAACGTCAGCAGTTCGACGCGATCCTCCGCGTCGCCGAGGAACAGGCATCGGTGCTGGTGCAGAACGCCGTCGGTCAGGCCGAACGGCTGCTCGCCGGGGCGCGCGACGACGTGGCATCCCTGCGCGAGGAGGCCATCGCCGAGCAGGAGCGCGTGCGCGCCGAGGCGCGGCATGAAGCCGACCAGGTACGTCTGCGCATCGAGACGGAGGCGACGGCCCATGCCGCGCGCCTCGAGCGCGAGAGCGCCCACGCGTCCGAACGGGTCGATCAGGCCGAGCGCGAGGCCGTCGCCGTGCGCACCGAGTCGGAGAGGGGCGCCGCGGCGCTGCGGTCGATGGTGTCACGCGAGACGAGCGAACTCCGCGCCGCGGCGGAGCGTGACGTGCGCGAGATGACCGCTCGCGTGCTCGAGTTCGAGGAGTCCCTCACGCGACGCCAGGACGAGGCGCAGCAGGAGTTCCTCGTCCTGCACAACCAGGCTGTGGCACACGCCGAACGCATCACGACCGACGCGAGCGAGCAGGTGTCCGCCGCCCTCGAGCACGCGCGGCGGATCGGTGCGCGCGCCGACGACTACGAGCGCCTCGCCCGCGCGCAGGCTCAACAGGTCGAAGCCGACGCGCAGATGCGGGCGCGCGAGATCCTCGACGACGCCGGCGACAAGGCGCGGCGCATCGCCGACACGATCAGCGCGCACAGCGTCGGGGTGCTGCGCGATGCGGAGGACCGCGCGCGCGACCTCCGGTGGCAGCAGCAGCAGCTCGACAGCTTCCTGACGGAGATGAGCGAGCTCCTGCGCACGGTCCCGCGCGGAACCCCCGCATGGGCCCACGACAGCCTCTCACCCGCACCGGGTGCAGAGGGATCGGACGCCGACGCACCCGCCGGCGACGTGTCGGGTGCCGATGCGCCGGACGACCCGGCATCCGGTCAGCAAGACTGAGCCGCCCGTCGCGCCGCAGGTTAACGTGGAGCCATGCGAAACGTTCCCCTCGGCACGACCGGCCTGACCGTCCCCAACGTCGTCGCCGGCATGATGCGCATCGACGACAAGACCGACGACGAGGTGCGCGCCCTCTACGACTCCGCGCGCGCCGCCGGGATCGACTTCTTCGACCACGCCGACATCTACGCGCGCTCGCTGCACTCCGCCGAGGAGCGGTTCGCCGAGGCGCTGCGACTGAGCGACGCCGAGCGAGGAGAGATCCGCCTGCAGACCAAGGCGGGCATCGTGCGCGAAGGTCCCTTCTTCGATTTCTCGTACGAGCACCTCGTCTCGTCCGTGGAGGCGTCGCTGCGCGCCCTGCGCACCGACTACGTCGACGTTCTGCTGCTGCACCGGCCCGACGCCCTCGTCGAGCCTGCCGAAGTCGCCCGCGCCTTCGACCATCTCGAGGACTCGGGCAAGGTGCGCGCGTTCGGCGTGTCAAATCACACGCCCCGCCAGATCGATCTGCTGCGCACTGCCGTCCGGCAGCCTCTCGTGGCCAACCAGGTACAGCTGTCGATCGCTCACGCGCCCGTCGTGGTCCAGGGGATCGCCGCGAATATGGAGAGTGCGACGCAGTCCTCCGTTCTGGACGGCGGAGGTCTTGTCGAGTACTGCCGCATCGAGGGCATCACCCTCCAAGCCTGGTCACCACTGCAGGGCACCCGCGGCGGCGGGGGCGTCTTCCTCGGTCACCCCGAGTACCCCGAACTCAACGCCGTCATCGACCAGTTGGCGGAGGCGTACGGGGTGACGCCCCTGGCCATCGCGGTCGCCTGGATCACCCGGCATCCGGCTGACATGCAGGTCGTGCTCGGCACGACGAACGCCGACCGCGTCACCGACGCGGCCGCGGGCTCCGACCTGCGTCTCACGCGCGCGGAGTGGTACGCACTCGTTCGCGCGGCGGGCTATATCGTTCCCTGATCGACCTCGCGGCGAGCCGCGGGCGGGTCTTCAGTCGCCGCGACGCTTGCGCCGTCCACGGGTGATCACGAAGATGCCCCCGGCGACCACCACCGCGGCGGCGATGAGCGGGATGAGCACGAACGTGAGGCGCCCTGTCTCGGCTTCGGGATCGGGCGCGGCCTGAGCGGAGTCGTCGCCCGCCGATGGGGTGGTCGTCGTGGATGGGGTGGGAGCGGCGGGTGCCGGTTCCGCGGTGGCCGCCGAGACCGCGATGGTGGCCTGAGCCAGAACGGACTCACCCGTACCGACGGCGATGACGATGTCGCCGGATCGAGTGGGGGTGAACTCCACGACAGCTGTCCCCTGCGTCACCGGCACGGCCACGGTCGTCTCGCTACTCTCGACTCCGTCGCCGCTGAACGCCCCGGCATCCGTGTCGTCGATGCCGAAGGTGGCCGTCTCGAGCCCGCCCAACCCGGACGCGGTGATGGTCGTCGTCTCACCCAGAGACACCGTCGAGGGCTCCCCGACGACGCTGGGAGGCGTCGCCGCCGAGGCGGAGAACGGCACACTCACCAGCGCAGCAAGCAGAACGGCGGTCGCGGGCAGAATGGTTCTGATTCGCACGGGGGTCCCTTCGTCGGTCCGGGCCACGCTAGCCACGAGCGATCGCCCACGCGCGGCGCTGGACGACACGGCCATCACGCGCTAGGACACCCTCGCGCACGCTCGATAAACTGATCCGAGCCTGCTCGGCGAGAGGAGACGGATGAGGCCTCTCACACGGTTGCCGCTCGGCGCTCTGTCGAGCGCGGTATCCGCTGTCATCTGCGCCGTACCTACCCTTGTTCTGCCGGCGGATTCACCGAACGCGCCGAAGGTGGCGTTGCTCGCCGTCGCCGCGGTGGTGTTCGTCGTCGGAACGGTGCTCGTTCGCCGTGAGGACCGCCCGACACGCGGAGCGGCGACCGACGGCGACGACACCCCCGAGTCCTGAGAGGCGATGCCCGATACGCACCGACCCGACCGACGCGAGATCAGCGTGCGGTGGGATCGAGCATCTCGGCGGTGACGATCGAGATCGGTTCCGTGGGGACGTCCCACGCGGCCGCGGGGGCGATCACGCCGCGCGTGCGAGCGAGCGCGCACCCTTGGACCGGGCCTGCGCAATCGGAGCGCCGGCGGCGGCGGCGTCTTCCACCGCGATGTCGAGGCTGAGTCCCCGCGACGAGTTGGCGTCGTTGGCCATGCGCTTCAGCAGGTTCTGGTCCAGCGTCTCGGGCTGCTCCGAGTCGAAGACGAAGCGCAACGGAATGGACGGCTGCAACCAGATGGTCGAGCGACCGACGGGTTCGTCGGGCCCGTGCACCCACGAGAGGGTGAAGCTCTCACCGCGCCGGAGCTTGGTCGAGACGACCACCTTCACGTGTGCCAGCATTCGGTCCTCGACGGTGATCGGTTCGGTTGTAGTGCCGTAGTAGAGCTTCGCCATGATGTACCCCTCTGCTCGTTGCTTGGTTTAGAACTTACTAGGTAGACTAGCGAATAGGCAAACGAGATATTAGGAGAGACGATGACGACGAACACCCCATCGCCTCCGTCGTACTGGTACAGCGAAAGCGCCGACGACGACCGTGGAGCACGCGTGATGAACGCGATGCGTTCGTATCGGGCCGCGGAGATGGCCATGCGCCGCCGCACCCAATCGTCGATGGCGATGGGCGAGAACGAACTGCTCGTCCTCCGCTTCCTCACCCGCGCATCGGCGTCGGGGCGGGAGGTGACGCCGATGGATCTGGCCCGACACCTGGGGGTCTCGACCGCCTCGGTCACGGCCCTTCTCGACCGGTTGGAGCGCTCGGGTCACCTCGAACGGCGACCGCATCCTTCGGACCGACGGAAGGTGCTCGTCTCCACCACGGGCCACGCAGAGATCGAGATGCGCGACACACTCTCCTCGATGCACGCTCGCATGATGCAGGCCACACGGGGCATGAGCGAGAGCGAGACCGTCGCCGTGATCTCTTTCCTGCATCGGATGCAGTGCGCCGTAGCCGACTTCTGCGACGCGGCCGGGAGCGCGTGCTGTTCCCTGGTCGGCCCGCCAGCGCCCGAGCCGACCCCACTGCTCGTCGATGCCGTGACGGCCCCGGACGCGGCCGCGTGAGCGCATCGGTGCAAGCGGTCATCGCCCTCCGCGTCGACGAAGAGGCCGATGTCGTGCTGTCGATCGTGCCCGCGCAGGGCTGGGTCGTCGATGAGCATCTGCAGGTCGTGGTCGATGGGCGTGCGGTGTCCGCCACGGAGCATGCCGACGCGCACGGGGCGCGACTGCACCGAGCGATCCTGCCGCGGGGCGCTGTGCGGATCACCTACCGAGCGGACGTCGCGCCGCCGGCGGTGCCGGTGCCCTCGGACGAAATGGACCCGGTGCGGTACCTCCGCCCGAGCCGTTACGCCCCCTCCGACGAACTGCACGACGCGGCGTCGCCGTTCGCGGGACTCCCCCCGCGAGAAACGGTGAAGCGCGTGACGGCGTGGGTCGGGGACACCCTCTCCTACGAGCCGGGATCGAGCGGCCCGACCGACACCGCCGTCGACACCCTGCGGACACGGCGAGGTGTCTGCCGCGACTACGCGCACCTGACCGTCGGTCTGTTGCGCGCGAGCGGGGTACCGGCGCGCCTGGTGTCCGCGTTCGCACCGGGACTCGACCCGATGGACTTCCACGCCGTGGTCGAGGCGTTCGTCGACGGTCGATGGGAGGTCCTCGATGCCACCCGCTTGGCGCCCCGCGACCACCTGGTGCGCATCGCGACCGGACGGGACGCGGCCGACACGGCGTTTCTCACCACCCTGTCGGGAGCCCTGTCGTTGGAGTCCTTGGAAGTCACCGCCGTCGCCACGGGCGACCTCGCCACCGACGACTACACCCGGACGGTACTGCTGCGCTGAACTGCGCGACCCCTACGCCTTCGCGCGGGGCCTACGGACGGTGTCCGGATTCCGGGCGACCGGGCGACGGGCTCACTCCGCGACCCGGACGACCTCGGCGACGACCCGCGGATCGGCGAGGACGCGGAAATGCCCTCCCCCGGACAGGCGGACGTTGCGCGCTCCCGCCAGCTCACTCCCCTCGGGGATGTGCGGGTCGAAGGTCCCGTAGATCGATACGATCCGGGCGTTGGCCTCCGCGGCGGCGGCGAGAGCGCGCATGGTCGCATCACCCGAGGCGAAGGCCCGCAGAGACGGAGTCGGCATCAACCGGCTGTACCGCGAACCACCGAACGGCGTCGCGACGGCCACCATCGCCCGCACCCGGGATCCCGCGGGGTGGAACGCCATCACGTGCTTGCCGATGAGCCCCCCTTTGCTGTGCGCGACGACGACGACGTCGTGCAGACCGCGCGCGACGAGGAATGCGGCGACGCGAGAGGCCTGCTCGGAGATGGGGCGTCGGTTGTCCCCCAGTTCGTCGACGACGTGCACCGGGTGACCGCGTTCGTGCAGGGCGCGAGCCAGAGGCTCGAGGAAGCGCCACGTCTCGTAGATGCCGGGAAGCAGCACGATGGGCGTGCTGTCACCCTCCGTGAGACTCTCGGCCCCCTCGCGGCCCGTGAGGGCGCGCCACTGCCCGCGCAGCGCATAGACGTAGTCCTGCACCCACCACCTCAGATCGCGCAGCCCCGTCCGGACCCGCGTCCCCCTGCTTTTCACGGCATCCGTCGACATGGGTCCATCCTGACGAGGCGGGGGCGGCGTCCGACCCGGGTTGCGTGGTCGGCTCCGCACACGCAGCCTCACAGCGCAACCCCGAAAAGGGCCCGTGACCGGCGTCCTATGGTGTCGCCCATGGACATCTCCGACATCCGCTGGAACGAACCCGCCCGCCAGAAGATCCTCGACGACGCCGACAACGTGCTGCGAGAGGCGGTCGTCGCCATCGCCCGCGAAAACAGCGGAATCTCGTCGGACGAAGCCTTCGCCCAGATCAACGCACGCATCAAGGACCGCTTCATCGACTACGAACCGGGCCCGGACATCCGGACATACGCGGATGCGATCTCCGCCGGAGAGGTCCCCACCGACGACGCCGGGTGACCGAAGACCCGGGCGTGGACGGTCGCGCGGGAGTCTCGCCGCCCGAGCCTTCGGATTGCCTGAGATACCGCCAGGACCGACGATGTGCGGCGTACAGTTCCACTACCCGATCCCGGCATCGCCGGTGCGGGTGACGCCCCTCTGGCGTCCTCGACGACCCTCGCCCGTCGAGCCTCTCCCCCACGTGGCTCCGGACGAGGGTCGTCGTCCGTCCGGCGGTGAATCCGCGTTCGCCTCAGCGATCCTCGCCGTAGCCCCGGATGCTGCGGAGGTCACCCTTCAGATCTTCGGTGGGCAGGCCCTCGTCGGCGACGGCGGCGTCGGCGGCCCGCTGCTCGCGCGCGCCGTCCTTCTTCTCTTCCACGCCGGCGTCGGTCGCGCCGTCCATGACGGGGGCGTCCTGGGTCTCTTCGCGGTCAGTCATCGTCGTCCTCCTCGGATCAGGTGTGATCGGAATCCTCGCGCAGCGGCGCCTGGCCGAGGGAGGGGTTGCGCGGAGCCCGCCACCCCGTCGATGACCGGCACACGTGCACGGGACGTCTCCCGGCGCGTGTCGGTCCCGGACGCGAACGCCGCCCTCGCCGATCAGTGGTGCGCGGGATGCCGCCGCTCGAGCGCCGACCCCTCGACATCGACGTTGGGGATGATGCGGTCCAGCCACCGCGGCAGCCACCAGGCCGATCCGCCCAGCAGATGCATGACGGCGGGCATCAGCAGCATACGCACCACGAAAGCGTCGAACAGGACGCCCAGGGCGAGCCCGAGGCCCATCGACTTGATGATCACGGAATCGGAGGCGATGAAGCCCGAGAAGACGGCGATCATGATGACCGCCGCGGCAGTGACGACGGTGCGGCCGGCGCGGAAGCCCTGAGCCACCGCCAGACGCGGCGACGCCCCATGGGCCCACGCCTCGCGCATGCCCGTGGCGAGGAACAACTGGTAGTCCATCGCGAGCCCGAAGAGGATGCCGACCAGGATCACCGGCAGGAAGCTCAAGATGGGGCCGGGATTGTGCACGCCCAGCAGATCACCCAGCCAGCCCCACTGGAAGACCGCGGTCACCGCGCCGAACGTGGCGAACAGTGAGAGCACGAAGCCGGCCGTGGCGATGAACGGCACCACGAGGGAGCGGAAGACCATCACCATGATGAGGAACGACAGCCCCACCACCACGACGAGATAGATCGGCAGCACGTCGGCCAACCCCTCGGAGATGTCGATGTTGATGGCGGCAGCCCCGGCGACGCCGAGGTCGATGTCGCCGTTCACCGGTGGGAGCGCCCGCAGGTCGCGGACGAGCTGCTCGGTCGACACCGCGTTCGGCCCTTCCTGAGGGATAACCTGGAACGCGCCGAGCGTGCGGTCGTCGGAGACGGCGACGGGGGCGACAGCCGCGACGTCGTCCTGCGCGAACAGCTCCCGGGCGACCTCGAGCTGCAGTCCCTGCACGTCGCCTTCCGCGGTTCCCTCGGGCAGAGCGGCGGTGATGAGCAAGGGGGCGTTGGCTCCCGCGCCGAAAGCGTCCTCGGTCCAGGTGAAGGCCTGGTAGGCGGTGGAGTCCTCGGCCTCGGACCCGCCGTCGGGCAGACCCAGTCGCATCGACAGCGCGGGGATGGCGACGGCCAGGAGGGCGGCGACGGCCACGATCATCGTCACGACAGCGCGCAGGGTGGACATGGGACGAACCGCCGTCGCCGTGGCCACCGCGCCGGTGCGCGCCGCGCGACGCGGGTGCCGCGCGGCATCGCCGGCGTCGGCTCCCGTACGTGCGGCGCGGCGCGGGTGCCCCGCTGCGTCGTTCGAGGCGATGCGCGCCCGTGAACGGCGGCTCAGGATCCGCATGCCCGCCAGCCCCAGCAACGCCGGCGTCAGTGACACCGCGATGAGGACGGCGACGAGCACGCTCACCGCGCCCGCGGTTCCCATCAGCCCCAGGAAGGGGATGCCGGTGATGTTCAGCGCGAGCAGGGCGACGATGACCGTCATCCCCGCGAACACGACGGCATTGCCCGCCGTGCCGTTCGCGAGACCGACGGACTCGACGACGTTGGCGCCCTGGAGCAACTGGCGCCGGTGACGGTAGAGGATGAACAGCGCGTAGTCGATGCCCACGGCGAGCCCCAGCATGACGCCCAGGATCGGGGTCACGGACGCCATCTGCACGATCCCCGAGAACGACAGGGTGGCCATGGCGCCGATGGCGACGCCGACCAGCGCCGTGACGATCGGGAAGGACGCAGCCAGCAGCGAACCGAGCACGACGATGAGGACCACCGCGGCGACCCCGACGCCGATCGCCTCGCCCACTCCGAGGATCTCGGGTACGCCCTGCGAGATCTCCGTGTTGAAGGCGACGTCGACGCCGTCGATGGGATCCGCGGTGAAGTGCTCGACGACCGCTTCCTTCGAGGTCTCCGACAATTCCAGACGCGGTTCGCCGAACGAGACGTTGACGATCGCGGTCGAACCGTCATCGGAGACCAGGCGGATGGCATCCGCGAACGAGAGCAGCTCGGCGCCGTCGGCCAGCTGCGTCTCCTGTGCGGAGATCTGGGCGAGGCCGTCGGTCACCTGCGTCTGCTGCTGCTCGAGTGCGGCGCGCTGCTGATCGAGCTGCGCCTGCTGCGCGTCGAGGGCGTCGAGCTGTGCCTGCTTCTGGGCGTCGGGAAGGGGCGCCGCCTCGAGCTGCGCGCGCCCGGCGTCGAGCTGCTGCTGAGCCTGGTCGAGCTGGGCCGTGCCGTCGTCGAGCTGCTGCTGACCCGCCTCGGCCTGGGTGCGGGCGTCGGCGAGCTGCTGGCGGCCGTCGACGACCTGCTGCCGCTGAGCGTCGAGCTGCGCCTGTGTCGCGAAGGGGTCGGTGACCCGCGCGACGTCGGGGAGATCACCCGCGGACTCCACCAGCGAGGTGATGTCGACCTTCTGGGAGTCGGTGAGAGCCGAGCCGTCGGCGGTGCGGAACACCACCGCGCCGGACGCGCCACTAAAGTCGGGCAGTTCGTCCTGCAGTTCGGCGATCACGTCTCCGGATGCCGTGCCGGGGATGTCGAAGCTGGAACTCAGACCCTTGAAACCGAGCGCGAAGCCGCCGCCGACGACGCCGAGGATGACCACCCACGCGACGATCACGGTCCACGCGCGTCGCGCGGCGAAGGTTCCGAGACGATGCAGCAATTCGGCCATGCGGGGTTCCTCTCGTGCGGTGCGCGCGAGGGAGCACCGTCGGCTCCGACCAGTCTCGGCAAAGATAACACGCACCGTCTCGTCTTGAGATCTCGCGATGTCGCGCACAATATGTGTCATGGCACTTCCGCGTAGTGGTCCCGTTCGCAGCGAAGCCGCGCGCCTGGCGATCCTCGAGGCCGCCGTCTCGCTCTTCACCGAGCGCGGCTACGACCACCTGACGATGGAGGGGATCGCGCGCCGCGCTGGAGTGGGTAAGCAGACCATCTACCGGTGGTGGCCGAGCAAGGGCGACGTCATCGCCGAGGCACTCCTCGAGGGCCGCCTGCTCGACGGCCGCCGCGACCTGCCCGACACCGGCGACCCGCGCACCGACCTCGCCGCCTGGCTCACCGAGCTGTTCACCCTGCGCGCGAGCCCCGACGGCGAAGGTCTGCTGCGCTCCCTTGTGGCGGCTGCGGCCGGAAGCGCCGAGACCGGACGACGGCTGCGCGCTGAGATCCTCGCCGCCCCCCTCATCGACCGGCTGTCGCGGTCGATGGGCGGCGTCACCGGCCCACGGCTGGATGCGGCCGCCGACGCCTTGGTGGGGGCCGTGATCCTGCGCGCGCTCAGCCGCGAGGACTTCGACGACGGCGACATGCGGGTGCTCGTCGGTGCGATCGTGGGCGAACACCCCGCCCGTGCGGAAGGGCCATCGACCGCCGTGGGATAGCGTCGAAGCGTCCGCCCTCCCCCTCGACCCGATGAGCATCCGATGAGCCGACCCAAGCTGCAGGACGTCGCCGCGCGCGCGGGCGTCTCGGTCACCACCGTCTCGCGCGTCCTCAACAACCGCGGCTACCTCAGCGACGACATCAAACGGCGCGTCGACGACGCGGTCGCCGAGCTCGGCTACCGGCCCAACGAGATCGCCCGCTCGCTCATCGGCCAACGATCGACGCTGGTGGGTCTGATCGTGCCCACCGTCGCCGATCCGTTCTTCGGCGAGCTTGCCTCGCACGTCGAGGGGGCGCTCGCCGAGCGCGGCTACAAGATGCTGCTCTGCGACTGCCACGACACCCCCGAGCGCGAGGAGCGCTACCTCGACCTCCTCCAGGGCAATCGCGTCGACGGCATCATCAGCTCGACGCACAACCGCGACGTCGCCGGCTACGGTCGCGCCGACCTGCCCATCGTGGCGATCGACCGACGTCTGGGCGAGGGCATCCCCACCGTGCACAGCGACAACCGCACCGGCGGCGTGCTCGCCACCGAGCACCTCATCGCCCGCGGCTCACGCTCCCCCGTGCACCTCACCGCAACGGACCACCCCGGAAACCAGCGCGCCGCCGCCTATCGGGAACGGATGCTCGCCCACGGCCTCGAACCCCGGGTCATGGCCTACGGCTACGACACGTCGCACGATGAGCGCCGGGCAGCGATCGAGACGTGGTTGACGGTCAACGCCTGCGACGGCGTCTTCGCGAGCGACGATCTGACCGCTCTCATGGCGCTGGAATGGGCGCGTAAGACCGGGCGTCGCGTGCCGGACGATCTTCGCATCGTCGGATACGACGGGGCGGCGTCCCTGCACCTGGCTGTTCCCGGCCTCACCACTGTGCGCCAACCCATCGATCGGATGGCGCAACGGGCGGTCGACCTGCTCCTCGAACGGATGGCGGATGCCGCGGCGACCACCGGCGCGGAGCAGCCGTTGCCGGTGGCCCTGCGTCACGGCTGGACGTCCTGACACCCGAGCGTCTCGGCTGCGGGATCGACGATCGCGGCGTCTCGGCGACGGCATCGGCGATCGAGGCGGCCGGCCGCGGGATCCGCACCGCACCGGAGGGGCCGCGGCCGCACCGGGTGGGGGGTGCGGTGCGGCCGCGGGCTCAGGGGGCGTTCGGATCGTTGACCGCGAGCGGGGTCACCGAGAGGTTCCGGATGCCGACCGCCGCACCGACGGCCTCGGCCGTGACACCCGCGCGGGCGTCGACGTAAGCGGCCGAGGTCAGCGACGCACGACCGTCGCCGGTGAACACCTCGACCGAGGACGCGTCGACCAGGATGTCGAGGGAGACCGAGCCGTCGGCATCCACCGAGGCGGTGCGGATCTCGCGGTACGTCTCGGGCATGGCATCCGCCACCGCGTCGTGGCGGCGATCGAGGAACACCACCCCCGCATCGGCGTCGTAGCCGACGGTCACCTCGGCCTCGGCGGACCCGAAACGCAGGCGCACCTCGCCCCCATCCGGCGCATCGACCTGCGCCCGCAGACGGTATGCATCCGAGCGGGGCTGGACGGGCAGGTCCACGGTCTCGCCGGGTGCGACCGCGAGCGTCGGCGCGGTCGCGCCCGTGCCCTCCTGGGCGGCGAGGGCCGCGACCGGCTGCGACAGCAGTGTGGGACGCCCCTCGATCTCTCGCAGGACGATCTCGCGCGTGGTCGACAGCGAACCGCCCTGCCAGCTCCCGCCGGGGAGGTCGCGGGCATACGCCCAGTTGTTGATCCAGCCGAGCGCGTAGCGGCGCTCCAGCCGACCATCGTCGCCATCGCGCGGGTCGTCCCACGTCACGGCCGCGTAGAAGTCGGCGCCGCCGTCGAGCCACTGCGGCTCGTCGGTGTCCGCAGAGAAGCGCTCACCGTCCCAGGCGCCGGTCCAGTAGGCGAAGCCCGTCGTGCCACCCGTCGCGGACGCGTCGGCGCTCACGCCCAGCACCCAGGTGCGGCGACCGGTCGTCGGATCGACCATCTCGAACAGGTCGGGGCATTCGAGCAGACCGTAGTCGGTGCGCACGAAGTCCGAGGCGTACGTCCATTCGCGGAGGTTCTCGGAGGTGTAGAACCCCAACCGTTCCCCCTCGGCGAGCACCATGATCCACCGCTCGCGGGCGTCGTCCCACACGACCTTCGGGTCGCGCCAGTCGGTCGCGCCGGGATTCTCCATGACCGGGTTCCCCTCGTAGTTCTGGAAGGTGACGCCGCCGTCCGTCGAGGTGAACAGCGACTGGCGTTGGACGCCGTCATCCTGCTGGGTGGTCAGGGCGATGATCGCCCCTGCCCCGAACCCGGCCGTGTTGCGCTCATCGACGACGGCACTGCCGGTGAGGATGTCCCCCAGGCCGTTGCGGTACTTCTCGATGGCGACCCCGCGGTTCTTCCACGTGACCATGTCGGTCGACGTCGCAAGGTGCCATTCGGTGCCGTTCCCCTCGGGGTAATCGGCGTTGTAGAGGTAATAGAGCCGCCACTCGCCGTCGACGAAGACCGGGCGCTGCGGGTCGTTGATCCAGTGCTGCTCGGGCGTGAGGTGGAACGTCGGCCGGAACTGTTCCCAGCCCTCGGGGGTGGCGTAGGCGTCCGGGGTCGCCGAGGGCGAGGGTTCCGGCACCGGTTCCTCACCTCGCGGCAGCAACACGATCACCAGGACGACCGTGATCACGACAGCGATAATCGAGGTGATGAGGATGCCGATACGGCGTCCTCGAGAGCGCGCGACGGGGCGCGGGTCGATCCCCATCATGCGCGGCTCCCAGTCGGTCGTCGGCGGGCCGCCATCGCGGCGCCGGCCAGCAGCAGCACCGCACCGATGCCCACGGGCACAGTGGCATCCGTTCCGGTCTCCGCCAGGCGGTCCGGAAGACCCGGATCGGGCTCCGGTGTCTCGGTGACGGGAGGAACAGTGGGCGTCGGCGACGGTGCGACCGTCAGGCGAGGCTCGAACGAGACCGTGCGGGTCGCCTGCCCCTCGACGGATCGCTCCGCGACGAAGTCCGCGGCATTGGACACCTCGGTCGATGCGGCATCGAGGACCGTCTCGAGGGTGAGCTCGACGATCTCGTCGCCGACCGGCTCGATCGTGGCGGTCAGCCCGGTGTCGTCGCACGCGACGGCCACGCGCTCGGCCGGCAGGTCGACCGGGTCCACCAGATAGCCGGTCCCGGGATCGACCTCGCTCGCCGCCCGCACGCGCACACCCGCGGCGCAATCGATCCGCTGGCCGGGACCGGGACGATCGACGATGTCGAGCGTGTCCCAGGGACCCCGCGGCGACTCGAGCACCCAACGGGCGCGCGTCTCGGTCTCGTCGGTCCATGCACCGTACTTATTGCCCCGCGAACGATCGGGGGCGCCGTAGAACGGCCCGGGCTCCTCCCCCGGGCGAAGGATCGCGTCGGCAGTGGAGGCCGACGTCTCGATCGTCGGCGGCGACTCGTCGAGCACCGAGCGCACGAGCACCTCACCCTGCCGGTTGGCGGGGTCGGCGGCGGCCTCTGTCAGCTCGATCGTGGCGAGACCCGTGGCATCGAGACGGACGGTGCCGATCACCGCCCCGGTCGAGGCGATCCAGTCGGCTCCCGCCGCGACTCCCGCGTGCTCGGGAAGCGTCAACGTCACGACGCCACCCGGCACCGCACCGGCGGGCAGTTCCCACCGCACGTCCGAGACCGTCGCCGCGCCGTCCTGCGTCACCGCCACCTGGGCCGGAAGCGCCAGGGTGGCTGCGGCGTGCGCGGGTGCGGCGAGGAAGATCGCACCGAGGACCGCACCGCCCGTGAGGGCGAGCGAGCGGGAGAAGAGACGGGAGCCGACGCGGATCACTGCTCGCTCACCTCGCGAGCGGTTCGCCGACGACGCGAGACGACCAGGGCCGCGGCCCCCGCGCCCACCGCGGCGACGGCGAGGCCGACACCCGCGACCAGCGATGCCGAATCCACACCCGTCACCGCGAGCGGTGAACCGGGCCGAACAGCGCCCGTGCCGGCCGCTTCGGTCACCGACGCGGGAACGGGAGCGGGCGTTGCCGCCGGGTCCTCGTCGGTGGGGGCGGGCGTGGGCGACGGCGAGGGCTGCGCGGGCCCCGGCACCGAGGTGATGCCGTTCGCCGCGAGCAGCAGCGTCGAGTCGAGCTGACCGTCGACCGTGTCGGCGACGGCGGCGACGACCTCGACCGGCTGGCCGGGGGCGACATCGGCGGTGCACGTCAGCGCGACCGAGTAGCCGTTCATCTCGGTGTCGGCCGTACCGGGTGCGCCGGCGGCGGTCACGTTCGACACGTACAGCTCCGTGCGCGTGTCGGCATTGAGGCTGGTGACCCCCGCGGGCACGTCTCCGAGGGTGGAGCACAGGCGGCCGTCGACGTACACACCGAACGCATCGGTGTAGTCGCGCTCGGCCCAGCCGGCATACTCTTCGCTACCGATATGGTAAACGATTGTCAGCTTGTCACCTTCGGGCACGACACTCAGACGGAGCTCCGCCGCGTCGTAGGTCGTCGTGGCGAACGACGACTCGAGCAGGGCGGATCCCGGCCCGCCGAGGTCGCCCGTGGTCGTGAGCTTCGCGTTGGGTCCGACCAGGGACGACGACGTGAAGTCGACGTCGGCGGGAGCGGCGGGGTCGGCCGCACGCAGCGAGCCGGTGCTCAGCGCGACGCCCGCGAAAGGACCCGCCGGCAGGGCCAGGTCCAGGTCGGCGACGGTTCCCGCCTGCACGGTGCGGCCCAGCGCAAGCGATGCGGATGCCAGCGAAACATGGCCGCCGATCAGGGAATTCGACGCGGTCGCGGCATCCTGACCCTCAAGGGTGGCGACGGTGGCCGCGGCGTGCGCGGGCGCGGCGGCCAGCAGGACGATGGCCGCCGACGAGGCCGCGGCGGCCGCCACCGCGAAGGGGACGCGCCGCGCAGGAGACCTGCGGGCGGTGGGGACGAGCTGGGTCATGACACTCCTGTGGGATACGGGTGGGCGCGACGAACACGGGTCTTTTCGACCGGGTTCACGTCGTCGCGAAGAGGGTGGCTGGTGCGGGCTCAGATGTCCGCGAGAGGAGGGATGCCACGGAGCACGCCATGCGGCGACTCGAGGTCGAGAGTGCCAGACATTCTGGGCGAATGCAAATTATGTTAATCGTTTGACATACACGCCACGCTTTCGTACGCTGAGGGCGAGGAGAAGGATCCACGTCTTGCGATTCAGAAAGCAGAACGACGTGACCACATTGCAGAATCGAGCGGGGCGTGCGCGCCTTCGACTCGCGGCGATCGCCGCGGTGATCGCCACCACGGCGGTCCTGGCGGCGGGCGCCCCCGCCCAGGCGCAACCCGCCCCCGAGGCCGTCGCGGGCTTCCCCGCCCCGACCGAGCACACCCAGAAGGCCTACGATCCCGAGGCCGACTTCACCGCCAAGTGGACCCGCGCCGATGCGCGCCAGCTCCAGGCCATGAGCGATCCCGCCGCCGCATCGCGGGAGAACTCCATGCCCGAGGAGTACACGATGCCGACGGTGCCGCAGGACTTCCCCGACATGAGCAACGAGGAGGTCTGGGTCTGGGACAGCTGGACTCTCACCGACGGCACCTCCGCTCAGCCCAGCTTCAAGGGGTGGGAGGTCGTGTTCTCGCTCGTCGCCGACCGCAAGCTCGGCTTCGACGACCGGCACACCTACGCCAAGCTCGGATACTTCTTCCGCAAGGCCGACGTCGCCGAGCGTCCCGCGGACGGCGGCTGGACGTACGGCGGCCTGGTGTTCCCCGACGGCGCGTCCGGCGCCATCTTCGAGGACCAGTCCTTCAGCCACCAGACCGAGTGGTCGGGCTCGACGCGCATCTTCGACGGCAACAAGCTGCGCATCTTCTACACGGCGGTGGCGTTCTACCGCAATGACGACGGCTCCAACCGCAAACCGTACGACCCGCGCCTGGTCCAGAGCGAGGGGCGCCTGTTCGCCGACGAGAACGGCGTGTGGATGACCGGTTTCCGCGACCAGCACGACATGCTGCAGGCCGACGGCGAGTACTACCAGACCGGCGCGCAGAACGAGTTCTTCAACTTCCGCGACCCGTTCACCTTCGAAGACCCCGCCCACCCCGGCAAGACCTACATGGTGTTCGAGGGCAACTCCGCGGTCGCCCGCGGCGAGCGCGCGTGCACCGAGGAGGACATGGGCTACGCCCCCGGCGACCCGCACGCCGAGACCGCCGATGAGGCGATGGACAAGGGTGCGCACTTCCAGATGGCGAACGTCGGCCTCGCGGTCGCCGAGAACGCCGCCCTCACCGAGTGGCGCTTCCTGCCGCCGATCCTGTCGGCCAACTGCGTGAACGACCAGACCGAGCGTCCGCAGATCTACATCAAAGACGGCAAGTACTACCTGTTCACCATCACCCACCGCGGTACCTACGCGGCCGGCATCGACGGCCCCGAGGGCGTCTACGGCTTCGTGGGCGACGGCATCCGCAGCGACTTCCAGCCCGTGAACCGCGGCTCGGGACTCGCCCTGGGAAGCCCGGCGAACCTGAACTTCCCCGTGGGCGCACCCTTCGCCCCGCACCCCGATCAGCACCCGGGACAGTTCCAGGCCTACTCGCACTACGTCATGCCCGACGGCCTCGTGCAGTCGTTCATCGACACGATCGGCACGAGCGACGACTTCGTACGGGGCGGCACCCTCGCACCCACGGTGCGCCTCGACATCGAGGGCGAGGCCGTCACGGTCGACCGTTCGTACGGCACGAACGGGCTCGGCCAGTGGGCCGACATCCCCTCGGGCTACGCGCACGAGATCGCCGGCACGGCTGACCCGCGGCCGATCGGCTGACCCCCGGCCCGTGAACGGGTGCTGCACCTGATGAACGGGCATCCCCACCCCGACAGACGAGGCACCCCCCTCGAATGACGGGAACCCCACCCCAGGAACGGGGCTCCGCCACGGCGGGGCCCCGTTTCGGCGTTCCCGGACGATGGCCCCGGCAGCAGGTGGGGCCCGGGCGCGTACCCTGGATCTCACCACCCCTGGGGAGGGGTGCGAGGGGTCCGGGTGCCGATGGATGCCATGTCGATGGCCGACGCCGTGCTCCGCGCTCTCGGCGGCGCCGAGAACGTGGCGGCCGCGACCCACTGCGCCACCCGCCTGCGGGTGAGCCCGCGGGAGCTCGCGAGGGTGGACGCCACCGCCCTCGGTGCCGTCCCCGGCGTGCTGGCCGCACAGGTGGTGGGCGATCAGGTGCAGATCGTCGTGGGGCCGGGGGCCGTCAACGACGTCGCGGAGGCTCTGGAGCGTCGGCTCGCGCCGTCACCCGCGGCATCCGCCCGCCCCCTTCCGACGCGCGCGATCAGCGTGCTCGTCGACGTGTTCACGCCGTTGCTGCCCGCCTTCGTCGCGGGTGGTCTGCTCACGGCGCTGCACAACGTCCTCGCCGGCCCCGGCGCGTTCGGCGACCTGGCGGTGGTGGACGCCGTGCCGTGGCTACGCGGACCGGTGGCCCTGGTGGGCCTGCTGGGTGCGGCCGTCTTCGCGCTGTTGCCCGTGCTGCTCGGGTTCTCGGCCGCGGGTCGGTTCGGCGGCAGCCCCTACCTGGGCGCGGCGATGGGAGCGGCGCTGGTGGCCGCGCCCGGTCTCGCGGCGGACTCGGCTCTGCCCGCCATCCATCTCCCGCCCGAGACCGGGTGGGTGATCGGCGGGATCGACGTCCTCGCCATCGACTACCAGGGCACGGTCGTGCCCATCATCGCGATCTGCTTCGTGCTCGCGCGCCTCGAGCGCTTCTTCGGCCGTCGGTTGCGCGGCTCGGCGCGCTTGCTGCTGGTCCCCCTGCTGACGCTGTTGACCACTGGCCTGCTCGCCTTCCTCGCCCTCGGACCTGCGCTGCGCTTCACCGCGGACGCGGCTGCGGTCGCGATGGAGTGGCTTTATACCAGCGCCGGAGTGTTCGGCGGCACCGTCGTGGGGGCGGTGTACTCCCCGCTCGTCGTGACCGGCCTGCATCAGGGCCTGATCGCCATCGAGCTCGGGCTGCTCTCGACCGGTGGGTCGTTCATCTTCCCCGTCGCCGCCGCCGCCAACGTCGCCCAGGCCGCGGCGACGCTCGCGGTGTGGGTGTCGGCGCGCCGGGGCTCTCGGCTCCGGGCGCTGGCGGCCACCTCGACGGCGCCGGCCGCCCTCGGTATCGCCGAACCCGCGATGTTCGGCGTGACGCTGCGTCTGCGGGTCCCCTTCGTCATCGCGGTGGGTGCTACGGCGATCTCCGCGACAGTCCTCGCCGCTTTCCGCGTGGAGGCGGTGACTCTGGGAGCGGCGGGGATCTTCGGCTTCCTCTCGATCGCTCCGGGTCGAGTCGGGCCGTTCCTGCTGTGCCTCGCGGTGTCGATCGTCCTGTCCTTCTCCGGGACACTGGTGTGGGCGCGCTGGCGCCGGCGCCGGGGTCGCCCCCTCGAGGGTGACGGCGCGGGCGAGCCTCGAGACGATTCCGTCGTCCGCTCCCCCGTGGCGGGCACCCGGGTCGTAGTGTCCGATCTCGCCGACCCGGCTTTCGCGGCGAGCGCGCTGGGCCCGACCTCGGCGATCGCTCCCGCGTCGGGGCTCATCTCCTCCCCCGCGGAGGGAACGGTCAGCGCGATCGCCGCCGCCGCCCACGCCTACGGGGTCACCACCGATGACGGCACGGAGCTGCTCGTGCACGTGGGTATCGACACCGTGAAGCTGGAGGGGCGGGGGTTCCGCCCGCTGGTCCGCGTAGGAGATCGGGTGAGCTCGGGCGACGCGCTCGTCCACGTCGACCTCGCCGCGGTGACGGCGGCGGGCCTCGACCCGGTTGTGCTGACGATCGTCACGAACGCCGACGAGCGCGCGTTCATCGCGGTCGGCGGAGATGACGAGGTCCGCGTCGGCACTCCGGTGCTGCGTCGGACACGCAGCGCGACGAAATCTGATTAACCGCTTGACCATCCCTCGAAGAGCTTGCTAGCGTCTGCGTAACCGATTAACCACTCCGGTTCCATCGGCGCAGTGAGTCTCGACGAGGAGTCATCCGTATGCACGAACGAGGGTTCTTCCGCCCGCCCCACGCCTGGGTCGGCGACGTCATCCCGTGGGAGGAGGACGGCCGCTTCCACCTCTTCTACCTGCACGAATCGCGGCAGACGCCCAAGGTCGGCATGCCCTGGCACCGTGTCGTCACCGACGACCTCGTCACGTTCACCGAGGCGGGATCCGCGCTGGCCTCCGGCGGTCCGGATGCCGACGACTTCAACGTCTACACCGGCAGCGTCGTCGTCGCCGACGGCATCCATCACCTCTTCTACACCGGGCAGAACCCCGAGCGCCGCGGCGCCGACGGACAGCCGCTGCAGCAGGTACTGCACGCCACCAGCACCGACGGAATGCGCACCTGGCAGCGTCACCCCGAGCACACGTTCGGCGCCACCGCCGGCTACGAGACCGCCGACTGGCGCGACCCCTTCGTCTTCCGCGACGAGGCCGCCGGCCTCTGGCGCATGCTCGTCACCGCCCGCCACGCCGAGGGGCCCGAGCGCCGCCGAGGGGTCATCGCGCAGTGCGTCTCGCACGACCTCGCCACCTGGGAGCCCGTCGAGACGTTCTGGGACCCGCGGCGCTACATCGCGCACGAATGCCCCGAGGTGTTCGAGTGGAACGGCTGGTGGTACCTCGTCTACTCCGAGTTCAGCGAATCCTTCACCACCCGCTACCGCGTCTCGCGCAGCCTCCACGGCCCGTGGACGGTCCCCGCCGACGATGCCCTCGACGGCCGCGCCTACTACGCGGCCAAGTCCGCCGCGCGGGACGACCGACGTTTCTTCTTCGGCTGGATCGCCTCGCGCGAGGGAGACACCGACGACGGGGCGTGGCAATGGGCGGGCACCCTGTCGGTGCTCGAGGCCGAGCAGAACCCCGACGGCACGCTGCGGTTCCATCCCCCGGTCGAGCTGGCCGAGAGCTTCGGCCGCGGCGTCGCTACGGTGGCATCCGGAACCGTCCTCACCGCCCCCGACGGCTACGCCGATCTCCTCCTGTCCGAGCGCATCCCCTCGACCTTCCGCGTCGACGCCGTGTTCGACATCGCCGCGGGCACGAGCGAGTGCGGCCTGCTGCTGCGCGCGAGCGCCGACGGCGACGAGGGCTACGCGCTGCGTCTCGAGCCGCGTCGCAACCGACTCGTGTTCGACCGGTGGCCGCGCCGGCGCACCGGGGGTGAGCAATGGCAGATCTCGGGCGACGTGCCCTTCGCGATCGAACTCGAACGTCACGTGACGCTCGAACCGGGGCCGCACCGCCTCGAGGTGATCGTCGACGGCGACCTGTGCGTCGCCACCGTCGACGGCGCCGTGACCCTCAGCACCCGGCTCTACGACCGCACCACCGGCGGCGTCGGCGCCTTCGTCGGCGAGGGGACCGCCACCATCCTCGGTCTCGACGTGTCCGCGCCGAGACCCGACGACGCCCCGACCGCCGTCGAACGCGACGAACTCCTCGTCGCCTCCTCGTAAACCCACCCGCACCCGAACCACACATCAACGGAGATTCACATGGTCCACTACGCCCGCACGGCTCCCTGGGTCGCCCTGGCCGCCGCCAGCGCCCTCGTCCTCTCCGGCTGCGCCGGTACCGGCACCGGCGGCGACCCCACCGACGTCAACCCGGAGGGCGAGATCCAGCCCCGGGAGATCTCCTGGCTGCTCTCGCGCCCGGCCGACGGTGGCGTCATCACCGCGATGCAGAAGATCGCCGACGAGTACGCCGCAGATCACCCCGGGTTCTCGCTCTCCCTCATCACCACACCCGACCGGCCCAGCTACATCCAGAAGTACGAGACGCTCGCCGCGGCGAACAAGCTGCCCGAGCTCTTCGACACGGATGCCACCCCGTTCGCGCAGAAGCTGGCCGGGCAGGGCCGCATGGTCGACGTCGACCTGCTGCTCGACGACCTCGGCCTCGCCGACGACTATCGCGAGGCGGCGTTGAACTACCAGCGCTTCGACGACGGCTCGTTGTACATGGTGCCGTTCGAGTTCCAGCTGGAGTTCTTCTGGTACAACCGCGACCTCCTGGCACAGGCCGGCGTCGAGGTGCCCGCGACGCTCGATGACTTCGCCCCGATGTGCGAGGCGCTTCGCGAGAAGGGCATCACCCCGATCGCCCTCGACGGCGCCGACGGTTGGCCGCTCGAGCGCTACATGGCCTACTACCCCTTCCGCCAGGCCGGCCCGGAGTACGTGCAGAAGCTCAAGACGGGCGAGGCGGCGTTCTCCGACGCGCCCGGCCGTGCGGCTGCCGACTGGCTGTACGGGTTGGGTCAGGCCGGGTGCTTCCAAGAGGGTTTCTCGTCCACCGGGTACGCCGACGCGCAGGCGCAGTTCACCTCCGGCAAAGCCGCGGTCTACAACATCGGCACGTGGGAGCTGGCAAACCTTGCGACCGACAAGCTCGATGCCGGGGTGCGCGACAGTGTCGACTACTTCACCCTCCCCACGCTCCCCGGTGCGGTGACCGCCGACGACGAGTACGTCGCCCCGTCGGGGATCGGCATGGCCGTCAACGCCGCCACCTATGACCCGCTGGTGCGCGACTTCCTCGCCTTCGCCCTCGAGCGCTACCCGGCCGAGGTCGCCGCCTCCGGCGCTCTGTCCCCGACCTCGGACGCTCCGACCGAGATTCCGGCGAACGCCACGCCGCTGTACGACCGCGCCATTGCACAGGCGGGCGAGGTCGGCCAAAAGCTCGCGATGCCCTGGGACACCCAGCTCGACCCCGCTACGAACACCCGCCTGCAGCAGGAGCTCACCCTGCTCGTGCAGGGCGACATCACGCCCGACGACTTCGTCAGCACGATGGATGCCACCCTCACGGAGAACGTCGGTGGCTGACACGCTCGCACCTCGCCGGCCCCGGGTGACCGGGGCCGGCCGGCCCGCGCCGCGCCGGCGGCCGCTCAGCACGTCGATGCTTCCGCGGCGCTCCGGGCTGGCCGTGGCCGTCTTCCTCGTGCCCCCGCTGCTGCTGTACGGCGCTGCCGTGCTGCTGCCCATCGTGCAGTCGCTGATCCTGAGCCTTTTCGAGTGGGACGGCATCACCGACCTGCAGTTCGTCGGTCTCGACAACTACGTCAAGATGTTCACCCGCGACGACGTGTTCTGGACCGCCTTCGGCAACGCGCTCGGCTACCTCGCCATCTGCCTGGTGCTCCAACTGGGCGGCGCGCTCGCGGTGGCGGGGCTGCTCACGGCCCTTCCCCGGGCACGCGAACTGGTGAAGACGCTCTACCTGCTGCCGGCCGTCATCTCGACCGTGGCCATTGCGTTCCTGTTCCTGCGGGTGTACTCGCTCGAGCCGGTCGGCCTGCTGAACCAGCTGCTCGCGTGGGTGGGCCTCGAAGGGCTGCAGACGGCGTGGCTGTCGAACGTGCAGACCGTGCTGGCGGCAGTCTCCATCCCCGAGGGGTGGCGCTTCACCGGGCTCTACATGCTCATCATCTACGCGGCCCTCATCGCCGTGCCCAAGGAGCTCGAGGAGGCAGCCCGCCTCGACGGTGCCTCCTGGTGGCAAACGTTCTGGCGAATCCGCTTCCCCTACATCCGTCCCGTGTGGATCACCACGACCGTCATGGCGACGACCTTCGCCCTGCGGGGATTCGACATCCCGTACCTGCTCACCAACGGCGGCCCCGGCCAATCGTCGGAACTGCTGACCACCTACATGTACAAGACGGCGTTCGTCCACACCGACTACGGCTACGCCAGCGCGATCTCGGTCTTCATCGTCGTGGAGTGCCTGGTCGCCGTCGGCCTCATCTTCCTGCTGCTGCGTCGGAAGGACGCGTGATGAGCATCACCCTCTCCCCTGCCCCCGTGGCATCCGTTCCTCCGGCCCCCGCGCCCGCACCGCGCCGGGTGCACCGCTCGCCGCGGCTGCGGATGCAGCGCACTCTGCTGACGATCACCGTCGTCCTGATCGTCGTCGTCCAGGTCTACCCCCTGCTGTGGCTGTTCCTCACGAGCTTCCGCTCCGCGAGCGACTTCGCCGGAGGCGACCCGTTCGCCCTCCCCCGCGAGTGGACCCTCGACAACTACGCCCGCGCCTTCGGCACCGGCAACCTCCTGCTGAACATCGGCAACTCGCTCATCGTCACCCTCGGGGCGAGCCTGCTCATCGTGGTCGCGGGCATGATGGCCGCGTACGCGTTGCAGGTGCTCGGCTTCCGTCTCAGCGGTGTGGTGCGTGCGCTGTTCCTGCTCGGGATCATCGTGCCGGTGCAGATCGCGCTCGTGCCGCTGTTCATCGACTACTCGCAGGTGGGCCTGCTCGACACCCACCTCTCGATGATCCTGCCGCTCGCGGCGTTCTCCCTGCCGATGGGGGTGTACCTGTTCTCGTCGTTTTACGAGTACATCCCGCGCGAGCTCTACGAGGCGGCTTCCCTCGACGGAGCGGGTCCGTACCGCATCTTCCTGCAGATCACGGCGCCGCTCTCGGTGAACACGATCATCACGGTGGTGCTCGTGAACAGCATCTTCATCTGGAACGACTTCATCTTCGCGAACACCTTCGTGCTCTCCGACGGGCTCAAGACCATCCCGCTGGGCCTGCAAAACTACATCGGAGCGATGGGCAATACAGACTGGACGGCGACGTTCGCCGCGGTGTGCGTCACGGTGACGCCGCTGCTGCTGGTGTTCCTCGTGCTCAACAAAGCGATGATCGCCGGCCTGGAGAGCGGAGCCACCAAGGGATGAACGCGAGGACCCCCTCATGACCACGACCATGCGCGATGTCGCCAAGGTCGCCGGCGTCTCGGTCGCGACCGTGTCGCACGTCGTCAACGACAAGCCGGGCGCCCGCATCGGCGACGATGCACGGCGCCGCGTGCAGGAGGCCGTCGTCGCGCTGGGGTACCGACCCAACGCCCTGGCCAAGACACTGTCGGAGGGGAGCTCTCGCTTCATCGGGCTGGTGGCGGATGCCATCGCCACCACGCCCTTCGCCGGTCAGATCATCCACGGCGCCCAAGACGAAGCGTGGCGTCACGGCTTCGTCCTGCTCGTGGCCAACACCGAGGGCAACGCCGCCGCCGAGAACGACGCGATCGCGATGATGCTCGAGCACCAGGTGCGCGGCATCCTGTACTCCACCTGGTACCACCGCGAGATCCAGGTGCCGCCGCCCCTGCAGCACACCGAGACGGTGCTGGTGAACTGCTTCGCCGCCGACGACGCGTTCCCGGCCATCGTGCCCGACGAGGAGCAGGGCGGGCGCACCGCGACCGAGCAGCTGCTCGCGGCGGGGCATCGCCGCATCGCGTTCATCAACACCACGTCGCCCTCGCCCGCGCGCAGCGGCCGGCTCGCCGGGTACCGCTCGGCGCTGGCGACGGCGGGCGTCGACGCCGACGGTGCGCTGGTGTTCGAGGCTGCGCCCGAGCAGGAGGGCGGTTACGACGCGGCGGCGGCCGTCGTCGACTCGGGCGCGACCGCCGTCTTCTGCCACAACGACCGCGTCGCGATGGGGCTGTACGACGGTCTCCGCGAGCGCGGCCTGCGCATCCCCGACGATGTCGCCGTCATCGGCTTCGACAACCAGGACGTCATCGCCGCGCACCTGCGCCCGCCCCTGTCGACCGTCGCCCTGCCGCACTACGAGCTGGGGGCCGCGGGAGTGCGCACGTTACTCGGCCTCGAATCCCCCGCCGCCGGCGCGCGACAGTTGATCGCCTGCCCCTCGATCCCCCGGGAGTCCGTGTGAGCCTTCCCCGTCCCCGCTTCCACCTCGCCCCCGCGCAGAATTGGATGAACGACCCCAACGGGCTCGTCTTCGCCGACGATCGGTGGCACGCCTTCTTCCAGTTCAACCCCGAGGGCAACGACTGGGGAAACATGAGCTGGGGCCACGCCTCCAGCCCCGACCTGCTGCACTGGGACGAGCACCCCGTCGCGCTCCGCCACCGCCCCGGTGAGCAGATCTTCTCCGGCTCGATCGTGTCCGGCGACGACGGCACGCTCACCGCGTTCTACACGAGCGCGTACGACCGCGGCATCCAGGCCCAGTCACGCGCGACCAGCGTCGACGGCGGATTCACCTGGACGATGGATGCCGCGAACCCGGTGCTCGATCGCACGAGCTCGGACTTCCGCGACCCCAAGGTGGTGCGCGTGCCGGGCGGCGGCTGGCTCATGCTCGCGGTCGAGGCCGTGGAGCGCCGTGTGGTGTTCTACGCCTCAGACGACCTGACCGCCTGGCGCGAGACGGGGTCGTTCGGCCCGCTCGGCCCCGAGGGCGTGGTGTGGGAATGCCCCGACCTCGTGCGGCTACCGGTGGAGGGGACGACCGAGCGCGCGTGGGTGCTGCTGCTGAGCACCAATCCGGTGGGCGACGACGCCGATCCCGAGGGCTCGGCGATGCACTACGTCGTGGGCGACCTCGACGACGGCGTCTTCCGCTCCCCGGCCGTCGACCTCCGTCCACTCGACCACGGTCGCGACTGCTACGCCGGCGTCACCTTCGACAGCGCCCCGGGGGGAGCCGCCGTCATGCTGGCGTGGATGGGGAATTGGCGTTACGCGCACGTCGTCCCGACCTCGCCGTGGCGCGGGGCGATGTCGCTGCCTCGCACGCTGGGCCTGCGTCGCATCGACGGAGTGCTCCATCTCGTCCAGCACCCCGTCCTTCCACCCCCCGGCGCCGTCGAGACCGGCGCTGTCGTCATCGAGCCGCATGCCGTGCTCGACGTGCGGTGGGACCCCGGCGCCACGGGAACCGTGCGCCTCCGGCTGGAGGGGGAGGCGGACGCCGCGGTCGACGTGGTTCACGATCCGGTTGCCCGCACGCTCTCGGTCTCGCGCAGCGGACGCGCGGCCGACGTGCTGCACCCCGACTTCGCCGGCATCCGATCGGCGCCGCTGGTCGGGCCGACCTCCGGCGCCGTCACCCTCGTCCTCGACGGTCCGCTGCTGGAGGTGTTCTCCGACGACGGCGCCACGGTGCTGTCGCATCTGGTCACCCTCGGCGCGGGCCCCGTCACCATCGCGGCGAGCGCCGAGACCGACGTCGTCCCGAGCGTTCGCGTCGGGGCGGTGCGCGTCGGGGCGACCGGCGACCCCGCGCAGGAAGGTCCCGCGGCTCCGGCGGCCGCCTGACCGACGTCTCCCTGAACCGCCGGCCCACCCGGCGGGCGCACCGTCGCGCCCGCCGATCACGAGGAAGTGAGTAGCACCATGCCGTTCGAGATCTCCCGACGCGCCCTCCTGCAGGGCGCCGGAGCCGGGGCCTTCGCCCTCGCCCTGGCCTCCCCCGCTGCACCGGCAGCCCACGCGCAGGCCGCGTCACAACGCGCGATGTTCCACATGACGCCCCCGACCGCGTGGCTGTGCGACCCGCAGCGACCGATCGTCTCGGGCGGGAAGTATCAGCTCTACTACCTGCACTCCGATGTCAACAACGGCGCCGGCGGGTGGGACCACGCCACCACCGACGGCGTGAGCTTCACCCACCACGGCACGGTCCTCCCCCTCACGAACGGCGTGCCCGTCTGGTCGGGATGCCTCGTCGTCGACACGGCGAACACCGCCGGCTTCGGCGCGGGAGCCGTCATCGCGCTCGCGACACGTCCGACCGGCGGCATCCGGAAGTATCAGGAGCAGTATCTGTACTTCTCGACAGACGGTGGCTTCCATTTCTCGATGCTGCCCGACCCCGTGCTGGTCAACACCGACGGCCGCACCGCCCAGACTCCCGCCGAGATCGACAACGCCGAGTGGTGTCGCGACCCGAAGGTGCACTGGGATGCCGTCCGCGGCGAGTGGGTCATGGCCCTCGGCCGCGCCCGCTACGCCGGTTTCTACACCTCGCCGAACCTGCGGCAGTGGACCTGGAAGAGCAACTTCGACTACCCCAACCCGCAGCTCGGCGGCATCGAGTGCCCCGACCTGTTCCAGATGACGGCCGACGACGGCTCTCGGCACTGGGTGCTGGGCGCGAGCATGGATGCCTACGGAGTCGGCCTCCCGATGACGTACGCGTACTGGATGGGCACCTGGAACGGCACACGGTTCGTCGCCGACGACCTCACCCCGCAGTGGCTCGACTGGGGGTGGGACTGGTACGGCGCGGTGACCTGGCCGAGCATCGAGGCCCCCGACACGAAGCGCCTGGCGATCGGGTGGATGAACAACTGGAAGTACGCCGCCCGCGACGTGCCCACCGACGTCACCGACGGGTACAACGGCCAGAACTCGATCGTGCGCGAGCTCCGGCTGGAGCGGCAGTCGGGCGGGTGGTACAGCCTGTTGAGCGCACCGATCGCCGCCCTCGCCTCCCGCGCCACCTCGACCGTGACGCTCCCGGATCGCACCGTGAACGGCGGTGCGGTGCTGCCGTGGACGGGCCGCGCCTACGAGCTCGAGCTCGACATCTCGTGGACGGATGCCACCAACGTCGGCGTATCGGTCGGTCGCTCGGCCGACGGCTCCCGGCACACCAACATCGGCAAGTACGGTTCCGACGTGTACGTCGACCGGGGTCCCTCCGAACGCAGCGGTTACGCGTTGACGCCCTACACCCGTGCCGCGGCGCCGATCGACGCCGCGGCACGATCGGTGCACCTGCGCATCTTCGTCGACCGTCAGAGCGTGGAGGTCTTCGTCAACGCCGGGCACACGGTGTTGTCGCAACAGGTGCACTTCCTCGAGGGCGATACCGGCATCTCGCTGTACACCGACGGGGGTGCGGCGACGTTCTCCGGCATCACGATCCGGGAGTTCGCGGTGCCGGTGTAGGGGAAGAGGGGGCCCGGCCGGGGGCGTGCGCTGCGCGCCCCCGGCCTTCGGTGCGGGGAGCGGGCGACCCCGTCCCGCTTCCCGCGCCCCATCCCGTAGAATGGATCCGAGCAAGGGGAGTACTCCCACCGCGACGATCTCGTCAGTACGGTTCACGCCATCGTGAGCCCGGGACGTCGGCCCATCTCGTCGGGTGGAGGAGACCTTGGTGTTCTGTTGTACACCGAAATCCCCTTGGAGGCCGTCTTGGGCGTCACACCCCTTGTCTGGATCATCACCATCGCGGTCACGATCGCGTTCTTCGTCTTCGAATTCTTCGTGCACGTGCGCAAGCCGCACGAGCCGACGATCGCCGAGTCTGCTCGGTGGTCGGTCTTCTACATCAGCCTCGCGCTGCTGTTCGGCGTCGGCATCGGCCTCGTCTCCGGCTGGACCTTCGGCGGTGAATACTTCGCCGGCTACCTGACCGAGAAGGCCCTGTCGATCGACAACCTCTTCGTGTTCCTGATCATCATGACCGGGTTCGCCGTGCCGAAGATCTACCAGCAGAAGGTGCTGATGGTGGGCATCGTGATCGCGCTCATCATGCGCGGCGCGTTCATCGCCGTGGGCGCGGCGCTCATCGAGAACTTCTCGTGGATCTTCTACATCTTCGGTGCCCTCCTGCTCTTCCTGGCCTACCGCCAGGCGTTCTCGCACGGCGACAGCGACCCCGCGAACGGCAAGTTCATGCAGTTCGTGCGTCGCGTGCTCCCCGTCAGCGAGGAGTACAACGACGACAAGCTCACCGTGAAGAAGAACGGCAAGCGCTTCGTCACCCCGATGCTGCTGGTCATCATCGCGATCGGCTTCATCGACCTCGTCTTCGCGGTCGACTCCATCCCCGCCATCTACGGCCTGACGAACGAGGCGTACATCGTCTTCACCGCCAACGCGTTCGCGCTCATGGGTCTGCGCCAGCTGTACTTCCTCATCGGCGGCCTGCTCGAACGCCTGGTGTACCTCGCCCAGGGACTCGCCGTCATCCTGGCCTTCATCGGTGTCAAGCTCGTATTCCACGCCCTGCACGTGAACGAACTGCCGTTCATCAACGGCGGCGAGCCGCTGCTGTGGGTGCCCGAGATCCCCATCTGGTTCTCTCTGCTGTTCATCGCCGCGACGGTCGCGGTGGCCACGTTCCTCAGCCTGCGCAAGACCCGCAACGACAGTCAGAAGAAGGAGCGGGAGACCTTCGACGGCGAGAAGATCATCCACGCGCCCGAGGACTGACCCTCGTCCAGCGGGCCCGCGGCGGATGCCGCGGGCCCGCTGTCGTATCCGGGGGCGGTGCGCAACCCCGGGGAAGAGCCCGGATGCCGCGGCCTACCGTGGCGGTCATGACGCGATTCGGCTACACCCTCATGACCGAGCAGAGCGGCCCCCGGGCGCTCGTCGACTACGCCGTCGGCGCCGAGCGCGCCGGCTACGACTTCCTGGCTTCGAGCGATCACTACTCGCCGTGGCTCACCAGCCAGGGACACGCCCCCTACGCGTGGACGGTGCTGGGTGCCGTGGCGCAGGCCACATCCGACGTCGAGCTGATGACGTATGTCACCTGCCCCACCGTGCGGTACCACCCCGCCGTGGTCGCCCAGAAGGCCGCCACCCTCCAGCTGCTGTCGGAGGGCCGCTTCACGCTCGGTCTCGGCTCGGGCGAGAACCTCAACGAGCACGTCGTCGGCGAGGGGTGGCCGGCCGTGCACGCGCGGCAGGACATGCTCGTCGAGGCGATCGAGATCATCCGCGCCCTGCACACCGGCGATCTCGTCACGTACGACGGTGAGTACTTCCGCGTCGATTCGGCGCGCGTGTGGGACTCCCCCGAGGGGGGCGTGCCCATCGGCGTGGCCGTCTCGGGTGAGCACTCGATCGCGCGCTTCGCGCCCCTCGGCGACCACCTCATCACCACCGAGCCCGACGCCGAGATCGTGCAGGGATGGGATGCGCACCACGACGGGGCGTCGCGCAAGATCGGGCAGATCCCGATTAGCTGGGACCCCGACAAGGATGCCGCGATCGCCCGCGCCCACGATCAGTTCCGCTGGTTCGCGGGGGGCTGGGCGGTTAACGCCGATCTGCCGACCCCGGCGGGCTTCGCGGGCGCCTCGCAGTTCGTGCGGCCGGACGACGTCGCGGAGGCCATCGCGTGCGGTCCCGATCTGGACGAACTCGCCGAGAGCGTCCGTCCCTTCCTCGACGCCGGCTTCACCGACATCGCCATCGTGCAGGTCGGCGACGAACAACAGCAGCGCTTCGTCGACGAGGTCGCCGCGCCTCTCCTGGAGAAGCTCCGAGCCTTGTGAGCGACGCCGCGAGGCGTGCGCGGCGCGTTCCACGGCATCCGATATCCGACATCCGACCGTGACGATCCGGCGAGCGCGCGCCTCCTAGACGCCGTCGCGCAGATCGCGGAAGAAGGCGTCGACGCGGGACCGCAAGCCGTCGATCCGACGATCGCGCGCCGCGGCCGCATCGTGTCCGAGATACGCCGGCGGATCCATGCGCCGGACGTTCCGCGAGCACTCGAACCGTGCGCACACGAGGGTTCCGACGGTGTTGCCCGTCCGGCCGGCCTTGCCGGCGCGGCGGGCCGAGAAGAACACCACGTCGTTGGGCAGTGTCACATCGGAGCACCACGAGCACTGCGGCCGAGAGCGGGTGGGCTGCTCCGCCTGGCGCAGCTGGAGGCCGACGGGTTCCCCGTCGATCTCGGCCACGACGAATCCGAGGAGCGGGGCCTTCGCGTCGCGCCAGCCGACGTAGTCGAGGCGCGGCCAGTCGGCGTCGTCGATGTCGGTGGGGATGACGATGGCGCTGCGTTCGCGGGTGGAGACGTTGACGAACGAGACGCGGAGAGCGGTTGCGGAGAGAGCGTGCATGATTTCCCGTCGATGGGTCGACCCGGCTATCGGGCCGCGCGGCATCCGCAGAGTATGCGGACGGGGGCCGGGGCCGAGAGGTCCGCGGTCGGCGACGCCCGCGCGATAGGCGAGACGTCGGCGCCGGTCACCCGGCGAGGAAGGCGGCGCGCACGGCGCGTGTGCCGCCGGCGCTCCGCGCGCCGACGACCCCCTCACGCCCGGAGGGCATCGACGAGGTGGAGGAAGCCATCCCTCCACGATACGCCGGTCAGGCGCGCAGGGCCGCGGAACCCAAAGTGCGTTCGACAGTGATCTCGAGGACGACGCGATCCGGGTTCACTCGCGGCTGGCGGTAGCGCGACGCGTACAGTTCGACGGCGTGCGCCACGGCCTCCCTTTCGTCGGTCACGCGGACGGGGCCTTCGAAACTGATCCAGCGGCCTCCGTCGACGGAGCAGATCGAGGCGCGGCCGCTCCGTGCGGCGTTGACGAACTTCTGCGTTCCCCGCGACCCGATCACCCGGACGACGCCGTCCTCGTAGGTGAAGCCGACGGGGACGGCGTGCACACGTCCCGATCGCCCGATGGTCGAGAGGGTGGCCAGGTGGTATTCGCTCAAGAAGGAGCGCGCGTCGTCGGTCAGCACGTCTCCAGCGTGCCACGGGAGACGGGGTCCGATACCGTCCGCGACGCCGAATCCCACCGGCGCACCCCCGTGGCGGTGACGGCGAGCTCCGCCTCCCCGGCCTCCGCGAGCACGCCCGACGCCTTCCCGAGACTGTCGAGCGGCACCCGCCGCGCGAGCGTGACGTGCGCCGTCCACGATCCGGGCCGCGTGTGCACAGCGTCGTCCCCCGGTCCCGCCAGCGCATGGATGCGGGAGTGGAGGTCGAGGAGCGCGACCGAGGGGACGACGGAACGCGCGATCACCCGCGACCGACCCGTGCCGAAGATCAACGGCGCCCCGAGGGTGAGCTGCAGCGGCAGACGAGCGGCGAGCGCCGACAGGTCGGGATCACCCAGGGCGGGACGGACGAGGAGGGTGATGTGCGGGCGATTGCTCGCCCCGGTGTGGCGCGCCTGGCTCGGCAGATCCGCGGCGACGAGCGCGTCCCACTCGCGGCGGACCGCCGCCTCCGACGCGTCGTCGAAGACGAGCTCGAGGCTGACGACATCGGACACGGGGCGCTCAGCGCGTCGACCACCACGCCGCGGCGATCAGCAGCGGCTGGAAGAACAGGCGGGTGAAACGCTTCCGGTCCGTGTCGAGGCCGAACGCGGAACGACCCTTTCGCCACTGATCGATGTTGCCGGGAAGAATCGCGACGAAGAACGCCGCGAGAGCGGCACCGATCCGGCGGCGCTCCTTCGGCAGAGCGACGAGTGCGAGGCCGAAGGCGGCCTCGACGACTCCGGATGCCACGACGACGGCGTCCTTGTCCAGTGGACCGCGTTCGACGAGCGCGTCGGGCACCTGCGCCTGGAAGTCGCGCCGCGCGAAGGTGAGGTGGGAAATACCGGCGAACACCATGGCCGAAGCCAGCATCCAACGCACGACTGATCTCATGTCGTCACGGTAATGGGACCCGCCGCCCCGCCTCGCGGGCTTGACGATGCACGCCGGCCCGGTCCCGCTACGGCACCCGTTCCGATTGTGCAACCCCAGGCAGGGGCGGACCGACCCCGGTTGACTGGAATCCCCCACCAAGGAGGTGCCCCGTGACCCTGGCCGACGCCGCGTCCCTCTCGACCCGAGAGGACGATCTCGACGCCCTCCTGGTGCGGGCCGCGTCCGGCGACTGCGACGCGTTCGTCACCTTCTACGACGCGACGGCACCGCGCGTTTATGCCGTCCTCCTGTCGCTGACGGGTGTCGCGCACCGCGCAGAGGCATTGCTCGAGGGCATCTACGTCGAAGCCTGGGAGCGCATGCGGGGCCGCGCGGCTCCGCCGTGCCCCGGAATGCAGTGGGTCTCGGCGATCGCGCACCGGCACGCCATCGCGGGTCGCTGACTCGGCCGGGCGTTCACCGACTGCGTCACGGATCCCGCCTGTGCGGAGAGCTCGAGCGCCCGTCCGTTCGCGGCGTTCGCACCCGACGGTAACGAGCGCTGCTCGACGCCTCCAGGACGACGCATTGTTGGACGGAGACCTGAATTCCCTCGTCAACCAAGAATCTGGGAGGCCGAACTAGGATGTGTCCACGGGTTGCTGGACCTCGAGGAGACGTATGACGATCGAGATCGAAAACGACGCCGCGATGACCGCTGCTCGGGCGGTCGAACGCCTCCGTCTCGCCGAAGACCGACTCGCGCGCCGACGCCAGTCCCACTGCGGCCCCAGCGAGAACGCCCGCGCGGCCATGCGCCTCGTGCTCGAGCGCGCCGACGCGGGGGCCACCGTCACCCCCAGCGAGATCGCACAGTACCTGGGCATCTCCGCGGCCTCCGTCACGGGCATGCTCGACCGACTCCACGCGGGCGGCCTGATCACCTTCGTGGCCAACCCGTCGGATCGCCGCAGCAAGTTCATCGTGCCCTTCGATCGCGGAACCGATCCGGACGCCATCGACCCGGTCACTGCGCGCATCCGCGACTTCGCCGCAGAACTACCCCACGAGGCGGCTGATCACGTGGCGGCCTTCCTCGATCGCGTCCGCGAGGTCGTCGACGCCGAGTGCACCTGAGTCGCCATCAGTCTCGGGGGGCGGCGTCGGGGTCGGGTTCAGCGACGACGCTGAGCCCCTGCGGATTACTCGCTTCGTTCATCAGCTCGTCGACCCACCTCCGGTTCAGGTGCGGCGGTCGGCTGCCGTAGAAGTGGAAGACGAGCGGGATCGACGGCGACACCCACAGCGACCTCGTTCCGCTCCCGTCACCCATCGGGATGTGAAACATGAACGGCTCCCCGCGTCGGAGCTTGTTCATGAACACGACGCGCAGATGGGACAGCGTCCGGTCCTCGATGTCGAACGCGTGACCGAGTGAGTTGTAAACCAGTTTTCCCACCGCAACAGTCTACGTCGCTTCCTCCCTGAACTATTTTGTTCGCCGCCCCCCAGGGGTGGATAGAGTGCAGCGTGGCTGCCCCGCATCCGATGAAGAAGATCCGACGTGCACGACTTCGCCGCGCGCTCATCGTTGCCGCTCTCCTGGTCGCCGTGGTCCTCGTCGCCTCCATCGTGACCGTCGGCCGCATGACCGTCAGCGCGCTGGAGGCTGCGGCGGCTATCGCGCCGGCCGTCGGCACACGTGTGCTCGTATCCGACACCTCGAAGGCGTCCTCCGCCTCGACCGCCGCCGGTAACGCGTCCGCGAAGGCCGCGGCGGAATGGCTCGCACAGCAGCCCACGACGGTCTGGTTGACCCCGGAGACCGATCCGGTCGACGCCGTTCAGGATCGGGTCTCCCGCCTCATCGAAGAGACGCGTGACCAGAATGCGACGCTCTCTCTGGCGGTATACGGCCTTCCCGACCGTGACTGCGGGAACTTCTCGGCGGGCGGCCTGGATCCCGACGCCTACGGCGAGTGGACGGAGCGCATCGGACGCGCTCTCGATGAGGCGCCCGCGCTGCGGAAGATCATCGTCCTCGAGCCGGACAGCATCGCCCTGGCCTCCTCGTGCGGCTCGATCGACGAACGGATGGCTCACCTGAGAACCGCGGTCGACAATCTCGCCGGCCCCGACACCTGGATCTACATCGACGGAGGCCACTCCGCCTGGCATCCGGTGGACGAGATGGCCGATCTCCTGCGGACGAGCGGGCTCCTGCCGATGGTGCGCGGCGTGGCTCTCAACGTCTCGAACTATCAGGACACCGCCGCCGAGTTCGCCTATGCGCACGCCCTCTCCGACCGGCTCGGCGGCACGCACGCCGTCATCGACACGTCGCGCAACGGGGCCGGTCCTGCGGGGGCGCAGTGGTGCAACCCGCGCGGGCGGTCGGTGGGGAGCGCGGGCGGCTCGTATGGCGACGGGGTGGTCGACACCAACCTGTGGATCAAGCCTCCGGGCGAGAGCGACGGCGAATGCAACGGCGGCCCTTCGGCCGGCTCGTGGTGGCCGGATGCCGCAGTCGAACTGACGAGAGGCGTCTTCTGACATGCTTACCGGAATGCACACATAAATGTGCCAAGATTGCGCGCGTCGCTATGCGACACCGCATCTCGGGGGAGAACGCGGGCGCGAATGCGCGACGGCGGAGGAGTGGGTCAGATGAGCAGTGCGGAGCTCGTGAAGACAGCGGTGATCGTCGAGGACGATCCCGATATCCGTCACCTCCTCGCCGAGGTCCTCGAGTCGGCGGGATTCTCCACCGTCTCGGTCGGCAACGGGATCGACGGGGTCCGCGCGGTCGTCAACTACCAACCGTTGATCACGACCCTCGACGTGAATATGCCGGGGATGGACGGCTTCGAAGCGGCCCGGCGCATCCGCCAGCAGAGCGACACCTACATCATCATGCTGACGGGCCTCGAGGAAGAGGCCGACGTCGTCCTCGGCCTCGGTGCCGGTGCCGACGAGTACGTCGTCAAGCCTTTCCGTCCGCGGGAGCTGCGCGCGCGCATCGAAGCACTGTTGCGTCGTCCGCGTGCCGGCGAGTCGGCCGCCGCGGCCACCCCGCGGCAGGAGAGCGTCGGCCCCTCGTTCCCGACCGCCCGGGTCGAGATCGACACCTCGGCGGCATCCGCGGGGACCGATGTCCTCCTGCGCCCGACCGCGGGCGAGGTCGCCACCGCCGGTACCGCCTGGTTGATGCACCGCGATCTGCACCTCGATCCCGACAGTCGGCTCGTGCGACTCGCCGGAGAAGACCTCGACCTCACCCGGACCGAGTTCGACCTGCTCGCGACGCTCATGGAGTCCAAGCGCCGTGTCCGCAGCAAGGCCGATCTGACGCTCGTCCTGCGCGGCGAGTCGTACGTGACGAGCTACTTCGTGGGAGACGCGGACAAGCGCGCGATCGAAGCACACATGACCAACCTCCGCCGCAAGCTCGGCGACAATCCGGTCACTCCGCGTTACATCGAGACGGTGCGCGGGGTCGGGTACCGCCTCACGTCGGAGACCGCCGCCCCCTGAGGCCGCACGAAGAGCGGGTACCCCGCCTCTCGAGACCGAGGTGCCCGTCTCGGAGGGGTCGGAACATCGGCGCGGAGCGCCGTCAGACCTTGAATCCGTGTTGGCGCCGAACGAGCTTGGAGAACATCATGAGCGTCTGCAGCACGGTCACCACACCGACGATGGGCCACCCGACCCACAGGATCGACGACTGCATGGTCGGTCCCACCAGCATCCAGATGACGGCGAGCGCGACGGCGACGGCGACCAGTACGAGCATCGGCACCCAGTGACCCAGCCCTCCACCGCGTTCCGCCTTCGCCTGCATGGCCCAGTTGTCGACCTTCTTGCGCGACAGGAAGCGCGACCACGAGCGCACGAAGTGACTGATACGCACCCACATGAAAACCTCCGCGGGGAGGAAGAGCACCGCGAACAAGATGTCGGTGCGATTCACGTTCTGCATCGTTCGCGCGATGCGGAGATTCAGCAGCATCGCCACGGCCGGCGGGATCAGCCACCACGGCGAGAAGACGAACGCACCGACCGACAACGAGCCCGCCAGAAGCGCGAGGAACGCCACGCGGACGAACAGGTTCGTCAGCATGCCGACGTTCTCGAACCACCTCAGGCGCAGGTTGGGGTGGAAGGGCTGCCCCTTGGTGTCGCCGCGCTGACCGGGCCACATGAGTTCGATGGCGCCGTAGGTCCATTTGACCTGCTGGGCGTCGTAGGCCGACAGCGTGGTCATGCCTCCCACGTCGGCGCGCGCCACGGGGCTGATCTTGGTGAGGTAGCCCGCGCTCTTGATCTGCAGGGAGAGCAGAGAGTCCTCGACCTCCGAGTCTTTCACCCACGGCGTCGACTGATGGTTCTGAACCATCGCGTCGCGCAGCGCGGTGGTGGAGAAGATCGAGAACTGCCCGCCCAACACCGCCATGTTCCGACCGCGCAGCATGTTCTGCAGGTTGAACGCCGCGAACTGCGTGCGCTGGCCGGCGATGAGGAATCGGGCCACGCCACCCCGGATGGGCTTGTCGTCGATGGTGTAGATCGCGGAGATCCCGCCGATGCGGGTGTCCGAGACGGCCTCGGCCTCGAGGTACTCCACGGCCCGGGAGTCGGCGACCGTGTCACCGTCGACCCCCAGCAGGTAGTCGTAGCCCTCGACGAGGGAGTAGCCGTAGTTGAGGGCGCCGACCTTCTTGTCGGGGTTCTTGCCGATGTCATGCACGAACACCTCGGTGAACTGCTCACCGAGTTCGGTGAGCACCTCGTGGGGACCGCTGAAGCGGGAGGCGATCCGGACCGTGGCATCCGAGGTGTTGTTGACCACGACATGGATGACGTCCGGCACACGGGTCTGCCCGAGCAGCGCCTCGATGACGCCGGCGATCGACTCCTCCTCGTTGTAGGCCGGGATGACGCACCCGATCGTCGAGCGGTGCACGCTCGTGTCCCCCATGACGGCCTCGAAGTCGTCACCGAAGCGGCCTTCGTGCTCCGGCGTACGCGATCGGAGCTCGTGCGTGTAAGAGGTGCCGCGCACATCGATCATGGTGGTGCCTTCCTGTCGGTCTTCGACCTATCGGCCTGGTCCCACTGTGACGGGCCGGCCGCAATGCATCCGCTGCACCGGACAGGCGTCCCCGCAAGATCCCCTCAAGGTTCGCCGTCCTTGCGGGAGGAAGACGTCGCCGCATGATCGTCCTCCTGCTCCTTTCGACCATCGCCACCGCCGGCGTCGCGCTCGCCATTCTCTTTCTCGCGCACGGACGCCTCGACGACGATCGCGGGGGTGCGCGCGCCGAGTTGGTGCGGTACTTCGGCATGGCTGCGATCGCCGCCCTGCTGTGCGGGTCGATGAACGTCCTGGAGGCGGCGGGCGGCGGCACGGCGGCCGCTGCCGGCGGCAACGCCACCAACGTGATGGCGGCCGGGCTCGTGTGGGCGGGTGCGCGGCGCCTGAATCACCGCCGCTCGGTCGGCGCCGTCGGCATCGCAGCCGTGGGCGTCTTCCTGCTCGGCCTCACCTTCCTCGTCCCGCTCGAAGACGCCACCTTGCTGAAGATCGCGGGACTGGTCGTGTTCGCCGTCCTCGGGGCCCTCGAGTGTGCGCGACGGCCGCTGGGGGCGCTGCGGGGGAGCCGACTGCTGACGTGGACTTTGAGCGGATACGCCGTCTACATGGCCTCCCGTCTCGTCGTGGTCGCGGTGTCGGGTGTGGCCGTCCTGACCCAGCCGGGCATGCTCTCCGCCGAAGCGACGGCGCTCGTGAGCGCCGCAGCGATCGCCCTCGTCTTGGCAGGCGCCGTCCGCGTCGGTCGACAACTCGACGATCGGCCGTCCCCGGGGACGCGAGCGCACGACCGCGGTGCTCTGCGACGCGAAGCAGCGCGACTCATCGCGGCGCACGGCTGCGCGCGGGTCACGCTCGTCCACCTGCCCGAGATCGATCTCATCCGCACCGCGCACAGCGGCGCGCGCGGTCGGGAGGTGCTCCGCGCTGCGGCCGGCGCCATCGACGAAGCACTGCCCGAGGTGGTGGCGGGTCTCCCCTCGCGCGACACCGTTTTCGCCGTGACTCCAGCGGAGACCGTCGAAGACGATCTCGAGTCGGAGGTGCGACGCGCGTTCGCTCAGCGCATGCCCCTGCTGGATTACGACGACGTGCCGGACCTGTCGTTCGAGCACTCGATGGTCCGCACGGTCGACGGCCTGTCTGCGCTCATGAAGAGCCGGCGTTCGCGCCCGCACACCGATGCGGCCGGTGAGGCCTGATGTGCCCGGGCTCCCTCCCGCCGAACGCCGCGGGACGCCGCCGGTCGGATTCGCCGGTCCCCCGCACCCCTGTCGATAAGCTCGGGAACATGGCACCCCCGAGGAGCGTCACACCAGCTCCCTCGGACAGCGCGCGCGACGACGACAGGACCGGTTCCGGCGGGCGCACCCGGTCGGTATGGCTCCTGCAGCTGATCCTCGGTGCGAGCGTCATGATCACCGTGCTGCTCGTGCAGGTGATCGAGCCGATCCTCTTCACCTCGTGGTCCTTCTCCTCCGGCATCGGCATCGTGATCGCCCTCACGGCGGTGGCCATCGTGGTGCCCTGGCACAAACTCCCTCGCGCGGCGGTGTCCGCCATCCCCTTCGGCGACATCATCGCCATCGGCCTGATGAGTGTGGGCACCGACCTGCGTTTCGGGTTCTTCTGGGTGTTCCCCATCATGTGGATCGCCACGCATTTCGCGCTGGCATCCCTCATCTCCGCCCTGGTGGCGGTCGGCGCCATCATCCTGCTCGACGCGACGCTGAACGCCACCGGCCCCTCCTCGGCGTTGCGATTCCTCGTCGTCCTGCTGTCGCTGACCTTCATCGCGATCAACACCTACCTCTTCACGCGGCAGACCCGCGCCTTCAAACAGCTGCTGCGACGTCAGGCACGGAGGCTGCAGGGGACGCTCCAGCGCGTCTCGGGTCAGGAGCGACGCGTGTCCCAGATGTTGAACGGCCTCGACACCGGGATCGCCCGACTGTCGGCAGAGGGTGAGGTGCTCGCCCTCAACGACACCTACGTCGCGCTGTACGGTATCGAGCGAGACGAACCCCAGCGCCCGGGGGGAACCGTCGAGTACGCGACGCTGCGCGGAGCGCCCCTGTCCGACAACGAGCGCCCGTTCGTGCGCGCTGCCCGGGGGGAACAGTTCGACGACGAGCGGGTGTGGCTGTTCGACGCCCGCGGCGAGTGGCGCGCCCTGTCCGCGTCGACGCGTCGACTCGTCTCGGCCGACGAGCCCGAGAGCACGTTACTCATCGTGCACGACGTGACGGCGCTGATCGAATCCGAACGCGCCCGCGAGCGACTGGCGGCAACGGTGTCGCACGAGTTGCGAAACCCGCTCACGGCCATCATCGGTCACGCCGACCTCGCCCTGGACGCTCCGGATCTCACGCCGAAGGTGCGCGAGCAGCTCGAGGTGATCGCCGCGGCGGGCGAACGCATGCAGAAGCTCATCTCCGAGATCCTCGCGACGTCACGGGGGGTGTTCCGCGAGCCGGCGACCCCCGCGGTCGCCGATGCCGGCCGCATCATCGCGTCGGCGCTCGAGTCCTTCCGTCCGACAGCCACCGCGCGGCGCGTGAGCCTGATCGAGGAGCTCCCCGAAGCGACCCGGGTCGCCGGCGATGGCTTCCGGCTGCGTCAGGCGTTCGACAACATCCTGAGCAATGCGATCAAGTACACCCGGTCGGGCGGCACGATCCGCATCTCGGGCGAGGTGTCCCCGGAGGACGTCATCCTCCACTTCGCCGACACCGGGATCGGCATCCACGCCGAAGATCTGGAGCGCGTGTTCGATCCGTACTTCCGCGCGCGCACGGCCCGCGAGAGCGAGACCCCGGGGACCGGCTTGGGCATGGGGATCATCCGCAGCATCGTCGAGGAACAGGGCGGCTCGCTGTTCCTCGAGAGCGAGCCCGGCGTCGGCACGACCGTGACCGTCGTCCTCCCGGCGGTCACCGACGACACCCCGGTCTGAACGGCCCGCTCACGCCGAGCAGCGACCGCGCGCACAACGCCCCCGGTGAACCGGAGGACGTGTCTCAGCCGCCCGAGACCCCGTCGGCGAGGGCCACGGTCAGCGAGTCGGTGGCGGTCTGCTTCGCGTACTCGCTCGACGTCGGGGTGGTCTGGACGAGGTACTCGAAGGTGAACTGCAGGGTGACAAAGGTGCTCTCGGGCGGGACCTCGCCGACGGTGAAGACCTGCGAGTAGCTGTAGGGGGAGAGCACCAGATACCCCGGTGACTCCGTCTGATCGACCTGCTGCGGCAGCGGCGAAAGTGACTCGGAGGCGTTACCCGGAACCGCCGTCATGGTGGCGCGCTGCAGATAGACCTTCTGGCCGTCGTCCGGGGTGACGACCGTCACCATCGACAGGTTGACGGGCTTCAACGCCGTCCGTGTCCAGCGATCCATCGACAGGGTCGACCAATAGTCCACTGTCGCCGTCACGGCCCCGGTGGTGAGGGAACGCTTCGTGGACCCGCTCGAGAGGTCGTTGGGCACCGGTTGCGGAACGACCGATGCGGTCGGAGCGGGGGTCGATTCGCCCGCACTCTGCTGCCACGGCGGAGCGCCGCACCCGGTCGATGCCAGCAGGAGCATCCCCGTCAGGGCCACCGCCGTCACCCTGACGCATTGCACTCCAAGCGACATGCGTTCTCCCCCGAGTCGATTGCCTCAGTCTAGGGGAGCGAAGACCGGCGAACCGGCTGGCCTAGGGTTCTCGCGTGATCGCCACCTCCCGCTCCGGATCCTCGTCCCGTGCGCGCCGGGTCTTCGCCGGCGTCGTCTGCCTCGTCGCCGTCCTGGGACTCGCCCTCACCACGTGGGTCGGTGTGCGGGCCGCGCTCGCTCAGGGCCACCTGAGCGAGGCGCGCGCGGTGGTGTCGGCGACGGTGAGCGACGTCGACGACCTCGCGGCCGCGACGGCCGCGCTCTCGTCCGCCGGTGCGGACACGTCCGCGGCCCGCGAGTTGACCGCCGACCCGATCTGGCGTCTCGCTGAAACCCTGCCTTGGGTCGGGCCCCAGCTGTCCGCGGTGTCCGAGACCGCCGCTGCGATCGACGGCGCCGTCGCCGCCGTCGATCCCCTCGCCGCGGCCGCCGCGGCACTCTCCCTCGACGTGTTGCGCCCCGTCGACGGCGCCATCGACGTCTCCCGTATCGCCGCCGTCGCCCCCGCCGCGGCGGACGCCGCCGCGACGCTGCGGGAGTCAGCCGACCGTGTCGACGCCATCGACCGTCTGCCGCTCCTCGGACGGGTGTCCGAGGGGGTCTCGGAGGCGGGGGAACTCCTCGGTACCGCGGCGGACGCGGCCGATGCCCTGGAGCGGGCCACACGCCTCGTCCCGGCGATGCTGGGCGCCGATCGTCCCCGGTCCACCCTCGTGCTCCTCCAGAACAACGCCGAGTGGCGCTCGCTGGGCGGCGTCGTGGGCGCGGTCGTGCAGCTCGACACGGTCGAGGGCCGGATGACGCTCGCCGCGCAGGCGTCCTCCGCCGACGTCGCCGCGTCGGGCGACTCTCCCGTGGCCGAGCTCCCCGACGACGTGCGAAGCATCTACGACACCCGCCCCGCCCGGTATCTGCAGAACACGACCCAGGTGCCGGACTTCTCGGTCGGCGCTCCTCTCGCACGAGAGATGTGGCGGCGCGTGCACGGTACGACCGTCGATGCGGTGGTGGCGCTCGATCCGGTGACCCTGGCGTATCTGTTGCGGGCGACGGGACCCGTGCGCCTCCCCTCGGGCGACGTTCTGACGACCGACAACGCCGTCCCGCTTCTCCTCGATGAAACGTATCGTCGCTACGCCGATCCGCGCGATCAGGACGCCTTCTTCCAGAGTGCCTCGGCGGCGGTGTTCCAGGCGCTCGCCGACGGTCACGTCGACCCCGTCGCCCTGGTCGACGCGGTCAGCCATTCCGCGCAGGAGCGACGGCTGCTGATCTGGAACGCGGATGCCACCGAGCAGGCCGTCCTCGACGGTTCGACCCTGCAGGGCGCCCTTCCCACGTCCGATGACAGACGCACGACGTTCGGCGTCTACCTGAACGACGGCACGGGCTCCAAGATGGACTACTACCTCCACCCGCACGTCGAGATCGCCTGGTGCACGGACGACACGGCCTCGCTGCACGTGGAATTGCGCAGCGACGCTCCCGACCCGGCTTCTCTCCCGACGTACGTGACCGGGGGTGGCGAGTACGGCGTGCCGGTCGGCGACGCCTTGACGGGGGTGTACGTCTACCTTCCGCCGGGAGCCGTCCTCGTCGAGCGTCGGACGAGTGCGGACGGCGACGCCCCGGGGTTCGCCGGCGGAGTGCACGACGAACGTCAGGTGGTGAAGTGGTCCGTGCAGCTGGCCCCCGGCGAAACCGCTCGCTTGGAGCTCCTCGTGAGGCTGGCGAGGACCCCCGAACTGGATGCCGTGGCAACACCCACCCGTGACGGCGCCGAGGTCCCGCGTATCGGGGAGTGCCGGTTCCGCGGATGACCGCGCACGGACCGCTCGCGCGATGGGGTGAAGTCCGGGGTGTGCCCGCATGAAACCTCTCGCTCCCTCGCGAGTCGCGTACTGCTCCTCCACAAGACTCTCGGCTAGAAGCCACTCGGACGGCGAGCGTCGGACCTCGTCTCGCTGTCCTCGTATCGGCTCGACTTCGCCAAGCAGATGGGGCACCCCATGAAGACCACGATCATCCGGGCCGTCACCGCGCTCTCGCTCGCCGCGGCCGCGCTGATGGCTCCCACGGCCGCCAACGCCTACACCGACCCCGCCGTCGTCGCCGTCTCGCCGTCCACGGTCGCCCCCGGCGGCGTGGCCACGTTCACGACCGACCGCGCGGCCTACCAGGGCGACGAAGAGATCATCATCTCCGTCACCGGCGGTGCCGCGAAGAGCATCACGCTCGCCTCGGTCGCGACCGAGACCAACGACTCTCTCCGTTCCCGCGCGGTCAACGGCTACCTCAAGACGCCGGTGCGCTTTCCGAGCAATGCCAAGGGGGTCTACTCCTTCACCTTCACCGGCGCCACGAGCGGGGTGGTGCTGCACTCGAGCGTGACCGTCACCCCGGCGGGATCGAGCACGTCACCCGCCAAGGGCGGCCTGGCCGTGACCGGCTTCGACGCGGGTGGGACGGCAGGTCTCTGGATCGCGGGCGGGGCACTCGTCGTCGCGGGCGGCGCGGTGGCCGTCGGCACCGTGGTCCGTCGCCGGCGCCACCTGGCATCCTGATCCGCGGAGGTACGCGTGAGGGGGTCGTCTACGGACGGCCCCCTCTGTCGTTCCCTGCCGCCGGCCGAAGCCGGCACGCCGCCGACCTACGTCAGACCACGTGCACGGGAGGTTGTGACCTCGGCGGTGATGAGGATCGGCAGATGGTCGCTGAGCCCCTGCGGCAGGGTCTTGATGTGGGCGATGTCGAAGCCCACGGACGTGGCGAAGTCGTAGTGCCCCTTGAAGAACCGGTAGCGCGTGTAGGTACGAGCATCGCTCAGCGTCAGCTCGTAGCCCTGGTCGCGGACCTTCTGGCCCAGGTTCTCCTTGAACACCGGGTAGTTGTAGTCCCCCACCATGAGCGCGGGGAGACCGGGGCCGAGGTTCTGCAATTCGGTGAGCGCCGTGCGGATCTGGTGTCGGCGCAACGAGTTGAGCGCGGTGAGCGGCGCTGCATGGAACGAGGCGACGATCACGTCGCGACCGGTGTCGATATCGCGCAGCCGCACACCCAGCATCCGCTCCTCCGCGGGCTTGAGGACGTAGTCGTGCAGTGACTTCTTGAGCGAGATCGCGCGGACTTCTTCGGCGCGGAAGGTGTTCTCGCGGTAGTAGAGCGCAAGCCCGAGGCGGTTGCGCTGGGTCGCCTCGGCAAGGCGGAGTCTGCCCACGTGGTCGGGGATGTCGTTCGTGTCGCACTCCTGGAGACACAGCACGTCCACCGCGTGCTTCTCGACGAGCTCGGTGAGCTCACCGGCGGCGCGGTGCTTGTTGAGGTTGTACGAGATGACCTTCATGGCGATGTCAGCATACGTCCGCTCCCACGGAGATCTCCGAGGGCTTGCCCCGGCCGCGCGGGAGGACCTCAGGATGCCGAGTCGTCGGCATCCCGTCGGTTGCGCGTCTGCTCGGCGCGCGCCGCCAGGAGCTCGTCCGCGGGGTAGCCGACCTCCGCGAGCACGAGACCCCGCGCGGCCAGCACCTTGGTCTCGGGTATCCGCAAGCGAGCGTCACGGATGGCCACGACGTCATCGACCTCGATCCGCCCCTCCCCCACCGCCACGCAGGCGCCCACGAGAGCTCGCACCATGCTGTGGCAGAACGCATCAGCGCGGACGTTGGCCACGAGGACGCCGCCGTCGTCCCGGCGCCAATCGAACTCGAGCAGGGTGCGGATGGTGGTGGCCTTTTCGCGAGCCTTGCAGTACGCAGCGAAGTCGTGCAGGCCGATCAACCGCGACGCGGCGGCATCCATCCTCTCCAGGTCGAGAACACCGCGGAGGGTCGTCGTCCGCTGTCGGCTCAGCGGATCGTAGCCCGTCGTCGCGTCGGCCAGACGGTACGAATAGCGCCTCCACACCGCGGAGAAGCGCGCGTCGAATCCCTCGGGGGCGCGCGACGCTCGGCGCACGGTGACGTCCGCGTAAAGGCCCAGCACACCTCGTACCCGTCCAGCCAAGGCGACGACCGCGTCGCCTTCGTCGTTGTCGCGTCGGCGCCGCGGCAGGCGCGCGATCTGGTCCTCGTTCAGGTCGACGTGTGCGACCTGCCCCGAGGCGTGGACTCCCGCGTCCGTGCGTCCGGCAACGATCAGGCGCGGCTCACCGCCGACGATCCGCGCGAGCGCCCCCTCGAGCTCCCCCTGCACCGTTCGGAGACCCGGTTGACGGGCCCAGCCCCGGAAGTGAGTGCCGTCATAGGCGATGTCGAGGCGGATGCGCACGCCACCAGCCTACGAGTCCGAGCCTGCGGGGAGCGAAGACCCGGCCCGCACACACGACGATGCCCCCACCCGAAACGGGGTGGGGGCATCGTACGAGGTGAGAGGGTCTCAGGCCTTGGTGTCGCCTTCGACGGCGTCCTCGGCAGCGGCCTCCGCGGCCGCGCCCTCCTCGGGCGACTCGGCGCCGGCGTCGGCGGCCTCGTCGGTGGTGTTCTCCTCGGCGGGAGCCTCGTCAGCGACGGGCTCCTCCGCGGCCGGTGCCGCTGCGGCCGCAGCGGCCTTGTTCGACGCCTTCTTGGCGACGGGCTCGAGCACGAGCTCGATCACGGCCATGGGGGCGTTGTCACCCTTGCGGTTCCCGACCTTGGTGATGCGGGTGTAGCCACCCTCGCGCTCAGCCACCAGGGGCGCGATCTCGGTGAAGAGCGTGTGCACGACGTCCTTGTCGCCGATGACGCCCAGCACGCGACGACGCGCGTGGAGGTCGCCACGCTTGGCGAAGGTGATGAGGCGCTCGGCGAGCGGACGCAGGCGCTTGGCCTTGGTCTCGGTCGTCTTGATCGACTTGTGCGTGTACAGCGCTGCGGCGAGGTTCGCGAGAAGCAGACGCTCGTGGGCCGGGCCGCCTCCGAGGCGGGGACCCTTCGTGGGCTTGGGCATGTCGTGTTACTCCAGTGAGAGGTTCGGTCGGGTCCGACGAGGTCAGACGGTTTCTTCGTCGTAGCCGCTGTAGAACTGGGCGCCGTCGAAGCCGGGCACCGAATCCTTCAGCGACAGGCCGAGGGAGGTGAGCTTGTCGCGCACCTCGTCGACCGACTTCTGACCGAAGTTGCGGATGTTCATGAGCTGCGTCTCCGAAAGGGCGACCAGCTCCGAGACGGTGTTGATGCCCTCGCGCTTGAGGCAGTTGTACGAGCGGACCGACAGATCGAGGTCTTCGATCGGCATCGACAGCTCGTTCGAAAGGACTGTCTCGACCGGCGCAGGACCGATCTCGATGCCCTCGGCCTCGACGTTCAGCTCGCGGGCGAGACCGAACAGCTCGGTGAGGGTACGTCCAGCCGAGGCGACGGCGTCGCGCGGGGCGATGGATGCCTTCGACTCGACGTCGAGGACCAGCTTGTCGAAGTCGGTGCGCTCGCCGGCGCGAGTGGCGTCGACGCGGTAGCTGACCTTGAGAACGGGCGAGTAGATCGAGTCGATCGGGATCTGACCGGCTTCGGCGTACTCGTTGCGGTTCTGCGTCGCCGAGACATAGCCGCGACCGCGCTCGATCGTCAGCTCCAGCTCGAACTTGGCGGTGTCGTTCAGCGTGGCGATAACCAGCTCGGGGTTGTGCACCTCGACACCCGCGGGCGCGGAGATGTCCGCGGCGGTGACCTCACCGGCGCCGGTCTTGCGCAGGTACGCCGTGATGGGCTCGTCGCGCTCGCTCGAGACGACGAGCTGCTTGATGTTCAGGATGATCTCGGTGACGTCTTCCTTCACGCCCGGGATGGTGCTGAACTCGTGCAGGACACCGTCGATGCGGATGCTCGTGACGGCCGCGCCGGGGATCGACGACAGGAGGCTGCGACGCAGCGCGTTGCCGATCGTGTAACCGAAGCCGGGCTCCAACGGCTCGATGACGAAACGGCTGCGGAACTCCCCGATCTTCTCCTCGGTCAGAGTGGGACGCTGTGCGATGAGCACTATGTGTTCCTTTCGATCACGTGCCCGCTATATGACACGTGTAATGGGGTGAGGTGTTGAGTTGTACTCGCGGGACGGCGTGGGAGCCCGGTGATGCGAAGTGGGCTCGCCGCGGCGTCCGGAAGTGTGGGTGCGCGTCAGGGCGGCGTTCCCGGGGAGTGACGAGCACTCCCCGGGAACGATCGCGCATCAGACGCGGCGGCGCTTCGGCGGACGGCAGCCGTTGTGGGCCTGGGGCGTCACGTCCTGGATCGAGCCGACCTCGAGGCCGGCGGCGGTGAGCGAGCGGATCGCGGTCTCGCGACCCGAACCCGGACCCTTCACGAAGACGTCGACCTTCTTGACACCGTGCTCCTGGGCCTGGCGGGCGGCCGACTCGGCGGCCATGCCGGCGGCGTACGGCGTCGACTTGCGCGAGCCCTTGAACCCGACACCGCCGGACGACGCCCAGCTGATGACGGCACCCGAGGGATCGGTGATCGAAACGATGGTGTTGTTGAACGTCGACTTGATGTGGGCCTGACCCACGGCGATGTTCTTCTTCTCCTTGCGGCGCGGCTTGCGCGCGGCGGACTTGGCCTGTGCCATGTGCGGTTCTCCTGAATCCTGCGCCGGCGGAGGCCTAGCGCGCCTTCTTCTTGCCGGCGACGGTGCGCTTGGGACCCTTGCGGGTGCGAGCGTTCGTCTTCGTGCGCTGACCGCGCACCGGGAGGCCGCGACGGTGGCGGATGCCCTCGTAGGAGCCGATCTCGACCTTGCGGCGGATGTCGGCGGCGACCTCGCGGCGGAGGTCGCCCTCTACCTTGTAGGTGCCTTCGATGTGGTCGCGGAGAGCGACCAACTGGTCGTCGGTGAGGTCCTTGACGCGGATGTCGTGACTGATGTCCGTTGCGGTCAGGATCTCGACGGAGCGGGTGCGACCCACGCCGTAGATGTAAGTAAGTGCGATCACCACGCGCTTGTCGCGCGGGATGTCGACGCCGGCGAGACGTGCCATGCGGCTCTCCTCAGAGTGTCGTGGAGGTGTGGAGCAGGATCGGTGCTCGGGCCTCCGCCCCGAGGTGTCCCCGTCATCCGGTCGTCGAGCTTGTCGGCGCGTCCGGATGGCGGATCTGATCCTGCCGGTGTGTATTCAGTTGGAAGAGGGGTCGAACGACGGAAAGCTCAGCCCTGGCGCTGCTTGTGACGCGGGTTGCTCTTGCAGATCACCATCACGCGCCCGTGGCGGCGGATCACCTTGCAGTGATCGCAGATGGGCTTGACGGAGGGATTGACCTTCATGATGTTCCTGTTTCGCTGTCTTCGAGCCGCGGTGCGGCTCGTTACTTCTCGGCCGGACTCAGCGGTAGCGGTAGACGATACGACCGCGGGTGAGGTCGTACGGGCTCAGTTCGACGACGACCCGGTCCTCGGGGATGATGCGGATGTAGTTCTGTCGCATCTTGCCCGAGATGGTGGCAAGCACCTTGTGACCGTTGGTCAGTTCGACACGGAACATCGCGTTGGGCAGTGCCTCGGACACCGTGCCCTCGATCTCGATGACACCGTCTTTCTTCGCCATAAACTCGCTCACGCTCAATTGCAGACCGGCCGGTCTGCGGTGGATGGGGATTCGGTGCCTCGACACGCCAAGGAAGGCGCAACGCACCAAAGATCAAGCATACGTGGTATCGGTGGGTCCGGCAACTCGCCGGGCGGGTCGTCAACCGTTGAGACGCTCGACGATGTCCTTCGTCGGATCTCCGGAGAGGTCGGTCTGGTTCTGCAACACGGTGCCGTCGACCGCGATCGTCGGTGTGGCGATCCCGCTCGCGTTGGGCTGCAAGGGGGTCTTCTGCGTCATCGCCGTGACGAATCTCGTGTACGTCCCGTCACTGATGCAGGATGACACGGCATCCGAAGCCCCCGCCGAGGTCGCGATCGAGGCCAACGTGACGTCGTCGAGACCGGCGGTGCCCTCCGAGGGCTGCTGAGCGTAGAGCGCCTTGACGAACGCCTGCACGTTGGCAGGGTCATCGACGGCGACGCAGTACGCGGCCGCGGCGGATCTCGTGGAGTACTCGGTGCCCTGGGACTGTCGGTCGAGGATCGAGATGGGGTGGATGTTGAGGGTGATCTCGCCGCTCTGCACGAGCTCATCGAGCGTCGGTCCGTAGCTCTGCTCGAACTGGTTGCAGATCGGACACATGAAGTCGACATACGTGTCGACCGTCTTCTCGCCCGTGCCGACCGCGATCGCCCCCGTCTCGGTGTTGACGGCGGAGGACTCCGGCAGAGTGCCGGGCGAGGAGGCCTGGCTGTTGGCGAACCAGACGACGCCGCCGACGATGAGCACGATCACCAGCGCGGCAGCCGTCACGCCGATCGCGAACCAGTTGGTGGACTTGCGCGCGGCGGCGGCCATCATCATCAGTCGATCTCCTTCGGCACCACTCCGAACGGCGCCAGTTTCTCGGCACCGCCGTCGTGCGCGGTGAGGACCCAGATGCCTCCATCATGCACGGCGACGCTATGTTCCCAGTGAGAGCCGGCGGTGCCGTCGAGCGTCGACACGGTCCACCCGTCGTCTTCGACGAACGTCTCCTGGTCGCCGATAACGACCATGGGTTCGATGGCCACCGCGAGTCCGGGACGCACCTCAGCCCCTCGCTCGGGCACGGCGTAGTTGAAGATACTCGGCGACTCGTGCATCTTCCGGCCGATGCCGTGTCCGACGTAATCACGAAGAATGCCGTATCCGCCGGCGGGCGCGTGGGCCTCGATGTACTGCTCGATGGCCGCCCCGACCTCACCCAAATGCGAGGCTCGGCTCAGCGCGGCGATGCCCGCCCACAGCGAACCCTCGGTCACCTCCGAAAGGCGTCGACGCGGCGCCACGATCTCCTCCGGGGCGTCGCCCGGAACTACCACGGTGAACGCCGAATCACCGTTCCACCCGCGGAGCTCGGCACCCGCATCCACGGAGAGGATGTCTCCGGCCCGCAGCGGGCGATCATTCGGGATGCCGTGCACCACCTGCTCGTTGACCGAGGCGCAGATCGTGTGGCGGTAGCCCCGCACCATCTGGAAGTTGGATACCGCCCCCCGCGAGGTGATGAGCGCGGATGCCGCCGCGTCCAGCTCGAGGGTCGTGATCCCCGGTGCGATGAGCGCGCGGACGGCGTTCAAGGCGTCGGCCGTGATGAGGCCGGGCTCGATCATGGACCGCAGCTGCGCCGGCTTCTTGTAGATGGAGGAACGGAAACCCACGTCACGCAGCCGGCGACGCGAGGAGACCGCGCGCTTCGAGCGCCGCGAAGATGCGCGCCGTGACCTCGTCGAGGCTGCCGACACCATCGATCTCGTCGACGACCCCGCGCGTGCCATAGACGTCGAGGATCGGAGCGGTCTCCCGCTCGTAGATGCCCAGGCGCGTGGCGATCGCCTCCTCGGTGTCGTCCGCACGCCCCTGCTCGGACGCACGAGCCGTCAGTCGCGACAGCGATTCTTCTCGCGGCACGATCAGGGCGATCACGGCGTCGAGCGACTCGTCGCGGCCCTCGAGGAACTCATCGAGGTGCATGACCTGGGCGAGGTTGCGCGGATAGCCGTCGAGAAGGAAACCCTCTGCGGCGTCTGCCTGCGACAAACGGTCGCGGACGACCGCACTGGTGAGCTCGTCGGGGACGAGGTCTCCCCCGTCGATGATCGCTTTCACCTGCTGGCCCAGCTCGGTCTGCTCTGCGACATTCGCGCGGAAGACGTCGCCTGTCGAGACGACCGGGACACCGAGCGCCTCTCCGACGCGAACGCCCTGCGTTCCCTTGCCTGAGCCCTGCGGACCCACGATGAGAAGACGAGCGCTCATCGGAGAAGCCCCTCGTAGTGGCGCTGCTGAAGCTGCGCATCGATCTGCTTTACGGTCTCGAGACCGACGCCCACGATGATGAGGATCGAGGCTCCGCCGAACGGGAAGTTCTGATTCGCCCCTACCGTGGCCAGCGCCACGAGCGGCAGCAGGGCGATGAGACCGAGGTAGATGGACCCGGGCAGCGTGATTCGCGTGAGCACGTAGTCGAGGTACTCGGCCGTCGGGCGACCGGCGCGGATGCCCGGGATGAAGCCCCCGTACTTTTTCATGTTGTCCGCGACGTCGACCGGGTTGAACGTGATCGCGACATAGAAGTACGCGAACCCGATGATGAGGAGGAAGTAGACCAGCATGTACAGCGGGTGGTCTCCGCGCGTGAGGTACTGCGAGATCCACGTGACCCACGGCGCAGGCTCCTGCCCCGGCTGCGGCTGGTTGAACTGCGCGATGAGCGCGGGGATGTACAGCAGCGACGAGGCGAAGATGACGGGAACGACACCGGCCATGTTGACCTTGATGGGGATGTAGGTGTTCGTTCCGCCGTACGTGCGCCGCCCCACCATGCGCTTGGCGTACTGCACCGGAATCCGCCGCTGGGATTGCTCGACGAAGACGACCAGCGCGACGATCACGATGCTGACGGCCAGCACGAGCAGGAAGACCTCCACGCCGCGGGCGTTCAGGATCGACAGCATGGCCCCGGGGAAGGTGGCGGCGATCGAGGTGAAGATGAGGATGGACATGCCGTTGCCCACACCGCGCTCGGTCACGAGCTCGGCGAACCACATGACCAGGCCGGTGCCGGCGGTCATCGTGATGATCATGAGCAGCTGCGCCCACCAGATGTCGTTGGTGAGCAGCTGCTGGCACTCAGGAACGCCGGCGGAGCCGAAAAGCTGGCCCGATCGCGCGACGGTGACCAGGGTGGTCGATTGCAGGAGGGCGAGCGCGATCGTGAGATAGCGGGTGTACTGCGTGAGCTTGGCCTGACCCGCCTGGCCCTCTTTGTAGAGGGTTTCGAAGTGCGGGATGACCACGCGCAACAGCTGCACGATGATCGTCGCCGTGATGTACGGCATGACGCCGAGGGCGAAGATCGACAGCTGCAGCAGGGCGCCACCGGAGAACAGGTTGACCAGGGACAGCAGACCCTCGGTCCCCCCCGACTGGTTCAGACACTGCTGAACGTTGGGGAAGTCGACGAAGGGCGTCGGCACGTGGGCACCCAGCCGGTAGATGGCGATGATGCCCAGCGTGAAGGCGATCTTCCGCCTCAGGTCGGGCGTGCGGAAAACCCGCGCGATGGCGCTGAACAAGGGAGATTCCTCCAGAACGATCTCGGAGCGCGGCAACGCGCACACCAAATCAGCCTAACGCAGAAGGGGCCGACGGCCGTAAGGCCGCCGGCCCCCTCCGGGTCGGTCGTCAGTTGACGGTGCCGCCAGCGGCGACGATCTTCTGCTCAGCGGAGCCGGAGACCTTGTCGACGGAGACGGTCAGCGCGACCGAGATGTCGCCGGTGCCGAGCACCTTGACCTTCTCGTTCTTGCGGACAGCGCCCTTGGACACGAGGTCGGCGACGGTCACGTCGCCACCCTGCGGGTAGAGCTCGCCGAGCTTGTCCAGGTTCACGACCTGGTACTCGACGCGGAACGGGTTCTTGAAGCCACGGAGCTTCGGGGTGCGCATGTGCAGGGGCATCTGCCCACCCTCGAAGCCGACCTTGACCTGGTAACGGGCCTTGGTTCCCTTGGTACCGCGACCCGACGTCTTACCCTTGGAGCCCTCACCGCGACCCACGCGGGTCTTGGCGGTGCGGGCACCCGGCACGGGACGCAGGTGGTGGACCTTCAGCACGCCGGGGCGCGCCGCGGGGGCTTCCTTCTTCTCGGCCGTCTTTCTAGCCGATGCCTTCTTCGGGGCGTCGACCGTGACGGTCTCGTCCTTCTTGGCAGCCATTAGTCGATCTCCTCAACCTTGACGAGGTGGGCGACGGTCTTGACGTAGCCGCGCGTCTGCGCGTCGTCCGGACGGACGACGGAGTCGCCGATCCGCTTGAGACCCAGCGAACGCAGCGTGTCACGCTGGTTCTGCTTCTCGCTCACCTTGGACTTGATCTGCGTGACCTTCAGACGCTCGGCCATCAGGCACCTACCTTCTGAGCGGCGGCCTCGGCGCGCACGAGGCGGGCCGGAGCAACCTGGTCGAACTCCAGGCCGCGGCGAGCTGCCACGGCGCGGGGCTCTTCGAGCGACTTCAGCGCCTCGACGGTCGCGTGCACGATGTTGATCGTGTTCGACGAACCGAGCGACTTCGACAGCACGTCGTGGATTCCGGCGCACTCGAGCACGGCGCGGACGGGACCACCGGCGATGACACCGGTACCGGCGGCGGCGGGGCGCAGGAGCACCACGCCGGCGGCAGCCTCACCCTGAACGGGGTGCGGGATGGTCGAGCCCGAGCGGGGAACGCGGAAGAAGTTGCGCTTGGCCTCTTCGACACCCTTCGAGATGGCGAGGGGAACTTCGCGCGCCTTGCCGTAGCCGACACCCACCACACCGTTGCCGTCACCGACGACGACGAGCGCGGTGAAGCTGAAGCGACGACCACCCTTGACGACCTTCGACACGCGGTTGATGGTCACGACGCGCTCGAGGAACTGGCTCTCGTTGCGATCGCGCGAACCACGGTCGCGCTGGTTGGTGTTGCGCTCGCGACCACCGCGACGCGGCTCGCGCTCACGCTCGGCGGGGGCCTGAGCGGCAGCCGCACCCTCAGCCGGGGCAGTCTGCTCGGTCACTTCGGTCTCCTTGTTGTCACTCACAGGTTCAGCCCTCCTTCGCGAGCTCCGTCGGCGATCGCGGCGACGCGGCCGGCGTAGCGGTTACCGCCACGGTCGAACACGACGTCGGAGACGCCCACGGCCTTAGCCCGCTCGGCGACGAGCTCGCCGACCTTGCGAGCCTTGGCGGTCTTGTCACCGTCGAAGCCGCGCAGGTCGGTCTCGAGGGTGGAAGCGGAGGCCACGGTGTGGCCCTTGCTGTCGTCCACGACCTGGACGAAGACGTGGCGCGCGGAGCGCGTCACGACGAGACGGGGACGCAGCTCGGTGCCGACGACCTTCTTGCGAAGACGCGCGTGGCGACGAGCACGAGCGACGGACTTTGTCTTGACAGCCATGGTCACTTACCACTCTTTCCGGCCTTGCGGCGGACGACCTCGCCCGCGTACCGCACACCCTTGCCCTTGTAGGGCTCGGGCTTGCGGATCTTGCGGATGTTGGCTGCGGCCTCGCCGACGGCCTGCTTGTCGATGCCGCTCACGGTCACCTTGTTGTTGCCTTCGACCGTGAGGGTGATGCCCGCGGGCGGGTCGATCAGGACGGGGTGCGAGAAGCCGAGGGCGAACTCGATCGCGCTGCCCTTCTGGGCGACACGGTAACCCGTGCCCACGACCTCGAGGCCCTTGGTGTACCCCTGGGTGACACCGATGATGTTGTTGTTGATGAGCGTGCGGGTCAGGCCGTGGAGCGACCGCGACTCGCGCTCGTCGTCGGGGCGGGTGACGAGAACCTGGTTCTCCTCGACCGACACCTCGAGGGGCCGTGCGATGGTGAGCTCGAGCTCGCCCTTGGGGCCCTTGACGGAGACCTCCCGGCCGTTCACCGAAACGGTGACGCCGGCGGGGATGTCGATGGGAAGACGTCCAATACGCGACATGTCAGATCACCACACGTAGGCGAGGACTTCCCCGCCGACGCCCTTCTGCTCGGCCTGACGGTCGGTGAGAAGACCGGAGGAGGTGGACAGGATGGCGACGCCGAGCCCGCCGAGAACCGTGGGAACCTCGGTCGACTTCGCGTACACGCGGAGGCCGGGCTTGGAGACGCGCTTGATGCCGGCGATCGACCGCTCGCGGTTCGGGCCGTACTTCAGCGTCATGTTGAGGATCTGGCCGACGCGGGCGTCTTCGACGTTCCACTCGGCGATGTAACCCTCTTGCTTGAGGATGGCGGCGATGTTGGTCTTGAGCTTCGAGCTCGGCATCGACACGGAGTCGTGGTGCGCCGAGTTCGCGTTGCGCAGACGGGTCAGCATGTCTGCGACCGGGTCTGTCATCGTCATGTGTTGCTTCTTTCTTTCATGAGGTTTCGACTGCCGTTACGCGACAGTCGACCTTCGATGAGGGGCCCCCGGATTTCCGGGGGCCCATGGGGTCAGGCCTGCGCGTCGGCCGACTGGAACGGGAAGCCGAGCTGGCGCAGCAGCGAACGGCCCTCGTCGTCGGTCTTGGCGGTGGTGACGATGGTGATGTCGAAACCACGCACGCGGTCGATGCGGTCCTGGTCGATCTCGTGGAACACGGACTGCTCCTGGAGACCGAAGGTGTAGTTGCCATTGCCGTCGAACTGCTTGGACGACAGGCCGCGGAAGTCGCGGATTCGGGGCAGCGCGAGGTTGACGAGACGGTCGACGAACTCCCAGGCACGGTCGCCGCGGAGGGTCACGTGCGCACCGATGGCCTGGCCCTCGCGCAGCTTGAACTGTGCGATGGACTTGCGGGCCTTGGTGACGATGGGCTTCTGACCGGTGATCTTGGTGAGGTCGTCGACCGCACCATCGATCACCTTGCTGTCGCGAGCGGCCTCGCCGACACCCGTGTTCACGACGACCTTGACCAGACCGGGGATCTGCATGACGTTCTCGTAGCCGAACTCGTCCTGCAGCGCTTTCTTGATCTCGGCGTTGTACTTCTGCTTGAGGCGGGGCTGGATCTTGCCAGTCTCCGCGGCAGTCACGGTGCTCATGTTCAGAGGTCCTTACCTGACTTCTTCGCGTAGCGCACGCGGACGATGCGCTTGACGCCGTCCTTCACCTGCTCCTCGACACGGCGGCCGACGCGAGTCGGCTTCTTGGTCGAGGGGTCGACGAGCGCGACGTTGGAGATGTGGATCGGGGCCTCGAACGTCTCGATGCCGCCGGTCTTGGTGCCGCGCTGGGACTGACCCACGCGGTTGTGCTTGGTGACGTAGTTCACGCCCTCGACGATGACGCGGTTCTGCTCGGTGAGGACCTCGAGGACCTTACCCTGCTTGCCGCGGTCGCCGCCACGCTCGGGCTTAGCGCCCGAGATGACCTGAACCAGGTCGCCCTTTTTGATTTTCGCCATGATCAAATGACCTCCGGGGCGAGCGAGACGATCTTCATGAACTTCTTGTCACGAAGCTCGCGGCCGACCGGTCCGAAGATGCGGGTGCCGCGGGGCTCCCCGTCGCTCTTCAGGATCACGGCGGCGTTCTCGTCGAACTTGATGTAGGAGCCGTCGGGACGGCGGGTCTGCTTCACGACGCGGACGACGACGGCCTTGACCACGTCACCCTTCTTGACGTTTCCGCCGGGGATCGCGTCCTTGACCGTGGCGACGATGACGTCACCGAGTCCGGCGTAACGACGGTTCGAGCCGCCGAGCACGCGGATGGTGAGCAGCTCCTTGGCGCCGGTGTTGTCGGCGACCTTCAGCCGGGATTCGTTCTGAATCACTGTTTACTCCTTGGATTCCAAGTGAGCCGCGAGGCTTACTTGGCCTTCTCGAGGATCTCGACCAGACGCCAGCGCTTGGTGGCGCTGAGCGGACGGGTCTCGTTGATGACGACGAGGTCGCCGATGCCCGCCGAGTTGGACTCGTCGTGCGCCTTGACCTTCGAGGTGCGACGGATGACCTTGCCGTAAAGCGGGTGCTTCACGCGGTCCTCGACCTCGACGACGATCGTCTTGTCCATCTTGTCGCTCACGACGTAGCCACGACGGGACTTGCGGTAACCGCGTGCGTCCTCGTCACGGACATCGTTCTCGGCGTGCTCGTGCCCGGCGACCTGCGCCTCGGCCTTCTTCGCGGTAGCCATTACTCCGCCTCTTCCTTCGTGGCGTCGTCAGCGGCGTCCGCCTTCTTCGCCTTGCTCTTCTTCGCCTTCGTCGCCTCGACCGGGGCCGGGGTGGCGCGGATGCCGAGCTCGCGCTCGCGGATCACCGTGTACAGACGCGCGATGTCGCGCTTGACTGCACGGATGCGACCGTGGCTCTCGAGCTGGCCGGTAGCCGACTGGAAGCGGAGGTTGAACAACTCTTCCTTGGCCTTGCGCAGTTCCTCGACGAGGCGCTGGTCTTCGAATGTGTCGAGCTCGCTCGGGGCGAGCTGCTTGGTGCCGATCGCCATTACGCGTCGCCCTCCTCGCGCTTGATGATGCGTGCCTTCAGGGGCAGCTTGTGAATGGCACGGGTCAGTGCCTCGCGGGCGAGTGTCTCATCGACACCAGCGACCTCGAACAGCACGCGACCCGGCTTGACGTTGGCGACCCACCACTCCGGCGAACCCTTACCGGAACCCATGCGGGTTTCCGCCGGCTTCTTGGTCAGCGGGCGGTCGGGGTAGATGTTGATCCACACCTTTCCACCACGCTTGATGTGACGGGTCATCGCGATACGAGCGGACTCGATCTGACGGTTGGTCACATACGCGGGAGTCAGCGCCTGGATGCCGTACTCACCGAACGACACCGTGGTGCCACCGGTGGCCTGACCCGAGCGACCCGGGTGGTGCTGCTTGCGGTACTTGACCTTGCGGGGGATGAGCATTACGCCGACGCTCCTTCTGCCACGGGGGCCTCGTTGCGCGGGCCACGACGACGGTCGCCACCGCGGTCGTCACGACCGCGCGACTTCGGCGCATTGGCCTGCTCGCGGGCGAGCTCCTTGTTGGTGAGGTCGCCCTTGTAGATCCACACCTTCACGCCGATGCGGCCGAAGGTGGTCTTGGCCTCGTAGAAGCCGTAGTCGATGTTCGCACGCAGGGTGTGCAGGGGCACACGGCCTTCGCGGTAGAACTCCGAGCGGCTCATCTCGGCGCCGCCGAGACGACCCGACACCTGGATGCGGACACCCTTGGCGCCGGCGCGCTGAGCCCCCTGCAGACCCTTGCGCATCGCGCGACGGAACGCCACGCGACCGGTGAGCTGCTCGGCGACACCCTGCGCGACCAGCTGAGCGTCAGCCTCGGGGTTCTTCACCTCGAGGATGTTCAGCTGGATCTGCTTGCTGGTGAGCTTCTCGAGGTCGGCGCGGATGCGCTCGGCCTCGGCGCCGCGGCGACCGATCACGATGCCCGGACGGGCGGTGTGGATGTCGACGCGGACGCGGTCACGCGTGCGCTCGATCTCGATGTTGCTGACGCCGGCGCGGTCGAGCGACGTGGTCAGCAGGCGACGGATCTTGATGTCCTCGGCGAGGTAGTCGGCGTAACGCTGACCGGCCTTCGTCGAGTCCGAGAACCACCGCGACACATGGTCGGTGGTGATGCCGAGGCGGAAGCCGTACGGGTTGACCTTCTGTCCCATTACTTGCTCGCCTTCTTGTTGGCGCGCGCCGGAGCCGCAACAGCGTTTTCCGGCGTCGCGAGCACGACCGTGATGTGGCTCGTGCGCTTCTTGATCTGGAAGGCGCGACCCTGTGCGCGGGGACGGAAACGCTTCAGCGTCGTTCCCTCGTCGACGTACGCGTTCTTCACGTACAGGTCTGCATCGTCCAGGTAGTCGTTCGTCTTGTCAGCGGTGACGCGAGCGTTCGCGATCGCCGAGGCGACGAGCTTGTAGATCGGCTCGCTCGCGCCCTGCGGCGCGAACTTCAGGATGGCCAGGGCCTCTTCGGCCTGCTTGCCCTTGATGAGCGCGACGACGCGACGAGCCTTCTGAGGGGTCACGCGGATGTGTCGCACACGTGCGATGGACTCCACCATTTCTCTCTCCTCCTCGGTCGCCTTAGCGGCGACGGCCCTTCTTGTCGTCCTTCACGTGGCCGCGGAAGGTGCGGGTGGGCGAGAACTCGCCCAGCTTGTGGCCGACCATGGTCTCGGTCACGAACACGGGGATGTGCTTGCGACCGTCGTGCACGGCGATGGTGTGTCCCAGCATGGCGGGGATGATCATCGAACGGCGCGACCAGGTCTTGATGACGTTCTTCGAACCGGCTTCGTTCTGCGAGACGACCTTGCGAAGCAGGTGCTCGTCGACGAAGGGGCCCTTCTTAAGGCTGCGAGGCATCTTCCTCTACTCCTACTTGCGCTTCTTGCCGGCGGTGCGACGGCGGACGATCAGCTTGTCGCTTTCCTTGTTCGCGTGACGGGTGCGGCCTTCGGCCTTACCCCACGGCGAAACAGGGTGACGACCACCGGAGGTCTTACCCTCACCACCACCGTGCGGGTGGTCGACCGGGTTCATGGCGACACCACGCACGGTCGGGCGGACGCCCAACCAGCGCTTGCGGCCGGCCTTACCCCAGTTGATGTTGGACTGCTCGGCGTTTCCGACCTCGCCGATCGTCGCGCGGCAGCGCACGTCGACGTTGCGGATCTCGCCCGAGGGCAGACGCAGCTGCGCGTACGGGCCGTCCTTGGCGACCAGACGCACGGAGACGCCGGCCGAACGGGCCATCTTCGCGCCGCCGCCGGGACGCAGCTCGATCGCGTGGATCACGGTACCGGTGGGGATGTTGCGCAGCGGCAGGTTGTTGCCGGGCTTGATGTCAGCGCCGGCACCCGACTCAACGACGTCGCCCTGCGACAGCTTGTTGGGGGCGATGATGTAGCGCTTCTCGCCGTCCGCGTAGTGCAGCAGCGCGATGCGCGCGGTGCGGTTGGGGTCGTACTCGATGTGCGCGACCTTGGCGTCGATGCCGTCCTTGTCGTTACGACGGAAGTCGATCAGACGGTACTGACGCTTGTGTCCGCCACCGATGTGACGCGTGGTGATGCGGCCCTGGTTGTTGCGGCCACCGGTCTTCGACAGCGGGCGCAGCAGCGACTTCTCGGGCGTCGATCGGGTGATCTCGGCGAAGTCGGCCACCGACGAGCCGCGGCGACCGGGGGTCGTGGGCTTGTACTTGCGAATAGCCATTGTTCTTGTCCTCTATCCCGACCGTCAGCCGACAGACGTGAAGATGTCGATGGTGCCCGACTTCAGCGAGACGATGGCGCGCTTGGTGTCCTTGCGCTTGCCGATGCCGAAGCGGGTGCGACGGGCCTTGCCCACGCGGTTGATCGTGTTGACCGAGGCCACCTTGACGCTGAAGATCTTCTCGATCGCGAGCTTGATCTCGGTCTTCGAGGCACGGGGGTCCACCAGGAAGGTGTACTTGCCCTCGTCGATGAGCGAGTAGCTCTTCTCGGAGACGACCGGCTTCAGGATGATGTCGCGCGGGTCCTTGTTGACGGTGGTCATGCCGAGACCTCCTCGGTGGCCGCAGCCTTCGACGCGACGAACGTGTCGTAGGCGGCCTTGGTGAAGACGATGTCGTCGGAGACGATCACGTCGTAGGTGTTCAGCTGGCCGACGGTCAGCACGTGGACGTACGCGAGGTTGCGTACGCTCTTGATCGTCAGCTCGTCGTCGCGATCGATGACCACGAGGACGTTCTTGACGGCACCGAGAGCCTTGAGCGCGGCGGCAGCGGCCTTGGTCGAAGGCGCACCCTCGATGGCGAAGCTGTCGACGATGTGCAGACGCTGCCCACGAGCACGGTCGCTCAGCGCGCCCAGGAGCGCGGCGGCGATCATCTTCTTGGGGGTGCGCTGGCTGTAGTCGCGGGGCTTGGGCCCGTGGACGATGCCACCACCGGTCATGTGCGGCGCGCGGATCGAGCCCTGACGGGCGTTACCGGTGCCCTTCTGCTTGAAGGGCTTGCGTCCGGCACCCGAGACCTCGCCACGACGCTTGGTCGAGTGCGTGCCCTGGCGAGCCGCAGCGCGCTGCGCCACGACGACCTGGTGGATGAGGGGGATGTTCGTCTTGACGTCGAAGAGCGCGGCGGGCAGCTCGACCGAGCCTGCTTTGTTGCCGTCGGCCTTCACGACGTCGAGCGCGAGAGTCGAGTCAGCCATGTTCAGGCACCCTTCACTGCGTTGCGGACGTAGACGATGCGGCCACGAGCACCGGGGACGGCGCCCTTGACGAGCATCAGTCCCTTCTCGGCGTCGACGGCGTGCACCGTGAGGTTGAGGACGGTCACGCGCTCGCCACCCATACGGCCGGCCATGCGCATGCCCTTGAAGACACGGCTCGGGGTCGACGAGGCGCCGATCGAACCGGGCTTACGGTGGTTGCGGTGCGCACCGTGCGAAGCGGAGACACCCTTGAAGTTGTGACGCTTCATGACACCCGCGGTGCCCTTGCCCTTGCTGGTGCCGACCACGTCGACCAGCTGACCGGCCTCGAAGAGACCGTCGACGGTGAGCTCCTGGCCCAGCGCGTAGTCGGCGGCATCCGCGGTGCGAACCTCGGCGAGGTGACGGCGCGGGGTGACACCGGCGGCGTCGAAGTGCGCCGTGAGGGGCTTGTTCACCTTGCGGGGGTCGATCTGGCCGTAGCCGATCTGGACGGCGTTGTAGCCGTCTTTCTCGAGCGAGCGCAGCTGGGTCACGACGTTCGGCGCGACCTCGATGACGGTGACGGGAACGAGCTTGCCGTTCTCGTCCCACACCTGGGTCATGCCGAGCTTGGTGCCGAGGAGGCCCTTGGTGATCTTGGAGTTGATGTCAGCCATGTCGAACCTCAGAGCTTGATCTCGATGTTGACATCGGCCGGGAGGTCGAGGCGCATCAGCGAGTCGACGGCCTTGGGCGTCGGGTCGATGATGTCGATGAGGCGCTTGTGGGTGCGCATCTCGAAGTGCTCGCGGCTGTCCTTGTACTTGTGGGGCGACCGGATGACGCACACGACGTTCTTCTCGGTCGGAAGGGGAACCGGGCCCACCACGGTGGCGCCGGCACGGGTCACGGTGTCGACGATCTTGCGCGCCGACGAATCGAGTCCGGCGTGGTCGTACGACTTCAGGCGAATGCGGATCTTCTGTCCCGCCATTGTCTGCTCTCTCTCTTTCTCGCGTCTTACCCGACCTGGGGCATTGGACGCACGGTGGTGCTGACGCACCCTGGCACTTCCCCTCGCTCGCGCGAGAGATGCTGCACCGCTGTTCAGCTGTCAAACCGGACGCCTCGGCGGCCGGCCCGCCCCTCGCACGCACGCGCGCGAATCCCGTGAAGGATGAAGGGGTTCGGTGTCTGTTCTGCTGCCCGCGGCCCAGGACCCTGCGCTTATGCGCCGCCTGTGCACTGCCGAGACAGTGATCCTGGCGCGCGCCGAGCGCACGCCGGAATGTGGAACTGGTCTAGTCTACGTACCGCTCGGGCGTGTCGCAAACCCGGGCGTGTCGCGTGGGGTGTTTGCTCAGCATCCCCGACGCGAAAGACGGCGGCGCCACCCCCGTGACCGGGAGCGGAGCCGCCGTGCGTTCGCTTCAGGCGTTGCCGATGTTCTTGTCGACGTTCGCGCGCACCTCGTCGACCTTGGCATGGTGCTCCGCCGGCACCACCTTCTTGATCGCGTCCGCGGCGCCGTCGAGCACCTTGTCGCTGACCTCTTCGGCCTTCTCGCTCTTCAGCGCTTCTTCGATCTTGTCGCGATTGTCGTCGAGGAGCTTCTTGCCCTTGGCGATGATGTCATCCACGCCGCTCATGACGTCTCCTTCATGATCCGTGCCGACCACCGTGCCGACCTCCCGTTCATTGTGGAGTGCCCAGGACCGTGAACGGAAGTCTCCGCATGTCGCCGCGACCGGGAACGACAAAGGCCGGACCCGAAGGTCCGGCCTTGCCGAGTGAAGTCGAAGAGACTTACTTGACGATCTTGGTCACCGTGCCGGCGCCGACGGTGCGGCCACCCTCACGGATCGCGTAGCCGAGGCCCTCTTCCATGGCGATCGGCTGAATGAGCTCGACCGACATCTCCGTGGTGTCGCCGGGCATGACCATCTCGGTGCCCTCGGGCAGCGTGATGACGCCGGTGACGTCGGTGGTGCGGAAGTAGAACTGCGGGCGGTAGTTCGTGAAGAACGGGTTGTGGCGGCCGCCCTCTTCCTTGGACAGGATGTACGCCGTGCCCTCGAAGTTGGTGTGCGGGGTGACCGAACCGGGCTTCACGACGACCTGGCCGCGCTCGACGTCGTCACGCTTGGTGCCGCGGAGGAGCAGACCACAGTTCTCGCCGGCCCAGGCCTCGTCGAGCTGCTTGTGGAACATCTCGATACCGGTGACCGTGGTCTTCTGCGTCGGGCGGATGCCGACGATCTCGACCTCGGAGTTGATGCCGAGGGTTCCGCGCTCTGCGCGGCCCGTGACGACCGTGCCACGGCCGGTGATGGTGAAGACGTCCTCGATGGGCATGAGGAACGGCTTGTCCTTGTCGCGCACCGGGTCGGGGATCGACTCGTCGACGGCTTCCATGAGCTCGACGATGGCGTTGACCCACTGCTCGTCACCCTCGAGAGCCTTGAGGCCCGAGACGCGGACGACGGGAGCGTTATCGCCGTCGAAGTCCTGCGACGAGAGAAGCTCGCGCACCTCGAGCTCGACGAGCTCCAGGATCTCCTCGTCGTCGACCATGTCGCTCTTGTTGAGCGCGACGAGCAGGTAGGGCACGCCGACCTGCTTGGCGAGCAGCACGTGCTCACGCGTCTGCGCCATCGGGCCGTCGGTGGCGGCGACCACGAGGATCGCGCCGTCCATCTGCGCGGCACCGGTGATCATGTTCTTGATGTAGTCGGCGTGGCCGGGCGCGTCGACGTGAGCGTAGTGACGCTTGGGGGTCTCGTACTCGACGTGCGAGATGTTGATCGTGATACCACGCTGACGCTCTTCCGGCGCCGAGTCGATCGACGCGAAGTCACGCTGGACGTTGGTGGCCGACGGGAACTTGTCGGCGAGCACCTTCGAGATGGCAGCGGTGAGCGTGGTCTTGCCGTGGTCGACGTGACCGATCGTTCCGATGTTCACGTGCGGCTTGGTCCGCTCGAACTTGGCCTTAGCCACTGGGTCCTCCTCAGGACGTTGGTTGCGAGGTCTCGGGCACTGGATTGCGACCGGTTCTTCGCGGGGATGGTTCTCAGATTACTAGAGAGTCGGTATTCAGTTTGAGTGGATGCCGGGAACCCGGGGGAACCTCGGGTTCCCGGCATCCATGAGAGCGGTTTTACTCGCCCTTGTTCTTCTGGACGATCTCGTCAGCGACCGCGCGAGGAACCTCGGCGTAGCTGTCGAACTCCATCGAGTACACGGCGCGTCCCGAGGTCTTCGAGCGCAGGTCGCCGATGTAGCCGAACATCTCGGACAGCGGCACGAGCGCCCGCACGACCTTGACACCCTGAGCGTCTTCCATCGACTGGATCTGCCCGCGACGCGAGTTCAGGTCGCCGATGACGTCGCCCATGTACTCCTCGGGGGTACGCACCTCGACCGACATGAGCGGCTCGAGGATGATGGGGTTTGCCTTACGGACCGCCTCTTTGAAGCCCATCGAGCCGGCGATCTTGAACGCCATTTCCGACGAGTCGACATCGTGCGAGGCACCGTCGAGCAGGATCGCCTTGACGCCGACCATCGGGTAGCCGGCGAGCACGCCGACGTTCATGGCGTCCTGGAAGCCCTGGTCGGTCGGCGAGATGTACTCGCGCGGGATACGACCACCGCTGACCTTGTTCTCGAACTCGTAGGTCTTGTCGGCCGTGACCTCGAGGGGCTCGAGGGCGAACTGGATCTTGGCGAACTGACCCGAACCACCGGTCTGCTTCTTGTGGGTGTAATCGTGACGCTCGACGGCCTTCTTGATCGTCTCGCGGTACGCCACCTGCGGCTTTCCGACGTTCGCCTCGACCTTGAACTCCCGCTTCATGCGGTCGACGAGGATATCGAGGTGGAGCTCGCCCATGCCCTTGATGACCGTCTGGCCGGTGTCGTTGTTCTGCTCGACACGGAACGTCGGGTCTTCTTCGGCGAGCTTCTGGATCGCGAGACCCAGCTTCTCCTGGTCGGCCTTGGTCTTGGGCTCGATGGCGACCTCGATGACCGGCTCGGGGAAGGTCATCGACTCGAGGACGACCTGGTTGGCGGAGTCGCACAGGGTGTCGCCCGTGGTCGTGTCCTTGAGGCCGATGACCGCGTAGATGTGACCCGCGGTGACCGAGGGCACCGGGTTCTCCTTGTTGGCGTACATCTGGAAGATCTTCCCGATGCGCTCCTTCTTGGACTTCGTCGAGTTGACGATCTGCGCGCCGGAGTCGAGGTGACCCGAGTACACGCGGATGTAGGTCAGGCGACCGAAGAACGGGTGCGTCACGATCTTGAACGCGAGAGCCGTGAACGGCTCGTCGCGGTCGGCGTGACGCTCGATGATCGTCTCTTCGTTCTTCGGATCGTGCGCTTCGATGGCCGGCACGTCGAGGGGCGACGGCAGGTAGTCGATGACGGCGTCCAGCATGGGCTGCACACCGCGGTTCTTGAACGCCGAGCCGCAGAGCACGGGGTAGATGTCGGAGTTGACCGTCAGCTTGCGGATGGCGGCCTTGATCTCGGCGACGGTGAGCTCTTCGCCACCGAAGTGCTTCTCAAGAAGCTCCTCGTCGGTCTCGGCAACCGTCTCGAGCAGCTCCTCGCGGTACTTGGCCACGAGGTCGGCCATGTCGGCCGGGATCTCTTGGATGTCGTACTTGGCGCCCATCGTGACGTCGCCCTTGGCGTCGCCCGCCCACACCAGCGCGCGCATCTCGACGAGGTCGACGACACCGATGAAGTCGTTCTCGACGCCGATGGGCAGCTGGATGACCAGCGGCTTGGCCTTGAGCTTGTTCACGATCGTGTCGACCGTGAAGTAGAAGTCCGCACCCAGCTTGTCCATCTTGTTGACGAAGCAGATGCGGGGGACGTCGTACTTGTCAGCCTGACGCCACACGGTCTCGGACTGGGGCTCGACGCCCTCCTTGCCGTCGAAGACGGCGACGGCGCCATCGAGCACACGCAGCGAGCGCTCGACCTCGACGGTGAAGTCGACGTGACCGGGGGTGTCGATGATGTTGATCTGGTTCTTGTCCCAGAAGCACGTGACAGCAGCGGAGGTGATCGTGATGCCACGCTCCTGCTCCTGCTCCATCCAGTCGGTCGTGGAGGCGCCGTCGTGCGTCTCGCCGATCTTGTGGTTGGTTCCCGTGTAGTACAGGATGCGCTCGGTGGTGGTCGTCTTGCCGGCATCGATGTGCGCCATGATGCCGATGTTGCGGACCTTGGTCAGGTCGGTGAGCACGTCTTGTGCCACGGGTGTCTTCCTTACCTGTTGGGAGGTTGATGCCGGGCCCATCGGGGGGTCCGCGACCGGGGTGCGGTCACGGACCCTCCGCGGGTTTTACCAGCGGTAGTGCGCGAAGGCGCGGTTCGACTCGGCCATCTTGTGGGTGTCTTCGCGGCGCTTGACCGCGGCACCGAGGCCGTTCGAGGCGTCGAGGATCTCGTTCTGCAGGCGCTCGGTCATCGTCTTCTCACGACGACCCTTGGCGTAGCTCACGAGCCAGCGCAGCGCGAGCGTGTTCGCGCGGTGCGGCTTGACCTCGACGGGAACCTGGTAGGTCGAGCCACCGACGCGGCGGCTCTTGACCTCGAGGGTGGGACGGACGTTGTCGAGCGCCTTCTTCAGCGTGGCGACGGCGTCCTGGCTGTTCTTCGCCTCGACGCCCTTGAGGGCGGTGTAGACGATGGATTCCGCGATCGACTTCTTGCCGTCGACAAGAATCTTGTTGACCAGCTGGCTGACGATCGGAGCGCCGTAGACCGGGTCGTTGACGACCGGACGCTTGGTGACGGGACCTTTACGAGGCATCTGGCTCAGCCCTTCTTCGCGCCGTAGCGGCTGCGAGCCTGCTTACGGTTCTTGACAGCCTGGGTGTCGAGTGCACCGCGGACGATCTTGTAACGGACACCGGGGAGGTCCTTGACGCGACCGCCGCGGACCAGCACGAGCGAGTGCTCCTGCAGGTTGTGGCCCTCGCCGGGGATGTAGGCGGTGACCTCGGTGCCGTTGCGCAGCTTCACGCGGGCGACCTTGCGCATGGCCGAGTTCGGCTTCTTGGGGGTCGTGGTGTACACGCGGGTGCACACCCCGGCCTGCTGGGGGTTCGACTTCAGCGCGGGAGCCTTGGTCTTCGAGACCTTCGGCGAGCGGCCCTTGCGAACCAACTGCTGAATGGTTGGCACGTTCTCTCCTTGATTGGCTGGGCGGTTCCTCTCGGTTCCGACCAGGTGCTGCACGGTGACAGCGTCGTGTCTCCCCCGACAGGCCGCGCATCTTGCGATTCGTGACGTGTCGGGCTCACGTGTGATCCACCCCGCGACAGAATGATCTGACGCGTTTCGTGGTGGATATGCCGTGGGGGCGACCTGTTCGCAGGCCGATCCCTGAGATGGTGCGAGCGTTGATCCGTGTGACACGCCCGAGGGCATGACGCACGGCGCGCGTGAACGCACACCCGCTCGATGATACGCGTTCTCCCGGGGTGCGGCAAACGTCCGCGAGCGGGGCCGGCCCGGGACGGAGACAGGGCGGTCTCAGCCGAGCAGCAGGATGACGCCGACCGCAGCAAGGGTCACGATCGCGACCATGGCTGTCGCCAGCAGGATGAGGCGTCTCCAGTGGGGAGGGCGTCGCGGTCGCCGACTCGCGGAATCCCCCGTCGGCACCATCCGACCTGCCGCGGTCCTCGGAACCCTCACGGACGCATCGAGACGCGGGGAGTACGACTCCCGGTGCAAGGCGACCGGGGCGTGCGCGTCGCGACCTGGCGGCGGATCGCCGGCGATGAGCGGTCTCGGTGCCCCGCCGGAGCGGGGGCGGGCTCCCGTCTCGGCGTCACCGGAGACGGAGCGGAGCGTCTCCTCGCCGGACTCGACGAGGCCCGGCGCCCGCACGTCGGAAGCGGTCGGGTCAGCGGGACGCGAACGGGGGGACGTCTGTTCGTCCGGGTCGACGACGCCCGACGAACCGATGTCGCCAACCGCTGCTCCGCCCGGCCGTGAGCGGAGCGTGTCGTCGTCCGACTCGACCGCCACCGACGGATGGAGATCGCGACCGGAGGGGTTCGCGGTGCGCGCACGCGGGAACGTCCGTTCGTCCGGCTCGACCGCGCCCGGCGAGGCGACGTCACCAGCGGCCGGGTGCGCTGGGCGCACAGGTGAGAACGTCCGTCCATCCGTGTCGACCGTACCCGGCGAATCGACGTCGCGACCGGCTTCGCCGGCGGATCGTTCGCAGCGCGCGTCGCCCTCCGGCTCGACGGTCCGCGGTGAGACGGTGCCGTGGTCACCGGGCGTCGCCCGTCGCGAGCGCACTGTCTCATCGTCGACCCCGTCGACGACGGGCGATACCGGCCAGGGGCGGAGGCGACCCGCCCAGAGCGTCACGTCGTCGGGATCGTCGGCACCGCCGTGCGGGCCGCTCACGCGTCGCTCCGCGCCAGCCGCACCTCCGCGTCACCGAGGAAGAAGCGCTCCCCGGCCTCGATCTCCTCACCGGGCGGGGCCTCCACCTCCGTGCCCATGAGCGTGGCGAACAGGACGCCGTTGGTGGAGTCGAGGTCGGTCACGAACCAGGTGTCGCCGCGAAGCTGCAGGCGTGCGTGCGTCTTGGACACCGTGCGCGTCTCATCCGAGATCGCGACGAGCTGAGCGTCGGGATGCTCGGCATCCGGCGCGGGGCGGCGTCCGAGAACGACGACGTCGGAGGTCAGCGCGACCGCCGGGCCGCTGGGGGGGACCAGCATCCAGGGAATGCGTTTGCGGCGTGTCACCACGGTGCGGTCCAGGGCGTCGACGTCGTCCTCCGCGGCGGCCGACGGCGCGAACATCTCCGGCTGCGTGTACAGAGTCGAGACCGACGTTCGGGCGGATCGCGGCGATCCCGCCTCCGGCGCCTCGGCGACAGCCGACACCGCCTCGGACAGCTCGGGGAACTCTTCCCCGGCCACGACCGGCGACGGACGCGAGAGTGCCGCCGGCTCGGGTGACGGCCGCACGAGAGGGACGTCGGCGATGGGCGCCTCGTCTCCCACGGCCGCCCGCTGGGCCCGTCGACCCGGGGTGATCCAGGGGGTCACCGGTGACTCGACACCATCGGGCACGTCGCGATCGCGCGGCTCTCCGTCGCCGATCGCCTGAGCATCGGCGGCGTCGCCGTCACGCGGTGCTTCCTGCGCCCGCGATTCGGAGGAGACCGTCGAAGCGGAGGCGACGGGCTTCCCCTCCGCCGTCGAACCCTGCAGGACGTCGACCGCTCGTGCGCGACGCGTGGTGACGGCCGCGTGAGCAGGATCGTCGCGGAGCGCGTCCAGCACCTCGCTGACCGCTCTGGCGGGAATCGCATCCGGTGAGGGGACGGAGACGTCGTCGCTGCGGCGACGCTCCTCGAAGGACACGGGATCCGGATCGGCGCGCGGCGCCCAGTCGATCGGTGAGGGAACGGCATCCGCCAGCGACGTCGTCGGCGCCGCGAACGGCACGATCACCGGCCCGGACAGGGGCAGAGCATCGACGTGGTCGTGCTCCGACCGGGCCGGCTCGGTCGCGGTCGCCGACTCCGGCGTCCACCCGCCGATGAGCGGAACGTACGCTGCGTGGTCACGACCGCGACGGGCCGGCGCCGATCGCTCGTCGACGTGTTCGCCCGACCACCGCGCGGACCCCCACCCGAGGACGCTGGCCCAGACGATGGGGACCAGTGCACCCAGCACGGTGAGCCCGGCGCCGCCGCCGAAGGCTGAGGTGATGCGGTGTACGGCGACGATGAAGACGATGAGGAAGGCGATCGCCCCGAACAGCGGGATGACATTGAGCAGGACGAGCCAGGGCGAGAAATCCCCACGCTGGAGCACGGTGGCGACGTTCAGCACCGGCACCCAGGCCTTCCACGCGGGCTCGCCCATCTTCCGGAACATCGCCGCCAGCGCCAGAGCGAACCAGACGTAGAGCACGATGACGAGCGCGAGCGACGTCATCCCGAGAACCACCATCGTCGAATCGGTCATGTCGTGTCGCGTCCTGCCTGGGCGGCGGAACGCATCCCCCTCTCGTCGCGGTGCGGCGGCCTCCGCCGCGAACGACCCGGGGCGAGGAACCCCAGGAACGATCTCAACGATACGGCGGCGCGCACGCGCTGCCACCGGCTCTGCCGACTGTGCAATGCTCGTCGCTCCTGTTCGACGACCCGCCAGAACTCGGAGGCGTCGTCTGCGGTCACCGTCGCGGCGGAGAACACCGCCCGGTCGGCTTCATCGGCCAGACGCAGCCCCGCAGGTGTCGCGAACGCGGCGGCGACCTCGCGCCGGGTCGGTGCGCGCGGCACCGTCCGTCGGGAATCGACCCCGGTGTCGACGTACTCGTCCCACCCACCCGCGATGGCCGAGCGGGGATCGGGAGCGAGCCGACGGCCGCGCCGGCGCATCGCTTTGGCGACGATGACCGTGAGGAACGGCCCGAGGACGACGAGGAGGGAGAGCAGGACGACGCCGCCGGTTCGCAGGAGAGCCCACAGCCAGACGAGGTCGATCCCGTCATCCACGCGCTCGTCGTCGTCGAGCGAGTCGTCTTCCTGCACCGGCTCCGGCGGCACGACCTCCTCGACGGTGTCGGGGCGCACCTCCGTGACGTTCTCCGGGTCCTGTTGCTGGGTGACCTCCAGGCTCGGGGATTTCTCCCATTGCGGTGTGACGTCGAGCGGCGTCCAGCGTCCGTCGACGCCCTCCACCTCCGTCCACGCGGTCACGTCGCGTGCACGGCACTCCCCCGCGTCGCAGGTCGAGAGCGTGGCGTCGCCCGAGCTCAGGCGTGTCCCCACCACGACGCGGGCGGGGAACCCCAGCTCGTGGGCGATCAGAGCCGTCGCCACGGAGAACTGCTCGTCATCGCCGACCGCGGCGACGAAGTTGTCGGAGGCGGCGGCGCGCGGGTCGTCCTCGCGCTCCAGCAGCCGCTCGAACATGCGGTCGATGCGGGCGATCGAATGTCCCGACGCGCTCGGCTGAAGTTGATACCCCGGCAGGTCCGCGGTCCATTCGGGGAGCGACGACCCCTCGGAGGCGAGACTGTGACTGAGGTAGCCGCGGTCGCGCAGCAGCTGCACCAACGCCTGCAACGCCGCCCCGTCCGACCCCGTCGCGTGCTCCTGGACCCACCGGCGCAGGTTGCCGCCACCGGACGTGCCCGCGGCGTCGCCGGGCGCCGACAGCGAGGCGAGGTCGGCATCCGTCGATTCGACGGCGGAGAGCCGGTACCGGTCCCCCGGACGCAGTCCCCCGTCGGCGATCTGCACGCCCGCCTGCGCGTCCGCGCTGTAGTAGAAGCGATCGGCGAGCAGCGTGCGCCGGTCTCCGTCGAAGGTCGCCCCCGACAGCTGTCCGGCCGTCGGCATCCACAGTCCTCCGAGGTCCGCGATCTCGACGTCGGCGACGATGGATCGGCCGTCACCGGCGTCGCGGGATGACGGCAGACGGACGAACCCCGCACCCTCGCCGCCGGAAGCGCGGAAGACCTCACCGTCGTAGGTGTCGAGCGTGGCGATCCGGATGCGCTCGGGAAGCTCGCCGGAGCCCCCGACACGGAAGAGCACATCATCGGAGCGGGCGTCGGAGAACAGCGACCGGTATTCGGCCAGCGGGCTCACCGCTTCGGCGATCTGACGCTCGGGCCCGGCAGCCGAACGCAGCACTCGACGGTCGGCATCCCGGGCCGCCCACGGGACGACGGCCACGGTCGCCACCACGGCGACGACCAGCATCGCAACGCCCGAGGCTGCGCGGCGACGGCCCGCGACCGAGGAGCCCCGTCCAACCTGCGCGGCCGTGCGGTCGCCGGCTCTCGAGAGGGCACGCCCTCGTTCGTCGCGAGCACGCCAGGCCAGCCAGAACACCGCGGCCAGGAGGGCTCCGAGGCCGACCGCCGTCTCCACCGGCGCCGGCACCTGGACGGGGCCGACCGACAGCGTCCCGCTGGTGGCGCCGCGCCCGAAGAAGAGCCCGAACCCTGTCATCGCCATCCCGAAGACGACGGCGGCAGGCGCCCTGCCGTCGGGGCGAACCGAGAAGGCGAGCGTGAGTGCCGTCCCGACGAGGAAGACCACCAGCGCCGGAACCAGGAGATTGCGGTAGGTCCCCACGGGGAGGTCGACCGTGACGAGATCCTTCCAGGCCACGACGACACCCGCGAACGCCTCCCCGAGGCCCCTGAGCACGTCGAGGAACGAGGTCGCCCGAGACGGCACGGCCACGGGGACGGCGAGCGCGGCGAAGGCGATCGTGAGTCCCGCCGTGAGCGCCCACCCACCCCACCGGCGCCACGCGACGAGGGCGACGACCCCGGCGGCGACGAGCGCCGAGACCACGACCAGCACGAGGAACGACCCCGTGGCGTACACCGGCCAGGCGGCGACGGCGGCCGAGACCACGCACACCGCCGCGTACGTCCCCCCGGCGGCCCAACGGGGCAGCACCGACGGTTCGCGGTGGCGAGCCGCGTCGCGCCGTGCACTCACGAGGCTGCCCCGCGCACGAGGAGTCCCGACAGGTCGTCGAGCGTGCCGATGGTCAGGACAGTGAGACCTCCCACACTTCGCATCCGCGGGTGCGCGCGCTCGTCGCAGATGACCGCCGCAACCGCCGTGTCGGCCGAGAACGCGAGAGCCGCCTGCCGCAGACGCGCCAGGGGAACCGTCGAGCCGACGACGACGAACGCGATCGACACGCGCTCGTTCGACTCGGATGCCAGGCGACAGACGTCTTCCACCGGCATGGTGTTGTCGTGTCGGCCGAGGCCGCTGAACCCGTCGAGCATGGCCCGCGGAGACACCACCGGAAGGTGGCGGATCGCGCGCAGGCGCCCCTTCACCACCCGGGGGATCTCGGAACCGGTGACGACGTCGATGTCGCGGGCGTCCCGGACGGCGCGCAACCCGAGAGACGCGGCGGCGGAGACCCCCAGCTCGTACTCGTCGGCATCCGCGTACTCCGGCGTCGCCGCGGCGAGCACCACGGCCATGCGGGAGCGTCGAGATTCCTCGTACTGACGGACCATCAGCCGCCCGGTCTTCGCGGTCGACTTCCAGTGCACCTGACGACGTGCGTCGCCGGGGACGTACTCGCGGATGGCGTGGAACGACATATCGGCGTCGACCAATCGCCGTGTGGCGCTGCCCTCGAGGTCGCGGATGAGGCCCGCGCTGGTCGAGGGGAGGCCGACGGTGCGGGGGTGCACGAAGAGATCGTGCACGTCGTCGAAGGAGTGTTCGCGGCGGAGCAACCCCACGGGGTCGCTTCGCACGGTCGTCACCGGACCGATCCGGACGACGCCGCGGGGCAGCGGAGGGATCTCCAGAGGCTCGGTCTTCGCCTGTCCGGCGCGGAGGAACGGCACCCCGAACTCGACCAGTCCACGACCCACGGGGATGTCGAGTCGTCCTGGCAACGAGGGGCGCGCGCTGTCGTTGCGCACCACGATCTCGCCGCTCACGCCGTGGCCGGCGACGACGCGCTCGTGCTGAAGGGTCAGGTCCACGTCGTAGGCGCGGGCGCCGAACAGGAACGGCACGCTCATCGCCAGGAGCAGGGCGGCGGCGAAACCTGCGACCATCCACTCGACCCAGCCGAAGCGGATGCCGAAGACCGATCCCACCGTGGCGGCGACGACCACGACGGCTCCGGCCGGACGCACCGTACGGCCGGCCCAGCGCGCGGCGGCGCGGGCCGCCTCGGCGAGGGCACGCCAGACCTCCGTCGTCCGCACGACGACGCGCACGATGCGCCGCTGACGCCGGACCGACGTCGAGGTGACCGACGTGCGCGAACCGGTCCTCAGGGTGCCCGCGGAAGTCCGCGTCAGCCGCGATTCGGTGAGATCGGCGTCGGGCATACGTCACCTCCCGCCGCCGGGTGGAACCGATGGGCGCGGGGCATCGTCACGCACTCTCGCGTTGCGTGGGAGGAAGCGTGTCGAGAAGGACCTGGCCGATCACGGCCTCCTGGGTGACACCGTCGAACTCGGCCTCGGGGTGGAGGATCAGGCGGTGGGAGAGCACCGCCACGGCGAGGGCCTTCACGTCGTCGGGAGTGGCGTAGGTGCGACCCTGCGATGCCGCGCGGGAGCGGGTCGCCCGGGTCAGCGCCAGAGCGCCGCGGATGCTGACGCCCAAGCGCACCTCGTCGGCCGTACGCGTGGCATCCACGAGTCGGGCGATGTAGTCGAGGACGAGCGCGTCGACGTACACGGATGCTGCGAGGTCGGCCATGCCGACGAGCGCCTGCGGGGTGATGATGGCGCGGAGCTCCGCCGTGGCGACCGCCGCCCCGTCGAGGATGCGGACGGTCGCGGCGTGGTCGGGGTATCCGAGCGACGTACGCAGGAGGAAGCGGTCGAGCTGCGCCTCGGGGAGACGGTACGTTCCTGCCTGCTCGACGGGGTTCTGCGTGGCCAGTACGAGGAAAGGCACGCCCACCTGACGAGAGACGCCGTCGATGGTGACCCTGCCCTCCTCCATGACCTCGAGCAAGGCCGACTGGGTCTTGGGGCTGGCGCGGTTGATCTCATCGGCGAGCACGATGTTGGCGAAGATCGGACCGGTGTGGAACTCGAACGAGCCCGTCTTCTGGTCGTAAACGGTGATGCCGGTGATGTCGCCCGGCAGCAGATCCGGCGTGAATTGGATACGCGTGTTCGTGCCCTGCACCGACTGCGCCACGGCGCGCGCGAGGGAGGTCTTGCCCGTACCGGGCACGTCTTCGAGCAGCACGTGACCGTCGCTCAGCATCGCGGTCAGGACGAGTTCGACGACGTGGCGCTTGCCGAGGACGGCGCGCTCGACGTTGTCGGCGATCTGCGAGAAGGTCTGGGAGAACCAGGTGGCCTGCTCCTGGGTGATCGTCATGTCGGGTTCCTTCGAGAAGTGGGGGGACGGATGCCGGGCCGGCCCGGGATCAGGGGGCTGGTCGGCAGGAGCCCGAAAGTTTCGCAGCGGCGGGATCGAGGTTCCACCCCTGTTTCGACCAATCCACGCTGACGTTGATCCCCTCCACGGTGACGGCGCCGGCGGGTACGAGCTGGGGGTTGTCCGGAGACTTCGCAATCTCCGCGCCGGCCGCGTCCCGGTAGACGACATCACCGTACGTGAAGACGACGTTCGCCCTGTCGCCCACCGAAGAACCTTCGGCGAGGAGCACCCCACCGGCCTCGCAGCTCGTGAGGCTCCACGTCGCCTGCACCTGGTAGGGGGCGCTGCCACTGGCCGGCATCACGTCGCCGCGCTCCGACTCGGTGCCCCAGACCTGGTGTCTGAAGTGGACCTTGATCTCGGGGTCCCGGTCGAACACCGAGCTTCGCTCGTCGTCGAATCCCTGGTACAGCGTGTCGTTGCGGCGGGGCGGGGCTTCGCCCTCGTTGATCCTCTCGATCCGCCAGCGCGCCACACGGTTCTCGGGATCGACGCCGGGACGGGACCCGACAGTGAACGTGTAGCCCTTCGGCGCTTTCGTGCTCTGGACCGCGCCCACCTGCTCCGTGCGACTCGTGACGCCGTAGGAGCGGTCGCCGAAGAACGACTCGGCGCACATCGTGTAACGGTATGTCTCTCCCGAGCGTTCGGTGAACTGGGCGGTGTCACCGTCTTCGCGCGGCACGCAACGTCTCCCCTCGGGCACGATGCCGAAGCCGACCACGCTGTCGGTGCCGTTCTGCGCGGCGGTCGCGCGGGCGACGATGGTGGTGGTGCCGTCGCTCGCCGGCGTCGAGGTGAAGATCAGCATCGGATTGGTCGGGGCACCGACTCCGTGCGCGGTCCCGACGAGCTCGCTGCCGTTCGCGGCTCCACCGAGGCCCGGGGGAAGCGTGAACCGCGAGATCGGTCGGACGGTGACGGAAGTGGCGTCATTGGAGCCGACCACGAACCGGCGCACTTGCACCACATCCTGGTTGCGCCCGACGTCGACGCGAACGGTCTCGCCGACGGGGCTGGAGATCTCGAGCGACCCCGTCTCGGACCCGTCCACGCCGCTGACGACCAGATCGGCGACTTTCCCCTCGCCACTGGTCTGCGTCGGAGTGAACGCCAGCTCGCGCGGCTGCGCCGGCGGCCGATACGCCCACCCGGTCGTGCGCACCGCGCCCCGGGACTCCCCCACGGCATTGACGGCGGTCACCACGTACTCGCGCTGTTCTCCGTTGGGCGCGGCGATGGGCGGGCACGATCCGTCGGCGGCGCACCGTCCGACGGTCGCTCCTCCCGTGCGCACGGTGAAGCCGGACAGACCCGGGTAGGCGCGCCCGGCCTCACCCGGGTCGACGCGCAACGTGAGGGAGCCGTCGGCGAACGCCGTCTGCCGCACGCTCGCGGGCGGACGGGGGAAGCCGAGCAGGTCGAGGGTGACGCGGGCGTCACGGACGGACGCGGTCGTCCTGCCCTGCGCATCACGGAGAGTCACTGCCGCGGTGCAGGTCGCTCCGGGGGTGTCGCCGTTCCACGATGCCGCAATGCTCGTCGGCGAGGCGACCGCGAAGCTCACGCCCGTGCACGTGGTCGCGGAGCTCACGGCGACGACCTCCAGCGGCGTGCCCGGAAGCGGATTGACCTCGCCCGGGATGCCGATCACATCGATGGTGCAGCTCGTCCCCGACGCCTGCGAACACTGCGACGACGTGGTGCCCCCCTGCGGGAGGGTGGAGGGCGCTGACCCGACGCGCAGCACGAGACGAGCCGGTGCCACCGCACGGTGGCTCGTGATCGAGACGATGGCGGCGTTCTCGGTCCCGGGCAGGGCTCGATCGTCGCCCGTCACGCTCACGGTGGACCCGTCGAGCGATATCGCGAAGGCCGAGCCGGAGGACTCCAGCGCGTAGCGCACGCCCCCCGCGTCTTCGCGACCGAGCTGCCACGACGTCATGTTGCGCAGGTCGAAGGTGGCCGTCTCCCCCGGCCCCACGGTGAGCGCGCCCGGACGCAATTCGGGCTGAGGATCGCGGGCGACGACGCCGATGGGCACCGACAGCACCGTCCACTCCTCGCTGCCGGCCACCCGCACGGGAACACGGCACGCATCGGTCCACGGCGACCCGTTGCCCGCGTCGTAGGTGACGACCGAGCCGGCGAGGGAGCATCGGGCTTCGGGGCGGACGCCCGTCGGGGTGACCTCGGCGCCGACCTCGAGCGTCGCGCGGCGGGGAAGGGCGACGAGGGATGCCATGTCGAACGAGACGGACGCGAGCTCGTCGACGCGCTGGGCCGCGTTCGGGCGCAGGGACAGGCTGAGGTCGTCGTCGCCGGGAACCCGGAGGAAGGCATAGGTCGTGACGTCTGTGTCGCCCGCACGCCCGGTCACGGCGAAGGGGATCACGCGGCGCGTGGCGGGCAGGGCGCCCGAGATCCGCCGCCCGTCGATCCGGACGTCGGCCGGCTCGCCCCAGAGCTCCACATCGAGATCGCCCAGCTCGCCGCCCGACCACGTGGCTCGTCCGGCGATGACGTCGACACCGGAGGCGAAGTCGTCGCGGTTCTCGACCGTCAGCACGGTGTCGGTGACGATGGGGTAATCGGGCACGTTCTCGCGCACGACCTTCACCACGATCAGACCGCGGCCGGTGTTACCGGACTCGGATGCGACGTCGTAAAGGAACGACAGGGTGCCCGGTTGCGCCCCCGCGCGAAGGACCACGGCGGTGTCGGAGACCGCGACGACGAACCCTTCGAGGCGCTCGTACTCTGGATTGTCACTGCCGTCGATGAGGGTCTCGGGCAGATCCGGCCGTACGCCGGTCAGCGTGAGCCGACCCTGCGTGGGATCGATGTCGTTGGCCAGAGGGCTGACCCGGACGGTGCGATCCGCATCCGCCTGCACCTGCACGTATTCGGTGAAGGTGATGGGGCTGGGGTTGGCCTCGGCATCCAGCACGCCGATGCGGACCGACCCCTCGCCCGTGGCGTTCGCCGAGTCGGACACCCGGTAGCGGAACGACACCTGGCCGCGATCGCCGGGGATCGAGGAGTACAGGATCGACGTCCCGTCGGGCGACACCGATGCCGTCCCGCGGTCCGGCTGCGCCACGACGCGGTCGAGTGTCACGGCGTCGCCATCCGGGTCGATCCCGAAGGCCGCGAAGTCGATCGAGGTCGTGCCCCCGCTGAGAACGCGCCCCTCCAGGGTGTCGGGAAGAGGCGCCCGATTGGCGTCCTCGCCGAGCACGGTGACGCGCACCGTCGCCTGGTCCCACAGCGACGGCGTCCCGGCCGTCGTCACCCGGTAGGTCACCTCGTAGGCCCCCGGGGTCGTCGGAGCCAAGTAGCGGAGCACACCGCCGGAGGCGAAGGCGAGAGCGTCCGCCGCGGGGGTGGCCTGGACGCTCGACGGATCGAGCGTGGGACGTCCGCCCGCGGGGGAGATGTCATTGTCGAGAACGGGAATGTCGATCTGCGCTCCGGCGCGCACGGTCACCGTGTCGTCGACGGCGATCGGAGCGATCTCCGGCGCCGGGGGCAGCAGGTAGACCGTGGCCTCCCCCGCCACACGCGAGCCCTCGTCGTCGGTACCGTCGCTCACCGTGTAGCCCACCGTCCCGAGGAGTCCGGCGGCGCCGTCGGCCGTGCTGCCCGAGACGCGGAGGTCGTTCTGCCCCACCGTGTCGACGGTGAGGGACGCACCTTCCTCGGCGCTGGCCTCCACCTCGCTCAACAGCAGGACCCGCCCGGTCGGGTTCGACACGGCGCGGAAGACGTCGAGGGTCGCGTCTTCTTGGGGGCGGACGAAGGCCACCACCGGCGAGGTCGACAGCTGCGCCGGAGCGTCCGCCGGCAGCATCGTGACGCGGGCGGTCCCGTTCGCGTCACGACCTCCGCCGTTGACGGTGAAATCAACACGGTAGACGCCCGGTTGCGCCGCGGTCACCTCGAAAGCGGTGCTGCCGCCGAGGACGGTGGCGGTCGCGTCGGCGCCGTCGAGGACGCGGACGGAGGTCAATGTCACGTCCCCGGCGGTTCCGGTCACGCGCGGGCCGACGTCGACCGAGACGGAGGAGCCCACGGTGTCGATGACGGCGAACGACTGCACCGAGAGGCCCGGGTCGGGCGCGACGCGGACGAGGAGGGGCTTGGTGGTGGTCGCGCCGCGGGTGTCGGCGACGACGACCTCGAGCTCGATGTTCTGCTCACCGCCGGATCCGTCGTCGGCGTGCTGGTACACGACGTCGCCGCCCGGCGTCGCGGCGACCGTGCCCACACCCCCCGGATTGTCGACGGAGAGGAGGAGGAGCGGATCGCCGTCGGGGTCGATCCAGCCGGCCAGGACGGGAACGGTGATGGTGCCGCCGCGGGCGACCTCGGGGGTGGGCCACGGCTGCAGGCAGGCGGCGACCCCGCACCACACCGGCGCCGCGTTGCTGTCGGCGGGCGACACCGCCACCGTGACCGTGGTGGGAGCGGAGGTGAGACCGTCGGCGGTGGTGCCGTCCGTCACCGCGTAGGAGAACGTCGCGCTGCCCGTGGCGGTCGGCGAAACGCGCACCGCGAGCCGCTGGCCGGAATCGGTGAGCGCGAGGGTCCCGAAGCCGGGGTCGAGGCCCGTCACGCTCTCACTCACGATGCTCAACACGTCTTCGTTGGGGTCGTGGTCGTTCAGCAGGACGGGGAGCGTCACGAGCCGCCCGGGGCGCACGCCGAAGGAGTCCGGCTCAGCGATGGGCGGCTTCGGGTCGAGCACGACGCTGAGTTGCTCGTCGCTCTGCACGGCCGTCTGCTCTGTTCGGTCATCCAGCGACCAATTCTGACTGGACGCGACCAACGCGCCGTCGGGAACGGTCCACACCCACCCCGTGCGCGTCTCGTTCAGGATGACGGCATGGTCGGTCGCGACGAAGGTCGGGCGCCGCTGATCGGGCATGGTCGCCCCGCCGTAGTCGAGACCCGTCTCGCCCTGGTCGGAACGCCACAGAGTGCCCCGGGCGTCGCCCGGGAGCAGCCACGCCGCATAGGCGACCCCTTGGTGCCACACGGGTCGAGCGGGCTGACCCAAGACGTTTCCGCCGCCACCCACCTCGCGCCGGGGCTCGGAGCCGTCCGCGGGGACGGTCCACAGGGATTGATCGTCGGCGATGTAGACGGCGCGGGCGTCGGCGTCGGCGTCGCCGATCACCACCTGGTCGCCGGTCTCGATGTCGACGGCGTCCTCGCCGCGGACCCACACACGACCGGCCTCGGCGTCGACGAGCACCCACGTGTCGCCGGCGGCCGACAGCACCGGCGACGCGGCGTCGACGTCGAGGGCGTCCCGACCTCGGAGCTCGTCGGACTCGATGTCGTAACGGAGGACCGATCCGTCTGCCGACGAATAGGCGAAGAGCATCCCCCGGTCGTCCAACGCCAGGGCGTCCGCCGTGTACGCGGCCGCGTCGTCGTCATCGGCGACCTCGAAGGGGTCGAGCTCGACGGCCGCCTGACCGGCGCGACTCAACCGTCCGGCGAAGAGCGTCCCGACATCTGTGCGGTAGACGACGTAGTCCCCCGCCGTGACCACGGAGGTGGTTCCCGGCGGGGTATCGGGAGCGGCCTGCAGCTGTTCCTCTTGCAGATCGACAGGCAGAGCCTCGTCGATGCGCGTGAGCTTGCTGAAGCTGTCGGTGAACAGATAGGCACCGTCGCCCGACTGCGCGACCTGGGTGGGGTTGCCCGCGGTGCGGACGGTGTCGAGTTCTCCGACGGCGGTGTTCACCCGCGCGTAGCGCTGGCCGTCGCCAGTCTGCAGCGCCCAGACGGAGGTGTCGACCTCGGGCGTCTGCTGCGCGTCCAGTCCCGGCCAGACGATACTCGCCGTCACCACCAGAGCCGCCGACACCGCGGCGGCCGTGAGGCCCGCGAGCGTACCGCGCTTCACCGGAGCACGCCCGTGGCGTACAGGGCCGCCACCACCACGGCCGCCGTCGTGACTGCAGTCGCCGTGGCGAGCACCCAGGGCAGCGGGTGGAACGTCCGCGGGGCGGGCGCGGAGATGTCGGTGTCTTCGTCACGGGCGTAGCCGGCGACCCCCGACGACGCGCGGTGCTTCCGCGAGCCCTCGCGTTCGATGTGCGAGCGAGCCGGTCCGCGCAGCGTCGGGTCGGCGAAGTCGACCGTGCGCGCCGCCGGAGCCCACTCGGCGGCCGGCACTTCGAGGGGCGTCGCGGGAAGGCCCATGTCGACCTGCACCGTCTGCAGGGCTTCGCCGAATGCGAGGGCACTGGCGTGGCGAGCCGAGGGATTGCGCGACATCGATTGCGCGAGCACCTGCTGGAGCGCCGCCGGGACATCGGCGCGGGCGACGTCGGTGTACGAGGCGCGGGCGATCCGCCGCCGCAACTGTTCGCGGGAGTTCTGGCCCTTCTCCCGACGTTCGAAGGGGCTGTGCCCCGCCAGCAAGGAGTAGACGGTCGCGCCGAGGCTCCACACCTCGCTCGCGACGGTACCCGCGGTCTGCTCGGCGACGACCTCGGGCGCGCTCCACGGCACCGACATCGCCATCATCTCGTCGGCCCCCTGCCGCACCAGCGACGACGAGATGCCGAAGTCGGCGAGGACCGGCGCGCCGAAGGTGGTGACGAGGATGTTGCTGGGTTTCACGTCGCGGTGGATGAGGCCCGCGTGATGCGCGGACTCGAGAGCCCCCGACATGCGCACGCCGATCGACAGCACCTCAGCCAGCGGCATCCGCTCCACCCGGAAGCGCTGCGCGAGCGATCCCGGGCAGTACTCCATGACGATGTACGGCCTGCCGTCGGCGGAGATCCCCGCCTGATAGACGGTGACGATCGAGGGATGTGCCGACAGGTGGGCGAGGACGTCGGCCTCGGCGTTGAACATGCGCAGCAAGTCGGCGTCGCGCACGTCGCTGGGCAGCACCTTGACGGCGACATCGCGGCGCGGCATGTCCTGGCCGTAGAGGAAGACGTCGGCGAAGCCACCCGAACCGAGGGGACGGATGTACGCGAGCCCGGGCAGGATGGGCGGCGACGAAGGGAGTCGCTGCGGCATCGAGCTCCCTCCGGACGCTGCGTCCGCGACACCACCGGCGAACGACCCGTCGATGCTAACAAAACAGCATGATCGCGCCGTCCGCTTGTGCACAGGTGGTCAGGATGCGGGGGGCTCGGACTCCCGCGAATCGAACGGCGCGTCCAGCGAGCGCGTGAGGTCGTCGAGCAGGGCCGCGATCTGCGGCTCGACGTACTCCGCCACGGCGGCTTGGATACGCAGGCGGTGGTGCAGCAGAATCGAACACACCTCGCGACCGACCATGTTCGCGTAGTCGTCGGCGAGGCCGACTTCCTGACGCAGCGCCGCCTTGGCGGCGTCCGACAGCGCCGGAAGGGCGGGGATCGCGGCATCCTCTTCGGCGGCGAGGCCCGACAGGGTGAACAGGAACGGCGAACCGGGCTCGGGGTCGGGGTCGAGCGGCATCCCCTCGAACTCGGGCTCGAGTCCCTCGGCGGGACGGTACGAACGGCGTCGGTTGCGCTCCGACTGCTGGTCGAGCTCGGTCTGCAGCATCGGGAGGTTGCGGGCGGTGTAGTCGGCGACCGCGTGATCGACGATCCCCTTCACGCGCGTGGAGAGGCCATGCTGGACGCCGTGCGGCACATCCGAGCCCAGCCCCGCGGCAGAAAGCACCGGCGATCCGAAGCACCGGCGGCACGGCGCGACGCGCCCCCGGTGGTTTGCCGGCTCCCAGCGGGGCAGCCAACGCAGCCAGGCATCCACTGCCTGACCGACCTGGCTTTCGAGCGACCGCTCCACCCTCCCTACGCTAGCCCGACACGCCCGGAAGGACGCGGATGCCACGGGTGCCCGCGCGTCACACGTACTCGCGGGCCGGGATGCCGAGGCAGCGAGGCGCCGAGGAGGTGCACGGCATCACGGAGCGTCGTCGTCGTCTTCCCAGCCCCACCGCGGTCCGTTCGTCCGCGCGCGAAGGAGCAGCACCCCGAACAGCGCGGCCACCAGGCCCGCCGCCGCCACCACGGGACCGGCGAATCCCAGGGCGACGCTGCCCGCGGCGGCGACACCACGGGCCGGGTCGGCGCCGCTGATCAGCGCGCCGACCACGACACCGACCACCTCGCCCACGTACGCGCCGACGGCGCAGGGGACGGCAGTGAGGTAGGACGGCGGACGCGCGCGCAGCCCCCACAGGAGAACACCGGCGAAGCAGCCGAGGGCCGCCAGTTGTCCGATCACACCGGGCACGGCGCCGAGGCCCCGCACGGGGATGACGTCGGCATCCAGAACGAGGCTGGCCACCCCCAGCGCGGCGATCGACAGCGCGATGAAGACGACGGAGGCGAAAACGGCCGCGACCGGCGGGGTCACCCCCGCCGGTCGCGGCTCATTCGTCATGGCATCCGGCTCAGCGCTGCGACAGCTGCGGGCCGGCCTCGAGGGTGCGCTCGTACTCGCGCTGCGCTTCGGCGTTGAGCTCCGTCATGCGGCGACCGCGAGCCGACACCCACGCGCCGAACCAGATCGTGAGCTCCCGGCCGAGGACGAAGGCGACGATCGCGAGCGGAGCGAGCACGTTCGCCAGCAGAAGATCGACGGATTCGCGCGCGTCGATCATCCAGAACGGTGCGGCCAGGAGGACTCCGAGGAGGTGCCCCGCCCACGCGACGACGCCGACGATCAAGCCCCACACCACCCAGTGACCCCAGCGGCCGCGGTTGATCAGCGCACCGAGGAACCAGAAGCCCAGGTAGAACGCGACCGTGGGAACCCACAAGCCCCAGGTGCCGAGAGCCGAGAGGGCCGCGGTGCCGAGGTCGGCGACCTGCAGTCCGTCGGTGAGCAGGCGCAGGCCGAGGATCGCGGCGAGGTAGAGCACGGCGAAGGCCAGCGCCGCGAGCAGGCCGATCGCGCCGGCGGCCCCGCGGTTGCCGCGCGGGCGCGGGGCCTCCGGCGCCTGCACGAAGATGGGCTGCGGGCCGCCGTAAGCCCGGGTCGGCTCGTCGGAAGCGGACGTCGTCGCGGCACCGGCGCCGGCGACCGCGGCTCCCGTTCCGGCCACCACGGCCGTCTCGGCGACCGGCGACACCGTGGTGCGGGCGTCGTCGTCGTGTCGCGCGGTCGACGTGCCCTGCTGCGCGGGCTCGGCGGAGGCGGCGTAGGCGGCCCAGCGGGCGTCCTCGTCGTCGAGATCGACCGACGACGCAGGCGCAGCCGCCGGCGCGGTCTGCGGCTCGACCGGCGAGGCGTCGTGCACGACGGGCGCCGTGTGGTCGCGGCGATCGGCGAGCGCGGCGGAATCTTCGCGCTCGCGCTGCTCCCGCTCACCCCACGCGGCCTCGGCCACCTGCGGGTCGACGGCGTCGCGACGGGCGGCTTCGGCATCGGCGAGACCCTCGTGGGCTCGACCGACGACGTCGTGCTCGTTCTCCGTCGGTTCGACGACGGGGTCGCCGTACGAATCCGTCGAGGCGGTGACGGGGTCACCGTACTGATCCTTCGGCGCAGCGACGGGGTCGCGGCCCGACGTGTTGTCGCTCATGGGTTCTCCTCACGCGGTGATTGCGGCGCCAGGCTATCCCGCCGGGGGCGACCCATCGCGTAGGCGTGCCGACGGAAGTGCGTCTCGACCGTGTCGGAACGTCGGCTTAGGGTAATCCCATGCCCCGTCGCCCGCTCCGCCCCGCCGTTCCCGCGGCGCTCATCGGTGCTGCCGTGCTCGTGCTGACCGCGTGCGCCCCCGCCGCTGAAGAGGCGGCTCCTGCCACCTCGGCCCCGATCTCGACGTCGCCCACCCCGTCGAACATCCCGACCTTTTCACGGGCGCCCACCGAGGTGCGTCTTCCCGCGGACTGCAAGGCCATGCTCTCGGCAGACGTCCTCGCGCAGCTGGGCACCGTTCCCCTGAACGATCCGGCCCTGGCTCCCTCGGGCGTGCAGCCCGACGGGTCCCTCATCTGCATCTGGCGCGACCCGGCCGCAGACACGACGGGACTCACGACCACCATCTCGCGGATGAATCGCGGGCCCGCTCTCGACATGCTCAACGACCTCGTGGCGACGCAGGGCTTCAGCTGCTACACACCCGACTCCGGCACCCGCTGCGAGAAGACGTGGATCAACGAGACGTATCCCGTCAACGATGGGCGGACGCTCTACTGGCGCGACGACGTCCTGATCGACACGCAGTACTCGAACCTCGCGCCCACGGGATACACCGCGAGTATCATCTCGTCGATCTTCGGATGACGCGGGCCGGCGTCATCCGCCGAAGAACGCGTGGGATGCCACGACCGCGGTGTAGTCGACGGGGCTCCAGCCGCTGAGGGTCGACGACACCCATCGATCGCCGCGCAGGTCGTGCACCTCGTCGACATCGCCGGTCGTGCGGGAGCAGTGCGTGACGTCGGTCTGCGTGGCATCCGCCGCTGTGGCGCATGCGAATCCCTGCGCGGCGAGCGTGGTGGCCGCGGCCGCAGCCCCCTCCGGCGACACGGTCGACACCGTGGTCTCGACGAAACGGCCGTCGACACCGCGCCAATGGCATGTGACGACCGTCGCGGGGGTCGACGCGGCGACCGCCTCCGGCGTGGACAGCGGGGCCGTGCGTCGCTGGGAGAGCAGGGCGTCCGGCGACCACACGAGCGAGGACCACAGCGGCTGCGAATACAGGTGCCGGCAGTCCGTCGCGGGTGTCGCCGGCTCCGTCTCGGCGGTCACGGGAGTTCCTGTGGCGGCGCGCAGAGTGTCGCCCACGAAGGCGACGGCGACCGGCACGCCGGGGGCGGCGAGATAGCTCAGCCCCGCGACCGCGGCCAGGCAGAACAGCCCTGCGGGCCAGGCCAACCACAGGCTGCGTCCACCGATTCGAGCCATGCATTCCTCCTCGTCAACGGTAGGCGCATGCCCCCGTCGCACCCTGCCCTCGACACGCCGCGAGCGCGTGACGTGAACAAGGCGGACGGCACGACGAAGGCCCCCGGCGGAACCGGGGGCCTTCGAGGATCGATCGGTCGTCTTCGTGACGGCGTCGCTCGGCACCTTCGATCAGGCCGGGAGAGCGAGCGAGCTCACTCTCCCGAACCGTGATCAGTTGTACGTGCCGGGCGTGAAGTCGTCCGTCGAGAAGCTGTCGAAATCGACGTAGCTCAGGTCGGCGTCGCTGTACGCGCCGTCCGAGGCGAAGATGCGGTTGGGGTACCGCTCGCTCTTGGCCTCTTCCGTCGCCTCGACCGTGACGTTGCGGTACTTCGCAAGACCGGTTCCGGCGGGGATGAGCTTTCCGATGATGACGTTCTCCTTGAGGCCGACGAGCGGGTCGCTCTTGCCCTCCATGGCCGCCTGCGTGAGAACGCGGGTGGTCTCCTGGAACGACGCGGCCGACAGCCACGACTCCGTCGCGAGCGACGCCTTCGTGATACCCATCAGTTCCGGACGACCCGACGCGGGGCGCTTGCCCTCGCCGACGGCCTCGCGGTTGATGGCCTGGTAGCGCTTGAAGTCCACCAGCTCGCCGGGCAGCAGGTCGGTGTCGGCGTGGTCGACGACGGTGACCTTGCGGAGCATCTGTCGGACGATGACCTCGATGTGCTTGTCGTGGATCGGCACACCCTGCGAGCGGTACACGCCCTGGACGCCGTTGACGAGGTACTTCTGCACCTCGCGGGCACCCTGCACGCGCATGACCTCCTTGGGGTCGAGCGTTCCGACCAGGATCGGCTGACCGACCACGACGTGCTGACCGTCCTCGACCAGGAGCGTCGCACGCTTCAGGACAGGGTAGACCACCGGCTCGTCGCCGTTGTCGGGCGTGAGGATGACCTTCTTGGCCTTGTCGGTCTCGTCGATCGTGATGCGGCCATCGGCCTCGGCGATCGGCGACGCGCCCTTGGGGGTACGCGCTTCGAACAGCTCCTGCACGCGGGGAAGACCCTGCGTGATGTCGTCTGCCGAGGCGGAACCACCGGTGTGGAAGGTACGCATCGTCAGCTGAGTACCGGGCTCACCGATCGACTGGGCCGCGATGATGCCGACGGCCTCGCCGATGTCGACGATCTTGCCGGTGGCCAGCGAACGGCCGTAGCACTTCGCGCAGACACCGACGGCCGAGTCGCAGGTCAGCACGGAGCGGACCTTGATCGACTCCACGCCGCCCTCGACCAGCTTGTTGATGAGCACGTCGCCCACGTCGTCGCCGGCCTCGGCCAGCACGGTGCCCTGCGCGTCGACGACCGCCGTGGCGAGCGTGCGAGCGAACACCGAGTTCTCGACGTTGGCGTCCTTGACCAGCGCACCGGTCGAGTCGGCCGCGGCGATCGGGAGCTCGAGGCCCTTCGACGTGCCGCAGTCCTCCTCGCGGATGATGACATCCTGCGAGACGTCGACGAGACGACGGGTGAGGTACCCCGAGTCGGCCGTACGGAGGGCCGTGTCGGCCAGACCCTTACGGGCACCGTGCGTCGCGATGAAGTACTCGGCGACCGACAGACCCTCACGGTACGACGAGATGATCGGGCGAGGGATGATCTCACCCTTCGGGTTGTTCACCAGGCCTCGCATACCCGCGATGTTGCGGATCTGCAGCCAGTTACCACGGGCGCCCGACGAGACCATGCGGTTGATGGTGTTGTCGGCGGGGAAGTTGTCCCGCATCGCCTTCTGGACCTCGTCGGTGGCCTCGGTCCAGATCTTGATGAGCTCCTGACGACGCTCGGCGTCGGTGGTGAGACCCTTCTCGTACTGTCCCTGGACCTTCGCGGCCTGCTTCTCGTAGCCCGCGACGATCTCGGCCTTGTTCGGCGGCGTGAGGATGTCGCTCAGCGCCACCGTGACACCCGAACGGGTGGCCCAGTAGAAACCGGCGTCCTTGATGCGGTCGAGGGAGGCCGCGACCTCCACCTTCGGGTACTCCTCGGCCAGCTTGTTGACGATCTGCGACAGCTTGCCCTTGTCGGCCTGCTCGCGAACGAACGGGTAGCCCTTGGGCAGCGTGTCGTTGAAGATCGCCTGACCGAGCGACGCGTCGACCAGACCGTGCTTCTCGTAGCCCTCGGGCGCCTGGCCCTCGAGGAAAGTGAGGCCGGGGATGCGGATGCGCGCCTTGGCCTGCAGGTCGAGGGTGCCCTCGTCCTTGGCCAGGATCGCCTCACCCACCGAACCGAACGCACGGCCTTCGCCCGCAGCCCCCTCCTTGAGGGTGGTCAGGTGGTGCAGACCGATGATCATGTCCTGCGAGGGCAGGGTCACCGGACGGCCGTCCGACGGCTTCAGGATGTTGTTCGAGGCGAGCATCAGCACGCGGGCCTCGGCCTGAGCCTCGACCGACAGCGGAAGGTGCACGGCCATCTGGTCACCGTCGAAGTCGGCGTTGAACGCCGCGCACACGAGCGGGTGCAGCTGGATCGCCTTGCCCTCGACGAGCTGGGGCTCGAACGCCTGGATGCCGAGACGGTGCAGGGTGGGTGCACGGTTCAGCAGCACGGGGCGCTCGCGGATGATCTCTTCCAGCACGTCCCAGACCTCGGGACGGTAGCGCTCGACGGCGCGCTTGGCGGCCTTGATGTTCTGCGAGTGACCGAGATCGATCAGGCGCTTGATCACGAACGGCTTGAACAGCTCGAGGGCCATCTGCTTGGGCAGACCGCACTGGTGGAGCTTGAGCTGGGGTCCGACGATGATGACGGAACGGCCCGAGTAGTCCACGCGCTTTCCGAGCAGGTTCTGGCGGAAGCGACCCTGCTTTCCCTTGAGCATGTCGCTCAGGGACTTCAGGGCGCGGTTGCCGGTACCGGTGACGGGGCGACCACGGCGACCGTTGTCGAATAGCGCGTCGACGGCCTCCTGCAGCATGCGCTTCTCGTTGTTGACGATGATCTCGGGGGCACCGAGGTCGATCAGGCGACGGAGGCGGTTGTTGCGGTTGATCACGCGACGGTAGAGGTCGTTCAGGTCGCTGGTGGCGAAACGGCCACCGTCGAGCTGGACCATCGGACGAAGCTCCGGCGGAATGACCGGGACGACGTCGAGCACCATGGAGGCCGGCGACATACCAGTCTGCAGGAACGAGTTGACGACCTTCAGTCGCTTGATCGCGCGGATCTTGCGCTGACCCTTGCCCTCGGAGATCTGCAGGTGCAGGTTCTCGCTCTCGGCGGCCAGGTCGAACGCCTCGAGGCGACGCTTGATCGACTCGGCGCCCATGTGCGCCTCGAAGTACTGACCGAAGCGGTCCTGCAGCTCGTGGAAGACGTCGTCCTCGGGCTTCAGGGCGCCCACCTCGAGCGTGCGGAAGTCCTCCCACACGCGCTCGAGCTTGGCGATCTGCTCGTCGGCGTTCTTGCGAGCCGACGTCATGTCCTTCTCGGCGGCGTCCTTGACCTTCTTCTTCTGGTCGGCCTTGGCGCCCTCCGCCTCGAGGGCGGCGAGCTCCTCCTCGAGCTTCGCCAGGCGGGCGGCGATGCGGGCATCGCGGCGGTCGCCGAGCGTCTTCAGCTCCAGACGGATGTTGTTCTCCTGCGTGGCCAGGTCGCGGTGACGGGCATCCTCGTCGACCGAGATCACCATGTAGGCGGCGAAGTAGATGACCTTCTCCAGGTCCTTCGGCGCCATGTCGAGCAGGTAGCCCAGGCGCGAGGGCACGCCCTTGAAGTACCAGATGTGCGTGACGGGCGCGGCGAGCTCGATGTGGCCCATGCGCTCGCGACGGACCGAGCTCTTGGTGACCTCGACGCCGCAGCGCTCGCAGACGATGCCCTTGAAGCGCACGCGCTTGTACTTGCCGCAGGCGCACTCCCAGTCGCGGGACGGTCCGAAGATCTGCTCGCCGAAGAGGCCGTCCTTCTCGGGCTTCAGCGTGCGGTAGTTGATCGTCTCGGGCTTCTTGACCTCACCGAAGGACCAACGACGGATGTCGTCGGCGGTGGCCAGACCGATACGGATCTGATCGAAAGTGGTTGATTCGAGCACTGGTTCTCCTGTGTCGGAATTCTCTGAAATCTGAGCGGGTCGCTGAGCTGGAAGCTCAGATCTCGTCGATCGACGAGGACTCGAAGCGGCTGGAGATGTTGATGCCGAGCTCTTCCGCCGCGCGGAAGGCGTCGTCATCCGTGTCGCGGAGGTTCACCGCGGTGCCGTCGGCCGAGAGGACCTCGACGTTCAGGCAGAGCGACTGCATCTCTTTCATGAGCACCTTGAACGACTCGGGGATGCCGGGCTCCTGGATGTTCTCGCCCTTGACGATGGCCTCGTACACCTTGACGCGGCCGAGGATGTCGTCGGACTTGATCGTGAGGAGTTCCTGCAGCGCGTACGCGGCGCCGTAGGCCTCGAGGGCCCACACCTCCATCTCACCGAAGCGCTGACCACCGAACTGCGCCTTACCACCGAGCGGCTGCTGGGTGATCATCGAGTACGGGCCCGTCGAGCGCGCGTGGATCTTGTCGTCGACGAGGTGGTGCAGCTTCAGGATGTACATGTAGCCGACCGAGATGGGCGCCGGGAACGGCTCGCCGGAGCGGCCGTCGAACAGGAGCGTCTTGCCCGTCGAGTCGACCAGACGGTCGCCGTCGCGGTTCGGGATCGTCGAGTCGAGAAGACCCGCGATCTCGGCCTCGAACGCGCCGTCGAACACCGGGGTGGCGACCTTGGTGCCGGGGGCGGCCTCGCGAGCCAGCTCGGGCAGCTGAGCCGCCCACTCCGGGGTGCCCTCGACCTTCCAGCCCTGCTGGGCGATCCATCCGAGGTGGAGCTCGAGCACCTGGCCGAAGTTCATTCGACCGGGGATGCCGAGCGGGTTCAGGATGATGTCGACCGGCGTGCCGTCGGAGAGGAAGGGCATGTCCTCGATCGGGAGGATCTTGGCGATGACACCCTTGTTGCCGTGGCGACCGGCGAGCTTGTCACCCTCGGTGATCTTGCGCTTCTGGGCGATGTAGACCACGACGCGGCGGTTGACGCCCGAGCCGAGCTCGTCGTCACCGTCTTCGGCGTTGAACTCCTTGACGGCGATGATCGTGCCCTGCTCGCCGTGGGGCACCTTCAGCGAGGTGTCACGGACTTCGCGGCTCTTCTCGTTGAAGATCGCGCGGAGCAGGCGCTCCTCGGCGCTCAGCTCGGTCTCACCCTTGGGCGTGACCTTGCCGACGAGGATGTCGCCGGGACGCACCTCGGCACCGATGCGGATGATGCCGCGGTCGTCGAGGTCCTTCAGCAGGTCGGGGCTGACGTTGGGGAGGTCACGGGTGATCTCCTCCTTGCCGAGCTTGGTGTCGCGCGCGTCGACCTCGTACTCCTCGATGTGGATCGACGACAGCGTGTCGTCTTTCACGAGGTCCTGGCTGAGGATGATCGCGTCCTCGAAGTTGTGACCCTCCCACGTCATGAACGCCACGAGGAGGTTCTTGCCGAGGGCGAGCTCGCCGTTCTCGGTCGCGGGACCGTCGGCGATGACCTCGCCGGCCTCGACGCGCTCACCGGCCGAGACCACGACGCGCTGGTTGTAGGAAGTGCCCTGGTTGGAGCGGTCGAACTTGCGCAGGAAGTAGTCCTGCGTGCCGCCCTCGTCGAGCTGCACGGTCACGACGTCGGCCGAGACCTCGAGGACCACACCGGCCTTGTCGGCGGTGACGACGTCACCGGCGTCGATGGCGGCGAAGCCCTCCATACCGGTGCCGACGACGGGCGACTCGCTGCGCACGAGCGGCACGGCCTGGCGCTGCATGTTCGCACCCATGAGGGCGCGGTTCGCGTCATCGTGCTCGAGGAACGGGATGAGCGAGGTCGCCACCGACACCATCTGGCGCGGCGAGACGTCCATGTAGCCGATCTCGTCGTTCGGGAACAGGTCGACCTCGCCACCCTGGCCGCGGCGGGCCAGGATGCGGTCCTCGACGAAGTGGCCGTCGGCCTGCAGGGCGACACCGGCCTGGGCGACGATGTGGTCGCTCTCTTCGCTGGCCGTGAGGTAGTCGATCTGGTCGGTCACCCGGCCGTCGACGACGCGACGGTAGGGCGTCTCGATGAAACCGAAGGCGTTGATGCGCGCGAACGAGGCGAGCGAGCCGATCAGACCGATGTTCGGGCCTTCGGGCGTCTCGATGGGGCACATGCGGCCGTAGTGCGACGGGTGGACGTCACGGACCTCGACGCCGGCGCGCTCACGCGACAGACCACCGGGGCCCAGCGCCGACAGACGACGCTTGTGCGTCAGACCCGCGAGCGGGTTGTTCTGGTCCATGAACTGCGACAGCTGGCTCGTTCCGAAGAACTCCTTGATCGCGGCGACGACGGGGCGCACGTTGATCAGGGTCTGGGGCGTGATGGCCTCGATGTCCTGCGTGGTCATGCGCTCGCGCACGACGCGCTCCATGCGCGACAGACCGGTACGGACCTGGTTCTGGATGAGCTCGCCGACGGCGCGGATGCGGCGGTTGCCGAAGTTGTCGATGTCGTCGGTGTCGAGGCGGATGTCAGCCGACTGACCGCCGCGCATGCCGTCGAACGACGAGTCGCCGCGGTGCAGACGCACGAGGTACTTGATCGTCGCGACGATGTCGTCGACGGTCAGCACCGAGTCGCTCAGCGGCTTGTCGAGACCGAGCTTCTGGTTGATCTTGTAGCGGCCGACCTTGGCGAGGTCGTAGCGCTTGGAGTTGAAGTAGAAGTTGTCCAGCAGCGCGCGGGCGGCCTCGGCGGCGACCTGCTCGCCCGGACGGAGCTTGCGGTAGATGTCGCGAAGGGCGTCTTCCTTCGTGAGGATCGTGTCCTTGGACAGCGTCTCCTCGATGGAGTCGAAGCCGGCGAACTCGGCGAGGATGTCCTCACTGGTGAGGCCGAGGGCCTTCAGGAAGACGGTGACCGACTGCTTGCGCTTGCGGTCGATGCGCACGCCGACCTGATCGCGCTTGTCGATCTCGAACTCGAGCCAGGCACCGCGCGAGGGGATGACGCGCGCCGACACGATGTCCTTGTCGGAGGTCTTGTCGGGCGTCTTGTCGAAGTAGACACCGGGCGAGCGGACGAGCTGCGACACCACGACACGCTCGGTGCCGTTGATGATGAACGTGCCTTTGTCGGTCTGGAGCGGGAAGTCGCCCATGAAGACCGTCTGCGTCTTGATCTCACCGGTCTGGTGGTTCATGAACTCGGCCTCGACGTAGAGCGGGGCGGCGTAGGTCTTGCCGCGCTCCTTGCACTCTTCGATCGAGTACTTCTCGGGCTCGAGGTAGGGGTTCGTGAACGAGAGCTGCATGGTCTCGCTCAGGTCTTCGATCGGCGAGATCTCCTCGAAGATCTCCTCGAGACCGCTGATCTCGGGGACGTCGGTACGACCGACGGCCTGAGCCTCGGCGACGCGTGCCTTCCATGCTTCGTTACCGACGAGCCAGTCGAACGACTCGGTCTGCAGCGCGAGCAGATCGGGAACGGTCAGCTTGTCGGAGATCTTCGCGAACGAGAGGCGAGATGCGCCGCGTCCGCTCTTCGGGGTGGTGGTGGTGGATGCGTTGCTCGCAGCAGCCAAGGGAATAACCTCCAGAAGCCCGGGCGAGGGGCTCGTGATTCCTTGTCGTCAGGTGGAGTGCGTTCCTGCCCCGAAAACCGGCACGTCGCACGCCGCAGTGAAGCGGGGACGGGCAGGCTCAGCCGACCACCATATGAGGGCAGGGGGAATCGAGGAGCGCAAAGTCCAAGCATACGCGGGAGGACTCGCCGTGTCCAGTCCGATTCTTGACGCGTCTGCGGACCTGCGGTATAACCGCGGGCGCCCGTCATTCCTTCCGTCCGGCTCCGCGCGTCATCCCCGCCGAATGCGCACGCGATCTCCCGGCCGCGCCTGGGCCAGTGCATCGAGACCCGCATCCGTCACCACCGCGATCACGGGGTAGCCCCCGGTCACGGGGCCGTCGGCCAGCAGCACGACGGGCCGTCCGTGCGGCGGCACCTGGATCGCGCCGGGACGCATCCCCTCGCTCGGGAGCTCGTCGCGCCGCACGCGTGTGAGCATCGGGCCGTCGAGACGGATGCCGATCCGGTCGGCGTCGGACGACACCGTCCAGGGCGCCTCGAACAGCGTTTCGAGTGCTGCCCGCGAGAACCAGTCGGTGCGCGGCCCGCGTGCCACCGTGACCTCGACGAGACCCGGCGGGACCGACCACGGGAAATGGTCGACGGAGGGCCCCGGGAACAGTGCCGAGCCGGTGGCGAGGACATCGCCGATGACGACAGGCGCCTGCCCCAGACCGGCGAGGACGTCCGAGGATCGTGAGCCCAGGGTCACGGGGACGGCGAGGCCGCCCCGCACCGCGAGGTAGCAGCGCAGGCCCGCCCGCGCGACGCCGATCGACACCTCCGACCCGGCCGGCAGGGGCAGCGGCGCGTAGGCATCCACTGCCCGTCCGTCGATGCGCACGTCGGAGAGGGCACCCGTGACAGCGATCCAGGTGTCGCGTTCGGCGCGGGCGGTGAAGCCGCCGAGCAGGATCTCGACGCCGGCGGCGTCCTCGACGTTGCCCACGAGGCGGTTGGCGATGCGCAGGGCCGCGCGATCCAGCGCCCCCGACCGCGCCACACCCAGCGCTGCCCTGCCGGGCCGCCCGAGGTCTTGGATCGTCGCCGCCGCGCCCGGTGCCGTGACGGTCAGGGTCGGGGAATCGGTGGCGAGCGGAACGGAGGAGAAACGGCCGCGGGATGGCTCGTCCGCGGCATCCGTTCCTCCGCTCGCCGAACCTCCTCCGCTCGCGGCCGCGATGGCGGTCGCCCCCGGTGCCGAGCCTCCGCCGGCCGCGCGCGCGCCGGCGTCCGCAGTGGGCGCCGCGTCTGCTTCCTGCGCGGCCGGGCTCGCGGCGGCTACCGGCGCCGAGCCTCCTCCAGCCGCGCGCGGGCCGGCGGCCGCGAGAGGGGCTGTGTCTCCTCCCGTCGCGCCGGCGGCAGCCGACGCGACCGCGCGGGCGCGCTCCGCGACGAAGCGCACGCGCGAGCGCGGCGGCAGGAGCACCGGATCCGCGGCGTCGGGATCGAAGAGCCGAGCGCCGGTGGTCGCGAGCAACCGCCAGCCGCCGGGGGTGTCACGCGGGTAGGCGCCGCTGAACTCCCCCGCGACCCCCACCGAGCCCGCCGGCACCCGCGTACGCGGACGGGCCAGCCTGGGCACGTCCCACGGCCAGTCGCGGCTGACCAGATAGGCGAAGCCCGGGGCGAACCCGGTGAACGCGACGGTCCACTCGGCGGCGGCGTGGCGGGTGACGAGATCGGCGACCGGGATGCCGAGCAGCCGGGCCGTGTCGTCGAGGTCGGGGCCGTCGTAGCGCAGCGGGATCGAGACGACGGTCCCCGGGCGTTCGACCTCCGCGCGCGCGGAGGCGGCACCGCGGATCCACGCGGCGACCGCGGAGGCGGGGATGCGGACGGGATCGAAGACGACGAGCACCGTGCGCGCGGCCGGGACCAGATCGTCGATCCCCGCCGGCGGATCGGCGGCGAGCGCCGCGTGCAGCGCGACGACCCGCCCGAGATCAGCGACCTCGGCGAGCAAGGCGCGCTCCCCCATCGGGAGCAGCCTCACGCGGGGGTCCGTTCCGTCGAGCGGTGGCGTCACCATGGGGCACGCACGTCGACGCCGGCGGTGTCGAGCGCCGCGCGGACGGCGCGCGCCATCGCCACCGCCGACGGGGTGTCCCCGTGCAGACAGAGGGATGCCGCGTCCACCGCGATCCGGGCGCCGTCGACCGCCTCCACCTCGCGGTCCCGCGTGAAGCGCAGCGCCCGCTCGGCGACGAGGGCGGGGTCGTCGACGAGGGCACCGGGTTCGCCGCGAGGAACGAGGGTCCCGAGCGCCGTGTAACCGCGGTCGAGGAACGCCTCCTGCACGAAGGGGAGCCCGGCGGATTTCGCCGCCGTCGCGACCGCGCCGTGAAGTCCCAGCACGGGGAGTGCTCGCCCGAGGCGCGCCGAGAAGTCGGCCACCGCGGCGATCACGGCGCGAGCCTGCCCGACGTCGTCGATCACGGCGTGGTAGAGCGCACCGTGCGGTTTGACGTAGAGGACGTCCGCCCCGGCCGCGGCGAGCGCGGCCAGCTGCGCGGCGATGCTGTCTCGCAGATCGACGGGCGCGGGGTCGCGCCGCAGCCGACCGAAGTTCGCGCGGTCGTCGTACGACGGGTGAGCGCCGACGGCGACGCCGAAGCGGGCGGCCCGCTCCACGGCATCCGTCATCGACGTCGAATCGCCCGCGTGCCCGCCGCACGCGATGTTGGCACTCGAGATCACGGCGAACATCGCCTCGTCGTCGGCCGTCGGCATCCCGTCGACGGTCTCGCCGAGGTCGGCGTTGAGGTCCACGCGCATGCTGACACCGTAATGCCGCCCGAGCGGCTCGCTGGCGGGGTGGATCGCTTCCTCTCCCGGGGCCGGCCAGCGCAGGTGGGTGCGGCTCGGGGCGGATTCGGCGACCGGGGGCGGGATCGGCGCGCCCCGACCCGCCGATAGCGCCCCGAACCGGCCCTCGCTCGCCGTCCATCCCGCGCACCGGTGCGGCGGGGAATGGCGTTACGGGGGTGTGACGATCGGCGGGGAAGGCTGGGCAGAACGGCCGCCGCGGGTGAGGATAGGGGGATGACCTCCGATGTCGCCGGTCCCCCCGCTCCGGCATCCCCCCCTCCCCTCCTGTCGGTCCGCGACCTGGCCGTCGACTTCCGCACCATGGACGGCCCCGTGCGGGCCGTCGACGGCGTGAACCTCGACATCCACGCCGGCGAGACCATCGCGATCGTCGGCGAGTCCGGTTCCGGCAAGTCGACGACGGCGATGGCGATCATCGGCCTGCTGGCATCGGGCGGCCACGTCACCCGCGGGCAGATCCTGCTCGACGGCGACGACCTCACCACGTTCGGCGAGGCACGCATGCGTCAGGTACGCGGCCGACAGATCGGTCTGGTGCCGCAGGACCCGATGTCCAACCTGAACCCGGTCGCCAAGATCGGCACGCAGGTCGCCGAGACGTTGCTCGCGCACGGCCTCGCCGACCGCTCGAATCTCACGGGGAAAGTCGTCGAGGCGCTGGAGGCGGCGGGGCTCCCGGATGCCGAGAAGCGCGCGAGGCAGTACCCGCACGAATTCTCGGGCGGGATGCGTCAGCGCGCGCTCATCGCGATCGGCCTCGCGTGCCGACCTCGTCTGCTGATCGCCGACGAGCCGACGAGCGCGCTCGATGTGACCGTTCAGCAGACGATCCTCGACCAGATCGCCAAGCAGACGGACGAGTTGGGCGCTGCCGTCCTCCTCATCACCCACGACCTGGGCCTCGCCGCCGAACGCGCTTCGAGGGTCGTCGTGATGCACCGCGGGCGGGTGGTGGAACAGGGACCGGCGAGGCAGATCCTCGAGAACCCGCAGCACGCCTACACGAAGTCGCTGGTGGCAGCGGCGCCCTCGGTGGCAGCGGTGCGCCTTCGGCCCGAGGACTTCCGCAGCGATCGGCCGGTCGCGACCGCGCGCGACAACATCGTCGAGATCACGAACCTGACGAAGGTGTACCCCGTCCGCGGCCGCGGCGACGACTTCCGCGCCGTCGATGACGTGTCGCTGTCGATCCCCCGCGGCCAGACCGTGGCGATCGTCGGCGAATCCGGCTCGGGCAAGACCACCACGGCCCGCATGCTCCTGAACATCGTCGAGCCCACCAGCGGCTCGATCACCTTCGACGGCCAGGACGTCGCCGCGCTGAAGGGAGAAGCACTCCGGCAGTTCCGGCAGAAGGTCCAGCCGATCTTCCAGGACCCGTACTCCAGCCTCAACCCCATGTTCACGGTGGAGCGGATCGTCGAGGAGCCGCTGGCGTTCTACAAGCGCGGGTCCAAGGCCGAGCGCTCGAAGCGCGTGCGTCGACTGATGGATGACGTGGCTCTGCCGGCATCCATGCTCCGTCGCTATCCGTCGGAGCTGTCGGGCGGGCAACGGCAGCGCGTCGCGATCGCGCGCGCTCTCGCCCTGTCGCCCGAGCTGATCGTGTGCGACGAGCCCGTGTCAGCGCTCGACGTGCTCGTGCAGGCGCAGATCCTCGATCTGCTGGGCGACCTGCAGCGCGAGTACGGCCTGAGCTACCTCTTCATCTCGCACGACCTCGCGGTGGTGCGCCTGATCAGCGACTACGTGTGCGTCATGAAGGACGGGCGCCTGGTCGAGGCGGCATCCAGCGAAGAGGTCTTCACCAACCCGCGCGACCCGTACACGCGGCGCCTGCTGGCATCGATCCCGGGGAACGAGCTGGGGCTGGCCGGCTGATCTCCGCGCGGCCGCGCCATGACCCGACGGGGTTACCGGGCCGCCGCGGGTGTGCAGGGTTGTCGCCCCGGCCCGGCGGGACAGGGGATCGTTCCCAGACAGGCCGGATCAGACTCGGCACGTCCTGTTCTCGAACAATCCCCTGTTCTCGACGACCGCCCAGGGCTAGCGTGCCCGCGTGCGCGGGTCCATCGCCTCGCGCAGAGACTCTCCCAGCAGGGTGAAGCCCAGCGCGGTCACCGCGATGCAGATGCCCGGCAGGAACGCCAACCACGGCGCGATCGCGAGCTCCGCCTGCGCGTACGTCAGCATCCGGCCCCACTCGGCGGTCTGCGGCAACCCGCCGCCGAGGCCCAGGAACGACAGCGCGGCGGCGTCGATCACGGCGGTCGCGAGCGTCAGGGTGCCCTGCACGATCACCGGCCCCACGCTGTTGGGCAGCACGTGAGTCATCGTGATCGTCCGGCGACTGAGGCCGAGGGTCTGCGCCGACAACACGTAGTCCGCACCGCGTTGCTGCAGCATCGACGCGCGCAGCAAGCGCGCGAACACCGGCACCTGGGAGGCGCCGATGGCGATCATGATCGCGAGTTGGCTCTGTCCGAGGATCGCGGCGATCGACACGGCGAGCAGCAGGTTGGGCACCGAGAGCAGGATGTCGACGAAGCGCATGACGAGCGCGTCGACCCATCCGCCGAACATGCCGGCGAGCAGTCCGAGACTCATGCCCCCGAGCAGGCCCAGAGCCGTGGAGATCACGCCGATCTGCAGCGACGCCTGCGCGCCCCAGATGAGTTTCGACAGGACGTCGCCGCCGAAGCGGTCGAGACCGAGCGGGAACTCCGCCATCTCGCCCGGTCCGGGGATATCGGTGGGCGTGATGAAGCCCTGACCGGGGAGCGACTCGGCGGGGTATGGCGCGAGAAGCGGTGCGAGGGCGGCGACGAGCAGGAACGCCAGCACGATGATCGCGCCGATCCAGGCCACGGGGCTGCGGCGCAGACGCTGGAAGACGTCGTGCCAGAAGCCGCCGCCGCGGGCTTGCGCGGCCAGGAGCTGCCCGTCGACGATCGCGTTGTCGTCGACGGGACCGCCACTGGGGGCGGGAGGGAGGATGCCGGAGCTCACTGGACTCTCACTCTCGGGTCGATGACGCTGTACGACAGGTCGACCAGCAGGTTGATGAGCGCATACGCGATCGCGATGAAGATGATGAAGCCCTGCAGCACGGGGAAGTCGCGCGTGAAGATCGCCCGCGCGAGGAACTGCCCGATGCCGGGGAACGCGAACACCGTCTCGGTGAGCACCGCCCCGGAAATCAGTAGTCCCGCCTGCAGGCCCACCGTGGTGATGACGGGCAGCATCGCGTTGCGCAGGATGAAGCGGTTGCGGAGGGTCCCCGTCCCGATGCCCTTCGCCCGGCCCGTGCGCACATAGTCGGCGTTCTGCACCTCGAGCACCGAGGCGCGCGTGATGCGCACGATGATCGCGAGCGGGATGGTGCCCAGGGCGATGGCCGGCAGGATCAGGTGCAGGATGGCATCCCACGACGCGTCGAACTCGCCCGTGATCAGACCGTCGAACACGTACAAGTTCGTGTAGTGCGTCGCGTCGATGCGCGGGTTCTGCCGGCCGTCCGAGGGCAGCCACCCCAACTGCACCGCGAACACGTACTTCAGGATGAACGCCAGGAAGAACACCGGGATCGTGATGCCGATGAGACTCAGGACGACGGCGGTGTGATCCCAGATCTTGCCGTGGCGCCGGGCGGCCCAGTATCCGAGGGGGATGCCGATGCCCACCGCCACGATGAGGGCGCCGATGGACAGCTCGAGGGTGGCGGGGAAGCGGCGCACGAATTCCTCCAGCACCGGGCGGCCGGTCTGGATGGAAGAGCCGAAGTCGCCCGTGGCCAGGCGTCCGAGCCACGTGAAGTACTGCACGTACAGGGGCTCATTGAAGCCGTAGAGCTCATTGATGCGGGCGACGGCCTCGGGGGTCGCCCGCTCCCCCAGCAGAGCGACGGCGGGGCCGCCCGGGAGGGCGCGAACCCACGCGAACAGGAGGATCGAGAGGCCGAACAGGGTCGGGATGAGCAGGAGCAGGCGCCTGCCGATGGTGCGGAGCACGGGTTCTCACAGGGAGTCGGGAGCGGGGGAACACGGGATGCCGGGGATTCCTGGGCCGCGCTGGCGTCGGAACCCCCGGCATCCGGATGCCACGGGCCTCGACGTCATGACGACGTGGGGCCCGCGGCATCCGGGTCACTCGGTCAGTTCGATCTCGTTGTAGACCTCGTCCTGCACGGGGCTGGCCGGGTACGACTTCACGCGGGGCGCGAAGGCGAGCGTCGGCACGGGGTTGGCGAGCGGAATGCCGGGGAGGAACGTCGCGATCTGCTCGTTGACGGCCTGGTACGCCGGGTCCTGCTCCGCCTCGGTCGCAAGGCCTCGGGCCGAGGTGAGTGCCGAGAACAGCTCGGCATTGTCGAAGCCCCACTCGTTGGACTGTCCCCCGAAGAAGGTCCCCACGAAGTTGTCGGGGTCGTTGTAGTCGCCGGTCCAGCCGAGGAGGTGGATGCCGTGCTCACTGCCGCCCTGGATGAGGTCGAGGTACTCGCCCCACTCGTTCGACACCGGGTTGAGCACGATACCCACGGCCTGCAGCTGCGACTGCAGGTTGGTGAAGATCTGCTCGGGGTTCGGCATGTAGGGGCGCGAGATGTTGACCGGGTAGTTGAACGTCAGCGTCAGCGGGCTGGCGTCGGTGAAACCGGCCTCGGCGAGCAGCGCCTTGGCGGCATCCTGATCGAAGTCGTACGTCGTCACGCCGGAGTTGAAGCCGATCACGCTGTCGGGCATGAACTGGGATGCCACGGTCGTGCCCTCGGGCAGCACCTGGGTGACCAGCTGCTCCTTGTCGATGGCGTGGGCGATGGCCTCACGGACACGGATGTCGGCGAGAGCCGGGTCGGCCTGGTTCATACCGAGGTAGAGGATGTTGAACGGATCGCGGTTGGTCAGCATGTACCCGGCGCCCTCGAGGGCACCGAGGTCGGCCGGTGCCACCAGGTCGTAGCCGTCGATCGACCCCGACTCGAGAGCCTGGCGGCGGGCGGTGGTGTCGCCGATCACGCGGAAGATGACCTCCTGCACCTGGCCCTGCTCGCCCCAGTAGCCGTCGTAGGCGGTGACGGTCGCCTCGGCGCCGGGCTCCCACGACTCGAACTGGAACGGACCGGTGCCCGTCGGGTGCCCCTGCGCGTACTCGCTGAGGGTGGGCGCCTCCGACGTCCCGCCGACCTCGTCGGCGGTGTACTGCTGCAACGCGGCGGGACTCTGGATCGCGAAGGCCGGTAGCGAGAGCGCGGGGATGAAGCCGGCGAACGGCTCCGTCAGGGTGATCGTCGCCTCGGTGGGGCTGGCCGCCTCGCATCCGCCGTAGATGGACGTGCCGGTGTCGGCGTAGCCGCGCATGATCTTGCCCCAGTAGTACGACAGGCTCTCGGACTGGGCGATACCGGTGAAGTTGTTCTGCCGGTCGAAGTTGAAGCAGACCGCCTCGGCGTTGAACTCGGTGCCGTCGTGGAAGGTCACGCCCTCCTTGAGCTGGAAGGTGTAGGACAGACCGTCTTCGGACTGCTCCCAGCTCTCGGCGAGCATGGGGGCGGGGTCGGCGGTGCCGGACTCGACGCCGATGAGTCCCTCGAAGATCTGCCGCGAGATGCGGAACGACTCGCCGTCGCTGGCGAACGCGGGGTCGAGGCTGGACGGATCGCCCGAGGCGCCGAAGACGAAGGTCGAGTCGACGTCTGCGCCGGTGTCGCCCCCGCCGGAGTCGTCGCGCTGACTCGTGCAGCCCGACAGGACGAGAGCGCCGATCGCGACGGCGGTCCCGCCGACCAGCAGACGGCGTCGTAGGGTACTGAGCATTTTCGTTGCACCTTCCGGGGGGAAAGGAGGAGGACGACGGCGCTGTCACGTCATCGTGCCGCGCTCCACTTTGCTGTGTTCTGACGACCGTACAGGGCGGGTGGCACGGTGCCCATTGCACCTTTGTATCGATCGTGTTTCAGACCTCGCGCATCCTGATGCTTTCGACGGCGTCCGCGCGCGCACTCCGCGCAACGGATCGCTCCACCACCGCACACCCTGCTCTCCCCGTCCGCGCGTGCGTCGAGCAACGGCGGGGACGCCGCAGGCGGGTCCCGAGGCTGGTCGCGGCTAGCGTGGATCCCATGGCCCGAATGCGCATCGAACCCGACGACGCCCCCACGGCGCGCCTTTCGGACGGCACGACCGCGCGGGTGACTCCCTCGGGTTTCGTCTCGGGCTTCGAGCTCGTCGTCGACGGCACCCCGCAGTCGCACGTCGACCTCGACGATCCGACCCATCTGCATTTCGAGTACATCGCTCGCATGGGCGCGGTGATCGACCGCCTGCGAATGCCGGGACAACCCCTCACCGCGGTGCACCTCGGAGCGGGAGCGCTGACGCTCCCCCGCTACGTCGAGGCGACCCGGCCGGGCTCCCGCCAACAGGTGATCGAGCTGGAGCCCGCACTCTGGGACCTCGTGCGCGACAACCTGCCCCTGTCCCGCGGCGTCGCGGTCCGCGTGCGGATCGGCGACGCGCGCGCGGGTCTCTCGCGCCTGCCCGCCGGGCTCACCGCAGCGGTCGACCTGCTCGTCAGCGACGTCTACTCGGGAGCGCAGACGCCCGCTCACCTGACGACCGTGGAGTTCTACCGCGAGGCGGCGCGGCTACTCGCCCCCGACGGAGTGCTGCTGGTGAACGTCTCCGACGGCCCGGGCCTCGCCTTCGCCCGTCGTCAGGTCGCGACCATCCGCGAGGTGCTGCCCGAAGTCATCGTGCTCGCCGAAGTGCAGGTGCTCAAGGGCCGCCGCTTCGGCAACCTCGTCGTCGCCGCCTCCGCAGCCCCCCTGCCCGTCGAGTGGCTTCCCCGTCTGATGGCAGCCGGGCCCCACCCGGCGAAAGTCGCGCAGGGTCTGGAGATCGACGAGTTCCTGCGCGGTGCGCGCGTGGCGACGGATGCCGATGCGACGCCGTCGCCGAAGCCCTCGGCATCCATCTTCGAGCGATGACGCCCGCGTCTTCGCCGCCCGACCGCGTGGCGGTCTCGCCCTGGACGCGCACACGACGCAGACTGAGAGTCCTGCCCGACCGAGAGGAGCGACGGTGAGCTACATCCACGGGTACGACCCCGACACGTTGCGCGAGATCACCGACTCTCGCGAATGCGCGGAGCGTCTCGAGGAGATCGGTGCGCAGCGGAGTCTGCACGCCCTGCTCGAGCGGGTGTGGCTGCTGAAGGTGCTCGACCGTTTCGACGAGGCGTTGGACATCTCGGAGCAGTCGGTGCGCGTCGCCCGCATGGCCGGAACCCGCCGCGATCTGCTTCGCGCCCGCATCCTGCACGCCACGATCATGCAGTGCCGAGGCGCGTACGCCGCCGCCGAGCAGGAACTGACGATGTGCGCCGAAGAGGCCGACGGCCAGGGATGGGCGAGCATCGCCGCCTTCGCGCTCCAGCACCGCGGCAAGGTGTACTACGACGAGGGCGAGTACGACGCGGCCCGCCGAGACTTCAAACAGGCGCTTTTCCTGCGCCAGAACACCGGCGCCACCGACGCTCAGCTTGAATCGACGCTGCTCGCGATCGACGCCGCCGACCGGCGACGCACGCGCGAGGTCGTCGCGAGCTGAATGTCGTAGCCCCCGCCTAGTCTCCTGGTCATGTCGGATCTGCAGCGCGTGCGCACCTGGGCCGAGGCGTTGATCGCCCTGCACCTCGACGCCTCGTGGACCTTCGCGTTCGACAACGCCAAGCGGCGTGCCGGCCTGTGCGACTACGGCCGCAAGCGCATCAGCGTCTCGCGATACCTCGCCGCACGCTACGACGACGACACCAACCATCAGACGCTGCTGCACGAGGTCGCCCACGCCGTCTCGGGCGCCGCGGCCGGACACGGGCCGCTGTGGAAGCGCACGGCACGCGAACTCGGCTACGTCGGCGGCACGACCCACGCGGGTGAGACGGCGAACGAGCTCGCCCCCTGGGTGGGCACCTGCCCCGCGGGTCACGTGGCCTACCGCCATCGTCGGGCCACGCGTCCGACGTCGTGCGCGAAGTGCGCACCGGTCTTCGACCCGCGGTTCGCGCTGTCGTGGGTGCGCCGCGACATCAGCCCGGCCGTCAGGCTGGCCGCGGCGACGCCGCGCTGACGCACCCGCTGACGCGCCGGAGTGCGAGACGCGGCGAGGCTCAGGCGGGCGTGAGGACGCCGGCCCGCAGGGTCGGGACCACGGATGCCGCATCGCGCGCGGCCGCGGCGAGCACAGCATCGCGCGCACCCTCGGCGGCGAGCGCACGACCGGTGCCACTGGCCGTCAGCAGGTGGCGGACAGCGCCGCCCAGGGCGCGGAAGCCCTCGCCCGCGACGGCGGCGTCGGGGGAAGCATGGTCGATGCCGAGGTCGCCAAGGGCGGCGACGACGGCTCCCGCTCCCAGCAGATCGTCGACGGCGAACCGGAGGACGGCGGCACCCGCGTCGTCGGGGTAGCCCGCCGCGATCACCGAGATACTCGTGCGCTCGCCCCGGTCCCGCTGCACCTGCAGCGCGTGCGCGGCCACCGCCGCGGCGTTTCGAAGGCCCCCGACGACGACGTGGGCACCGGTCCCTTCCGCTGCGAGCACGAGGGATGCGGCGGGGTCGTCGGCCGCGAGGTCGAGGGAGCCGCCGTCCTCGCACGCGCCCAGGGCGCGCGCGGTCAGCCCGAGCGTCTGCACGATCACCACGACGTGCGCGGGGGCGAGGCGTGCCAGGCCCACCTCGCCCCACTCCAGACGCACCTGGTAATCGGACTGCGCGTGGGCGGAGGTGTTCGGCATCCCTCGAGCCTAGGACCGGTCGAACCCCCTCGAGGGTCTCGTCAAGGCGTGCGCACCACGCCCTCCGATCGGGCACGATCGAAGTCATGCGCATCCTGCTGAAGTTCGTCATCGACTGCGACCCGGGTGCCGCCTGGCGCGCGCTGCATTCGCCCCGCGCCGTCGCCGAACTGTACGGCCCCCTCCTCTCCGTCGACGCGCTCGGCACGATGCCGACCTCGTTCACCTCGGGAGATGACGTCCCGGTGCAGATGAGCGTCGCGGGCATCATCCCCGTGGGTCGTCAACTGATCTCGGTCGCCGACCGCGAGACGACCGACACGAACGGGGACGTCCGCGTCTTCCGAGACTGGGGTGTGCCTCTCACGGGGCCGCTCTCGGTGCTCGACGTGTGGGACCACCAGATGGCCGTTTCGGCCGCTCCGGGAGATGACGCGCGGACGCTGTGGCGCGAACGTCTCACGATCGGCGGTGCCGCGGCCCCGGCTCTCTGGCCGGCACTGTGGGCCACCTGGCAGTGGCGCGCCACCCGCATCCGCGCGCTCGCGCCGACGTGGGCGCACGACCCCGAGCGCGACCGCGAAGCGGACACCGACGACGCGCCATGAGTCCCGTGCTCGTGCGCCCGGCGACGCCCGACGACAGTCGCTGCATCGCCAGCGTGCACGTGCGCAGTTGGAACGAGTCGTACATCGGTCGTGTGCCCGAGGGCCTGTCGGACCTGCTCGACGTGGAGCTGTCGGCCTGGCGGTGGGCGACGCGGTTGCGCGGCGAGAAGCCGCCCGACGCCGAGCGTCTCGGGGACGCCTGGGTCGCGCTGCGTAACGACCGTGTCGTGGGTTTCTCCTCGGCGGGGCCGGCACGCGACGCCGATCTGACGGAGTCCGTCGTCGAGCTGTACGCCCTCTACGTCTTGGCGGCGCACCATGGCACCGGCGTCGGGGCGGCGCTCCTGCAGGCGGCGCTCGGCCCGGGGTCGGCGAGCCTGTGGGTGCTGGCCGACAACCCGCGCGCCCGGGCCTTCTACGCCAAGCACGGCTTCGCACCCGACGGCGCGGCCCGCGTCGACGACCGGTGGGGCGGCCCGTTGCGAGAGGTGCGGCTCACGAGGTGAGGGCGGGTGTGTCCTGACTCGGTGAGGGCTCAGGCCTCGGGCTGTGGGGGTGACGACAGCGTATGTCGGGGGCGGGACGCGGCGACGTCGAGACGTGACGGCCGTCAGGCGAGCCCGTGCCGGTACGCGAACACCACCAGCTGCACGCGGTCGCGCAGGGCGAGCTTGGTGAGGATGCGGCTGATGTGCGTCTTCACCGTGGCCTCCGACAAGAACTCGCGTTCCGCGATCTCGGCATTGCTCAACCCCGCCGCCGCGAGCGCGAAGATCTCGCGTTCGCGTTCGGTGAGCCCGGCGAAGGAGGGGGGTACGGGCTCCGTCGAGCCACCCTCGGCGATGTGTGCGAACAGTTCCCGGGTGGCGGAGGCGGCGATCACCGAGGAGCCTGCGTGCACCGTGCGCACCGCTGACAGGAGGAATTCCGGCTCGGCATCTTTCAGCAGGAATCCGCTCGCCCCGCCCTGGATCGCCCGAGCCGCGGCCTCGTCGAGGTCGAAGGTGGTCAGCACGACCACGCGCGGCGCGTCGGGGTCGCGCAGGATCTCCGCGGTCGCGGCGAGACCGTCCATCACGGGCATCCGGACGTCCATGAGGACGAGATCGGGACGCGTCGCGCGCACGACCTCGATGCCCTCGCGGCCATCGGATGCCTCCCCCACCACCTCGAGGTCGGGCTGGGAGTCCAGCACCATCCGGATGCCGGCACGGAACAGCGCTTGATCGTCGACGAGGACGATGCGGACGGCGGAGCTCATAGCGTCGCGACCTTTCTGGGGCGGGGGTGTCTCGGCATCCACTCTGCCGGAGGCGGGCATGCGGCCCCTCCCCGTCGCCGCCCTCCACACCGGGGATTCACCCGTTCGCACCGATGGGCAGTGTCGCGCGGACGACGAACTCGCCGTACTCGGGCCCGGCCGTGAGGCTTCCGCCGACCAGCTGCGCGCGCTCGCGCATTCCGATCACGCCGTGGCCGCCGGGCGGCGGCGTGGGGAGCGGTGAGGTGGTCGACCGGGCGTTGCGCACCGAGAGGTCGACTCGGTCATCGAACCATCCCAGGTGCACGCGCACGCGGGGGTCGACGCCGTGACGGAGGGCGTTGGTCAGCGCCTCCTGCATGATGCGGTACACCGCGAGCTGGACCGCGCCGGGTGGCTCGCCGGGCGGCAGGGGGGCTACGACGACGTCGAGCACGACGCCCGCCGCGCGCATCCGGTCGTAGAGCTCGTCGAGATCGGCAAGGGTCGGCTGCGGCCCCTCGCCCTGGCTGTGACGGAGCTGCGTGAGGAGCAGACGCACATCGGTCAACGCCGAGCGCGCCGTCGAGGAGATCGTCGCGAGCGCCGCGGACGTCGCGCCCGGGTCGGCGGCCGCGGCATACCTCGCGCCGTCGGCCTGTGCGATGACAACGGCGAGCGAATGGGCGACCACGTCGTGCATGTCGCGCGCGATACGCACCCGCTGCTGCTCGGCGATCATCTCGGCCTCGGCGGCCTGCTGAGCCCGGCTGTTCGCCGAGGCACGCATCGCTGTGCGCACGAGCGCCCCGGACACCCACGCCAGCATGAGGGCGAAACCGGCGGCCAGCAGCAGCGCCGCGCCGATGAACCACACGTCGGCGGTCGGGGGCCCCGTCATGCCGCGGCCCACCAGGTACACCGGCACGACGACGGCCCCCGCGATGGCGGAGCCGAATCCGCTCCAGAACACGCGCGTCCCGCCGTAGGCGCCCGCCGTGTAGAGAACGGCGAAGATCGCCAGGTTGGTCGGCGAGGGTGCCATGCCGAAGCCCATCTGCACCGACGCTCCCACCCAGGCCAGGATCAGGGCGAGCCCGGGATGCAGGCGACGCAGGGCGAGGGCCGCCGCGAACGCGGCGACCATGAGCGCGCCGCCGACGATCTGCGGGGCCTCGACGGTACCCACCTGTTCCGCGGCGACCGCGAGCAGACCGAAGACCCCGGCCACGACGAGGTCGGTGATCTTCTGGTAGCGCTGCAGGGGCCGGAAGGAGAGCATCGCGCCCACGCTACGCGGGGCCGCCGACTCCCGGCATCCGTCTCGAGATGTATCCCGCTCCGGACTCTGCGCCGTCAGGCGGGAAAGTCGGCCGGCTCGATCGGACGCGCTTCGAAGAAGGTCTGCAGCACGACGGTGGTGCGCGTGTTCACCTGGGCGGCGGAGCGGATGTCGCGGATGAGAGCCTCGAGGTCGCGCGGGGTGGGCACGCGGACGAAGAGCATGTAGGCCGCCTGGCCGGCGATGGAATGGCAGGCCTCGATGGCGCTCAGGTGCGCGATGAGCTCGGGGGCGTTGTCGGGCTGCGCGGGATCGAGGGGGGTGATCTCGACGAAGGCGGCGAGCGGCCGCCCGAGCGCCTCGGCGTCGAGGATGGGGCGATACCCCTTCACGATGCCGCGCGCCTCGAGACGACGCAGACGCGACTGCACGGCCGACACCGACAGGCCCACGCGCTCGGACAGGTGCGAGAGCGTCGCGCGTGCGTCGAGCGAGATCTCACGCACGATCGCGGCGTCGACGGCGTCGTCCAGGCGCGGGGCGCGGGGCGCGGCAGCCTCGGTCATGGACTCGACATTATCAGGACGGTCCAGATGCGGCCGGGCTTGTGCCGTATGATTTCCGTTAGTATCCGGCTTTGGCAGGAATATTTACAGACACGAACGGAGGATGCCATGACCATCGCCACACCCACCCGTGCCGTCGATGATCAACTCGCCGGCCACGGCGTCGACACGGTCGAGCGCACCCCCGCGTGGGCGCGATTGAGGAGCGCCGCCACCGCCCTCCAGGCCCTGCAGGCCAAGGACGGGTCCATCGACGACACCGACGCCGCGGAACCGCTCATCGACGACGTCATCGGCTCCATTGACGCCCTCGCCCCCTTGTTCCCCCACGATGCCGCCTACCTCACCGCCGCCGTCGCCGACTTCCGCCGGTGGCGCGACCGGGGGTTGGGGGCGCCGGACTTCCTCGACTCGCTCGTGGCGTTCCAGCCGCAGGAGCACCGCGTCGACGGCATCCGTCACCTCGTCGTCTTTCCCATGTACACGCAGAACGGCTCGAGCGATCGGCACGTCGAAGCACTTCTCGTCGAGGCGATCTGGCCCGAGTTCATCGCGCGGCTCGAAACGGAATTCACCAACCGGCTCTTCGTCTCGCTGCGTCTGATCGACTTCACCTCGGGCTACGACACGAATTCGGCGGTCCTCTTCCCCGAGACGGTCGCCATGCGCGAGGTGCCCACCTTCACCTGGGGTGCGATCTTCCAGGACCGCGAAGCCGCCCGGTACCGCCGCGTCACCCGCGCCGCAGCCGGGATCACCAAGCTCGAGCTTCCGCCCGCCGCCGCACGACTGCTGGACGATCAGGATCTCGCCGAGCGCACGTTCGTCATGTGGGACCTCATCCACGACCGAACCCACATGCGCGGCGACCTGCCCTTCGACCCGTTCATGATCAAGCAGCGGATGCCGTTCTTCCTCTACTCGCTCGAAGAATTGCGGTGCGACCTCACCGCGTTCCGCGAAAGCGTCACGCTGCAGGCGCGCCTGTCGTCGCGCGACGACCTGGATGCCGCCGAGCAGACGATGCTCGAACACGCCGAGCTCGTGCAATACGCGGTGATCTTCGACCGCATCTTCCGATTCGCGATCACCGGCTCCCGTGTGCGCAACTACGACGGCCTCGGCGGGCAGCTGCTCTTCGCGTGGCTGCACCAGCGCCGTGTGCTGCACTGGACCGACACGTCCCTCGCCTTCGACTGGGCAGAGGTGCCCGCCGCGGTCGTGGCCCTCGCCGACGCGATCGACGAGTTGTACTGGCGCTCGATCGACCGCCCCAAGACGGCGCACTGGCTCGCCGCGTACAACCTTGTGCGCAGCGTCGTGACCCCGCACCCCGCATCGGTGTGGGCCCGCGGCCTGCCCGACGACGTGCTCGCGGGACTGCCGAAGGGCTACACCGATGCGGTGCTCGACGACGAGTTCCCGCTGTCGATGTTCTTCGAGGCGCTCGAGAAGAAGATGCGGCCCGTGATCGCATCGACCGAGGGGATCCGCGGGACGGACTGACGGGGCCCGACGCGGGAGAAGGAGTTGCCATGACGGATGCGAAAGCCGTGGACGAGGGAGTGCACGAGCGTCGCGTGCTGCTCGCGGGAGGGACGAGCGCAGCGGGGCGCGCCGTCGCGCGGACCCTCGTCGACGCCGGCGCGTCCGTGGTCGTCGTGGGCAGCGATCACGCCCGACTGGACGTGGCAGCGTCCGAGATCCCGGGAATCGCCGTGGAACGGTGCGACCTCACTGACCCGGATGCCGTCCTCGCGCTGCGCGAACGCGTGCACGCCGCGTACGGCCGGGTCGACGGCATCCTGCACCTCGTCGGCGGCTGGCGCGGTGGCGGGGGCCTGGCCGGACAGAGCGACGACGACTTCGCCTTCCTGCTCCGATCGCTGACGGCCCTGCGGCACATCAGTCGCGCCTTCGACGACGACCTTCGCACCTCGGATGCCGGGCGCCTCGCCATCGTCTCCTCGACAACCGTCGACCGCCCCCTGGCCGGTGGGGCGAATTACGCGGCGGTGAAGGCCGCGTCGGAAGCGTGGGTCCGCGCCGTCGCCCAGGGGTACGCGAAGCACGCCCGCGACGCGGAGCAGGCGGACACGGCCGCGGCCGTCATCTTCCGGGTGAAGAGCCTCGACGGCCTCGAGGGCGCTCTCGCGGCGTCATTCGTCGCCCTGTGGGACGACGAGGCCGCCGCGTGGAACGACGTCGTGATCCGGATCGATCCGCCGGTCTGAGCCGTCTTCGAACGGATGGGCGACCGGCGTACCAGCGGACGCCGCGCTACTCGCGCCGTTCGTCGGACGCGACGGTGGGAGGGGCCCCGCGCATGCCGCGCGCGGCGGCGTCCGCCACCTCGACGTCCGACGAACCGTCGCCCGGGGCGGTCTCGGCCCGGTCGGACGCGGTCTCGACGACGTCGGCGTTGACCTCGGCCGTGCGGTACTGCTGCGAAAGGATGCGGTACGACCGCGTGAGGAAGGCGAGGGAGGCAGCGACCACCATCACGAGCCCGGCGAACACGAACACCAGGGCGATCCCGCGCGATTCGCCGTCACCCAGCAGCCAGCCCCAGGTTGCGCGCCCGTCGGCGCGCTCCATGTAGGGGATGATCGCGAATTCGGCGATCGGGGCGATGAGGAACGACGTCACGGGTGCCGCGGCCGACTCGAAAGCGGCGGCGAAACCGAACACCCGACCCTGCATGGCGAAGGGGACGACCTTCTGGATGACGGTCTGCTCGGCCGCCTCGACCGGCGGGATGAGGGCCATGTAGACCCAGATGCCGGCGGCGTACAGCCACCACCAGTCGCGGAGGACGAAGACGGCTCCGAGCACCCCCATGCCCATCACGATCCAGAGCATCGTCCGGATGGGGTTCTTGCCCAGCCCGAACTTCGCCACCAGACCGCCGCCGATGATGAAGCCGGTGGCGGTGACACCCAGCACCACGCCCCAGACCTGCACGCTGAAAAGTTCGAGGCCGTAGGGGTCCATGAGCGCCATGTAGACGCCGCCGATGAGGTTGTTGAACGTCGAGAAGATGATGAGCGCGAACAGGCCGGGGGCCGCCCGAACGGCGCGAACGGCTCCGCCGAGGTCGACCAGGGGGCCGGGCTCGGCACCCGCCGCCGGTCGCTCCTCGGGGATGCGGATGGTCAGCAGATGCACGAGCGCGACGAGGGTCAGACCGATCGCGATGGCCAGCGTCCACCCCATGCCGAGGAAGCCGACCGACAGTCCGCTGAACACACTCGTGACGACGAAGGCGAGTCCCTGCACGGTGCCGACCAGACCATTCGCGTTCGCGTGGCGTTCGACGGGGACGAGGAGGGTGACGGTGGTCGACAGAGCGATATTGCGCATGTTCTCGACGACGGCTCCGGCGAGGATGACCCCCGCGAACAGCCAGAACCAGGGCCCGCCCAGGTCGAGCAGTGCCGCCTCGGGGAAAGCGAGCCACAACCCCCCAGCGATGAGAAACGCCGTCAGGGTGATGAGACCGGAGAAGAGCATGACGCGGTGCTTGCGATGGCGATCGACGATGGAGCCGAACACCATCGCGAAGACGGCGAGCAGCAGCATGTACGCGCCGCCGATGATGCCCGTCGCCAGCACCGAACGCGTCTCGAGATAGACCCAGAAGGTCAGGGCGAACCACAGGAAGCTCGTGGTGACGTTCGCCGCGGCCGTGTTCACCAGCACCGCGAGGAAGGTGCGCTGGCCACCCACCGGAGCACCGGACGCCCCGCCGTCGACGGGTGAAGGCTGTGCATCGGACATGAGAGTCACGCTAGACCCGACCTCCGACATCGGCCAGACCCGGGTGGCGCCCCGGGACGGAGCCGTCAGTCCAGAAGGCTGCGGATGTCGTCGGCGGTGAGTCGCGGACCGCCCGCGAAGGTCACGCCGTCATCGTCGGCACCGCCGTCGAGGACGCGCGAGAACAGGCCGGCCTTGGCCTCGCGCAACGCGACGACCTTCTCTTCGACAGTGCCGACGGACACGAGACGGTAGACGATCACCGGTCGCGTCTGACCGATGCGGTGCGCGCGGTCGATCGCCTGCTCTTCGACCGCGGGGTTCCACCAGGGATCCAGCAGCACGACGTAGTCGGCCTCCACAAGGTTGAGACCCACCCCTCCCGCCTTGAGCGACACGAAGAAGGCGGGGTCGTCACCGTCGCGGAACCGGTCGATCTCGGCCTGCCGATGCGTGGTCGCGCCGTCGAGGTAGCCCGAGGACAGACCCGCGTCGGCGCAGCGCTGACGGGCGGCGCGCAGGAACCGAGTGAACTGGCTGAGCACGAGCACACGATGTCCTTCGGCTGCGGCTTCGACCAGCAGTTCCTCCAGAGCGTCGAGCTTCGCCGACGGCGCCTCGCCCTCGTCGACGAGAGAAGGGTCGAGCGCCAGCTGGCGCAGCATCGTCAGCGACCGGAAGATGGCGAACCGATTGCCCTCGGCGTCGTCGTCGAGCAGGCCGAGCAAGCGCTGGCGCTCCCGATGGAAGCGCCGGTCGTAGAGCTTGCGGTGCACAGGATGCAGGGTGACCTCGAGGATCGTCTCCTGCTTGGGCGGGAGTTCCGAGGCGACCAGGTCTTTCGTCCGGCGCAGGAGGAACGGGCGGATGCGCCGGCGCAGGAGGTCGAGACGCGCGGCATCCGAGTGCTTCTCGATGGGCGTGCGATAAAGGGCGGTGAAGGATTCGCGGGTACCCAGGAGCCCCGGAGCCACCAGCGACACCAGCGCCCACAGCTCGAGCAGGTTGTTCTCCATCGGTGTGCCGGTGATGACGAGCGTGAACGGCACCGCCAGTGCGCGCGCGGCGCGATAGCCCCGGGACGACGGGTTCTTGATCTGCTGCGCCTCGTCGAGCACCAACCCCGACCAGGCGACCGCTCCGTACTGCTCCTGCTCGAGTCGGAAGAGGGCGTAGCTGGTCACCACGACGTGGGCACCCGCGGCGACATCGGCCACGCTGGTCGACCGCCGCGCGCGTGTGGCCGCGATCACGCGCACATCGAGGCCGGGGGCGAACGCGGCGCACTCGCGAGCCCAGTTGCCCACGACACTCGTCGGCGCGACGATGAGGAAGGGCGCCATGGCGGGGTCGTCCGTCCGGGCGGTTTCCATCATCGCGATCGTCTGCACGGTCTTGCCGAGCCCCATGTCATCGGCAAGGACGCCGCCGAGCCCCTGGACGCGCAGGAAGTGAAGCCAGTCGAGACCGGCGCGCTGATAGTCGCGGAGCGTCGCGCGAAGGCCCACCGGCGGGGCGACGGGCACGAGCGAGGCCTCGTCGGTCAGGCCGCGGACGCGCAACCACCACTCGGCCTCGTGGGCGGCGAGCATGCCGAGTTCGGAGAGGTCGTCCCACAGACCGACGTTGTAACGGTTGAGCTTCAGCTCGGCACCCGGCCGATCGGTGAGCGCCCGGGCCTCGTCGATCACGGCGCGCAAGCGATCGAAGTCGGGGGTGTCGAGGCGCACGTACTCCCCCTCGCCGAGGAAGAGTACCCGATCGCCGAGGGTCAGAGCGGTGTAGAGGACGGTGAAGTCCACGTCGACGTCGCCGACGCTGACGCGGGCGTTCAGGTCGAACCAGTCGCTCCCGTCGTCCTCGCCGGTGCTCACACGCACGACCGGGGCCTCCGCCGCCGCCCGGTAGGCGGGTTCTTCGCCGGTCAGGTGCACCCGAACGTGCTCCAGCGAGCGCAACCGCGGCAGTACCTCGACGACGAGGAGCGCCGCGACCGGCGCGGACAGTGCACGCGCGGGCGCCGTTCCCGTCGAGAACGGCCCCGGGATCTCGATCCGCAACTCATCGGCGACGGCCCCGACGGCGGCCCACACGCGCCCCTCGTGGTCGTCGTGACGGCGACCGTGCGTGGGCGAGCGATCCCAGCGCGTGGCGAGCGTCGTCGATTCGTTGCGATGCTCGACGAGCACCTCGAGCACGGGCCGGGGGGCGGCAGGAACCTCGACCGTGCCCCGTGGCGAGATCACCGGCGCGTCGAGTTGCAGACGGGGGAGGTACTCGCGGAGGAACGTCTCGGCTCCCCCCTGCTCGATGGTGAGCGCGCCGGACCGGGCGACGAGACCGCGCACCGGTCCGGTGGCGGGAGCGGACAGACGCGCGAGCGTGATGCGCTCCCCGTCGCCGTCTCGGTCGGCCACGAAAACCACCGCGACCGCCGGATCGCCCACCACCCAGGAGGGCAGGGCGGCTGTCTCGTCGTCGACGCCCTGGACGACCCCGCGCACGTGCAGGGTCGAGCCCCGACGATCGAGCGACACGGCGACCGTCGCCTCCTCCTCGATGATCCGCACCGGATGGTGGGTGCCGGCACCCGACACCAGCGGCACTCCGGCTGCGACGACGGCTTCGAGCTGCAACCACAGGGAGTGCGGAGGGACGGCGGAGAGCGGCATCCACTCGTCGGACGAGTACGCGCCGGATCCGGAACGCCCCAGGCGTCCGAGACTGTCGAGCGCGGCACGCGCCCGGGGATCGGCGGGAAGCACCGCGAGGGAGGACCACCCCGCGCGGCCCTTGATCCACGTGCCGCGGGTGCCGCGCATGCCGGGGCGGGCGGTGAGAGTCAGGGCGGTGCTGCGGCCACGCCCGCCGCCCCGACGGATCGAGAGGAACAGGCAGAGGTCGGAGGGCGGTTCGTCGTCGACCACCGGCGAGGTGGAGAACAGCTCGTCGAGCGAGCGCTGCCACTCGGGGCGGGGCGGACGACCGGCGGAGATCATGCGGTCGAACAGCACGAGGGCAGCGGCGCACGAGTGCTCGCACTCGGGACCGCGTCCGCACGAGCACCATCCCGACAGGCGGGACAGATCGGCGGGCACACGCAACTCCAGATGCTCGTAGCCCGCCGCCCCGAATGACTGCGCCGACACCACGAGGACGTCCCCGACCGATCTGGCGTCGCCGACCTCGACCGACCCGTATACGAGGAGACGATCGGCGCGCATCATCGCCGAGGCGGAGAACATCTCGCCGGCGATGCTGAGCGCCTCGGGGTCTAATCGCATTCCCCCATTGTCGTCGGGGCCACGGACACCTCGCCGCGGGTCGGACGAATCGAGGAGGAAGACCCACCTGGGGAGGAGCCGGGAAAAGTTACGCTGGAGACGTGACATCCCTCCACGACACATCGGTGCGCGGCTTCGCGTCCGACAACTATTCCGGCATCCACCCCGACGTGCTCGCCGCGATCGCCGCGGCCAACGAGGGACACCAGGTCGCCTACGGCGAAGACGTCTACACCGCTCGCCTCCAGCAGCTCTTCACGGGTCTGCTCGGCGACGGCGTCGAGGTCTATCCGGTCTTCAACGGCACCGGCGCCAACGTGGTCGGGCTGCAGTCGATGCTCCCCCGCTGGGGCGCCGTGATCTCGGCTTCCACGGCACACATCAACGTCGACGAAGGAGGAGCGCCCGAGCGGGTGGGCGGCATCAAGCTGCTCACCGTCCCCACCGATGACGGCAAGCTCACCCCCGAGCTCGTCGACCGCGAAGCATGGGGCTGGGGCGACGAACACCGCGCGCAGCCGCTGGTCGTATCGATCACGCAGTCGACCGAACTGGGGACGCTCTACACGGTCGACGAGATCACCGCCCTCGCGGCGCACGCCCACGGCCACGGGATGCGCCTGCACATGGACGGTGCACGCATCTCCAACGCCGCCGCCGCCCTCGATGTGCCCCTGCGCGCCTTCACCCGCGACGCGGGTGTCGACCTGCTGAGCTTCGGCGGCACAAAGAACGGCGCCATGATCGGAGAGGCCATCGTCGTGCTCGACGCCGCGGCATCCACCGGGCTGACCTACCTGCGCAAGCTCGACATGCAGCTCTCGAGCAAGATGCGCTTCGTCTCGGCGCAGTTGGTCGCCCTGCTCGAGGACGACCTGTGGCTGAAGAACGCGCGGCACTCGAACGCCATGGCGCAGCGCCTGCGCGCGGGCGTGGAGGCGGGCTTGGCTGACGGCTCGATCCAGGGCGTCGAGTTCACCCAGCCCACGCAGGCCAACGGCGTCTTCGCGACCCTGCCCGCCGGTGTGGCAGACCGTCTGCGGCAGAGCTTCCGCTTCTACGACTGGGACGAGCTGCGTCGCGAAGTGCGCTGGATGTGTTCGTTCGACACCACCGAGGACGACATCGACGCCTTCGTCGCGGCGATCGCCCGCGAGACGACGGCCTGACACCGAACGCCAACCGAGGGCCTCGGCATCGAGGTGACGAGAAGCCCGGCCGCGGCGTCCTTTCTGGGAAGCCGCGGCCGTCGACTCACTCCCCCGCGAGCCAGTCGCGGTAGGCGTCGAACGTGCTCTCCCGACCCAGGAACGCCGCGACGAGTTCTCGGGCGTCGCGCGTGCCGCCGGGCACGAGGATCTCGCGGCGATAGCGGGCTGCGGTATCGGCGTCGAACAGATCGTCGCCGAACGCCGAGAGCAGATCGCGCGCGATCACCAGGCTCCACTGGTAGGTGTAGTAACAGGCGCCGTAGCCGGTGAGGTGCCCGAACCCCGCGTAGGAGTGCGAGCCGTCGAGGGGGGTCACCGGGCTCGCGGCACGGTAGTAGCCGTCGACGGCCACCGGCAGATCGGCGGGTCGATCGACGTGCAGTCGGTACGACGTCGTCGCGTGTCCGAGCTGACGCGTCACCTCGAGGCCGCGACCGAACCCGTCGGCGGTGCGCATGCGGGCCACCAGATCCGCGGGGATCGCCTCGCCCGCGTCGTTCTGCGCGAAGGCGGCGAGAGCCTCGGGATCCCACGCCCACTCCTCGAGCAGCTGACTCGGCGCTTCGACGAAGTCCCACTCCGTGGCGACGCCCGTCCAGCGCCCCCACTTCTGGTGCCCGCCGAGGATGTCGTGCACGAGATGGCCGAACTCGTGGAAGAACGTGACGACCTCGTCGTGCTCGAGCAGACCGCGCGAGAAGTTGCACAGCAACACCGATTCGGGCAGGGTCCGGCCGCTGATGCCGGGGGCGAGGCCGAAGCACGCCGCGTGGGAGTACTTGCCCTCGCGCGGGTGCAGATCGAGGTGGATGCGACCGAGTCGTCCGCCCGCGCGAACGACGTCGTACGTGCGGACGTCGTCGTGCCACGACGCCGCATCGACCGGTTCGTACTCGACGTCGAGCAGGCGTGCCGTGGTGGCGAGCACGCCGTCGAGCACGCGGTCGAAACGGAAATACGAGCGCACGAGCTGCGCATCGACGTCGTACTCCTCGCGCTTGAGGGCACCCAGCAGGTACCAGAAGTCGGCGATGGTCACCGCCTCCGCGGCCGGGTCGTCGCGGCGCAGCCGTGCGAGGACGCGCTCGTACTCGGCGGACGCCGCCGGCGCCACCGCATCGGCGACGCGCTCCAGGAAGGCGGCGACAGCGGCGCTCGAGCCGATCATGCGCGTCTCGGTCTCGTAGTCGGCCCAGTCGCCGTACCCCAACAGCGCAGCCCGTTCCGCCCGCACGGCGAGCAGTTCGGCCAGCACGGGCTCGTTCTCGGGCCACGCGAGGTCGTTGTAGGCACCGACGAGGGCGTGCCGCACCGACCGATCGCGCGCGTACTCTCGCACCGGCATGAGATCGGTGTATTCGGTGGTCAACGTCACCATGCCCTCGGAGTCGGCCGGGTGCTCCTCGCGGAAATCGATGGGCAACCCCTCGAGCGACGCCGCGGGCACGCGGATCTCGCGGCGCCCCTCGCGGATGTTGCGCGAGAAGGTCAGGGACAGCTCGGTGTCACGGTCGGTGAGCTCGCGCACGCGCTCGCGAGCCCCCTCGGACAGGTCCACCCCTCCACGGCGGAAGTCGCGGCGCACCTGCGTCAGGAAGCGCTGCTCGTCGGGCTCCAGCCCGTCGGCGTCCGCATCCGCGTCGGCGAAGATGGCCCAGAGGTTGCGGTCGAGCAGGCGCCGCGACTGCACGGCGTCCACGGCCTGGGCCTGTTTCTCGGCGGCGTCGCGGACGTCGGCGTCGGGGTGCGACTCGCTGATCAGGTGCGACGGGGCGGCGGCTTCGGCGAGCGCGATGTCGGCGTCGTTCCACAGCACCAGACGTTCGCGCAGCGTCAGATCGGTCTCGGCGACGAGCCGCGCGTCGATCGCGGAGACCCGGTCGAGCTTGTCGCGAGGACGCTCCTCGGCGAAAGCACGCCAGGCGGCGAGGTCGCTCGGCAGGGTGAGAGGTTCGAGGGGAGAATCCGGCATCCTCCGACCCTAGGGAGGGTCACCGACACCGGCAACGCCCCGCGGGGATCAGCGGTCGCTCGGCGCCCTGGGGAGGAGCCGCGACGCGCCGTCAGCGCAGCGCGCCCACCGAGGCGAGAGCGAGACGGATGAGCGTGCCGCGACCGCCCTCCATCTCGTCCGACAGGGCATCGGATGCCGCCTCCTCCGGCGAGAGCCACGTCACTTCGAGCGCGTCCTGACGGGGTTCGCAGGTGCCCGTGACGGGGACGACGTAGGCGAGCGAGACCGCGTGCTGGCGATCGTCGTGGAAGGCGCTCATGCCGGGCAGAGGGAAGTACTCGGCCACGGTGAACGGCGTCGGCTGCGGGGGGAGCAGCGGGAACGCCATGGGTCCCAAGTCGTTCTCGAGATGGCGGAAGAGGGCATCGCGCACGGTCTCGCCGTAGCGCACGCGCCCCGACACGAGGGTGCGGGTCATCTCGCCCAGCGGCGTCGCCCGCAGCAGGATGCCGACCTCCGTCACCGCCCCCATTCCGTCCGTCCGCACGGGCAGGGCCTCGACGTAGAGCATCGGCAGGCGTCGACGCGCCTCGGCCAGTTCGACCTCGCTGAGCCAGCCCGGATTGGGGTTGGGGCCTCCCCGCGCGCCTGAGAACGACGCCGAGAGCTGCTCGCGCTCGTCGCCGTTGTCGCCGGGTTCGGGATCGGGGGTGCGCACAGGCATGCTCCCTGTATATCAACCGTCCGCGCCGGATGCCGCGTGTCCGCCGCCAGCGGAAACGGGTTCCCGTGGGCGGGAGGCCACGGCGTGGTGGTGAGCGGAGGAGATCCGGGTCCCGGAGGACACCCGGGCCGCCCCTCGTCCTCCACCGCCCGAATCTCCTCCCTTCCGCTCTCCGCGCACCGCCGCGCGCCGCCCGCCCACGACGGCGATGTCGGAGCCGTTTGCCACAATGGCCGCATGAGTGCGCATCCCTCTCTCGATCCGTCCGTGGTGCGGTGGTCGGTTCCCGCCTCGGAGCGCGGAGACCGACCCGTGCTGCTGCTCCTGCACGGCTACGGCTCCGACGAGCACGACCTCTTCGGCCTCGTGCCGTACCTGCCCGACGCGTTCGTCGTCGCGAGCGTCCGCGCGCCGCTCGCACCCCCATGGCCCATGCCCGGGGCGTCGTGGTACGCGATCGAGGGGCTCGACGGCCGCGATCCCGGGGCGGTGTCCCTCGCAGCCCAGTCGGTGCTCGCCTGGATCCGGGAGGCCGTGGGCGACGCGCCCGTCGGGCTGCTCGGGTTCTCGCAGGGCGGTGCCGTCGCGCTGCAGACGCTGCGCACGGCGCCCGACGCGGTGTCGTTCGCGGTCGTTCTCGCCGGCTATGCCGCGGGCGGCGAGCTGCCGGGCGATGCGCTCCTGGCCGAGCGGAGACCCCCGGTCTTCTGGGGTCGCGGCGCCGCCGACGACGTCATCCCCGCCGCTCTGGTCGATCAGACGGCGCAGTGGCTCCCGGCGCACAGCGAGCTGAGCGGGCGGGTCTACCCCGGGCTGACGCACTCCATCTCCCCGGACGAGCTCGACGACGTCCGAGCCTTCCTCGACGCACGGCTGGCCGATCGAAACGCCCCCGGCGCGAAGGGGGACGTGACGGCGATGCCCGTCCCGCCCTCGAACGCCCCGACCGACAGCTGACCCAGGACCAACACGCCCGACCGTGGCCCGACCGAAGGCACCCACCCCCGTCGGATGTGTGCCGCGACCGGACTATCGCGATGGCCGCCGGTCGATTATCGTGGTGACCCCTGTCCCCGAGTACGAGGTCTCCTCCGGTGAAGAACGTCGACGCTTCCGCGCCCCTGTCCGCGCGCTGACCCGTCGACCCGCCGTTTTCTCGGCTCCCCTCCGCTGATGCGGACGGGTCCGGCGTCCGCGCACCCCGCGTTCCCGGAGTCCCGTCGTGCCATCCTCTGCCCCCTGTCTCCTGTTCGACCGCGTCCGCTTCGTGTGGCCGGACGGCACCGTCGCGCTGTCCGATGTGTCCGGCGCCTTCGGCGCCGGCCACACGGGCCTCGTCGGCCGTAACGGCAGCGGCAAGTCCACCCTGCTGCGCGTCGCCGCGGGGGTGCTCACTCCCACGTCAGGGCGGGTCACCGCCACCGGCGAGGTCGCGATGCTTCCCCAGCGCCTCGCCACCGACCCCGAACGCCGGGTCGCCTCCCTCCTCGGCGTCGAGGCGGCGCTCGCCGCCGTCCGCGCCATCGAGTCGGGCGACGTCGATGCCCGGCACTTCGACGCCGTCGGCGACGACTGGGACGTCGAGGCCCGCGCGCACGCGCTGCTGGCCGAGGCGGGGCTCGCCCCCGACGTGCTGGACCGCTCGGTCGGCGAACTGTCGGGTGGGGAGGCGGTGCTCGTGGCCCTCCTGGGCGTTCGAGCCGCTGCCGCGGCGGTCACCCTTCTCGACGAGCCGACGAACGATCTCGACCGCGATGCTCGTGCCCGCGTCGTCGATCTCGTGCGCACGTGGCCCGGTGCTCTCGTCGTCGTGAGCCATGACGTGCATCTGCTCGAGCAGATGGACACCACGGCCGAACTGTACGACCACGCCCTCAACATGGTCGCCGGCCCCTACAGCGTGTGGCGTGCGCACCGCGACACGGAGCAGGATGCCGCGCAGCGCGCCGAGCGCGACGCGTCACAGGCGTTGCGGCGCGAGCGGCGCGACCGTATCGAGGCGCAGGACAAGCTCGCCGCGCGTTCTCGTACCGCCCGCAAGGCGCAGGCGGAGAAGCGCGTACCCGGGATCGCCGCCGGGCTCCGCGCGAGCGCGGCGCAGGTGAGCGCCGGACGCCTCCGCACTGAGACCCGAGGGAAAGAGGATGCCGCACGGGCGGCCCTCGCCGACGCCTCGGCGCGCGTTCGCGATGAGGATGTGGTCCGCATCGACCTGCCCGACCCGGGCAATGCGGCGACCCGTCGCATCTTCTCGGTGGCAGACGGCGAGCGGGAGTGGATCGTCGCCGGCCGCGAGCGGGTCTCCCTGGAGGGACCGAACGGCGCCGGCAAGACCACACTGCTCGAAGGTCTCGTCCACGGCACCGGCGACTCGGCATCCGTCCGCGCCGTGGCGAGCGTCGATCGCGTGGGTTATCTGCCGCAGCGCCTCGACGGTCTGGACGACGCCGCGTCCGTTCTCGACAACGTCCGCGCCGCGGCCCCGAGCATCGCCACCGCACAGCTTCGAGACCGACTCGCGCGGTTCCTCGTGCGGGGGGATGCCGTCGCCCGACCGGTCGGCAGCCTCTCGGGAGGCGAACGCTTCCGCGTCGCCCTCGCGCGGGTGCTGCTGGCCGATCCTCCGCCGCAGCTGCTCGTGCTCGACGAGCCCACCAACAATCTCGACCTCGACACCGTCGATCAGGTCGTCGCGGCGGTGCGCGCGTACCGCGGTGCCGTTCTGGTGGTGAGCCACGACGACGCGTTCCTCGAGCGCCTCGACCTCGACCTGCGCCTGGAACTCCGCCACGGGAGCCTGCGCGAACTCCGCTGACGTCGGCCCCGTCGCGCGGAGCCGGTCTCCGCCTTCTCCGGGGGCGTTCCGCGGCGGGCGAACGTCAACCCCGACCCGATGTCGGAGGTCCGGGAGAGGATGTCGGAATGGCCGACGTGTTGGAGAGATTCGGTCCTGCGACGCAGGACTGGTTCCGTGGTGCGTTCTCGGCTCCGACCAACGCACAGAAGGGCGCGTGGGAGTCCGTGTCGTCCGGGCGCAACGCCCTCGTCGTCGCCCCGACCGGCTCAGGCAAGACGCTGTCGGCGTTCCTCTTCGCGATCGACCGCATCTTCCGCGAGAAGGCCCCCGACACTCCGGATGCCGAGCCCCCGCGTCGCGGCAAGCGCTCGGCGCCCACGGCGGCCAAGACGCCGCCGACCACCACGCGCGTTCTCTACATCTCTCCGCTGAAGGCGCTCGGCGTCGACGTCGAGCGAAACCTCCGCTCCCCGCTGGTCGGCATCGGCCAGTCTGCCCGGCGCCTGGGCATCGAGGTGCCCTCCGTCACGGTCGGCGTCCGCTCCGGTGACACGAGTTCGAGCGATCGGCGCAAGCTCGTGACCGCCCCGCCCGACATCCTCATCACGACCCCCGAGTCGCTGTATCTCATGCTGACCAGCCAGGCGGCCGAGACGCTCAGAGGCGTCAACACGGTCATCATCGACGAGGTGCACGCGGTGGCGGCGACGAAACGAGGTGCCCACCTGGCGGTGAGCCTCGAACGCCTCGACGCGCTCCTCGAGAAGCCGGCGCAGCGCATCGGCCTCTCCGCGACCGTACGGCCGATCGACGAGGTCGCCCGGTTCCTGGGCGGGGCTCAGCCCGTCGACATCGTCGCCCCCAAGGCGACGAAAGCGTTCGACCTCTCGGTCGTCGTGCCCATCGAAGACATGCTCAACCCGCCACCTCCGCCGGGCTCCCCCGCCCCCGACGAGGCGGTCGACGGCGAGTGGTTCTCGGAGCGACCAGAGAGCACCGAGATGGCCGGGTCGGTCTGGCCCCACGTCGAGGAGGCCATCGTCGATCGCATCCTCGAGCGGCGGTCGACCATCGTGTTCTCGAACTCCCGGCGTCTGGCCGAGCGGCTCACCGGTCGCCTGAACGAGATCTACGCCGAACGGCAAGGCATCGACGTACCCGAGCCGACCGTTCCCGCCGCGACCATGGCACAGGCGGGGTCCTCGGCCGGCGTTCCCGCGATCCTCGCCAAAGCCCACCACGGCTCGGTCTCGAAGGAGCAGCGCGCCCAGGTCGAAGACGAACTGAAGTCCGGCGTCCTCCGCTGCGTCGTCGCGACGAGCAGCCTCGAGCTCGGCATCGACATGGGCTCCGTCGACCTCGTCATCCAGGTCGAGGCTCCGCCGAGCGCGGCATCGGGACTCCAGCGCGTCGGACGCGCCGGCCACCAGGTCGGCGAGGTGAGCCGCGCGGCCCTCTTCCCCAAGCATCGCAGCGACGTGCTGCACACCGCCGTCGTCACCGAGCGCATGCTCGCGGGGCGCATCGAGGCCATCTCCGTGCCGCAGAACCCGCTCGACATCCTCGCGCAGCAGACCGTGGCCGCGTCCGCGCTGGGTTCGATCGACGTCGAGGAGTGGTTCGAGACGGTCAAGCGCAGTGCGCCGTTCCGCTCGCTCCCGCGCTCGGCGTACGAGGCCACTCTCGACCTGCTTGCCGGGCGATACCCGTCGGACGAGTTCGCCGAGTTGCGCCCGCGCCTGGTCTGGGACCGCGACGCCGGAACGCTCACGGGCCGCCCGGGAGCGCAGCGCGTCGCCGTCACCAGCGGCGGCACCATTCCCGACCGGGGACTCTTCGGGGTGTTCGTCGCGGGCGAGTCGCAGAACGCCCGTGTCGGCGAGCTCGACGAAGAGATGGTCTACGAGTCGCGCGTCAACGACGTCTTCACGCTCGGCACGACGAGCTGGCGGATCGTCGAGATCACGCACGACCGCGTCAACGTCGTGCCCGCCTTCGGCCAGCCCGGCAAGCTGCCGTTCTGGCACGGAGACGGCATCGGGCGCCCGGCCGAGCTGGGTGAAGCCCTGGGGAAGTTCTCGCGCGACATCGCCGCCGCCGACCGACCGAAGGCCGAGGAACGGCTTCGCGAGTCCGGGCTCGACGACAACGCCATCACCAACCTGCTGTCGTACCTCGCCGAACAGCGCGAGGCCACCGGTAGCCTGCCGACCGACCGCAGTCTCACGGTCGAACGCAGCCGCGACGAGGTCGGCGACTGGCGGATCATCCTGCACTCGCCCTACGGCATGCAGGTGCACTCGCCCTGGGCGCTAGCGGTGAACGCGCGCATCCGCGAGCGGCTCGGCGTCGAGGGAGCCGCCGTCGCGAGCGACGACGGCATCATCGCTCGCGTCCCGGATGCCGCGGCGGAGCCGCCCGGGGCCGATCTCTTCGTCTTCGAGCCCGACGAGCTCGAGCAGATCGTCACCGACGAGGTGGGCGGCTCGTCACTGTTCGCCTCCCGCTTCCGCGAGTGCGCCGCACGCGCCCTGCTGCTGCCGCGTCTCAATCCGAACCGCCGGTCCCCCCTGTGGCAGCAACGGCAACGCTCGGCCCAGCTGCTCGATGTCGCCAAACGCCACCCGGCGTTCCCGATCATCCTCGAGACGCTGCGCGAGGTGCTCCAAGACGTCTACGACCTCCCGGCGCTGCTGCGCGTGACCCGCCAGATCGGCGAGCGGCGCATCCGCCTCGTCGAGATCACCACGTCGCAGCCGTCGCCGTACGCGCGCGACCTGCTGTTCGGCTATGTCGGCGCGTTCATGTACGAAGGCGACTCCCCGCTCGCCGAGCGTCGCGCCGCCGCCCTGTCGGTCGACCCCGCGCTGCTGAGCGAGCTGCTCGGCAAGGTCGAGATGCGGGAGCTGCTCGATCCCGAGGTCATCGCGCAGTTCGAGCGCGAGGCGCAGCGTCTCGACCCCGACCGCCGTGCCCGGGGAGTGGAGGGGGTGGCCGACCTGCTGCGCATCCTCGGCCCCCTCGACGCCGATGAGGTCGCCGTCCGCCTCGACACCGAGGGCGACGCCCTGGCCGAGGCGGGACAGCACCTGGCGGCCCTCGTCGACGAACGCCGCGCCATCCGCGTCACCATCGGCGGGGTGTCTCGGGTCGCCGGCATCGAAGACGCCGGCCGCCTGCGCGACGCGCTCGGTGCGGCGCTGCCCGTCGGCATCCCGAACGCCTTCCTCGAGCCCCTCGCCGATCCGCTGGGCGACCTCGTGGCGCGATACGCCCGCACACATGCGCCCTTCGCAACCGACGCGGTGGCCGAACGGCTCGGCGTCGGGATCGCCGTCGCGCGGCTCACGCTGCAGCGTCTCGAGTCGCAGGGGCGCCTGGCGAGCGGCTTCTTCCTCCCCGAGGCGTCGGGCGGTGCGCGTGGTGACGATACCGAGTGGTGCGACGTCGAGGTGCTCCGGCGCCTGCGCATGCGCTCGCTCGCCGCCATCCGCGGCAGTGTCGAGCCAGTGCCGCCGGCGGCCTACGCGCGCTTCCTGCCGGTCTGGCAGCATCTCGGCCGCCCCCTCGAGGGCATCGACGGGGTGCTCGCCGTCGTCGAGCAGCTCGCGGGCGTGCCGATCCCGGCGAGCGCCTGGGAATCACTCGTCCTGCCCTCGCGCGTCGCCGACTACTCGCCCGCCCTCCTCGACGAGCTGACCGCGACCGGCGAGGTCGTCTGGTCGGGTCACGGCACCCTGCCCGGTCGCGACGGTTGGATCGCGCTGCATCCGGCGGAGGCGGCACCTTTCACGCTGCAAGACCCCGCGGATGCCGACGACCCCGCACCCGATTCGTTGGAGGCGCGTCTGCTGTCCGCTCTCTCCGGTGGCGGAGCGTACTTCGCCTCGCAGCTGAAGCAGCTGGCCGGGGCCGACAACGAGCAGTCGGTCAACGACGCCCTGTGGGCGCTGACGTGGGCCGGGCGGGTGACCAATGACACCTTCGCCCCCGTCCGCACATTGTTGAGCGGCGGAGGTCAATCGCACCGTGTTGCCCGTCGTGCTCCTCGCGCGCGCATGTACCGTGGCGCGACTATGCCGCGAGCGACCTCGGCTCCTCGTCCGCCCACCCTCGGCGGCCGGTGGTCACTGCTGCCCGAGCGCGAGCAGGATGCCGCCGCTCGGGCGACCGCCGCGGCGAGCCTGCTCCTCGACCGCTACGGCGTCGTCACCCGCGGAGCCGTGCAGTCCGAGGGCGTGCCCGGGGGCTTCGCCCAGGTATACCGCATCCTCGCGGGGTTCGAAGAAGCCGGGCACTGCCGACGCGGTTACGTCATCGAGAAGCTCGGGGCTGCCCAGTTCGCCGCCTCGGCCACCGTGGACCGCCTCCGCGAGTTCGCCGCCGTGGCCGATCCTCCGCCGTTGCGCACGGTCACCCTGGCCGCGACCGATCCCGCGAACCCCTACGGCGCGGCCCTCGGCTGGCCCGCCATCGAGGGCGTCACCCACCGACCGGGCCGGAAGGCGGGGGGGCTCGTCGTGCTGGTCGACGGCGAGTTGACGCTGTATCTCGAACGTGGGGGCCGCAGCGCCCTCGCCTTCACCGACGCCGACACGACACTGCAGGCGGCCGCGCGCCATCTGGCCGAGACGGCCAAGAAGCGACGCCTCGAAACCCTCACCGTCGAACAGGTAAACGGAGAGTTCGTCTACGGCACCGCGGTCGGCCGTGCCCTGCGGGAGGCCGGGTTCGTCGAATCCCCCAAGGGGCTGACACTGCGCAAGCTCACCGCCGGTGACAGCCTGCGGGAGGCCGCCCGTGCCTGACACCCCGGGGCCCCACCCCGCCGACGAGCCGGCCGCCCGTGCCTGACACCCCGAGCCCCACCCCGCCGACGAGCCGCCCGCACGTCCTCTCAGCGCCGGCGCGTGCGCGCTCTGCGTCTCGGGTGTGCACCCGCGCCCGATTCCCGCGAAAGCCGAGCGCGCATGCCTGAGGGCGACACCGTCTACCGCGCTGCGGCCAAGCTCACGGCCGCTCTGGCGGGAAAGGTCGTCACGCGCTTCGACATCCGCGTTCCCGGCAGCGCCACGGCCGACCTCCGGGGTGAGACCGTGCACGAGGTCGCCGCGCGCGGCAAGCACCTCCTGCACCGCATCGGCGGCTACACGCTGCACTCCCATCTGAAGATGGAAGGCCGGTGGGACGTCTATCGTCCCGGCGAACGGTGGCGCCGCCCGGGGTTCAAGGCCCGCGCGATCGTGGGGGTGAGCGGCGCCGACGCGATCGGCTTCGACCTCGCGATGGTCGAGGTGCTCCGCACTGTCGACGAGCACACGGTGATCGGTCACCTCGGCCCTGATCTGCTCGCCGACGACTGGGATGAGGCCGAGGCCGTCCGCCGCGTAGCCGCGGATGAGCGCGCCGCCCACGTGGCGCTCCTAGATCAGCGCAACGTCGCCGGGTTCGGAAACGTCTACGCGAACGAACTCCTCTTCGTGCGCGGGATCGCCCCTACGACGCCGGCGACCGAGATCGACGCGCAGGCCACCATCGCCCTCGGCGAGCGCATGATCCGCGCGAACCTGCCGCGACCCGAGCGCACCTTCACCGGAGACAGCCGCCCCGGTCGACGCTTCTGGGTCTACGGTCGCGAGGGCGCACCCTGTCGACGCTGCGGAACCCCGATCCGCGCGACCAGTCTGGGTGCGTCGGCGACCAGCGAACGCAACGTCTACTGGTGTCCGACCTGCCAGCCCGGCTGAGCGAGCGACGTCTCTTGCACTCTTCTCTCTCGAGCCCTCGTGTCAACCCGCCCGCGAGGACCGGTTTCGCATGCGAGAACAAAGGGACGACACGAAGCCGGGCAGGTCTCTCGACATCGAGAAAACCGATCACGGTAGGGGCGACGAAGAACCATTCGAGGGAATGAAGGGTTCTTCCGACTCGTTGTCACACATGTCGGCAGACCCGATGACCGACCGGAGGGGATCGTGGGAAAAAACTACATCGACATCGAGAACGACCTTGGCGAAACGCTGCGCTACCGCAAGCACGTCAACGGTCGTGGGCTCGTCGCGCACGGCGCGAAGGTCCACCCGTCGGCGCTGGTCGAGAACGGTGCGTACGTCGAACCCGGCGTGCAGATCGCCGCGGGTGTCCGTGTCGGTCGGGGTGCCTGGATCGAGTCCGACGCCGTGATCGGCCCGGAGGCGCACATCGAGCCTCATGCGCACATCTGCGCGGGAGCGGTCATCGGTGCAGGCGCGCACATCGGCGTCCGCACCCAGGTCGGTCACAATGCGCGGATCGCGGTCGGGTCGCTGATCGGCGACGACGAGATCATCAATGACGGTGAGGCCGTCGCCACGGACCGCCGGGGGTTGCGTCTGGCCGCCTGACGCCCTGTTCACCACCGCATTCACGACCCGCACGACTCCCCGGAGCGTGCGGGTTCGCTTTTCCCCAAGGTCGCGGTGCCCCGCGTCGACAGACGACGAGCTCAGGCGGACGGTGGACAGTATGACCGCAAGTCGCCTCGACAGGGAATGTCGGCCACGGTGATCACGCAGGTTGCCGGGTGCCGCGCGCGACCTCACGTGACCCGACACCCCTCCGCACGGCACCCGCTCCTCCACCGCGTGGCGCGCACTCGCCTCAGGCGAGGATGGCGAGCACCAGACCGATGAGCGGCAGCGTTCCCTGGATGCTCGCGGGCCGCAGGTATTTGCGTCCCGAGGTCACCAGCACGAGCGATGCGGCCACCATCGACCCGAGCGAGAAGATCAACAGCGTGCGGCCGGCGATGTCTCCGACGCCGTTCACGGTCCAGAGCACGATCCCGATGGCGGCCCCGACCGCGAGGAACAGGTTGTAGAAACCCTGGTTGTAGGCCATCGGTCTGGTCGCCTCGGCCGTCTGCTGGTCGGCGATGCCGAACACCCTCCACGTCTTCGGCTGTGTCCAGCGCACGCTCTCGAGGACGAAGATGTACACGTGCAAGAGGGCGGCGAGCCCCGCGAAGACGAGCGCGACGGTGCCGATCATGCGTCCACGCTACCGTCGCGGCTAGCCTGGAGCCATGGCGAACGGCGGCGGATCCCGTGGGCGCACCGGTGGACCCCGTCGCACCGGTGGCGCGAAGCCGTCGACTCCCGCCCGTGGGCGACCGAAAGCCCCGAAGCGCGATCAGTCCGAGCGGCGCCAGCGCGAAGAGCCGCGGGACTTCGTCCTCGGGGCCATTCCCGGAGCAACCCCGGGCAAGTGGATCGGCCTGTGGCGCGAGCGGATGCCGCACGTGACCCTGGTCCTGCGTGAGATCGCCGTCGCCGACCAGCGCGCGTCGCTCACCGACCTCGACGCGGCTCTCGTCCGGCTGCCGATGGAGGTCGACGACGACCTCCACGTCATCCCGCTCTACGAGGAGCAGGCCGTCGTGGTGATGTCGACCGACTCCGATCTCACGGCGGCCGACGAGCTCGATCGAGCCGACCTGGCGGGCGAGGTCGTGATCGTCCCCCGCGACGACGTGCTCGGCACGGAGATCCCGGATGCCGTCGCCCCGGCGTTCGCCCCACCCGCTGACACCGCGGAAGCCATCGCCACCGTCGCTGCGGGGGTCGGAGTCGTGATCGTACCCATGTCGCTCGCTCGCGCACATCAGCGCCGCGATGTCGAGTACCGGGTGCTGCGCGACGGTCCGGGCTCGACGGTCGCACTGTCGTGGCTGCGCGAGCGCACCACCCCCGACGTCGAAGCGTTCGTCGGCGTCGTGCGTGGGCGCACCGCCCGATCGTCGCGCTGACACTCCCCTCCCCGGGCGCAGGGACGTCTTTCGCGACGGTAGGCCCAACGTTGCGCCGCATTTCCACCCCCTCTTCGCGCAGGCGCGGGTCCGCATAGAATCCCTGGGTGACCGCGCCCCTGCTCTACGTCTGCGCCCGCCCGCAGCGTGCTGCGGCCGTGGCCGAGTGGGCGTCGTTCCGGGACGGTCTGGGGGTCGGCGACGACGACCTGCTGCACCACGACCTGGTGCGTGAGCCCCTCCCCGACGACCTCGAGCGTTTCGCCGCCGTCGTGGTCGGCGGGAGCCCCTTCAACGTCACCGACCCCGACAAGACCGACGACCAGCGCCGCCTCGAACGTGACCTCGAGCGCTTGGCCGCAACGGCGATCGAGGGCCGCACCACCGCGCTCTTCACCTGCTTCGGCATCGGCGTCGTCACCCGTCTGCTGGGCGGGACGGTGACGCTGCAGCACCCCGAAGGCACCGGCCCCGCCGACATCGTGCTGACCGAGGCCGGCCGCGACGACGAGTTGTTCGGCATCCTGAGTCCCCGCTTCGAGGCGCTCACCGCGCACAAAGAGGGGACCGACAGCGTTCCGCCCAGTGCGACGCTCCTCGCCGAGAACGACGCCTGCCCGGTGCAGGCCTATCGGGCGGGATACGGGCTGTGGGCCACGCAGTTCCACCCCGAGCCGACCACCGACGCGTTCGTGGCGCGCATGCGGGTGTACCGCGACGCGGGGTACTTCGATGCCGACGCCTTCGACGAGGTGTCGGCGCACGTGCGCACCGCATCGGTGGAGCAGCCGACCCGCCTCTTGCGCTCGTTCGCCGCCCGCGTCGTCGCCGCCTGAGCTCGCCAGAGCTCGCCTGCGCCTCTCGGGCGAACGCACCGCGCACGCGCACGTCCGGCCGTGACGACGTCCGACTGGGGAGCCGGCACGTCGACGCTGCGGAAGCCGGGAGCGCCGTGTCAAGCCCACGGCCCACATTTACCTAGCTTTTCTAGTGTTCTCACTATGAACGCTTCACCTACTTGGCGGGGTACCGACCTCGCTCGTCAGATCGTCGTCCTCTCCGCGCTGTCGTTCATGCTCATCGCAGCCGTGATCGGGGCCGGGGCCTTCGGCAACTCCGCCGTCCAAGATCAACAGGGCGGTGCCCTCGACACCGACGGTTCCTACCTCGCCCCCGCCGGACCCGCCTTCTCGATCTGGTCGGTCATCTACCTCGGCCTGATCGCCTACGGCATCTGGCAGGCGCTTCCCGGTCAGCGCACCACCCCCCGCCAGCGCGCCCTCGGCTGGCTCATCGCCCTCACGATGACGCTGAACGGCCTGTGGCTCGTCGCCGCGCGCTTCGGCACGCTGTTCCTCACGGTCGTCGTCATCGTCCTGCTTCTCGCCGCCCTCGGCTGGACCTTCAAGGTCGCCGTCGCCACGCGGCAGCCGCGCGGAGGCGTGGTGGACTCCGTGCTGATCGACGGTGTGACCGGCCTGCACCTCGGATGGGTCACCCTGGCCACCGTCGCGAACGTCGCGGCGTTCCTCACCTCGGTCGTCCCGCCCAGCTGGGAGGACGCAGCGGACGCCATCGGCATCGCGGTCCTGATCGTGGTCGCCCTGATCGGCCTCGCCATCGCCTGGCGGAGCGGTTGGCGCATCACTCCCGCCCTGGCCCTCGCGTGGGGCCTCAGCTGGCTCGCGGTGGAGCGCTTCACCGGCGAGCCGCAAAGCGCCCCCATCGGCGCGACGGCGCTGGTCGTGGCCGCCGTCGTGCTGCTGCCGCCCGCAATCGTCCGCGTGCTGCGCCTGATCCGACCGACCGTCGACTGACGTCGAGTCCTCGGCATCCCTCCTGCGAGCGGGTCTCCGCGAACAGCGGCGGGCCGATCCGCGACACCTCGGTCTCTCGGCTCCCGGAAGGGCATGTCGCAGTCACGCCCTGCCATTGTGCACGAGCACGCAAGCGGATCGGACGAGGACGAACGCGAATGGCCCCGACCGACAGGTCGGGGCCATTCGCACGTCTGTCAGAGCGGCGGGGCGACGATCGCGCTCGCGCCCGCCGGCACGGAGACCTCCGACCCGTCGAGCGCGACGCCCTCGGCCGTCGCGAGCAGAACGCGGGCACCGGATGCCACGGATGCCGTGGTCTCGGCATCCGACAGGTTCACCACGACCACGAGATCGCGGCGGCGCAGTTCGTAGACGCGTCCGCCGGTGGCTTCCCGCGCCGCGGCCGAGAGACCGTCGCGGGAGGGGTCGGTCAACTCGGGGCGCTCGCGGCGCAGCTTCGCGAGCTCGCGGTACAGGCCGAGGAGCTGGGCGTGATCGCCCTCGCCCACTTCGTCCCAGTCGAGCTTCGAGTTCGCGAAGGTCGCGGGATCCTGCGGGTCGGGGACGGTGGACTCGTCCCACCCCATCTTCTCGAACTCGGCGATGCGCCCCTCGGCGGTGGCCTTGCCGAGCTCGGGCTCGGGGTGCGAGGTGAAGAACTGCCACGGCGTGGACGCCCCCCACTCCTCGCCCATGAACAGCATCGGCGTACCCGGGGCGGTGAGGGTGAGCACGGCGGCCGCGGCGAGGCGGTCGTAGCCGAGCGACTGCGACAGCCGGTCGCCGGCGGCGCGGTTGCCGATCTGGTCGTGGTCCTGCGCGAAGGTCACCAGGCGCCAGTTCGGCACATCGGCCGGGATGGGCTTGCCGTGCTTCTCCCCACGGAACGTCGAATACGTCCCGTCGTGGAAGAACCCGCCCACGCTGACCTTGTGGAAGGCCTCGAGGTCGGCGAAGTCCTCGTAGTAGCCGATCGTCTCGCCGGTGAGGGCGACGTGCGCGGTGTGATGCCAGTCGTCCGACCACTGGGCGGTCAGCCCGTACCCGCCGGCCTCGCGCGGCAGGATGAGCTTCGGGTCGTTCATGTCGGATTCCGCAATGGTCGTGAGCGGCAGCCCGCGGTGCGCCGACAGAGCGTCGGTGCGCTCGGCGAGCTCGTGCAGCAGGTGCACCGGGCGGTGGTCGAGCAGGGCGTGCACGGCATCCAGGCGAAGTCCATCGACGTGGTAGTCGCTCATCCACATCAGGGCGTTGTCCACGATGTACGAGCGCACCGCGTCCTCGTCGAGGTTGACGGAGTCGCCCCAGGTGTTGCGGCTGCCCTCGCGGAGGTATTCGCCGAACTCGGGCAGGTAGTTGCCGGAGGGGCCGAGGTGGTTGTAGACGACGTCCTGGATCACGGCGAGACCGGCGGCGTGCGCGGCGTCCACGAAGCGCTGGTACGCCTCGGGTCCGCCGTACGCCTCGTGGACGGTGTACCAGAGCACCCCGTCGTAGCCCCAGTTCCAGGTGCCGTTGAAGCCGTTCACCGGCAGCAGCTCGACGTGGGTCACGCCGAGGTCGACGAGGTGGTCGAGACGGCCGACGGCGGCATCCAGGGTGCCCTCGGGAGTGAAGGTGCCGAGGTGCAGCTCGTAGATCAGGCCACCGGCCAGCTGCTTGCCCGTCCACGCGGCGTCGTTCCACGAGTACACCGACGCATCGAACCATGCCGATGCCTCGTGCACGCCGCCGGGCTGACGCCGCGAGCGCGGGTCGGGGCGCAGGTCGTCGCCGTCGCCCAGCACGAAGCCGTAGCGCTCCCCGTCGGCGAGGTCGACGGGAGCCGTCCACCATCCGTCGGCGGTGGATGACATCTCGACGTCTTCGACGACGGTGTCGCCGCTGTCGTCGAGGCGGCGCAACCGCACCCGCTCAGCCTTGGGTGCCCAAACGTCGATGCTCATGGGGGTTCGTCCTTACGCGTGAGGTGCCAAGAATTGTCGCTCGAGGAGCGTGTGAGGCGACAAATATTGGCGCCTCACGCGCTGTGTCAGTAGATCAGGAGGGCGACCGGAAGGAACGCCAACAGGTCGGCGAGGGGGGTCGGGCCGCCGGCGAAAGAGCGGCCGGTCAGCACGTCGATGACGGGCGTGTCCGGCAGCAGCACCACCGTGTCGCCCCACCCGCCCCGCTCGGCGAGACCCCACGGCAGGCGGGTCGCCACGGCGAACACCCCGCCGCGGTCGAACGCGACGACGTGATCGGATGCCGCGCCCGCGGCCTCGAGCGCGCGGTAGACGTCGAGCGGGTGGTCGCGGCGCACACGCAGGGCGCGGGAGGTCACGAGGAGCTTCGCGGCACCCGTGGCATCCACCGCCGGCGTCGGAGCGCCGGGAGCGTCGATCTCCGCGAGCAGTCGGCGCCTCTCGGCGAAGTCGACCGCCCGGCGGTTGTCGGGGTCGACGAGCGACTGCTCCCACAACTCCGAGCCCTGGTAGACATCGGGCACTCCGGCGCCGAGGATCTGCAACAGCTTGGCCGACAGGCCGTTCGACCAGCCGGCGGCCGAGATCTCGTCGACGAATGCGCGTACGCGCTCCGCGGCGGGGCCGGTCGCTGCGTCGACGACCGCGTGCATGCGCTCCTCGAAGGCCTCGTCCTGCTCCCACCAGCCGGTGACCTCGCTCGCTTCGCGCGCGGCCTTCTCGGCGTACGCGTGCAGGCGCTCGCGGTACACCTTCAGCCCCTCGGGAGTGGATGCCGAAGCGGGCCACGCTCCGATGATCGCCTGCCACAGCAGGGAATCGAACGGCCCGTGTCCGGTCGAGGCGACGCCGCGGAACTCCTCCAGCACCTCGGCCCAGCGCTCGGGGATCTCGGCGAGCACGGCGATGCGAGCACGAGTGTCCTCGCCGCGCTTGGTGTCGTGGGTCGACAGGGTCGTCATGGCGGTGGGCCACGATGCGTGGCGCTGCGCCTGCGCCGTGTGGAAGCCGGCGATGTCGAGCGAGAACTGCCCGGGGTCGCCGCCCACCTCGGTGAGCGAGCCCAGGCGGGTGTAGCGGTAGAACGCGGTGTCCTCCACGCCCTTCGCCATCACCGGGCCGGTCGTCTGCTGAAAGCGCCAGGCGATCTCGAGCTCGGTGTCGGCGAGGGCCGGCACGAGCCTCTCGATCACGTCTGCGAGTTCCGGGCGGCGGCCCTCCGCCTCGCCCACGGCGGCGTCGAGGTGCGCACGACCGGCCGGAAGGTAGGAGCGGTAGACGGGGAAGCACGCGAGGATCTCGGCGAGCGCATCCTGGAGCACCTCGGCCTCGAACTCCTCGCGGAGCGCGGCGGGAAGACCCCGCACGATGCGGCGGATCTCCGACACTTGGATGGAGTCGGCGATCTTCCGCTTGGTGTCGTGGATGAGGTCGTGCCAGCCGGTCAGCGCGGGCAGGTCGCTGTCGACGCGCAGTCGCGCATCGAGCGCGTCCAGCGCCGCCTCACCCGCGGGATCGGTGAGCACGCGGTCGATCTCGGCCAGCGCGTCGTAGCCGGTGGTGCCGGCGGTCTTCCACCAGGAGGGAAGAGCCTCGCCGTGTTCGAGGATCTTCTCCCCCAACACGTATCCCACCTCGGAGTCGCTGGCTTCGGTCAACGCGACCGCGAGTCGGTCGAGGTAGCCGCCCGGGTCGACGAGCCCGTCGGGGTGATCGACCCGCAGGCCGTCGGCGAGACCCTCGCGCACCCAGCGCAGAATCTCGGCGTGCGTGGCCTCGAACACCTCCGGCAGCTCGACGCGGACGCCGGCGAGCGTCGTGACGGCGAAGAAGCGGCGGTAGTTCAGGTCGGCCGCTTCGTCCTGCCAGAACCGCAGCTCGAAGTTCTGCGCGTCCAGCAGCGCGCGGATGTCGTCGCCCGCGGAGCCCGTCCCCGGGGCCACCGGGAACACGTGATCGAAGTACCGGATGAGCCCGTCGGGGGCGTCTGCGGCCGGCTTCGGGTCGTAGGAGATGTCCTCGATGACGGCGTCGAGGTGGTCGCCGAGCACCGGCACGCGCACCTTGCCGCCGCCGAACTCCCAGTCGATGTCGAACGCGGTCGCGTGCGCAGAGGCGCGGCCCTGGCGCAGCACATCCCACCACCACGCATTCGTGCGCGGTTCCGACACGCCCATGTGGTTGGGCACGATGTCGATCAGGATGCCGAGTCCCTCGGCGCGCGCGGCTGCCGCGAACCGGTCGAGACCGACAGCGCCGCCCCGGGCCGGATCCACCCGCGTGACGTCGACGACGTCGTAGCCGTGATCGGATCCGGGCGTGGCCTCGAGGATCGGGGAGAGGTACGCCCACGAGACCCCGAGGTCACGGAGATAGTCCGTGACCTCGGCGGCCTGGTCGAGGGTGAACGCTTCGCGGATCTGCAAGCGGTAGGTCGAGAGCGGATGCCGCACGTCGCTCAGAGCTCCGGCTTGGGCGCTTGTCCGGGCAGGTCGTCGTTGCCGATGACCTGGATCTGGGCCGTGAGGGAGGCCGCGACCGAGTGGTCGATCTCGGGCTCGGGCAGGTGGTGCTCGCGCAACACCATGAGCGACTTCGGCTCCAGGGGGAGCGTCTCGCCCGGATCGAGCGGCTCGGTGTTCGCCCGCTCGCCCGCCGTGTCGACGTACGCGTCCCACTTGGGTGCGTACTCGAAGTCGGGGAGCTGGAAGTCGACCTTATCGTCACCCGCGTTGAAGAGTACGAGGAAGTGGTCGTCGCTGATCGACTCACCCCGGCGGTCGCGCTCGCGGATCCCCTGACCGTTGAGGAAGACGCCGACCGCGAGCCCGAAGCCGTTGTCCCAGTCCTCGGGCTGCATGAGTGAGCCGTCAGGACGCAGCCACACCACGTCGGGGATGGGTGAGCCTTCCTCCATCTTCACGGGGCGGCCGTCGAAGAACCGGCTGCGACGGAAGGTGGGGTGCTGCTTGCGCAGACGCGCGAGGGCGGCGGTGAACTCGATGAGCGGGGTGTCGATGTTCGACCAGTCCACCCACGTGATCTCGTTGTCCTGCGCGTAGCCGTTGTTGTTGCCACCCTGCGTGCGGCCCAGCTCGTCGCCGTGGAGAAGCATCGGGACGCCCTGGCTGAGCAGGAGTGTCGCGATGAAGTTGCGCTGCTGCTGCGCGCGGCGCTTCAACACGTCGGGGTCATCGGTCGGCCCCTCGACACCCATGTTGCTCGAGCGGTTGTGCGATTCGCCGTCGTTGTTGTCTTCGCCGTTGGCATCGTTGTGCTTGTCGTTGTACGACACGAGGTCGCGGAGCGTGAAGCCGTCGTGCGCGGTGACGAAGTTGATGGATGCCACAGGGAACCGGCCGGAGTGCTCGTAGAGGTCGGCCGAACCGGTCAGGCGCGAGGCGAATTCGCCGAGGGCCTGGGGCTCGCCGCGCCAGAAGTCGCGCACGGTATCGCGGTACTTGCCGTTCCACTCGGTCCACTGGGGCGGGAAGTTGCCGACCTGGTAGCCCCCGGGGCCGACGTCCCACGGCTCGGCGATCAGCTTGACCTGCGAGACCACCGGGTCCTGCTGCACGAGCTCGAAGAAGGTGGCGAGCTTGTCGACCTCGTAGAACTCGCGAGCGAGGGTCGAGGCGAGGTCGAAGCGGAAGCCGTCGACGTGCATCTCGAGCACCCAGTAGCGGAGCGAATCCATGATGAGCTGCAACGTGTGGGGGTTGCCCACGTTCATGCTGTTGCCGGTGCCGGTGTAGTCGGTGTAGTAGCGCTTGTCGTCGTCTTCGAGGCGGTAGTAGGCCTCGTTGTCGATGCCGCGCATGGAGAGCGTGGGGCCCATGTGGTTGCCCTCGGCGGTGTGGTTGTACACCACATCGAGGATCACCTCGATGCCGGCGGCGTGGAGCGCCTTCACCATGGCCTTGAACTCCTGCACCTGCTGACCGTGGTCACCGGTCGAGGAATAGGTGTTCTGCGGCGCGAGGAACGCGATGGTGTTGTAGCCCCAGTAGTTCGACAGCCCCTTCTCCTCGAGCGTGGAGTCGTTGACGAACTGGTGCACCGGCATGAGCTCGATGGCGGTGATGCCGAGCTTGCGCAGGTGGTCGATGACGGCGGGGTGGGCGATACCGGCGTAGGTGCCGCGCAGTTCCTCGGGCACGTCGGGGTGCAGCTGGGTGAGGCCCTTCACGTGGGCCTCGTAGATGAAGCTCTCGGCGTAGGGGATCTTCGGGAGACGGTCGCCCGCCCAGTCGAAGAACGGGTTCACGACCACGCCCTTCATCATGTGCGCGGCGGAGTCCTCGTCGTTGAACGAGTCGGGGTCGCCGAAGGCGTAGCTGAAGACCGGCTGACCCCAGTCGATCTGCCCCTCGACGGCCTTGGCGTACGGATCGAGAAGGAGCTTGCTCGCGTTGTAGCGCTTACCGCTCTTCGGGTCGTACTCCCCGTGCACGCGATAGCCGTACCGCTGCCCGGGCTGGACGTTGGGGAGGAAGGCGTGCCACACGAACGCGTCGACGTCCACGAGATCGACACGCTTCTCCGTTCCGTCCTCTTCGAAGAGGCAGAGCTCTACGCGTTCCGCTCCTTCACTGAACAGGGCGAAGTTCGTCCCGTTACCGTCGTAAGTGGCCCCGAGGGGATAACTGGATCCTGGCCATACCTGCTGCACGTCGCTCACGATAGACCAGCGTCGTTTCCGGTCAGGACCGCGGTCGTCGCTGTTGACAGGCCTCACCGCCCCGACTATGCGCAGAGCTCGCTACGCGCGCTCCGGCGGATGCCGCACGAGCTCGATCCGCTCCTCGAGGTAGCGCGACAGGGGCTGGTAACCGCCGGCCGCACTCCATCGCACGAGCGTCTCCCCCTCGCGCACCGCCAGCGGGCTCGACGACGCGTCGAGGCGGGCGAGATCGATCGGATGCCACCCGATGTGCACGGTCTCCCCCTCGGGAACGCCCCCGCGTGCGGCCGCGGCCGACAGCTCCGCCCGGCGCCGCTGCGACTCGGCCGCGAAGCCGCGACGGACCTCGGCGCGCGAACGCACGATGTCGCCGGTGGCGAGCACGCCGTCGTCAGTGAGCAGCAGCACGCCGAGGTGCCAGGCGGTTCCTCGCGCGACGATGCGCGGAGCCCGCGGGATGCCGAGCAGTCGGCGCCCCTCCTGCAGGTCGCCGATGCGCTCGCGCGGCGCGTCGGCGAGACGCGCTCGGGCGGCGGCCACGAGGGACTCCGCCGATGCGTCGGTCATGCGTCGCCTCCGTCGTCTCTCTGAGCCTGGGCGCGCTCGACGGCACGACGAGCTGCGCGTACCCCGTCCGCGGCATCCTCCCGCTCTCCCTCACGCCGATGCACGACCGCGTCCGCGTCCGCCGCGTCCTTCTCGGCCCGGGCGAGGTCGCCGCGGAGAGCGTCGACTCGCTCGTGCGCGCGATCGGCTTTCTCTCGCGCCCCGGCCAGCTTCTTCTCGGCGGTCGCCTGCTCTCGCTCTGCATCGGCGCGCGCACGCTCCGCCTCGCGCACCGCCCGTTCCGCGGCCTTCCGAGCCCTCCGGGCAGCGAGGTCGTCGCGCGGGGGCGGCGTGGGCAAGGCGTCGGGGAGCGAACCCGCGACAGCCTGTCCGAGGGCATCGCCGTCGAGGTCCGCCAGGTCGACGGCCGACACGAGACGCCCCGTCAAGATCGCCGCGGCCGCCGTTTCGTCGACGATCGCGGCATTCACGGTCTTCTCCACCGCATCCGCCATCGCCGCACTCAGCGGCGTCCCCGCGTCGGCGGCGAGCTCCCCCGCGCGGCGGGCGAGTGCCGACACCAGCTGCCGGCGCTGCCGTCCCAGCCGTGCGAGCTCGGCGGCATCCCGATCGTCCTGCGCCTCGCGCAGCGCTCGCGACAGTTCGACCGCCTCCCCGAGTTGGCCGTCGTGCACGAGCAGGTTGACCGCCCAGGCCGCGACGGTGGGCTTGCGCAGCTTCGCGATGCGTCGACCGGCGGCACCGCCGACGTCGGCGGCGCGCTCGTTGCGGGCAGTGGTGAAGCGCGCGGGCGGGAGCAGGAGCAGGTCGGCGGCGGCCTCGTCGAGGCGGGCGTCGTCGTCGCTCATCTCTCCATTGTCTCCGCCCGGGTGGAGCGGTGCCAGCCGCGCGCTTCGTGTCAGAGAGAGACGACCCCCGGATGCGAACCGCGGATCTCGCGGTGCAGTCGCTCCATCCGGGCGTCGAGTTCGGATGCCGTGTCGGCCGCGTTCTTGAGCTCCGCGAGCAGGTCGTCCGGTACGAGACGGTCGTACTTGTAGTAGATCTTGTGCTCCAGGCTCGCCCAGAAGTCCATCGCGATCGTGCGGAACTGCACCTCGACGGGCACGTCGACACGACCCGTCGACAGGTACACCGGCACCTCGACGATGACGTGCAGGCTCTTGTAGCCGTTCGCCTTCGGTTCGGCGATGTAGTCCTTGACGTGACGCACGGTGATGTCGTCCTGATGCGTCAGGAGGTCGGACAGACGATAGGCGTCGTCGACGAAGCTGCAGGTGATGCGGATGCCCGCGATGTCGGTGATCGCGGAACGAATCGAGTCGAAGTCCGTCCCGATGCCCTTCCGCCGCACCTTGTCGACGAGACTGTCCGGCGACTTCACCCTGCTCGACACATGCTCGATCGGGTTGTACGCGTGCATCTCCTGGAACTCTTCACGCAGGATCGTGATCTTCGTCTCGACCTCGGCCAGCCCGAAGCGGTACTCCATCAGGAAGCGCTGGAACTCGTCGCGCAGTGCCCGGAGGGCGGCACCGGAGACGGTGATCTGCTGATCGTCCAGCGCATCCGACATGCCCCCGACCGTAACGGCGGTGACTACGAGGTCGCTGGGAGCGTCACCGTCGGGGCGGCTCCGACGAGCGGGGGACGAGCTCGCCGTCGATGACGTCGATTCCGATGAGGCTGCGGAAAACCTCGGGCAGGTCGTCGGGGTCGTCCGCGGGCTGAGGATGCCGAGGAGTGGGGGGATGGGTCACGGCGTTCTCCTTCCGTGCGTCCCTCCACGATGACAGGCGGCTCCCGACCCCCGGGTGGTCTTGACACCGAGCACCGGTCCACGTACTTCTCCCGGCGCTCTGGCGTATCGTGGCGGCATGGGGACCATCCACTATGGCGGAAGCGGCACGACTGTCCACATCGAGGACCGCGCTCTCGCGCACCTCAAAGTCGTGATCTCGACCAAGCTGCGTCGCGGCGAGAGTTTCACCCTGTCCTGGCGTCACCGCGACGACGAGGAGCGCGGGCGCAGCACTCTGTGGCTGCACCCCGCCATTCCGTTGCGCTTCGTCTTCGACGACGCCGAACCCACGACGCTCAGCCGTGAGTGGATCGAACGTCTCGCCGACTCCGCCAATTCGTCCGGCGGCATCCTCCTCGTGCCCGAGGACATGAGTCCGGCCGAGCACTCCCGCGCGGACTGAGCACACTGCGCTCTCCGCGAGGGATCGGAGACGGGCCTCAGCCCTCTTCGATGTGGGAGTCCTCGCTCGGTTCGGGCGTGATGGCCAGGCCGTTGGGACCGGACGCGGCGAGCATGAGGTCTTCGACCCACACGCGGTTGATACGGGGCTGACGGCTGCCGTAGAAGTGGAACTGGATCGGCACGGACGGGTGCATCCAGAAACTGCGACGACCGCTGCCGTCGCCGACCTCGACGTCGAACATGAACGATTCCGACCGGCGCAGCTTGTTCATCACGACGATGCGCAGGTGTGCAAGCGTGCGGTCATCGATGTCGACCGCATTGGCCACGGTGTCGTAGATGAATCTGCCCATACCGCCGAGCCTAGTCGAGGAACGCAGGGCGCCATCCGCATTCGGCGGTGCCATGCCGGCTCCCCCGAATCAACCCCTCGAGCCGGCGCGGTGGGTCACGGCTAACGTGCGGGTGTGGGAACGCTTTACTACGGAGACGTCGCAACACCGATCGAGATCGACGATCGGGCCTTGGCGCACGTCAAGGTCGTCATCGCCACCAAGCTCCGGCGCGGCGAGAGCTTCACGCTGTCGTGGACGCACGGACCAGGCCAAGAGGTGGGACGCAGCACGGTGTGGCTGCACCCGTCGATTCCGCTTCGCTTCGTGTTCGACGAGCCCGAGCCGGCGCTGCTGAGCCGTGCGTGGATCGAGGCGTTGGCCACATCGGCGAACTCGTCAGGGGGACTCCTTCTGGTCGGGGAGCCCGATCCCCCGCGGCCGTGAGTCAGACGCGCGGCTGATCCAGGATCTCGCGCGCTCCGCCTTCGACGGCGGTCGGCACCACCAGCGGGCGACCCGCGGAGAAAGCCTCCCATTCGCGCAGGACGATACCCTCGACGTGCGAGGGATCCTCGCGGGGATAGTCGACACGAAGGCGCGCGACGACCTCGCGGAAAGATGCCACCGGCACCCCGTCGACGGCGGCGAGGATTTCGCCGGGCCGCGGAAACGCGCTCGTGTCCACTGCGCGCTCGTCCATGCGTCCATGGTTTCACGCCGCTCGACGCGCGCCTAAAACTCCGGAGGAAAGTAGGCAGGCTACCTACTCGTGTTCCGCTCGATCAGCGGTATGGAGGTCGAGCAGAGCGGTCAGTGGGGGGTGTCGGCATCGACCGGGTGCGGGTCGACCTCGTCCACCGCATCCTGCAAGCGCCCGAGACACGCGATGACCGCGGCGCTCTCATCCGGGGTCATGTCGACGACGGCCGCCATCATGCGCGCATGCATGGCGCCGAGCGTTGCCCGTACCTCGTCGTCGCTCGCGGTCGTGGCAACGATGAAGATGCTGCGACGGTCGGTCGGGTGCGGCACCCGCACCACGTGACCGGTCTTCTCGAGGCGATCGACGATCGCCGTCGTGGAAGCTGTGGAGACTCCCAGATACCGGGTCAGTTCGCTGGGTGACACCTTCCGGTCCTGTCCCGCCGCCTTCAGCAGGTAGCGCAGGACGAGGAGTTCGTTCTCGCCCATCGACATCGACTCACGGGTGCGGCGACGCATGGCCACTTCGGCGGCCCGGTACACACGGAATGCCTGCAGGACGTCCACGGCCCGGCGACGTCGGTCCTGATCACTGGCGCCGTACCAGTAGCGCGACGATTCCGACCCGTTTTCCACCACCGCATCTTATGCCAGGGGGGCTCGTCCAGCCCCCTGCCGCCACGTGTAAGGTGCGGGTAGCATCGACTGCAACGGTTGACTACTTGATCGGCAACGAAGACACTCACGTATCGAGAGACCTGAGGAGGCGAGATGCGCGATCCCGCGACGGCGGACGACGTCGTCAAGGTACTCAATGACCTCACTGATTCGGGCATAGCCTCCGAGCGGACGGCGCTGCAGTCACTGGGTATCGGGGCGAACGACGCCAAGGTGCTCCGCTTTCTCCTTCAACGCCGCCCCGACGAGGAGCCCGTCACCCCTCGCATGCTGGCGGCGATGCTCGGCATCTCGTCGGCGGCCACGACCGCGCTCATAGACCGCCTCGCCGACGCCGGCTGGGTGGCGCGCGAGCCCTACCCCGGCGACCGTCGTTCGATCGTGGTGCGCGAGATCGTCGAGGTCGCATCCCCCGCCCGGCGCATCCTGTCGGTGCGCCGCGCGTCGGCGGTCGCGGCGGCCGAACGCCTCGGTCCCGAGGAGCGCCGGATCGTCGCCGACTTCCTCGACGACATCGCGCGCGGCGAGACCGAAGACATGGGCGGGATCTGCCCCAACGACGAAACGCCCCGCACACCCTGAGGGTGCGGGGCGTTCGCGCTCCGGGTCACTCGGTCGAGCGGCCGGTCTCCGACTGCAGGCGATCGATCTGCTCGGACGCCTCCGCCTTGGTGAGGTCGGCGGGGATCTCCTCGCCCGCCTCACGCGCGAGGGTGTCGAGGTAGCTGCGCTGGGGGGCTGTCATCGGCTCATCACCGGTGACCCAGTCCGACGGGTCCTTCTCGGCGGGGTTGTCATTCTCACGGACGGCGCCCAGGGTCTCTTCTTCACGGGAGGAATCGCTCATGGCCCGAGGCTAAGCGCGACCATCGACACCGACCCCGGGATTGACAGGGCGCTCAGGCGGGTACGGCATCCTGGTCGGATGGCCGAAGACTCCCGCCCCGCCGACGTCCGGGTCGAAACACACCGCTGCGGACCGGCGCGCACCCGCGTCACGCGGGTCACCACCGGTGCCGAGACTGAAAAGTCGTTCGTGCTCGTCGCGGGCATCGGGGTCGCCTCGTCGTACTTCGAGTTCCTCGCCCCTCTGCTGGCCGAGGAAGGCGAGGTGTACGCCCTGGATCTTCCCGGCTTCGGGGGCGTGCCGGCATCCGGCGAGCACCCGACCGCGGGGTTCTTCGCCGATCAGGTGGAGAGCGTCCTCGATCACTACGGACTCTCCGACCCGGTGCTCATCGGTCATTCGATGGGAACGCAGGTCGTCACCGAGGTGTTGGCTCGGCGGCCTCACCTGTCGCACGCCGTGCTGGTGAGCCCGGTGGTCGACGAGTCCGAAGCCCGCACCCTGCTGCAGGCGGTGCGTTTCGCTCAATCCACCGCGCGCGAGTCCCTGCACATCGCCCTCCTCGCCCTCTCGGCGTATCTACTGTGCGGATTCCTCTACTTCTTCGAGACGCTCCCGCACATGCTGCGGTACCGCATCTCCGATCGCATCGGCGCGGGTCGGGCGACCGTGCTGCTCATCCGCGGAGAGTTCGACCGCCCCTCCCCCCGGCGTCTGCACTCCCGTCTCGTGGCCCGCGCGCACGCGGCTCGGCGATGGGAGATCGAGGGCGCGGCGCACTGCGTCGTCAACAGCCACGCGGTGGGCGTCGCCCGACTGACGATGCGGCACGTGCGCGACGAGCTCGCGCCGAAGGGACGGATGCCGGCGGCCGACGCCGTGGTCCCGCCCGCCGGGCACGCCGACGTGCGCATGGTGCTCGGGGCGGTGGCCAGCCGGCTGGCGGAATGGATCAGCGCCGCACGCAAAGACGAGCAGGGCGTCGAACGGGCGAAAGCCCGCCACGCTCGCGTGCTGTGGAATGCGTACCGCCCCTCGCGCTGAGGGGCTCTCTCGCGGTCAGCGCGCGGTCGACGCGGCGTCGAGCGCGCGCTCCAGGGCTGCAGCGGTCGCGATCCGCGCGGCCGCGGGGACGGCTGCGAGGAAGCCTCCGACGAACGTGTCGCCCAGGCCGATCGTGGTGGGGTGCGCGGTGTCGACCACGTAGGCGGGCACGCCGGCCGCGCTGAGCCTGCTCTCGGCCGCCGCGACGACGGCCGCGCCGCCACCATGGCGCGGGAGCCGCGCGGTGTCGTCGAGGTCGGCGGCCGTGCAGGCGTCACCTAACCGGTAGCGTGCAGCGGCCGTGCGCACCGCGCTCTCCAGGCCCACCCGATGCCGGACGGCGGTGGGGCCGACCGCGATGGCCCAGTACTTCGTGTGCACCACGAGCGCCGGGGCGGGGATGAGACCGTGCACCTCGGCGAGAGCGACGACGACGTCGTCGGGCGAGAGCAGGTCGACCGGACGGGAGAGGTACTCCTGCAGCTCGTCCTCGTTCATTCCGTACACGTCGATGCGGTCGAGCAGTCGCGCGCGCACGCGCATCGACAGCTCCCGTTGATAGAACCCGGCGTCCTCGTAGTAGACGAGCGCGTCGGCGGGAAGACGCCGCATCGCCGCTTCGAGGTCGACGAGACGCCGCTCGAGCAGGGCGGCATCCTGCATCGTGTTGAAACCCGAGACGAGGAAGGCCGCCGCGTGGGCGAGCGCGTCCCCGAGGTCGTCGGCGATCGCCATCTCGCGGTTGGGGGCGTCGTTCGCGAAGATCAGGCGATTGGATGCCGGGGCGGTCACCGCCGCATCCGTGAGGTGGACCGTGGTGCCCTCGGGGTACTGCACGATCAGGTGCGGGTCGAGGGTGTCGTGCGTTGCGGACGAGACGACACGCATCGAGGCGGGAAGGAGCCGACGCACGTTGTCGTCGATGCTCACAAGATGCTGCACCGTCGGAACGCCGATGCGGTCGAGCGCGATCCCCGCCCGCACCCCCGTGCCCCCGAGGGTGACCTCGACGGCGAAGTGCGACGCGAAGCGCTCGACGATCTCCGACGACAGCACGAAGCGCTCGCCTCCCCCGCCGGTGGCGAGGAAGGCGAGCACCGTGACGACGAGGGCGCGCTCGTCGATGATCGGCGTCGTGGTGGTCAGCTCCCCGAGGTGGATGCCGTGCTCCCGCGCGAGGGCGGAGAGCACCGCGGCATCCCACCGGATCTCGTAGTCGACGGTGCCGCCGAGCCCGAGGACGAGGTCTTCTGCCATGACGCCGATCACCGTCCGATCAGTAGAGGTCGGCCTTGCCGGCGGCGCCGAACAGGTCGATCTTCTCGGCCGCGGTGATCTTCATCGCGGCGATGGGCTCGGGCTGGATCGCGTTGGGTTCGCGCAGGCGCCGGTCGGTGCCGAGGATCTCGCGCATGCGGTCGTGATAGGCCACCTTGATGTCGCTGGAGATGTTGATCTTGTTCACGCCCAGCTCGACCGCGCGGCGGAGCTCGGCATCCGGGTTGCTCGACCCGCCGTGAAGCACGAGGGGGATGCCGACCGCGGCCTTGATCTGCTCGAGCAGGTCGTGACGCAGCTCCGGGCTCTTCTCGGCCGGGTAGAGACCGTGCGAGGTGCCGATGGCGATCGCGAGGCTGTCGACACCGGTCTGCTCGACGAAGCGGACCGCGTCATCGACGTTCGTGTAGATGATCTCGGCCGCGCCCGACTCGCCGTAGCTGTCGTTCGCGCCGATGGTGCCGAGCTCGCCCTCGACCTGCACGCCGACCGCGTGCGCGGCCTCGACGACCTTCCGGGTGAGGGCGACGTTCTGCTCGAACGGCTCGAGCGAGGCATCGATCATGACCGAGGTGAATCCCGCCTGGATCGCCGTGATCATCTGCTCGTACGTTCCGCCGTGGTCCCAGTGGATCGCGACGGGCACGCTCGAGCGGTGCGCGCGGGCGTGCATCGCCGGGATGAGGTCGGCGGTGATGTGCGACAGTTCGTCGGGGTGGACGGCGATGATGACCGGAGCGGACTTCTCTTCGCTGATGTCCATGATCCCGGTGAACATCGCCCAATCGCTGATGTTGAAGGCCGGGATGGCGAAGCTGTGGGCGTTCGCCACGTCGAGGATGGACTTGCCGGTGTAGAGCACGGAGATTCTCCTTGTTGGGTGGGGTCGGGTGGCTAGCTCTTCACCGAGCCGGCCGTGAGGCCGCTGATGAAGAAGCGCTGGAAGAAGAGGAAGAGCAGCAGCACCGGGATCGAGCCGAGGATGCTCATCGCCATGATCTGGTTCCACTCGTACGAGTGCTGCCCCATGAGCAACTGGATGCCGATCGGCACGGTGCGCATGTCGATGGTGCGCGTGAGGGTCAGCGCGAAGAGGAACTCGTTCCACGCGATCATGAAGGTGTAGATGCCCACCGAGACGATGCCCGGGATGGAGATCGGCACGAGCACCCGCCACAGCGCGGTGAAGGAGCCGGCGCCGTCGACACGGACGGCCTCGTCGAGCTCTTTCGGCAGGGTGTTGAAGTACCCGGTCATCATGATGATCGCGTAGGGCAGCGTGAACACCATGTAGGTGAAGATGAGGCCCGGGTAGGTGTTGTAGAGCCCGAGTCCCACCATGAGACCGAAGTACGGGATGAGCAGCGTGATCGGCGGCACCGCCTGGACGCTCACGATGATCACGTTGACGATGCGCTTGCCGCGGAACTCGAACCGGCTGAACGCGTAGGCCGCCTGGATGGCCACCAGCAACGTCAGGATCGTGACCGCTCCCGCGACGACGTAGCTGTTGATGAAGAAGCGCACGGTCTCGGGGTTGGTGAAGATCGCGACGTACGCGTCGAACGAGAAGGTCTCGGTGACCAGTCGCGGGGGCAGTTCGAAGATCTGCGTGTTCGATTTGAACGAGCTCGACAGCATCCACAGCACGGGGCCGGCGGCGAAGACCGCTCCGAGCAGGAGGCCGATGAACACGCCGGTCTTGGCGAGTCGGCGACGAGCGACGGTGGTGGTTCCGCGGCGCCGCGCCGGAGGGCTCGTGACGCGCGGACGCGCGGGGGTGGTCAGGGCCATGTCAGTCCCTCGCCTTCTGCTGGCGGACGTAGAGCACCGCGATGATCATCGACATCGCCAGGACCAGCACCGCTGAGGTGGAGGCCATCGAGAAGTCGTACTTCGCGAATGCGAGCTTGTAGGTGTAGGTACTGAGCATCTCGGTGACGTCGATGGGACCGCCGCCCGTGGTCAGCCAGATGAGCGCGAACTGCTGCGACGTCCAGATGAGGTCGAGCAGCACGAGGCTGACGATGATGGGGCGCAGCTGCGGGATCGTGACATTCCAGAAGCGCTGGACGGGGCTGGCGCCGTCGACCGTCGCCGCTTCGTACAGGTCGCTCGGGATGCCCTGGAGCCCTGCGAGCAGGCTCACCATGAAGAAGGGGTAGCCCGCCCAGATGTTGATGAAGGTCACGGTGCCGAGGGCGAGCGCCGGGGAGGCGAGCCATTCGATGTCGGTGTTGAGCAGGAAGTTCACGATGCCGTTGGGGGCGAGCAGCATGCGCCAGAGCACCGCGATCACGGCGACGGTGAACAGCCACGGCAGCACGTAGAGGCCGCGGAAGATCGCACGGGGGACCGCGCCGATGAGACGGCTGTTCAGCAGAAGCGCGAACGAGAGGCCGAGCACGAGGTGTGCCGCGACGCTGGTGAGCGTGAAGAAGAGGGTGTTGCCCGTCGCCTTCCAGAAGCCCGGGTCGGTGAGGATCGTGACGTAGTTGGCGACGCCCACGACCTCGGGGCTCTTGTTCAGGATGACGTTGTCCTGGAACGAGTAGCCGATCACCATCACGATCGGGACGATCATGAGGACGAACAGCAGGATGAGCGTCGGCGACAGGAAGACGTAGGCCTCGCCGGCCTTGCGGAGCTGGCGGGTACGGCGCGAGAGCGGTCGTCCGGTGACGATCACCTCGGTGTCGGGGGGTGTGAGGGTGCGCATGGTCATGATGAGCGGCTTTCGATGAGCGGGATGCCGCACCGCGCGTGGGGGCGGTGCGGCATCCCGGTTCGGGGTCGGATCAGAACTCCGACGTCCATTCGTCCTGCGTCTTCTTCAGCGCGTCGCTCATCGACTGCTGACCGTCCAGCGCTGCCTGGAACTGGGTGCCGAACTGGCGCATGAGCTCCTCGGCGACGGGGAGACCCGTGAACTCGTTCGCGGGGTAGCCGTCCTTGTAGATCTCGAACGCGGTCTTGAACAGCTCGTCGTCCTCGACGAAGGTCGGCACGCTCTCGGTGTTGCCGGGGAACGCCTTGGCCATCGTCGACAGTTCGCTGTTGACGTCGGTGCCCATCAGGAACTGCACCAGCTTGAACGCGGCGTCCTTGTGCTCGGAGTTCTCGGCCACGCCGATGCCCCACGAGGCGTAGGGGATGCCGCGTTCACCCGAGAAGCCGTCCTCGGCGGGGATCGCCGAGATCGAGAAGGTCAGGTCGGGGTTGGACTCGCGGATGAGGTTGATGTGCGCGAGCGAGTCGATCATCATGCCGACCCGACCGTTGGTGAACTCCTCGACCTTGTCCTGCTCCTTCATCGTGAAGGATCCGGGCGCGATCACTCCGTCTTTCCAGAGCTGCTGGATGAAGTCGGTGGCCGAGGTCACATCGGCATTGGTGAGATCGGGCTGGCCGTCCTTGAGCATCGACCCGCCCGAGGCCCATGCCCACGACATGACGTCGTTCTGGACGCCGTTGGGAGCCTCGAGCGACAGCGGCAGGACCCAGCCCGACGCGTCGGTGCCGAGCGCCTTGATCTTCTTGGCCGCGTCGGCGAACTCGCTGCGCGTCGACGGTGGTGCGCTGACGCCCGCCTGCGCCAGTAACGCGTCGTTCGTGAACATGGGGTAGACGAAGTTGACGACCGGGATCATGTACGTGCTGCCGTCGACCTGGATCTGGCTGGCGAGTTGGCTGTCGTCGTATCCCGCCTCGCTCATGAGCTGCGTCAGGTCGGCGATCACGCCCTGGTTGGCGAAGTCGCTGACCCACGCGCCGTCGAGACCGACGACGTCGGGCATGGTTCCGGACGCGGCCCCGGCGAAGAGCTGCTCCTTGGTCGAGGCGTAGGGGCCGCTGACGAGGTCGACCTTGATGCCGGGGTTCTCCTGCTCGAACTGGTCCATGAGACCGCGGAACTCGCCATCGCCGAGCTCGGGCTCCCACCACTGGGCGAACTCGATCGTGACGTCTCCGTCTGCGGCGGGAGCGGAGCCGCTCGACGAGCACCCCGCCATCGCCAGGAGGGTCGTGGCCGCTGCTGCGACACCGACGAGCTTGATGGCGTTCCGACGCCGACGCCCGCTGTTGTCCATCATTTCTCCTCGTTGAGATCTGCTGCATTTCGCGCTGTTCTGCGCGTTCTTGCATCTTTAAGCATGAGTATGCGCTCCTGTGCCGGAGTGGTCAAGCGCCCGATGCAGATTCGTGACTATTGCGGCACGGAAGTGCGCTTAGAGACGCAGAAGTCGCGGTTTTGCTGCTGTTCCGTGCTGTTTTTCCGGAATTCATGCGGCTTCCCGTGCTGCTCTGTGCTAGAGATGACGGCATGGACGCAGCCACAGTGACGACGAAGAGGCGCCTGCCGGCCGGGCGGAAGGCCGAGCTCGCCGCATACGTCGCCGAATCCGGGCAGGTCACCGTCGTCGATCTCGCCTCGCACTTCGGTGTCTCCATCGACACCGTTCGCCGCGACCTCGATCAACTCGACCGAGAGGGGATCGTCGTGCGCACGCACGGAGGAGCGGTGAGTGCGATGTCGGTGCCCGGCCGCGACCGGGGTCTCGACGTCCGGTTGCAGATGCAGATCTCCGAGAAGGAACGCATCGCCGCCCTGGCCGTCGACCTGGTCGAAGACGGCTCGGTTCTGATGCTCAACGCCGGGACGACGACGCTCGCCGTCGCCCGCGCGCTGCGCAACCACCGCAACCTGACGATCGCGACCAACAACCTGCGCATTCCCGCGGAGATCTCCCCCACCGTCTTCCGCGACCTCTTCATCTTCGGCGGCGCCGTCCGCACCATCACGCAGGCGACGACCGGCCCGGTCACCCTCGCGATGACCTCGAACACCACCGAGGTCGACATCCGCTGCGACTACGCCCTCATCGCCGTCGGTGCGGTCGATGCATCGGGGTACTCCACGAGCAATCTCGGCGACGCCACGATGATGAGCGAGATGATTCAACGCGCCGATCGCACCGTCATCCTCGCCGACTCGAGCAAACTCGACCGCCGGCTGTTCGCGCAGGTGACTCCGCTCGAGAGGGCGGACTACCTCGTCACCGATGCCCCACCGTCCCCCGATCTGGCGGCGGCGCTGGCGGAGGCGGGCGTGACGGTGCTCACGCCGTAAGATCCGCGTCGAACCCGCGGTGGAGACGGTGTTCTCGCTCGTCGTGCGGGACGCCGCCGGAAGGACCTCCCCCGAAGACAGATCCCCGTTCGGCTGATCTCCCGGGGCTCAGCCCCTCGAGGCTTCTGACGACGCGCCGGGGAGAACTTCGCCGGAGGTTTTGGGGCATCGACGCGATGGCACTGCGGCAGAGATGACTGCGGGAGGACTTCCGGGGGAAGCGCGCATTTTGGTCGCCCGGAGCGGGAGTCCCTCACGCCCGAGATCGGCCACTTGCGTCCCGCGGCAAAGTTGCCGGCGACGGGGCCGGGGCGGATGCCGCGGGCGCAGTCGCGGTTTTCTCTCGTTGGGGGCGCGCGAGACCATGTCGACACCCTGAGTGGCCGCAGGATTGATTTCGACTTTAATAACATCGTTGTAGCTTCAAGTAGATCGCGATTTACTTGACTATCAGCGCGGCGGAGTCAACTGCGCTTGAAAGGGAGCCATGCACCGCTCACGCTTCGCGACAAGTCCGATCGGCGCGCTTCTTCCGATCACGGGAACGGACGGGAGAGGCGAGCACTACGAGCATGTCGCCTTCGCCGCACACCCGCTCAGCGCTCCACCAACGCTGAGCACGGCCACCTGGAACCGGGTGGCGCGGGCCAACCGTGCACTTGGCCGTCTGCAGCAGGGTTCACTCCTCGTGATCAACCCGGGCCTGCTCCGCCAACCAACGCTCCGCAGAGAGGCGCAGAGTACGTCGGCACTGGAGGGCACGTATGCACCTCTGGAGGACGTTCTCGCCGCTGACGTCATGCAGGGGAGCGAACGGTCGGCAGCCCTGAACGAGGTACTCAACTATGTGAGCGCGGCGGAGAACGGCTTCCGATGGGTCCAGCAACAACGCGCTGTGACGGTCGGGTTGCTCTGCGATCTTCACCGAACGCTCGTTCAGGGGACGTCTGCCGACACCGACGAGGCTGGTCGGATCCGACGGATCCAGGTGGTCATCGGCAGCCGTGGCGGCCGCGTGACTGACGCTCGCTTCATCCCGATGCCCGGCGGCGCACAGCTCGAATCCGGGGTGCAAGACCTCATGACGTGGATGCAGAGCGCTGACGACAGCATCGATCCCATCGTTGCCGCGGCTTTGACCCACCATCAGTTCGAGACCTTGCACCCCTTCAACGACGGCAATGGCCGCATCGGGCGCTTGCTGATCGTGCTGCAATTGGTCGGCCTCGGGGTGCTGTCCGAAGGGCTCTTGAGTGTGTCCCCCTGGTTCGAGAAGCGGAGGGGGTCTTACCAGGATCTCCTCGCCCAGGTCAGCTCCACAGGGGAATGGGACGCATGGGTCGCCTTCTTCGCGGAAGGCATCGAGGCTTCTGCAGTCGACTCGGCCGAACGGATCCGCCTGCTCCTCGAACTCCAAACGGATTACCATGAGCGACTCCGGGCTGCCGGCGCAAGGGGCGCGGTTCGGGACATCGCAGATCTCTTGATCGGTCGCCCATTCGTCAACATTCCCAATCTGAGAGACGCGACGGGCCTCACCTACCAAGCGGTCAGCAACGCCGTGAAGAAGCTCACCGATCTGGGCATCCTGGAGCAGCGGGAGGTACCCGGCGTGATGGCGTTTCGAGCTCGCGAGGTCGTCGACATCATCTCGGCTCCCAGCGCGGCCTGATAGCGCCGGAACGGACGTCGCCAGTCCGCGTGAGGTCAGGACGGTGACTCGACGGTGGAACAGCTGCGATCCGATGAAAGGTCGTCGGACCGGTGCCCTTCGATGTCGGTCGGTGCGCCATCACTCCGTGATGAGGGAGAGCGCGCGGAGGGGTGCCAGTTGTGCAACGAGGCGCGAATCTTGGCAACCGGCCGGCTGGGAGCGAAGAATTTCGGAGTCCTGGTATACCCGATCCCGTCGATGCCCGTCTTCGCCCAGGCGGCTACGCGTCCGTCGTCGAGCAAGGCGTAGGCCGCTCCGATGGAACCGGCGATCTCCTTCACGCCGCTGAGGTTCGCGACCTGACCGGGGTAGTGCCGGTCATTGGTGGTGCCGTCGCCGAGTTGGCCGGCCAGATTCGAGCCCCAGGTCCAGACAGTCCCGTCGTTCTTCAACGCCATTCCGTTGTCGTTCAGCCAGTCGTCTCCGTTGCACCCCGATAGCTGTTTGACGTTCGTGAGCGCACTGATCTGCAGAGGCGTGTGGGAAAAGGTGGTCGTACCGTCACACAGCTGCCCGTTCTGGTTGCTGCCCCCGGGCCTCGCGCGAGAGAGTGTGAGACGCGTCGTCGCGGGCCTGTGACCTCAGCCCGCGGCGAGCGGCACGCGCAGGATCTCGTCGTCGCTTCCGCCGGCGCGGTCGGTGTCGCTCGTGACGAACCAGAGATCGCCGCTCGGCGACACCACGGCATCGCGCAGGCGACCGAAATCGCCCACGAAGAACTCCTGCGCGCTCGAGGGATCGGCGGTGGGGACCACCCGCAGCCGCTGACCGCGGAGATTCGCGATGATCACCGAGCCGTCGACGACGACGAGACCGCTGGGGCTGGCATCCGCGGGCGCCCACTGCTGGACGGGGTCGACGAAACCGGCCTGCCCGCCGATCCCCTCCACCTCGGGCCAGCCGTAGTTGGCCCCCGGCTCGATGATGTTCAGTTCATCCCAGGTGTCCTGCCCGAACTCCGAGGCGTACATCGTGCCCGCGGCATCCCACCCGATCCCCTGCGGATTGCGGTGCCCGAGGCTCCACACCGGCGACCCCGGGAACGGGTTGTCGGCGGGCACCTCCCCCTCGGGAGTCACCCGCAGGATCTTGCCGCCCAGCGTGTTCGGATCCTGGGCGGTGTCGGGATCGGTCGCGTCGCCCGCCGTGATGTAGAGCTGGTCATCGGGGCCGAAGGCGATGCGCCCGCCGTTGTGGATGTTCGCCGAGGGGATGCCATCGAACACGGTCTGCGCCGCCCCGAGGGCGAAGGAGCCGGGTGTTCCCTCGAGCGGGAACCGCATCACCCGGTTGCCCCCGGGAATCGTCACGTACGTGTAGAGGTAGCCGTCGGCGTGCGCGATACCGAGCAGCCCGCCTTCTCCGCGGGCCGCAAGATCGGGGACCTCCCCCACGATCCGCGTGCCCCCGTCCGTGATCTCGAGGATCTCGCCCGTGTCGCGCTGGCTCACCAGTGCCGTTTCACCGACGAAGGCCACCGACCACGGAGTCGTGAACCCGGATGCCACGACCTCGGGCGTACCCGTCGGGACGAGGGGCCCGGGTGCTGAGGCGTCGGGGCTGGCGGGCACCGTGACCTCGCCCGCCGGAGACGAGGACGCGGGTGCGAGGGCGGCAGGATCCGCCTGCCGTTCGCCCGTGCACCCCGTGACCGCCAGGAGCGTGAGGGTGATGCCGAGGGCTATCCCGCCGCGGCGAGGGCCGGCGACGGAGCGGGGATCGAGGGTCGACATGAGGCCTCCTGTGCACGGATGGACTTCCGGCATACCCGTCGCGCCTGGAATGTCGCCGGGGATTGCGTGGTGAGCCGGGAGCGGTCGGGGTCGAGCTCCCGCTCGGAGGTCGAGCGCGGGCAGCCGGGGAGGGGTCGTTGACTCCCCCGCGGCGGAGGACGAGCATGAGCCCTACCGGCCATCGTGCCGACGGTGACGAGGAGGTCTGCGATGTCAGACGCAGCGACGGGACGGGTGCAGATCGACCTGTTCAGCACGCTCGACGGGGTGATGCAGGCACCCGGGGGGCCGGACGAGGATCCTTCCGGCGGTTTCGCGTTCGGGGGGTGGCAGGCACCGATCGACGACGACGTCGTCGGGGAGCGGGTGATCGCGGGGATCCGGAGCATGGACGCGCTCCTGCTCGGTCGGCGCACCTACGACATCTTCGCGGCGTACTGGCCGACCTTCACCGACGACGGCCCGGTGAGCGAGATCGCCCGCATCTTCAACGCCCTCCCGAAGTACGTCGCCTCCCGCGGCACGCCCGAGCTGACCTGGCACAACTCGCACCTGATCGACACCGACCTGACCGCGGCGATCTCCGAACTGCGAGCTCGCCACCGTGACGTGCACGTGGTCGGCAGCATCGACCTCGCGCGCACCCTGGTGGCGGAAGGCCTCTTCGACGTGCTGAACCTCTTGGTCTACCCGATCGTGCTGGGCGCGGGCAAGCGACTGTTCCCCGACTCGGGCGTCGCTCGCGGGCTCACCCTGCTCGAGCCGCCCGCGTCCGGGCCGGCGGGCGCCGTCGCCCTGCGGTACGGACCGGGACCGGCCGTGCGCACCGGCGACATGACCTGAGGTGCGCGGGCACCGTGCCGTCGAGGTCGGAGTCCGGTGCGCCGAAGAAGGCGGGCCGGTCAGTCCTCACATCCGGGCGTAGCGCGCTCGGGCGAAGCAGAACAGCCCATAGACCACGAGTCCCGCCCCGACGATCCACAGGACGATCTGGCCGAACGGCAGGGCCGCGAGCGACCGGAGAGCCGCGTCGATGCCGCCGGCGGCGTTCGGATCGTGCGTGACGGCCGCGACGATGAAGAGGATGCCCGCCACCCCCACGGCGATCCCCTTGGCAACGTATCCGATCGTGCCGAAGGCCCGGATGCCACGACCCGCCGTTCCGCCGGGAATCGACATGTGCTTCTCGAAGGCGCGTGTGATGCCGCGCACCACGAAGGCTCCGCCGATCACGGCCACGCCGAGTCCCACGACGACGAGCAGCACCACGCCCCCGGGCATGGCGAGGATCTGGGCACTCACGGTCTTGGACGACTCCGCGGACTCCGAGCTCCCGCCGGTCGCCAGGGTGAAGGCGGTCGCCGCGATAGCGACGTACGCCACCGCCGTGCCGATGAACTTCGCACGATGGGCCCATCGTTTCTTGGCATCCGGGTCGCGCTCGACGATCGCCTCGGCGATCTGCCACACCGCGAGGGCCGCGAGCCCCACCACGATCGCCCACAGCAGCGCGGTGCCGAGCGGGGCATCGCGAACCCGCTGGAGGGCGCCGCTCTGGTCGGCGCTGTCGCCGCCTCCTCCGGTCGCGATCGAGACGGCGATCACGCCGATCAGCAGGTGCAGCACGCCCAGGACGACGTAGCCGGCACGGGCGGTCGCCCGGAACGCCGTAGAGTCCTGAGCCTTGTCGGCAGCTGCGGTAGCGGAAGTCATGCGGGCACCCTAGCGCTCACGCGGCGGGGGCGTGAGGGCGTTGCGCGCGCCGCACGCGCCACACGTCGATCAGCGCCCAGACGAGCGTGGCGACCGCGACGCCTTCGAGCAAGCCGGCCACGACGTCCGACAACCAGTGCGCGTGCAGGTAGGTGCGACTCCACATCATCAGTACCACCCAGGCCACTCCGACGGCCCACACCCACCGGCGACGCAGGATGAGCCCGAGGGTCACCGCGATCGTGGTCGCCACCGCGGTATGACCCGAGGGGAAGGAGGTCGCCATCGTCTCGGCGAGGGAGTCGATGGGGCGGCTGCGGGCGATCACCGCTGCCAGGGGCGCCCCGATCAGCACCACCAGGGCGATGGATGCCGCGACGTTCAGCGCATCCCACGGGCGGCGCACGATCAGGAAGACGATCGTCGTGGCGACTCCGATGACGATCATGCCGATCGTTCCGCCGACGATCGCCGGCACCCACGCGAGGATCACCCCGACGGGGGTGGCGAGGGCCGCCATGGCGTCGTCCCACGCCTGATCGATCGGCAGGGGGGTGGCCCCACCCAGTGCGACCGCGAATCGCAGGGCCACGAACAGCACCGTCGCGATGACACCGACGACGAGGGCGACCGGGCGACGCGGATCGATGCGCGGCCGATCGGGGGGCAGGGCGGTGTCGTCGGTCGTGGCATCCATGGGCGCATCGTGTCAGGCGCGGACGTCCCGAGGCCAGCTCTTGCCTCGGGCGCCGCGGATGGTCCACCGGCACCAGCCGCGGGCTCGCGGGCGTCAGCGCGGTCGCGATGAGGAGATCAGCATGTCGAGTCCGAGCTCGAATGCGCGCGTGGCGACGGGGTCGAGGGGGTCCTCGTCGACGAGGGTGTCGAACGCGGCGGCGAAGCGGGGGAAGTCCTCTTCCTGCCCGGTCGGATCGAACACGACCGCAGGGCCCGACATGTCGAGCACGCTCCCGAGGATGAACGACTCGAAGGCGGTGAGCAACGGGAGCACATCGCGCGGCGTCCAGCCCGCGGCCTCGGCGGCGATCGCGAAGTCCTCGTACCCCGCCAGCAGGACGGGGGACGAGGCGCGCTCGGTCATCAGCAACGGGATCGCCCTAGCGTGGCGGGCGAACGCCCGACGGTACGACTGAGCCCACGCGCGCAGCGCCTGCTCCCACGGCAGCTCGCGCAAGGGGCGCGAATCGATGGCGGCCGAGACGAGAGCCCGCACGTCCTCGACCATCGCGGCCCGGTTCGGCACGTGGTTGTACAGCGACGCCGGATTGACACCCAGGCGTGCGGCGACGCGACGGATGCTGGCGCCGTCGGGGCCGTGCCGGTCGACGAGCGCGAGAGCCGTGGACGCGATCAGATCGCGACTCAGCAGCGGCTTCGACGGTCTGGCGATGACGGCCTCCAAGGGTCGGGACGGGAGGCCCTAACTTACCCCTCGCCCTCCTAAAACAAACAGTGTATGTTTACCGCCATGACCGCTGAGGCCCTCACCGTCGTCGAAGCCGACATCGACCAGCTGCGCGCCGCCCTGGACGCCGGCGAGGTCACCAGCGTCGAGCTCGTCGCTCGCTACCTGAACCGCATCGGGGCGTACGACCGCTCCGGCATCCGCCTCAACGCCGTGCCCGTGCTCGATCCCCGCGCCTTCGATGACGCCCGCGCCTCCGACGTGCGTCGCGCCCGCGGTCAGGCGCGCGGCCCGCTCGACGGCATCCCCTTCACCGCAAAGGACAGCTACCGGGTCGAGGGCCTGCCCGTGGCATCCGGATCCCCCGCGTTCCGAGACCTCATCGCCCAGAGCGACGCGTTCGCGATCGAGCGGCTCCGCGCCGCCGGTGCGGTGTTCCTCGGGCTGACGAACATGCCGCCCATGGCGGCGGGCGGGATGCAGCGCGGGGTCTACGGCCGCGCCGAGTCGCCCTACAACGCCGCCTACCTCACCTCGGCGTTCGGTTCCGGCTCCTCCAACGGCTCGGGGACGGCCACCGCGGCGAGCTTCTGCGCCTTCGGCCTGGGCGAGGAGACCTGGTCGTCGGGGCGCGCGCCGGCCTCGCACAACGCGCTCGTCGCCTACACCCCCTCGCGCGGCGTCATCTCGGTGCGCGGCAACTGGCCGCTCGTGCCGACCATGGACGTCGTCGTTCCGCACACGCGCTCGATGGCCGACCTTCGTCACGTGCTCGATGCCGTGGTCGCCGACGACCCCGACACCGGCGGCGACCTGTGGCGCACGCAGCCGTGGATCCCCCTCCCCCGACCCTCCGACGTGCGGCCCGCATCGTTCGCCGAGCTCGCTCCCCTGCCGCTCGCGGGGCTGCGGTTCGCCGTCCCCCGCATCTACGTGAACGGCGACCCCGACAACGCCTCGCCCATCGTCACGCGCGACAGCGTCATGCGGCTGTGGGCGGACCTCCGCGACCATCTCGAAGCCGCGGGCGCCGAGGTCGTCGAGACCGACTTCCCCGTCGTGGACCGCTACGAGAAACTGCACCCCGGCGACGAGGACTTCCTCGACCGCGGCTTCGTCACCCGGCAGTTCCTCGACGACGAGGTCGGCGACCTGGCGGTGTGGGCGACGGACACGTTCCTCCACCAGAACGGAGACCCGCAGCTGGACAGCCTCGCCGACGTCGACGCCGCGCGCATCTTCCCGCATCCCCCGGGCGCTCTCGCCGACCGCTACGGGATATGGCACTACGACATCTCGTACGACATCGGCGAGTACGTCACCCGCGCGAGCGAATGGCATCCCGACTGGCGCGAGGTGGCGAGCCTCGAAGCGGGGCTGCGCGGTCTCGAGCACACGCGCCGCGTCGATTTCGAGGAATGGATGGCGAAGGGCGGCTACGACGCCGTGATCTTCCCCACGCAATCGGACGTCGGCCCCTCCGATGCCGACGTGAATCCCGCCTCGGCCGACATCGCGTGGCGCAACGGCGTGTGGGTCTCCAACGGCAACCTCGTGCCGCGGCACCTCGGCATCCCCACCGTCACCGTGCCGATGGGCACGATGGACGACACCGGGATGCCGGTGGGCCTGACGATCGCCGGCCCCGCGTACAGCGACACCCGGCTCGTGCAGCTGGGGGCGGCTGTGGCCGCCCTCCGCGAGCGCCGCACGACGCCGGAGCGCACCCCCGCCTTGGCCCACGAGGCGCTGTTCCCCGCGCCGATGCCCGCCGCGGAGGGCACGCTCGCGGTCACGATCGACGAGGTCTTCATCGACGGCGCCCGCGTCCAGGTCACGGCCACGGTGACCGGTGGCACTGCCGACGTGGTCGCCTACGTCGACGGCGTCCGCGTCGAGACGTCGCGCGAGGGTGATCGAGTGAGCGGCTCGACCGAGGTGGCCCCCGGCACCTACGGTGAGGCCGTGAGCGAATGGGTCGCCCCTTACGGCCCCCTCGTCGTCGTCGTTGCCCGCGATGCCGAGGGCGCCGTCGTCGGCGCGGTCGCCACCACCCCGCACGCCTCCCTCTGACATCCCGCGTCTCTCGAGGAACCGACATGACCACCGACACGACCGCCGTCTTCGACTACTTCTCCCAGGTCGATCTGCCCACCCCCACCCTCCGCGACCACGAGGTGCAGCGCCTCTTCGCCGAGACCTTCGGCGTCGAGGTCGACCTGCGCGCACTCGGCAGTCAGCAGGACCAGAACTTCCGCGTCTTCCGGCGCGGCTCGGCGGAGCCGCTGGGTGTGCTCAAGCTCAGCAACCCGGTGTTCAGCGAGGCCGAGATCGACATGCAGGATGCCGCGGCGGCCACCGTCGCCGCCCGCAGCCCCCACCTGCGCATCCCGAAGCTCGTCGAGGGCCCCCGCGGAGCGATGTCGGCATGGTGGGAGTCGTCGCAGGGGCGCATCCACGCCCGCGTGATCGAGAACATCGCGGGGAGCACCCTCAACGGCTCCGGCTACCTCTCCCCCGCCGTCGTCGAGGGGATGGGCGCCCTCTCGGGGGCGGTGAGCCGCTCGCTCGCCGACTTCACCCACCCGGCCAGCGGCCGCGTCCTGCAGTGGGACCTGCGTCACGCGGGTCGCGTCATCGACACCCTCCTGCCCACCGAACCGGATGCCGAGGTGCGCGCGATCGTGCAGAGCGCCGCCGACGCCGCCCGCGCGGCTCTCGCGCCGGTGCAGGACACCCTGCCGATCCAGGCGGGGCACTTCGACGTCACCGACGACAACGTGCTGCGCGCCGACGGAGCACTCGTGCCCGACGCCGTCATCGACTTCGGCGACGTGTGCTCCTCCTGGCGCGTCGGCGAGATCGCCACGACCGTGTCGTCGGTGCTGCACCACGACGGCGCCTCGCCCGAGGCGGCGCTGCCCGCCATCCGCGCCTTCGACCGCCTCCGCGATCTCGGCGACGACGAGATCACGGCGCTCTGGCCGCTCGTGATCCTCCGCGGTGCCGTGCTCGTGCTGAGCGGTCGCGCCCAGGTGCGCCTCGACGACGAGAACGCCTACGCCACCGACGGACTCGATCGCGAGTTCCGCATCCTCGTGCAGGCGGCATCCGTCCCGATCCCGGTGATCACGGCCGCCACGCGATCCGCCCTCGGTCGCCCGCCGGCGAGCGGGCCGGGGTGGGGCGCCGCCCCGCTGCTGCCGGCGGGTCGCCCTGTCGAGCTCGACGCGACGACCGAATCCCCGCTCAACGACGCCGGCGCCTGGCTCGATGCCGGCACGCTCGACGCGGCCGCCCTGGAGGCGCTCGATGCCGGCGCGGCGATGGTCACGGTTCCGGCCTGGCGGGCCCAGCTCACCGAGACCACGACCCCCCTGCCCTCGACGGCCGCCACGATCCCGACCGGCGTGACCGTGTGGCTCGCCGAGCCGACTACCCTCGCCCCGGGTGGGACACGGCGCGACGGCGACGACCTGGTCTGGGCCTCGGGCCGGGAGTCCGTTAGGATCACCGGCGTCTCCGACCCGGCATCCCCCACCCTGCCCGCCCGCACGCGCCTGGTGCTTCGTCGCGGTCTCGACGGGACGTTCCCGCCCGAGCGCGTCACGCCCGCCCTCGCCGCGGCATGGCGCGAGGCGGCCGGTGACCCCGGCGTCGCGATCGGCGCCCCCGCCCCCGTCCCGGTCGCCGACGACTCGCTGGCGCGCCGCCATCAGGTGCTGGCCGAGGTGCAGGAGCACTACTACGCCGCTCCCCCGCGCATCGAGCGGGGGTGGCGAGAGCACCTGATCGACGTGAACGGCCGGGTCTACCTCGACATGGTCAACAACGTCGCCTCGATCGGTCACGCGCACCCGCACGTGGTCGCCGCGGGCTCCCGACAGATGCACCTGCTGAACACGAACTCGCGCTTCCACTACCGCGCGATCGCCGACTACGCCGACCGGATCGCGGCGACCCTGCCCGAGGGCTTCGACACGGTCTTCTTCGTCAACTCCGGGTCCGAGGCGACCGACCTCGCGATCCGCCTCGCGATGGCCGCGACCGGCCGCCCCGACATCGTCGCGATGCGCGAGGCGTACCACGGCTGGACGTACGCCAGCGATGCCGTGTCGACCTCGATCGCCGACAACCCCTTCGCCCTCGAGACCCGACCGGAGTGGGTGCACACCGTGGATGCCGCGAACTCCTACCGCGGAAAGCACCGGGGAGCGGATGCCGCAGCCTATGCGCCCGAAGCGGTCGCCGTCATCGACGAGCTCGCGGCATCCGGTCGTCCGCCCGCGGGCATGATCGCCGAGACGTACTTCGGCAACGCCGGCGGGGTGGCCCTGCCCGACGGGTACCTCACGGAGGTGTACGCCGCGATCCGTCGCCATGGCGGTCTCGCGATCGCCGACGAGGTGCAGGTCGGCTACGGCCGGCTCGGCGAGTGGTTCTGGGGCTTCCAGCAGCAGGGAGCCGTGCCCGACATCGTGGCCGTCGCCAAGTCGATCGGTGGCGGGCACCCGCTCGGTGCCGTCATCACGCGCCGCGAGATCGCCGACCGCTACCGCACCCAGGGGTACTTCTTCTCCTCTACCGGGGGCTCGCCGGTATCGGCCGCGATCGGCATGGCCGTGCTCGACGTCATCGAGCGGGAGGGACTGCAAGAGAACGCGCGGGTCGTCGGCGGGCACCTCAAGCGACGCCTCGAGGAGCTCGGCGAGAAGCACGATCTCATCGGCACCGTCCACGGGTCGGGCCTCTACCTGGGCGTCGAGTTCGTGCGCGACCGCGAGACGCTCGAGCCCGCGACTGCCGAGACGGCGGCCATCTGCGACCGGCTGCTCGAGCTCGGGGTCATCATGCAGCCGACCGGCGACTTCCAGAACGTCCTCAAGATCAAGCCGCCGCTGGTCGTCACGCGGGCCTCCGTCGACGTGTTCGTCGATGCCCTCGACCGCGTCCTCACCACCGGCTTCTGAGCCCGCCCCGGCATCCCCCGCCGCCGGGCCCGACCCCCATCACACCCCGAGGAGACCGACATGTGGCGCATGCCCGCCGAAACCGCCCCGCACGAGCGCACCTGGATGGCCTTCCCCCGCGAGGGCGTCACCCTCGGCGACGGTACGGAGCACCGCGAACAGGGCTACCGGGCCTGGACCGAGGTCGCGCACGCGGTTGCGGAGTTCGAGCCGGTGACGATGGTCGTCGACCCCACCGAGCTGCCCCGCGCCCGGCGCATGCTCTCCGCCGAGATCGAGATCGTCGAGGCACCCCTGGACGAGTTCTGGATGCGCGACATCGGGCCCACCTTCGTCGGCGACCCCGACCGCCCGGGAGTCCTCGGCGCCGTCGACTGGATCTTCAACGGCTGGGGCGCCCCCGACTGGGCCGAGTGGCAGACCTCGGCCGGCATCGCCCGCGTCGTGGCCGAGCACCTCGGCGCTGAACGCATCGACTCGCTCCTCGTCGCCGAGGGCGGTGGCCTGCACGTCGACGGCACCGGCACCGTGCTGCTCACCGAGACCGTGCAGCTCGACCCGCGCCGCAACCCCTTCGCCGACCGCGCCCGCGTCGAGGCCGAGATGGCCCGCACGATCGGAGCGACGGATGCCATCTGGCTCTCGCGCGGACTGACCCGCGACTACGACGACCTCGGCACGAACGGCCACGTCGACATCGTCGCGACCTTCGCCTCGCCCGATCACGTTCTCGTGCACGAGCAGACGGATGCCACGCACCCCGACCACGAGGTCTCGCGCATCGTCCGCGCCGAGCTGTCGGACGCGTTCGCCTCCCTCGGCCGCTCGGTGACGATCACCGGCGTGCCCGCACCCGCGACTCTCCGCGACGACCACGGCTGGGTCGACTGGAGCTACATCAACCACCTCGTCACCAACGACGGCGTGGTGCTTTGCGGTTTCGGTGACGCGGCCGCGGACGCACGCGCCGCGGAGATCATCGCCGATGCCTACCCAGGGCGGCGGGTCGTCACGGTCGACGCGCGCCCCATCTTCGATCGCGGGGGCGGCATCCACTGCATCACGCAGCAGCAGCCGCGGGTCTGACACGAGCCGTACCCTGGCGCGCGAACCGGTCGAGCGCGGCGATCTGCCCGAGGACGGCGACGGCGCCCCGATCGACCCGTCCGGACCGGGCGGCTGAGGACTCTGTCCCGCCTCGGCCTCCTTGCGCGAGCGGCCGTCCCGCTACCGTGAAGACGACGCGCCAGGATGGGCGCCGGATGAAGGAGCCTCCCCGTGGTCGAAAACAGCCAAATCCTCTCGTGGACCCTCCAGCGTGAGATCCCCACTCCCAGCGACATCGCGCCGCTGCTCGTCGAGGGCGAGCAGGCGGTGGCGTCGTTCCAGACGTTCCGCGACTCCGCGACCTTCACGACGAAGCGGCTCATCGTCCGCGACGCGCAGGGCATCACGGGACGCAAGGTCGAGATCTACTCGCTGCCGTACTCGGCCATCGAGATGTGGTCGTCAGAGAACGCGGGTGGTCTCCTCGACCGCGATGCCGAGATCGAACTGTGGACGAAGGTCGGGCACATCAAGGTGAAGGTCACCAAGGGAGCCGACATCCGACGCCTCGACAGCCTCATCGCGTGGGCTGTGCTGCACAAGCACTGACGGTCGGGATCCCCGGGCTGCGGCGGCGGCGGCGACCTCCGTCTTCGCACTCGGGCCGTGCTCACGAGGATGCCGCGGGCCTCAGCTGTCGGTCGTGCTCGTCACGCACGAGGCGTCCGCGGGAGGGCGCTGTCGATGATGCGTTCCCTCACCTCGGGGACCGATTCGAGCAGGTGTCCGCGGTGGGGGATCGTCGACAGGCTGGCGTGGTGGAGCCTGCGTGCCAGCGTCTGCACTCCCCGGTGGGGCGACAGGGTGTCCTCGACGCCGTGCCAGATGACGACCGGCCGGGTGAGGTCTTCCGGGGAGAAGGGCCATCGCTGGGCGTGCAGCAGGATCTCGTCGGCGACCCCTCCCGTCCCACCCTCGGTGGCGCGCCGGAATCCTTTCAGCAGTTCTCCATCGCTCAGGCCCTCGATCAGTCGCGCATCCGACTGTTCGACCATCCGTCGCACGGCCCGAGCCGCGACCGCGGGAGACCTTCGGATGAGGCGGTCCTGGACGGACGCCTGGATGCGGGCGAGCACCCGCGACTTTCCCACGATGCGGTAGGCGAGGAGGTTTCCCGCGGACACGCCGTCCTGTTGCCCGTCGGTCCCGATCTCCACCCCGGTGCTGACGAGCACGCACCGGTCGACGCGTTCCGGCATCGCTGCCGCCACGGCCAACGCGTGCGGCCCCCCGCCGGAGACACCGAGGACCACGAAGCGGTCGATCCGCAGGTGGTCCACGACCGCCTCCACGTCGCGCGGCCAGTCGCGCAGTGTGCGCCACGGCATACGGTCGGATTCACCCATGCCGGGGCGATCGATGGCGATCCCCCGCGCTCCCGCTTCCCTCAACGCGCCGTCCCAGTCCTCGAAATCGGCGGCCGTCCCCGGCATCCCGTGATGCAGGAGAACAGGTACGCCGCCCGGATCACCCCACTCGACGAACGCGAGCCTGCGCGAGGAGCCCGGAATGGCGAGGTATGTGGAGGCATTCGTGGGGCGTCGATCATTGGTCATGCGCCCAACGTGGCGCCCTGCCGCGGGGCAAGGTCAAGACGACTTCGTCACCGTGACCCGAGCGAGCTCCGCCGTGGCACGTTCGCGATCGACGTCCGGACGCGCACCGCGGGCGACATGTTCCGCCGTCAGCGCCGCGACCAGAGCCACGGTTTCATCGGGGAGTGCAGCGATGAGCTGGTGCAGGCGGGCAAGGTCTGCTCCTTCGATCGACGTGCCGGTTCGGGACCGCTCGTACTCGGCGACGATCTGCTCGATCTGCTGGCGGACGGGGGGACGGAGGTCGAGGGCGAGCAGCGAACCGATGACCGCTGCGTCGAACAGCTGCTCCGGCGTGACCCCGGGGTCACCGGCTGCGTCATGCTCACCCCGGGGAGCGGCCGCCAACAGCATCGCCCAGGGGTCGGGTGATCCGAGAGCGCTCCCGAGGGACGCCCGCTGCGCGGTGAGGCGACGGATGTCGGCTTCGATGGTCGCAATCGCGTCCTCGATCTCCCCGACGAACGCGGAACGATCGTCCCAGCCCTCCAGCGCCGTTTTTATCGTCGGCAGGCTCATCCCGGCGGAGCGCAAGCGTCGCACCGTCAACAGACGTGCGACGTCATCTGCTCCGTAGGTGCGGTACCCGTTCGCGTCGCGGACGGGATCGAGCAGAACACCGACGCGGTGGTAGTGACGCACCGTCTTCGTCGAGACGCCCACCAGCCGAGCGACTTCCCCGATGTTCACTCCGACGCCTCCTTTTCGCCCGGGAACACGGCGCGGATGACGCCGCGGGCCACCATGATCCTCAGCCGACGCGACGCGCGTCCTCGCCGCGTACGACGGCATCCCCGGTGCACGGTACTCGATCGCGACCCCGCCTCCCTCGTCGGCGCACCGGGGCGATCCGCCGGCGACGGCCGCGTGATCGGGCTCATGCACGAGACCTCCGGGCGGCGGATGCCATCCGGCTCTCGCGCGGACTCCCCCGCTACGGCGACGACCTCGGCGCCAACGGCCACGTCGACATCGTCGCGACCTTCGTCACGCCCGAGCACCGCTCCACCGTGGGCGGGAGCGCGTACGGTGGGAGGCGGCGAAGCCGCCCCAGGGGCCGGCGCCACACGAATATGACATCACCTCCCCTCTCCTCCGCCCCGATGCTCTCGGGCGCCGTTCTCGTCGTCGGCGACGGCCGCATGGGACGCGCGCTCGTGGCCGCGCTGCACGCCGCCCAGGTCTCGGTCGTCGGCCCCGCCGGTCGGGGCGAATCGGGCGCGGATGCCGCGATCGTGCTGCTCGCGGTCCCGGATGCCGATATCGCCACCGCCGCGAGCGCCATCGCACCCGGCCGCACCGTGGGGCACCTCTCGGGGGTGCTCGACCTGTCGGTCCTCCATCCGCACGACGCCTTCAGCATCCACCCGCTCATGACGGTCACGGGCGCCGGCGCGTCGTTCGCAGGGGTCACCGCCGCCCTCGCGGGGACGACCGCCGCGAGCTTCGCGATCGCGTCGGCTCTCGCCGACTCCCTCGGGATGACGGGCGTGGAGGTGCGCGACCGCGATCGCGCGGCGTACCACGCGGCCGCCTCCGTCGCCGCGAACTTCCTCGTGACGCTCGAAGGCGTGGCCGAAGAGCTCGCCGCGACCGCGGGCATCAGCAGACAGGCCCTCGTCCCCCTCGTGCGCGCCGCCGTCGACAACTGGGCGGAACGCGGAGCGGTCGCAGCCCTCACCGGTCCGGTCTCGCGCGGCGACGACGCCACCGTGGCGCGGCAGCGGCGAGCCGTCGTCGAGCGTCTCCCCGACCGTGTGGCGCTCTTCGACGCGCTCGTCGACGCGACCCGCGACCTCGCCACCGCACAACGACCCCGAATCGAGTCCCTCCCGTGACCATTCGCATCGTGCGCACCGTCACCGAGCTGCGCGCCGCACTCGAACCTCACCGCTCCGGAGGAATCGGGTTCGTACCGACGATGGGCGCCCTCCACGAGGGGCACCTCTCGCTGCTGCGCGCCGCGGCTGTCGAGAACCCCACCGTGGTGCTGTCCATCTTCGTGAACCCGACGCAATTCGGCGAGGCCGCCGACCTCGACGCCTACCCGCGTACCGAGGAGGCCGACGTCGAGCTCGCGGCGAGCGCCGGCGCCCACGTCGTCTTCGCACCGTCGGCGGCCGAGATGTACCCGGCGGGCTTCGCCACGACCATCTCCGTCGGCGGCGCCGTCACCGCGACGCTCGAAGGCGCCGTCCGGGGTCGTTCCCACTTCGACGGGGTCGCCACGGTCGTCGCCACGCTGTTGCTCGCCGTCCAGCCCGACCGCGCGTACTTCGGCGCAAAGGACGCCCAGCAGGTCGTCGTCGTCCGGCGCATGGTCACCGACCTCCGCATCCCTGTCGCGATCGTCACGTGCCCTACCTCGCGTGAGGCCGACGGCCTGGCCCGCTCTAGCCGCAACGCGCGGTTGTCGGCAGAGGAACGTCAGCTCGCAGCGATCGTCCCGCGGTCGCTCCGCGCGGCTCAGGATGCCTTCGCCTCCGGCATCCGGGACGCCCACCGCCTCACCGCCCTCGTGCGCGAGGGGCTCGCCGAGGCCGGATTGGATGACGAGTACGTCGAGATCGTCGACGCCGACACCCTCGATCCGCTCACCGACGTCACGCGCCCGGCACTGCTCGCGCTCGCCGTCCGGGTGGGCACGGTGCGACTCATCGACAACGTGGTGCTCGACCCCGCGGTCGACGACCGCACCGCCGTCGAGAGGAGCGGCGCGTGACCCGCCGGAAGGTGTCGCTCCGCCGGCTCCGCGAGCTCGCCGCGGCGGGTACGCCTCTGGTCATGGTCACCGCCTACGACTACGCCTCGGGCCGGGTGGCCGAACGAGCGGGCGTCGACCTCGTGTTGGTGGGCGACTCCGGCGCGCAGGTGGTGCTGGGGCACCCCGACACCACGTCGGTGACGCTCGACGAGATGCTGATGCTGTCGAAAGCCGTCCGCCGGGCGCTTCAGACGCCCCTGCTGGTGTGCGACCTGCCATTCGGGTCGACCGAGTTGAGCGACGCGCAGGCGGTAGCGACGTCGATCCGTTTCATCCACGAGGCCGGCGCCGAGGCGGTCAAGATCGAGGGTGCGAACCCGACACGCCTGTCCCGCCTCCGGGCGATCGTCGAAGCCGGAATCCCGGTCGTCGGGCATGTCGGTCTCACCCCGCAGACCGCGACCGCGCTCGGAGGTCTCCGCGCCCAGGGACGCACCTCCGACGAGGCGGTCCGGGTCGCGCGCGACGCGCTCGCCGTGCAGGAGGCAGGGGCCTTCCTGCTCGTCATCGAGGCCGTGCCCGCCGACGTCGTCGACGAGATCCGCCGGGCCCTGCGCATCCCCGTCATCGGCATCGGCGCGGGAGCCGCGGACGGGCAGGTGCTCGTTCAACACGACCTGCTCGGCATCACGGAGGGCCGCGCGCCCGTCTTCGTGAAGCGCTACGCCGCCATCGGCGACGCGATGGTCGAGGGCGTCGCGGCGTACGCCCGCGAAGTGCGCGAGGGCGTCTTCCCCGCGAGCGAACACACGTACCCGGCCGCCGCCGAGGCCGCAGCAGCCGTGCGGACCTTCATCGACGGGCTCTGACCTTCGCCTGTCCATCCGGGCGATCGACGACGATCGATCGGACGTCGCCGTGGTCGACATGCGACGGGCCGTCGACCGCGGCCCCGCGACATCGCCGCAGGTGGGCGAGGATCGACTGCACGGGCGCACTGGGCGAAGATGCTGTCATGCGCCCCGCCTCACGTGCCCCGATCCTCGTCGGGCTCGCAGCGGTCGTCGCCCTCACCTCGACGGCCTGCGGGGGAACGCCGACGCCGGCTGACAGCGCCTCGATCGCCGAGAAGGCCGCCCTGCTCGACATCGACCCGGCGCTCGTCTTCACCACCCAGGTCGAGGGATACGACCTCGCACCGCAGTCGGTCGGACCGGCGAACGACGACGGCCTGTCGGCGACGTGGGTTGACGAACAGACCGCGGCCATAATCACCATCCGCACCTCGCCCGGAGAACCCGACGCGGCCGGCTGCGCGACGACACCGCTGTGGGACCTGCCCGACACCGCGGTCACCTGCACCGAGGAGTCCGGTCTGTGGCATCGCGAAGGCGGCGACGCGCACGAGTACTTCGCCACACGCGACGGCACGACCATCTGGGTGATCGGGCTGAACGGGACCCCCGCGGACGACGTCCGTGCCGCCGCCGAAGCAGTGCGCGTCCCGTCCGAGAGCGAGCTGGAGGCGCTGTTCTCCGACGCGCCGACCGAGGCGCGCGAACCGGTCGAGCGCGGCGACCTGCCCGAGAACGGAGACGGTGCCCCGATCGATCCGTCCGGACCGGGTGGCTGAGGTCGCCCGCCCGACGGATCCGATCCCGGCGACCGAGCGATTACAGGGGCGGGAAGTGCGCGATCTGGCGAGGTGCATGCGACCGCGGCGGGCTCCGGATCGGACCCGTCGCGCTTACGCCCGCCCCGTACTCCCGCGCGGCCTCGTCACCGCCCGGCTGGCCGTCGCCGTCGATCGGCTTGAAGTGTTCGCCCCTGCGCGGGGCCCCGAGACCACTACTCCGCAGCGTCAGCAAGTGGCCGCCTTCGTCGTCCCAATTCTCAGCGGCGATCTCGTCGTCGTTCTCCGTATCGCCCATAGTCCGGACTGTACGCCGCGGAGTGGGGTACGGATAGCCCACCCGGTGTCGGAGCCTCATCGAGGGGTCCCCTGGCCCAGGGGAGCACCCCTCGACGCACAGGCCGGTACCGCCCGCTCACAATCGAGGGTCGAGCGGGTCCGACTCCAACGCCAGCGCGCCGAACACGGCCTCGTGCACGCGCCACAGCGGCTCCCCGGCGGTCACGCGACGCAGGGCCTCGATCCCGAGCGCGTACTCCCGCGCCGCGAGGGAGCGCTTGCGGCCCACGTCGCGGTCTCGCAGGCGCGCGATGTTCGCGGGGGTGGTGTAGTCGGGCCCGTACACGATGCGGAGGTACTCACGACCGCGCACCTTGATCCCGGGCTGAACGAGGCCCTTCGCCGTGCGGGTCAGATTCGCGAACGGCTTGACGACCATCCCCTCCCCACCGGCGTCGGTCAGCTGCTCCCACCACGTCGTCGCGGCATTGGTCGATGCGGGGTCGCCGAGATCGATCCTCATGCGAGCGGTCGACATCACCAGGTCGGGCGCCACCTGCGCCAGCCGGTCGGCGACGGCGAGGTGCCAGCCGTGGTCCCGCTGTTCGAAGGTGTCGCGGCCCGCCGCGAGCACCTGGAACGGCGCGAACCCCACCTCATCGGCGGGGCCGACGTACCGCCGGTACGCCTGGCGGAAGCGGTCGACGTCGTCCGCGCGCACCCGGGTCCGCTCGGCCAGAGCGGTGACGTCGATTCCGGATGCCAGAGCGGCGGCCAGCACCTGTGCCGCGGCCCCCGTGGCCGCCGCACCGGCCGCGCCCACCGAGGCGAAGAGGTCGCGGATGAGCGGCCCGGCTTTGGCGGACCAGGGAACGATCTCGCCGTCGAGGAGGATCCAGTCCGCCCCGAGCTCGTCCCACAGCCCGGCGCGCTCGAGGGCATCGTCGAGGCGGGCGAGCATCGTCGCCTCCTCGTCGGCGGGGAAGAAGGCCCGCCCTGTGCGCGTGTGGACGACGCCCCGCCAGCCCTCGGGGGCGTCGAAGCGGGCGGGATCACGCGACACCAGCACCACGGCGCGGGAACCCATGTGCTTCTCCTCGCAGATCACGTCCGTGACGCCGTGGTCACGGAAGGAGGCGAAGGCCTCGTCGGGATGCTCGAGGAAGCCCTCCCTGGTCGACGTCGCCGGCGGCGACATCGTGGGCGGGAGATAGGTGAGCCATCGCGGGTCGACCGCCCAGCGGCTCATCGTCTCGAGTCCGCCCGCCGCCTGCTGTTCCTTGATGCTGACGCGCCCGATGATGCCCGTCTCGACGATCATCCTCCCCTGCACGTCGGCCAAGTGAAGGGCCCCCGGAGCGCGCTGCGGAGTCTCGCTGACGAGGGGCCGCACGGGTTCGTACCAGACTCGCTCGGCCGGAACCGCGACCACCTCCCTCTCGGGGTAACGCATGGCGCTCAGCGCACCACCGAACACGCATCCCGTGTCCAGGCACGCGGTGTTGTTGACCCATTCGACCGACGGGACCGGCGTGTGACCATAGAGCACCACGGCCGCGCCGCGGTAATCCTCCGCCCAGGGATAGCGCACGGGGAGGCCGAACTCGTCGGTCTCCCCCGTCGTGTCCCCGTACAGCGCGAAGGAGCGCACGCGTCCCGAGGCGCGACCGTGGTACTGCTCCTTGAGACCGGCGTGAGCCACCACCAGGCGCCCCTCGTCGAGCACGAGGTGCGAGACGAGGCCGTAGCAGAAATCGGCCACTCGCTCCCGGAACTCCGCCGACTCCCCGGCGAGCTGGGCGAGGGTCTCGGCGAGACCGTGCGTCGGCGTCACTCGCGCTCCCCGAAGCGCCCGGACGAGCTTCGCCTCATGGTTGCCGGGTACGGCCAGAGCGGATCCGGATGCCACCATTCCCATCGCGAGACGGAGGACGCCGACCACGTCGGGACCGCGATCGACCAGGTCCCCGAGGAAGATGACGCGTCGTCCCTCCGGGTGCACCGCATCCACCGCACGTCCCTCGTCGTCGTGGACGAGGGTGTATCCCAGGCACCCGAGCAGACTCCGCAGCTCCCCCAGGCAACCGTGCACGTCGCCGATCGCGTCGAAGGGGCCGTGCTCGTCGGACCGGTCGTTGAGCAGGCGCGTCCGCTCGATCTCGGCCGTCGCGACCTCGTCGAGCGTGCGCAGGATGTGCACCTTGCGGAAGCCCTCCTTCCCCAGGTGCCGCAGCCCCCGGCGCAACTGGTCGGACTGCCGCTTGACGGCGGCGGGTGGGATGAGACGGTCGGTGCGTTCGGCGTTGCGAGAGAGGCACGTCGACTCGGGGAGGTCGAAGACGATGGCCACCGGCAGCAGATCGTGCGCCTTGGCGAGCTCCACCAGACGGCGCCGGGACTCGGGCTGGACGCTGGTGGCGTCGATCACGGTCAGCAGACCGGCTTCGAGGCGCTTGCCCGCCACGTACTGCAGCGCGTCGAAGGCAGCGGGAGTCGCGGACTGGTCCGCCTCGTCGCCGGCGACGAGCCCGCGGAAGACGTCGCTCGACAGCGTCTCGTACGGCCCGAAATGCGCGCGGGCGAAGGTCGATTTCCCCGAGCCCGACGCCCCCACGAGAACGACGAGGGAACGTTCGGGGATGTCCAGCACGCTCATGCGGCGCTCTCCCGTCGAAGCAGTGCCAGTTGGGTGGGCGAGCCATGAACGGGGTGCTCCGGCCCGACCGGGCGGTACTCCGCCGCGTAACCGTGCCGAGCGGCGGCTGCGTCCACCCACTCCCGGAACTGCGCGCGCGTCCACTCGAACCGGTGGTCGTCGTGACGGAGCGCACCCGACGGCAGCCCGGGGTAGAGCGCGTTGTACTCCGCGTTCGGTGTGGTCATCACGATCGTCGCGGGCCGTGCGCCCGCGAGAACCGCATCCTCGAGCGCGGGCAGTCGCGACGGTTCGACGTGCTCGATGACCTCCATCAGCACCATCGCGTCCATGCCGCGCAGTCGGTCGTCGCGATAGACGACGGAACCGTGCAGCAGCTGGATGCGCTCCCGCTCGGCATCCGATGCTCTCTCGAGGCGTAGCGCACGCGCCGCATGCTCGAGCGAACGCGCGGAGACGTCGACGCCGACGATCCTCGAGAACGAGCGATCCGTCGTCAGCCGGGCGAGCAGAGCACCCTGCCCGCAGCCCATGTCCACGACGCTGCGTGCCCCCACGTCGGCGAGCGCCCGGATGACGGCGTCCGCCCGCGACTGCCGGAGCGGTGTCGCCGGGGCCTCGGGATCCGCTTCGAGGGTCTGAGAGACGAGCGAACCGTGATGCAGAAGGTACCGGCGCGTGATGAGCTCCCGCTCGGGGTGTTCGGGCAGCCAGCCCTCGCCCGCGCGTTCGAGCTTGGCGATCTCGTCGTCGCCGACCCAGTAGTGCTTCGCATCGTCGAGGACGGGGAGCAGCACATAGAGCTGGCGCAGAGCATCGGCCAAGCGCACGCGTCCCTTCAGCGTGACCGAACGGAAGCGCGAGTCACCCCACTCGGGAAAGGCCGGGTCGAGGGGGACCTGCTCCTGCGCGACACTCCACCCGCACGGAGCGAACAGGCGCTCGACCATGTCGTCGTCGCCGCGCACCGAGACGACGGGGATCTCGATGCGCAGCGGAAGCGGCGACGCGGCGAGGTCGGGGTAGGAGTCGCTGCGACCGGTCATCGCCGTGCGGAACACCGCGCCGATCGCGACCGCGAGCATGCTCGAGGCGACGTAGGGACGGTCGTTGATGTAGTGGTCGAGCGCGCCCGCGTCGCCGCGGAACCTCTTGTTGCGGACGAGGCCCACGGGGTCCACCTCGAGCAGCATCGCGAAGGTGCACCGCTCGGGCCGGGCCTCCGGGGCGAATACGTGGATGTCGCCGACCGGTGCGGTGAAAGTCTGCGCGCGGGCGGGGTGTTTGTGCAGGAGGTATCCCAGCACGGTGGCATCGGTCTCCGAGCCGTTGTCGGGCTCGTACGTCACGGTCACCAGCATCGGCGGATCCTTCGCGGGGGCATCTGCCCACTGTATGAGACGGGTGCTGCGGGCGCGGAGACGATCCCGGTCGCGGGAGGAGCCGTCATCCCCCATCCCCCGGGGCGTAGATCGCGAGGTATTCCGCGACCGGCATGCTCGAGCGTCGACGCGTGTGGAAGACGGCGCCGGCGTTCGCGAGGTGATTGACCGCGCCCTCGGCGAACTCCGGCCCGGCGACGAGGTGCCCACCGAACGATTTGAGCGCCGCGATCGCATGAGTCGTCGAGTGCTCGTCCGTTTCGTCTCCCCAATCGACGAGCACGAGGCGTTCGTGAAGCTGCCCGTCGATCCGGAGGATGCCGCGGGCGCAGTGCATCCGCGTGAAGGAGGGGTCCCGTTCCGTCAGAAGTCGTCGAGTTTTCTGCGCCGCAGGTCCGGAATCCCAGAGGAGCGACAGCGGAGTCGTTACGGACTCGACCTCGGGACGAAGACGCCGGACCGCCAACTGTGCGGTGAAGATCACATCGAGCGCGGCCTCGCGCAGAAGTCTTCGGTCGAACGAATCGGCGTCGGCCAGGATGGCGCCGTACGTCGTCCGACCCGCGACCACGATGGCCCCGACGGCCTCGAAGATGCGGTCCGGTGGCACATGACCCTTCGCCGCGAGCGCCTCCACGCGGGGCATCACGCGCAGGGCATGGTCGCTGAACGCATGCGCCCAGCGGAGCGCGACCTGCTCTCCCCTGGTCGCGAGCGCTGCGACAGCCTTGTACGTGGACATCAGATTGGCGCGACCGCCGAACGCGCCCACGAGTTCCCAGAACTCGTCGTCCGGCAGGGCCGCCTCGTGCGTGGCGTCGAGGCGGAGCGGCGGGCTGTAGGTCCAGGCATCCGTGTTCCCGGAGAAGAAGTCCGCGATGTCTTCGCACGCCGGGAGAGCGGAGTCCCAGACCAGGATCGGGCCCGACGCATCCCCCGAGAAGGGGAAGGTCGCGACGACCGACTCGGAGAGGGGCGGCGATTGGTCCGAGGTCTGCGGCGACTCGAGCTGCAGCCAGAACCTCTCCGTCCGGGTCCGCGCCGTGGAAGCGAACGTTCGGATCGTGCGTCCGCTGACGGCTGCCGTGATCGCCTCGCGGCCGGGGGGAAAGTGCCACTCCTCGTCGATCTCATCGGTCGGCTCGGCCGCTACCCAGACCGTCCGGCTCGTGACATCGGTGGTCAGGACGGCGACCTCGCCCGTGGACGAGATGACCGGAATCCGGTGCGCGGCGCGTTCTTCGAGCACCGCCCGCATGCCGGGCAGCGCCCACTCGAGATCGACATGAGCCGGTGTCATGCCTTTCATCGGCGTCACCGAGACCTTCTTCGCGGATGTCAGATGCAGCAGGGGCGAGTAGTCGGCGCTCGTGACGCGGGGGTCCCACCACAGTTCGTCGAGATGGGCGAACCCGCGGACGAAGTCGAGCGAGTCGGCATTCGAGCGTGCCCCGGTGATACCGCGGTGCACGTTGAGGAACCGCAACTCCGACAGCTCCGCGAGGGGCGCGTAATCCGTGAGTGCGCGCGCGTTGGACACCTCCAGCTTGCGGAGCTGGGTGAGATGACGCAGCGGCGAGAGATTCACGAGCGCACTCGCGCCGCCGAGTTCCAGGCAGCGCAGATCCTCCATCTCCTCCAGCGCCCGGAGGTCGCGATACGGGCCCCATTTCAGGGCCAGCGACTCCAGCTGGATCTGCGGCGCGAGCGCTCCGAGGAGGACGTCCGTGACCCGGCATGTCAGAGAGAGATGACGAACCGGCGAGGGCGTGCCGAAGAAGGCGATCCACTCGTCGAGGATCGCCAACCTCTCGCTTCGGCGTCGGTGCTCCCCGTTCGCCGCCGGCCACGCGGAGACCGCCACGGTCTCTTCGCCGTCGTACTGCTCGGGGCGGAGGAGCTCGCGCCCCGCGTACTCGTGTTCCCTGCCCATATCAGCACGATAGCGACGCACTCGAACGACGACGGCGAGTGGTCACAGGTCGATCAACGTCCCTGGGCAGCACAGCGAGAGTCGCGTCCCTGGAGACTCCCGCGTCGTCACCGCACGATGCGTACGACCACTACATCGCTCGGTTGGAGAGACGGCGCGACTGGTGGCGGGGCTTCGGTCGCGTCGTGACCGCCCTGATCCTCGGCGGCTTTCGTCCGCTCGATCGCCCCGAGCGCGTGGTCGTTCGATACGACGAAGGCCCCGCATCCGTGAGGATCGGGGCCTTCGTGGTGGCGGTGACGGTGGGATTTGAACCCACGGTAGGGGTGAACCTACACAACATTTCGAGTGTTGCACCTTCGGCCGCTCGGACACGTCACCGCCGGAAAGCTTACGACAGATGCGCGGATGCCGCGAATCGGCGCCCGCGAGCGGTGTCCCGGGCCCGCGCACGTGCCGAACTCCGGAGATTCGGCCCCGCGACCGCGCTGGATCGAGCCCTGGCCGCGGCCGGCGGCTCGATCTCCGGAGTTACGCACGGGCCCGCGCCCGGCCCACCCATCCGCCCGCGGCATCCGTTCGTCCACCGTCGAACGACCGCGCTGGAGGCTGCCCACGGCCGCTGCCAGGATCGAGCCATGAGCGTGATCGAGAACTCCAAGCTGACGGTCGTGGGTGCGGGAAGCGTGGGGGCGAGCGTCGCGTACGCGGCTCTCATCCGCGGCTCGGCGCGGCACGTCGCGCTCTACGACATCGCGACCGAGAAGGTCGAGGCGGAGGTGCTCGACCTCGCGCACGGGACGCAGTTCACCGGCTCCAGCGACATCATCGGCGGCAGCGACGTCTCGGTCGCCGCGGGCTCTCATGTCGTGGTGATCACGGCGGGCGCCAAGCAGAACCCCGGCCAGACCCGAACCGAACTCGCCGCGACGAACGCGCGCATCATCCGCGACATGCTGCCGAAGCTGCTCGAGGTCGCATCGAACGCCGTCTACGTGATCGTGACGAACCCCTGCGATGTGCTGACGGTGCTCGCGCAGGAGGCGACGGGCTTGCCGGCCCGCCGGATCTTCGCGTCGGGCACGGTGCTCGACACCTCGCGCCTGCGCTGGAAGATCGCGCAACGCGCCGGCGTCGCCACCTCCAGCGTCCACGCCTGGATCGTCGGCGAGCACGGCGACACCGAGTTCCCGCTCTGGTCGACCGCCACGATCGGATCGGTGCCCATCACCGAGTTCGACCTGCCGGACGGAAGCCGTTTCGACCAGGACGAACTGGATGCCATCGCCGTCGACGTGCGCGACGCCGCGTACAAGGTGATCAAGGGCAAGGGCGCGACCAACTACGCCATCGGTCTGTCGAGCGCGCGCATCGTCGAGGCGATCCTGCGCGACGAGCACGCGATCCTCCCCGTCAGCACCGTGCTGCAGGACTTCCACGGAGTCGACGGCATGGCCCTGTCGGTGCCGTCGATCGTCAGCGCGGCCGGAGCGGTCCCCGTCGCCGGCACGCCGTTCTCCGACGGCGAGGTGGCGCTGCTGCGCCGCTCCGCCGACGCGCTCACCGAGGTCGCCGACTCGCTGCGCAGCTGAGGTCGTCCTCCTCTTCGCAGTCCTGATCGGGAGTCGCGCGTGAAACGCCATCGGCTCTGCGCGGAGAAACGCGGTCGGCCCTGCGAGAAGCGTCATCGGCGCGCAGAAACGCCTTGACGCGACGTGTCTCGCCGCGAACATTGTTCGTCGGCGGTGATGGCGGCGGGATGCGGTACCCGGATGCCGCGAGCTCGACGGCGATGTCGGAGGCCCCGCGTAGCCTGAACTCATGGCATCCCGACGACCCGCTGCAGCCCCCGCTCCTTATCGCTGCACCGAGTGCGGGTGGACGACGCTGAAGTGGGTCGGTCGCTGTGGCGAGTGTCAATCCTGGGGCACCGTGGTCGAGGCGGCCGAGCAGACGGGAATCGTCCGCTCCCTGACGCCGGTGGTCCCCGGGGCGGCGCGCGCCGCCCGGCGCATCACCGAGATCGACACGCAAGACGCCCCTCGACGCACCAGTGGCGTGGGCGAATTCGACCGCGTGCTGGGCGGGGGGATCGTGCCGGGTGCGGCCATCCTGTTGAGCGGCGAGCCCGGCGTCGGCAAGTCGACCCTCCTCCTCGAGGTCGCCGCGCAGAGCGCCCGCGCAGGGCGCCGCGTGCTCTACGCCAGCGGCGAGGAGTCCGCGGCCCAGGTGCGTCTGCGTGCCGAGCGCACGGGCGCTCTGCACGACGAGCTGTTCCTCGCCGCCGAGACCGACCTCGCCACCATCCTCGGCCACATCGATCAGGTCGAGCCGGGGCTGCTCATCGTCGACTCCGTGCAGACGGTGTCGTCGGCTCACAGCGACGGCGCCGCGGGCCAGCCGGCCCAGGTGCGAGAGGTGGCCTCCGCCCTCATCCGGGTCGCGAAAGAACGAGGACTGCCTATCATCCTCGTCGGGCACGTCACGAAAGACGGGTCCATCGCCGGACCCCGCATCCTCGAGCACCTCGTCGACGTGGTGTGTCATTTCGAGGGCGACCGGCAGACCTCCCTGCGGTTCGTCCGCGCGCTCAAGAACCGCTTCGGCCCGACCGACGAGGTCGGCTGCTTCGACATGACCGGCACCGGCATCGCCGAAGTCGCCGACCCGAGCGCACTGTTCCTCGGCCACGGCGAGCCCGAGCCGGGCACCTGCGTCACCATCGCGATGGAAGGGCGGCGCGCCCTGCCGGTCGAGATCCAGGCCCTCGCCGTGCGCCAGACCGCCCCCAATCCGCGGCGCATCGTGAACGGCGTCGACTCCTCGCGGGTGGCGATGGTGCTGGCGGTGCTCGAGAGTCGCATGGGGCTCACGCTCTCCGATCGCGACGTCTACGTCTCGACCGTCGGCGGCGTGCGCCTGGTCGAGCCCGCCGCAGACCTCGCGATCGCCATCGCGGTGGCCAACGCCGTGAAGAACCGCAAAGTGTCGAAGCGACTCGCCGCCATCGGCGAGCTCACGCTCACCGGCGAGATCCGCAACGTCACCCAGGCCGCTCAGCGCGCGTCCGAGGCCAGGCGCCTCGGCTACCACACCGTGCTCGATTCCTCGTCGCGCAAGCTCGCCCAGGCGCTCAACGAGTTGCAGGTGCGGGGCATGCCCCGCGATGAGAGCCAGCCGGAGTTCTGAGCCCGGCTGACCGAGATCGGTCGGTCGAGCATGGCGTCTCTCGGCACCGCCGTAGCCGGGCCCCGCAGGCGCGGGTCAGCGTAGGGCCGCGGTCCGCGCTAGCGCTGTCTGCGGGTCAGCGTGAGGCCGCGGTCGGCGCTAGGGCTGTCTGCGAGTCAGCGTGAGGCCGCGGGTCGGCGCTGGAGGTGTCAGCGGTGCCTGCGAGTCAGCGCAGTGCTGCGGTTGGCGGCACCTGCTGGGTTGGCGCAGCGCGCACAGCCGGCGCCAGCGCCGCCTGCGGATCAGCGGAGCCTGCAGCCCAACCTCGTGCTGGCAGCGAGTGCGTGCCGGGCGGCGAAGCAACACCGCCAGGAAGTCACCGCCCGGGAGGAGCGGCCCGCCGGCGACGGTGCGGCGAGGTCATGCCCAGAACAGCGGGGATGACAAGTCCGGCGGCGCACACGGCACCGGCGATCAGGTACTCCATGCCCCGAGTCTTACACGAGGGCTTCACCCGCGCGAGTTCGAACCTTCACCCGCTGCCCCGATAGCCGACGCCTCGCACCCGCCGATCCGTCCGGCGAAGACTCGTCGTCGCGGTGGCGACGCGCTCGATCAGACGTCGAGTGCGGCGATCAGATCGACCGGTGAGGCCTGGATGGGATGCGGCCCGGCGATGTCGATGAAGACCGTGGTGATGGCATCCTGATGCGCGCCGAGGAACGCCCGAAGCCACTGCGGCGACTGCAGCGCCACGTGCGGGGGCAACGTCTCGGGCTTGTGCGCGGCGTCGCTGAAAAGGAGAAGGGCGACGTCGCCGCTGGCGGGATCGCGATAGGTCCAGACTTCACCGACGCTGAGGGGGTTGTCGGCGTCGCCCGGGGCCATGAGCGGGACCACGGTCGGCCCGTGCCGGAGGGCGAAGGCGACGGCGGCCATGTCCTGAGTCTGCAGGGCATCGGTGAGGGCGGTGTTCTTGAAGTCCACGTCGAGCTTCTTCCCCTTGCGCTTCCTGCCTGCGGCCATCCCCCGAGCCTATCCGCGGCCCCGCACCGCCCGGGGCCCGCAACCCTGCCATCCGTTTGCCCCGCGGCTGCCGGCAGCATCGCAGGGGCGGCACTTGGGGCCTCTCCGCAGCCTCACACCATCCGGTAAGCCGCGACTGTCCGCGTACCCATCCGCGCCGACGCCGAACGGCTACCCGCCGCGCCATGCCGGCCGTCGCGCCGCAGTTCACGCCACACGCGCGCACCGTGCCGGCGGAGGAGATACGGCGCAGGGAGGAGCCGCCGGCGCGAGAGGATCCTCCGCTCGCCGTATCTCCTCCCCCGGTCCCGCACCCGGACCGCGGCTCCGCTGACAGGCGCCTGCAACCTGTCACCCGCCTCCATCGAGACGACCTCGCGTCACTGCAGGACGAACGAGGCAGTGCCGGCCGACGGGATGCCGCCTATCGATACGCTCAGGTGGTAGGTCGACCCGCCGCCCGGTGCGTACGGTCGTTCGCCGTCGCACGAGCTGACCGACGAGCGCGTCCGATCCCACGTCAGTGGCGCGGAACTCGTGACCGCCTGCCCCGCGGCGAGCGTCACCTCCATGTCGCTCGGCTCCGATTGGCAGTCAGTCGAGCGCCACCACACATCGGAGCCGCTGGTCACCGTGAAGGACTGCGCGCTCGTGCCGACGTTCATCGTGCACGGGTTCGTCGATGTGTTCGTCAGACGGATCGACAGCTGCGGGTTCTCGCCCTGTGCGTACTCCGCCCTGTCCGACAGTGCCTCGACGGTGATGGTCCCGGCCGTGCATTCGACAGGACCCGTCGGCGCGCTCGGCGTCGGTGTCGCCGTCGGCTCCGCGGAAGCCGCCGGTGTGGCGGCCGTCGCCGTCGACGCGGAGGGCGTGCCCGCAGAAGGAACGCTCGCGGAGGGGGCGGGTGTGAGGGCGGCGGTCGGGGTGACACGCCAGGGCGGAGCCGCGACGAGCCACACGACGAGGCCGATCACGATCAGGGCGAGAAGCCCCGCCGCGAGACGACGTCGACGGTAGACCGCCGGGGACTGCCTCCGCCTACGGGGGGCATCGGTCATGGATCCAGGGTAGGCGTCCCGACTGTGACCACTCTCCACGGCACGCTCGGAATCAGCTGCTCGAGGCACCGCGAGCCGGGGCCGAGCGACCCGGTGACGTTCAGAGGTTCTTGAGCATCCGCGTGTTGCCGAGCGTGTTGGGCTTCACGTGCGCGAGGTCGAGGAACTCGGCGACGCCCTCGTCGGGGCTACGAACCAACTGCGAGTACACGTCGGGCGGCACCACCTGCTCGCCGATCTCCGAGAACCCACGGCGCGTGAAGAAGTCCACCTCGAACGTGAGGCAGAACAAGCGGGAGACGCCCAGCTCCCGTGCACGCTGCTCGAGCGTCTCGACGACGGCACGTCCGACCCCGAGGTGCAGCCAGTCATCGTGGACGATGAGCGTTCGGATCTCGCCCAGGTCTTCCCACATGATGTGCAGTGCGCCGCACCCGACCACGACCCCGTCGACCTCGGCCACGACGAACTGCTGTACCGAGCCGTAGAGCACCACGAGATCCTTGCCGAGCAGGATGCGTTTCTGCACGAAGGGCTCGAGCAACTCGTGGATGCGACGGACGTCGGCGGTCCCGGCGGGGCGGACGACGAACGACGCGGATGGAGTCATCGTCCCAGCGTACGCCGCGACAGCGAAGGGACCCGGATGCCATGGCATCCGGGTCCCTGTCGTGTCTGCGACGCGTCAGCTACCGGCGAGGGTGTCGGGCGTTGCGGCGATCTCGCCGACCGTCCCGACGCCGAGCGCGACCTTCTCGCCGCGCGGGCTGGTCTCGAACGAGAACTGACCGTTCTCGACGCTCACCTTGACATGGTCGCCGGCCTCGAGCTCGCCGTGCAGGATCTTCTCGCTGAGGCGGTCTTCGACCTCGCGCTGCATGGCGCGACGGAGCGGACGGGCGCCGAGGGTCGGATCGAAGCCGATCTCGATGAGCTTGTCCTTCGCGTCGTCCGACAACTCCACCGTCATGTCGCGATCGAGCAGACGGTCGGCCAGACGCTTCACGAACAGCCCGACGATCTGCCGAAGCTCGGGCTTGCTCAGCTGCGGGAAGACGATGACGTCGTCGACGCGGTTGAGGAACTCGGGCTTGAAGTGACGCTTGAGTTCTTCGTCGACCTTGCCCTTCATCCGCTCGTACGACGTCTGGGCGTTGCCCTCGACCTGGAAGCCCACCGGGCCTCCGGCGATCGCCGACGAACCGAGGTTCGTCGTCATGATGATCACCGTGTTCTTGAAGTCGATGACACGACCCTGACCGTCGGTCAGACGCCCCTCTTCGAGGATCTGCAGCAGGGAGTTGAAGATGTCGGGGTGGGCCTTCTCGATCTCGTCGAAGAGCACGACCGAGAACGGCTTGCGGCGCACCTTCTCTGTGAGCTGACCACCCTCTTCGAAGCCGACGAACCCGGGAGGGGCACCGAACAGACGCGAGACGGTGTGCTTCTCACCGAACTCCGACATGTCGAGCGAGATCAATGCGCCCTCGTCGTCGAAGAGGAACTCCGCGAGCGCCTTTGCGAGCTCGGTCTTTCCGACACCCGTGGGGCCGGCGAAGATGAACGAGCCCGAGGGACGCTTCGGGTCCTTGAGGCCGGCCCGCTGACGACGGATCGTCCGCGAGAGGGCCGCGATCGCCTCTTCCTGGCCGATGACGCGCTGGTGCAACGCCTTCTCCATGAACATGAGACGGCTGGACTCTTCTTCGGTGAGCTTGAACACCGGGATGCCGGTCGCCTGGGCGAGCACCTCGGCGATCAGACCCTCGTCGACCACCGCGTGGGAGGCGACATCGCCCGAACGCCACTGCTTCTCGAGGCGCAGGCGCTCAGCGAGCAGCGACTTCTCCTCGTCACGCAACGAGGCGGCCTTTTCGAAGTCCTGCTCTTCGGAGGCCAACTCCTTCTGCTCGCGGACCTTGGCGATCTTCTCGTCGAACTCGCGCAGCTCCGGCGGCGACGAGAGGATCGACAGGCGCAGGCGCGCGCCGGCCTCATCGATCAGGTCGATCGCTTTGTCGGGAAGGAACCGGTCGCTGATGTAGCGGTCGGCGAGGTTCGCCGCGGCGACGATGGCGCCGTCGGTGATCTGCACCTTGTGGTGCGCCTCGTAACGGTCGCGCAGACCCTTCAAGATGTTGATCGCATGGGGCAGGCTGGGCTCGGCCACCTGGATCGGCTGGAAGCGACGCTCGAGCGCGGCATCCTTCTCGAAGTGCTTGCGGTACTCGTCCAGCGTGGTGGCACCGATGGTCTGGAGCTCGCCCCGGGCCAGGAGGGGCTTGAGGATCGAAGCGGCGTCGATCGCCCCCTCGGCGGCACCGGCACCCACCAGGGTGTGGATCTCGTCGATGAACACGATGATGTCGCCGCGCGTGCGGATCTCTTTCGTGACCTTCTTCAGGCGCTCCTCGAAGTCACCGCGGTACCGCGAGCCGGCGATGAGCGAACCGAGGTCGAGCGAGTAGACCTGCTTGTCCTTGAGCGTTTCGGGCACGTCGCCCTTGACGATGGCCTGTGCGAGTCCCTCGACGACCGCCGTCTTGCCGACGCCGGGCTCACCGATGAGGACGGGGTTGTTCTTCGAACGGCGCGACAGGATCTGCATCACGCGCTCGATCTCTTTCTCGCGCCCGATGACGGGGTCGAGCTTGTTGTCGCGCGCGGCCTGCGTGAGGTTGCGACCGAACTGGTCGAGCACGGCGGATCCACCCTGTGCCGCGCCCTGGGTCTGCTCGCCGGCACCGGATGCCACGCCCGCGGGCTCCTTGCCCTGGTAACCCGAGAGCAGCTGGATCACCTGCTGGCGCACCTTGTTCAGATCGGCGCCGAGCTTGACCAGCACCTGGGCGGCGACGCCCTCGCCCTCGCGGATGAGACCGAGCAGGATGTGCTCGGTGCCGATGTAGTTGTGGCCGAGCTGCAGCGCTTCGCGCAGTGACAGCTCGAGAACCTTCTTGGCACGCGGAGTGAAGGGGATGTGACCGGTGGGCTGCTGCTGCCCCTGTCCGATGATGTCCTGCACCTGCTCGCGCACGGCGTCGAGCGAGATACCCAGCGACTCCAGCGCCTTGGCAGCCACGCCTTCGCCCTCGTGAATGAGGCCGAGAAGGATGTGCTCGGTGCCGATGTAGTTGTGGTTCAGCATCTTCGCCTCTTCTTGGGCGAGCACCACCACACGACGAGCACGATCGGTGAATCTTTCGAACATCCTCAGTCCCTCCAAAAATGGGCTGACAGGCACGCCTCCGCGCGCCGTACATCGAGAGTAACCAGCGGCCGGACGCCAGGGACGCGTGTTCGCCGTGGGCATACCGCCGGGGCGACCGGTCTTGCAGAACGTATCGACAGTCGTTACATTATCGACAATCAATAGCATCGATCATCGATAAGGAGCGCCTCATGGCATCCCCCCGATCCATCTCCGGCCCCCTCTCCCGCGGTGACACCGTGGGCTTCGTCCTCTTCCTCGTCGGCGGCCTTGCGATCGCCGTCGCCTCCGTCGTGCAGACCGTGATCAACCTGGCGAACGTCCTTCCCAATCGCGACATCACTCTGCTGGCACCCTTCGTCGCGACCGAGGCGCAGGCGCCGCTCGGCCCGAACGGGGCGGCGGTAACGGTCCAGTTGGATTCCGCCTCGGTGACGGTGGCATCGCTGCAGGCCCCGTCCCTCGTGGCGCTCGTCATCAGCCACACGCTCTTCGCCGTCACGATGGTGACCGTGGTGACACTGCTGCTGGTCTTGTGCCTTGGCATCCTGCGCGGGCGCATCTTCTCTCGCGCGCACACCGCGCTCGTGACCGGGGCCGGCATCGTCGCCATCACGGGCATGTACTTCGTGCCGTTCTTCCACAACATGGCCGTGAACGGTGCGCTCGCTCTGGTGTCCGACGGCACGTACGACCGCGCCGTCGTCGGGACGGTAGACGTCCTCACCATCTTCACTGTCGCATTCGTCGTCGCCCTCGCCGGCACCGTCTTCGCCGTCGGCGACCGCCTCCAGCGCGACACGGAGGGTCTCGTATGACCCCGGCACCCGCGGAAGAGGGGCCGAGCGGCATCCACTGCCGCCTCGACGAGCTCCTCGATGCCCGCAGCATGACCCTCACCCGCCTCAGCGAATTGGTCGGGGTCTCGGTGGTGAACCTGTCGGTGCTGAAGAACGACCGCGCCCGGGCCATTCGCTATTCCACGCTCGCCGCGATCTGCCGTGTCCTGGAGTGCGAGGTCGGCGACCTGCTCGTGGTGGAGCGCTGACGCCGCCGCGTCAGCGTGTGCCGAGGACGGGGACGGGGCCTTCGACCTGGACGTTCCCCCCGGACAGCACGAGGGACACGGAGCCGTCGCCCGCCTCGGCCCCCACGTCGGCCAGCGTCACGCGCGCGGCGTAGTCCATCGTGCAGACCTGGTCGGCGGGCGGCGTGGCGAACTGCACCGCCACGTCACTTCCGTCGGTGCTCACCGACTCGACGGTCGGAACGCAGCTCGAACTGCCGTACGTGACGATCGCGACGAGCGTCGAGCTCACCCAGCCGGCGCTCGGCGCGAAGTCCTCGGATGCCGCGGGCACCTCCGCCAGCCCGGTAAGGGTCGTCTCGCCCTCCGCGGCCCCCGTCACCCGCACGGCGAGGTCGGCGGTCGCGTCGGTTCCCGCCGGAAGCCCCACCAGCGTGGCGCGCGGCGCCATGTCTCGCGTGCAGGGCTCCTGCGACGGCTCGACGAGATCGACCGTGAGAGCCCCGTCGGCGATCTGCGGCTCGGCGCTCACAGCGGGGACGCACGACGAACTGCCGTACGTGACCACCGCGATTGCGCGGCCCGCATCGACCCACGCGGCTCCGACGTCGCCCGCGGGCTCCGCGGTCGCGGCATCCGGGGGCGAAGACGATGACGGCGCCGACGCCGCGCCGGAGGCGCAGCCGGTCAGGGCTCCGGCGGTGAGCATGCCCGCACCCAGCAGGCCGATGAGAGTCAAACGACGGCGGGACATGAAAACCTCCGGGGGACGGTTCGGTTCCGACCCATGATGGCGAAACTTCCTGGATGCCGGCGGCGAATGCCGCGTCGCCTCACTGCAGCGCGGACGTGAGGCGCGCCAGATTGTCGAGGATCGTCGAGCGCAGGGGCTGGCGTCGCCACTCCTCGATCGTGAGCTGACGACTCAATCCGCGGTAGTGGTCTTCGACGGCCCGCATGTCACGGGCGAACTCCTCGCCACGGACGAGCATCGACACCTCGAGGTTCAGACCGAAGGAGCGCATGTCCATGTTGCTCGAACCGATCACGGCGACCTCGTCGTCGATCGTCACGCTCTTGCTGTGGAGGATGAACGGCTTGCGGTACATCCAGATGACGACGCCGGCACGCAGCAGCGCCTCGTAATAGCTGCGCTGGGCGTGGTAGACCATGGCCTGGTCGCCCTCCTCCGACACGAAGAGTTCCACGTGCACGCCGCGCTGGCACGCGGTGGTGATGGCGAGCAGCAGGGCTTCGTCGGGCACGAAGTAGGGGCTGACGATGATGATCCGTTCCTTCGCCGCGAAGAGCAACCCGAGGAACAGCTTGAGGTTGTTCTGGAAGTCGAAGCCCGGACCCGACGGCACGATCTGGCAGTCCAGGTCGCCGGGGCCGGAGGTCACGCTGAACAGGTCGATCTCGTCGGTCAGGGTCTCGTCGGTCTCGCTGTACCAGTCGGAGAGGAAGACGGCGTTGATGCTCGCGACCACCGGACCCTCGACCCGGACCATCAGATCGACCCAGTGCAGGCCGCGGCGGATGTTCTTGCGCAGGTTGTACGAGGAGTCGGTGACGTTCTGCGACCCCATGTAGGCCACGTCGCCGTCGATGACGAGCAGCTTGCGGTGATTGCGCAGGTCGGGCCGTTGCCAGCGCCCCCGCAGCGGCTGAACCGGGAGCATCAGGTGCCAGTGTGCGCCCATCGCGTCGAGGCGGCGAAGTGTCTGCTTGTAGAAGGGCTTGCCGCGGTTGGCCCAGTGATCGAGCAGAACACGCACGACGACACCGCGCTCGGCGGCCTCTTCGAGCGCGCGGAAGAAGTTGTCGGTGGAGTCGTCGGACTGCAGGATGTAGAACTCGACGTGCACGTAGCGGGTGGCCTGCCGGATCGCCTCGGCCATGGCATCCAGGCTCTGCTGGTAGTCGGCGATGAGGGTGGCGGCGTTGTCACCCGCGATGGGCATGGCGCCGAGGTTGCGGTTGAGCTGCACGAGAGCACGGAACCATTGCGGGGCGTGGGGTCGGAGCGTTCCGAACTCGAGCGATGCGCTGGTGTCGTGGATGTACTCGTTGATCGCCGCCTGCTTGCGCCGCCGCTTGCGCGGCAGGCGCGGATTGCCGATGAGGAGGAAGAGGAACACTCCCACGAACGGGATGAAGTAGATCGCCAGGAGCCAGGCCATCGCCGCGGTGGGACGCCGGTTTCGGGGCACGATGATGATGGCGGCGATGCGCACGACCAGGTCGACGACGAACAGCGTGATCACGAGCCAGCTCGCGTCGAACGTGGCGTTGATCACGGGTCCTCCTGGAAGGGTTGTGGACCCAGCGTAGCGATGACCTGCGACAGCGATCGCGCGAGCGTCAGTTCGCGGCGCCGTCGCCCGGAGGAGCCACCGGCGGGAGGCCTCGCTTGGCCCGCTCCTGCGCTTCGATCCGCGCGTAGACCTTGCGCTCGGTGCGGTCCATGCGGATGACGTTGCGGAGGATGAAGAAGAAGACGACGGAGACCACAAGGGTCGGCAGGATCGCCCACAGCATCGCGATCCAGGTCTCGTCCATGCTCCGAGGATACCCGGGGCGGCTGGACGAACGCCCGCCCGCGCCTCCTCCCCATCCGGCGAATGCGTGCGATGATCCACGATCGAGCGAATCCGACCCGAATGGGACCTCCCCCGACGGCCACTCTCGACCCATGACCACCACCGTCGTGCGAGCCACTTCGTCACCCGCCTTCCTCTCCCTCGTCCCGCACCTGCTCGAATGCACGCCGCGGGACAGCCTCGTCGTCGTCCCGTTCCATCGGGGGCGCTCGCTCGGGGCGATGCGCGTCGACCTGCCCCCCGACGACGACGCCCCCACCGAAGAGGGGGTGGCCTCGACCGTCATCGGCATGGCCTGCAAGGTGACCCGCACCGACGCCGTCGCCATCGCCGTCTACACCGACGATCCCGTGACGAGCGATGCCGGCGCACCCCGCACCCGACTCGTGGATGCCGTTCGCGCTCGAGCCGACATCTGCGGGTTGCGCGTCATCGACGCACTCGTCGTGGGCCCCGACGGATGGGCGAGCTATCTCGAGCCCGCGCCCGCGTCGCATCCTCTCGCCGAGATCCAGGATGCCGCTTTCGACGGGCTGGACCACGATGTCAGCGGCGACCATCTGTCCGCCGCCCGCCTCCCCGCGGCGTCCTCGGAGGACGCGAAGAGAGTCGAACGACTCCTGGTCGACGTCGAGCACGCGCTCCGACGGTCGCGCGACCGTCGCCGCCTCTCCCCCGCACGTCGCGTCGCCGCCGACGCCGTTGCCGCGGAGATCGCCGACCCGCCCTGTCTGTTCGAGCACGCGGTCGCGCAGCCGGAACAGGTGGACACCACCCGCATGGCGGCGTTGGCGTTCTGTCTGGAACGACCCGCGTTGCGCGACGTCGCCCTGATGCAGTGGACCGGCGACCTGGCCACGGGCGATGCCGTCTTCCGGGCACAGACTGCCTTCCGCGGCGGCGAACCCGTACCCGAGGATCTCGCCCGTCCGATGTGGGGCGAGGGCGCACAGCCCGACCCCGACCGATTGCGAGCCGGACTCGACGTGTGCCGCCGGGTGGCGTCACTCGCCACTCCTCCGCGCCGGCCTGGTGCGCTCTCGGCGTGCGCATGGCTCGCGTGGGCGTCAGGACGCTCCACGCACGCCGCGTTCTATGTCGACGCCGCTCTCGCGATCGACGGCACGCACGGTCTCAGCGAGATCATGCGCACGATGATCGACGCCGGCCGACTGCCCGAGTGGGTGTTCGAGCGGCCTACTTCACCAGCGGAAACAAGATCGTCTCGCGGATCCCGAGTCCGGTGATGGCCATCAGCAGCCGGTCGATGCCCATACCCATCCCTCCGGTCGGGGGCATGCCGTGCTCGAGGGCACGGAGGAACTCCTCGTCGATGGGCATGGCCTCGTCGTCGCCGCGCGCGGCGAGCTTCGCCTGCTCGGTGAAGCGGTGACGCTGGATCACCGGGTCGACGAGCTCGGAGTAGCCGGTGGCCAACTCGAATCCGCGCACGTACAGGTCCCACTTCTCCACCACACCGGCGATGGAGCGGTGCTCGCGGACGAGCGGGCTGGTGTCGACGGGGAAGTCCATGACGAAAGTCGGGCGGGTGAGGCCGGGCTTGACGAAGTGCTCCCACAGTTCTTCGACCCACTTGCCGTGGGTTTCGTGCGGCGGGGCGTCCACCTCGTTCTCGGCGCCCAGCGATCGCAACGCGTCGAGCGTCGTCTCGGGCGTGATCACACGGCCGGACGCCTCCGACAGCGAGTCGTACATCGAGATGCGGTCCCAGTCGCCCCCGAGGTCGTACTCGGTGCCGTCGGCCCACGTCACCGTCGTGGAGCCGGCGACGGCGATCGCCGCGTTCTGGATGAGGGTCTGCGTGAGATCGGCGATGCCGTTGTAGTCGGTGTAGGCCTGGTAGGCCTCGAGCATCGCGAACTCGGGGCTGTGAGTGGAGTCGGCGCCCTCGTTGCGGAAGTTGCGGTTGATCTCGTAGACCCGGTCGATGCCGCCGACCACCGCGCGCTTCAGGAACAGCTCGGGCGCGATGCGCAGATACAGCTCGGTGTCGAAGGCATTGGAGTGCGTGGTGAACGGACGCGCGCTCGCACCTCCGTGCTGCACCTGCAGCATGGGGGTCTCGACCTCGACGAAATCGCGCTCGGTGAAGGTGCGGCGCAGGCTGGCGTTGACCTTCGCGCGGGCCAGCACCGTCTCACGGGCGCGATCGCGGACGATGAGATCGAGGAACCGGCTGCGCACCCGGCTCTCTTCGCTCAGTTCGGTGTGGAGGTTCGGCAGCGGGAGCACCGCCTTCGCCGCCACGCTCCACCCGTCGACCATGATCGACAACTCTCCACGGCGGCTGGAGATCACCTCGCCCGAGATGAAGACGTGATCGCCCAGGTCGACGATCTCTTTCCACGCCTGCAGCGACTCGTCACCGACGCTCGCGAGCGAGACCATGGCCTGGATGCGGCTGCCGTCACCGGACTGCAGCGACGCGAAGCACAGCTTGCCGGTGTTGCGGCTGAAGACCACGCGACCCGCGACACCGACGACCTCGCCGGTCTCGGCCCCGGCCTCGAGCTCGCCGAAGCGCGCTCGAAGTTCGGGGATGGTCGCGGTGATGGGAACGGTGACCGGGTACGGTCCGCCCGCTGCGTCGGCGCGCTCGGCGAGCAGGCGCTCGCGCTTGGCCAGGCGCACCGCCTTCTGCTCGAAGACCTCGTCTTCGGTGGGTTCGGCGGCGTCGTTCGCGGGCGCGTCGGTCATCGTGAAGCTCCTCGGGGTCGCCCCCAGTCTATTCGTCGCGGTCGGACGCCCCGGGGCGACGGCGGACGGCGCACCCGCCCCAGGCGCTCGTGTCAGCGCAGCGAGATCTCCGCGTTGTCGATGAAGCGGTGCCCACCGACGGTCGCGGCGATGAGGGCAAGTGCGCGACCGCGATGACCATCGTCGACGGGAAGGAACGTGGCGGGGTTCACCACGCTGAGGTACTCGAGCGCGATGCGCTGCTCCCCCATGAGTGCCGACTGGGCGGCGGCGATGCACGAGTCGACGCCCAGATCGGAGTTGGATGCCGCAGCCTCCAGCGCCCGCGGCAGCTTGGCGGCCGCGCGTCGATCGGCGGGCTCGAGCAGAGCGGTGCGACTCGACACGGGGAGGCCCTCGTCCGTGCGGACCGTCGGGACCGTGGCGATGTCGATCGCGAAGTCGAGGTCGCGCACCATCCGCTGCACCAGGAACACCCGCTGCTGGTCGCGCTCGCCGTAGACGGCGACGTCGGGACGGACCAGGTGGAACAGCTTCGCCTCCACCGTCAGCACACCGTCGAAGTAGAACGGACGCGCACGCCCCTCGTAACGCAACCCGACATCTCCTGCCGACACGCGCGTGGTCGCGGTACCCGCGGGGAGGAACTCCGCCGCGGTGGGCGCGAACACGACATCGACGCCGAGATCGTCGAGCACGCGCTCGTCGGCCTCGGGCGACCGCGGGTAAGCCGCCGTCTCATCGGCGGTGCGGAAGCGGAGCGGATTGACGAAGGTCGACACGACAACCACGTCGGCGCGCTCGCGCGCCGCCTGGATGAGGTCGACGTGGCCGTCGTGCAGGGCTCCCAGCGTCGAAACGAGTGCGACGCGGGGGCCGCCGGACGACCGGTCTGCGCCTCGGATCTGACCGAGTCGGGTGCGCAGATCCTCGAGGGTGCGGATCATTCGTCGATCGTAGCGTCGCTGTCGGGTGCTCGACGGCCCGCCCCCTCCACGAGGGCCTGGTCGACGCTCGAGCGTACGAGCGCGGAGAGGTATCCGCCGGGGTTGTCGACACCGACGCGCGCGAGCATCTCCGACGACTGCCGAACGATGGAGCGCGAGAACTCGGTCGCGGTCGCGATCGCCTCGGCATACGTGCCGCGGTCGCCCTCGGCGACCACCACCGGCTCGCATCCGAGTTCGACCGCCAGCGCTTGCGCGATGGGCAGCACCGGCGCCGGCGCCGTCACGGCGGCGTACGCCTGGGCCAGCTGCCGCAGGTCGATCGACGATGCTCCCGTGAAGACGATGGCCGGATGAATCGCGAGCGGGATCGCCCCGAGGCGGACCGCGGGGTCGAGGACACGCACGCCGTACGCGGCGTCGGTGTGCAGCACGAGCTGGCCCGGTTGCCAGGCCCCGAGGTCGGCGAGCCCCGTCACCAGGCTCGGCAGTTGGTCGTGCGGCACCGCGAGAACGACCAACTCACTACGCCGCACGACCTCGTCGGCGGTCAGAACGGGGAGTCCGGGGAGGATGGCCTCGACCCGGTCGTCATCCGAGCCCGAGGTGATGCCGGTCAGGGCGTGCCCGGCCCCGGCGAGAGCCGCAGCCAGAACGGGACCCACACGGCCGGCGCCGATCACTCCGACGCCGAGGCGTCCGTCGCGGCCGCTCATCCGGCCCACCGGTGGCTGCGGTCAGTCGCGGCCGCGTCGACGCTTGCGTGCGCGGTCCGCTCGAACATGCGCACCACCTCTTCGCGGTCGAGGGCACCGACCGAGGTTTGCACGGTCCCCGCGATCACATGGCCGGTGAGCGTCGCCGCACCGAACGCCCTGGCCAGCGGCCCCTGCTCCAGGCCGACCGACTGCAGACGCGCGAGGGGGAGGACGCTCAACGAGCGCCATACCCATCCCCGACGCATCAGGAGGGAATCGGCCGTGAGCAGCACCCCGTTGCGGCGCCACGACATCGGCCGAAGCCAGCGCGCGCGGGCCGGAGTCGTCACGTAGGGGTCGTCGTCCACGGGACCCAAGATGCCGTCGCGGAAGATTCCCGTCCACTCATCGCCGGTGAGAGACGGCGCGAGGATGCCCAGCACGCGCTCCACATCTTCACGCGTGCCGATGGGCAGCACGGCGGCGAACTGGTCGGTGCTGGTATCGGTCGAGGACCGACCCGACAACCGGTTCACCGACACCGTCCACCACCCGAACGGGCGCCACAGCAGCGGCTGACGCACCTCGATGGCGTGTACGCGTCCGGGCGGCACGATCTCGGAGACGGTGGTGAACAGCCCGAAGGTCACCCGCACCCCATCGCGCGTCGGCGCGATCGAGTAGCGCAGACCGCGCGCGATGGACCGCACGTAGTACGCCCCGAACGCGAGGAACATCGGGATGACGGTGAACAGGAGCCAGAGCGTCGACAGCGACGCCGCCACCGCTATCCCCCCGACGAGGGCGATGAGGAACAGCGTCGAGCCGCTCAGGATACGGGATGCCACGAGCCGCCCGATCGGGATGCGCACGATGCTCTCGGGCTCGGAGTCGGAGAAGTCCTCCCCGTCGACGAGTCCCTGCAGCCCCGAGCCCACCGCGGCCGCGGCCTGGCGCGCGAGCGAAGACCGCTGGCCCTCCGGCGTCCGCTCCGCCGCCAGACGGCGACCCGATGCGAGCCGCAGGATATCTCCGCGGATGGCCTCGGCATCCTTCCCGGACAGGTACTCGAGCTTGACGTTGGCGTCGAGACCCGCGCCGACGACCTCGAGCTTCGCCAGCCCGAGCAGCCGGGCGATCATCGGTCGCGTGAGATTGACGCCCTGCACGCGATCCAGGGGCGCCCGGCGATGGGTGCGGAACAGCACGCCCGAGCGCACTTCGACGTCGTCGTCGCCGATACGCAGCGTGTGGAACCGCCACGACAACCGGAAAAGCACCAGCAGGACGACGAGCACCGCCAGAGTCGCGCCGCCCACGATGAGGATGAGGTTGTTCGCGAGGATGAAGTCGACCGGGTCGGGCGGCAGTTCACCCGGCGGCAGGTCGGTGAAGACCGGGAAGAGGAACTCCACGAGGCGCTCGCGCAGATTGGCGACGATCACGCCGATGATGACGAGGAGCGTCAGCCCCCCGCGCAGCAACGGCGTGAGGGGATGCAGACGATGCCATTGCCCGTCGCTGTACGGCGATCGGACGGAGATCAGGCCGATGCGCCCCGGCGGCGGACCCGCTTCGAGCCCCGATCCGATCTGACCCTCCGACGCGCGACCGAGATCGTCCGCGGGATCCGTGGACCTCGGCCTGCCCGGGTCGCCCTCCGACACGCGTCCGAGATCGTCCGCGGGATCCGCGGACCTCGGATCGCCGGGCGCCTCCGCGTCGGTCACAGTCCCGTCCGTCGCGTCTCGGCCACGGCGACGAGCGTGTCGCGCAAATGCTCGGCCGCCTCCTGCGTGAGCCCCGGAATGGTGACCCCCGTCGAAGCGGCCGCGGTCACGAGCTTGAGCTGGGCGATTCCGAAACCGCGATCCAGAGGGCCGTGCGTGATGTCGACGAGCTGCATCCGGCCGTAGGGCACCGCCACGACCCTCTGCCAGAGGATGCCCCGGCGGAACACGAGGTCGTCGTGCCGCAGCTGGTAGCCGAAGGACCGGGCCTGCCGCGGTGTGATGATGAGCCCGATCAGGGTGATCAGAAGGATGACGCCCGCCGGGATCCATTGCCACCGCACCCCGGTGATCACCTGCGCCGCCACGGCGGCGACGATCACGAGGACGAAGACGGCGCCCTGCGTGATGAGCTGGACGCGCACGTACGCCCGAGCCAGTTGGTGCCAGGTCCCGTCGCCGAGCGGAAGGCGGCGGTCCGACCGGGGCTCGAGGATGCGGTCGTAGGTGCGGTCGCTGAGCACGGCGCTCCCCTCGCGCGCACCGGGATCGACCGGCCCGGTCCCCTCGCTGGGGCCGAGATCGCCGGCCACGGTCCCCTCGCCGGGATCGACGACCCGTTCGCCGACGAGCTCGTCGCGGGGCCGCCGATCCTCCCGCTCAGGCGCGCCCGCTGAGGCCGTACCCGCCGGGCGGTCTCGACGCAGACGCGCTCCCACCGGGGCCTCCGGCGCCCTCTCGACCTCGACAGGCGGCGCATCAGGGCGACCGACGCCCGGGTCGGGCAACGCCCCCGCCGCCGGTGCCACGAATCGGGCGAGGGGATCGGGCTGAGGCCAGGCACCGTCCGCAGACGCCCCGGGGCTCGAGTCCTGGTGAAGCGGAACCTCGACGTCGGCGTCAGGCGCCGACGGGTCCGGTCGGGGTGTTTCCGGGGGTGTCGTCATCGTCGTCCTTCCGGATGGTGCACAGTTGCTCGGCAACGAGTCCCGCGGCGACCAGGACGACAGCGCACACGAGCGTCGCGACGATCGTTCCCATCGAGCCTAGCGACGGTGTCACCGGACGGGTCGTCAGGAAGACGATCAGCCCCAGCGAGAAGCCGAACGCGGCCGCGCCGAGCAACGAGGATGCCTTCGCCAGCATCGCGATGCGCAGGGCCTGGAACGGATTGACCGGTCGACCGCCGCGACCCCGGGACGCGCGGAAGACCGACACCGCCAGCGCAACGATCACGGCCCCGAGCAGCGCGAGGATCGTCGGCAGGCTGGCCGCCGGAGTGAACGTCGCGCGTCCCATCGCGGTCAGCATCGTGTCCAGGATGAACCCGACCGCCGCGCCAACGACCGCGGCGATGGTGAGGATGCCGGCACCTGTGCGCCTCATCGTCGGAGCCTTTCCAAGAGGTCGGTGATGCGCCCGCGCCCGGGGATCTCGGCATCCGGGTCCAGTGCGGCCCACGGGGCGAGCACGAACTCGCGTTCGTGGGCCCGGGGGTGCGGCACGACGAGGTCGTCGCGATCGATGGACTCATCCCCGTAGGCGATGAGGTCGAGGTCGAGGGTGCGATCGCCCCATCGCTCGCGCCTCTCGCGTCCGTGCCGCGCCTCGATGCGGTGCAACGACGCGAGCAGTTCGGCCGGGGCGAGGCGGGTCCGCAGGACCGCGACGGCGTTGAGATACCGCGGCGCGTCTTCGTCCTCGCCGTCGACCGTGACGGCGACGGTCTCGATCGGCTCCGAGACGCGGACGTCGGTCGTCAGGGTGAGTCGCGTCAGCTCGTCGACCGCAGCGGCCAACGTCTCGGCGCGGCGGCCGAGGTTGGCGCCCAGCGCGACGACCGCCTCGACCGGCGTGGCCCGGGGTGCCTCACCCATGCCGTGGGCCAACCGCACGCTCATGGGCGGCCTCGCGTGATCGTCACCGCGACGTCGCCGAACGGCACCGGGATGGGCGCCTGCGGTTTGTGCACCGTGATGGTCACCGACTCCACGCGGCCGTCACGCAGGACGTCGTCGGCCAAGCGTTGCGCGAGCGTCTCGAGGAGATCGACGGGTTCGCCCGCGACGACCGCGACGAGACGTTCCGCGAGCTCGCCGTAGTGCACCGTGTCGACGACATCATCGGTCTCGGCCGCACGTCGCAGCGACAGGGCGAGCACCGCGTCGACCACGAACTCCTGCCCCTCGCGCTTCTCGTCGGGGTACACGCCGTGGTACCCGTAGGCGCGCACGCCCGTCAGCGTGATGTGGTCGATGGCATCCATCAGGCCCCCCAGGCGCGCGCGACGGCGAGGGCGTCGCGCGTGGTCGGTACGTCGTGCACGCGCACCGCCCACGCGCCCGCCCGGGCGGCGAGGGCACTGGTCACGGCGGTGGCGAGGTCGCGTCGGGTGAGGTCGGCATCCTCGTCGCCGAGGGTCTCGGCGAGGAACCGCTTGCGGCTGGTTCCCACCAGCGTCCGATATCCCGAGGCGCCGATCGACGGCAGCGCACGGAGCGTCTCCCAGTTCTGCGCGCCGCGCTTGCCGAACCCGATGCCGGGATCGACGACGATGCGTGACGGGTCGATCCCCGCGGCGACGGCGGCGGCCACGCGTTCCCGGAGCTCCGCGGCCACCTCACGACCCACGTCGGAATAGTCGGCCCGGGCGTACATCTCGCTCGACGGCCCGCGCCAATGCCCCAGGACGATGTCCACGTGCACGTCGGCGACGGCGGCGAGCATGTCGGGGTCGGCGAGCCCGCCCGAGACGTCGTTGACGAGCCGCGCCCCCGCGTCGACCGCGGCGACCGCGGTCGAGGCGTTCATGGTGTCGATGCTCACGAAAACCCCCTCGGATGCCAGCGCCGCAACGACCGGGAGCACTCGCTGCTGCTCCACCCGGGGCGCCACCCGCTCGGCTCCCGGCCGCGTGGACTCACCGCCGACGTCGAGCAGATCGGCGCCCTGCGCGCGGAGCGAGCGGGCGTGGGCGACCGCGACGTCGGGGTCGAGGTAACGGCCGCCGTCGCTGAAGGAGTCGGGGGTGACGTTGACGATCCCCATGACCAGGGTCACGCGCGCGCTCCGATGAGGGCGATGAGTTCGGCGCGCGCCGCGGGCTCGAGGTAGGCGCCGCGGGCGGCGATCGTCACCGTGGAGGCGTCGGGCTGGCGGCCGCCGCGCATGGTCACGCACTCGTGCGCGGCGTCGAGCACGACGAGCACTCCGCGCGCGTCGAGCGCCGAGTCGATGGCATCGGCGATCTGCTCGCCCAACCGCTCCTGCACCTGCGGGCGGGCGGCGAGGATGTCGATGACGCGCGGGAGGGCGCCGAGTCCCACCACTTCCTCGCCCGGGAGGTACGCCACGTGGGCGTGACCGCGGAACGGCAGCAAGTGGTGCTCGCACATCGAGCGGAACGCGATGTCGCGCACCATCACCGCGCCCGACGGCAGGGTGTCGGGCGCCGGCCCCCGCGTCACCGAGATCGTGTGCTGCAGGGGGGCACCGGCATCCTGCCCCACTCCCCCGAAGAACTCGGTCCACGACTCGGCCACGCGCGCCGGGGTCTGACGCAGGCCGGGGCGATCGGGGTTCTCCCCGATCGCCTCCAGCAGCTCGCGGACGAGCGCTGCGATCCGTTCTCGATCGACGGCCACGGCGCCTCAGGCGGTGGCCGGGCGCGTCTGTCCGCTCGGACGGGGCTGCGCCTGAGCCTGGGCCTGGGCCTCGGCTTCGGTGGATGCCGCGACACCGGCCAACTGCTCACGACGGGGTACGTTCACGGGCGGTTGGGTCGAGACGGGACGATCACCCGACGACAGCCACTGCGGACGCGGCGTGAGGCGCTTGACGTCGGTGAAGATCTCGGCGAGCTCGTTGTGGTCGAGCGTCTCTTTCTCGAGCAGCGCCAGCGCGAGCCGGTCGAGCACCTCGCGGTTGTCGTTGATCACCTGGTAGGCCTCGTTGTGCGCCTGCTCGATGAGCGCGCGCACCTGGGCGTCGACACGCTCGGCGATGCGCTCCGAGAAGTCGCGGCCGTGGCCCATGTCGCGGCCCATGAAGACCTCGCCGGAGGAGGAGCCGAGCTTGACCGGACCCACCTCGTTCGTCATGCCGTACTCGGTGACCATCTTCCGGGCGATGCTCGTCGCCTTCTCGATGTCGTTCGATGCGCCGGTGGTGGGGTCGTGGAAGACGATCTCCTCCGCGACGCGGCCGCCCATGGCGTACGTCAGCTGATCCTGCAGTTCGTTGCGGGTGATGGAGTACTTGTCGTCGAGCGGCAGCACCATCGTGTAACCCAGGGCCTTGCCGCGAGGGAGGATCGTGACCTTCGTGACGGGGTCGGTGTGGTTCATCGCCGCCGCCGCGAGCGCGTGACCACCCTCGTGGTAGGCCGTGATGAGCTTCTCTTTGTCTTTCATCACGCGCGTGCGCCGCTGGGGACCGGCGATGACGCGGTCGATCGCCTCGTCGAGCGCGCGGTTGTCGATGAGCTGCGCGTTAGATCGGGCCGTGAGCAGCGCCGCCTCGTTGAGCACGTTGGCGAGATCCGCGCCGGTGAAGCCGGGGGTCTTGCGCGCGACGACCTCGAGGTCGACGGAGTCGGACAGGGGCTTGCCGCGACCGTGCACCTCGAGGATGCGCTGGCGACCCTTGAGATCGGGAGCGTCGACGCCGATCTGCCGGTCGAAACGGCCCGGGCGCAGCAGCGCGGGGTCGAGGATGTCGGGACGGTTGGTCGCCGCGATCACGATGACGTTGACCTTGGGGTCGAAGCCGTCCATCTCGACGAGCATCTGGTTCAGCGTCTGTTCGCGCTCGTCGTGACCGCCGCCCATGCCGGCGCCGCGGTGGCGGCCGACGGCGTCGATCTCGTCGATGAAGATGATGGCCGGCGAGCTCTCTTTGGCCTGGTTGAAGAGGTCGCGCACGCGGCTCGCACCGACACCGACGAACATCTCCACGAAGTCCGAGCCCGAGATGGAGTAGAACGGCACGCCCGCCTCACCCGCGACGGCGCGGGCCAGCAGGGTCTTGCCGGTTCCCGGAGGGCCGTACAGCAGCACGCCCTTGGGGATGCGGGCGCCGACCTCTTCGAACTTCTTGGGGTCCTTGAGGAACTCTTTGATCTCGTCGAGCTCTTCGATCGCCTCGTCGGAGCCGGCGACGTCGTCGAAGGTGACCGTCGGCGTCTCTTTGGTGACGAGCTTGGCCCGCGACTTGCCGAACTGCATCACCTTGCTGCCGCCGCCCTGGGCGCTGGAGAGCAACCACCAGAACAGCAGTCCGAGGAGCACCAGCGGGAGCATGAGGCCGAGGAAGCCGTCGAACCAGCTGGGCCGGGGCACCTCATCGTTGAAGCCGTCGGAGGGGGCGGCCGCGTCGATGGCGTTGGCCACCTCCTCGGCGCGGGCCTGGCCGAAGTAGAACTGCACGCTGTCGGCGCCCTCGAAGGGCTGCGAGAGCGTCAGATCGACGCGCTGATCGGGGTCGTTCGTCACCACCTTGGTCACGGTGCTGCCCTTGAGCAGTTCCAGACCTTCCTTCGTCGACACCTGACGGGCACCGGTGAGGTTGGAGATGAGGGAGAAACCGATGATCAGAAGCAGAACGACCAACAGAACGTAGATGATCGGGTTGCGCGTGATCTTCTTGAAATTCATGGTGGGCTATCCCGGCCCTTTCGTGATCCTCCGCAGAAATGCGGTCGCATCAGGCTAACGTGTGGCGACTATGCCGGGCCTGTGCGTTCGTTTCAGGCGTACAGGGCACGGATGCCGCGGCATCCGCGCCTCGCAGAGACCGCTGGGTCAGGAGTAGACGTGGGGCGCGAGCACCGCGACGTCGCGGAGGTTGCGGTAGCGCTCGGCATAGTCGAGCCCGTAGCCGATCACGAAGTCGTTCGGGATGTCGAAGCCCACGTACCGGCAGTCGACCTGCACCTTCATGGCATCGGGCTTGCGCAGCAGCGCGAGCACCTCGACCGACTCGGCCCCGCGCGAGGCGAAGTTCTCGAGCAGCCAGCTGAGGGTGAGACCCGAGTCGATGATGTCCTCGACGATGAGCACATGCTTGCCGGTGATGTCGGTGTCGAGATCTTTGCGGATCTGCACCACTCCGCTGGAGCGGGTACTCGCGCCGTACGACGACACCGCCATCCAGTCCATCGACACGTGCACGGGGAGGTGCCGCGCGAAATCGGCCATCACCATGACGGCGCCCTTGAGCACGCCGACAAGGACGACCTCTCGGCCCTCGTAGTCGGTGACGACCTGCGTCGCCAGTTCGGCGAGCTTTTCGTGGATCTGCTCCTCGGTGAGGAGGACTTCGCTGATGTCGTCGGAGATGTCGGCCGCGCGCATCCGTCGAGTCTACGTCGCGCGCTTCGGGATGCCGCCTGATCCCGGATGCCGCACGGCTCAGAACCCCGACGTCGCCGCTGCTTTCCGGCTGCTGTGGCGGCCGTCCGCCAGCATCCTTTGAACGCGGCGGGTTCAGGCGGTCGCGCGCGCCACGATCTCGATACGTGCGCCCACCCGACGAGCCACGCACGACGGCAAGTCGATCGGGCCCTGCCCCCGCCAGTCGACGGCGAGCCGGGCGACCTCGAGCGTCTGCGCACGCGTCAGCGAGACGCCGAACTCGCTTTCGACGACGTAGCGGATAACGCGGTTTCGCAGTGCCGCCGGGTTGGCCGCGAGGGCGGCGATCGAGATCGAGATGCCGGCCTCGGCGTGCTCGACGATGTCTTCGATCGTCTCGTCGATCATGTCCTGGAACGCTTCGGCGTCCTCCCGCAGCTGCTCCGCGGTCCGCGCCAGTGCCTCGGCGACCCCCGGGCCGAGCTCGGTTTCGAGCACGGGCATCACGCGCTCACGCACGCGCACGCGGGCGTAGGCGGGATCGACGTTGTGCGGGTCGGACCACGGCTCGAGCCCCTCCGCACGGCAGGCCGACACGGTCGTTCGTCGACGGATGCCGAGCAGCGGACGCGCCCACCGTGGCCCGGTGGCATCCCGTCGCTCTGCGGGCATGCCGGCCAGGCTCAGCCCGCCCGATCCGCGCGCGAGGCCGAGCAGCACCGTCTCGGCCTGGTCGTCGAGGGTGTGCCCGAGCAGCACCGTGTCAGCACCGATGTCGGCCGCCGCACGGGCGAGCGCGTCGTAGCGGGCGCGTCGCGCCGCGGCCTCGGGACCGTCGTCCGCGCCGACCTCGACCGGGACGACCCGGGCCGTAAGCCCCAGCGCGACAGCCTTCGCCGCGGCGTCCGCGGCGGTGGCATCCGACCCCTCCTGCAGTCCGTGGTCGATGACGACCGCTTCGACGTGGATGCCGCGCCTCGCGGCCTCGAATGCGGTCGCCGCCGCGAGGGCGAGCGAATCAGCGCCGCCCGAGAGGGCGATGACGACGGGCCCGTCGGTGGTGTCGAGCGCCGCCCTCACGGCGCGGCGTACCTCGGCGACGGACGGGTCGAGTCCGGGGCGGTGATCCATGCCTCCACGGTATGCGCCCCGCTACCGCTGTGCCGCCCCGGCCCCCGCCCCGCGAACCAGGCCCGACTGTCCCCGGACGGCCGAGGCGGCAACGCCCCGCCCCGAGCGGACACAACGCAGGAGATCCGCGCACCCGCCGAGCTGTGGCACCGCGGGCGCGGCGGCATGCCCCGAATCTCCTGCGTTGTGTCGCGCTGTGGGCACGTGCGAGGGCCCGGCGGGCTCCCGGATAGGCTGGGCGCGGAAATCCACAGACTTGAAGGAGCACGAGTATGGGCGCATACGACGCCGTCATCGAGATCCCCCGCGGCAGCCGCGTGAAGTACGAGGTCGACCACGGCACCGGCCGTGTCTACCTCGACCGCATCCTGTACACGGTGTTCGGCTACCCCGCCAACTACGGATTCTTCGAGAACACCCTCGGCGAAGACGGCGACCCGCTCGACGTGCTCGTGCTGCTCGACCGCGAGCTGCACCCCGGCATCCTCGCCAAGGTGCGCCCCGTCGGCGTGCTGAAGATGAGCGATGAGGCCGGCGGCGACGACAAGGTCGTGGCCGTGCTCGCCAAGGACCCGCGCTGGGACCACATCCAGGACGTCGCCGACATCGACGAGTGGACGAAGAAGGAGATCACCCACTTCTTCGAGCACTACAAGGACCTCGAGCCCAACAAGTGGGTCAAGGTCGACGACTGGGCGGATGTCGCCGAGGCCGAGCGTCTCGTGGGCGAGGCGTTCACGCGCTTCGACGAGCACGACGCCCAGACGAAGACGCAGGGTTCCGGCGAGGCGCCCAACACGCTCTGACGCACCGCGCACGAAGAAACCCCCGGTCGGTTCGACCGGGGGTTTTCTCGTGCGTCGTCTCAGACGTCGACGCCGCGGTCTCGCAACCAGGGCGCGGGATCGGTGGTTCCGCCCCACGGGGGGTAGACCTCGAAGTGCAGGTGGCAGCCGAACGAGTTGCCGGTCTGGCCGGTCGCGGCGATCTGCTCGCCCGCCGAGACCCGCTGGCCGTTCGACACGTAGATGCCGCCGTCGACGATGTGGCCGTAGCCGGTGCCCGAGCCGTCGTCGTGGGCGATGCGGATGTAGTTGCCGAACCCGCCATTGTATCCGGCGTACGTCACGCGCCCGGCGGACGCGGCGTAAATGGGCGACCAGCAGCTCGCGCCGAAGTCGAGTCCGAGGTGCCACGAGCTCGCGCAGTAGCTGCCGTTGCACTGGCTGGACCGGGGGCCGTAGCCCGACGAGGTGTAGGCCGACGAGGGCCGTGCCCAGCCGCCGCCGCTGACGTTCCCGCCGCCGCCGCTACTGCTGCCACTGCTCTCGCCGCCGCCGCTGCTGCTGCCGCCCCCACCGCTGCTCCCGCCGCCGCTGTTCTGCCGCGCAGCGGCCTCCCGCTCACGACGCGCGCGCTCTTCGGCGTCGCGGGCCGCGGCCTCTTCGCGGGCACGACGCTCCCGCTCTTCACGGGCCTTTCGTTCGGCTTCGACGCCGGCCTGGTAGTCGGCGACCGTCTTTGCCGTGGTGTCCTGCAGGGCGGCGAGCTGCGCCTCGAGGACGGACTGGTTGGCCTGCTGGGCCGCGAGGGCCTCCTGCGCCGCCTGGGCGGCCTGCTGCGCCGCCGCCATCTTCTCTTCGGCGATCAGACGCAGGCGCTCGCGCTCGGCCGTGGCGTCGTCGGCCTGGGCGCTGAGGTTCTTCGCGTTGTCACGGGCGGCCACCGCCGCGGCGTACACCGAGCGGTTGCGCTCGAGGAGCTTGTCCATCGTGCCGAGCTTGGCGAGCAGGTCGTCTGCCGATGCCGCGGAGCCCGAGAAGAAGAGGTCGAGCGAGGTGTCGTCGCCGCCGGAACGGTAGAGCTGGGCGGCGACCTTGCCGGCCTTGTTGGCGGCATCGGTCGCGCGGTTCGCCTCGGCGTCGGCCTGCTGGCGCAGCAACTGCGCGCGGTAGTCGGCGTCCTGATAAGCCTGCTGCGCGGCGAAGTACTCGTCGGAGCGCGCCCGCACCTCGGCCTGCGTGCGCTCGACCTCGGACTGCAGCCCCTGGATGAGCCCCTGGATGCGGGTGATCTCCGCCGCCTTGGCGGACTCGTTCGCGCGCGCGGCCTCGACATCGGCCCACGACGGATAGTCGGCCGCCAGAGCGGGGGTCGAGAAACCGGATGCCACGGAGCCGAAAGCTCCGAGGGCGACGGCGCCGAAGGCGCCGATCTTGAGGGCGCTGCGGCGGTCGAACGCGGTCCACAGGCGCCGCTGCTCACTCGCCGAGGGCGCGCAGCCGCAATCTTCGGGGGGTTCGGGGCGCTCGAGCGTCACGGGAATACCTCATCTCACCGGTCGCAACTCGGCCCACAGTAGCAACACGAGTCACAGACACAACAGGGCGAGTTCCCCGGCCACCTTCCGATTCTGGCCCCGCGACACGCGCGGACGTCGCAGCGCCACGCCCCCGATTGGCAATCTCGAAAGATGTGAAGTAGGCTCGGTCGTCGGCAAGCGAGATTGAAAACGCAAGGATTCAGCCTCATCGGGCCCCATCGTTTAGCGGCCTAGGACACCGCCCTTTCACGGCGGCAGCACGGGTTCGAATCCCGTTGGGGTCACTTTCCGGTGGATAATTGAATACGCATGGCCCTGTAGCGCAGTTGGTTAGCGTGCCGCCCTGTCACGGCGGAGGTCGCGGGTTCAAGTCCCGTCAGGGTCGCTCCATGGCGACGGGCCTTCTTTCGAGAAGGCCTTTCGTTTAGGAAGCGGCAGACATGCCGCTCGGCTCTGTAGCTCAGTTGGTAGAGCGCACGACTGAAAATCGTGAGGTCACGGGATCGACGCCCGTCGGAGCCACACGGGTGATCATTACGTCACCCCAGAAACCCTCGCGGAGCTTCTATCCGCGGGGGTTTTGCTTTGCCCTGGCGAGGGTTGAGTTCGTGAGGCTCCTGCCCACGGGGTCTTCTTCGTCTCCGCATGCTGCTCTGCGTCGGCATTCCTCCCGCCCCGCGCCCCGCCTGCTCGGCATCCCCCGCCCCTCCCCCAGGCGACGCCTGCGGAGACGCTCCACGCGGGCCGCAATTCGAGGCCGCCACGCGAGCACAGGCGACAGCGCGAGCACAGGACGCTGACGGCAGGCAGATCCTGTTCTCGAACGACCCCCTGCTCTCGAGCGACGCGCGAAGAGACCCCGACGCCGGGGTGGTTTCTTGCGCCGCCGGACAGCGCTACTATTTGTTTGACTTTCAGCAAACACCTGGCGCCCGACCGAGCCTTCCCTGCCGTCCGCCAGGCCTTCTCGTGAAGAGGACCCGATGTCAGACATCACCCAGAGCCGACGCGCGCGCACCGGCACCACCGACACGGTCATGACGCACCGCATGATCATGTTCGTGATCTTCGGCCTCATGGCCGGCATGTTCCTGTCCGCCCTCGACCAGACCGTGGTCGGCACCTCGATCCGCACGATCGGCGACGACCTGCAGGGCCTCAGCCTGCAGGCGTGGGTCACCACGGCCTACCTGATCGTGTCGACGATCTCGACGCCCATCTACGGCAAGCTCTCCGACATCTTCGGTCGGCGCCCGCTCTTCCTGATCGCCATCGTGATCTTCATCATCGGTTCGGTGCTCGCGAGCTTCTCGACCTCGATGGTCGAACTCGCTGCCTTCCGCGCGATCCAGGGCCTGGGCGCCGGCGGCCTGATGTCGATGCCGCTCGCCATCATGGGCGACATCCTCGCCCCGCGTGAGCGCGCCAAATACCAGGGCTACTTCCTCGCCGTCTTCGGCATCTCCAGCGTCATCGGCCCGCTCGTGGGCGGTCTGTTCGCCGGCGCGAACGAAATCCTGTTCATCACCGGCTGGCGCTGGGTCTTCCTCATCAATGTGCCGATCGGCATCGTGGCGCTGGCGATCGTGTGGCGGTTCCTCCACATCCCGAAGCAGCCGCGCCACTCGGTGCGCATCGACTGGTGGGGTGCCACGACGGTGATCGTCGCGCTCGTCCCACTGCTCCTCGTCGCCGAGCAGGGCCGCGAGTGGGGCTGGGGATCGCCCATCGCCCTCGCCTGCTACGTCGTCGGAGCCCTCGGCATCCTGGCCTTCGTCATCGCGGAAACGAAGATGAAGGATGACGCGCTCATCCCGCTCAAGCTCTTCCGCTCCCCCACCTTCTCGATGGCGACCATCATCGGTGTGCTCGTCGGCTTCGGCATGTTCGGCGCGATGCTCACCCTGCCGCTGTACCTGCAGCTCGTGCTCGGTTCGTCTCCCACGCAGAGCGGGTTCGAGATGCTCCCGATGATCCTGGGGCTCATGATCGCGGCCATCGCGAGCGGTCAGCTCATCGCGCGCACCGGTCGCTACCGCATGTTCCCCATCCTCGGCACGCTGTTGATGTCGATCGGCTTCTTCCTGCTGACGTTCCTGAAGTACGACAGTCCGTACTGGCACGTCGCCATCGCGATGCTCGTCATCGGTCTCGGCCTCGGCCAGCTCATGCAGACGCTCACGATCGCCAGCCAGAACTCCGTCGGCGTGCGCGACATGGGGGTTGCCACCAGCGGCTCGACCTTCTTCCGCCAGATCGGTGGAACGCTCGGCACCGCGGTGCTGCTGTCGCTGCTGTTCACGCTCATGCCCTCGAACATCATCGGTTCGTTCGCCGACCGCGCGACCCTGACCGACGCGCTGGACGCCGCGTTCGACCCGGCAACGGCGTCGGCGCCCGCCAACGAGAAGATCATGTCGTCGATCTATACCCCGATCGTGCAGCAGACGACGGATGCCGTGACCCAGCAGGTGCAGCAGGGTGTGCAGCAGGCGACGGATGCCGCAACGCAGGCCGTGGCGCAGCAGGTGGCCGCGGGGCAGATCCCCGCCGCCGCTCAAGCGCAGGTCACGCAAGCCGCCGTCGCTCAGGCGATTTCGGCCGCGACCGCGCAGATCCAGCAGCAGGTGCCCGTCGCGCGTGTCGACGCCGACGGCGCGGTGAGTCTGGACTTCTCGAACGCCGCCGACCGCACCGCCTTCGTCGACACCGTGGCGACCGACCTCACGGACCGGTTCTCATCGGGCGACGAGGAGACCTCGATCGGGGGATCGGCGATGGATGACACCTCGTTCCTCGTCGGCGCCGACGCCCGGCTGACGAAGCCCTTCCTCGTCGGATTCAACTCGTCCGCGACGAGCGTCTACTGGGTGGCGATGGGCGTCGTGCTGCTCGCGTTCGTGCTGTCGCTGTTCTTCCGCACCCCGCCGCTGCGGGCGAAGTCGGCGCTGCAGGAAGCCGCCGACGAGCGCCGCGGCAAGGACGACGAAGAGAAGCGCGCGGAAGAGGCCGCCGCCCACACGGGCGCGCTGCTGACGCCCTGACACGACAGCACGGGAACGACGAACGCCCGGCCGAGTAATCCGGCCGGGCGTTCGTCGTTGCAACGGTCAGCTGCAGCTGCGCGCGGCGTAGGGGACCGTGATCGTCCCGGTCGCCTCGCCCTTCGTGACGACCACCTGCGCCGAGCCGGACGGCACGGAGGCGGACCGCGTGGCGAAGGCGGCCGTCGAGGTCGCGCCGGCAGCGAGAGTCGCCGACTTGGAGCCCCAGGAGCTCGACATGGCCGCGGTGACCGTGGCGTCGCCGGTGTTGGTCGAGGTCACCATCAGCGTGACCTTCTTGCCGATGCAGCGCGTCTGCGCCGACGACGACACCGAAGCGGACGGATCCACCGGGGCGGTGGCATCCACGATCCTCCACTGATCGGCACCGTCGGAGGCTGCCGACTGCAGGGTCACCGCGCCGTTCGCGGTCGGCGCGCTGACGTAAAGAGACGCGTTCTGCGCCGACTGCAGCGACACGTATCCGTCGGCGCGGGAGACGACGCGGTACAGGCCGCCGTCCTGATCGTCGACCCACGAACCGAGTCGCTGCCCTGCGGTGGCGTTGCCTGTCCAGACGGCCGCCTCGCGACCCCCCGACTTGTTCAGCAGGGTCACCGTGCCGCCGGTGTCCTGACGCACGTGCCACAGCTGGGTGGCGGCCGAGGCATCGGTGCGCGGGTCCTCGACGCGGACGTCGGGCTGGTCGAAGTTGCCGATGCTGGCATCGGTGGTGTTACCCCCCGTACCCAGCACCTGACCGGTCTTCTTGTTGACCAACGTCGCGTACGGGCCGGCAGAGCGACCGAGGTCGACATCGGCCGAGCGGATGACCGACCCGCTTGTGGGACCGCCCCACGTGGCCTGGAGGATGTGGACCAGGCCCGTGTCCTTCACGTACTGCAGATTGCGGCTGTACCCCGAACCGAGCGGAGTCTGACGCTCGACCCACGCGCCGTCGGATCGCCCCGACTCGTTGACCCAGATGTTGCCGCTGCCGTCGGAGTTGAAGATGATCCGTCCATCGGGCAGACCGAGGAGCACCGGGCTCCCTCCGCCCCACAACGGGCGCGAGTTGTTGGCGAGGGGGAGCTGACCCACGGGCGAGCCTCCCGGGGTGCCGAGGCGCCAGAACTGCAGCGGGTCGTCGGCGACCTGGTAGCGACCCGTCGAGCCGCCGCCGAAGTACTCGAACGTCATCATCCACTTGCCATCGGTGGTCTCGGCGATCGTCGTCATCCCGGGGCGTCCGCCGCCGATCTGGGACTTGCCGTTGCCCCTGTCGACGGTGAGGCCGGGCACGTCGATGACGGGCTCGCTCCACGCACCGGTCCCTGTCCACGTCCTGTGCACCAGGATCTGCCCCCGGGAATCGGGCGCGGTGGCGTTGTCGGGGTCGATGCGGGCGACCCCCGTCTGCGGGTCGAATCCGAGGTAGTCGTTCTCGTCGGAGTAGTAGGCGACGAGCGTGCCCCCGATGACCTCCAGGTGCGGCTCCCACACGGGGTCGACCTGTGCCGTGGTGTTCATCGCCGAGATCGCCCCGCCGATATTGCCGGCGCTGCCCCCCTGCCATCCACCGCGGGCGATGATGTCGATCACCGACCACGAGGCTCCCTCGTCGGTGCTCGCGTAGAGCGCGATCGCGACGTTCGAACGGTCACCGTCGTTCGAGGGAACCCACGACGGGTCGGCGGCCTTGCGCTCCTTGTAGTACTCGTCGTCACCCGAGACGACGCTGGACAGAAGCAGCGTGCCGGCTTGCAGAGACCCGACGTCCTGCGGCAGGACGAAGAGGCTCCCGTTCGTCCAGTTACTGACGTACGGGGCGAACTTCGGGTCGCTCGAGGCGTAAGCGGGAGCGGGGACCTGTGACAGCGACTGCCAGGTGGTCCCGTCGTCGTCGCTCTTGTAGACGGGCATGGTCTGTCCGTCTGCGCTGCCGGAGACGGCCACCGTGGACTTCTCGAATGCCATGACCAGGCGCCCGCCCGGCAGCTGCGCCGACTTCGGGTAGACGATGCAGTTGCCACGGCCCTTGAGACAGGGCTCATCGCCGAGCGTCACGATGGCGTCGCCGGAGGCGTTATAGGCCTGGGCCGAGGTCGCACCACCGGCCAGGAGGACGGATGCCGTCACGAGGGCGACGGCGCCGGCGGCGAGGCGCCGACGTAGGGAGGGGGTCTTCATGGATCTCACTTCGCTTCGTTGGGATAGGAGAAGGCCGCAGGCCCCGCGGGAGCTGCTGCTCCCGCGGGGCCGGTGGTGTTACTTGTTGACGTCGAAGCCCTGGCTCTGGCCGTAGGTGACGAGGTTCTCCTGCCAGGCCGTGAGGCCGGCGTTCAGGTCGGAGCGGTTGGCGTATGCCTGCCCCACCGTGTCGGGGAAGACGCTGTTGGCGTACACCTGGTAGGGCAGGTACTCCCAGCCCGGGACGACGTTCTTCGACGACTCGACGAGCACCTGGTTGATCTGCTGCCCGCCGAAGTACTCCGGCGCTTCCTCGAGGAACGCGGGGTCCTCGAGCTGGGCGGTGGTGGAGGGGAATCCGCCGGTTCCGAGGAACACGTCGATGCTGGCGTCGGAGTTGTTCAGCCACTTCAGGAACGCCGCGGCCAGGGCCGGGTTCTTCGACTGCTTGATCACCGACTGCGCGCTTCCGCCGTTCTCCGCCGTGACGGGCGATCCGTCGTAGCTGGGCAGCGGAGCGACACGCCAGTCACCGGCGCCGTCCGGCACGGAGGATTCGAGGATGCCGGGCATCCACGCGCCGGTGATGATCGTCGAGATCGTGCCGTCACCCAGGGCACGGAACCAGTCGTCGCTCCACGTCGGGATGTCGGCGAGCAGGCCCGGCTTCAGCAGCTGGTTCCAGGTGTCGGCCCACTTCTTCGAACCGGCGTCCTGCAGGTCGATCGTGACGGAGCTGCCGTCGGTCTTGTAGGGCTGTCCACCGGCCTGCCAGATGAGCGGCTGCGCGAAACCGGGGTCGCCGGCGTCGTTGGTGATGAACTTCGACGGGTCGGCGGCGGTGAGCTTCTGCGCGTCAGCGATGTACTCGCTCCACGTCGTCGGCACCGACAGCCCGAACTGGTCGAAGACCGCCTTGTTGTAGAGCATGACCATGGGACCGGAGTCCTGCGGGAGGCCGTAGATGCCACCGTTGAGGTTGACCGCTCCCCAGGTGGAGGCCGTGTAGTCGCTCTCGAGGTCGCCGAAGCCGTACGCGCCGAGGTCGAGGAGGCCGTCCGACAGCGCGAACTGCTGCAGCGCGTAGTACTCGATCTGCGCGACGTCGGGTGCACCGCTTCCCGCGGAGATCGCGTTCTGCAGCTTCGTGTACTCATCGGTCGCGGTACCGGCGTTGACGACCGTGACCTTGACGTTCGGGTACTCCTTCATGAAGGCCTCTGCCTGGGCCTCGCCCGACGGCGTCCACGTCCAATAGGTGAGCTCGCCCCCGGCTTCCAGGGCGGCGTCGAGGTCCGAGGCCGAGCCGGGCTGGGCGTTGCCGTTCCCGGACGCGCCGCACGCGGTCAGCGAGACCGCCGCGAGACCGGCGACGATCAGGGTCGCGGCGATGCGCCCGGTCGAGCGCTGTATTGCGTTGAACATGTGAGTTCGTTCCTTCCACTTCTTCGTGCAGGGGGCGGGTGTCCCCCCGGGATCGAGAGTTCGGGTTATCGATCGTCGCGCGGTGCTCTCGTCACTGCTTGACGCTCCCAGCGCTCAGGCCGGACTGCCAGAAGCGCTGTAAGAAGAGGAAGATCACGACGATCGGCACGATCGTGATCAGCGACCCGGTGATGACCAGGTTGTAGATGGCTTGGGCCGAGACGCCCGAGGCCTGGGCGCTCCACTGGTTGAGCCCCACGGTGAGGGGATACCACGCCGGATCGCTCAACATGATGAGCGGCAGGAAGTAGTTGTTCCAGGTCGCCACGATGGCGAACAGCGCCACCGTCACGATGCCGGGGGTCAACAGCCGGATCGAAATCGTGAAGAACGTGCGCATCTCGCCGGCACCGTCCAGGCGGGCGGCCTCCAGCAGCTCGGTGGGCACCGAGTCGATCGCGTAGACCCAGATGAGGTAGAGCCCGAAGGGCGTGATCAGGGACGGGATGATGATCGCCCACGGCGTGTTCGTCAGGCCCATCTGACTGAACAAAAGGAACGTCGGCACCGCGAGCGCCGTGCCCGGCACGGCGACGGCGCCCAGGACCGTGGCGAAGTACGCGCGCTTGCCGGGGAAGGTGTACTTGGCGAGCCCGTACCCGGCGAGGGTCGCCAGCAGCGTGGCCCCGCCCGCGCCGACCACCACGTAGAGCAGCGTGTTGCCGAGCCATCGAACGAAGATCCCGTCGCGGTAGGTGAAGGTGGCGACGATGTTGTCCCACAGCGCGAAGCTGTTGCCGAATCCGAGCCCGAACGTGCTGAACAGGTCGGCCTGCGTCTTGCTCGCGTTGATGACGAGCCACGCCAGCGGGATGAGCGCGTAGATGAGGAACAGGATCATGACGATCGTGAGGGCGAACGACTTCCTCGGCTGCATCACAGAAGTGCGGCGACGGGCTTTCGGGTTGACGGTGCGCAGTGCCGTGGTCATGCGCGGTCCTCCTTACGGGTTCCGCGCAGCTGCACGACGTACGCGATCGCGGCGGTGATGACGCCCATGATGATCGCGACGGTTGCGGCGTAGTTGTACTGCTGACCGGCGAACGACAGGTTGTAGGCGTACATGTTGGGGGTGAAGGAGGAGGAGATGACGTTCTCCGCCAGCGGCTTGAGCACGTTGGGCTCGTTGAAGAGCTGGAAGCTCCCGATGATCGAGAAGATTGTGGCGATCACGATCGCCCCTCGCGCCGCGGGCAGTTTGATCGCCCGGATGACCTGCCAGCCGCGGGCCCCGTCGATCTCGGCCGCCTCGTACAGGTCTGCGGGAATGGTCTTCAGCGCCGAGTAGAAGATGAGCATGTTGTAGCCCACGAACTCCCACGTGACGATGTTGCCGATCGAGGCGAGGATCCATGTACCCGCGAAGGGCTGCAGCACGTCCGCGCCCAGCAGGTCGTTGATGTTGGCGGTCAGACCGAAGTTGTCGCCGTACATGAAGCCCCAGATGAGCACCGCGACGACGGCGGGCACCGCATACGGGAGGAACACCACGATGCGGAAGAAGCCGGAGGCGTAGAGGCGGGCGCTGTCGATCGCGAGGGCGGCGACCATAGCCAGCACGAGCATGATCGGCACCTGGATCAGCAGGAACATCACGACCCGCAGGAACCCGTCCCAGAACTGCGGATCGCTCAGCGCCGTGGCGTAGTTCTCGAGCCCGACGAAGCTGTTCCCCCCGATCAGGCGGTTCTGGAACAGGCTCAGGTACAGCGCGTACCCCAGTGGAGCGATGAACACGAGGACGAAGACCACCGCGAACGGGCCGGTGAACTGCCAGCCCTTCCAGTCCCGTTTGGCTCGGCGCGGCGCGGACGTCGCCGTGCCTCCGGTCGGCAACGCGCGCCGACGCGACGGAGTGTCGAAGACGGCCATCAGGCGCCCGCTTCCTCGGTCTGCGTGAACACGCGGACATCCCAGGCGGTGAGCGCGAGCTCCGTGTCCGCGGAGATCCGCTCCCCCGATACCGCGTCGACGGCGTCGGCCGGGATCGACCACGCGGCCGCATCCCCGCTCCAGTTGAAGACGAACCAATACCTCCGGCCGGAACCGGCGACCCCCGATGAGATCGTGACCGCCTCCGGAACCGCCCCGAACGGCGTCCGGACGGGTGCGAGCAGCCGACGTGCGAGGTCGGCGGCGAGCGTCGGGTCGGGCACCGTGCCGACGACCGTGATGCGTCCGCTCCCCCACACCGACTCCGTGACGGCCGCGAAGTCGCCGAAACGAGGGTGGTGGTACCGCGCGACGACCTCGGCCGTGTCGGGGCGCAGGCCGTCGACCCAGAGACGACCCGAGGCCGCGGACCCGGCACCCTCGAGCGAGACCGGAAGGGCCGTCTCGAGGTTCGAGAACTCCTCGTAGCTGACGCCCGCGGCGTCGGCGAGTCCGGGCGGGGCGACCTGGACGCGCGCCCGGGCTTCGTGGTCGGCGTACGCGGTGCGCGGGCCGAGCACGAGGTGCCCGCCGAGGCGCGCGTAGTCTCGCAGGACGTCGATCTGCGCGTCGGTGAGCACGTATGCGCCGGCGGCCACGAGGACCGGGAAGCGCGCGGCGAGTTCGGCCGCACCGAGCTCGGCCGCCTGCTCGACGTGCAGGATGCGCGATTGCCCGCCGGCATCCAGGATGCCGCGGTGGAACGCGTCCACGATGTGCTCGTACGACTTGTCGTCGGCGCGTCCGTCGCGCGAGAACGGCGGCATGAACTGCATCGCGTAGCGACTCGGAGTCGACCAGAGCACGGCGGCATCCGCGTCGGGCACGAACCCGTCCAGCGCATCGCCGAGCGCGGCGAACTGCGCGCCGATCGCGGCCACCTCGCGGTAAACGCGGCCGGGGACGAGGCTGTGCGGGAGCACGCCGCCCCAGTACGTCTCGGCGCCGTACGGGAGGGTGTGCCAGTGCCAGTACTCGATCATCGCGGCGCCGCGGGACACGAACGCCAGCGCCGCCTGGCGCAACTGGCCGGGGTAGGGCGGGTGATTGCTCTCGGCGGCGTCGATGGCCTGCGCGTTGGTCTCGGTGATCAGGTAGCGCCCCTGCTTCGACGAGTACAGGCGATCGGCCTGGCGGAACAGTCCGGCGACGCCGGTCGTGGTCCAGTAGTTCAGCTGGCTGAGTTCCTTGCCGTGGGCTAGGCGATCCTGCATTCCGTAATAGGGGTTGCCGGAGGTGATGTCGAGGTTCTCGAAGACCGTGCGGTCATCGACTCCCCGACGCGGGTACTGCAGGCACGTCGTGACGAACTGGTCGTCGAGGGCGTACTCGCGCACGATGTTGGCCTGCCACGAGATGAAGTCCGTGGTGATGAGGGCCTGGAAGCGCCGCCACGCGAGGTCGTACTGCGGGAACGTGTTGCCGTCGGGGCGCCACAACTCGCTCCAGTCGGCGATGCGGTGCGACCAGTAGGTCAGGCCCCACTCGCGGTTGAGGGTGTCGACGTCGCCGTAGCGCTCCTTCAGCCAGCGGACGAACTTCGTGAACACGCCGTGGTTGTGGAGGAGCTCGAGGCCGGGTTCGTTGTCGACCTGGTAGCCGATGACGGCGGGGTGCGCGGCGTAGCGGGCGACGATGCGCCGGATGACGCGCTCGGCGTAGTACCGGAAGGCGGGGTGCGAATAGTCGACCTCCTGGCGGGCTCCCCACGCGATCTTCTCGCCGGTGCGGCGCTCGCCCGCGATCTCGGGGTGCGCGGTCTGCAGCCACGGCGGTACCGCGTAGGTGGGGGTTCCGAGGATGACCGCGATACCGCGCTCGTGCGCCGCGTCGAGGACCCGCTCCAACCACTCCAGGTCGAACACGCCCTCCCGGGGCTCCCAGGTCGACCACACAGACTCGCCGACGCGGATGACCGTGATGTCGGCGTCGGCCATGAGATCGAGGTCGAGGTTCACGCGCTCGCTCTGGTGGTACTCGGGGTAATAGGCGACCCCGAAGAGGATCTGCCGCGGGGGTGCGGGCATCGCTGCGGGCATCCGTCGACCTCCATGTCAGGCCGGCAGGGCAACTGTTCTCGATAACAGAACCGGCGTGGAAGCAATTGTTATCGGTAAAAGTTCTGTTTGGCAAGTGCGGCGGTTCGGGTGCAGACTCGTCGTCAACCGCGAGGCTCGGAGAGGAGGCCATCGATGACGATCCACGTCGCCGACACCCCACCCTCGGCCGGTCTTGCCCCGCGCAGACCCGCCACGATCTACGACATCGCCCGCGAAGCGGGGGTGTCGCACCAGTCGGTGAGCCGTTACATGCGCGGCATCGACCAACGCTCGGCCACCCGCGCCAAGATCGAACGAGCCCTCGAGACGCTCGAATACAAGCCGAACCTCACCGCCCGCTCCCTGGTGACGGGACGCTCCCACCGCCTCGGTGCCCTCACGCACGAGATCGACCAGGTCGGTCCGAGCCAGGTGCTGCAGGGCGCGAGCGCGGCGGCGCGCGACGCGGGATATCTCCTCGACATCGTCGCCCTCGACATGAGCGACCCCGGCGAGATCACCCGCGCCCTCGAGATCCTTCTGCAGCACGATCTCGCGGGCGTCGTCGCCCTGGCCTCCACCGACGAGATGCGCAGCGCGATCGCCGGACTGGCCGTCGACGTCCCCGTCCTGCTGTTCTCGGAACAGGACGAAGACGCCGGGCCCGGCCAGCTCAACGGCATCCCGCTCGCGATGGAGCACCTGATCTCTCTCGGACACCGCGACGTGGCACACATCTCCGGCCCGCTGACGTGGTCGGCGGCGAGAAACCGACGACTCGCGTACGAGCGTCTCGTGACCGAGCGGGGTCTGGTGTCGACGGGAGACGTCGAGGGAGACTGGTCGGCCGAGTCCGGCCATCGCGCCACACGGGAGCTGCTCGCGCTCGGGCGGCCCACGGCCATCGTCGCCGCGAACGACCAGATGGCCCTCGGGGCCTTGCTCGCCCTGTCGGAGGCGGGTCTCGACGTTCCGGGCGACGTCAGCGTCACGGGCCTCGACGACACCCCCGAATCGGCGTTCTTCTCACCGCCCCTGACCACCGTGCGGGTGGACTTCCGCGCCGAGGGCCGCGACGCAGTGAACGCGCTGCTGCGCAGCGTCCGCGCGCCCGAGGTGATCGACGGCGCACCCGAGCCGCTGACGCTGGTCGTGCGGCGCTCGACCGGACCGGCGCGCCGCCTCTAGCCGGAGCCGTCACCGGCCTCGACGTTCAGCGCTCCCGCGCCCGCAGGTCCTTCCGCAGGATCTTGCCCGAGGTGGACTTCGGGATGACGTCGATGAACTCCACGCGGCGCACCTTCTTGTGCGGGGCGACGTTCTCGGCCACGAACGCCATCACATCCTCCGCCGACAGGCCCGCGTCCGGTGCCGCCACGACGAACGCCTTGGGGATCTCCTCGCCGTCGTCTCCGCGGACGCCGATGACCGCGGCATCCTGGATCTTCGGATGCGACAGCAGCAGGGCCTCGAGCTCCGCCGGGGCGATCTGGTAGCCGTGGTACTTGATGAGCTCCTTCAGTCGATCGACGATCGTGAAGTAGCCGTCGACGTGGTGCACGCCGATGTCGCCGGTGTGCAGGAATCCGTCGGCGTCGAGGGTCTCGGCCGTGGCGTCGGGCCGGTTCAGGTAGCCGAGCATCACGTTCGGTCCGCGGACCCAGATCTCCCCCGGCGCCGTCAATCCGTCGTCGCCGTGCTCCTCGAGCTCCGCCCCGCTCTCGGGGTCGACGAGCTTGGCCTCGCAGTTGGGGATGAGCACGCCGACCGAGCTCACCGGCATCCCTCCCTCCGCCGGAATGGCGTGCGACACCGGGCTCAGCTCGCTCATGCCGTAGCCCTGGAAGAAGCGGGCGCCGATTCGCCGCCCCGCGGTCTCGGCCGTCTCACCGTCGAGCGGGGCCGCGCCCGAGAACACGCTGTGCACGCTCGAGAGGTCGAACTGCTCGACGGCGGGGTGCTTGGCGAGGGCGACGGCGATGGGCGGGGCGATGAAGAGGAACGTGCAGCGGTGATCCTGGATGACGCGGAGGAACTCCATCAGGTCGAACCGCGGCATCGTCACGAGGGTCGCGCGCTGACGTAGGGCCAGGTTGAGCAGCACCGTCATGCCGTAGATGTGGAAGAACGGCAGCACCGCGAGCACGCGGTCGTCGGGGCCGATCTCGATCACCGGACGACACTGGTGGACGTTCGCGACGAGGTTGCGGTGCGAGAGCATCACGCCCTTGGGCACCCCGGTGGTGCCCGACGAGTAGGGCAGCACGGCGACGTGCGTGGCCGGGTCGATGGTGACCTCAGGCGGCGTCCGTTGCTCGCTCAGCAGCGTGCGCAGATCGGGGTGCCCCTCGGCGCCGTCGAGCACGATCACCCGGTCGTCGGTGATGCCGACCGCGCGCGCGGCCTCCAACGCCGGCGGCAGCAGCGGCGACACGGTCACGAGCCAGGTGGCCGCGGCATCGCGCAACTGGTTCTCGATCTCGTGCGCGGTGTAGAGGGAGTTGATCGTGGTGATGGCCGCCCCGAGCCTCAGGATGCCGTGGAACACGGTCGCGAACGCGGGAACGTTCGGGCACAGCATCGCGACGACGGTGTCGGTGCCGACACCGCGGGCGGCGAGCGCTCCCGCGACGGCGTCGACCTGCGCGCGCAGCGCACCGTAGGTGGTCTCGGCGCCGCTTGCCGGGTCCACCAGGGCCACCCGATCGAGGTCGCCGTCGTCGAGTGAGCCGAACAGATAGTCGTAGATGCTCTGGTCGGGGATCTCGACGGGCGGGTGGGGGCTGTGGAACACGGTTCTCTCCCTCGAAAACACCGGCGGCGTCGCCGTGCGCTCATCCTGGCACCGCCGGTACCCGGTGTCACGCTTCGCGGAGACGAGTCTCAGGATGCCGCGAGGTGCCGCGGTCGTGCGGAGCGGCGGTGCACAACGCAGGAAGAACGTCGGCGCCACCTGTCGCGGGCCCCGGAATTCTGCGGACCGCTCGGAGGCGGCGGCCATATCTCCTGCGTTGTGCACGCTGCGTCGTGCGCACCGCGAACACGCGACCGCTCACACGAACGCCAGCACGATCCCGCCCGCGGCGCCCACGAGGACCACCGCCCACGCGGGCGTGCGGAACACCGCGAGGAGCACGAAGCCCACCGCGGCGAGGACGAGCGGCCCGGGCCCCGTGATCGCGGTGGTGAACACGGGCGTGTAGAGCGCGGCGCCCAGGATGCCGACGACGGCAGCGTTGGCTCCGCGCATCGCGGCCCGCACGCGCGGGCGATCGCGCAGGGCGTCCCAGAACGGGAGCGCACCGACGAGCACGAGGAAGCCGGGGAGGAAGATCGCGCCCAGCGCGAGGGCGGCCCCCGGGATGCCACCGGGCCCGGCCCCCGAGACGGTGCCGAGGTACGCCGCGAAGGTGAAGAGCGGCCCCGGCACGGCTTGGGCGGCGGCGTACCCGGTGAGGAAGGACTCGGGCGAGATCCAGCCCGTCTCCACGACCCCCGCCTGGAGGAGGGGAAGGACGATGTGTCCGCCACCGAAGACGAGCGCACCCGCGCGGTAGAAGGCGTCGACGAGGGACACGGTGCTCCATCCCGTGAGTGCGGCGAGCAGCGGCAGCGTCACCAGGCCGCCGACGAAGACGACGAGGCACGCGACCGCCACACTCCTTCGCACACCGAACGTCGCCGATGGCACCGAGGTGTCCTCGTCGGTCTCGCGCAGCAGGACGACACCGGCCACCGCCCCGATCGCGAGGGCGGCGAGTTGACCCGGGGCGGCGGGGAGCAGCAGCGCCAGAGCGAGAGCTGCGACCGCGATGCCCGCGCGCGGCGCGTCGGGGGTGAGGGAGCGCGCCATCCCCCACACGGCGTGGGCGACGATCGCGACGGCCACGATCTTCAACCCGGACAGGATGCCGTCGCCGACGACGCCGCCCAGCACGGCCGCACCCCCGGCGAAGGCGACGAGGAGAAGAGCCGACGGAAGGGTGAACGCGGCGAAGGCGGCCAACGCTCCGAGCACGCCCGCCCGCTGCAGGCCCATCGCGAAGCCCACCTGGCTCGACGCCGGACCCGGCAGGAACTGGCACAACGCGACGAGGTCGGCGTAGGCGCGGTCGTCCATCCACTTCCGCCGCACGACGAGGTCGTCGCGGAAGTAGCCGAGGTGGGCGATCGGGCCGCCGAAGGACGTCAGGCCCAGACGGAGGAACACGAGGAACACCTCGCCCACGCGACCCGGTCTCTGCATCCCGGCATCCTCCCGTCGCGGGGGAAACAACGGGTGAACCCTCAGACCAGGGGGTGCTCGAGCAGTTCGTCGACGATCCGCAGGGTCAGGGCGGTGAGGTCCTGGTCCGCGGTGATGTCGGTGCCGGCGACGGCGTCCACGAAACGCCGCACCTCCCCGACCATGGGGTTGTCGTCGGCCTCCACCGTGATCCCGCGCGCCGCACCGCCGCGCGGGGTGAGCACGAGTCTCCGCGGCGCGTCGATCGCGTCGATGAGCAGCGAGGCTTCCTCGCCCTGGATCTCGCTCGACAGACTCGTGTCGGTGATCTTCGACCACGCGACGTCGGCCACGAAGCCCTCGTAGGCGGCCAGCGCACTGCCGAGCCCGTCCGTTCCCGATCCGATCCCCACGCGCACGCCCTGCACGGCGCGCGGTTCCCCGAAGAGACGCACGAGCGCGTGCAGCGGGTAGACCCCGAGATCGCGCAGGGCGCTCCCGCCCAGGGCGGGATCGAAGATGTTCGTCTGCCGACCGGCCAGCACCTCGTCGTACCGCGCCGACCGTTTCTCGTAGCGCAGAGAGACCCGCCGGACGGTCCCGAGTTCCGGCAGCGCCGCCCGGACCGCGGCCAGACCCGGGTCGTAGGCCGTGCGCATCGCCTCGAGCAGGACGACACCGCGTCGACGAGCGTGGGCGACCGCGGCATCCCACTCCCCCGCCGTCAGCACCGCGGGCTTCTCGACCAGCACCGGGATGCCGGCATCCACCGCCGAGGCGATCTGCTCGGCGTGCACGGAGTTCGGGCTGGCGAGGTACACGGCGTCGACGTCGTCCGCGGCGAGGAGGTCGTCGAGACCGACCGCGACGCCGGGAGCCCCGACCCGGTCGGCGAACGCGCGGGCGCGCTGCGCGTCGCGCGATGCGACCCGGGACACCTCCGCGCCCTCCACGGTCGCCACCGCCTGCGCGAAGCGTTCGGAGATGGAACTGGTGCCGACGATGCCGAGGCGGATCATGCCTCCATCCTGCCGTGCCGTCACCGCGCGGCGTGGCGCGTCCCGCGCAGGCGCGTGCCGTATCGATAGGATCGCGGCGACCCGCCCGCCGACCCGAGGCATCATGACCGTCACCCGAGCCGAGCACCGTCGCCGCACCTCTCGCCGCGTGCGCCTGCGCCGCACCGTCGTCGCCACCCTCGCCATCGTGCTGATCGGCGGGGGCGTCACCGCCTTCGCCCTCACGCGTGGTCCGTCCGCCGCTCCCACCGCCGAAACGGTGTCGTCGAGCGAGCCGACCCCCAGCCCGACACCCACACCCACCCCCCGGAGCCCGGCCGAGGAACTGCTGGCGAGCGCGACCGATCCGAAGGCGTGTGCGGTGTCGTTCACCGGCGACGGCATCGCCCTCGGCCCGCAGCTGCAGTCCGAGGACCTCCGGTACGACGCGCTCCCCCTTCCCCGGACCGACGGACGCGTGTTCGCCGGGTGGTACGCCACCGCTGCCGACGCGAGCTCGCTGAACACCGCCGAGCGCGTGAACGGCGCCGACCTCGTCACCTGCACGGAGCGTCAGCGAACCCTGTTCGCGGGGTGGACGACGCCCGAGGCGAACCAGGCGGAGGACACCGAGCTCCCGATCCTCATGTACCACCAGTTCACGCAGAAGCCCGAGGGCGAAGACAACTGGCTGCGCGGCAACTACGCCTACATCGGCGACTTCGACGCGCAGATGGCCCACATCCAGGAGGGCGCGTTCTACCTCCCCACGTGGGACGAGGTGAGCGCCTTCATCGACGGCGCGCTCTTCCTGCCGAAGCGCTCCGTCGTGATCACCGATGATGACGCCGACAGCACCTGGCTCGAACTGGCCGCCCCGATCGTCGACGGGCGGAACCTGTTGACCACCTCCTTCGTCATCACGTCCGCCCGGACCGAACCCACCCCGAATCGCTTCGTGATGCAGCGCTCGCACACGCATGACATGCACCGCGCGGGCGCCAACGGCAAGGGCCGCATGGTCAACGACGACGCCGACACGATCGCCGCCGACCTCGAGACCTCGGCGCAGATCCTCGGCGCCAAAGAGGTCATCGCCTACCCCTTCGGTCACTACGACGACACGGCGAAGGAGGGCGTCCGACGGGCGGGGTTCGACCTGGCCCGCGGCATAGAACCCGGGTACGTGCGGATCGGGACCGATAAGCTGGCCCTGCCCGTCGTCCGTATCGACTACGGCATGACCGTCGAAGACCTCCAGGCCAAGATCGGCTGACCTCGCTCCCGTCGACATCCGCGCCACCGCTGCGCATCCGACGCTGGGGCGGGCAACCGCTAGCTCACAGGTACGTCCGCCACAATCCTGTGAAGGCACGCGTCGGCCTCACTACGCTGTCTTTCCCTGACTTCCCACGAAAACGCGAGTACCCATGGATCTTTCCGTCATCGTTCCGACCTTCAACGAGGGTCCGAACGTCGCCGAACTCGTGCGTCGCACGACGGATGCCATGGCGGGTCGAATCGTCGAAGTGATCTTCGTCGACGACTCCACCGACGACACTCCCGACGTCATCCGTGCGGTCGCCGCGACCGCGGACATCCCGGTGCGCCTGATCCACCGCGACGACCCGCGGGGCGGGCTCGGCGGTGCCGTGGTGGAGGGCATCAAAGCCGCCGCCTCCGATCGGTGCGTGGTGATGGACGGCGACCTGCAGCATCCGCCGGAGGTCATCGCGTCCCTCCTCGCCCGCGCCGAGCAGGGCGACGTCGATGTGGTCGTGGCATCCCGGTACGTCGCCGGGGGCACCTCCGACGGTCTCGCCAACGCGGTGCGCACCACGGTGTCGCGCGCGTCGACGCTGCTGACCAAGTCGATGTTCCCGAAGAAGCTGCACAACTGCTCCGACCCGATGACCGGGTTCTTCCTCGTGGACCGTCGTGCCCTCGAGATCGAGACGCTGCAGCCGCGAGGGTTCAAGATCCTGCTCGAGATCCTCGCTCGCAAGCAGATGCGCATCGCCGAGGTACCGTTCTCGTTCGCTCCCCGCTTCGCGGGCGAGTCGAAGGCGTCGTTCAGCCAGGGCATGCGGTTCCTGCTGCAGCTGACGATGCTGCGCTTCGGCCGCATGTCGGCCTTCGCCCTCGTGGGTGGCCTCGGAGCCGTCGCCAACCTGGCCATCATGTGGGCGCTGCAGATGGTGGGCGTGCAATACATCGTCGCCGCGGTCATCGCGAGCGTGGTGACCATCGTGGCGAACTTCCTCGCCCTCGAATACCTGGTGTTCGCCGACATGCGCGCCGAGTCGGGACTCATGCGCCACCGCTTCGTCAAGTCGTTCACCTTCAACGGTGTCGAGGCGATCATCCGCATCCCGGTCATCTGGGTGCTGGTGAGCCAGGCGCACATCCAGAGCGTCGTCGCCGCAGGACTCACCCTCGTCGCAGCCTTCGTCGTGCGCTTCGTCTTCCACGCGCTCGTCGTCTACGCCCCCAAGAAGAGCCGTATCGGTAAAGTCGCTCGCGCCATCGAACCCCTCGAAGACGAAGTCACCGCCTGACATCCGCGGAGGCGGGAAACGTGCGGGACACGCTCGGCTCGCGTTCTCGGCCGGGTCCGGTGTCGGTGCATCGGCGTACGCTGGAGACATGTCTTCCGACGCAACCATTCGTATGTTCGGCGCCGACTGGTGCCGCGATTGCATCCGCACCAAGAAGCAGCTCGACGAGCTGGGGATCGACTACGAGTACGTCGATCTGGTGGCCGACCCCGCTGCGGCCGATGTCGCGAAAGAGATCTCGGGTCGCACGAGCATCCCCGTGGTCGTCTACCCCGACTCCAGCCACCACGTCGAGCCCTCCAACGCCGACGTCGAGACCAAGCTGCGCGAGCTGTCGCTGATCTGACCGGGTCGACGTGACCCTCTCCGCCGCCTGGCCCGTCCGGCGAGCACTCACCTCCGAATCCGGCACCGCCCTCCCGGCGTTCATCGACCATCACGTGCACCTGCACCTGATCGACGCGGCGGCGCTGTCCGCGCGAGGTATCGCCGCGGTGGTCGATCTCGGCGGAGACCCGGTCGTCCTCGCTCGTCGTGCGAGCGGTTTCCCCCGCGTCTCCTACGCGGGGGCGTTCCTCACCGCTCCTGGCGGGTATCCACAGGGGCGGTCATGGGCCCCGGATGCCATCGTGCGCGTCGTCACCGACGCGTCCCGGCATCCGGGGGTCGCCCGTGGAGCGCAGACGATCGTCGACGAGCAGGCGGATGCCGGCGCATCGGTCATCAAGGTGGCCCTCCACGCCGACGCGGGTCCGGTGATGTCCGACGACATCCTCGCGGGCATCGTCGCGGCGGCCGCCGAGCGTGGCCTCCCGGTCGTCGCGCACGCGCAGGGAGCCGGGCAGGTCGAGCGGGCGGTCGAGGCGGGGGTCGCCGCCCTCGCGCACACACCCTTCGACGCGCCCGTGTCGCGGCGCACCCTCTCGCGCGCCATCGCTGCGGGCCAGGCGTGGATCTCGACCCTCGACATCCATCGCGGACCCGCCCGCGCGCAGGCGATCGCGAACCTTCGCGCCTTCGCCGTGCGCGGTGGACGAGTGCTCTACGGAACCGACCTCGGGAACGGTCCCCTGCCGGTCGGCCTGAACCGCCGCGAGCTGCTGGCCCTGCACGAGGCCGGTGTGCGCGGCGACGCGCTCGTGGCCACCCTCACCGATCCGTGGCCGCACGTCGAGGCGACGGGCGCGGTCTCCACCTTCCTGCCGGGTCCTTCACCCGCCGATCCCGACGACCTGCCGACCTGGCTCAGCCACGGCACCGTGGTCGTCACCGAGGAGCTCACGCGTGTCGACTGACCCCACCCCCGACTTCGGCTCCGTCGACGGTCTCGAGGTGCCCCGCGTCTCGCTCGAGGCCGAAGCCGCGGCCCTCGACGCCGACGACCCGTTGGCGCACCACCGCGCGGCGTTCGTCGGCGCCGAGACGTCGCTCATCTACTTCGATGGCAACTCGCTCGGGCGCCCCCCGCGCGCCACCGCCGACCGCCTCGCCCGCTTCGTCACCGACGAATGGGGTGGTCGCCTCATCCGCGGATGGGACGAGCAGTGGATGCAGCTGCCCTTCACGATCGGCGACCGCATCGGGGCACTCGCGCTCGGCGCGGCATCCGGTCAGACGGTCATCGGCGACTCGACGACGGTGCTGCTCTACAAGCTGATCCGAGCGGCCCTCGACGCGCAGATGCGCACCGATCCGCGACGGACGGAGATCGTGGTGGGCCGCGACGATTTCCCCACCGATCGGTACCTCGTGGAGGGCATCGCGGCCGAGCGCGGCGCCCGCGTCGTCTGGGTCGACGTCGACACCTCCCGCGGAGTGGATGCCGACCTGCTCCGCGCCGCGGTGAACCAGCGCACCGCCGTGGTGCTGCTGAGCCACGTGTCGTACCGCTCGGGGTACCTCGCAGACGGCGCCGGGCTGACGGCGATCGCACACGACGCCGGCGCCCGCGTCCTGTGGGACCTCTGCCACTCGGCCGGCTCCGTTCCTGTCGAGCTCGACGCGTGGGGCGCCGACCTCGCCGTCGGCTGCACCTACAAGTACCTCAACGGTGGGCCCGGCTCGCCGGCGTTCGCCTACGTCGCCGAGGGCCTTCAGGACACCCTGACCCAGCCCGTGCAGGGGTGGATGGGCGCAGCCGACGTGTTCTCGATGGGCCCGGTGTATCGCCCGGCCGACGGCATGCGCCGGTTCCTCTCGGGCACGCCCCCGGTGCTGGCGATGATCGCGATGCAAGACACCCTCGACCTGCTCGAGGAAGCCGGGATCGAGGCTGTGCGCGCGAAGTCGATCGCGCTGACCGAGTTCGCGGTGCGGGTGGCCGATGGCATCCTGGGTCCCCTCGGGGTGCGGCTCGCCTCGCCACGCGACGCCGGCGAACGAGGCGGACACGTGACGCTGTCGCACCCCGCGATGCGGGCCGTCACCGCACGCCTGTGGGAAGACGACGTCATCCCCGACTACCGCGATCCGCACGGCCTGCGGATCGGCCTGTCTCCATTGTCGACGAGCTTCGTGGAGACGCTGGCGGGCCTGCGCGCGGTCGCGGCGGCGGTGCGCGCGGAGGCCTGAGGCGGGGTCGCGGGTCACGCCAGGTCGCGGGTCACGGCTCGCGCCGGGTCGCGGGTCGCGGGTCGCGGGTCGCGGCGGGTCGCGGGTCGCGCCAGGTCGCGGGCTGCGACTCGCGGGGTCACGGCTCGTGCGAACGGCGCAGCCGGCGGTCGCCGCGAGACGGCATCTCGCCGACGTCCCGGCTGCAGGCTGCACCCGTCTCGTCAGCCGGACGCCGTCTCACCGGTCGGTGGGCCAACGGACGCAGGCTCGCACGGCGACGGCATCGCGGTGCGCAGGGAGAAGACCCGGGGGCTAGCCTCGGTGCATGATCGATCCCCTCCTCGTCGTCATCGCCGGCGTCGTGGTGGTCGCGCTCGCCACGGTCATCGGACCCCGCTTCAACGTGGCGGGTCCGCTCGTGCTCCTCGCCGTGGGCGCGGGAGTGAGCCTTCTGCCGTTCGTCCCGCCGTTCGCGGTGAATCCCGAGATCATCCTCGTGGGGGTGCTGCCCCCGCTGCTGTACTCCGCGGCCGTCCAGCTACCTGCCATCGAGTTCCGGCGCGACTTCGCCCCGATCGCCGGGCTCTCCGTGGTGCTCGTCGTCATCAGTTCCGTCTTGCTGGGCCTGTTCTTCTGGGCGGTCATCCCCGGGCTGGGCCTCGCCCTCTCGATCGCCCTCGGGGCGATCCTGAGCCCCACGGATGCCGTGGCCACCTCGATCGCCAAGCGGCTGGGCATCTCGCCCCGCGTCGTCACGATGCTCGAGGGCGAGAGCCTGCTCAACGACGCCACCGCGCTCGTCCTGCTGCGCACAGCGGTGGCAGCCGTGGCGTCCGGATTCGCATTCGGTGACGCCGTCGCCGACTTCGCCTGGGCCGTCGCCGTCGCGCTCGTGCTCGGCGCCGTCGTCGGCTGGGTGAACCTGCGCGTGCGAGAGCGGCTGGCGAATCCGGCCGCCAACACGGCGCTCAGCTTCACGGTCCCGTTCATCGCCTACCTGCCCACCGAGCACCTCGGTGGGTCGGGGTTGGTGGCCGCCGTCGTCGCCGGAATCGTCACCGGCCAGGGGGCCGCGCGCCGCTTCACGCCCGAGCAGCGCATCAGCGACCGCCTGAACTGGCGCACGGTCGAACTCGTCCTCGAGGGTGGGGTGTTCCTCGTCTTCGGTCTCGAGCTGAAGGACATCGTGGGCGCCAACCTCAGTGAGCGCGAGGGTCTGTGGCACGGCACGTGGCTCGCACTCAGTGCCCTCGGGATCGTGCTGATCGTGCGCGGGCTCTGGGTGGCAGGGCTGATCTGGGTGCAGGGACTCCGCGGGCGCCGCCACGCGCACAGTCAGGGTCGGATCGAGGGGGCCCAGGAGCGTCTCGACCGGTTCGAGGAGGCGTACCGCGAGACGCCTGGGCAGTTCGGCATCCGGGGCGCGGATCCCGCCCGGACGGAGCGCCGGATCGGGTGGATGCGAACCCGAATCGCCCGCACCATGGCCGATCTGGACTACTACCGCGACGCCCCGCTCGGCGCGCGCCACGGCACCGTCATCGTGTGGGCCGGCATGCGCGGGGTGGTGACCCTCGCCGCCGCCCAGACCCTGCCGGAGAACACCCCGCAACGTCCCCTGCTGATCTTCGTGGCGTTCCTCGTCGCACTGTTCAGCCTGGTACTGCAGGGGCTGTCCCTCCCCGCGGTGGTGCGCGTGGTCGGCCTGGACGGGGAGGGGGGCGAGGGGCCGACGCGCGATGAGCAGCGTACGCTCGGCGCGGAGCTGCGCGAAGCCTCGGCCGACGCCCTGCGCGGAGGCACACTCCGGCGGCGCGACGGCGGGTCTTTCCCACCCGAGCTTCTCGAACGCGTGGGAGCCCGCATCGTGCAGCCGCCGGACGAAGACGCCTCCGCGGAAGTGCGCGACTTCCTCGAGCTGCGCCTCGCTTCGATCGAGGCCATGCGCCGGCGCCTGCAGGACGCGGGACGGGACGGCCGCTACAGCACCGCCGCTCTGCGTCACGCCCTCGCCGAGTTGGATGCCGATCAACTGAGCCTGGAACTGCGCATCGACGGCGGCGGGGACGACTGAGGGACGGGAGGACGTGACCGCGAGCCTGACGGGGCGTGGGATGTGCAGTGGGGCGTCCGGCGTCCGCCCCGATGCACATCTTGCGCCCCGGCACGAAGCCGCTGGTGCTGCCGGGTGTGAGGCAGAATGGAGGCGGAGGTCTCCATGAGCGATTCGATCCCGACGATGCCGTCATCCGTGGATGCCGCCGCGACCGGCACCGTAGCTCACGCCCACACGGCGGCCGAGTGTCCGAAGTGCTTCACCGAGCTGCAGAGCGACCGTGATTGGTGGCGGGCGCGTCCGGCCGGATCGCGGCTCGTCGGCCTCGTCGTCTCGCGGCCCGACATGCCGACCGTGGTGCAGCAGCGCGACGATCTCACCCGGTTCGGGGTGCCGATCGAGGGCTTCCGTCACCCCGCGCCCGAGACGATGGAAGGGTGGGCGAACCGCCTCGATCGCTTCTTCGGAACCCTCACCGGCGGTGACGTCCTCGTCGTCGCGAGCGTGCATGCGCTGGGCGCGACGCGCGAAGACGGGACCCGCGCGGTCGCCGACCTGCGCCGTCGCGGCGTGATGGTGAAGGTGCTGCCGCACGGCGACCGGCACCTCCACGACGCGACGCTCAACACGCACGGCTGACAGCAACCTCGACACACGGCCCGACACGACACGGCCGGACGCCGATCTCCACGCGCACGGTCGACGGCAGCCTGGAGACCCTGCCCGACGCGCCGCGGCCTGACGCGACACTCAGCCCCCACGGCTGACAGCAACCTCGGCACTCGGCCTGACGCGCATCTCAACGCGCACGGTCGACGGCAGCCTGGAGATCGGCCGGAGGCACTGAGGACCGACGCGCCACTCTCGCTCGAACGCCGGCGCTCAGACCCCGACGTACCGGGCGAGGTGCTCGCCGGTGAGCGTGGACCTCGCGGCCACGAGTTCGGCGGGTGTCCCCTCGAAGACGACGACGCCGCCGTCGCGACCCGCCCCTGGTCCGAGGTCGACGATCCAGTCGGCGTGCGCCATCACGGCCTGATGGTGCTCGATCACGACGACCGTGTTGCCGGCATCCACCAATTGGTCGAGCAGGCGCAGCAGGGTGTCGACGTCGGCGAGGTGCAGGCCGGTCGTCGGCTCGTCGAGGACATAGACGGCACCCGTCTTGGCCATCGAGATCGCGAGCTTGAGACGCTGACGTTCCCCACCGGAGAGGGTGTTCAGCGACTGGCCCAGAGTCACGTACCCGAGCCCCACGTCGCGCAGGCGTCCGAGCACCGCGACGGCTGGTCCTTTGACGAGGAACTCGGCCGCCTCGGTCACCGACATCGCGAGAACCTCTGCGATGTTCTTGCCGTCGAGGGTGTACTCCAGCACGTCGTCGGAGAACCCCGTGCCCTCGCACAACTCGCACACCGTCTCGACGATCGATTGGAAGCCCAGCTGGGTCACGATCGCCCCGAGGCCCTTGCATGCGACGCAGGCGCCCTCGCTGTTCGCGCTGAAGAGAGCCGGTTTGACCCCGTTTGCCTTGGCGAACGCAGCGCGCACGGCGTCGAGGATGCCGGTGTACGTCGCCGGACTGCTGCGACGTGACCCCTTGATGGCGGTTTGGTCGACGACGACCACATCGTCGAAGGCGCGCAGGTTGCCATGGATGAGCGACGACTTGCCCGAGCCCGCGACGCCGGTCACCACCGTCAGCACACCGCGGGGGACGTCGACGTCGACATCGCGAAGGTTGTGCTGTGAGGCGCCCCGGATCGGCATGGCCCCGGTCGCCTCACGGACGGTCTTCTTGAGCTCTGCCCGATGATCCAGGAAACGACCGGTCAGGGTGTCGGATGCGCGGAGCGCCTCGACGTCGCCCTCGAATTGCACCGTACCGCCGTCGCGCCCCGCTCGTGGGCCGAGGTCGACCACGTGGTCGGCGATCTCGATCACTTCGGGCTTGTGCTCGACGACCAGCACGGTGTTGCCCTTGTCGCGCAGCTGCAACAGCGTCTCGTTCATGCGCTGGATGTCGTGGGGATGCAGCCCCGCGGTCGGCTCGTCGAAGACGTAGGTGATGTCGCTGAGGCTCGACCCCAAGTGCCGGATCATCTTGGTGCGCTGGGCCTCGCCGCCCGAGAGCGTGCCGCTGGCCCGGTCGAGGGAAAGGTAGCCGAGTCCGATGTGCACGAAGGCGTCGAGGGTCTCGCGCAGCCCCTGCACGAGAGGTGCGACGGTGGGATCGTCGACCGTGCGCACCCAGGCCGCGAGATCGGTGATCTGCATGGCCGCGGCATCCGCGATGTTGACCTCGCCGATGCGCGACGATCGGGCGCCCTCGTTCAGACGGGTGCCCCCGCAGGCCGGACAGGCGACGAAGGTGACGGCACGGTCGACGAACGCACGGATGTGCGGCTGGAGCGCGTCGCGGTCTTTCTGCAGCATGCTCTTGGTGACCTTGGGCACGAGCCCCTCGTAGGTCATGTTGGTGTTGGCGACCCGGACCTTGGTCTGCTCCTTGTAGAGGAAGTCGTGTCTCTCCTGCTCGGTGAAGTCCTGCACCGGCTTGTCGGCGTCGAGGAAACCGGACTCGCCGTAGATGCGGACCATCCACCCGTCGGCGGTGTAGCCCGGCACCAGGATCGCCCCGGCGTTGAGCGAGAGGGTCTTGTCGACGAGCTGATCGAGGTCGATGTCGCTGACCTGACCGAGCCCCTCGCACTCGGGACACATGCCGCCGGTGATCTCGAAGGACCGGCGCTCCTTCTGCCCCTTCTTCGCCCCCGTCGCGATGGTGACCGCGCCGGCGCCGGAGATGGAGGGCACGTTGAACGAGAACGCCTGCGACGACCCGACGTGCGGCTGACCGAGACGGCTGAACAGCACCCGCAGCATGGCGTGCACGTCGGTGGCGGTGCCCACCGTGGAGCGGGCGTTCGCCGCCATGCGCTCCTGGTCGACGCGGATCGTGGCGCTGAGATTCTCGAGCGCATCGACGTCGGGCCTCGACAGCTCGCCCATGAACTGCTGCACGAACGTGGGGTAGGTCTCGTTGATGAGCCGCTGCGACTCGGCGGCGATCGTCCCGAACACCAGCGACGACTTGCCCGAGCCGCTCACTCCGGTGAACACCGTCAGGCGCCGCTTCGGCACGTCGAGATCGACGTTCTTGAGATTGTTCTCGCGCGCGCCTCGCACACGGATGACGTCGTGGGCATCGGGGTCGGTCACGGGTGCCTCCTCGGGATCGTCACCCAGTGTGGCGGAGACCTCCGACATCCGCGAGACGCCGCGGCATCCGGAAGCGTCACGAACATGTCGTGCGCGACGCGAGAACCTTGCGACGCGGCCCACCCCGGACGCTGAGCCTGTCGAAGCCGCCGGCCCTTCGACGAGCTCAGGGGCCTCCCCCGCACGCGCCCGGAGACGACGGTGCCCCCGCAGACGGATCTGCGGGGGCACCGAGGATGTGAAGGACGGGTCAGCCCTGGGCGCGACGGTTCGTCCGGGGGCTGCGGGAGCCAACGACCATGCCGGTCGTCGGAGCACCGGATGCCGAACGACCCGCGCCCTGCGCACGACCGGCGCCCGCGCCGCTGCGCTGGGTGCCACCGGCGCCCTGGCCGCGACCGGCGCCGGAGCGTTGGCCCTGTCCACGACCGCCCTGGGGCGCGTGTCCGGCTGCGGCGGGAGCCTCGGTCGACTGGCCGCTTCCGCTGCGTCCGCGACGACGGCGTCCGCCGCCGGCCGACGCGGCATCCTGGCCCTGTGCGCGCTCGACGCGCTTGCGCTGAGCGTTCGCGCCCTGCGAGCGTCCGCCGCCCTGCGGCTGCGCGACGATCGGCTCGGGGGTGACGTAAGGGGCCACCTCACCGACGAGGGCGACGACCTGGGGCGAGGTCGGCGTCACGGCCTGCGGGGCGGCCGAGATCTTGGCCTTGCGCAGGATGTCGAGGGTGTCGCGGCGCTGCTCGGGAAGCATGATCGTGACGACGTCACCGGCGGTGCCGGCGCGAGCCGTACGGCCCGAGCGGTGCAGGTACGCCTTGTGCTCGACGGGCGGGTCGACGTGCACGACCAGTTCGACGCCGTCGACGTGCACACCGCGGGCCGCGACGTCGGTGGCGACGAGAACCCGTGCGCGGCCATCGCCGAAGGCGGCGAGGTTGCGGTCGCGCTGCGGCTGCGACAGGTTGCCGTGCAGGTCGACCGAGGGGATGCCGGCGGCCGTGAGGGCCTTCGCGAGCTTCTTGGCCTGGTGCTTGGTGCGCATGAAGAGGATGCGGCGCGCAGTGCCCGAGGCGAGGGTCTGGACGAGGTCCTTCTTCGCGTCGGCGTCAGCGGGGGCGAAGACGTGGTGGGTCATCGCGGCGACGTGCGAGTGCGCCTCGTCGACCGAGTGCAGCACCTCGTTGCGCAGGAACCGCTTGACCAGCTTGTCGACGCCGTTATCGAGCGTCGCCGAGAACAGCAGACGCTGGCCGTCGCCGGGCGTCCGGGCGAGCAGGCGCGTGACGCCGGGGAGAAAGCCGAGGTCGGCCATGTGATCGGCCTCGTCGAGCACGGTGATCTCGATGTCACCCAGGTTGGCGAAGCCCTGGCTGATCAGGTCTTCGAGGCGGCCCGGGCACGCGACGAGGATGTCGACGCCGGTCGCGAGGGCATCGACCTGGCGCTTCTGGTTGATGCCGCCGTACACGGTGGTGGTGGTGAGCTGGAAGGCCGCGGCGAGGGGCTTGATGACCTCGTCGATCTGGTTCGCGAGCTCACGCGTCGGTGCCAGCACCAGCGCGCGGGGGCGACGGCCACGGCGGCGGTCGGTCTTCGCCGCGAGTCGCGCGACCAACGGCAGCGCGAAGGCGAGGGTCTTGCCCGAGCCGGTCTTGCCGCGACCGAGCACGTCACGACCGGCGAGCGTGTCGGGCAGGGTGTCGGATTGGATCGGGAAGGGCTCGTTCTTGCCCTGCGAGGCGAGAACGTCGATGAGGGGTGCGGGTACGCCGAGGTCGGCGAAAGTCTGAGACGTCATGAATACTCCTGCCGCGGCGCACGCGCGCACGGCGGTTCGGGATGCCGCGATGCTGCGGCTGCAATGGGCGAAGGCGCCAAGTGGCGCATCCGTTCGCCGTGAAGGTCAAAGGCCCCGAAAGAGGGGGCCGGTGCGTTCGACGACGCTGGGAGCGAGAGCTCCGCCCACCAGTCTACCGGGTGAGGGGCTACCGGCGTGTCGCGGGCCGCTGCCCCACCGCGCGCCAGCACCCCGCGACGTGGTCGTCGACCATGCCCGAGGACTGCATGAGGGCGTACATCGTGGTGGGACCGACGAAGCGGAATCCGCGGCGGCGCAGCTCTTTGCTCATCGCGGTCGACTCGGGCGTCACGGCCGGCACCTCGGCGAAGGTGCCGGGCGGTGCGTGCTCGGCGGGTGCGAACGACCACATCAGAGCGTCGAACTCGCCCTCCCCCATGCCGGCGACGATCCCCGCATTGCCGATGACGGCCTCGATCTTTCCGCGATGGCGGATGATGCCGGCATCCTGGAGCAACCGGTCGACGTCATCAGGACCGAAAGCCGCCACGGTCGACGGCTCGAAGCCGTGGAACACCTCGCGGAACCGCGGACGCTTGCGCAGGATCGTGATCCACGCCAGGCCCGCTTGGAAACCCTCGAGGCTGAGTTTCTCGAACAACCGGCGGTCGCCGTGGAGCGTCGTCCCCCACTCTTCGTCGTGGTAGCGCTGGTATTCGGCGTCGCCGCCCGCCCACGCGCAGCGGAGGACCCCGTCGGCACCGGTCACCAGATCGCTCATGCTCCCAGGCTAGGTGGGGCCTCCGACACGGTGGATCCCGCGCGAGACACCGCCCCCGCCGACCGATACCCTCCGAGCATGCACAGCATCCCTATGGGTCCCCGGCGAACCCGCGTCTCCCTGCTCATCGGCCTCGTCCTGGCCGTCGTCATGGTGGTCGTCGGCATCGTGGCGTTCGCCGTGGGCGGTCCCCCGTGGTTCGCCGTGATCATGCTCGTCGCCGGCATCCTCGTCACGATCCTCGCGATCGTGAGGTTGCGCGCACTCGGTCGCCACTGAGGCGGGTAGGGTCTCACGACCCGCCGCCCGTCAGTAGCTCACCGGCCGGGCTTCTTCTCCGGCACCGGTGCAGTGCCGGCCGCTCGCTGCGCCGCGTAGTAGGATGCCGCTTCGTTCTGGCGGTCGTCCTCGACGCCCGAGGCGATCGATGCGCGGATGTGCTCGGGGCTGTAGCCGAAGGCATCCACGAGATCCTGCGCGTGCGGGCGGAGCCGCGCGCAGAGGCGGTCGATGTAGCTCGAGACGGCAGCCCCACGCTGCGTCGACAGGCGCCCGTGGATGAGGTACCACGCCAGGTGCTTCTCGATGAGCTGCAGACCGAACAGATCACGCAGCCAGGTGAGCACCCGCAGGGTGTCGGCGTCGTCGATGCGGTTGATGGCGTCGGTGAACGCCTCCCACTGCAACAGTTCGCCGTGCGCTCGGGCCGCTTCGATGAGCTCGGACTGGTTCTCGTTGAACAGCGCAGCGGCATCCTCACGGGAGAGCTTGGATGCCGGGCGCAAGCGTCCCGCGATGTCGGCGATCATCTGCTGCACGCGACCGGTCAGCAGTTCGTGCTGCTGCTCGGCGCGCAAGCCCTTCTCGACGGAGCGGGCGGTCGAGCCGAAGTCGCTGACGGCCTGACCGAGCTGACGCATCCCGGCCCCGTGGAACAGCTTGCCCGCGGTCTGCCCGACGGCGAAGGCGGCGAGCCGCCTGGCATCCTTGCCGGTGAACTGACGGGCGTAGTCGGCGAGCAGGCGCTTTCCGACGAGCTGGAGGAGGACGTTGTTGTCACCCTCGAAGGTGACGTAGATGTCGAGATCGGCGCGCAGGCCCACCAGGCGGTTCTCGAAGAGGAAGCCCTGTCCACCGCAGGCCTCGCGCGACTCCTGCAGCGTGTCGAGCGCGTGCCAGGTCGACAGGGGCTTGAGTGCGGCGGCGAGGGTCTCGAGGTCTTCACGATCGGCGTCGGTGTCGAGGGCGCCGCTGAAGACGCCGTCGAACTTCTGCAGGAACTCGTCGTGCGCGAAGATCTCGGCGTATGTCGTCGCCAAGCGCGGCAGCAGGCGACGCTGGTGCTTGCCGTAGTCGAGAAGGGTGACCTCGGGCGTGCCGCTGCCGGAGTCGAACTGGCGGCGCTGGTTGCCGTAGGTGATGGCGATGATCAGGCCGATGGCCGAGGCCCATGCGGCTGCGCCGTCGAGCGACACACGACCCTGCACGAGGGTGCCGAGCATCGTGAAGAACCGACGTCCGGGGCTGGCGATGTCGCTCGAGTAGGTGCCATCGGCGGCGACGTCGCCGTAGCGGTTGAGCAGGTTCGTGCGCGGCACTCGGACGTCGTCGAAGTGCAGACGGCCGTTGTCGATGCCGTTCAAACCGCCCTTCAGGCCGTCGTCTTCGCCGCCGATGCCGGGGAGGAAGGCGCCGTCCTCGTCGCGGAGGGGCACGTAGAAGCAGTGCACGCCGTGGTTGACGCCGTTCGTGATGAGCTGCGCGAACACGGTCGCCGCTTTGCCATGCAGGGCGGCGTTGCCGAGGTAGTCCTTCCACGCGCCACGGAAGGGGGTGTGGATGACGAATTCCTCGGTGTCGGCGTCGTAGGTGGCGGTCGTCCCGATGGCCGAGACGTCGGATCCGTGACCGGTCTCCGTCATGGCGAACGCACCGGGGATCTCGAGGCTCATGATGCCGGGCAGCCACTTCTCGTGGTGTTCGGCCGTACCGAGCTGCAACACCGCCGAACCGAAGAGGCCCCACTGCACACCCGACTTGATCTGCAGGCTCGGGTCGGCCGCGACGAGCTCCTCGAAGCCGGCGATGTTCGCACCGTTGTCGTCCTCGCCGCCGAAGCGCTTCGGGAAGGCCCGGTGCACGGCCTTGTTCTGCACGAGCAGGTGCAGCTGGCTGAGCGTGCGCTCGCGGTGCGCGTCCATGCCGAGGCTGTCGTCCCGCCACAGCGCGGGGTCTTTGATCATCTCGCGCGCCTGGCGGCGGGTTTCGGCCCACGTGCCGAGCAGCAGGTCGGTGACCCGCTCGGTGTCGATGCGGGCTTCTGCGGCCTCCGCGGCGGTGTGCGCCGCAGTGGGCGCGCCTCCGACGGGCGTACGCGTGCTCGTGGCGGGCGTGGTGGGACGGACGGCGGCGTCGGTCATTGTCGGCACCTCTCGACGGGGCTCAGGGATGGCGATAACGGTAGGTGTTCGACAACGACCGGGCAATCATTGTGTGGATCGACGACAAGCCTGCCGGGTGGCGGACCGCGGGGTCGTTGTGGATGGTCAACATTCCCGGGGAGCGCGCTGGAGAGAGACACGACCGGTGGGATCGACAGGCTCAGCCACCCCTAAACCACGGACTCGGATCACGACCGGTGGCGCCGACGGGCTCAGCCACCTCCAAACCCACAGAGTCAGATCACGACCGGTGGCGCCGACGGGCTCGGCCACCTCGGGACGAGGCTCTGAGCCGGTCGAACGGAACCGGGCCCGCGCGCACGTCAGCTCGCGGCGACGACCGTCAGGATGCCGTCGCCGTAGGCCTCGCGCTTCTTGGCGCCGATTCCGGTGATGCCGTCGAGGTCGCCGACCGATGCGGGGCGGGCGGCGGCGATGGCGCGGAGCGTGGCATCCCCGAACACGATGTACGCCGGTACTCCCTGCTCGCGGGCCTTCTCTGCTCGCCAGGCGCGCAGCGCCTCGAACAGGTCGCGGTCGGCGGGTGCCACCTCGTCGGCGCTCGATTTGCGCTGACGACTCCCCCCGCCGCTTCCCCCGGTGCGACCGAGCACGTCGCGACGGAGGGGCACCGGCGCCTCGCCGCGCAGAACGGGCGCCGACGCTTCACTGAGGGCGAGCGTGCCGTAGTCGCCCTGAGCGACGATGATGCCCCGGGCGAGCAGCTGACGGATGACGCTGCGCCAGTCCTGATCGGACAGGTCGCCGCCGAGCCCGTAGGTGCTGAGTCGGTCGTGGCCCTGTTGGGCGATGCGCTCGGTCTTGGCTCCGCGGAGGATGTCGATGAGGTGCCCGGCGCCGAACGCCTGCCCGCGCTCGCGCTGCAGACGCACGATCGTCGACAGGAGCTTCTGCGCAGCGACGAGGCCGTCCCACGTGTCGGGCGGGGTGAGGCAGGTGTCGCAGTTGCCGCACGGCTCGGAGCGCTGACCGAAATAATCGAGCAGGTTCTGCCGACGGCATCCGACCGTCTCACACAGGGCGAGCATGGCGTCGAGGTGCTGGCCGAGGCGCAGTTTGTAGGAACGGTCGCCGGGCGACTGGTCGATCATGCGGCGCTGCTGGACGACGTCGCCGAGGCCGTAGGCCATCCACACCACCGACGGGTCGCCGTCGCGGCCGGCGCGTCCGGTCTCTTGGTAGTAGCCCTCGACCGACTTGGGCAGGTCGATGTGGGCGACGAAGCGCACGTCGGGCTTGTCGATGCCCATCCCGAACGCGATGGTCGCGACCATGATGACGCCGTCGTCGCGGAGGAAGCGCGACTGGTTCGCCGCGCGCACGGAGGCGTCGAGGCCCGCGTGGTATGGCAGGGCGTCGAGCCCCTGGGTGCAGAGGTACGCCGCCGTCTGCTCGACACTCTTGCGACTGAGTGCGTAGACGATGCCTGCCGAGCCGTCGGGCTGGGCCTTGATGAACTGCACGAGCTGACGCCTCGGGTCGACCTTGGCGTCGATGCGGTACTGGATGTTCGGCCGGTCGAAGCTCGCGACGAAGCCGCGGGCATCGCGCAGGCGCAGCCGCTCGACGATCTCTTGGGCGGTCGCGGTCGTCGCCGTGGCAGTGAGAGCCATGCGTGGAACGCCGGCGAACCGCTCTGCGAGGTCGCCGAGGGCGAGGTAGTCGGGGCGGAAGTCGTGACCCCATTGCGACACGCAGTGGGCCTCGTCGATCGCGATGACGCTGAGGCGACCCCGGGCGAGGAACGCGAGGGTCTGGGCCCCGTTCAGACGCTCGGGCGCGACGTAGAGCAGGTCGAGTTCGCCCGCGAGGTAGGCCTGCTCGACGGCCTGACGCTCCGCGGGAGCCTGCGTCGAGTTGAGATAGCCCGCCCGCACGCCGTTGGCGATCAGCGCCTCGACCTGGTCATGCATGAGCGCGATCAGCGGGCTGACGACGAGCCCCGTGCCCGGCCGCACGAGCGCCGGCACCTGGAAGGTGACGCTCTTGCCGCCGCCGGTGGGCATGAGCACGACCGCGTCGCCGCCGTCGATGACGTGCTGCACGATGTCGGCTTGGTCGCCGCGGAAAGAGTCGTAGCCGTAGACCTCGTGCAGCACCTCGCGGGGGTCGCGGCCGGTGAAATCGCGCACGGCCGGAAGTTCGCGCGCGGTGCCCGTCGCGACGACCGCGCGCGCGAACGGCGACGACGGATCGACGGGCGGAGGCGGCGCGTCGAGATCCTCGGGTGGGGCGAACTGATCGGGGTCCCACTCGGCGCCCGCGTACGGATCGTCGAAGACGCCGTACGGCTCGGGCGGCGCGTCGGCGTATGGCTCGGGGGCGGCGCCGGGATGTGTCACCCCTCCACGTTAACCCGGACCGCCGACACCGACCGGTGCATGCCCGGTCCCGTGCGGGTCAGTCACCTGGGGAGGAGGGGCTCCACGCGGAGATGCGGGTCAGCCGATCACGCGCGACAGTGCGGACGCCGGCGCGAGGACGACCGGATCGAGGTCGATGCGTCGTGCGGTGCACCCGGTGCAGCGCACGTATCGGACACGTCCCTCACTGGTCGCGTGGAGAGATTCGGTGATCCAGGCGTGTTCGTGAAGAGGGGCCATGGCCGCGGCGGGCAGCAGTCGGGAGGCGGTCATGTGCCCAGCCTGATGTAATGTCCTTATGCATCTCAACCCTTACGGCGAGTACGCCGTCCTTCTCGCGGCCTCGCTCGCCAACGACTGGCCGGTCGACCGCGCGGGCATCGAAGAGCGCACGATCGAGATGGGGATGACGATGCGATTCGCCGCGGCATCCGACGATCACGTCGACACCCGACGGGTCATCGACGAATGGCTCCGAGTCGTGGATGCGACCGACCCCGACGAGCGCGCGCTCCTGCTCAACGCGCAGATGGCGGCCGTAGCCGCCTACCCGCGCCTCACCGACCATGACGGGGAGGGGTGGCACCTGCACTACCGCGATAACTACGAAACCCTCCCTCGTGTCCTCGCGGCCGTCATCTCGGTCGGGACGTCTCTGCACCTGGTCACCCGCGGGATGAACCGACTGGGTCGGTGCGGCGCCGAGCCCTGCGCGAACGTTGTCGTGGATGTCACGCGGAACGGCCGGCAGCGCTACTGCTCGGTCCGATGCGCGAACCGCGCAGCCGTGCGCCGGCATCGGGCGCGCGGCTGACGTCGCCGGGCCCAGCCGAAGCGTGCGACGGGCATGGACCGCCCGAGACCGCGGCATGAACGCGATTCGTGCGCATAAACACGGGGACATCGCGTTCATGGGCACGAACAGCGTTTATGCGTGCGCGCCCCGCGGTTCACACGTGCCCGCCCCGCGGTTTTCACGTGCGCGCCCCGCGGTTCACACGTGCGCGCCCCGCGGGTTACACGTGCGCGCCCGCGGCCCGGCGTTCCGACATGCGCGGCACCGCGCACCCCGCGCCCCGCGTTCACGCGCGCGCCAACCCCACCACCTCACGCGTCCGGCGTGTGCAGCCGCGCCAGATACCGCTCCACCCGCGCGGGCGCGCCGCCCCGGTCGAGCAGCGACACCGCCACGATGACGACCGTCGTCAACGGAATGGTCCAGGCCGCCGGCTGCGTGACGAGCACGGCCCATTCGCCCGTGACGCGGAGCCACCCGCCCGCGAGGAGCGCCGCCCCGCACGAGACGGCGCCCACGGCCATGCCCGCCACCGCGCCGCGCGCGGTGAGGCGCGGCCACCACACGCCGAGCAGCAGCACCGGCGAGAGGGTGGACGCTGCGAAGACGAACACCAGGCCGACGCTGGCGACGAGCCCCGCCGGTTCCGTCAGGAGAGCGACGGCGAGCGGCACCGCCGTGCACAGCACGGCCGAGAGGCGGAAGGAACGCACCCCTCCCCCGAACACGTCCTGACTGACGACCCCGGCGAGCGAGACGACGAGCCCCGACGACGTCGCGAGGAAGGCGGCGAACGCCCCGGCCACCAGCAGCGACGTCAGCAGCTCCCCCACCAAGCCCGGGAAGACCCGCGAGGGAAGCGCGAGCACCACGGTGTCGGCGACGCCGGCCACCGCCAGGTCGGGCGCCACGACGCGCGCGATCAGGCCCATCGTCGACGACACCGCGTAGAACGCTCCGATGAGCACGATGACGACCACCGTGGTGCGCCGAGCCGACGCCCCGTTCGGACTCGTGTAGAACCGCACGAGCACGTGCGGCAGGCCGATCGTTCCGAGCAGGAGGGCCATCAGCAGGGAGACGGTGGCGTACGCGTCGATCGCGCCGGGACCGCTCTCGGCGGGGAACACACGGGCGGGGTCGATGTCGGTGCCTCCGCCCGACAGCGCCACGAGCAGGAACACTGCGGGAACGAGCAGGGCCGTGAGCTTGAGCCAGTACTGGAACGCCTGCACCGCCGTGATCGCGCGCATCCCACCCGCGGCGACGACCGCGGCCACCAGCACAGCCACGAGCACCCCACCCGTCCACCGCGGCACGTCGGCGACCACCCCCAGGGCGAGGGAGGCCCCGTGCAGCTGCGGCACGATGTAGAGCCACCCGATGACGAGCACCACCACGCTGGTCACCCGACGCACCGCACGGGACTCCAGCCGCGCCTCGACGAAGTCGGGGATCGTGTACGCGCCGCTCCGGCGCAGGGGCGCGGCCACGAAGAGCAGCACCAGCAGGTACCCGGCCGCATACCCGATCGGGAACCAGAAGCCCTCCGCCCCCGACAGCAGCACGAGTCCCGCGAGTCCCAGGAACGTCCCCGCCGACAGGTACTCCCCGCTGATCGCCGAGGCGTTCCAGACGCTCCCGACGCTGCGCGACGCGACGAAGAAGTCGCTGCGCGTCCGAGAAGACCGGATGCCGGCGAACCCGAGCACCGCGGTCGTCACCACGAGCAGCCCCACCGCGGTGAGGTCGAGAACCGGGTTCACGCGGCATCCTCGGGTTCGGCGAGCTGCCGGTATCGACGCTCGTTGCGAGCGGCGGCCCGGGCGTAGATGAGGGCGAACACGAGGATCACGGGGTAAAACCCGTACGCGTGCAGCAGCCACGACAGCGGTACCGACCACAGCGTCGGGTCGCCCAGCGCGGGGAGAGCCGCGATCACTCCCGCCAGGGCCGCAGCGACCACGACGAAGGCCGCGACGCAACCGAGCGCGAGACGCAGCTGCGCGCGCACCAGTCCGCGCGAGAACACCTCGTCGGCCTCGTCCGCCACCCGGCCGGGCAGCGCGACGCCGCGCGTCACGGGACGCGACACCCGACCCGCGGTGGATGCCGTGACCCGCACGCGCGGAAGGGGGCGCGGCTCGGGAGTCATGGCATCCCATCGTGGCATCCGCTGCCTCGTTTGCGTGAGGGCTGCGCCCCCCTCACTGCGGTCCGGAGTGGAAGGGTGCGATGTACTTCGCGGCGACCGGCTCCCGCGCGCGCTGGCGGGGTGACACCTCGTCGCACAGGTGCGACACGCGTACGTCAGTCGAATACTTCTGTCACGGGGATGAAAGCTGCCAACGGGCCAGAGTTCCGGGAGACGTCGTAGCTCCTCAACAAGTCGATATAGGCGCGTTTGTCGACGTCCCAGTCGTATACGAAGAACGAGTCAGACTCACCCTGAGCGGCGGTGTGAACTAGGTCGGCGAGTAATCGCGTCGCACGACCGTTGCCGTCGACGAACGGATGGATGCGAACGACCTCCGCGTGCACGGCGATGCCGAGTTCTCGCGGCGACCAATCGTTCGTATGACTCCATCGGTAGGCGATCGAGTCCAGCGACTGTCGGAGTTCCACGGCGATGTAAGCCGGATCGATGCCGACGCTCTTCTCCGTGAGCCGATAGGTGCCCGCCCACTGCCAGATATCGCCGTACAAGGTGCGGTGTAACCTGCGCACGAACTGGTCGTCGAACATCTCTGTTAGACCCAGTCCTCCATCGAGGATTTCTTGAAGGAGTACGATTCCGACTTCGTCACTGATGTCTTGTTCGATCGCGTAGACATCGGCCTTATCGGGATCGTCTCCCAACATCGCTCGCGCAGTTGACGTCAGGGCGTCAGCCTCGTCGGCGTCGAGCGGAGTCTCTCCGTAGGCGGGATTCAGCACGCCTACGAGGCACGCCGGGCGGCGAGGAAGCGCTCGACCCGCTCGGAACGCACGTAGGTCGGAGGAACGATGCGCCGTTCGAGAGCGGCCGAGGAGCGTGTCGACTTCTCGACGGTGCGGCGCAGAGTCTCCGGACTGATGTTGCGCATGCGGCTCGCCCTTTCAGAAATGTTCGCCTGCGTCATTCTACCGGCGGACGCCGGCGGACGCATCGGGGCTCTGCGGCCGGCACCGGTGGAGGTGGCCCCGTCAGCGCAGCAGCGCGTCACGCACGGCGGGCACGAGGCGACGGCTGACCGGCAGCTCGATCTCAGCGAGCGCGACCGTGGGCGCCGACCCCGCCAGCCGCACCTCGGTCACCGCATCGCGGTGCACGAGGTACGAACGGTGCACGCGCACGAAGCCGGCGTCCGCCCATCGATCGGCGAGGTCCGACAGCGGAACGCGCACGAGGTGATCGGATGACGCGGTGTATAGGCGCGAGTAGTCGCCGTTCGCCTGCACCCACCGCACGTCCGCCCGGCGCACGAGACGCGTGGACGTGCCGACCGTGACCGGGATCGTCTCGTCGTCGGCCGCGTCGGCACCCGCCTCGACGGCGAGGGCCCGGCCGAGCGCGCGATACAGGCGTTCGGCCCGCACGGGCTTGAGCACGTAGTCGACGGCCTCCAGATCGAACGCCCGCACAGCGCCGGAGTCGTCGGCGGTCACGAACACGACCGGCGGACGCGTGCGGAGGCCGGCGAGCGCCCGAGCGAGGTCGAACCCCGTGATCCCGGGCATGTGGATGTCAAGGAACGCCACCGCCACCTCGCCACGCTCCAGCACCCGCAGCGCCTCGGCACCGCCGCTCGCGGTGTGCACGACCGACACCCGGGGGTCGGCCGCGAGCAGCGCCGCGAGTTCGTGACGCGCGGGAGCTTCGTCGTCGGCCACGAGCACCGCGACGCTCATGTACGGGCCGTCTCGTGCTGGGGCTGGGACTTGGGCACGCGCAGGTGCACCGAGGTGCCCGAACCGACGTTTGTCTCGACGACGAGACCGCCTCCCGGCCCGTACAACTGGCGGAGTCGCGCATCGACGTTCCGCAGACCCACGTGCGGCGACGGCGCATCCAGGTCGAGCAGGGTCGCGAGCTCGTCGGGATCCATCCCCACTCCGTCATCGTCGACGATCACCTCGGTGTGCGTGCCGTCGTCGATCGAGGTCACCGTGAGCACACCGCCGCGTTCGCGCCGCTCCAGCCCGTGGCGCACCGCGTTCTCGACGAGCGGCTGCACCGACAGGAACGGGATGACGGTCGCCAGCGTCTCGGGGGCGATGCGCAACCGCACGGTGAGGCGCTCCCCGAAGCGGGCCCGCTCGAGTTCGAGGTACGAGTGGATGCTGCGCAGCTCCTCCGCCAGCGTGGTGAACTCCCCCTGCCGCCGGAACGAGTACCGCGTGAAGTCCGCGAACTCCAGCACGAGGTCGCGCGCACGGGGCGGGTCGGTCGAGATGAAGGATGCGATCGCCGTGAGGGCGTTGTAGATGAAGTGAGGACTGATCTGCGCCCGCAGCGCCCTCAGCTCCGCCTCGGCGAGCGCCGCGCGCGACGCATCGAGACCCGCGAGCTCGATCTGGGCGGCGCACCAGTCGGCGACATCGCCCGTGGCCCGCACGAGCGGCGCGCGGACGTCGGCGGCGAAGGCGACCACGGCGCCCCAGACCCGCCCGTCGACGACGATCGGTGCGCCCACCGCGGCCTCGCCCGCCTCGGTGAACACCTGACGACGCCCCGACTCGTATACGCGGGCGGCGACGCGCCGGGCGGGGGCGGCGAGGGCGTCGGGCCCGTCGACGGCGACCCGGTCGGCCGCCGATTCGACGATCGCCACCGCGTCGGCGGCTAGGAGCACGCGCAGGTGCTTCGCCGCGCGAGCGGCATCCGGTTCGTCGCGTCCCCCGCGAAGGGCCGCCGCCGCAGCCGCCGCCACGTGCAGGGTGCGGTGGGTCGCCCGTTCGGCGTCGCTGCCGAGGTCGCGCGGGGCGAGCGCGAAGCGGCGGGCGAAGACCAGGACGAGCGTCAGCGCCGCGCCCACGACGACCCCCGCGGCACCGGCGAGCAGCGGAGCATCGAGCATTGTCGCAGCCTACTCAGCAGCAGCGGGCGCCCGGATTGCGGTCCTGCTCCGCCGTGCGCTGCCGCCAGAACTGCCGCTCGGTCAGCGGGTTCGCATCCGGATGTTGGGCGCGCAGGTGCGTCACGTACACGTCGTACGCCCGGTCGCCCATGAGCGTCGTGACGTACCACCGGATGCCACGACCCGCCCGCACCACCTGGGCGCCGAGGCGCTGCAGGGGGCCGGGGGTCGTGGCATCCACGTCGGTCATCACCGGAGCGCTCAGTGGGTGGAGACGGAGGGACGGTCGGGGTGGTCGGCCGGGAGGGCCTCCCACTCCTTCTCGATCGCGCGCTCCTCCCTGGTGGCGAGGAACCCCGCGGCGGCGAATCGGCGCGAGGGGACGGGTGCGTCCTCGAGATTCTCTCCGCCGCCGGCGCGGATCGCCCGGACGGTGACGATCACGGCCATGAGGATGACGATGATCGCGAGGGTGACGAAGACGATCGACAGCACGCCCTGCACGAGGGTGTTGCGCACCACCGCCTCCATCGCGGCGACGCTCTTGGCCGTCCCGAACTCCGTCTTGCCCTCGGCGAGGGCGTTGCGGAACGCGAAGTGGTTGGCCCAGTACCCCACCGCCGGAACCGGCGAGAAGATCTTGTACATGGATGCCGTGATGGTCACGACGGCGGCGAAGGCCAGGGGCAGCGCGACGATCCACAGCCACCGGAAGTACGAGCGGCCCCGCTTGGCGACGATGGCCAGGACCACGGCGAGCGCGATCGCGGCGAGCAACTGGTTGGCGATGCCGAACAGCGGGAAGAAGGTGTTGATGCCGCCCAGCGGGTCGGTCACGCCGAGGATGAGGATCGCACCCCACCCGGCCACCATCACCGCGGTGCAGATCCAGGCACCCGGTCGCCACGAGAGGTCCTTGAACTTGGGGATCACGGTGCCGATCGAGTCCTGGAGCATGAAGCGGGCCACGCGGGTTCCGGCATCCACCGCCGTGAGGATGAAGAGGGCCTCGAACATGATGGCGAAGTGGTACCAGAACGCCATCATCGCCTGACCGCCGAGGGCCTGCTGCATGATGTGCGCGAGACCGAGCGCCAGGGTCGGGGCACCGCCGGTGCGAGAGACGATCGATTCCTCGCCGACCGCCGCAGCGGTGGAGGTCAGCATGTCGGTCGTGAGGTTGACACCCGCGAGTCCCAGGCCGTTGACGAACGCCACCGCGCCCTCGACGGTGCCGAGGGTGGCCGCGGGCGACGAGTTCATCGCGAAGTAGATGCCCCGGTCGATCGACAACGCGGCGACCAGCGCCATGATCGCCACGAACGACTCCATGAGCATGCCGCCGTAGCCGATGAAGCGCGTCTGGCGCTCCTTCTCGAGCAGTTTCGGGGTGGTCCCCGAAGCGATCAGGGCGTGGAATCCGCTCAGCGCTCCGCACGCGATCGTGACGAAGAGGAAGGGGAAGATCGGCCCGCTGAACACCGGGCCCGTCTGACCACCGGCGAATTCGGTGAACGCGGGGACCGAGATCTCGGGGCGCACAAGCACGATCGCGCCGGCGAGCATGACGATGACACCGACCTTCATGAAGGTGGAGAGGTAGTCGCGCGGGGCGAGCAGCAGCCAGACCGGCAGCACCGCGGCGACGAAGCCGTAGACGATGATGCCCCACGCGATGACGGTGCGATCGAGGTGGAAGGCGGCATACCCCCACTCGGTCGAGGCGACCCAGCCGCCGGCGACGATCGCCGCGATCAGCAGCACGAAACCGATGATCGAGATCTCGGTGATGCGGCCCGGGCGGATGAAGCGCAGGTAGAGGCCCATGAACAGGGCGATCGGGATCGTCATCGAGACGCTGAACACGCCCCACGGGCTCTCACCGAGAGCGTTGACGACGACGAGCGCGAGGATCGCGACGATGATCAGCATGATGAGCAGGCTCGCGAGGATCGCCGCCGTGCCACCGATCTTGCCGAGCTCGTCACGCGCCATCTGCCCGATCGTGCGGCCGCCGCGGCGCATCGAGAAGAACAGCACGAGGTAGTCCTGCACGGCGCCGGCGAGGATGACGCCGACGATGATCCAGATCGTGCCCGGCAGGTAGCCCATCTGCGCGGCGAGCACGGGGCCGACGAGGGGCCCGGCGCCGGCGATGGCGGCGAAGTGGTGGCCGTACAGCACGCGTCGGTCGGTGGGGACGTAGTCCTTGCCGTCCTGTTTGCGTTCGGCGGGCGTGGCCCGGCGGTCGTCGGGACGCGTGATGAAGCGCTCGATGACCTTCGAGTAGAAGCGATAGCCGATGAGGTACGTGCAGACGGCGGCGAACACGAACCAGATCGCGTTCACCGTCTCGCCGCGCACGATCGCGAGCATCGTCCAGCCGAGACCGCCCAACAGGGCGATCCCGATCCAGAGGGCGATCTTCGCGGGGGTCCATCTGCTGCGGAGCTTCTCGGGCTCCACGGCGACGGGGGGAAGGTTCGGATCGGTGACGATGTCGTCGTCGACGGAAGCGCTCATGGATTCTCCTGCTCGCGGCACTGCGGACTCGCAAAGCCAACCGGATGCCACGGCAGTGAGCCAGCGGCATCCGTGGGTCGTGCGGTGAGCGGCGCAAACGGTGCGACGAACGGCGTGCGCGGGCGGGCCCGTCGATCCAGGCCCCGGGCCGCTATGCGCGCATCACCCGGCGTCGAGGCGCGACGCCATCACTGCGGTCGCCGCGATGAAGATCGCGCACGAACAACGCGACGACGTCGGGTTTCTCCACGATCAGACCGTGAGTGGACCGAGGGATCACCGCCAGTTCGGCATCCGGAAGCGCCTCGTACATGCCCACCACGTGATCGAAGCGGACTTCGTCATCGTCACCGACGATGACGAGCACGGGCAGGCGCACCTGGCGGAGGTCGTTCGCGGTCAGCGACGGGTGAGCGCGGTGCAGCTCGACCGATTTGGCGACCACGTCAGCCCAGTGCGCTGCGCCGTCCGGTGACACCTCGGCGTAGGACTCCGCCATGAACGCGGGTGGCGGATCGTCGCTGAGCACACCGTCGTGCCACCCTTCGTGGTGGAACACCCCTCCCCCGAACACCAGAGTGGAGACGAGGTCAGGCCGTTGCAGCGCAAGGTGGAGTCCGACGATCGCCCCGTCGCTCCACCCCAGCACGTGCACACGTTCGATATCGAGGTCGTCGAGGACCTCGGCCACTACGTCGGCCATGCGCTCGAACGACCAGGGACCGTCCACATCGGCCGATCGACCGTGGCCCGGGCGGTCGATGAGAAGGATCCGGTAGTCGGCGAGTTCGGCGCAAAGTGCTCCCATCGATCGCGAGTCCGTTCCGCCGGGATGGAGCACCAGCAGCGGGACGCCTTCGCCGGAATCCGAGAACCACACGCCGTTGCGTCGCATGGGTCGACCATAGACGGCGGGCTTCTCTGCAGATGTGTCGAGGGGGTGCGGAACACCGGCGACTCGACGTACGTTGCAGGGGACACCGACGACAGGAGACGCCGATGGCCGATGAACTGACCGTGACCCGCAACGACGAGGCACGCCGCTATGAGATCCACGTGGGCGACGAGCTCGGTGGATTCCTCCAGTTCCGCCCCGCGGGCGAGGACCGCCTGAACCTGCCCCACACCGAGATCGACCCGGCATTCAAGGGTCGTGGGCTCGGATCGGCGCTGGCAAGCGAAGCGCTGGGGGATCTCGCCCGCCGCGGAGGCACCGTCATCCCCTCCTGCCCCTTCGTCGCCCACTTCCTGCGCGAACACGACGTGCCCGGCCTCGTGGTCGAGTGGCCGAACGACGACGATGCCGCGGACTCCGCTGGACCCAGCGAACCGTCGTGACCCGGCTCGACGTCGCACCCCCGGCATCCGAGGGCCCGATCGACTGCGACGGACCCCGCGCCCTGGTCATCGAGGCACGCGAGGTGCCGCTCGGCGGCGTGCGCGGCATGGAGGTGCACCGCACCCTTCCGCATCGTGCGCTGCCGATGGTGGGAGCGTGGTGTTTTCTCGACCGTTTCGGCCCGCAGGACACCCTCATGCGCGTCGAGCCGCACCCGCACATCGGCCTGCAGACGGTCACCTGGCCGATCGTCGGGGAGGTCAGGCATCGGGATGCCGTGGGGAGCGACGTCGTGGTGCGCCCCGGCGCCCTCAACCTCATGACGAGCGGCGCGGGGATCGCGCACTCGGAGTACTCGGTGGGCGAGCAGCCGATCCCCCTCGACGCGCTGCAGTTGTGGGTCGCGCTGCCCGAAGCCCGGCGCCACGGCGGGCCCGCCTTCGAACGGCACGAAGACCTCCCGGTGCTCGACCTCGGCGACGGGGCGGATGCCGTGGTCGTGATGGGCGCGCTGGGCCCGGTGCAGTCGCCCGCGACCGTCCACACGCCGATCGTCGGCGCGGAAGTGCGCCTGCCCGCCGGTGTCGGCGTGCGCGTGCCCCTCCGCCCCGAGTGGGAGTACGCCGTCTACGGCATGATCGGCACCGCCGAGGCGATCACGGGAATGGATGCCACCCACGCCGATGCCGCGCGGCGCCCCTCGCCCGCCCTCGAACCGGGGACGACGGCATCCGTCGATCACACGCGACTGATCTACCTCGGTAAGGGTCGCGACCGTCTGGAGCTCCGCAGCGAGGAAGGCGCCCGGGTGTTCCTGCTGGGCGGCGAGCCGTTCGAGGCCGACATCGTGATGTGGTGGAACTTCGTCGGCCGATCGCACGACGAGATCGTCGTCGCCCGCGAGGAGTGGGAGGCGCAGGGCGAGCGCTTCGGCACGGTCGTCGACCACGGTCCCGAGCGCATCCCGGCGCCACCGCTGCCGGCGGTGCGGCTCACGCCCCGCCGGCGACGCGCCTGACGGACGCAGGAGGCCGAGCCCGTCGAAGCCTCCGAAACCACGAAGGCGCCCGGGTCCCTTCGACAGGCTCAGGGACCCTCCACGCGAACAGCGGCGCTCGAGCCCCCGCGCACAGCACTGCGGCGCCCGAGCCGAAGCCCGGGCGCCGCAGTGGTTCGACGGTGACTACCGCAGCACGATGAACGCGCTGCTCGCGCCCGACGGCTGGACGGTGGTGCTGCCGCCGTAGGTGACCTTGACCAGCTTCGCGCCCCGCGTCTGCGCGTCGAGGGTGACCGTGACGCGGCCATCCTGCAGGGTGGCGGGGTAGTCCTTGCCCGCGACCCTGACGACCACGTCGCCCGTCGCCGCGGGACCGCCGGCGGGCCGCACCTTCACGGTGATCTTGTACGTGTCGGTGGTGCGCCCGACCCACGGGCTCACCGTCACCTCCGTGCGCGAGGTGACGACGGATGCCACCCCGTTGCTGTCGGCGGTCCCCGACAGCCCGGTGGCCGTCGACGTGGCGGTCACCCGCACGCTCAGCACACGACCGAGGTCGGCGCGCTGCACGCGGTAGGTCTGCGCGGTCGCGCCCTGGATGGGCTCGCCGTCACGGAGCCACTGGTACGTCGTGGTCACCTCGGCCGGATCCCACGTGCCGGGGGTGGCGCGCAGGGTCCGGTTGATCGCGGCCGTCCCCGACACCGTCGGGGCCTCGACCACGACGGGGGCGGCCTCTCCCGAATCCACCGTCAGCACGGTCTGCACCGCGGAATCGCCGTAGGTCACGACGCCCAGGTACTGCGTCTGCGGGGCGAGACCCTGCCACGACAGGTCGTACGAGGTCGAGACGCCCTGCTCCACCTGCAGCGGGTTCGGCGTCGCCGTGAGCTGGCCCTCGCCACCGGGGGCGACATTCGCGTAAGTCATGTCCCACGTGAACGGTGCGGTGAACGAGTAGACATTCGCCTCGACGAGGTAGGTACCCGGGGTGGGGTTCGACAGCGACACCCGTTCGTCGGCCGAGCCCGTCGCCGAGGTGAACCGCTCGTAGTACCGCAGGTCGTCCGGGCTGACGACGCGCGAGACGAACAGATCGAGATCGCTGCCGGCGTCGTCGGAGGAATCGAGGTCGAACCGCGAGAGCGTCGTCCCCTCGGGCACCTCCACGATCCAGCGGACATAACCGTCGGCGTCACCGGAGTCCTGGTCACCGGAGTGTCCCTCGACGGGGTTGTCGGGGTCGGTCAGCAGGGTCTCGGCCGTCAGGCCCGCCAGGGTGAGCGGCAGCTCACCGCTGATCCCGGGCAGGATCTCCACGTTCGTGGTGCCGGACGGGCCCGTGCCCGTGACCTCGGCGGGAGCCTCGGCGGTCGTGGGACGGATCGCGATCGGCGAGCGCACCTGCGTGTCACCGCTCGCCCAGGTGAGGAAGCCGGTCGCCCACTGCTCGGCGGCGGCCGTCGTGCGGGTGAACGTCACCGTGAACGTCTTCTCCTCGCCCGCCGCGCCGAACTCGAGCGTCGACGGCTCGACGACGGCATCCACTCCGGGCACCACGATGGATGCCGAGAAGGAACCGGCCTGCGTCGAGGTCACCGTGCGGGTGATCGTCTGTGGCTTGGCCAGCGAACCGATCGAGATCGACGCGAGGTTCAGGTCGCTGCCGTCGATCGGCTCCACGCCGAAGTCGTAGAGTCCCTTGCCCTGGAGGAAGGCCGCCCAGTCGGCGGAGCCGTTCAGATACAGCAGGCCCGGGTCGAAGTACTTCGTCGGGTCGACATGACCGGCGCCCTGGGCGAAGGGGTCCTCCGCGGGGGCGCCCTCGGCGTCGACGGTGTCGTATGCCGTGGTCATCATCGCGGACTTCACCTCGGCGGGAGTGGCCAACGGTCGCTCGCCGAGGTACAGCGCGGCGAGACCGGCGACGTGCGGCGACGACATCGAGGTGCCCGAGAGGAACTCGAACGTCGGGCTGGCGCCGGGGGCGTTGGCGGCCGCGGCCAGGATCGCGACACCGGGCGCCGACACGTCGGGCTTCAGAATGTCGCTGCCGTCGGCCAACATCGGTCCGCGGCTGGAGAATCCGGCGACCTGCGGGGTCGGGGTCACCACGTCGGTGATGTTCTCGCCGATGAGGGTGGCCGTGGCATCCGGGGTCTCCCGCACGTAAGCCAGCAGAGCGTCACGGTACCGCGCGTCGAGGTGCACGGTCGGCACCGCGTGGAAGTCGTTGTCGACCGAGGCAGGGGTGACGTTGACGAGGATCATACCCACGCCCCCGGCGTCCTTGACGGCCTGCGACTTCTCGACGCGGGCGTTCTCGCCCCGATCGCACACAACGATCTTGCCCGCGGCCTTCGCGGGATCGAGCGATCCGAGCAGGCACAGGGCCGCGTTGGCGGGATCGATTCCGGATGCCGCGATGTCACCGGCGTACACCACGGGAGCCGTGACCTGCTCCCCCGCGGGGACCGAGATCGAGGCGCCGGCGGCTTCGAAGCCGTTCGGCAGCGTCACCGTGCCCTCGTAGGTCGGGATCGTGGAGGCGGCGACGGTGGTGTACCAGGGCGAGGCGTGGTCGGCCGTGGAGGCATCGGGACCGGAGTTGCCCGCCGAGACCGCGACGAACACGCCCGCCGCGGCGGCGTTGAAGAACGCCTGGTCCTCGAGGGCGAACGTGGAGCTGGCCGCCCCGCCGCCGATGGAGTAGTTGATGACGTCGACGTTGTCGTCGACGGCGGCGTTGATGGCACCGAGCAGGTCGCTCAGGGCGCAGACGTCATCCGTCGTCACGAGCGGGTCGGGGCCGGCCCAGCACGCCTTGTAGGCGGCGACCTTGGCCGCGGGGGCGACGCCCGAGATGGCGCCGAAGTCGACGCCCTCCACATCGGCGGCCACGCCCGTGTTGCCGGCCGCGGTGCTGGCCGTGTGCGAGCCGTGGGCGTCGCCGTCGCGGGGCGAGACGTAGTCGGCCTCGAAGATGAAGCCGGTGGCGGCCGCACCCTGGTCGAAGTAGCGTGCACCGACCAGCTTGGTGGTGTAGTCCGACAGCGACCAGCCGTTGCCCTCGGCGACGCGGGGCGAGCGGAAGTCGGAGCCGTCGCCCTTGCGGTAGACGACGTCGTTACCGTCGAGGTAGGGCTCGTCGCCGGCGGTGGTTCCGAGCGGGTCGCCCGCGAATGCGGGGTTCTCCGGAGCGATGCCGGTGTCGATCACGCCGACGACCACACCCTCGCCCGCGGCGTCGACACCGCCGACGCGCTGCCAGACGCCGTTGTCGCCCTCGAGTCCGAGGAACTCGGTGGAGGGGACCGCGTGGGGGTGGCGGATCTCGTCGGGGACGACCTTCTGCACGCCCTTGGTGGCGGCGAGCTTCGCCGCCTGGTTCGGATCCATCGTGGCGCTGAAGCCGTTCACCGCGACCGTGTAGGTCGTGTCCCGGCGGACGCCTGCCTCGTCGGCGACGTCTTGCTGGCGCTGCTCGAGGAAGGCCGAGTACTCCCGCGCCGCGGGCGAGTCGGGGTCGAGCTTGGCGTCTGCGGACTTGGTGGCGTCCAAGCCGGGCTCTCCGCCGTCGTAGGTGGCGACGGGGGCCTCGTCGAGGACGACGATGTAGCGGCCGGTGGCCGACTCGATGGGGGTGGGGGGCGTCACCCCCTCGCCCACGTCGGCGGCCTGAACGGCGGTGGCTCCTGTGGCGGTGAACAGTCCGGCCAATGCGATGGCCGTGACTGAACGCAGGGTTCGACCCATAGTGCGCTCCAAACGGGGGGATGATTGAGCGTTGTGCGCGGCAGCAGTGGCGCGCGTTGCACAAACATAACGCAGAGGGGATTGATCACCAACGCCCAGTTTGGACGGAGTCCGAAAACGTCACAGCCTGGAAACGAAGGAAGCGTCGTCCCCTCGCCGGCGCCGACGCGACGACGCGGTCAGGGCCTGGCGGGTGGGCGGACCGCTCGTCGCGCCCACGCGCGCACGAGCACGGTTCCCACGGAGCCCGTGACGACCCACGTGGCGAACGCGCCGAGGGCGCCGGTGACGAAGAACCCCCACGCGAACGCCGCCACGGCGAGGAGCATCACGCCCAGCAGGGTGGCGAGAGCGAGCAGCACGGAACGCAGAGGATGCCGAGCGAACGCGCGCAGGCCGTCGAGCGCCGTGGCACCACCGTTGCCCGCGGGAGCGGCGATGACGAACGCGACGACGACGGCGGGGACCACGGCGGGTGCCGAGATCACCGCGAGTGCCCCGACGATCAGGAGTGCGACGACGACGGCCGCTACGGCCCGGGCAGCACGCCGTCGGACGGACTCCTCCCCTGGCTCGCCCGCGCGCACCAGCACGACCGTCGATGCCGCAACCAGCGCGGCCACCGATGCGCCCACGAGCCCGAGGAACGCCGGAGAAGCCGCCGGCGTGAGTCCAGGCACCACGCACAGTGCCTGCACCGCGGCGTGAGCGAGCACCACCGCGGCCAGCACCGCCGCGCGCCTCACGGTGCGACTCCCGCGGCGCGATCGATCACGACGCTCACGCTGCCGTCGAACACCGTGTCCGACCCGACGACGACGGTGAACGCGTCGGGGTCGGCGGCGGGCGATCGCACCGTGACGGCGACCGCGTCGGTCGTCGTGCCCGCGCAGGCGATGGCGCCGTCCTCCGCCCGGGTGCAGGTGGGGACGGTCTCGAGGGCGATACCGCGCTCGTGCAGCACGTCGATCGCGGCGAATCGCACCTCGGTGAGGTGGTTGCCGCCCACCGGCGCGATCGCGGCGACCTGCGAACAGCCGGCCAGGAGCACGACCCCGACCATGACCGCGACGGCGGCGACCGCGCGCCTCACAGTCCCCGCGCCGTCTCGTAGGCCACCAGGCGCGCCCGTTCGGCCACGTGCTGCGCTTCGAGCTGCGCGTCGGTGATGACGGAAAGGTCGAAAGGCGCCGGCAGCAGGAGCTCGGTGTTGCGATCCAACGGAGATCCTCGACGCATGAGCGGGGTCTCGGCCCAGTCGTTCGCGGCGAGCTCGCGACTGCGCGCTGCCAGATCGGCCACCGAGCCCGAGTCTCCGGGGACGGCGGGCGAGGCGTGGTCGAGCACCGTGGTGAACAGCGACAGCGTCCCATCGCGATTGTCGACGATCTCGACCACCTGCTGCTGCTGCGGAAAATCGATGCACGAGGCCGTGGTGATCTCCCAGAACCCCGCGGTCGCGCTCGTGTGGGCGAGGATCTGGTTGAGGTGGGTGTGGCCGTTGAGCCACCCGACGACGACGGGGAACTCCATCAGCATCGCGACGAACTCCTCCGCCCCGTACAGCTTCTCATCGACGCCGGGCCGGGTCGCGCGGTTCTCCAGGGTGAGGCTGTTGTGGTGGCTGAAGATCAACGCGAGCACCTGGTCGCGCTGCGCGATCTCGAGCTGCGTGCGCAGCCACGTCATCTGCGACGCGGGCACCGCCCCGTCGGGGCCGGCCACCGCATTGCAGGTGTCCAGGCCGAAGGCGCGCACGCGCGGAGCGAGGTCGGTCTGCCACCACGTCTCACCGGAGGTGAGGTTGTGCGTGGTGAAGCCGTGTCCGACAGGCCCCGGGGTGGTTTCGGTGCGGAAGTGCTCGGCCATGAAGTCGAGCTGCTCGAAGAGGAAGCGGTCGGGGTTGGCGGTCACCCCGCGGAACCCGGGCTTCCCGGATGCCAGCCCGAGCGCCGCCAGAGCCTGACCGAGCACACCGGTGCTCGCCGCCCACCCTTCGAAGGCCGTGCCCGCCGTGGCATCCAGGGTGAAGGACTTGCGGGCGCCGACGGCGAGCGCGCGCAGCTGCGGGCTGATGTCGAACGTCCCCAAGAGCAGCGTGTCGTGGTTGCCGTAGACGGCGTACCAGGGGGCGGGGAGCCCCACCGACGTCACGGGGGCGGCGATGGCCTGCGCGAGAAGATCGGGCAGCCTCGGGAACCCGTAGTCGCCGAACGCTCCGCCGCGCGGATCGCCGGGGCGATAGGCCCAGACGGCCTCCTCCCACGCCTGCACGCCCTGCCACCTCGGGCCGCCCGTGGCGGGATCGACCGATCGGCCGTCCATCAGGTCGATGTACCACCGCAGCTCGAGGTGCGAATGCATGTCGGCACTGTCGCCGGTGACGATCGCGGCACTCATCGGCGCTCCGGTCAGCGGACTGTAGCGCGCATCGGAGAAGGCCTGCACCATGGCCGCGGTCGCATGCGGGCTGAGCGGATCCTGCGGGTGGAAGGCCGAGCCCCAGGCCGAGTGGTCCTGGACGATCATCGGCTCGATGCGGCCCGGCGACTGCGCCTCGATGACGTGCAGATCGGAGAGATGACCGAGGTACAGCAGGGAACGACGGGTGGCCGCCCGCCCCGCCCCCGGGGAGCGGCGCAGCACGTCGAGCCGCGGGAGGTACGGCTCGCCCGGTCCGAGGACGAGTGAGCGGTATCTCCCCGACACGACCGCTCCCTGCCGGATGGTCTGCAGCAGCGTGGTCGGCACATCGGCGGGCATCTCGGGGGCGGTCGCCGCGCGGGCGAGCGTAGGGGCGAGTGAGTCGACGCTGAGCCCCGTGGCGGCGGCGGCAGCGGCGATCGAGGCGAGAAAATGGCGGCGGGACAGACCGGTCATGGGAGCATCCGTTCGGGCGGAGAGCGGTTCCGAATGTAGCGGTTCCGCGGGAGTCGCGTCGAGGCTCCGTTCCGCGGTTCCGATGCGGCGCGGACGAGCGCGCTGTCGATACGCGTCCGCTCGCGCGTCTGGTCCCCCGGCGATGCGCGCAGCGACGGGGTGGTCGTGCCGCGCCCGGGCCTCGGCATCCCGCGTCGCTATACTGCGGAAAACGTGAGGAGTTCGCTATGCCCCGGCGCCGTCGCCCCGTCGCACAGCACGCACGCTTGCGCTCCCCGCATCCGCTCGGTCAGCTCGCCACCCTCCTCGCGGTGGCCGCGGTGGTCGCCGTCGTATCCGTGATCGGCGTCGTGTCGTACACCGCCTACGACCTCACCGCCGAGTTCGTCGACGAGGCGGTCGTGGTCGAGAACCAGCCGCCCGTGCCGCCCGACCTGGGCCAACTCGAGGGCGGCGTCAACATGATGGTCGTCGGGATCGACGCGTGCGAAGAGAACCTCATCGCTCTCTTCGGCGAGCGCTGCGAGGGGCCCGACTCCGAGGGGCGCCTCAACGACGTCAACATCCTCGTGCACATCTCGGACGCCCCGCGAAAGGTCACGGTGGTGTCGTTCCCACGCGACCTGGTGTTCGAAGCACCCGCGTGCGACACCTCGGACGGCGGCCGCTTCGACGGCGGGTACCTGCAGATCAACGAGCTCTACACCTATGGCGGCCTATCGTGCGTCATCACGGCGATCTCCGACATGAGCGGCCAGCAGATCCAGTTCGGTGCGATGGTCACCTTCGGGGGGGTCATCGAGATCACCAACGCCATCGGCGGCGTCGAGATCTGCCTCGCCAGCGCCATGCGCGACGAGAACACCGGCATCGACTGGGAGGCCGGCCCCCGCACCATTCAGGGGGTCGAGGCTCTCCAGTTCCTTCGCACCCGCTATGGCGTCGGCGGCAGCGACCTCGCCCGGGTGAGCAACCAGCAGCAGTACATGTCGCGGTTGGCGCGCAAGCTCGTCAGCGAGGAGGTGCTGTCCAACCCCGCGACGCTGTTCCGGCTGGCATCCACGGGCCTGCGCAACGTCACCCCGACGCAGAGCCTCACCAATCCCCTCACGCTCGTGCAGGTGGCCCAGGCGGTCAAGGACGTGCCGTTCGAGGACATCGTCTTCGTGCAGTACCCGACGGTCACCGCGAGTTCGGATGCCAACCGCGTCGCCCCCAACTGGGAGGCAGCGCAGGTGCTCTGGGATGCCCTCGCGGCGAACCAGGCGATCGAGGTCACCGGAGACGTCGCCGTGAACGGCGGCACCGTGGTCGCCGACCCGACACCGGCGCCCGAAGAATCGCCGGGCGAGACCCCGCCCGTCGAGGAGGTCGAGCCGGGCACCGTCGATCCCACGACCGGAGCGGTCGCGCTGCCGCCGTCGATCAGCGGGTCGAGCGCGGCACAGCAGACCTGCAGCGCCGGCGTCGTCAACTGACGGACGTCATCGCGCCCAGGCCCCTGAGCCTGTCGACGGGCCGCACGACCGGACTCTCCCCCAGGCCCCTGAGCCCGTCGAAGGGGCCGGAGGCCGACACGACCGGAGGCTTCGACAGGCTCAGCATCCTCGGATGCAAGCAAGTGGATGCCGTCAGGCCAGGCATCCGCTCGCTCAGTACGTCGGTGCCGCCGGCAGACCGAAGAACTCCTCGAGCGTGGTGTACCCGCCTTCGTGGTAAGCGCGGGCGAGCTCGCGACCGATGTAGCGCTGATGCCATGCTTCGGGCAGGTATCCGCTGACGCTCTCACGGCCCTCGGCGTAGCGCGTGATGAAGCCGTACTCCCACGCGTGATCCCGCACCCACGCCCCCTGCGATGACGAGGCGATGTCGTCGAGGGTCCCGCACGAGCCGTCGCACGGAACGATGTCGACGGCCAGCCCCGTCTGATGCTCGCTGTAGCCCGCGCGGGCGCTCTCACGGTCGGCCTCTTCGACGCCGCCCACGTCGACGCGACCGGCGTAGGTCGACTGCTGCGTCGCGTACGAGCGGAACGCGCTGAGGTATCCGATCTCGCCCGCCCCCGCATCGGATGCGGCCCGCACCAACTCGGTCAGGGCGCTCGCGGGAGCGGAGCGCAGCGACGACTCCTCGAGCGCTCGAACGTTCTGCGGCATGACGAGATCGCCGGCGCGATAGTCGAGCGGATCGAGAGGGCGTTGCTTGTTGACGACGACCCACTCGCGGTTCGGATCCGACAGCGAGACGCAGGGAGCGACACCGGCCGCCACGGCCGCTCGGAAGGCGCTCCCCCCTCCCGCTGCGGCGATGGCGGCCGCGTCATCGCCCGAGGCGAGCGCCGCGGTGAACGCCGGGTCGTCGCACGGGGTCGCGGTCGCCGCGACAGCAGCGATCTGCGGAACCGGTAGACCCTCGTCGGGGACGGCGGGCGGCCCCGCGACGAGCGTCGATGCGTCGACGTCCGCGCTTTCCGCGACCGGGCCAGCGCCACCCGCCGACGCAGCGGCCCCGATCGCCACGGCCCCGGCCACCACGATGAGCATGGCGGCCGCCAGCACGCCCGCGCGCCGTCGTCGAGCGGCGAGTGTCAGTCCGCGGACGGCGAGGAGGGCCCGGATGCCGGACCCCTCCTGTTCGGCGGCAAGACCACTCTCCGCCCGCAGCTGTCGGCGGGTCGGCGCGTCTGCCGCCGGTGTGATTGTCAGAGCCGCGGTCGCGAGTCGCTCGGCCTCCGCGCGCGCGGCGCGGCGGGGGGAGAGCTCGGGATCGGGGGACATCATCGATTCCATTGTCCCGCGGGATTCTGTGAGGGTCGACTATCCGGAGCGGGAGACCCCGGATGTACGAGTGACCGCGCGACACGCTTGCGATGCCTTCGAACATGTGTTCGACTGTGAGAATGAGGTGGCAAAGGCAGCAATTGGGCGTCGACGACACGGCCGCACTCCCCGGCATGGAGCGAATGGACGGCCTGGTGCGGTCGGTGACGACACCCGAGTTCGCCGGGATGACCTTCCACGAGGTGATGGCGAAGAGTGCCCTCAATCGCGTTCCCGGCGCCTCTGCAATGCCGTTCGATTGGACCGTCAATCCCTACCGGGGCTGCACTCATCAATGTGTCTACTGCTTCGCTCGAAAGACGCATGAATACCTCGACCTCGATTACGGCGCAGAATTCGATTCGCAGATCGTGGTCAAGATCAACGTCGCCGACGTGCTGCGAACAGAGCTCCGTCGCGGCTCCTGGGCTCGCGAGCCCGTCATGCTCGGCACGAACACCGACCCGTATCAGCGGGCCGAGGGGCGCTACCGGCTCATGCCCGACATCGTGGGGGCGCTCACCGAGAACGGCACCCCGTTCTCGATCCTCACCAAGGGCACTCTGCTGCGGCGAGACCTGCCGCTGCTGACCGACGCATCCCGCGAGGTCAAGGTCACGCTCGCGATGTCGATCGCCGTCTTCGACGACGCCCTGCAGCACTCGATCGAGCCCGGGACGCCCAGCGCCGACGCGCGACTCGACACCGTCCGCGCGGCGACGGCCGCGGGTTTCCGCGTCACGGTCTTCCTCATGCCGATCCTGCCGCACCTCACCGACTCGATCCCCGTGCTCGACGACGCCCTCGCGCGCATTCGCGCGGCCGGCGCAGCTCGCGTCGTCTACGGAGCCCTGCATCTGCGTCCGGGGGCGAAGCAGTGGTTCCTGCAGTGGCTCGAGCGCGAGCATCCGCACCTGGTGTCGTCCTACCTCGGGTTGTACCCCGGCGTATCCGCCACCGCTCCCAAGGCGTACCGCACGTGGCTCGGCAAACGCATGCGCCCCCTGCTGCGCATGCACCGACTCGACGGGTGGGACGAAGACGACCACCCCCGCGGCCGCCCGCAACCGGGATTGGCTGCCCGCACTCCGTCGGGCGGCAGCTTGGGGCCCGTGCGAAGCACCGGGGTCATCGCATCCGCGCGCCCCCAGGTCGCGCCGGCGAGCGAGCCGACGCTCTTCTGAACGCAGAGACCCCCGCCGCGTGAAGCGACGGGGGTCTCGGTGCGCGTGACGGTTACGAGGTGACGTCGGCGAGCTGGCGACCCGAGATCTCCTCGATCAGGTCGTCGCCGAGCTGCGCCGGCTCGAACGGCGCCTGGATCTCGGCCCGGTCGAGCAGTTCGGTCATGCGACGCTGACGCTGACGGGTGATGAGGGTCACCACGGTGCCACTGCGACCGGCGCGACCGGTGCGACCCGAGCGGTGCAGGTACGTCTTGTACTCGTCGGGCGCGTCGGCCTGGATGACCAGGTCGATGTCGTCGACGTGGATGCCGCGGGCGGCGACGTCGGTGGCGACGAGCACGTTGACGCGTCCCGAGGTGAGCTTCTCGAGATTGCGCGTGCGCTTCTGCTGGTTCAGGTCGCCATGCAGGGCAACCGCGGCGATACCGGCACCGTCGAACTGCTCGGCGAGCATCTCGGCGTATGCGCGGGTGCGGGCGAAGACGAGCGTCTTACCCGCGCGGTCGACGAGCGAGCCGAGGATCTCGGCCTTGTCGCGGTGGTCGATCACGAGCACGCGGTGCTCGATCGTGCCGGAGTCCTGGTCTTCGCCGGCGACCTCGTAGACGGCGGGCTCCACGAGGAACTCGTCGACGAGCGCCGCGACCTCGCGGTCGAGCGTGGCCGAGAACAACAGCTTCTGGCTGCCGTCGGCGGTGGCGCGCAGGATGCGCTGCACGGGCTCGAGGAAGCCGAGCTCGCACATGTGATCGCCCTCGTCGAGCACGGTCACCTGCACCTGCGAGAGGTCGAGCTTGCCCTGGTTGAGCAGGTCCTCGATGCGGCCCGGGGTGCCGATGACGATGTCGACGCCCTTCTTCAACGCACCCACCTGACGTGCCTGGGGCACGCCACCGTAGATCTGCGTGGTGAAGAGGCCGACGCTGCGCGCGAGCACCTGGACGGTGCCGTCGATCTGCAGGGCGAGCTCGCGGGTCGGCGCCAGGATGAGCGCCTTGGGCGAGCGTCCGAACTCACGACGCTGACCGGCCTGAGCGCGGAGGATCCGCTCGACGAGCGGGGCGCCGAAGGCGATCGTCTTGCCCGAGCCGGTGCGGCCGCGCGCCAGGACATCGCGGCCGTCGAGGATGGGCTTCACCGTGGCGGCCTGGATGGGGAAGGGGCTCGCCGCTCCGAGGCTCGCGAGGGCGCGCACCAGGTTGTCGCCGAGGCCGAGCTCGGCGAAGCCGGCACCGGTCTCGGTCGCGGCATCCACTGCCTGCGCCTGGAGACGCTCGTGCACCACGTCGACGCGCTGCTCGTGCTCGGCGGAGCGCTTCGGGGTGTTGTTCCAGTCGCTGCGGCTCGGGCCGTCGCTGCGGCTCGGGCCGTCGTTTCGGCGCGGGCGGTCGTCGAACGAACGAGCCGGGCGGTCGCTGCGGTCGAACGAACGAGCGGGACGCTCACCGGCGTCACGACGGGGACGCTCGTCACGATCGAACGAACGCGCGGGGCGATCGGTCCGGTCGAACGAACGCGAGGGGCGGTCGGTCCGGTCGAACGAACGAGCCGGACGGTCGTCGCCTCGGGCGGGACGCTCGTCGCGACGCTCGAACGAACGGGCGGGACGCTCGTCGAACGAACGAGCCGGGCGATCGGTGCGGTCGAACGAACGCGCAGGACGCTCACCGGCATCACGACGAGGACGCTCGTCACGATCAAACGAACGAGCGGGGCGATCGGTCCGGTCGAACGAACGAGCGGGGCGATCGGTGCGGTCGAAAGAACGGGCAGGACGCTCACCGGCGTCACGACGAGGACGCTCGTCACGATCGAACGAACGAGCCGGGCGATCGGCGCGGTCGAACGAACGAGCCGGACGGTCGTCGCCTCGGGCGGGACGCTCGTCGCGACGCTCGAACGAACGCGCGGGACGCTCGTCGAACGAACGAGCAGGACGGTCGGTGCGGTCGAAGGAACGCGCGGGGCGATCGGTCCGGTCGAACGAACGCGCAGGACGCTCACCGGCGTCACGACGAGGACGCTCGTCACGATCGAACGAACGAGCGGGACGGTCGGTGCGGTCGAACGAACGCGCAGGGCGATCGGTCCGGTCGAACGAACGTGTAGGACGATCGGTCCGGTCGAACGAACGCGCAGGACGCTCACCGGCGTCACGACGAGGACGCTCGTCACTGCGGTCGAACGAACGAGCCGGACGGTCACTGCGGTCGAACGAACGAGCCGGACGGTCCTCGAACGAACGGGCCGGGCGGTCATCGCGCGCCGAGGTGCGGATGTTGCGGGCCTCGGCGCGGCCGGCGCGGTCGGAGGCGTTCCAGCGACCCTTGTCACCGGAGGACTCCGCCTCGGGGCGGTAACCGCGGTGGCCGGCGCTCTTGCTGCCGGGCTTGGTGGGAGCCTCGGTACCGGGGCGACGCTTGCGGTCCTGGAACGAGGTCTGCGCGGCGTAGCGGGGCTCGAAGTTCTTGGCGGGTCGACCGCCGGCGGGCTTCTTGTTCTTGGGCATGACGATGTCCTTCTGGGTTCTGTTTCGCGCGAGACAGCAGCACCGCACGGCGGTGCAAAACCCGGACTATCGTCGGCCGGGGGCCATTCACTGATGATGGTCGAGGCCGCGATCCGCGTCCTGTCCATCGGCCCCTTGAACTCACAAACCCATCCGCGCATCACACGCGGTGTCCAGAGCCGACCGCCCCACGCTACCGGTCGCGCCTGGGAATGGCATCCATGCGTCCTCCGGCGACCCGTGTCCTACGTGTGGCGACTCCCACCCGCTCGGAGCAGCCACACGCGGGACACGCTCCGCGGAAGTGGGACGAGGGGGCAGTACGCCGCACCATTCGCGACACGCGCCCGCGCACCTCCGCGAAGATGGACGCATGGCAGACACCGACGCCCACCCCATCACGGTGGCGATCGAGCGGCGCATCGACCCGACGCGCACCGCCGAAGCGACCTCCTGGATGCAGGCCGGGACCGACCTCGCGACCGCGTTCCCGGGCTTCCTCGGCTCGGGCTGGGTGCGCGCGGGCGAAGACAGCGACCTCTGGTACATGCTCTACCGGTTCCGCGACATGACGACCCTCGAGGGGTGGGAGACGTCCTCGCCGCGGCAGTGGTGGCTCGACTCCGGCCGTCCCTTCGCCCGCGAGGAGCGCGTCGAGCGGCGCACCGGCATCGAAGGGTGGTTCGACGCCTCGTTCGGCTCAGTGCTCGCGTCCACGGATGCCACGACCTCCCCCGTGCAGCAGCCGGTGCCCGCCGCGCCGCCGCGGTGGAAGCAGGCCGTGACGATCTGGGTCGGATTCTTCCCCACCAATCTGCTGGCCTCATGGCTGCTGGGATTCGTGCCGGGATTCGCCGAGATCCCGCTCGTGCTGCGCGTCCTGGCGACGACCCTCCTGCTCACCCCGGTGATGACCTACGCGGTGCTCCCGTGGGTCACCCGCCTGCTGCGGCCGTGGCTGCAGCGCCCGCCCCGAAAGAGAAAGGCCCGGTCATGATCGCCGATCCCACCGGACAGCGCTTCCACCTGCGCGGTCCCCACTCCTCCGCCGAGATCACCCAGGTCGGCGCCGCCCTGCGGGCGCTCACCGTCGACGGCGTCGACCTCGTGCCGCCCTATCCCGACGACGCGCCCACGCCCGCGGCATCCGGGGTCGTGCTCGTGCCGTGGCCCAATCGCATCCGCGATGGCAGGTACACCTTCGCCGGCGACGACCTGCAGCTCGCGATCAGCGAGCCGAAGTTCGGCAACGCCAGCCACGGTCTGCTGCGCTTCGGCACCTACCAGTCCCTCGAGCACGACGACGAGCGCCTCGTCCTCGGCGCCGATGTCGTGCCGCAGACGGGGTATCCGTTCCACCTGCGCACGCGGGTCACCTACACGCTCCGGCACGACGGACTCCACGTCGCGCACCGCGTCGAGAACATCGGCGCGAGAACCGCCCCGGTCGCGCTGGGCGTGCACCCGTACCTGCAGATCGGCGGGGTGCCGACCGAAGACCTCGTGGTGGCTTCGACGGGCACGACGACGCTGGTGCTGGACGAGCGCAACATCCCCGTCGACGAAGTACCCGTCAGCGCCGCGAACGATCTGCGCGGCGGGCAGCGCCTCGGTGACGCGTCGCTCGACAACGGCTATCGCGGCCTGGAGCAGGATGCCGACGGCCGCGCGCGGCACACGCTCACCGCCCCCGACGGGAGGCGCCTGGAGCTGTGGCAGGACGAGGGCTTCCGGTGGGTTCAGGTCTTCACCACCGACCGGTACCCGGGGCAACCGCTCGCCGTCGCCATCGAACCCATGACGGCACCGGCGAACGCCTTCGCCACCGGAACGGACCTCGATGCCCTTCAACCGGGAGCCACCCTGTCGCGGGAATGGGGCATCCGCTTCTCGTGAAGACCATCGCTTGTCCCCCATTTGGGGGACAAGCGATTTCTTTATTGACCTGGGGGAAAGAAAAGAACAGGCCTCTCCAATTCGGTCGGACAAAAGCTACCATTTGCCTTGACGGTTTCCGTCGAGGCCGGGGCGGCCGAGAACCATGGCTCTCTTGGCGAAATCCACTTGAAGCCGACGGGGGCCGAGGATCCCACGTTCTGGGGGTCCCGTTCCGTCCCGAGGAAAGACTCCCCCACATGAGCACCGCGCTCCCGTCAGTCGACCCCGAAATCCTTCCCCTGCCGCGTCTCGGAGGACTCTCCCGCCGCCTCGCGGCGCTGCCGTCGCTGCACGTCGGAACGGCCGTGCTGTCGGTTCTGCTCGGCGGCCTCCTGCTTTCCATGGCCACCACCAGCGACCCGCTGTGGTGGCAACTCCATTTCAGCCAGCTCGGCATCTTCGGCGATTTCTCGAGCGCATTGTTCAATACGACGCTCAAAGTAAGCGGATCAATGGTCGTTGTGTTCGCGTTCTTCGTGCGCCGGGATATCCGTCGCCTCGGACGTGGACGCGTGCGCCGCGGGTCCGCGACCCTCGCCTGCGTCTGCCTGAACACGGTCGGCATCAACCTGGCCCTCGTGGGGTGCGTGCCGCTGAACACCGACAAAGACCTCCACGACCGCGTGGCCGCGATGATGGTGCTCGGCTTCCTCGTCCTTCTCGCGAGCGCACCCGTCATGCTGCGCCGCCTCGGTATCCGCATGGCGATCAGCACCGGTGTCGCGCTCGTCTGGCTCGCTCTGTCCATCACGCTCTTCGTCACCGCCACGATCAATCTCGCCCTGTTCGAGACGATCTCGTGCAGCGCGATGTTCGCCTGGTCGGGAATGCTCACGCATACGCTCGCCTCCGTCGCGGCTCGCGCCGACCCGCACGCCGGAGGTGTCGCCCGCCGCGACGCGCTCGACACGCCCCGTCGCATCCGCCTGACGGTCGCCGGTCGCAGCCGGCGCCTCCCCGTCGGCGGCCCCCGCCGATCGACTCCGCCTCGCGTCCGCCGCACCGTGGCGATCATGCAGCCCTCGCCCGCGGCCGGCGAACGTCGTCGCAGCGGTCTGCGGCGACCGACGCAACAGACGAGGGCCGCGCGCGCACGCTTCGCCGGCGTCGCCCCTCGTCGCGCGCCGGCCCCCGACCGGGATCACCGCGACCGGCACCTGGCGCCACGCCGGGTGGGCACCGACACCGGTTCATCGCGGCGGCGTCGTCTCGCCAGCGCGGCGGTGCCGGGCGCTTCTCCGCTGCGATGGCGGATAGCGCTCCGGCCGCGCGTCGTCAGTGTTGCGCGCGGAACTCGCGACGTGTCACCGGATGCTCGTCGTCGCTCGCTGACTCGCTCGCGGCGTCGGAGCGCCTGGCTCGACGCTCTCGGCGCCGCTCGCTCGCCCCTTCGATGAGGTTGTAGAGGGTCGGGAGCACCAGCAGGGTCAGGAACGTGGAGGAGACGAGCCCGCCGATCACCACGACCGCGAGCGGCTGCGAGATGAAGCCGCCGTGTCCGGTGATCCCCAGCGCCATGGGCACCAACGCGAAGATCGCGGCGAGCGCGGTCATCAGGATGGGCCGCAGGCGTCGGGCGCCGCCGACGATGGTCGCGTCGTGCACGCTCAGACCACGCGCCCGGTACTGGTTGACCAGGTCGATGAGCACGATGGCGTTGGTCACGACGATGCCGACGAGCATCAGGGCGCCGATCATGCCGGCGACGCCGAGGGGAACCCCCGTGATCAGCAGCATGATGATCGCCCCGGTGGCGGCGAACGGCACCGAGACGAGCAGCTCGAGCGGCTGCCGCAGCGACTTGAAGGTCGCCACCATCACGACGTAGACGATGAGGATGGCCGCCAGCAGCGCCAACCCGAGCTGCGCGAACGCGTCCTGCTGGTCGGTCACGACACCACCGACCTCGGCGGTCGCCCCGTCGGGCAGTGAGACGACCGCGAGGGCGTCGGTGACGGTTCCGGACGAGCTGCCGAGGTCGTCGGAGGTGGGCGTGACGGTGATGGATGCCGTGCGCAGCCCGCGCGAGGTCGTGATCGAGGGGGGAGTCTGACTCTGCTCGACGGTGGCGATCTCATCGAGGCGCACGGCACCGCGTGCGCTGGGGATCTCGAGAGCGCGGAGGTCGTCGATGGTCTGCGGGGGGTTCGCGGTGGCGAGGTACACGGTCACGCCGCGACCGTCGAGCTCGACCGTACCGGCCTGTCGGGGCTGTTGCGCCCCCGACACCAGGGCACCCACGGCACGCTCCGACAGTCCGCGTTCGGCGGCGGCGTCGCGATCGACCCGCACCGACACGAAGGGAAGGGATGCCGACAGGCTGCTGGTGACCTGTCCGATGCCGTCCCGTCCTTCCAGGCCCGCCACGACCGCGTCGCTCGCCTGCTGGAGGGATTGCGAGTCGGGGGCGGTGACGTCGACGGTGATGTCGGTGGACCCGAAGCCGCCGCCGGCGGCGCGCACCTCGATCTCACCGGCATCCGTGAGCGCCTCGAGGTCGGTGCGCACGCGCTCGCGCAATTCGACCTGATCGGTGCCGGACTCCGACGTGATCGAGTACGTGATGCCGGTTCCGCCACCCGAGAAGGCGTCGCGCAGTGCCGACCCGCTCGAGCCGATCGACGTCTGCACCGTCTGCACGCCGGGGGTGTCGAGCAGCACGGCCTCGACCTTCTGGGCCGCCGCGTCTTCGGCATCCAGGCTGGGCGCGGACCCGATCTTCTGCGTGACGGTGAAGGTGTTCTGGCCGGAGTCCCCGAGGAAGTCGGTCTTCAGCAGCGGAACGGACGCCAGCGTGCCGCCGAGCACGAGGACCGCCAGGGTCAGGGTCACCCACGAGTGCTTGAGGGTCCAGCTCAGCACCGGGACGTAGGCCTTCTGCAGACGCGTGGGCGGCGCGTCGGCGGCTTCGGGGTCGATCGGGTTGCCGTCGGCATCCCGGATCACCTTTCCGGGCTTCAAGAACCACGACGCGAGCACGGGCACGATCGTCAACGACACCAGCAGCGACGCCGCCATCGCGATCGTCACGGTGAGCGAGAACGGCCGGAACAGTTCGCCCGTGACGTCGCCGACGAAGGCGATCGGCAGGAACACCGCGACCGAGGTGATCGTGGATGCCGTGATGGCCGCCGCCACTTCGCGCACCGCGCGGATGATGGTGGGGATCTTCTCGGCATCGCCCACGTAATGGCGTTTGATGTTCTCGATCACCACGATGGAGTCGTCGACGACACGACCGATCGCGATCGTCAAGGCGCCGAGGGTGAGGATGTTGAGGGAGTAGCCGAAGGCCTGGAGCCCGACGAAGGTGATGAGCACGCTCGTCGGGATCGAGATCGCGGTGACCAGCGTCGATCGCACCGACATGAGGAACACCAGGATCACCACGACGGCGAAGACGAGGCCGAGCAGACCCTCTTGCGCGAGGGCGTCGATGGACTGTTGCACGAACGGGGCCTGGTCGAAGACGACCGTGAAGGTCGCACCCTGACCGAGCGCGGACTCGAGCGTGGGCAGCACCGCGAGCACCCCGCGCGAAACGTCGACGGTGTTGGCGGCGGGGAGCTTGGTGACGGCGATGGTGAGGGCCGGCTGTCCGTCGACGCGGGAGAGGGTGGTCGTCGGATCCGACTGCAGTTCCACCGCGGCGACGTCGCCGATCGTGGTCTGGCCCTCTGCGAACTGTGCCGCATCCGTCGGCACGAGCGGGAGGGCGGCGATCTCGTCGACGCTCGTCAGCTTCGCGCCCGTCTGTACGGTGAGGGTCTGCTCACCCTCGGTGAGCGAGCCGCCCGGGAACAGGATGCCGTTGGCATCCAGGGCATCGGTGATCGCCCCCTGGCTGAAGCCGCGTTCGCCGAGACGCGTGGAGTCAGGGGTGATGGTGACGCGCTGACCGGAGCCGCCGACGATCTGGGCGCCGTTGACGCCGTCGACGTCCTCGAGATCGGGGATGACGCTGGTCTGCAGCACCGACTGCGTGGCCTGGGCGTCGTCGAACCCGGTGACGGCGAGCTGGATGACGGGGAAGTCGTCGATGCTCGCGGAGGCGACGGTGGTGTCGGCCGAGTCGGGCAGTTGGTCGTCGATCCGGGCGATCGCCGCGAGGATCTTCTGCTGCGCGCCGGCGAGATCGGTGCCGTAGGTGAAGGACGCCGAGACGATGGAGGAGTTCGTCGTGCTGGTCGCGGTCGTGGATTCGAGCCCTTCGACGCCGCGGATGGCGTTCTCGATGGGTGTGGACACGTCGGCCTCGACGACCTCAGGCGACGCGCCGGGGTAGGTCGTGACGACGGCGAGCTGGGGGAACTCGATCGAGGGGATGAGTTCCTGCTTGAGGCTCGTCAGAGCCAGGCCGCCGAAGATCGCCGCCACGATCGTGACCAGGGCGATGAGGGCGCGATTCTTCAGGCTCAAGACGGCCAGATACGACACGAAGCACCCTTCGGGAGTCGAGATTCGATACAGAGATGTATCGGGGCAAGTATCCCATGCGCGGCGGCGAGCGGGCCGGGAGGGGCCCGCCGCTGTGGATCAGTCTCGCGACGGCGCGAACCGACGCGGGAGTGCTGACCGTCCCCGGCCCCTGCGGGGTCGATCCCCTCGCCCGCACGAAGGTCCCCGAGCCTGCCGAAGATCCTCGGGCCTGTCGAAGGTGCCTGAGCCTGTCGAAGGGACCGCACGCCTCAGAACAGCGCGCCGAGTGCCAGCCCCGCCGCCGCCGCGATGAGCGACCCCACGAACGACACCGCCGCATAGGTGGTCGCCGTCGTCGATCGTCCCTCCTCCGCCAGCAGCACCGTGGTGACCGCGACCGCGCTGAAGGTCGTGTATCCGCCGAGCAGCCCCGTGCCCACGATCCACCGCCAGGCCTCGTCCGCCGGAAGCATGCTCAGGATGCCGAGGACGAACGCCCCCGTGACGTTCACGACGAGAATCCCCCACGGGAAGCGATCCCCGGTCGCGCGCCGCACCGCGGTGTCGAGCAGGAAACGCAGCGCCGCGCCGACGCCCCCCGCGACCGCCACCGCGACGAAGACGGCGGGCGTCATCGCTGTCGCCGCCGGCCGCGTCCGAGAAGCAGGCCACCCCACGCCGCCCCCGTGCCGAGCACCACCGAGCCGATGCCCCACCACAGCAGGCCCGGTTCCGCCGCCTCGACGGCGAGCGCGCTGTAGGTCGTGAAGCCGCCGAGTACGCCGGTGCCGAGGAAGAGTTGCACGCGCTGCACGCGTGAGGATGCCGGCATCCGGGACCGCCACCCGAACAGGATGCCGATGGCGAACGCCCCGAGGATGTTGATGAGCGGCACCAGGGCCGACCCCAGGTCGTCACCGAGCGCGAGGGTGGTGCCCGCACGCAGGGCAGTGCCGATCGCGCCACCCACGGCGACGAGGACGACGTCACGCCACATGGTCACCGCGCCACCCTACGCCGGGCCCGGCGTCGACCCTCCATGCGCCCGGCGACCGCGCGAATCATCGATGTGCACGACGTCGTCCGTGCGACCGCGGATGCCGACCGGGGTCGCACGGAGGACAGAGCTTACGCCCGCCCCAATTGCCGCGCTTGCCACGCCAGGGGACGCGGTCACTCCCCCAGGATCAGCCGCCGGATCGCGGCATCCTTCGATCCGCCGAGCTCCATGGTGCGGCCCTTGCGGTAGAGCGCGAACACGCGGGGGTCGATGTAGCTCGCGCGGGCGACGGCGGGGGTGTTGCCGAGGGCCTCGGCCGTCGCCCGCACCGCCGCGACCTCGACCTTCTTCCGCTCGTTCTTTCCGCCCACGGCTCCCGCAGCGGCCAACGACTCGGCCGCCAGGATCGTGCCGCGAAGCGTGCGGAAGTCCTTGGCACTGAAGGGCCCCCCGGTGAGCGAGCGCACGTACGCGTTGACGTCGCCGGTGGTGAGGGGTACTCGCCGGCGGCCCCGCTTGTAGCTGAGCAGCGCGGCGCGCGAGCGGCCGAGAGCGAGTTCCCCGACGATGGATGCCAGCTCCGCATCGCGCACCGACAGCTCGGCGCGCTTACCGCTCTTCGCCGGGAACGACAGGCGGATCAGGTCGCCGTCAACCGTGGCATCCCGTCTCTGCAGGGTCGTGAGACCGCGACTGCCGTTCGTGACGAAGTAGCGCGCGTTGCCCACGCGCGGGGCGACGAGGTCGAGGAACCGGAACGACACCGCCAGTACGCGCTCACGGTCCACCTCGGCGCGACGTAACGACTGCGTCACACGAGCACGTGCCCGCGGCAGAGTCTCGGCCAACTGAAGGGCACGCGCGAACTTGCCCTTGTCCTGCCGCTTCGACCAGTCGGCATGGTACGTGTACTGCCGTCGGCCGGCCTCGTCGGTGCCGACCGCCTGGATATGGGCGTTGGCGTCCTTGGCGATCCACACCTCGCGCCAGGCCGGAGGGATGACCAGGCCGCGCGCACGCTCGGCGTCGCGCTCGGGCACGGCCGCACCGGTGTGGTCGACGAATCGGAACCCCGAACCCGACCGCACCCGGCGGTAGCCCGGGTCTTCGTACGGTCGGACGCGGATCAGGCGGGCCATCGCGTCAGTGGTTTCGGAGCAGGTCGATCAACTCCGCCTTCTTCTTGCCCGAGTAGCCGGTGATCCCGAGCTCTTTCGCCCGCTTCTTCAGCTCGGCGACGGTGCGATCGTCGTAGTTCTCGGCGTGCCCACCCTTCTCGCCGACCTTGTCGCGCCCGCGGGCGGCAGCGGCGTTCGAGATGCGCGCGGCCTTCTCCTTCGAATCGCCCTGCTGACGCAGCTCCTCGTAGAGCTCGGGGTCTTTAAGACTGCTGGACCCTCTTCCCTGAGGCATCGTCTCTCCTTCCATCCGGGACACCGACGCTACGGGCGGGGGCGGAAGCGCCGACGCGGGTTGACAAGGTGCGCGTCGCACTCAGCGACCTCACACCCCGAGCGGGTTGACGCGAACGCGATATATCGCGATACTCGGTCTAACGCGATATATCGCGAGTGAGGAGCCTCAGTCATGGAGAAATGGATCATCCACCCCGGAGAGACGCGCGTCATCGACCTCGATGCCGTGCGTGAGCTCAAGATCGGCCTCGTCGGCGGACAGGTCGACGTCATCGCCCACGATGAGCCCGACACGCGCATCGAAGTACACGGCGTCACCGTCAAAGACCTCCGTATCGAGGTCGTCGACGGCCGCCTCGAGATCGACCACCCGCAGCTGCGGTGGGACAACTTCCTCGAAGTGTTCCGCAACTTCGGCGCCGGCGGCCCCAAGGCAGAGGTCAGCGTCGCCGTTCCCCGCACCGTCGCGCTGACCCTCGGCGTCGTCAGCGCGAGCGCGCTCGTCGCGGGCCTTCGCACCGACGTGCGCCTGAACACCGTCTCGGGCGACATCATGGTCGACGGCCTCGTCGGCGACGTGGACCTCAACGCCGTCTCGGGCGACGTGCAGGTGCGCGAGCTCGACGGCGCCCTGAGCGCCAACAGCGTCTCGGGCGACGTCGCGGCCACGGGCCGCATCACCAAGGCCTCGATCGACACGGTGTCGGGAGCGATGCTCGTCGACTCCAGCGGGACCACCCAGTCGATCAGTCTCAACTCCGTCAGCGGCACGGCCACCGTGCGACTCGACCGCTCCCTCCCGGCCAACTACGTCTCCCGCTCGGTCAGCGGCCGCGTGCAGATCGACGGTCAGGTGCGGTCGGGGAAGGGCCCTACCAACTACACCGGCTCGACGGGTGCGCTCGCGGGATCGTTCGTCGACGTGCGCGCCAACACCGTCTCCGGCGAGATCACGGTTCTCCGACGCGGGATCTCGGGCCTGCGGCCCGAGGAACTCGCCGGAGAGGAGGAGTGGTGATGAGCCCCGTCTTCTCCCACGGCGACCTGCGCCTGTACATCCTGAGTCTGCTCGATGAGGCGCCGCGCCACGGCTATGACCTCATGCAGGCACTCACCGAGCGCACCGGCGGCACCTACGCGCCATCCGCCGGCACCATCTACCCCCGACTGTCCAAGCTGGAAGAAGAGGGTCTGGTCACGAAAGCCGTCGACGGGCGGAAGACCGTCTACGAGATCACGGATGCCGGGCGCGCCGAGGTCGCGAATCGCACCGGCGACCTCGAGGGCATCCAGGCGGGTCTGGCCGACAGCGTCCGCCTGATCGCAGACGAGGTGCGCGGAAGCGTGCGGGATGCCATGCGCAGCCTGCGCGCGGATCTCGCCGCCGCGTCCCGCGAGGAGCGGGAGCAGGCGCACGCCACCCCCACCGACGACCCCCGCGTCAGAAGTCGTGAACAGCTCTCACGCGCCGATGCGGCGATCAACGAGTTCCGCGGCCGTGTGCGATCGGAGCTGCGGTCGCACGTCACCCGCGGCGGGGAGCTCGCGGCATCCGGAGTCGACGAGATCGAGGCGGCACTGCGTCAGGCGTCGGAGGCGGTCACTCGCGCGATGCGCGGCTGACGCCTCACTCCCACGGCAGCTGATCGTCGGCGCCGACCGGGTCGTCCTGCGGGACGACGAGCACCGGTCGGCGTTGACGGTGGCTCAACCGCGCGGCGACGGATCCGGTGAGGAACTCGCGCAGCGACTCCCCCAGCCCGCGCTTGCGCGTACCCACGACGAGGAGCGACGCCCCCATCTCATCCGCGAGTCGCATCAGGGCGAGCGCCGGATCGCCGATCTCCTGGCGCACGCGCCAGGTGACCCCGTGGTCGCCCAGCGCCTCGACGGCGGACAGCCGCACGTCCTCGAGCGCGGCCTTCGCGGCTGCTCCCGCGACGTCGACCGACGACGAGTGCACGTAGCCGTCGGGATCCTCGAACGCCACGAACCGGGTGGTGTCGACGTGCACCACCACGAGCTCGACCCCGGCGAGCCCGGCGTACCGCGCCGCTTCGCGCACGACCCGTGACGCCTGGCCGGGGACGACGCCCGCGATCACCGGTCCCGCGGGGACAGGGTGGGGCTGATCGGTCATGGCGGCTCCTCTCGGGTGCCCGGTGATCCGGGCGGACGCTGCACGACGGCTCGGCCGGAATGCGCCGTGATATCCTGGTTGTTACTCTTACCGGCTCGGTCCGGAACCGCAATACGCAGGGCCCACAGCGCGGCCCTCGACGTCGATCGTGAGGGGGTCTCGCATGGGGCGTGGCCGTCAGAAGGCGAAGAACACCAAGATCGCCCGTGAGCTGAAGTACGACACCTATTCGGTGAACTACTCCGCTCTCGAGCGCGAATTGGGTGCACCCGCTCCGGGTGAAGACGCGTACATCGACAAGTGGGCCGATCAGTACAGCGACACTCTGGAAGACGAGAAGGCGTAGCTTCCGCTCTTTCCTCCCTGCCTGAGTACCGACGCCGGGATGCCCCGTGAGCTGTCCGGGAGCCTCAGCAACGGTGGACGCTCGTGGCGTGCACGACCTTCTTCTTCGCTGCGCGTGGTTACGGGCGGGCGCACACTCACGCGAGTGGAACGCCGCTGGCCGCACTCTCCCTTCCGGGACGAGTGCGGCCAGCGGTTTCTCTTCTTCAGCGGGATCCGCGCATCACACCCATGCGACCCGGGACTCGAAGCGGACGTACTGTGCGCCGTTCAACGCGAAGGCGAAGAGGCCGATCGCGGGAGTGTACGAGAAGGCCGCCCCCGTGCGCGACTTAGCCGTGATGTAATCCGAGCCCGATCCGGTCGGAACGCTCCGATTGTTGAAGGCCGCGCCGTCGAGCCGGCGCAGCGCCAGCGTCTCCGAGAACTCGTTGGCCGCCCCGGATCCAGCCAGCCACTGCCCCGCAGAGACCGCCCGGAAGCCGCCCGTGAGGCCACCCCCACCGGCTCTCGCGTTGAGGGCGAACCATCCGAACCCGCTCGGTGCGCTGCTCGGAACGAGAACGTGATACTGGTTCGACGGCACAGTCGTCCCGCTGGCGGTCAGCACATCGAACAGGAGCGCGTCGACGACCTGGTTCCTCGACGGCTTGATCCCGTCGGTGAACGTCGCCAGGTCGAGTCGGGTGCCGCCGGCTCCCGCCGAGCCGGCCGGACCCACGCGCGCCGTGGTGGACGCCACCAGACCCCACGAGGTCGCGGTGAAGGTCACCGACGGAACGGCCGCGTTGCTGACGCTGACGACGACGCTGGCAGAGCCATTGGCGGCGAAGATCGCGGTGGGCCCGTTGGGGTAACCGATACCGGATCCGCTGTTCGTGACCGTGACATCGCGCCCGGGCCACCCCGACAGACTGATCGTGGCGTTGCCTCCGGCCGAGATCTCCGGGGGTGCGGAGATGGCCAAGGTCGGTGTCGACACCGTGAAGGCGCCGCTTCCCGACGCGCCCAGACTCGACGCCGACACCGTTCCCGCCCCGACCGGCGTGTTGCCTCGCGTCTGCAGCGTCGTCTGCACCTGCCCCGCCGCGTTCGTCGTTCCGCTGGCGTCCTTGAGAGCCACTTTGCTGTACGTGGTTCCCCATGACACGGCACGATTCGCCAGCGGGGCACCGTTGGAGTCGGTCACCGTCGCCGTCACGACGGAAGCCCCGCCTGCGCCGATCGACGACGGCGAAACCGCCACCGCCACCTTCACCCCGAGCATCGTCCACGACGCGTTTCCCGAGGCCCCCAGCGACGTAGCGGTGAGCGTCGCCGCCCCCGCCGCCGTCGCCGTGGTCGACCTCACCGTGGTGGAGAACTGTCCCGACGCGTTGGTCGTCCCACTCGCCGCGGCGAACGACACGCCGGACCTCGAGGTCGACAACGTCACCGCGCGGCCCGACAGGACAGCACCGCTGGAATCCTTCACCGTCGCCGTCACCGTCGCGGAATCACCCCGCACGGACGACGCCGGCGAGACCGCCACGGCCACGGCCACGGTCTTGACCAACAGGGCCGCGCTCGCGTTGGCCCCGCTGACGAGCGCTGATACGGTGACCGTCCCGGCCGCACGCGTCGAGGCGACCGTGAGCGTCGAGCGGAAAGTGCCGTCGGACTGCGTCGGGCCGGTCGCCGGTGAGAACGATACCCCCGTCGCCGCCGACAGCGTCACCGCTTGTCCGACCACCGCAGCGCCCGCCGCGCTCTTGAGCGTCACGACCACCGACGAGGTGCCCCCGGCCATCACCGACGAGGGAGACAGCACGATGGCCATCGTCTGGCCCGACGCCGCCACCGCGGGCGACGACGCGGTCATCATGATGGCGGGAACGGCGACCGCCGAAGCCCCTAGAACCGCCCGTCGAGGAATACTCGACGGTGAGGCGATCGATTTCTGCTCGTTGCGATGCGACATGGAAACTCCCGAGGATCAGCGGTTCGACGAGTGGACGAACCCTCTCAGACTGTATGTTTACATGCCCTCTCGTCTTCGCCTTCCTCGGATGATGTCGCGCGCCCACCGCGGCCTGAGGATCGGAGTTCACCCCAAGATGAACTCCGCTCCCCGCATGCGTCTCACCCTGCGGACGAGCGCGCGATGGCCGATCTCACCCGCCTCTCGCGGCGACGGCTGAGGCGTTCCCCCGCGAGGGGCACGCTGATCACTAGCGTCGACGCGTCGAGTCGCCGGCGCCGCACACCGTTGCGAGTACGCGTGAAGGGTCGCACCCCTCGGGGTGCGACCCTTCAGACGATCCGCCCGTTGCGCGCCGCGGTCCGCGACTACCGCAGAAAAGCCGTCGCGGCTCGAACATCCGCCGCGCCGCGACCCTGTTCAGGTGATCGTGACCGTCCTCGTGACCACCGTGCCGTTGCACTTCACCGTGATCGTGGCGACGCCCCGCTCCGTGATGCTGTTCGTGTGGAAGTACACCGTCGCGCTCTTCGTCGTGTCGTCGAGCCTCACATTGACGCTCTTGGAGACTCCGGCTTGAGCGTTCGTGCCCATGTAGCCGTTGTAGTAGGTCGTCGACGCGTAGATCAGGTTGGAGAGCGCCGTGTCGTCGAAGATCCGCCCGTCCGCGTACTTGACGGCCAGTGGCAGGGTCGAGTGGCTCTGCACGTAGGACTGCATGGAGGACGGGGAGGGAGAGCCCGTGATGGAGAGGATCGGCCACGGGGAACTCGATGCCACCCCTCCGCTCGTCCCGACGATCGTGGCAGTCGTCGGCGTGGTATTCGTCGCGCTGAACATCGAGGTCCACCGTCCGTTGCTGTCGGTCACACCCGACGGGCTGTCGAACGAGACCCCCCGCGTGGGGGAGGAGAACGTCACGGTGCGCCCCACGGCGACCTTTCTGGCGGAGTCGCGGACGGTCGAGGTCACACGCATGCCCCCACCCGACACGGGCGCCACCGATGTGGTGATCGCGAACGTATCCACCGTCAGCGTGGCGACCGCGGTCACGCCCCCCGAGACGGCAGAGATGGTGGGCTTCCCCGTGCTCGCCGACGAGGCCACGGTCGCCTTCGTGCGGAAGGTGCCGTCGCCCTGCGTGACGCCGGTGGAGGCGGAGAACGTGATGGATGACGACGACGAGGTCAGCGTGACCGATTGTCCGGCCTTGGGCGCACCCGCCGAATCGGTCACCGTCGCCACCACGTCGGTGGTCTCACCCGCAGCCACGGTGGAAGGCGAGAGCGTAAGCGCGAGCGAATTCGGCTGCGACGCGGCAAAGGCCGGGCTCGTCCCGACCGCGACGACGGCGGGGACGGCGAAAGCAGACGCCGCCAGGATCGCCCGACGGGAAAGCGGGAACGACGCGGGGATGTGATCGCGGTCGGATGGCAGTGTCATGGATGCTCCAGAGTTGTGAGAGGACAGGGCGCGAGCCGGGCCACTCTAGGGATCCACAGACGTACGCGGCACCGACTACGTCGCATCGACGGGCATGCGGACGGCAATTTCACCCGCCCCACACCTTTCGCCGCTCCCCAGCGGCGGCAATGTCACCAGCGGTGCCCGGTGCGCCTCTCCCACGCCTCCTCGACCGACTCCCGCCTGGCCATGACGATCGCGGCGGGAACGACGAGCAGCAATGCCACGCCGAGCACGAGGAGCCCCGCCGTCCACCCGCCGGTCAGCTCGTGGGTCACCCCGATCGCGAGGGGCGTGAGCGCCGCGAAGGCGTAGCCCGCGCTCTGCACGAAGGCGCTGACCGCGACGGCGGTCTCGTGCGAGCGCGTGCGCAGACCGAACAGCACGAGGGCGAGCGGGAACATCAGGGGCGGGATGCCGATGAGCACCACCCACAGTGCGGTCGCCGCCGCGGGCGCCACGAGAAGACCGACGATCCCCGTCAGTCCTCCGAGGATCGCCACCGCGTAGAACGGGGTCGTCCGCCCGAGACGCGCCACGAGCACGGGCACCAGCAGCGAGACCGGTAGCCCCATGAACGCGAAGAGGGCGAGCAGACCGCCCGCCTCGGCGGCATCCACCCCGGCGTCGTCGATGAGGATCAGCGGCAGCCACGCGAACATCCCGTACGCGACGGCGGAGTTCACGCCGAACGTGATCACGAGCGCCCAGGTCTGCGGCACCCGCACGATACGCGACAGCACCGACGCCCGGGGTTGCGCGACGATGTCGGAGCGCGAGGCACGGGCGCGCAGGCTCATCCCGATCCACGGCACCACCGCGACCACCGCCACGGCCGCCCACGTCACGAACGACCCCCGCCAGCCGACCGCCTCAGCGAGGGGCACCGCCACGAGCGGCGGCGTGAACGTCGCCACGGCCATCGTGGTCGAGTACACGGTGGTCATGAGTCCGATGCGCTCCGGGAAGTACTTCTTCACCACGGTGGGCAGCAGCACGTTCGCCACCCCCACGGCGGCGAAGACACCTGCGGTGGCCGCCAGCAGCGTCCAAGCGTCGACGGCGGCCGCCCGCAGCGCCAGCATCACGGCGCCGACGATCGCGGCGACGAGCACCGTGCGCTCCAGCCCGAGTCGTCGCTCGATCGCCGGCGTCACCATGCCCGACAGCGCGAAGGCCACGGGTGGCGCCATGCCGATGAGCCCGACCACGGCGGCGGGCACCTCGAAGTCACGCCCGATCGCCGTGAGCAACGGGGACAACGACGCGACCGCGATGCGCAGCGTCAACGCCAGCAGGACGACGGCGGCCGCGGCGAGCGCGACGTGTCCCGCCGCGCGGTGGGTCAAGACTCCTGGCTGCCCTCGACCCAGGCGAGGTACTCCTCCGACACGGTGCCGGTGACGTACCGGCCATCGAAGCAACTCATGTCGAGGTCGGCCAGGTCGGTGCCCTCCATGATCGCGGCCTTGAGGTCGTCGACCTCCTGGTAGACAAGGTAGTCGCAGCCCAGTTCCTGCGCGATCTCGGGGATCGTCCGGCCGTGGGCCACCAGCTCGTGCCGCGAAGGCATGTTGATGCCGTACACATGCGGGAACCGCACCGGCGGCGCGGCCGATGCGAACGTCACGCTGAGCGCCCCGGCATCCCGAGCCATCTGGATGATCTCGCGGCTGGTCGTGCCGCGCACGATCGAGTCGTCGACCAGGAGGACGTTCTTGCCCTGGAACTCGGTCGACATGGCGTTGAGCTTCTGGCGCACGCTCTTCTTGCGCACGGCCTGCCCGGGCATGATGAAGGTCCTGCCGACGTAACGATTCTTGTAGAAGCCCTCGCGATACTCGATGCCGAGCTTGCGGGCGACCTGCATCGCCGCCGGGCGGGCGGAGTCGGGGATCGGCATGACAACGTCGATGGACCCCGCGGGGGTGTACTTCGCGACCGTGTCGGCGAGCCGCTCCCCCATGCGCAGGCGCGTCTCGTAGACCGAGACGCCGTTCATCACGGAGTCCGGGCGAGCCAGGTAGACGTACTCGAACGAGCAGGGCGCCAGGGTCGCGTTCGGCGCGCACTGCTGGGCGTGGAGCGTGCCGTCGAGGGCGACGAACACCGCCTCGCCGGGCTCGATGTCGCGCACGACCTCGAAGCCGGCGTTCTCGAGCACGAGCGACTCGGATGCCACGATGAACTCGTCGCGCGGCTCGCCGCCCGGCACGTCGGCGGCGGGGCGCTTGCCGAGGATGAGGGGACGGATGCCGAAGGGGTCGCGGAAGGCGAGGAGTCCGTAGCCGGCGATGAGGGCGATCGAGGCGTAGGAGCCCTCGACGCGCTCGTGCACGCGGGCGACCGCGCGGAAGACCTGCGCGGGGTCGAGATCGGGTCCGGTGATCTCGGACTGGAGCTCGGAACCCAGGATGTTCACGAGCAGCTCGGTGTCGCTGCTGGTGTTGAGGTGACGGCGGTCCTTGCTGAACAACTCGCGGGTGAGCTCGCGCGTGTTCGTCAGGTTGCCGTTGTGCACCAGCACGATGCCGTAGGGGGCGTTGACGTAGAAGGGCTGCGCCTCTTCTTCGTTCGACGCGGTGCCCTTGGTGGCGTAACGCACATGGCCGAGGCCGATGTCGCCGAGGAGGGCCCGCATGTCGCGGGTGCGGAACGCCTCGCGCACCTGGCCGCGGGCCTTGTGGATGTGGAAGACACCGCTCGCCTCGGCGGTGGCCATGCCCGTGGAGTCCTGTCCACGGTGCTGGAGGAGGAGGAGCGCGTCGTAGATCTCCTGGTTGACCGGGCCTTGCCCGGCCATGCCGACGATGCCGCACATGGGGTGTTAGCTCGCTCCGTTCGCCGGGTGTCCGGCATCCGCGTACGTCCCGACCAGGCGCACTGCGCCTCCGTCGACGCCCTTCGCGCCCTGTTCGTACTCGCCTTCGGGGCGCACGTCGTCACGGACGACGCCGACCTGCCACGTGGCGATGCCCTCGGCCGTGAGCGCCGCGATCGCGGCATCCGCGATCTCGGGTGCGACGACGGCGAGGAAGCCGATGCCGAGGTTCCATGTGCCCTCGGTCGCGATCAGCTCCAGCCCGCCCATGTCGGCGAGCACGCGGAACACCGGCGAGGGGCTCCACGTGGAGCGGTCGACGTCGACCCACGTGTTCTGCGGCAGGACACGCGCGAGGTTGGCGGCGATACCGCCGCCCGTCACGTGACTGAGCGAGTGGATGCCGGAGCCCACCGCGCCGTCGTCGAGGAGGCGCAGCAGCGGCGAGGTGTACAGACGCGTGGGCTCGAGGAGTGCCTCGCCCCACGTGCCGCCGAGATCGGCGGACGCGGCACCGTACGCGATACCCGCGCCGGCGATGATGTGGCGCACGAGGGAGTAGCCGTTGGAGTGCAGGCCGCTGGAGGCGAGCGCGAGGACGACGTCGCCGCCCTTCACCCGGTCGGCGCCGAGGATACGGTCGGCCTCGACCACGCCCGTCGCGGCGCCGGCCACGTCGTAATCGTCGATGCCGAGAAGTCCCGGGTGCTCGGCGGTCTCGCCGCCGACCAAAGCCGTGCCGGTCAGGGAGCAGCCGCGGGCGATGCCCGCGACGATGTCGGCGATCCGCTGCGGCACGACCTTGCCGCACGCGATGTAGTCGGTCATGAACAGCGGACGCGCGCCGACCACGACGATGTCGTCGACGACCATGCCCACCAGGTCTTCACCGATGGTGTCGTGTTTGTCGATGGCCTGCGCGATCGCCACCTTCGTGCCGACGCCGTCGGTGCTAGTCGCGAGCAGCGGCTTGGCGTAGTCGCGCAGGGCGGATGCGTCGAAGAGACCGGCGAAACCTCCGACACCACCGAGCACTTCGGGCCCGTGGGTGCGGCGAACGGCCGACTTCATCAATTCGACGGCGAGGTCTCCGGCGGCAGTGTTGACGCCGGCGGCGGAATAGGGGTTTTCGTGGGGAGCTGAGGCCACCGCAACAGACTACCCGGGCTCGACAGGCACGCGCGTCGCGCGGGTCGCTACCGCCCGCCCCGTCGGGCGCGCTGACCGGCGGAGGACCGGGGACCAGTGGAGGACCCACATCCCCACGGCATCCTCCCTCCACCCCTCCCCCTCCCCGCAGCACGCCCGGCGCGAAGACGTTCTCACCGGGAGCGCACAGCGCCGGGGTGCACGGCCTGGATCACGGACGGCGCGCGCGATGGAGTCCTTGCGCCACGGCTCTCGTGACGAGGTCCTGCACGCTCGGCCAATCGTCGACGATCTGCCGGTAGCCGACGCGGATCACGTGGTAGCCGTTCAGCGTCAGCAGGGCGTCGTAACGGATGTCTTCGGCCCGTTGCGCGCCGACGTGATGCGCTCCGTCGATCTGCAGAACGAGCCGGTCCCCGATCAACAGGTCGACCCTGTGGTCGAGTATCCACGCCTGGGCCAGCAGCCTCAGCCCCAACCACCGCAGTCGCGTGATGACGATGGTCTCGAGCCCGGAGTCCGCGAAGGGCTGCGCGACCCGGAGGATCTCACGCGCCTTCGCCGGCAGGGCGAGGCGTTCCAGGGCGTCGATCGTGACGAGTCTCTTGTTGAGCGCGGATTCCCAGACCGCCAGCGCCTCCTCCCGGGGGACGCACATCGCCGCCAGGACGAGCGTGTTCTCCACGGCATCCACGAGGGAATCCGGATGCCGAGGCACCAACGGCTTCATGCGGTGCACGTGAGTGCCCTCGGCGACGTCCACGCGACCGGCATGAGGCGCGGCGGCGAGATGCACGCCGCGGCGTGTCGCGACCCACAGTCCGAGGTGCTCCGCAGCAGTGAGACAGGAGAGCACCACGCCTCCGCGCGCGGCGGCGACGAGGTGCGGATCGGCGTCGGGCAGAGCGAGCCACCGACGGCGCACCCGCAGTAGCCTGCCGTCGTTCACGGCCTCAGACACCGCGCGCCACGATGCGCCGGCCTCGCTCAACCGCACGCCGCGGACGACTCCGCCTCGCTGTCTCACGAGGTCGACGGGATCTGGGCGCCGTGACATGGGGCTCAGGGTGGTCGAATGCCGAGGCGTGCGAAGAGCCCGAGGCGCCTCCGGGGGAGAAATACCCGGGCGCGCGGGCTGGGGAGGAGCCGTGCCGCAGGTGACGAGTAGAGGACGAGGGAGGGTCGGAGGAGCAATCCCTGCGTACGGCCCTCCCCTCACCCCAACCCCTCCTCTCGCCCCCGGCTCGTCGCCCCGGCGCCCCGCGCCCCGCGCCCGACGCCCCGCACACGGCGCTGCCGCCGTCCCCGCCCCTCCGCTCTCCCCGCCGAACGCCCGACCGGGCGCAAGATCCATCCCCCTGGGCACGGAGCGTCCTTACAATGGCGCCATGACGGGCGGCCAGCCGGAGTGGGTGATCCGCGAGGACGCGGCGACATCGGTGCTGATCGCGCTGTATCTGCGCCAGGTGCTCGGCATCCGTTCCCCCGAAGAATTGCCCTCCCTGCGGCGCGTGCCGCCACCGGCAGTCGGACACGAGACGGAGGCGGCGCACGCGCAACTCGAACGCGAATGGCGGGGGTTCTGGGCGATGACGGTGGAGCCCCAGGCGCACCCCTCACCCGTCCCACTGGAACTCGTGGAGGGCTTCGACGGCCTCATTGCGCTGCCCGTCGACGGCGCCGACACGCTCCGCGAAGCCGTGGCGGCGCACGCCGACGACGCGGTGGACTTCGCGCGCCTCGGCCATGACCGCTACGCGCGGGAGTCGGCAGCGCGGCCCGGAGTGTCGTACCGCGCCTACGCCAGCGCCATCGCCGCACACGAGCGAGCTGTCGGGCGACGGGCTCACTCTTTCGAGCTGAACGTCCAGGTGCTGCCACTGACGCAGCGCGGGGTGTGGTGGATCGGCTCGCTCACGGTGGCGGTCACCGACGGCCTGCGCAGCGACGTCGTGGCCTTCGACACCGCGATCCACCCGATCATCGCGGAGCTGGCGTGAGGCTCAGACCTCGTACTGCTCGTGGTCGACGGTGACCTGCCGCGTGCGTCCGCCGAGCACCCGCTCGAAGACCAGCGCGACGATCGCCGCGAGGGCGACACCGGCCACGACGCAGATGAGCGCGGTGAAACCGAACACCTGCAGCTGCGAGTAGACGACCTGCGTGTACGGACTGACGTCGGAACCGTCGATGGCCACACTCAGGATGAGGGCGACGAGGATGCCGAGGAACGCCCCCGCCGCCAGGAACACGCCGTATTTGGGCGCGCGACGCACGGTCGCGGTCTCGATATCGTCGCGGACGTATACCGGTCGTTCGGGGTCGGGCTGCTCGGCCATGTCTTCATTGTCCCACCGTCGGGTTCGCTGTGGGTCGTGACCTTTCGGCGTCGAGGCAGGCGGCAGGGCGGACGCGGCGGCGGGCATCGTCCCCTCCGTACGCGAGCGTCCAGACCGCACGAGATGGTCGCGGACGTCCAGGGGATCGGCGAACGGAGGCGGGTTCGGCGCGCGGATGAGGCCGACGCCCCGACGCGCGTCAGCGACGGGGCACGCGCGGGGGCGCTGTGGAACTGCGCACGATCAGCTGCGAGGGCAGCACCGTCTCGCCGGTCGGCGCGGCGCCGACCATCGCCTGCAGCAGCAGGTCGACGGCCAGGGCACCGGCGCGCGCGATGGGCATGCGCACGGTCGTGAGGCTCGGCGTGACCGCCCCGGCCAGATCGATGTCGTCGATGCCGACGATGCTGATGTCGTCGGGGCAGACGCGGCCGAGCTCGGCCATGCCCGCCTCGAGGCCCAGGGCGACGAGGTCGTTGTAGGCGATGACCGCGGTGGCGCCGCTGGCGACGGCGGCCGCGGCCCCTGCCCGGCCTCCTTGAATGGATGCCGCGTGATGGCTCAACCGCGTCAGACGGATGCCGAAACGCTCGCAGGCGCGTGCCACGGAGCCGGCGCGCTGCTCGTCGGCCCAGGACCCGTGCGGCCCCGACGCATAGGCGACGTGATCGTGACCGAGGGCCGAGAGGTGCTCGACCGCCTGCGTCGGTCCCCGCTCGGCGTCCATCACCACGCAGAGCGCTCCGGGAAGGACGCGGTTGACGACGACGTGCGGAGTGTCGCGCACGAGCCCCAGCACCTCCACCTCGGGAAGGCGCGGGGAACACAGCACGAGACCGTCGGTGCGGCATCCGAGCTCGATGGCTTCGCGCTCGCGGCGCAGATCCTCGTCGGCGTCGAACAGCACGATGCGGTGGCGACCGTGCCACGCCTGACCCTGGATGGCCTTGAGCAGGGTGGCGTACACGGGGTTGGCGGCATCCGGAACCACCACGGCGATCGTGCGCGTGCCGGTGGCCGCTTGGGGCGTCGCGTAGCCCAGCTCGGCCGCGGAACGGCGCACCCGTTCGAGCGTGGCGGGGGCCAATCGGTCGGGTTCGCCGAAGGCGCGCGACGCGGTGGCGATGGACACTCCCGCGTGCCGCGCCACCTCCGTGAGGTTCGCCGCCATCTCCACCTCCCGTCGTCGTCCTCCCATCATCGTGCATCCCTCTGTGCAAAAGCTTGACAAGTTTGTACAACCTGCTGCACACTCTTGCCATGCCGATCATCGACGATCCCTACCAGGCGACTCCCGCCGCGTTCAGCGGAGTACGCGCATGACCGCCCGTCTGAGCCGCGACGCGGCCACGTCGGCGGTCGTGCCACCCTCGCCCGCCTCCGCCGGGATCCTCCACCTCGGGCTCGGCAGCTTCCACCGTGCGCACCAGGCCGTCTACACCGCCGCCGCCCTCCGCTCCGACGGCGGGGACTGGGGAATCGTCGGCGTCGCCTCGCGGTCGCGCCGCATCGTCGACTCCCTGCACGCGCAGGATCACCTCTACGCCGTCGCGACCGTCTCGCCGGAGGGCACCTCGCTGGAGATTCCGGGCGTGCACACCGACTCCTACGTCGCCGCCGACGACCCGGCGCGCGTGGTCGCCGACCTCGCCGATCCGCGGATCCGCATCGCCACGCTCACCGTGACGGAGAACGGCTACAACTACTCGCCCTCGAGTCAGCGGCTCGACGTCGCCGACCCGATCGTCGCCGCCGACATCCGCGGCGGCGCTCCCCGGTCCACCATCGGGCAGCTCGCACGCGGACTCCAGCGTCGCGCCCAGGCCGGCGGCGAGCCGGTGTCGATCCTCAGCTGCGACAACCTGCTGTCCAACGGCTCGCACACCGAGAAGCTCGTGCGGGCGTTCCTGCAGGAGCTCCCGGATGCCGAGGGCGCCGACGTCCTCGCCTACCTCGACCGCGCGGTGACCTTCCCCTCGAGCATGGTCGACCGCATCGTCCCGTCGACGACCCCGGAGTTCGCCGATCGCGTCGCCGCCCTGCTCGGCGTACGCGACGACGCGCCGGTGCCCGCCGAGCCGTTCACGATGTGGGCGATCGAAGACCGCTTCGCCGCGGGACGACCGATGTGGGAGGCCGGCGGCGCCGTGTTCACCGACGAGGTCGGCGCGTACGAGCTGCTCAAGGTGCGTCTGCTCAACGGCACGCACTCGCTCATCGCCTACCTCGGCGCTCTGAAGGGCGCGGCGACGATTCCGGATGCCATCGCCCTCCCCGTGATCGAGGCCTCCGCCGCAGCCGTGCTGCGTCACGAGTACGAGCCCTCGATCACCGCGCCCGCGGGCGTCGACGTCGAGCAGTACGAGCGCGAGCTGTTCGCCCGCTGGGGCAACAGCGCGCTGGGACACCGCACCGACCAGGTCGGCTCCGACGGATCGGTCAAGCTCGGCCAGCGCATCCCCGGTCCCGTCCTGCAGGCACTGGACCGCGGGGAGTTCCCGCACCTCATCGCCCTCACGGTCGCCGCCTACCTCGCCTGCGTCGCGCCGCCCGCCGGATTCGACCCGGGTCCGCACGCCGCGGCGATGAACGACAACGCGCGCGAACGCCTCACCGCGGGTGCCGTGCGCGGCGGCCGCGACCTCGCGGCCCGCGCCATCGTCGACCTGCACCTGTTCGGCGAAGACCTCGCGCACCGCACCGCCTTCGTCGACCGGGTCGGTGACCTGCTCGACACCATCGTGCAGCGCGGGGTCGACAGCGCCGTCGCCGACGCCCTCTCGGCATCCCGCGCCCTGGCGACCACCACCCCCTGACCACCCGGCGCTCCCGGAGCGCACACGACACGAAGGAGACGCGATGAAGCTTCTCGCGATCCACGGCGCGGAAGACATCCGCTGGGAAGACCGCCCCACCCCGGAGCCCGGTGACGGCGAGGTGCGCCTGCGCGTGCGCTACGTCGGCATCTGCGGCTCCGACCTGCACTACTACTTCCACGGCAAGAACGGCGAGTACGCCGTTCGCGAGCCCCTGACCCCCGGTCACGAGCTCTCCGCCGAGGTCGACCTCGACCCCTCGGGGCGCCTCGCGCCGGGGACCCCCGTCACCGTGCACCCGGCACGATTCGGCCCCTCGGTCGCGGGTCTCGAAGACCGCCCGCACCTGCGCGCGGGCGGTGACTACCTCGGCAGCGCCGCAGGATTCCCCCACCGTCAGGGCGGCGCCGCCGAACTGCTCATCGTGGAGGAGCACATGGTGCGCGTCCTGCCCGAGGGGCTCCCCCTCGAGCGCGCCGCCCTCGCCGAGCCGCTGGCCGTCGCCATCCACGCGGTGAGCCTGGCCGGTGACCTCACGGGCAGGCGCGCCCTCGTCATCGGCGCGGGTCCGATCGGCCTGCTCGTCGCCGCCGCGGCCGTCCACGCGGGCGCCGCGGTCGTGGGCGCGAGCGACGTGCGCCCCGAGCCCCTCGAACGGGCGCGGACACTCGGTGCGACCGAGACCTTCCTCGTCGGCACCGACACGATCGAGAACGAATCGTTCGACGTCGTGTTCGAGTGCTCGGGCGTGGGGGTCGCCCTCACGCAGGCCGTGCGCGCGGCCCGCCGTGCGGGCACCGTCGTGCAGGTCGGCATGCTCCCCGATGCCGAGCTCGGAGTGAACCTCGCCCCGATGCTCGCGAAGGAGCTCACGCTGCGCGGTGCGTTCCGCTTCTCGACCGAGATCGACGACGCCATCGCGATGCTGGCGTCGACCGACACCCTCGACGCGGTCGTCTCGCACGTCGTGCCCGCGACCGACGCCGTCAGCGCGTTCGCCACCGCGCGCGACTCCTCGGCATCCGCCAAGGTCCTCCTCTCCCTTTAACCCACCGACACCCGCTGTCACAGACCCGTCATCACTACGAAGGAGTAATCCGATGAGCAGCTCTTCCGCCCCCGGCGTCGACGCCTCGACGTCACCGCCCGTCGCCAAGAGGTCGACCGGCGACCTCGCCCGCGCCGCCGTCTCGGGCTGGCTCGGCACCGCGCTGGAGTTCATGGACTTCCAGCTCTACTCGCTGGCCGCCGCCCTGGTCTTCAGCCAGATCTTCTTCGCCGGAGGGGATGCCGCCATGGCGGTCGTCCTGGCGATGGCGACCTACGGCGTGGGTTATGTTGCCCGCCCGGTCGGCGCGTTCTTCTTCGCCCGCATCGGCGACAAGATCGGCCGCAAGCAGGTGCTCTTCTACACGATCCTGCTCATGGGGGCTGCGACCACCCTCATCGGCGTGCTGCCCACGTACGAACAGGTCGGCATCCTGGCTCCGATCCTGCTGGTGATCCTGCGTCTCGCGCAGGGCTTCGGTGCGGGGGCCGAGATCTCGGGCGCGGGCGTCATGCTCGCCGAGTACGCCCCCGACAACCGCCGCGGCGTCGTCGCCTCGCTGGTCGCCCTCGGCACCAACTGCGGAACCCTCTTCGCCTCGGGCATCTGGGCGATCCTGCTCGCCGTGATGATGGAGAGCGACGTCATCGCGTGGGGCTGGCGCATCCCCTTCATCGGCAGCGCCGTGATCATGCTCTTCGCCCTGTGGGTGCGCTTCAACCTCAAGGAGAGCCCGGTCTTCGAGGAGCGCACCGACGTCGTCGACGGCAAGGCGCTCTCGCGGGCCGAACTCCAGAAGGTCGCCACAGAGACCAACGACGTCCGCACGCTCGAGTCGCTGCAGAAGAAGCCGCTGAAGGCCATCCTCGTGTCGTTCTTCCTGCGCTTCGGCCAGGCCGGCAACTCGGGCATCGTGCAGACCTACCTCATCTCGTTCATCACGATCACCCTCGCGATCTCGAAGGAGGTCGGCCCCGAGATCGTCATCGTGTCGTCGCTGATCGGCTTCATCACGATCCCCCTCGTCGGCTTCCTCGGCGACAAGGTCGGTCGCCGCCGGATGTACATCGTGATGTCGTCGCTGTCGCTCGTGCTGATCGTCCCGACGCTGCTGCTGATCAACTCCCGCGAGGTGGGCTGGATCTTCGTCGGCTACGCGCTGATCCACAACATCTCGGTGCTGGGGCTGGCATCCATGGAGAACATCTCGATCCCCGAGATCTTCGGTGCCCGCAACCGCTACACCCTCACCGCCGTCGTCCGCGAGGTCGCCGCCATCATCGCCACGGGCATCGGCCCGGTCGTCGCCGCCGCGTGGGTGGCCGCCGCGACCGGCAGCATCATCCCGATCATGGTGCTCATGGGCATCTTCACGGCGTCCGCCCTGGTCGCCGCGATCGTCGCACCCGAGTGGACCGGCCGCGACCTGCGGGATCCCCGCCCCGCGATGTGATCCGGCGGGGCTTCCTCCAGGGAGCTCCGTCACCCGCGGGCCGCGCGGTCCGCGTCCGGGTGGGCTCGTGACGGCGGGCCCGCCCGGTATCCCTCCCCCGCGGCGGAGGACCCCGGTCCCGGATACCGCCCCCTCCGGGCGACGAGCCCGTTCGCCGCCCCTTCACCTCTCGACCAGGAAGTCCCTCATGAGCATCGCCTCCGTCGACGTCATCGTCACCAGCCCCGGACGCAACTTCGTCACCCTGAAGGTCACCACGAGCGACGGCGTCGTCGGATGGGGGGATGCCACCCTCAACGGCCGCGAGCTGTCGGTGGCGTCGTACCTCTCCGACCACCTCGCCTCGATGCTGATCGGCCGCGACGAGGACCGCATCGAAGACACCTGGCAGTACCTCTACCGCGGGGCGTACTGGCGCCGCGGACCGGTGACCATGGCCGCGATCGCCGCGGTCGACATGGCGCTGTGGGACATCAAGGCCAAGAAGGCCGGGATGCCGCTGTACCAGCTGCTCGGAGGCGCGAGCCGCGACGGCGTCCGCGTCTACGCCCACGCCTCGGGCACCGACTTCGAGGCCCTGGCCAACGCCATCACGGGCTACCGCGAACTCGGCTTCACCGCCGTGCGCGTGCAGACCGGCGTTCCCGGCCTCGGCCAGATCTACGGCGTCTCGGCCGCCGGCCCCGGTGTGCGCTACGACTACGAACCCGCGAAGCGCTCCGGTGACCGCCCGGCCGAGGAGACGTGGGACACCCGCCAGTACCTCAACCACATGCCCGGGGTCTTCTCGAAGATCCGCGAGGAGTTCGGCACCGACCTCCGCATCCTCCACGACGGTCACCACCGCATGTCGCCGATCGAGGCCGCGCGCTTCGCGAAGGACGTCGAGCCCTACGACCTGTTCTGGCTCGAGGACGCCACCCCCGGCGAGGACCAGACGGCGCTGCGCCTCATCCGCCAGCACTCCACCACCCCGCTCGCGATCGGCGAGGTCTTCAACACCGTGTACGACTACCAGACGCTCATCACCGAGCGCCTGATCGACTACGTCCGCTCGGCCGTGACCCACACCGGCGGCATCACCGCGATGAAGAAGCTGCTCGACTTCGCCGCGATCTACGGCATCCGCTCCGGCATCCACGGTCCCACCGACATCTCGCCCGTCGGCATGGCGGCGGCGCTTCACCTCGACCTCGCGATCCACAACTTCGGCATCCAGGAGTACATGCCGCACAACGAGCAGACGCTCGAGGTGTTCCAGACCTCCTTCACCTTCGACAGGGGCTTCCTGCACCCCGGCGACCAGCCCGGTCTCGGCGTCGAGCTCGACGAAGAGGCCGCCGGTGCGTTCGAGTACACGAAGGCGTACCTGCCCGTGAACCGCCTGCTGGATGGGACCGTCCATGACTGGTGAGCTTCCCACCCGCACCGTCTCGTCGAAGCTCGTCGTGGTCGCCCGCGCGTCCGCGGCCTCGGACTACGCTCCGGTGCTCACGGCCCTCGCCGATGCGGGCGTGCAGAGCGTCGAGCTGACCCTCACGACGCCGGGCACCTTCGACGCCTTCGCCGAACTCCGCGCGTCGTTCGACGGCGACCTCGGCATCGGGACGGTCACGAACCTCGACCAGCTCGAGCGCGCGATCGCCGTCGGCGCCGACTACGTCGTCACCCCGATCACCTCGACCGCCCTCGTCGAGCGCGCGGTCGCCGCCGGCATGCCGATCGTCCCGGGCGGGCTCACCCCCACCGAGCTGTTCGCGTCGTGGTCGGCGGGCGCCTCGGCGGTCAAGGTGTTCCCGGCCGGCCAGGTCGGTCCCGCATACCTCAAGGATCTGCGCGGTCCCTTCCCCGACATCGCCGTCGTCCCCTCGGGAGGGGTGGATGCCGACAGCGCAGCCGCCTGGCTGGCGGCGGGCGCCGTGGCGGTCAGCGTCGGCGGGCCTCTGCTCGGCGACGCGTTCCGCGGCGGCGACCTGGGCGCATTGCGAGAGCGGGCCGAGCGGTTCGTCGCGGTGTGCGCGGGGGTCTCGGCGTGAGCGGCGCGGTACGTGGGGGTCTCGGCGTGAGCGGCGCGTCCCCGGCGGGTCAGGCCTGGATCGCGACCTCGACGGTCGGCCGGTCCGGCGTGGCGCGCGCGGCTGCGGGGTCGGCCCGCGACGCGGGGCACGGCTCGTGACCCGCGTCGTCACCCTCGGCGAGACGATGGCGCTCGCCCGCACGACCGAGATCGGGTCGCTGCGTCACGCCGCGGGCCTCGCCCTCGGCATCGGCGGGGCCGAGAGCAACGTCGCCGTCGGATTGCGGCGCCTCGGGATCGACACCTCCTGGCTCGGCCGCGTGGGCGACGACCCCCTCGGCGAGCGCATCGCACGCGAGCTGCGCGGAGAAGGCCTCGACGTGCACGCGCTCGTCGACGCCGATGCGCCCACGGGCCTCATGCTGAAGGAGCGTCCCTCCGCGGCATCCACCGCGGTCCACTACTACCGGCGCGGCTCGGCCGGCTCGCGCCTCGCCCCTTCCGACATCCCCGCGGGATGGATCGAGGATGCCGACCTGCTCCACGTCACGGGCATCACGCCGCTGCTGTCGCCCAGCGCACGCGACACGGTGCTCGCCGCCGTCGATCGTGCGCGCGACGCCGGCGTACCGGTGAGCTTCGACGTGAACTACCGCTCAGCGCTGGCGGCCCCCGACGTCGCCGGGCCCCTCCTGCGCGAGATCGCCGAGCGCGCGACGCTGGTCTTCGGCGGCGTGGAGGAGTTCGCCCTGCTGACCCCGGATGCCGCGGAATCGCTGCTCGTCGCCGGCGTCGAGCAGGTCGTGGTCAAACGCGGCCCCGCAGGGGCGGCGGTCTTCACCGGCACCGGCGTCACCGAGGCGCTCGGCTTCGTCATCGACCCCCTCGACACCGTCGGCGCCGGAGACGCTTTCGTCGCCGGCTACCTCAGCGCCCACCTCGAGGGACTCGACGTCGCCGACACGCTCGTGCGCGCCAACGCCTGCGGAGCGATGGCGTGCCTCGTACCCGGCGACTGGGAGGCGGCCCCGACCCGCCGCGACCTGGTGCGGTTCCTCGCCGGCGGCGCCGACCCGGTCCAGCGATGACTCCCGACGGGCCGGTCTGCCGGTAGCGCGCGCCAGCCTTCGGCCTCGGTCCGGTCAGCGAGGTCACACGTTCCGCCTGAGATCACGCGGTGTTGCGCGGCTCGATCCGGTGATCTCGCGCGGATCGTGTGATCTCGGCGATGAGCCGCGGGGGCGCGGTCCGGGCTACGGCCGCAGCGGGAGCAGCGCGCTGATGTCGGCGCGCACGCCGGAGGCGACGATGCGGCCCGCGGTCGTGGCATCCGCCCAGTGCTCCTGGCCCGTCGCGACGGCGATCCAGGTGGCGGCGTCGGTTTCGACGACGTTGGGCGGGGTGCCTCGCGTGTGGCGGGGGCCCTCGATCACCTGCACGGCACCGAAGGGCGGCACACGCATCTCGACCGAGTTGCCGGGCGCCTTCTCGGCCAGCAGCTGCAGCAGGTAACGCACCGCTGTGGCGGTCGCCGGGCGCGGGGCGTCTCCGGCGGCGACGGCGGCGAGGGCTGCACGGCCGTCTCCGGTCTCGATACGGCGGGGAGGCATGGCATCCACGCTACCCGCGGGTCACGCGACCCGGCGGGTAGCGCACCCGCACTCGCCACGTCGACCCTTCCGCCCGGCATCGCGCGCACGGACGGCGAGGTGCCACCATGAGTGCGTGACGACCTGGGTCCTGGTTCACGGCACCCCGCTCAGCCCCGCGGTGTGGGACGGGGTGTCGTCGCGGCTCACGGACCAGCCCGTCGTCTGCCCCGACGTGTCGCACCTGCCCGACACCGTCGACGTCCAGGCCACGGTGGCCGGTCGCCTCGCTCCCACGCTGCCGCCGGGCCGCTGGGACCTCGTCGGTCACTCCTTCGGCGGACAGATCGTGCTCGAGCTGGCACTGGCCCAGCCCGAGCGGGTGCGCTCGCTCACGGTCCTCTGCAGCCGCGACACCCCCTTCCCCGCTTTCGCCGCCGTCGCCGACGCGGTCGCCGCCGGGGAGGGACCGCCCGTCGAGGCGGGCTTGGCTCGCTGGTTCCTTCCCGCAGAACGGGCGGCACACGGCGACGCGGTCGTCCGTGCGGCAGCCGACCTCGCGGTCGCCCACCGCGCGCCGCGGGACTGGGCACGCGCATTGCGCGCCATCTCCAGCTTCGACCGAGCCGCCGAGGCCGCGACGCTCGACGTCCCCGTCACCCTTCTCGCGCAGCGGCACGACGGGGTCTCGACGCCCGAGGTCATGGCGGCGTTCGCCGGGCGTCTGCCGCGCGCCGTCCTCCACGTCGGCGACGGCGCGCACATGTCGCCGTTCGTCGACCCGGCGCACCTGACGCGTTCGCTCGTCTCGTTCCGCGACGACGCGTGTGCCCGGGGCGGTCCCCGGCGGTGACCGTCCAGCACACGCCGCGTCGCTTCGGCGGTCGCGGCGTGTCCTGGACGCTCGAGGCAGCCCGTCGCGGGGTCGGTAGGCTGGCCGCGTGAGAATCCTGGTCCTCGGTTCGGGCGCGCGCGAGCACGCCATCATCCTCGCCCTGCGCTCCGAAGAGGAGTCGCACGCGATCTTCGCCGCGCCCGGCAACGCCGGCATCGCCCGCGAGGCGCACCTGGTCGATCTCGATCCGCTCGACCCCACGGCCGTGCTCGAGTTCGCCAAGACCGAGGCCGTCGATCTCGTCATCGTGGGCCCCGAGGCGCCCCTCGTCGCCGGCGTCGCCGATCCGCTGCGAGCCCACGGCATCCCCGTCTTCGGTCCCGGCAAGGCTGCAGCCCAGCTCGAGGGCTCGAAGACGTACGCGAAGCGGATCATGGATGCCGCGGGCGTCCCCACCGGACGATCGGCCCGCGCGGGCGACCTGGCATCGGTCGAAGCGGCTCTCGACGAGTACGGCGCCCCGTACGTGGTCAAGGCCGACGGCCTGGCCGCGGGCAAGGGCGTCATCGTCACCTCCGACCGCGACGCCGCGATCGCGCACGCCGAGACCTATCTGCCCACCGGCGCCGTGTTGATCGAGGAGTTCCTCTCGGGCCCCGAGGTGTCGTTGTTCTTCCTCAGCGACGGCGACCACGTCGCACCTCTCAGCCCCGCGCAGGACTTCAAGCGCCTGCGCGACGGCGACGAGGGCCCCAACACCGGCGGCATGGGCGCCTACTCGCCGCTGCCGTGGCTGACCGACCGCTTCGGCGGCGAAGACGAGTTCGTCGACCACGTCACCCGCGCGATCGCCGAACCGGTGATCCGGCGGATGGATGCCGAGGGCACCCCCTTCATCGGACTCCTCTACGCCGGACTCATCCTCACCGAGCAGGGCGTCAAGGTCATCGAGTTCAACGCCCGGTTCGGCGACCCCGAGACGCAGGTCGTGCTCCCCCGCCTTCTCGACCCGCTGTCGCGGCTGCTGTTGGCCGCTGCCTCGGGCACGCTCGAGGATCAGCCCCGCCCCGCGTTCGCCGAGGCGACCGCGGTGACGGTCGTGCTCGCGAGCCAGGGCTACCCCGAGGCGCCGCTCACCGGTCGAGTGCTGACGGGCGTCGACGAGGCCGAAGAGGTCGACGGCGTCCACGTCGCCCACGCCGCCACGGCGCTCCGCGACGGCGAGCTCGTGGCCACCGGCGGACGCGTACTCAGCGTCGTCGCCACCGGCACGACGTTCGCCGAGGCGCGCACCGCGGCCTACGCCGGCCTCGAGCGGATCGGCCTCGAGGGCGGGCAGTACCGCACCGACATCGCCGCGCGCGTCGCCGGGGCCTGACGCCCGGAGTCTCGGCGCTGAGCGGCGCGGACACTCCGGCCAGAAGCCACCTCCGAGACGGCGACGCCCGGGGCGGTGGTCACGCCAGAACGGTCACGGTCGGGCCGGCATCCACGAGAACCGCCGTACCGCTGGCGCGCCGGGGCTGCTCGGTGAGCAGGTCGACCGCCGCCCGCGCGACGTCGTCGACGGTGGTCAGCCGCCCGCTGGGCGCGAAGCCGGCCGCGAAACCCGCCTTGTCATCGGCCGCGCCGCCGGTGAGACGATCGACCATCGGAGTGTCGATCACCCAGGGGCACAGGGTCAGCACGTCGATGCCCGCCTCAGCCAGCAGTGGCGCGGCGCTGCGACCGGCAGCCACCACACCCGCCTTGGCCGCCGCGTAGGGAACGGCGATCGCAACGGGCAGCACCGTACCCACGAACGACGCGGTGTTGACGATCACGCCCCCGCGGCGCATGTGCGACGAGGCGTGGTGGAGTCCTGACAGCACGCCGGTGAGGTTGGCATCCACCACTTCGCGCAGGGCCTCGGCGGTCCAGGCGTCCATCGAACCGATCGGCCCCTCTGTTCCCGCGTTCGAGAACCAGAAGTCGATCGGAGCCTCGGATGCCGCGTCCCGGGCGAGAGCTGCCACGTCGGCGTCGCGCGTGACGTCGGCGGCGACGAACCGCGCGTCTCCGCCCGCGTCGACGATCGCCTGTACGACGGCAGCGCCGCGGCCGAGATCGCGCCCGGAGACGACGACGCGCGCGCCGGCTTCGGCGAGGCGGCGGGCGACGGCGGCTCCGATACCGCTCGTGGCGCCGGTGACGACGGCGGTGCGTCCGGAGAGAGATGTCATGGAGTGTCCTTCGTTTCGGTGAGGTGGGAGGAGGAGGGTCAGCGGCGCGCGCCGAGCATCTGCTCGATGTCGTCGACGAGCCCGGGGGCGCCGGGCGCGAGCGCGATCGCGTCGCCGACGCGGCGGGCGCGGTCCGCGTAGCCGTCGTCGGCGAGGATGCGCCGGACGGCCGCGCGGATGGCATCCGGAGTCGGACGCCCCGTACGCAGGTTGACGCCCACCCGGGCGTACTGCACGCGCGCGGAGGTCTCGACCTTGTCTTCCGAGTCGCCGGCGATCACGATCGGTACGCCGTGGCGCATCGCGTGGTGAAGGCCCCCATAGCCGCCGTTGGTCACCAGCACACTCGTGCGGGCGAGCAGGTCGTCGTAGGGCAGGTAGCTCGCGGCGAAGGCGTTGTCGGGGAGGGCGGGCAAGGTCTCGACGTCGCGCCCGCCGGTGGTCACCGCCACCTGCACGGGCAGGTCGGCAAGTGCCGCCAGCGTCGGCTCGATCACCTCGGCGTAATCGGTGTTCGCGACGGTTCCCTGCGTGACGTGCACGAGCGGCAGGGTCGGGTCGAGGTCGTCGAACCACTCCGGTGCCGCAACGGGGTGGGCGGCGGCGGATGCCATGGGGCCGTAGAACCGGAGGGCCTCCGGGGCGTCGCGGCGGGCGTATTCGAACTCCTGCACCGTGAACTGCGCGAGCAGGTCGCTGCGCGAGAGGACGTCCATGAAGAACGCGCCGTTCAGGGGCGGCGCACCGACGCCCGCGAGGAACAGATCGAGCGAGCGGTGCACGGGACGCAGCACCGTTCTCGCCGCCACCCCCAGCACACCGTTGCGCAGGCGGTTGAGTGCGGGCACCCGCAGGGGCGTGATGCCGAGTCCGTACGGGGCGGTGTCGCGGCTGGAGAAACCGGCCGGCCCGATGCCGCACATCACGGTGAGGGGGCGTTGAGAGCGCGGCCGTGCGAACAAGGTCTGCACGCCGAGGAAGGTCATGTCGTGCAGCACCACGTCGGCGGGTTCGTCGCGCAGAATCTGCTCGAGGGCGGCCGCCGCCGGCGCTGCGGGGTCGACGAAGGCGCGCTCCACGCCGCGGTTGATGGTCGCGAGCCCGCGGTCGCGTTCGTCGGCGCCGATCCCTTCCAGCGTGTCGGCGTCGGCCGGAAGAGGGAGGAACAGGATGCCGGCCTCCTCCACCATCCGCTGGTACCGCGACCCGGTGAGCAGGCGCACGCGCCACCCGCGCCGCTGCAGTTCCTGCGCGACGACGAGGAGCGGGCCCACGTGGCCTGTGGCGGGCATGCTGCACAGCAGGGCGGAGGGTGTCATGTCTGAGTCCTTCGAGGATGACCCCGTCCGCCGACGGACGGGGGTCTAGGCGAGGTTGTCGGCGAGGTGGACGAGCTGGGCCGTCAGCCAGGTCCGGTAGGCGGCGACGGCCCACCCGCGGGCCACGGTGAGGTGCGTCCACGGATCGGGGCCGGTGAGGAGCCCCAGGACGTCGGCAGCGATGTCGAGCTGGTCGACGCGGATGCGGCCGCGCTGCTGGAACCAGCCCGCGGCGATCGTCATGTCGCGGTGGCGGCGCATCTCGAGGTCGAGGTAGGCGGCGCGCGCCTCGGGGTCGCTGTCGGCGGCGGCCACCATCGCGCGAACGATCGCCGCCGAGCGCTGATTGGCGTCGATGAGGAAGTCCACGTACCGGGCGATCGCGGTATCGGTGTCGGGCTCGCCCATGATCGCGACGAGTTCGGGGCGATCGGCGAGCGAGTGCCTCCCCTCGTCTCCCGCGAACGTGCGCTCGAACGCCGCGATGAGCAGGGCATGCTTGGGCCCGTTCAGATGCACCGTGGGAACCGACACCCCCGCCTCGGCCGCGATCGCCTTGATCGAGGTGGTGACGTACCCGTCGCGGACGAACAGCCGGGCCGCCGCGTCGACGATGGTCGCGCGGGTCTCCGCGGCGTCGGCCTGCCGTTTGGGCGAGTGGTAACTACGGGGCACGGGAGAACGCTACTTCGCCGCCGCGACCGTCGACCGGAAGATCACGAGCCCCGCGACGATCTGCGCGCCGGTGGAGACGAAGTACATCGCGTTCGACAGCGCCTCGACGGTGCTCACGTTGAGCACGACGCCGAGCGCGAAGCCGACGAGCGCCAGCACCAAGACGGCCCAGCGCGCCCCGCCCGTCAGCACCCCGGCGCGGACGATGACGATGCCGCCGACCAGGAGAGCGACGCCCTGCGCGGCGCTCATCCCGACCAGGAACGCCAGCGCCCCCTCGGTGAGCGCGGCGGACGGCAGCAGGTAGGCCGTGACGAGGTACATGCTCTGGTTCGCGAGGAACAGCGCCCCGAATCCGAGGAGCGCGACCTTGCCCACGAGAGACGCGCCCACGGCGCCCTGCCCGTCGCCTCGGCCCAGCGCGAGCGGGACCATCGCCGCGACGTGGGTGAGCGTGCTCGCGAGGAAGAGTACCCAGAAGGCCGTCGCCGGCCCGGACTCGGTGGCGACGTCGGCGGTGAGCTCGATCGCGGTCGCCGCGGTGAGCAGAGCCCCGCCGACGGCGATCAGGATGCCGGCGGTTCGGGCCCACCGCGGGCGGGGTCGGATTGTCGCGGCGTCGCTCGCGACGGGGTTCGGAGTGGTGATGTGCGGGGCGGAGGTGGTCATGGATGCTCCTGCGAGTGACCGGGATCGGACGGCGGCTCGTTTTCACTATAGCGGCGTATAAATGAATATGGAACCGCCCGCCACGACTCACCGACGATCGTGTCGCGGCCTCAGGACTGCAGCCGGCGCAGGACGTCGGCAAGATGACCGGCGAGCGGCCTGGGATCGCCCGCCCGGTCCCCGAACGCCGCCTCATCCACGTCCTCGACGGCGTTGTTGGCCGCCCGCGCCCGCTCGCGCCCCTCGGCGGTGGCACGCACACGGATGGCGCGGCGGTCCGCGGCATCCGGATGCCGTTCGACGAGACCGCGCTCGGCGAGCGCCCGGACGACTTGCGACACCATCATCGGGTCGGCGCCCGCGCGGTGACTCAACTCGGCCTGGGTCATTCCTTCAGCGGTGTCGCCCCAGGTGAGCACCGCCAGCAGGACGAACTGCACGTGCGTCAGCTCGTGCGGGGCGAGCGCTCGACGGATCGCGGCCTGCCACCGGTTCGTCACCTGCCACAACAAGAACCCGGGACTCACATCGCCGGTCGGGAAGCGGCTGTCGAGGGGGTTCGTCATCTCTCGATCATCGCGTGCTCGATGACGTCGGCGTCGGCCTGCGCGATCTCGACGAGACCGCGCCGGAGCTGATACCCCCAGTTCGGCTCGGCGGTCAGAGCGAGCCGGCCCCGCAGGTCGGCGACGGCGACGGGTCGCGCCGATCGATACGTCACCGCCCGACGAAACGGACGGAAGTCCCCCTCGTCGGCCTGCCAGATCTCCCCCTCGTCCACGCGTCCGATGGCGGTGAACTCCCGCAGTTTCGCGGTGTCGCCGAGGCGGTGCACCGGCGAGTAATAGACGAGCGTGTCGCCCGGCCGCATGCGGGCGAGCCCGGGGCGTTTGCCGTGGCCGATCTGGGCGATACCTAGCGCGACACCGCGCGCGACGTGCTCCGCGGACGCGACGCCGATCCAGGCGGTCATCGGCCTTCCACCACGGCGACGAGCCGGTCGAGATCGGCGGGAACCGACTGCTCGAAGCCGGCGAACGCGGTGCGCGCCCACAGCCCCGACAGCGGACCGTCGATCGTCACTTCGGCGGTGACACGAGACCCCCCGGCGGTGGGCTCGACGCCGTGACGGAACGTCAGTCGGGCTCCCGGCATCCGTGTGACATCGGTGTAGACACGGTCGGCCTCGAGCTCGGCGACGACGAACTTCACGCGCGGGCCACCCTCGGGCTTCAAGATGCCGCGACTACCCTGCGCGACCGGGTGCTCGATGCGCACCCACTCGGTGTCGGGCGACCATTCCCGCCATGTGTCGTGATCGACCCACCGGGCGAAGAACGCGGCGGGAGAGGCGGAGGATTCACGGATGGCGGAGGCGAGGATGCGCATGTTATTAGTATGCGCGCATACTACTTATAGAGCAAGCCGCTTTCGGCGCCCACTGCGTACGCCCCCTCACCGTCGCCCACTGGCCCGGGCGTCCCCTCGCCGCTAGCGTGTGGGCCATGATCGACAGGGATGCCATGGCTCGCGGCCACGAGGTCTTCGATCCGATCGCGGAGCGATTGTGTGCACTGCCCGGGGTCGACATCGGGCGCATGTTCGGCACCGAGGGCCTTCGCATCCGCGAGAAGGTATTCGCCTTCGTCGTGCACAACGGCTCGCTGGTGGTGAAACTGCCCGAGAAGCGCATCGGCGAGATCGTCGACGAAGGAATCGCCGGGCCCATGATCATGCGCGGGCGTCCGCTGCGCGAGTGGGCGGAGGTGCCCCTCGACGCGGGCGCCGACCGATGGCGGGGCCTCATCGACGAGGCCCGCGCGTTCGTCGACGAGATCACGCCGTAGCCGCGAGCGGCGACAGCGCCGAGCGGCACCGCCGCTGAACCGTGCCCAGCGGAGGAGTCGCGGCGAGCGGAGGACCGCCGGCACGGCATCCGTCCTCCCTCCGCCCCAGCTCCTCCGCTCATCACCGTCATGATCCATCCGACGCGAGCGCCCGAGCGCTGAGCGCGAACGACGAACGCCGCCGGCCCTTCCGGGACGACGGCGTTCGAGGCGGGTGGGTTACTCGCCCGCGGTGGCCGGAGCCTCCTGGGCGGCACGCTCGACCGGGGCCGCCTCACGCGGAGCCCCGTGCGGGCGGATCATCGACGGACGTCGCATGAACAGCACCGCGACGAGTCCCACGGCGATCACGCAGATCGGCAGGATCAGCGACTGACCCATGGCGGTCGAGAAGCCCTCCACCACCTGCGGCGGCAACGCGCCTCCGCCGAAGCTGGCTCCGGCATCCGCTGCCCCCGGCAGGTTCGCCTCGAGCCGCGCCTGCATGAACGCGGCGATGGATGCCGAGCCCATCACCGAGCCGACGGTGCGCGTGGTGTTGTAGATGCCGGCGCCGGCACCCGCCTGGCGCGGCGGCAGGTTGCGCGTGGCGGTGGTGGCGAGCGGACCCCACATACCGGCGTTACCGATGCCCATGAGGGCCGAGGGGATGAGGAACGCCCAGATCGGCGCATCGTTCAGGATGAGCGCCGTGTAGATCCCGAGCGATCCGCCGACCAGCAGCAGGCCCGGTACGAGCAGGAACCGCGGGTCGGTGCGGTCGAGCAGCTTGCCCGCGAAGGGGGCGAGCACGCCCGAGAGGATCGCGAGGGGGATGAGCAGGAACGCCGACTCGGTCGGCGTGAGACCGCGCGCCAGCTGCAGGTAGAACATCTGCGGCAGCGCCATGCTCGTGACGGTGAAACCGACCGTGGCGATAGCGAGATTCGCGATCGAGAAGTTGCGCTCGCGGAAGAGGTCGAGCGGAACCAGCGGCTCGCTTTTGCTGCGCGCCTGGGTCCAGATGAACAGCGCCATGACGGCGAGGCCGGCGGCGACCATCGTCCAGATCCACGGGGCCCAGGAGTAGTGCTCGCCCTCTTGCAGACCGAACACGATGAGGAACAGGCCGAGAGCACTGAGGAGCACCCCGACGATGTCGAACTTGTGAGCGGTCTTGGGCAGTTGCGGCACGAGGATGACGGCGGCGATGAAACCGATGACGCCGACGGGGATGTTGATGAAGAAGATCCACTCCCAGCCGAGGCCGTCGACGAGCAGGCCGCCGGCGAGGGGGCCAACGAGCACGGCGACACCGGCGGTCGCCCCCCAGAGGCCCATGGCGGCTCCTCGGCGCTGCGGCGGGAAGGTGCGGGTGATGACGGCCATCGTCTGCGGCGTCACGAGGGCTGCGCCCAGGCCCTGCACCGCACGAGCCACGATCAGCATCTCGAGCGACGACGACAGCCCGCACGCGAGCGAGGCGATGGTGAAGAGCGCGAGGCCGATGAGGTAGATGTTCTTCGGGCCGAAGCGGTCGCCGAGGCGGCCGGTGATGAGCAGAGGAACGGCGTACGTCAGCAGGTAGGCCGAGGTGACCCACACGACGTTGTCGAGGCTGTTGGTGTTCGGGTCGAGGGCGGCCTTGATCGCGGGGTTCGCCACCGACACGATCGTGGTGTCGACCAGGATCATGAAGAAGCCGATGACGAGCGCCCAGAGGGCGGGCCAGGGACTGCGTTCGGTGGTGCGGGTGGACCCTGTGCGGGTCGACCCGGTGGGGGCGGATGCCGCGGAGGCGGCGCGGGAGTCGGTCATGGGGTGGTCTCCTTTGAGACGCGATGCTTCTTCTTGATGTGCTCAGGGATCTCGGCGATACCCCAGGCGAGGGAGCGATCGGCGAGGCGCGCACGCAGGGAGTCCTGCCACGCGAGTTCGGCGTCGAGCAGAGCGGACTGCCGCTGCAGCTCGACGAGGAATTGTTCGGGGGTTTCTCGCGCTGCCGCGCCACCGAGCCCGGTGCGGTGCTCGTCGACGGAGGCGACAAGGAGCTCTCGGCGCTGGTCGAGCAGGGCGACGACTTCTTCGCGTTCGAGATTGTGCGCCTCCGAGAGGGCGACGCGGAAGTCGCTCGCCCGATCGATCTGGGGCAACTCGGCGCGCACCCATTCCTCCACAGCGCGGCGGCCGGCCGGGAGCAGCGTATAGGTCGTGCGCTCGGGGCGGTTGCCGTCGCGGTCGACGCCGACCTCGGCGAGAAGGCCGTCCCGCTCGAGGCGCGCGACCGTGTGGTAGATCGTGCCCTTCTGCAGAGGGATCAGGCGGTCGTCGCGACGTTCCTTCAGCAGGCGCACCATCTCGTAGGTGTGCATGTCGGCTTCGCGCAGGGTGGCGAGGATCATGACCGCGATCGGGGTGAGGCGGAGGGGCTGCGGCATCCGTCCTCCTCGTGGTCCGTGTCGACTAGTCCACGTGGACTATACGCCCATTACGGACGACACGCGAACCCCCGCGCGAACCCGTTGAACGTCCGAAACACGCCGCGTCGCACAAGCGCACACAGCGTGTTCTGGACACTCGACAGGGAAGGGGTGGGCGCGGGAGAGGGAGGGATGCGCGGAGGGGACGGTGTCAGGACTGCGGCGACGACGGCGCCTCGGGCCGCACGGGCGGGGACGCGTTCGCGGCCGCCCGTCGCTGACCCCACCGCACCGGGATGCCGAAGATGCCGCGCTGGTTGGGCTCCTCGACCTCGAGCCCGTAGTGCTCGCCGATCGAGTCGCGCAGTTGCGCCCGCTCGGCCTTGTCGTACGCGCGCAGCTCGCGCCGGAAGGCCACGACCGTTGCCCAGCAGATGGCGAGGAGGACGAGGCTGAACGGCAGGGCGATGCTGATCGCCGCCGCCTGCAGCGCGGTGAGACCGCCCGCCAGGAGAAGTGCGAACGCGATGAGCGAGGTCGCGAGGGTGAAGAAGATGCGCACCCAGCGCTTGGGCTCCTCCTCGCCACCCGTCGCGATCATTCCCATCACGAGAGCACCCGAGTCCGCGGAGGTGACGAAGAAGATCCCGATCAGCACGAGGAAGCCGATCGACAGGAACACCGCTCCGGGCACCCCCTGCAGCATCTGGAAGAGCGCCGTCGACACGTTGACCGCGCCGTCCTCGCCGACGAGGCTCACGGTGCCGGTCAGCTCGCCGTAGATCGCCGTGCCGCCGAGCACGGTGAACCACAGGATGCCGACGAGCGTGGGCACCAGGATCACTCCGGTGACGAACTGGCGAACCGTGCGACCCCGCGAGATGCGCGCGATGAAGATGCCGACGAAGGGGGCCCACGAGATCCACCAGCCCCAATAGAACGACGTCCACGTCCCCTGCCAGGCGACGCCGTCTTCGCCCGAGTACGCGCTCGTGGTGAAGGAGAGTCCGACGAAGTTCTGGATGTAGTTGCCGATCGACTGCACCACATCGCGCAGGAGGAACTCGGTGGGCCCGGTGAACAGCAGGTACAGCATCAGCACGCCGGCGAGGACGAGGTTGATGTTCGAGAGCCACTTCATGCCCTTGCCGACGCCCGAGAGCACGGAGAAGAGCACGAAGCCGGTGATGATGCCGACGATGATCGCCTCGCTGATCACCGACGGAGACACGATGCCCAGGTAGTCCAGACCGGCGCTGATCTGGATGACGCCGAGACCGAGCGACGTCGCGACGCCGAACAACGTGCCCACGAGAGCCGCGACGTCGACCGCGTTGCCCAACGCTCCCTGCACGAGGCGCGCCCCGAGGATGGGTTCGAGCGCCCAGCGGATCGTGCGAGGACGCTTGCGGCGGTGGAAGGCGTAGGCGAGTGCGAGACCGATGACGACGTAGATCGACCACGCGTGAACGCCCCAGTGCAGGAACGTCTGCGACATCGCCTGCTGCGCGAGCTGGTTCGGGGTGCCTTCGACCCCCGGCCGGGGCTCCACGAAGTGACTGAGCGGCTCGCTCACCCCGTAGAAGACCAGACCGATGCCCATGCCCGCGGCGAAGAGCAGCGAGAACCACGACATCGTCGAGAACTCGGGCTCGTCGTCGTCCTGACCCAGCTTGATGTTGCCGAATCGGCTGAACCCCATCGCGAGGGCGAACACGACGAAGAACGCGGCGATCAGCACGTAGTACCAGTTGAACGCCGAGACGATCGAGGTCTGCACCGCCCCGAACGTCGCCTCGGCGGCATCCGGGAACAGCATCGTGAAGGCGATGAAGGCCAGTGCGATCCCGGCCGCCGGCCAGAAGACCCATCCGCGGATGGTGCTGTGGCGACTGCCGAGGTGGGGATCGACGGATACCGCGGAGTCGGGGGCTGCCTCGCTCATTCGATCAAGGGTAGTCACGACCCTCGCCCCGGCCGGAGGGCAGGCACGCGACGACGGCGTGTGACACAATCCGCGCCGGTGCACGGGGCCCGTACCCGCGATAATGAGCGGGTGACCTTCGCTCCCCCGCTCGAGCTCCCCGGTTGGCGCCACACTTACTCCGGCAAGGTGCGCGACCTCTACGTCCCCGCCGACACCCGCGACGAGGCGACTCCCGCTCACCTGCTCGTCGTGGCGAGCGACCGCGTGAGCGCCTTCGACCACGTGCTCTCACCCGGCATCCCCGACAAGGGCGTGCTGCTGACGACGCTGAGCCTGTGGTGGTTCGACCAGCTCGCCGGCGCCGACGGGGGTCGCGGCATCCCGAACCACCTCGCTCCCGACCACGCGCTCGCGGGCGAGGGCACGGTGGAGCTGATCCCGGATGCCGTGCAGGGGCGCGCGATGCTCGTCCGGTCGCTCGACATGCAACCGATCGAGTGCGTCGTGCGGGGCTACCTCACCGGCTCGGGCTGGGCCGAGTACCGCGCGGAGGGCACGGTGTGCGGCATCCCCCTTCCCGAGGGGCTCGAAGACGGCGACCGCCTGCCGGAGCCGCTCTACACCCCCGCCTTCAAAGCCCCGATGGGCGAGCACGACGAGAACATCACGTTCGAGAGGTCGGTCGAGCTCGTCGGCGCCGACACGGCGTCGGCGCTGCGCGACGCATCGCTGGAGATCTATCGCCGCGCCTCCGCGACCGCCGAGGCGCACGGATTGATCCTGGCCGACACGAAGTTCGAGTTCGGTTTCGACGCAGACGGCGTGCTGACGCTGGCCGACGAGGTGCTGACGTCGGACTCGTCGAGGTACTGGGATGCCGAGTCCTGGCGCGCCGGCACCACGCCCGCGGAGCGCATGGCCAGCTTTGACAAGCAGATCGTGCGCAACTGGTTGGCCGACAACTGGGACAAGCAGGGCGAGCCGCCCGCGCTCCCCGCCGAGATCGTCGAGCGCACCCGAGAGCGCTACGCGACGCTGTTGCGCCTGCTCACGGCGTCCTGACCGGCCTTCCGGCGCCGTCACGTCGCCGAGGTGACCCGCTTTCGCCGAGCTCACGCGCGGTTCGACGCAACGGGGCGTGACCTCGCAAAAGGCGCGTGATCTCGGCATCCATTCATCCCCCTGAGGAGACACATGTTCCGCTGGAAACTGCACGGCAACGGCCGCACCGTCGCCTCCGGGGCCGTCGTCGCCCCGAGCGAACGCCTGAACTGGGGCGCGACGATCGCGATCGGGCTCCAGCACGTCATCGCCATGTTCGGCGCCACGTTCCTCGTGCCGGTGCTCACCGGCTTCCCCGTGTCGACGACGCTGCTGTTCTCGGGCGTGGGAACGCTGCTGTTCCTTCTCGTCACGCGCAACCGCCTCCCCAGCTACCTGGGGTCGTCGTTCGCTTTCATCGCGCCCGTCACCGCCGCCACGGCGAGCGCCGGCATGGGATCGGCGCTGGCGGGCATCGTGGCCGTCGGCATCCTGCTCGCCGCGATCGGCTTCGTCGTACAGTTCGTCGGACTCGGATGGGTCGACAAAGTGATGCCGCCGGTGGTGTCCGGCGCGATCGTCGCGCTGATCGGCTTCAACCTCGCGCCCGTGGCCTGGTCGAACTTCCAGATCCAGCCGCTGCCGGGAACGATCACGCTGGTCGCCGTCGTCTTGTTCAGCGTGCTGTTCCGCGGCTTCCTCGGGCGCATCTCGATCTTCCTCGGCGTGATCGTGGGCTACGTGGCCACGGTGCTGATCCAGGCCGCCACGGGCGAGAAGCTCATCGACTTCGCCGCCGTCGAGGCGGCGCCATGGGTGGGCTGGCCCGAATTCCACATCGCCGACTTCGCGTCGCCGCAGACGTGGTCGGTCATCGCGATGTTCCTCCCCGTCGTGCTCGTGCTGGTCGCGGAGAACGTCGGACACGTGCGCGGAGTCGCGGCGATGACGGATGCCACCGCCAACCGCTCCACGGGTCGCGCCCTCATCGCCGACGGCGTCGCCACGACCCTCGCCGGCACCTTCGGAGGCTCGGGCACCACCACGTACGGCGAGAACATCGGTGTGATGGCCGCCACTCGCGTGTACTCCACAGCCGTGTACTGGGTGGCCGGTCTCGCGGCGATCGTGCTGAGCCTCTCGCCCAAGGTGGGGGCGGTGTTCAACACGATTCCGCCGGGGGTGCTCGGAGGTGTGACCACCGCGCTCTACGGCTTGATCGGCATCATCGGCATCAAGATCTGGGTCGACAACCGCGTCGACTTCTCACGCCCGGTCAACCAGTACACCGGCGCCGTCGCGCTGGTGCTGGCGATCGCGGGCTTCTCGATGCAGTTCGGCGACTTCCAGCTCGGCGCGATCGTGCTCGGATCGTTCGCGGCTCTCGTCATCTACCACCTCGGCAACGCCATCGCCCGTGCGCGCCGGACCGGCGCCGACGACGGCGGCCCCATTCCCGCCGTCGGCCCGCTCGGCGGCGACCCCGCCTGACCGCGCGGCGCCGGTCGGCGGCGCATGGTGGCGGCCCTGTGGGGCTCCGGCCGACGGGCCTCTGGCCGGCAGGCCCCTGGCCGGCGCGCCCGCGCCTGGCCCGCGCCTGTCGAATGGATGCCGAGGCCGCACTCGTTCGCCGAGACCGCATGCGAATGCGACAAAACGGCTGCGGCCTCGGCAAACGCGTGCGGTCTCGCGAGGGCACGCACGCCGGGCGGGGGCGAACCGACCTCGCCCCGCCGGCCGGGACCCGTCGCCGCGCGCTGGATCGCGGCATCCGGAACACGAGAACGCACTCGTTCGCCGAGACCGCATGCGAATGCGACAAAACGGCTGCGGCCTCGGCAAACGCGTGCGGTCTCGCGAGGGCACGGTGGCCGGCCGGGCGGATGCCGCACCCTCTCAACCACCGTTACGGCACCGTTACTTGACACCGCCGCGTCCGAGGAAGCACACTGATCTCGGTCGCTGAAAAATCGTTTTATCATCAAGGTAAATCGATTATCCAAGGGAGGGTGGAGTGATGACACGAGTGCGTCTTACCGACGTCGCGAAAGCGGCAGGCGTCTCCCCCGCGACCGTCTCGCTCGTCCTCAACGACGCCGAGTCCCGTATCTCCGCCGAGACCAAGGAGCGGGTCCGCCGCGTCGCCGACGAGGTGGGTTACTCGCCCAACCCGATCGCCCGGAGTCTGCGCACGCGCGTCACCGGCACCATCGGCCTCGTCTCCGACCGCATCGCCACCACCCCCTTCGCCGGCCGCATGCTCGCCGGAGCCCAAGAGGTCGCCCGCGAGAACGGCCGACTCGTCATCCTCGTCGACACCGACGGTCACCCCGAGATCGAGTCCGACGCGATCTCGACGCTCGTCAACCACCGCGTCGACGGCATGGTCTACGCCTCGATGTACCACCGGGTCATCCCGGCCCCCGCGGGACTCCCCGCCGGCACGGTGTTCCTCGACTGCCGCCCCGAAGACGGCGGCTACCCCGCCGTCGTACCCGACGACTACGCCGGCGGCCGGGTCGCCACCCAGGAGCTCGTCGACGCCGGACACCGCCGCATCGCCTACATCGACAACGACGAAGACCGCCCCGTGGCCGCCGAACTCCGCCTTCGCGGCTACCTCGACGTGCTCGCCGAGTCCGGCATCGAGCCGGACCCCGCCCTCCACGTCTTCTCGCCGACCTCGGCGGCGGGCGGGCAGCAGGCCGCCGCCGACCTGTTCGCGCTCGAGCCCGCGCAGCGCCCGACCGGCATCTTCGCCTACAACGACCGCATCGCGGCCGGGGTCGTGACGTGGGCGCACCGCCACGGCATCCGGATCCCCGAAGACCTGTCGATCGTCGGCTACGACGATCAGCAGCTCGTCGCTTCGGAGCTCGATCCGCCGCTGACCACCGTCTCGCTCCCCCACGCGGCCATGGGCCGCTGGGCGATGGAGGTCGCACTCGGCCTCCGCGAGGCGGACACCGAATCCCCCCACCTCATGGACTGCCCGATCGTTCGTCGGGCTTCCGTCGGCCCTCCCGCGCACCTCGGCAGCGCGCGGGACCCCCGGGTCGCGGACTGACGCCACCTCGGCGTCCTCTCACGAAGGCGACAGCGATGTCGCCGCTCACCGAAAGGAACACGATGAAGAAGTCCTTCATCCCGCTCGCCGCGACGGGCGTCGCTGCCGCGCTGGTGTTGACCGGCTGCGGTCAGGCAGGCCAAGGCGGCGAGACGACCGAAGACGGTCGCACGGTGCTCACCATGTGGACGCACTCCGCGGGCAACCCCGCCGAGCTCGCGGTCTACGAGCAGATCATCAGCGACTTCAACGCCTCGCAGGAGAAGTACCAGGTCAAGACCGAGTCGTTCCCCCAGGGGGCGTACAACGACGCGATCGTCGCGGCGGCGGCCTCGGGCGACCTGCCCTGCCTGCTCGACCTCGACGGTCCCATCATGCCCAACTGGGCGTGGGCCAACTACCTGCAGCCTCTCGGCATCTCCAGCGAGATCACCGACAAGCTGCTGCCCACCGCGGTCGGAAAGTACAACGACGAGATCTACTCGGCCGGGTACTGGGATGCCGCCCTCGGCATCTTCGCGCGCAAGTCGGTGCTCGATGCCAACGGCATCCGCATCCCCACCATGGACCAGCCCTGGACCGCCGCCGAGTTCGACGCGGCGCTCGCCACCCTCAAGGCCGCTGGCTACGAGACCCCGATCGACCTCGGTGCCGAGGACACGGGCGAGTGGTGGCCCTACGCCTACTCCCCGTTCCTGCAGAGCTTCGGCGGCGACCTCATCGACCGCGACACCATGCTCTCGGCCGACGGCGCCTTGAACGGACCGGATGCCGTGAAGTGGGGCGAGTGGTTCCAGTCGCTCTTCACCAACGGCTACGCAAACAGCGGCGGCACCGTGGGCAACCAGGAGTTCGTCGACGGCGACGTCGCGCTCAGCTACACCGGCGTGTGGAACGGTCTCGCCGCGGTGGATGCCGTGGGCGACGACCTTCTGATCCTCCCGCCGCCGGACCTCGGCAACGGCCCCAAGATCGGCGGCGGTTCGTGGCAGTGGGGCATCTCCGCCTCGTGCAGCGACCCCGAGGGGGCACGCGAGTACCTGGAGTTCAGCTTCAACGACGAATACATCACCCAGTTCGCCGACGAGCAGCTCGTGATCCCCGCCACCGAGGCGGCCGCCGAGGCGTCGAAGTACTTCAACTCCGCCGACGGCGCCCTGCGGCCGTTCGCCGAGTTCTCGAAGGAGTACGCCGTGCTTCGTCCCGAGACCCCCGCCTACGCGGTGATCTCGACCACGTTCGAGACGGCGGCCAAGGACATCATGAACGGCGCCGACGTGCAGTCGGCTCTGGATGCCGCGGTCACCGAGATCGACACGAACATCGAGTCCAACGACGGCTACGGCGCGAAGTAGCGCCGCGCCCAGCGGTGGGGGTCCGGTGCAGGACCCCCACCGCGAACCGCGAAAGAAGAACCTGATGACCGTGTCTCCTCCGGTCGCCGCGGCGAAGCAGCCGCGCCGATCCCTCAGCCGCATCCGTTCCTCCCGTGGGAGCGAATCGTGGGCGGGCCTGGCGATGATGGCCCCCGCCGCGCTCCTGCTCCTGCTGTTCCTGATCGTCCCCGTGCTGCTCGCCTTCACGCTGTCGTTCACGAACGCCCGTCTGATCTCGCCGAACCCGCCGCGCTTCGTCGGGCTCGACAACTTCTTCCGGGCCTTCACCGCCGACCCGGTGTTCCTGCAGTCGGCGCTCAACACCTTCTTGTTCGCGCTCGTCGTCGTGCCCGTGCAGGCCGGGCTGGGTCTGCTGCTCGCCGTGCTGGTGAACCAGCGGCTGCGCGGCACGACTTTCTTCCGCGTCGTCTTCTTCATCCCCGTCGTCACCTCGATCGTCGTGGTGTCGATCCTCTGGCGCTTCATGTACCAGAGCGACGGCCTCATCAACTCGATGATCGACACGCTCACGTTCGGGGCCCTCACCGGCGCCGACTGGTTGAACGACCCGAGCACGGCGCTCGGTGCGATCATCGTGCTGTCGATCTGGCAGGCCGTCGGCTTCCACATGATCATCTGGCTCGCGGGGCTCCAGACCATCCCCGAGGAGCTGTACGAGGCCGCGCGGATGGACGGGGCGAGCCGCTGGCGCCAGTTCACCAACGTCACCTGGCCGGGCCTGCGCCCCACCATGGTGTTCGTCCTGGTCACGATCACTATCGCCGCCCTCGGCCTGTTCGTGCAGGTCGACGTGATGACCCAGGGCGGTCCCCTGAACTCGACGTCGACCGTCGTGTTCCACGCCGTGCGCAAGGGCTACGAGCAGCAGGAGATCGGTTATGCCGCCTCCATCTCGCTGCTGTTCTTCGTCGCCGTGCTCATCATCGCGCTCATCCAGCGCTGGTTGACCCGAGAGAAGAACTGACATGACCAGTACCCTCGAGCGCCCCCGCAGCGCTGCCCGCCGCACGTCACCCACCCGCACGCGCACCCGCTCGTCGGAGGGCCGTAACGGCCGCATCCTCACCTACGTGTCGATGTCGATCCTGGCGGTGTTCTTCCTCTTCCCGCTGGTGTTCATGTTCGTGTCGAGCCTGAAACCGGATGCGCAGATCCTCCGCGACATCAACTCCCCCGCGGCGTTCCTCCCCACCGGTGAGATCAGCCTCGACAACTACTTCGGCGTGTTCGAGCGCGTGCCCGTGGCGCAGTTCCTCTTCAACTCGATCCTCGTCACGGTGCTCACCGTCGGACTCGGTCTGATCGTGAACTCCCTCGCCGGCTTCGCCCTGTCGCGCCTGCGGTGGAAGGGTCGGGTCGTCGTGCTCGCGCTGGTGATCGCGACCCTGATCGTGCCCTTCGAGACAATCGCGGTGCCGATGGTCTACTGGGTCAACCAGCTGCCCACCCTCGTCATGGAGGGCGGCGTCCTGAAGTACGACTTCGGCTGGCTGAACACCTACGAGGTTCAGATCGTGCCGTTCATCGCGAACGCCTTCTCGATCTTCCTGTTCGCGCAGTATTTCTCGACCATCCCCACCTCCCTCGACGAGGCGGCCCGCATCGACGGGGCGAGCTGGTTCACCATCTACCGCCGCATCATCGTGCCCCTGTCGGGGCCGGCGTTCGCCACGGTGGCGATCCTGACGTTCCTCCCCGCGTGGAACCAGTACCTGTGGCCCCTCATGGTCGTGCAGAAAGAGGAGCTGCGACCCGTCATGGTCGGGATGCAGTACTTCTTCCAGCTCAACACCGCGTGGGGTGAGGTCATGGCCTACACCTCCCTCATCACCCTCCCCGTGCTCATCGTGTTCCTGGTCTTCCAGCGCGCGTTCGTGAGCAGCATCGCGGCGAGCGGGGTCAAGGGATGAGTCCACATCTCGATGTCGTCGTGCGCGGCGAAGCGCTCGTCGACATCGTCACCACTTCCGCCGGGGCGGCCGAGCGCCCCGGCGGGAGCCCCGCCGCCGCCGTCGAGGTCCCCGCGGCCCCCACGTTTCCGCCCCTGCTCCGTCGCGCTGCGGCGCCCGCCGCCATCACGGTCGGCCGCAAGGGCACGCAGCCCCCGACCCGAGAAGACCTGCAGCGCGCCGCTGCGCCGAAAGAAAGTGCCTGACGTGTTCGACCTCGCCGATTCCTACGTGTGGGATTTCTGGTTCGCCGATGACGGCGACGCCTACCACCTGTTCTTCCTCTACGCCTCGCGGGCGCTGCACGATCCGGAGGACCGTCACTACCGCGCCTCGGTGGGCCACGCCGTCTCGACCGATCTGGTGTCGTGGGAGCGCGTCGCCGACGCCCTCGTGCGCGGCGGCCCCGATGACTTCGACGCCCTCGCCACCTGGACCGGCTCGACCGTCCGCCGCGCCGACGGCACCTGGTTCCTCTTCTACACGGGCTCGCGCCTGGACGAAGACGGACGCAACGTGCAGCGCATCGGCTACGCCACCAGCGCCGACCTCTTCACCTGGCACAAGAACCCCGCCAACCCGGTGCTCGAAGCGGACGGCACGACCTACGAGCGCCTGGCCGACAGCGACTGGCACGACGAGGCGTTCCGCGACCCGTGGGTCTTCGCCGATCCCGCGGGCCGCGGCTGGCACATGTACGTCACCGCCCGCGCCACGCACGGCGAGCTCAACGGCCGCGGTGTCGTCGCGCACGCCACCTCGACCGACCTCGAGACGTGGCAGCTCCAGGCGCCGGTCAGCGAACCGAGCACCGACGGTTTCGGCCAGCTCGAGGTGACCCAGGTCGAAGAGATCGACGGCCGCGCCGTGCTGCTGTTCTCGTGCATGACCGGACAGGCGATGGATGCCGTCCGCGAGCGCCACCCGCGGGGTGCGGTGTGGGCCGTTCCCGCCGACAGCGTGCTCGGCCCGTTCGACATCGGTGCCGCAACGCCGATCACCGACGACGACCTCTACGTCGGACGCCTGATCCAGGACCGGGCGGGCGCGTGGCAGCTGCTGGCGTTCCGCAACGTCGGTCCCGACGGCGGTTTCGTCGGCGGCATCACCGACCCCATGCCCGTGGGCTGGGACGGCGACTGCCTCGTCGTGAAGCAGCCGGCTCTCTCGGTCTGACACCCGCTGCTCGAGCGCGCACGTCCGTTGCGGGGCGTGCGCGCTCGGCGTGTGCGGCGATGTGTTTGTCTCACCGGGGCCGGGAGGGGATCAGCGCCCGGAGTTCTCCAGCGACCCCGTGGTTTCGCCCGCGGGGTCGGTGATGAGGCAGGCGATCTGGCGGTCACCGAACTCCCACGTGTCGCTCGTGGGAGCGACATAGGTGTACTCCAGGGTCGACTCGTCGTACGAGACGCCGACGAACGACGCGAACGCCTCGTCACACGACCGCTGCGCGGTCGCCTCCATCTGGTCGTCACCCGGGAAGGACCCATCGGGAACGATGACCTCGCCGAACACCTCATAGGTGTGAGCGACGTCGCAGCCGACGACGTTGTCGCTGGTGATGATGCCCGTCGAGACGTCATCGAGGCACTGACCGATCTGCAACGACAACACTTCGGCGGGAACGTCCTCGCTCGGGTCGGGGAGACCCCCGTCCCCCGTGGCCGCGGCATTCCCCGCCGCGCCGGCGATGACGAAGAAGGCGAAGAACGCGATGACGGCGATGGTGCCGAGAACGGTCATCACCGAGCCCACGACGATGCCGGCGATCGCCAGACCACGGCCCTTCTCGCCGGTTCGCTTGACCTGCGCAAGCCCCACCGCGCCGGCGACGATCCCGCCGATGGGAACGACGAACCCGAGCACGATCGCAAAGATGGCCACCACGTTGGTGCGATTGGCGTAATCGACCGGCGAAGGAACGGGGGCGGCCCCGGCGTACATCGGCGCCCCCACCGTCGGCGGAGTGCTCGAGTACGGCGTTGCTCCGGCGTCCGCACCAGGCGACGGGGCTACCGGGACGGCCCCCACGATCAGCCCCTGTTGCGCGAGTCGGACCCCCGCGACGTGCGCCGCCTCGCGCACCACATCACCTGCTTTGACGGCACCGACCGCGCCACCCTTGAAGAACCCGCCGGCCGCCGAGTGCACGAACGTGGCCACCGCCCCCTCCGGGGCATCTCGCACGTGGACGTCGAAACGCACGTGCATGTCCTGCCCGGCGAACGCTCCCGCGATGAGGGTGGTACCCAAGCTCCCGCGGGAGACGTCGAGCGAACCGGCCGCCGCAGGGTTCACGGTGAAACCCTGCTCCGTCAATGCCGACGCGACGGCATCGCGAGCGGGCCCCGCGGGGAGGGTGAGGTGCAGTTCGAGCGGCTCGGACATGAAGGACTCCTGGAATCGTCCGCGCCGACAACACGCAGCGCGTCAGCAGCATATCCATCGGGTGGAACCGGCTGGAGCAGCCTCGTCGACGGTCCGCGCGACCCCGATGGCCGCGAAGGCCGCGGATGGGGTGATCCGACATCGAATGAGCGAGGACTCATCCGCCGCGGTCGGGACCCGTGGAGGTGAGGCGTCCGCGAGGGGTAGTGCGTGTTGTGTGGCCAGCACACCCCTCACCACGCCGCAAGGGTGGATGCCACCACCGCGCCTCTCGATAGCGTCGATCACCCGGCGAGGCTGCCGCCCCGCCCCCGACGAGAGGCACGCTCATGGCATCCGACATCCCCGACCCTTCTCAGGCCGCCGCAGACGAGAACGCGTACGAGGGCGCCGACGTCGAAGCGTCCCCCACGGAGGGGGCACCCTCCGACGACTCCGAGGGCGAGCCCAAGCCCGGCGGCCTCGGCACCGATGGCACCATTCCCAACAACCCCGACGGTGTCGCCGCGGGTCACTCCGACACCGCCTCGCACTTCAACGCCGAGGAAGACGAAGAGTCGGCCTGAGCGGGCGCCGCGCGGCCGGCACGGTCGCGCGGCTCCCCTCACCGTAGAATGGGCTCCGGTGCGTCGGGAAGTCTGGTCGACATTCTGTCGACCGACCCCTGAGGAAGCGTCATGAGCCACGACACCGTCCGCGCGCCGACCTGGCCCGGCTACGCCGAGGTGCACCGCGTCACCACCCTTCTGCGTCGGGAGTCCGTCGGCGGGATGCTGCTCGTGGTCGCCGCGATCGCCTCGATCATCTGGGCGAATTCGCCCGCGTCGGACGCCTACTTCGCCCTTCGTGACCTCCGCTTCGGCTACGAGCCGTGGCATCTGGAGTTGAGCGTCGGATCCTGGGCCGCCGACGGCCTGCTCGCCGTCTTCTTCTTCCTGGTCGGCCTCGAGCTCAAGCGCGAGATCGTCGTCGGTTCCCTCCGCCGGCTGAGCACGGCGATCGTGCCCGTGACCGCGGCTTTCGCCGGCGTCGCCGTGCCCGCCCTGATCTACGTCGCCGTCGTGCACGCCGAGCCGAGCCTGCTCGCCGGCTGGGCCATCCCCACCGCGACGGACATCGCGTTCGCCGTGGCGGTGCTCGCCCTCGTCGGCTCGCACCTGCCCGGCCCGCTGCGGATCTTCCTGCTGACCCTGGCCGTCGTCGACGACCTCATCGCCATCGCGATCATCGCGGTCTTCTACACCAGCGACATCTCGCTGCTGCCGCTGGCGGTCTTCGTCCTGCTCGTCGCGGTCTACGCCGTCATCGCGCACCGAGGGCGCGCCTGGTTCGCGCGCACCCCCTTGGGCGCGTGGGCTGTGCTGCTACCGGTCGGTTTCGCCGCCTGGGCGTTCCTGCACGCGTCGGGGGTGCACGCGACGATCGCCGGTGTCGCCCTCGCCTTCACCATCCCCGTGGCCGCCTCACGCCGCCGACCCGAGATCCGCGGCGTGGACCTCGCCGAGCAGTTCGAACACCGCTTCCGCCCGCTGTCCGCCGGTATCGCCGTTCCCCTGTTCGCCTTCTTCGCCGCGGGCGTCTCCGTCGGCGGCGGTGAGGGCCTGCTCCGTGCGGTCTCGGACCCCGTGACAATCGGCGTCGTCGCGGGGCTCGTGCTCGGCAAGCCCCTCGGCATCCTGCTCGGCGTGCGCCTGCTCACGCTGGTGACGAAGGTGCGACTCGACCCCGCTCTGAAGTGGATCGACCTCGCCGGAGTGGGCCTGCTCGCCGGCATCGGGTTCACGGTGTCGCTGCTGATCGCCGAGCTGAGTTTCCCCGACGGCTCACCGCACACCGACGGCGCCAAGATCGCCATCATGGTCGCCTCGCTCGTGGCATCCGTGCTCGCCTCGGCCGTGCTGCTCGTGCGCAACCGGCGGTACAAGCAGCTCGCGATCGCCGAGGAGGTGGACGCCGACGGCGACGACGTCCCGGACGTGTACCAGGGGCAGCCACGGAACCGCGACCGGTGAGAGGCGTCAGCCGAAGATCTGCGAGGCGATCTCCGACAGCCACGCGCGCGCGTTGACGTTCACGGTTTCGAGGTAGATCCAGGTCCCGTCGCGGGCGACGACGACGTCTTCGGTGTCGGTCGACGCACCGGGTGCCACGCAATACTGCGCGCCGAAGTCGTCCGAGGCCTGGCACTGGTAGCCCTGCGCCGGCAGCGCGGCCAGCCCCGACTCGACGTCGGCCGCGCTCGCGCTGCTGATGATGAGCAGGACCGCGGCGGCTTCCTCCTGGATCCAGTTGCACGACAGATCGGTCGTGGCGTTCGCGGGCGAGGGGCGCACGAACCCGTCGGCGTGCTGGGCGGTGAGACCGCCGACCGTCTGCTCCCGCGTCGCGGCGCTCCCGAGGTCGTCGCACGAGGTCGGGATCGACACGGATGCCGCCGCGGTCGAGGTGGGAGTCGGACTCGGTGTCGCACTGGGGGTGGGGCTCGGCGAGGGTGCGGCGCTCGACACGGTCGACGACGGCGTCGGGTCCGCCCCACCGCCGCTGCATCCCGCGAGTGCGGTCACGGCGGTGAGCACCAGCGCCGTCATCAGGACGTTCTTGCGTCGCATGCGAGCCCCTGCTCTCTCGGGGCAGTCACTGCGGCCCCTGGTCGCTCACCATAGCGTCCGCTGGCCTGCGAACGCAGCCTCAGGCCGAAGCGCGCGCGACGACCTCGGTGGGGAGGATGGTCGCGTGCACCGCGGGCCGTCCGGCGAGCACGTCGAGCAACACGGATGCCATCTGACGCCCCTGTGCGCGGGAAGGCTGGCGCACGGTGGTGAGGGCGGGAATGAGGGCGGTCGCCACCGAGGAGTCGTCGAACCCCATCACCGCGACGTCGCGTCCCGGCTCGATGCCCCTCTCGCGCAGGGCGGCGTACGCCCCGCGCGCCATGAGGTCGCTGGCGACGAACAGGGCGTCGGGCCGCACGCCGGCGCCGAGGATGCGGCTCATCGCGAGGGCACCGCCCCTCTCGGTGAAGTCACCGTCCTCGACCGCCGCGGGGGCCAGGCCCGCAGCGGCCATCTCGTCGCGGAACCCCTGCAGACGGTCGATGCCGGCCGCCATGTCGGGCGGGCCCGAGATGGCGGCGATACGGCGATGGCCGCGCGCGATCAGGTGCGCTGTGGCCGCCCGGCCACCCGCGACGTTGTCGACGTCGACGTAGTAGTCCTCGGCCCGCACCCGCGCGGGGCGCCCGCCGTAGACGACGGGGACGACGTCGGCGATGCGTTCGAGGAAGGTGTCGCTGGTGTGGTGCGAGGCGACGATCGCGCCGTCGACGCTGCCGCCGCGCAGGTACCCGAGCGCTTTGGCGCTGGCATCGTCGCTGGCGATCAGCATGTTCATGAGGTAGTCGCTCTCACCAACCACCTCGCCGATGCCGGCGACGATCGAAGCGAAGAACGGGTCGCCGAAGAAGCGGTCGGTCTGCTCGGGGATGATGAGCGCGATGGCACGGGTCTGTCGGCTGGCCAGCGAGCGCGCCGCGCGATTGGGGACGTACTGCAGATCGTCGATCGCGCGGCGCACGGCCTCGAGGGCCGCCGGCGAGACCGCGGTGGAACCGTTGACCACGCGAGACACCGTCGACCGGGAGACGCCGGCGCGCGCCGCCACCTCCTCGATCGTGGCGGTGCCTCGAGCGGGTGCGAGCTCCATCACGCTGCCTCCTCGTGGGCCTCGCGCGAAGGTCACACCGCGGGATCGGTGGCCAGGGCGCGCTCGGCGATGATGTGAGCGTAGCGCCGGCCGGAGTCCTTGATGGAGCGCTCCTGAGTCTGGTAATCGACGGAGACGATCCCGAAGCGTTTGGCGTAGCCCCAGGCCCACTCGAAGTTGTCCAGGAGCGACCAGTAGAAGTATCCGCGCACGTCGACGCCCTTCTCGACCGCATCCAGAACGGCGGCCAGGTGCACCTCGACGAACTCGACGCGCTCGGCGTCGTGCACACGGGTCTCACCGTCTTCGACCACGACCTCGTCGTCGAACGAGGCGCCGTTCTCGGTGACGAACAGCGCGGTGCCCGCCGCGGCGGAGTACTCCTCGCTCACGCGCTCGAGAAGGCGGGTCAGACCCTCCGGCTGCACCTCCCATCCCATGTTCGTCCGCGGCAGGCCGCGGTCGTGCCAGAACAGGTTGTCGTGCGCGGGGAACGGCTTGCCGATCGGCCGCGTCGTGGGGGCGTCGCCGGCGGGCGGCTCGACCTCGGGCGGCGCGCCGCCGACGAACTCGCCGTGGTAGTAGTTCACGCCCAGCGAGTCGATCGGGGTCGAGATGATGTCGAGGTCGCCGGGGCGCACGGCCCCCTGCCAGCGGGCGACGGCTTCGGAGTCGGTGTCGCGGAAGTCCTTGATGATGTCGGCCGGGTATTCGCCGCGGAACACCGGGTCGAGGAACCACCGGTTGAACTGCCCGTCGATGCGGCGCGCGGCGTCGAGGTCGGCGGGGTCCGCCGGGTTCACGGCATCCGCCACGGTGAGGTTGAGCGTGAGACCCAGGTTGAGGGAGGCGTCACGGGCACGGAGTTCCCGCACCGTCTGGCCGTGGCCGAGCAGCAGGTGGTGAGCGGCGAGCATGCCCTCGGCCTGCGAGTAGTGCCCCGGGGCGTGGGCGCCGGCGGTGTAGCTGAGGAACGACGAGCACCACGGTTCGTTGAGGGTCGTCCACACGTCGACGCGGTCGCCGAGGGCGTCGTGCATGTCGAGGGCGTACTCGGTGAAGCGCTCGCTCGTCTCGCGGACCGTCCACCCGCCCTTCTCCTCGAGCGCTTGCGGGAGGTCCCAGTGGTACAGCGTGAGCCAGGGCAGGATGTCGGCGTCCAGCAGCTCGTCGACGAGGCGCTCGTAGAAGTCGACGCCCTTCGGGTTCAGCGCACCACCGTCGGGGCGCACCCGCGACCACGAAGTCGAGAAGCGATAGGTCTGGAGGCCGAGCTCCTTCATGAGCCGCACATCGTCGGCGTAGCGATGGTAGTGATCGCATGCGACATCGCCGTTGTCGGCGTTGATGACGGCGTCGGGAACGCGGCAGAACGCGTCCCAGATGGAGGCCGTGCGGCCGTCCTCGAACGCTGCCCCCTCGATCTGATAGGCCGCGGTGGCGGCACCGAAGAGGAAGCCGTCGGGAAACGGTCGGATATGGGACATGGTTCGGGTTCCTTCCCTGGGCGCGAGGGTCATCCTCTCACCGCCACCCGTATGATGCCATGTTTGGTGGGACCGCTCCCACAGTCTCGCGTTCCGTCGCTCGTCGGCATCCGGAATCGCCTGGCCGCCTCGCGTAGACTGGCATCCACAACGCCACCCGACTCCTGGAGCTGCAGTGCCCACCATCGTCGTCGACGTCATGCCCAAGGCCGAGCTTCTCGACCCGCAGGGAAAGGCCGTGGCCGGCGCTCTCTCGCGACTCGGCGAGCACCGCTTCTCCGATGTGCGTATCGGCAAGCGCTTCGAGCTCACCGTCGAGGGCGAGGTCGACGAGGCCACCCTGGCCCGCGTCCGCGAGCTCGCCGACGAGATGCTCTCGAACGCCGTCATCGAAGACGTGGTCAACATCGAGGTCGTGGAGTGACCGCCCGCATCGGGGTCATCACCTTTCCGGGTTCGCTCGATGATCGTGACGCGCAGCGCGCGATCCGCCTCGCGGGCGGCGAGCCGGTGGCCCTCTGGCACGGCGATCACGACCTGAAGGGCGTCGACGCCCTCGTCCTGCCCGGCGGCTTCAGCTACGGCGACTACCTGCGCGCCGGAGCCATCGCCGCCTTCGCGCCGATCATGGCCGAGGTCAAAGATGCCGCAGCCAAGGGCATGCCCGTGCTCGGCATCTGCAACGGCTTCCAGATGCTCGTCGAAGCGCACCTGCTTCCCGGCGGCCTCATCCGCAACGCGCACCAGCAGTTCATCCGCCGCGACCAGCGCCTGCGGGTCGAGAACGCCTCGACGGCGTGGACGAGCGACTTCACCGAGGGTGACGAGATCGTCATCCCCCTGAAGAACGCCGATGGTGGGTACATCGCGGATGCCGAGACCCTGGCCCGCGTGAACGGCGAGGGCCTGGTGGCCTTCCGCTACGTGGGCGTGAACCCCAACGGCTCGCTCGACGACATCGCCGGTCTCGCCAACGAGCGCGGCAACGTCGTGGGCCTCATGCCGCACCCCGAGCACGCCGTCGAACCCGGCTTCGGCCCGGGCACGAGCGCCGCCATGCGCTCCGGCGTCGACGGACTGGGGTTCTTCACCTCGGCGATCGCCGCCGTGGTGGGCGCCGCCGCCTGACCCGTCACCCGTGACCGAGAAGCGCTCACCCGACCAGGACGCGCTCATCGATCGCATCCGCACCCTGTGGCGAGCGGATGCCGACGCCCTCCCCTCCGAGCCGCGGCTCGCCGAGCTCACCGGCGCGAGCCGCAACTCGGTGCGCGAGGCGCTGATCCGCCTCGAGGAGCGCGGGTACGTGCACCGCACACAGGGCGCCCGCACGTCGCTGAACCGGCGCCTGCCGGGGGTGGGGCGCCGCATCGACGAGCAGTTCGATCACTCGTTGTCGATCCGCGACGCGGGATACGAGCCGACTCTCGAGGTCGTGGCGGCCAAGCGCATGACGCTCGTGTCCGGCGACGACCGTTACGACGATCTGCCCGACGGCACCGAGGTGCTGCGAACCCGCAAGATGTGGCGCGTCGACGGCGCCCCGTACGCCCTCGCCGAAGACATGGTCCCCCTCACGCGCGCCGTCGACCTCGACCCGCACCGGCCCGTGTTCGATCTCGCCGAGGTGGCCAACGGTGTGCGCGTCGCGTGGGAGACCATGTGGATCGACGCGGTCGAGCTCGACGCCGAGCGCGCCGCGATCCTGGATGCCGAGCCCGGCACACCCGTGATCGAGATGACGTACTGCGGCTACGGCGCCGACGACGCGATCGGGTACTGGTCGCGAGAGGTGCAGCTGCCGGCTCCGCCCGGGCTGCGCAATGCGCTGATCCGGCGCGTGCGGTCCTGACGCGCGCGATCCTGAGGCGCGCGGTCCTGACGCGCGCGGTCCTGACGCGCGCGGTCCTGACGCGCGCGGTCCTGACGCGCGCGGTCCTGACGCGCGCGCCGTTGGCGGCGGAGGAGATCTGGGGAGCGGAGGACACCTGCACCTCTTGGCTTCCTCCCGCCGCCGAAACTCCTCCCTCGCCCGAGGGGCACGACCGGCCGCGCGTTTCGAGGAAGTAACCGCACCGTGAACTTGTCGGACAAGTGGCGAGGAAGCTTGTTGGACAAGCGTACGCTCGCCTCACCCGACGAAAGCGAGCCGCCGTGTCCGACACCCTCACCACCCACACCCTGACCGCCGCGACGATCACCCCCTCCGGCTTCGAGGCCTACGGCGTCGTGCTGACACCGATGGAGGACGGCACCCCGTTCACCGCCGAGGAGGCCGTTCTCGACGTGTCCAACGGCATCCCGCGCTTCTACCTCATGCACCTCGAGGACAAGCCGGCTGCGTTCGTGCGTGTCACGCGCCACCTCGAGACCACTCAGACGCTGATGTCGGTCGGCGACGTCGAGTGGACGATCGCCGTGGCCGCGCCCGGCATCGACGAGCCCGCGCTCGAGGACCTCCGCGCCTTCCGCATCCCACCGCGCACCGCCATCACGATGCGAAAGGGCACCTGGCACGCCGGACCCTTCTTCACCGAGCCGAGCATGGACTTCGTCAACCTCGAGCTTGACGACACCAACGTCTCCGACCACCACAACCACCGACTCGACGACGCCTACGGCGTACGCGTCGTGATCGACGCCGAGTGACCGTGCTCACCGCCCTGCCCGACGCCTCGTCGCGCCTCGCCGCCCTCGAGCGGGAGGCGGCGCACCAGGCCGCCCTCAGCGCCGGCGACGGACGGTCGTGGGTCTCCGCGCGCGACGGCGTGCGACCCGTCGTCATCGTCGGCGCCGGACAAGCCGGTCTCGTGCTCGCCCGGGGGCTCCGCCGCCGCGGGATCGATGACGTCGTCGTGATCGACGCCGCCCCGGCCGGGTCCGCAGGCCCCTGGACCACATATGCCCGCATGCACACGCTGCGTACACCGAAGGACATCGCGTGGCCCACCTGGGGCACCCCCGCGGTGAGCCCGCGGGCCTGGTTCGAGGCGGTCCACGGCACCGACGCATGGGAGAGCATCGAGTACTTCCCGACGACCGCGTGGCAGGGCTTCCTCCAGTGGTACCGGGAGGTGTCCGACATCACCGTGGTCCCCGCCACCCGCGTGACCCGTCTGGAGACCACCACCGCCGACGGCCCGCTCGACCTGCACCTCGACGGGCCGGACGGACAGTGGCTCCTGCCCGCCCACCACGTCGTGCTCGCGACCGGGATCGAGGGCGCGGGAGGTCGGCACGTGCCCGCGCTGCTCGAGGGCCTCCCCGCCGAGCGCGTCCACCACACGCACGACGAGATCGATTTCGCCTCGCTCGCGGGCCTGCGCGTCGGGGTTCTCGGCGCCGGGACGGGCGCGTTCGACAACGCCGCGACCGCGCTCGAACACGGGGCGGCATCCGTCGACGTGCACATGCGGCGGTCGGCGATGCCGCAGGTGAGCCCCTACCGCTGGATGGAGTTCGCGGGACTCATCGAGAACTACGGCTCCTTCACCGACGCGCAGAAGTGGGCGTTCAACGTGCATCTCTCCGCCGTCGACCAACCGGCGACGCAGAACGCGCTGTGGCGCGCGCACTCCTTCGACACCTTCCGCTTCCTGACCGGATCGCCGTGGCAACGCGTGGAGTGGACCGGCAGCGACATCGCCGTCACCACGCCGCACGGCATCCATCACTACGACGTCGTCTTCGCTGCGACCGGGATCGCCGCCGACCTGGCGCGTCGCCCGGAACTCGCGACGGTGGCGTCGGATGCCGCCCTGTGGAGCGACCGTCTCCCACCCGAGGATGCCGCCCAGAACCCCGGGCTGGCGGCGTTCCCCTACCTCGGCGACGACTTCGGGCTCGTCAGCCGCAGCGCAGCCGGACGATCGGCGCTGTCGCGCATCCACATGTTCAATCACGGCGCCCGCCTGTCGCAGGGGATGCTGAGCCACCAGATCCCCGGTCTCGTCGGCGGTGCGACGAAGCTCGCCGCGGCGCTGTCACGACGCCTGTTCGAGCGCGACTCGACGGTATTGCTGACGGAGTACCTCGCCTACGACGTCCCGGTCGGAGTCCACGTCGGCCGGCGCGCGTCCGCGCCGATCGCCGTCGGCTGAAGACACGACGCAGGAAATCCCCCGTCGGAGCCGGTCCGAGGCCGCCCGGGCGCGGGCATCGCATCAGATCTCCTGCGTCGTGTCCACCGAGGACGACGCGGCGAGCGCGCGGGTACCGTGAAGCGGGTGACCACAGAGATTCCCCTCGTCGTGTCCGTGCCCACCTCTCAGCTGCGCGACGAGCTGCAGCCGCTGCCCGACGGGGTCGAGGTGGTGGTCTGGGACATGAAGGATGCCGCGCCGCGCGAGCGCTTCGACCTGGTGGTGCCGCCGTACATGTCGATGGACGGCGTCATCGAGGCTCTGTCGACCGTTTCGGTCGGACTCGTCCAGAGCCAGTCGATCGGCTACGACAACGTCGAGGGGCGCTTGCCAGACGGCCTCGTCTACGCCAACGCATCGAGCGTCCACGAAACCGCGACCGCCGAGCTGGCCGTGGCACTCGCACTGGCGGCGCAACGGCGCCTGCCCGAGTTCGTGCGCGCGCAGGACCGCGGCGAATGGATCGGTGGAGGAGCGACCGGCCTGGCCGATCAGCGCGTGACACTGCTGGGATTCGGCGGCGTCGGCCGTGCAATCGCCGCGCGCCTGAAGCCCTTCGAGGTCGACCTGCGCGCGGTCGCCTCGCACGGCCGTCTGCAGGACGAGGTCGAGGTCTTCCCGCTCGGAAAGCTGTACGACGTCCTCGCTGAGACCGACATCGTCATCGCCTCCCTCCCCGGGGGCGACGCGACGCGACACGTCATCGACGACGACGCCCTCTCCGCCCTCCCCGACGGAGCGCTCGTCGTCAACGTCGGACGCGGCCCCCTCATCGACACCGATGCCCTCGTCGACCATGTGCGGCGCGGCCGCATCCGAGCGGCGCTGGATGTCACCGACCCCGAGCCGCTGCCCGCCGGCCACCCGTTGTGGAGCCTCGACGGCGTGCTGATCGCTCCGCACGTCGGAGGGGCGACGGATGCCATGCGCCCGCGCATCGTGCGTCTGCTGCGCCGACAGATCGACCGCCTGCGCTCCGGCGAGGAGCCGCTGAACGTCGTCATCGGGGGCTGAGCGAGGCGGCGCGCTCCGCGGGGCGACGGCGCGTGCACCTCGAAAGGCGTCCACCCGGGCGACGCCGCCCTCACGGTCCCGGCACGCTCTCGGGCGTCGTCAGTCGGCCGACGACGGACGTCGAGGCCGCATCGAACGGAGTGTCTCGCCCATCAGGCGTGCGTCGCGGCGACCGCACACCGCGAGCAGCCCGCCGGCCAGCAGCGTCCAGGCCGCGGCGACGGCGAGGAGCCGGACGACAGGGGGGAGCGTGCCCAGCACCGCGGTGTCGAGTCCCCACGACCCGAGGGTCGCCAGACCGCTCACTGTGACCGGCACGATCGCGGTGAGAAGAAGCTCGCGAACCCGCAGACCCGCCCGCGGCGCGAAGACGAACGTCCCCGATGCCCAGATCAGCACCTGACCGGCGACCACTCCCCACGCGACACCGACGGGTGTCAGCGGAGCCCACACGAGGATGAGCAGCACCATCGGTACCCGGCCCACCACCTCGGAGAAGAAGAGGGCGCCCGAGCGTCCCCGGGCCGCGAACCCCCAGTAGTAGCCGTACGCGATCGTCTGGAACACGGTGCCGGCGGCCAAGACGGGCAGGTATTGCATCGCCGGCAGCCAGTCGGCCCCGAGCACGACCTCGATCAGCGGCGCACCGCCGACCACCAGCAACCCGGTGACGGCGAGGAGGGCGTGGCTGACCAGGCGCTGCGCGCGGACGAGGGCGTCGTTGAGCGCGTCGAGGTCGTCGGCGACGGCCGCCAGGCGCGGGAGGAGGATGCGGGTGAGGGGCGCGGCGACCTGCTGCAGGGGAAGCATCACCAACTGGTAGGCGCGGCTGTAGAAACCGACCGTGGCCGCGGAGTACCAGGCGCCCATGACGATGGTGTCGACGTTCGTCGTGATGTAGTGCGCGGCATGGGTGCCGAGCGTCGAGACGCCGAAGACGAGCAGGCGCCGCATCGGGGCCCTGCGCGGGAGGCTCGGACGCCATCCGGTGGCCGCGCAGGCCCAGACGAGCGAGACGAGGGCCGCCACGGTCCCCTGCAGGGCCAGCGCCACGTAGCCCGACCCGGCAAGAGCCAGGATGACGGCCGTCGCGACACCGACGGCATCGCCGCCGAGTTCGGATGCCGCCAGACGCCGGAACCGATCGGTGCGATTGAGCTCGACCTGGAACTGCACGACGGCGGCGCGGAACAAGTAGGCGGGAGCCGCGATGAGCACCACCGCGATGAGCCGGTCGTCGTCGAAGGCGGTCGCGATAGGGACCGCCGCCGCCGCCACCACCAGCGCCAGGGCGGCACCGATGGCCGTGTTCAGCCACAGCAGGTTGCTCTTCTGCTGCTGGCTGAGGTCTTTCTCGCGCAGCGCCGCCAGACTCAGGCCGAAGTCGCCGAGCACCGACGCGATCCCGACGATCGCCAGGCCCAGGCTGACGATCCCGAAGTCGGCGGGGCCGATGAGTCGGGCGAGCACCACGATGTTGACGATCTGCAGCACGTACCGGAGCCACTGCGTCGACAGCAGCAGGGTCGCGCCCCGGGCGCGTGAACCGGGGGATGCGTCGGGCTCCACGTGGGCCGTCCTCTCCCGTCGCGCCGCGCGCGACGCATCCCTCGGAACCCTAGATGCCGCTCTCGCTCGCACCCCTCACCCTCGACCCCCACCCGCCCGGGTGGGCCCGATACTTCACCCGGTGTCCGACTCGGGAGGCCGTCTCACCGTCGCGGCGGTGGCGTCGCAGAGCGCCCCTAACCTGTGCGGATGACTTCCTCAGCCGTGGCCGGTGCCCGCGCGCGGGTGCGCACCAGCGACCTCCCTCGCCTCGAGGCCGGCGCGCGGAGCCCCGGGGCGCGCGCGGCTTCGTACGGTCTTCTTCTCGTGTTCTGGCTCGCGTGCGTGTCGGGTCCGGTCGCGCAGACGCTGACGATGAGCCGTCGGGTGGCTGTCGAGGGGGTCAAGACGACCCTGGCGCAGGCGGTCGTCGACGCGTGGAACGTCGCGTTCTATCTGCCCGCTGTCGTGGCCATCCTCGTGATCGTCTTCCGCTTCGCGTTCGTCCGCAACGACGTCGCCCCCGTGCTGGTCCTGATCACGCCGTGGCTGTGGATCATCCTGAACGAATTCGCCCGGGGCGGGCGGGTCTCTCCGCAGATGATCCTTCCGATCGGTGTGGCCGTGACCTTCTGGGCCCTGCAGACGCGTGTCGACGACCTGAAGCTGTATGCCCTGCTGACCGCCGCCCTCGCCGCCGCGTCGATGGCTCTGACCGTCACCGCGCCCACGCTCATGTACATGCCGCAGAGCTTCGACGCCGCGTCCGACAAGTCGCTCACGGGTTTGCCGCTGCTCGCAGGTTTCTTCAGCCATCCCAACTCGAACGGGCTCTTCCTTCTGCTCGCCCTCCCCCTCGCACACCTGTTCTCGCACTGGTACCTGCGCTGGGCGACCGCCGGCGTCATCCTGGCCGCGATCGTGTGGTCGTCCTCGCGCACGGCGCTGTTCGGCGCGGCGGTCTGGCTCGTGGTGATGCTGCTGAACCTCCTGCTGCGCGCATCGCTCCGCCGGGTCCTGGGGGTGTTGCTCATCGGGCTCGTCGCCGCCATCGCCGTCATCCCCCTCACGACGACCGATCCGGAGGCGTACACCGACCGCGGGGCGATCTGGCAGTTCGTGCTGTCTCAGCTGCACGGGACGGAGTGGATCGTCGGGCTCGGGCACACCTGGTTCACGGATCACTACGATCTGCTCAGCTCGGCGTTGTCGACCGCCGCCGGCCACGGGCACAACGTCTTCGCCAATTACGTCGTCACGGGGGGCCTGATCCTCGTGATGCTCATCGCGCTGGTCCTGCTGAATGCTGCGCGGATCGCCGCATACCTGCCGCATCGTCAGCATGTCGCGGCCCTGGCGTTCCTCTGCGTGCTGGCGGCGGCGTCGATCACCGAGACCGCCTGGCGCACCGACGCCCCCGACACCCTGTTCGCCTCGATGATCGTGCCGCTCTTCGTGATCGCGACGCAGAGCCGCGTCGTCACGCCCGCACTGACCGGCCGCCGGGGTGAGGCGACGGGTGAAGTGTCTGCGCGCCGCACCCGCTCGCGACCGCGGTCCGGACGCGGCCGCCAGCTCAGGAGCGCCTGAACAGCGCCCGCAGACGTCGGAGGTTCGTGGAGCCCGGCGGCAGGTCCCAGGTCAGCATCGACCGCAACGTCTCGTCGTCGATGCGGCGAGCCCGCTGGATCGCACGACGCTCCCCGAGCTTCTTCGGCATCTTCGCGACCGCGACCGCGACGCCCTTCACGGCCACGACGCCGTTGCCGCGCAGAACGGCCCGCCAGAACGTGAGCGTGTAGGCCAGCGCGAGCCGTGGCACCACTGTTGCCAGGTAGCGGCGCGGAACGTTCTTGGCCACGACCCAGAACAGGTTCTTCATCGTCTGGTAGGTCGTGAACCCCGGGATGCGTCCGCTCGTCGCGCCGATCCGGTGAGAGGCGACGGCTGCCGGAGCAAGACGCACCCGCCATCCCCGCAGGCGCGCTCGCCAGCTCAGGTCGACGTCTTCGAAGTACGCGAAGAAGTCCTCGTCGAACAGACCGATGTCACGGAGCATGTCGGCGCGGTACAGGGTCGACCCGCCGCTCGCGCCGAACAACTCGGGGAGGGTGTCATAGGCATCCAACCGCGGTTCGTCCCGACCGCGCGGGAAGGGCAGCCCCCAGATCGAATAGCACTCCCCGGTGCTGTCGAGTCGGGAGCCGTCGATCGTGACGAACTTGCTCGCCACCATCCCCACGCTCTCGTCACGCGCCATCTCCTCGACGAGGCGCTCCACCCAGGTCGGCTCGGCGACCGCGTCGTTGTTCAGCAGCGCGGCGAAGGCGTGACCACGGTGCAGGGCGTACCGGAGCCCGACGTTCACCCCGCCCGCGAACCCGAGGTTGACCGGCTGTACGAGCAGCGTGACGTCGGGGTACGAATCCCGGAGCATCTCGACCGATCCGTCCGTCGACCCGTTCTCGACCACGATGATCTCCACCGGAACGCTCTGGCGTCGGAGGGATTCGAGGCATCCGGGCAGGTCGTCTCGCCCGTTCCAGGTGGGGACGATCACCGCCACGCGGGCGGCCGCGCTCATCGCTGACCTGCCCGTCCGAGAAGGGCGCTCTCGAGACGCTCCGGGAACGACGTCGCGGAGAAGGCCGAGACGGCCCACTCGCGAGAGTGTCGCGCCGCACGCCAGGCGGCGGCCGGGTCGTCGAGCACGCGCAGGAGGGCGTCGGCGATGCCCCCAGCGTCGTCTTCGACCATCAGACCCGTCGTGTCACCCTCGCCCACCAGCCCCTCCGCCCCCACGGTCGTGGACACCACCGGGATACCGCGCATCATCGCCTCCACCGTCTTGAACTTCAGCCCCGCACCCATGCGCAGGGGAACCACGACCGCCGTCGCCGCCGCGTACGACGGCTCGAGCGAGGGCACTTCGCCCGTCACCTCGAGGAGAGGGTCCGCCTCCGCGGCCGAGATCATCCGCGCGGTGGGGCCGGCGCCGGCCAGGACGAAGCGGACATCCGCCCGCCGCTCGCGAACGAGCGGGACGATCTCGTCGATCAGCCACTCGGCGGCCTGCGCGTTGACGTCGCGGAAGAACGCACCGACGAAAACGATCGTCGGGGGGCCGTCCGGGAGGACGCGATACTCGTCGGCCACACCACCGTCGAACGGAGGTCGCAGCACGACGGCGCGAGCGGCCCCATCGCTCAGTTCGCGCACGTAGCGGGCGTCCTTCGCGCTGAAGACGATCACGGCATCCATCTCGCGATACAGCCGTCCCTCGTCGCGCGCGACGCTCCATCGACGCCACAGCCCCAGCACGCGCGCGAGCGACCTCGTCTGCGTCGTGGCGAACACGCGCTCGTAGGTCTGCGCGATGACGTCATGGGCCGTGACCACACGGCGCACCCGGGGGTGCGCGCGGCGAGCGGACCGCGCAAGCCATCCCATCTCGGTCCACTGCGCCTCGATCAGCTCGCCGTCGGCGAGGGCGGCCTGCGCGCGACGCGAGCGTCGGATCGCCTGCCGGAAGCGCCGCGGGGGCCGTACGGGGAACAGACGGATCTGCTGGGTGTCCCACCACTCGGCGAGGCGACCGGAGAGGAGCGGCTCGCACACGACGACCTCGACGTCGAGCTCGTCGCGGAGCAGCCGGGCGTTCTCGCCGTTGCCCCGCCAGCCGGGAGCGATCACCGTGACCGAGTGACCCCGCCCCCGAAGCGCACGGAGGTGGGCGAGGACGTATTGTCCGCCCGCGTGGGGAATCCCCGGGTACGGGACGTGCGCCATCAGGCTGACGATCCGCATATGTTCTCCTCGCACCGTGCTCCCGGACGGACCCGCACGGACAGGCGGGCGTCCCGGGGAAGCTACCAACGCCCTCACCGCCGACCGCGCGGCGACCTCGACGGCAGCGCTCGCGGTGCGTCCCTCCCTCAGACGGCGCGCACGCCCGAGCGCCCCCGGTCGCGGCGCGCCGTTCCGCCACTTCACCTTCGCCTTCACCCGCTGGCGGGGTGACAGCCGCGGTCCCACTGTGCGTCGCGGCCGCACCCCGGGCGGTCATAATCGGCGACGTCCCGACCGAGAAGAGAGCACCCCGTGGATGCACGACGCCCGCACATCGTCATCGATGCCCGTTCGATGTTCACCTCGACGGGGCGCTACACGCGCAAGCTCATCGAAAACCTCCAGAGCATCGACACCGAGCATCGCTACACGATCGTCCTCCCGCGAGCGCAGTACGACGACTGGGAGCCGAGCAGTCCGCTCTTCGCCAAGGCCGCCACCGACACCCCCTACTTCTCGCTGCGGGAGCAGACGACGTTCTCACGCGAACTGCGCGCGCTGAAGCCCGATCTCGTGCACTTCGCGATGCCGCAGCAGCCGCTCTCCGTGGGAAGTCCCCGGGTCACGACCTTCCACGACATGACGCTGCTGAAGATCCGCAATCACAAGAAGCATCCGGTCGTGTCGCTCGCCAAACGTGCGGTCGGCGCGGGCGCCTTCACCGCCGTCGCTCATCTCTCGCGCGTCAACCTCGTCGTCAGCGCCTACTCCGGACGCGATCTGCTGAAGTACACCCGAGCCGCGGCGAGCGGGGTGACGCTGACGTACCCGGCGGCGGATGCGATCACCGAGACCCCGGCGCCCGTGGAGGTGCCGTTCCGGCGCTTCGTGCTGTACGTCGGCACGCAAGTGCCCTACAAGAACCTCTCCTCCCTCATCCGCGCGGTCGCCGCCCTGCGCGTCGCCGACGATTCGCTCGGGCTCGTCGTCGCCGGAAAGGTGGACGGCGACGGGGCGCGCTTGATCCGCGACCTCGACGACCGGGAGCGGGCGGCGACGCATTTCGCCGGTTTCGTGTCCGACGGTCACCTGCGATGGCTGTACGAGAACGCGGCGGTGTACGCCTTCCCCTCGTTCTACGAGGGCTTCGGACTCCCCGGGCTCGAGGCCATGCGCCACGGGTGCCCGGTGGTCAGCAGCGACGCGACGTGCCTTCCGGAGGTGTACGGCGACGCGGCGGTGTATTTCGACCCGTCGAGGGTGTCGGAGATCGGAGCCGCCGTCTCGCGCGTGCTGACCGACCCCGAGGTGGCGGAGGGTCTGCGCACACGCGGACACCGGCGGGCCGAGATGTACTCGTGGCAGTTCATGGCGCAGCGCACCCTGGACGCGTATCGCGACGCGCTCGCGCGCTGACCGGGGACGGGGCGTGGACCGCGTCCGCGAGTGAAGGCGAGGGTGAATGTCGGCCGCCGCCCGCTGCGCGTCCGTCGTCACCACGGCCCCGTCCGCTGCGAACTCGCGCCGCGGCCCCGCCGACCCCGCCGGCCCCGCCGACCCCGCGGGCCACGCCGACACGCCGTCCTCGGCCGCACGCCCGCCCTCGCTCAGCAGGGAGGGGAGCCCCGCCCCGCTCGGTGGACACACCAGCGGGGCCGACCCCGTGAGCGCGTCGCGGCTCAGCGCTCGTCGCGGTCGGCGCCCGACCACAGATCGCCGCACTCGACGGCATCCGCCCCCTGGGCGATGAGATACGGCCGAGCGCCGACATCGCCGCGCACCGACGCCGCGAGGGCACTCCAGTGCTCCCGCCCGATGAGCACCGGGTGTCCGGGGGAACCGTCGTAGGAGGCGAAGGCGAGCGCGTCCGGTGCGGCGCGACGGACAAGCCGCGCGACGGCCGAGGCCGGGGCGTCCGGGGTGTCGACCGGCAGCACGACGGCAGCCGAAGCGGATCCGGATGCCGCCGACACCAGACCCGCGCGCACCGACGCCGCGACCCCCGTCTGCCAGTCCGCGATGCGGACGACGGTCGCCCCGGCGGGGACGAGCGGCAACGCCTCATCGGCGGCGGCGCCGAGCGTCACGAGGATCCGGCCGCAGCCACCCGCGCGGAGGGCGTGGACGGCGAGGGCGATCCACGGCGTTCCGGCGGACGTACGGGCGAGCGCCTTGGGACCGCCGAATCGGCGCCCCGCTCCCGCGGCCAACACGAGCCCCCAGGGGGCTTCGGAGGGCGTGGCCGGCATGGTGACGACAGCGTAGCGCGCGCGAAACACACCCCGACTACGGTCGAAGCCATGCTCGATCTCGCAGCCGACCTGGTGCCGCTGCTCGAGGCGGGTGTGCCCGTCGCTGCGGTGACGGTGACCGGTGTGGTGCGCAGCGCACCGCGCGGTGTGGGCGCGACACTGGCCGTCACGCGCGACGCGCGCGTGATCGGATCGATCTCGGGCGGATGCGTCGAGAACGACGCCGTCATGCTCGGGCTCGATGCGCTCCGCACCGATGCGGTCCGCCGCGCGCGCTTCGGATTCACCGACGACGGCACCGTCACCCCCATCACCGCCGGGCTCGCCTGCGGGGGCGCCGTCGACGTCGTGGCCTACCGCATCGACCCGGCCCTCTCGCTCCCGGCTCTCGTCGCCGCCCGTGCGGGGCGGGAGGCCTCGCTGCACCTCGCCCTCGACGGCGACGGTCTCGACCTGCACCGCCCGGCCGCTCCCCGCCTGATCATCCTCGGCGCCGGGGAGCACGCCGCGGCGCTCTGCCGCCTGGGATCCGCGGCCGGTTTCGCGGTGACGGTGTGCGACGACTGGGCGCTCCTGGTGACGCCGGAACGCTTCCCCGACGCCGCCGAGCTCGTCGTCGCCGCTCCGGACGAATACCTCTCGCAGTTACCCTCCCCCGACGCCCGCACCGCGATCTGCGTCCTGACCCACGACGAGCGCCTCGACGTGCCGGCCCTGCGGACGGCGCTGCGGCTGCCGGTGGGGTTCGTCGGGGCGATGGGGGCGCGCGCGACCGTCGCGCGCCGCGCGATGCTGCTGCGGGCGGCGGGGGTGACGGATGCCGAGCTCTCGCGGCTGCATTCACCCCTGGGCCTCGACCTGGGAGGTGCGACGGCGGAGGAGACGGCTCTGTCGGTGATCGCCGAGATCGTGGCATCCCGAAACGGCGCCGACGCCCGGCCCCTCCGCGCCGCGCACGGGCCGCGACTGCACAGCACTGCGAGACACGGCACCGAGGAACACGGTGCGACGGCCGCGTGCGCGGTGAGGACCGCGTGAGCGTCCTCGTGGTGCGCGGCGCGGTGGCCGTGGTCGAAGACAGCGGCCGCGTGCGCACCGGCGATGTCGTGAGCATCGACGGAACGATCGTCGAGGGCGCGGATGTCACGGATGCCACCGTGCTGGACGCGACGGGGTGCGTCGTGACCGCCGGCCTCGTCAACGCCCACCACCACCTGCTCCAGACCGCGTTCCGCACTCTTCCGGGCACGCGCGGCATCCCGATGCGCGACTGGCTCCCCGCGATGGCCTCGGCCTACGCGTCGGCCGGTGTCGACCCGGAGCTGACGGGCCTCGCCGCCCGCGCCGGGCTCGCGGAGTCGCTGCTGAGCGGGGTGACGACCGTCGCCGACCACCACCTGACCTGGCCGAGCGATGCGGACACCGTCGCCATGGCGCAGGCCGCCGCGGGGGCCGCGGCCGGGCTCGGTGCGCGCCTCGCCTTCGTGCGCGGCGCGGCGCGCGACGATCCGCAGGAGGCGGCCGCCTCGGCCGACGCCATCGTGCGCGCGCTCCTGCCCGGCATCCACGGCGGCGTCTCGACAGACGGGATGCTGCAGATCGCGGTCGGACCCGCGGGCGTGCACAGCGACCCGCGAGAGAGCTTCGACCTGCTGGGCGAGGTCGCCCGGACGCACGGCCTGCGTCGGCGGACGCAGGCGAACGAGGTCGTCGACGTCGAGATCGCGCTCGCGCGTTACGGCTCGCGCCCCCTCGACCTGCTCGAGCAGTGGGGCTGGCTGGCCCCCGACGTCACCCTCGCGCACCTGTGCGACGTCACCGATGACGAGATCGCCCGCCTCGCGGCATCCGGCGTCTCCGCCACCCACGCCCCCGGCTGCGACGTGCCGATGGGGTGGGGTGTCGCCCCGGTCCGGCTCCTCCGCGACGCCGGGCTCGCCGTGGGCCTCGGCACGAGCGGCGGCGGCAGCAACGACGCAGGTCACCTCCTCGCCGACGCGCGCCTGGCGCTGCAGGTCTCCGCCCTCATGGGTCCGCAGCTGCCGGCATCCGAGGTGCTGGAGATGGCCACCGCGGGCTCCGCCGACGGTCTCGGCCGACCGGAGCTCGGGCGCCTGACCCCCGGATCGGCCGCCGACCTGTGCCTCTGGGACGTCTCGGGCATCGCCGACGCCGGGGTCGCGGATCCCGTCGCGGGGCTTCTCTGGGCCTCCCCCGGCCGCCGACCCCGCACGGTCGTCGTCGACGGACGCATCGTCGTCGACGAGGGCCGACTCACCACCGCCGACGAGGAAGAGATCGTCGCCCAGCTGTTCGAGAGAGTGCGACGATGACCACCATGGCCCCCGCGATCGATGTCGACGCCCCCACCGGCGACGAGCGGCTCGGCGCGCATCTCCGCGGCCTGCGCAAAGCCCGCGGGCTGACGCTCACCCAACTCGCGGAGGCGGCGACCCTGTCGCATCCGTTCCTCAGCCAGCTCGAACGCGGTCTCGCCCGCCCCAGCATGGCGAGCCTGGAGCGTTTGGCCCGAGCCCTGGGCACGAGCCGTGTGGAACTCATCGCGGCATCCGAGCCTCCGCGTACCGAGCAGGACGCACAGCCCTCGTTCGTCGCCGCAGATGGAGGCGTCATCGGTCCGTACGCCGAGGGCACGGCGCGACTGCTCGCCACCGGTCCGCGCCGGTTCGAACCGCTCGAGTTCGCCGGCTCGAACGCGGAACCCGGCGATCACTACGTCCACGAGGAAGACGAGTTCCTGACCGTCCTGGAGGGGTCGATCGTCATCTCGTTCGGCGTCTACGGCACGCGCACCCTGCACGTCGGCGACTCGGTCTACTGCCGCTCCGGCACCCCGCACCGGTGGCACTCACCCGACGGCTCGCCCTATCGACTGCTCATCGTGAAGGAACGGGTGCACGGCGGTGGCGCCGACGAGCCGACGGGGGCCGACGCGTGAGCGGCGGCGTCACCTTCGATGTCGTGGTGCGCGCCCGACGGGATGCCGCGGACGGCATCGTGCTGCTCGACCTCGAGCGCACCGCCGGCACCCTGCCGCACTGGTCGCCCGGCGCGCACATCGACGTCGTGCTGCCCGGCGGTCTCGAGCGGCAGTACTCGCTGTGCGGTTCGGTCGCGGCGCGCGGCACCTGGCGCATCGGCGTACTGCGGGAGCGCGAGGGATCGGTCTGGCTGCACGAGAACGCGCACGACGGAGCCTCGCTGCGCGTGCGCGGACCCGCGAACCACTTCCTGTTCGCGCCGACCGCCGGTCGGTCGTACGTGTTCGTCGCCGGCGGGATCGGCATCACCCCGATCGTGCCGATGATCGAGGCCGCCGAGGCCGCGGGCGCGTCGTGGACGCTGCTGTACGCCGGGCGCTCGCGCCGGACCATGGCGTTCGTCGACGAGCTCGCCGAGCGGTACGACGAGCGGGTCGAGGTGTATGCCGCCGACGAGGGACGCCGCCTCGATCTGGCCGCCCGCTTCGCCGCGCCTGTCGCACGCACGGTCGTCTATTCGTGCGGGCCGGCGCGCCTGCTCGAGGCGCTCGAGGATGCCATGTCGGCCTGGCCCGGCGGCAGCCTGCACGTCGAGCGTTTCGAGGCCAAGGTGCTGGGACCGCCGGTGTGGACGGAGCCGTTCGAGGTCGACCTGATGCTGTCGGGGGTGACCGTGACGGTGCCGCCCGAGCGGTCGGTGCTCGAGGTGATCGAGGAGGCCGGCGCGATCGTCCCCTCCAGTTGTCGCGTGGGCACGTGCGGCACGTGCGAGGTCGCCATCGTCGACGGCGAGGTGGAGCACCGCGACTCGGTCCTCTCGCCCGAGGAGCAGGCGGCGAACCGCACGATGATGGTGTGCGTGTCGCGGGCCGCGTGCGAGCGGATCACGCTCGAGCTGTAGGGCGCGTCGCGTCCTCGAGCGAAGGAGTGCGGCGTTCGATCAGCGCACCCAGTCGGGTTCGCTCGGACTCGTCTCGAACGTTCGCGCGAGGTCCGGGGGCACGTCGACGGATCCGCGCACGCGCAGCGGGACCGGGACGAGATGCTCCTGCTCGGGCTGGACCCCCGCCAACAGCAGGCGAACCGCGGCGGCGCCCATCTCGTCGAACGGAGCGGCGGCCGTCGTCAGCATCGGATCCAGGTAGACGGCGATGTCGTCGTCGTCGAAGGAGACGACCGCGACGTCGCGTCCCACGCGAAGACCCGCCTCGCCCAGCGCGCGATAGGCGCCGAACGCCAGACGATCGTTCAGACAGATGAGCGCGGCCGGCACCGATCCGTCGTCGATCAGCGCGCGAACGGACCGGTAGCCGTTGATCATCGACCAGGGCTGGACGGGGACTTGGGCCACGGGAACGACATCGTGTGAGCGCAGTGCGTCCCAGATCCCGTCGAGTCGTCGCTGCACCGCGACGGTGAGCCACTCGTCATCGGGCTGGTCGAGAGACCGCCCCAGGATGACGACGTCTGTCGTGTGGCCCGCGTCCAACAAGAGCGTCACGATGTCGCGCGCGCCCTGGTACTCGTCGGCCAGCACCACCCCTCTGGCGCCCTCCGCGGTCGCGTTGAGCATCACGACGGGCGTGACACCGACGAGCTCGGGCACCGAGAGGGTATGCGGTCTCGTCGCGGCGTAGATGATGCCGTCGACCTGCCGATCCAACAGCGCCTCTATCGCTCCGTCGACCGCTCCGTCTTCACCGTCGGTCTCCGCGATGAACAGAACGTGACCGTGCTTCTTTGCTTCTCTCAGCGCCCCGCGGATCAGCCCGCTCGCGAGGCGGTCGGTCGTGACCTGGTCGGAGATGAAGCCGATCACGTGCGACTTCTGCGTGCTCAGCGCACGAGCGGTGAGATTGGGGCGATAGCCCAAAGAGTCCGCCGCGGCGCGCACGCGCGCAGCGGCATCGGCGGACAGACGGGTGCCCTGCCGGTCGTTCATGATCAGCGACACCGCCGTCGTCGAGACTCCCGCGAGGCGCGCGACATCGGCCATCGTCACACGCTTCTGCCCCACGTGCGCACCTCCTCATCGCCGCTGCCTGATCCCAGCCTATCGATCCGTTTGCTAAAGCGCTTGACACGGTTTGCTAAAGCGCCTAACTTCACTAGTCAAGCGTGTTAGCACTCTCCCCACCCTCAACGCCGAAGGATCCCCGTGTCACTCACCACACCGCGAAGCGGAACCACGAACGGACGCGGGTGCCCCCGATGCTGAGCCTCGACGACTCGTGGGTGTGGGACTTCTGGCTGGCCGACGACGGGACCGACCACCACCTGTTCTTCTTGCACGCACCGATGTCCCTGGGCGACGAGTCCCGCCGACACCGCGCCGCGCGGATCGGTCACGCCGTGTCGACGGACCTCGTCCGGTGGGAGCTGCGGGACGCCCCCTTCTCGGTCGGATCCGCCGGGGCGTTCGACGAGACGGCCACCTGGACGGGAAACGTCCTGCAGGGCCCCGACGGGATCTGGCGGATGTTCTACACCGGTTCCCGCTTCCTCGCCGGCGAACCCCACATGGCGAACATCGAGACCGTCGGCATGGCGACATCCGTCGACCTGTCGACGTGGACCAAGCACCCCGGCCCGGTGACGTCGGCGGACGCCCGCTGGTATGAGACGTGGGGCACCTCCTCGTGGAAGGAGGAGGCCTGGCGGGACCCCTGGGTGTTCGCCGATCCCGAGGGCGACGGGTTCCACATGCTCGTCACCGCGCGCGCCAACCACGGCGATCTGAACGATCGCGGTGTCGTCGGGCACGCGGTCAGCACCGACCTCTCCACCTGGGAGGTGCGCCCCCCGCTGTCTCAGCCCGGCGCGGGCTTCGCGCACGTCGAGGTGTTGCAGGTTGCCCAGGTCGGCGACCGGTGTGTGCTGGTGTTCTCCTGCTCGGCTGACGCGACCACCACCGCTCGCGCGGTCGACCACCCGAACGTCGGCACCTGGGCGATGCTCGTCGACTCACCCACCGGGCCGTTCGACCTGTCGCAGGCACGGCCGCTGACGTCGGAGTCGTTGTACTCCGGCCGTCTCGTCCAGCGCCGCGATGAGAGCTGGGCTCTGCTGGCGTTCCACAACGATCGCACTCCCGAGGGCTTCCGCAGCGCCATCTCCGACCCCATCCCGTTCTCGATCTCGCCGCAGGGCGAGATCGACCTGCACGAGATCGCGGCGGCCCACTCCTGACCGCCCCCTCCCCCGCACTTGTCGCGCGCACCGCAGGCGTGCGCGCGATGCTCCACCGCCTCCCCCGCCTGCACCCCGTGTCCAACGACGGATATCCACATCAAGGAGAACGATGAACATCACACGAACGACGCGACGCGGCATCGTCGCCGCCACCGCACTCGCCACCAGCGCGGTGCTCCTCACCGCCTGCGCCGGCGGCGGGAGCGACAGCTCTGCCGGCGACGGCACGGGCGAGATCGACATCTGGGCCCTGCAGGGTCAGGACAGCGAGAATGCCGCGCTGCAGGCCGCGGTCGACGGCTTCAACTCGTCGCAGTCCGACATCACCGCGAGCCTGCGCCTGATCGCCGGCGACACGTACACGACGACGATCACCAGCACCCCGAAGGACCAGCTGCCCGACGTCCTCCAGATCGATGGACCGACCCTGGCGAGCTTCGCGTACAACGGCAAGATCACCCCGATCAGCGAGTACGTCTCGCCGGAGACCATCGACAACGCCACCGCCGGTTCGATCTCCGAGGGAACCTCCGGTGGGGAGCTCTACGCGCTCGCGCAATTCGACTCCGCGATGGGCCTGTACGGCAACAAAGCTCTGCTGGATGCCGCGGGAGTCACGTATCCGACGTCGATCGACACCGCGTGGACCTCGGACGAATTCACCGACGCCCTCGCCACCCTCGCCGCGGCGAGCCCGTCCGGCAAGGCGTTGGACCTGAACGAGGCCGGGCTGGCGGGCGAGTGGGGAACGTACGCCTTCGCGCCCTTCGTGTGGTCTGCAGGCGGGAACCTCCTCCAAGACGACACCGCCGCCGGAGCGTTGGACTCCGAGGCCAGCGTCGAGGCCTTGACCGACATCGCCGCCTGGAAACCGTTCGTCGACTCCAACGCCGACGGCAACGCGTTCCCCCATGGCCGCGTGGCCCTCGGCGTCGGCGGACACTGGAACTACCCCGCCTACAGCGAGGCCCTCGGCGACGACCTGCTGGTCATGCCTCTCCCCGACTTCGGCAACGGCCCGAAAGCCGGAGCCGGCTCGCTGACCTGGGGCATCGGAGCGGGTACCGACAACGGCAGCGCCGCGGGCGCGTTCCTGGACTACCTGCTCAACGACGACAACGTCACCGCGATGACGCAGGCCAACGGCGCGCCGCCCGCCACCGCGTCCGCCTTCGCCGCCGACCCGCTCTACAAGGAGGGCGGCCCGCTGGCCCTCTTCGGCGAGCAGCTCGCGAACTCGTGCGCCTCGGATGCCATCACCGACGGCTGCGTGGCGGTGTACCGACCCATCACCGCCGGGTACCCCACCGTCACCTCCCAGTTCGCCAGCGCGCTCTCGTCCGTCTGGGGAGGCTCCGCACCTCTGAAGACCCTCCAGGACGCCGCCACCACCATCGACCAGAACTTCGCCGACAACGACGGATACCAGCAGTAAGTCGCCTCACCCACCGTGGGGGTGCCCGCTCGACCGCGAGCACCCCCACACCCACCACACGTAAGAAGGGCAGCATCATGGTCACCCCCGTATCAACGGCGATACCCCCCGCAGGGCCACTCCCCCGCCCCCGCCGGATCCGATGGCGAGACACCCGCGACGGGGTCGTCATGGCCGCGCCCGCCGTCATCGGCCTCGTCCTCTTCGTCGGCGTCCCTTTCGTCGCCGCGATCGTGCTCTCGCTGTTCAACGTGCAGGCCGATCTGGCGCGCGACCCGCGATTCTGGGGATTCACGCACTACATCCGCCTGTTCACCGACCCGATCCTCTCGGGCACGTTCCTGCGGTCGCTGTTGAACAACCTCGTCTTCGCCGTCGTCGTCATCCCCGTTCAGACCGGGCTCGCCCTCGTGCTCGCCGTGCTCCTGAACCGGCGACTGCGGGGCGTGAAGTTCTTCCGCACCTTCTTCTTCATGCCGGTCGTGTTCCCGATGGCCCTGGTCGCCGTCATCTGGCGCCTGATCCTCGACCGCGGTGAAGACGGACTCCTCAACGCCTCGGTCTCCCTGATCACGGGCGGACTCGTCCCCGCGCAGGACTGGTTGGGCTCCTCCGCCACCGCCCTGGGGTCGGTGATCCTGCTGTCGATCTGGCAGGGTGTCGGCTTTCAAATGGTGATCATCCTCGCGGCACTGCAGGAGATCCCCGAGGAACGCTACGAGGCAGCCCGCCTGGACCGGGCCAACGGATGGCAGCAGTTCCGTCACGTCACCGTCCCCGGCATCCGCAACACCCTGATCTTCGTGACCCTGCTCACCACGATCCTGGCTTTCCGCGTCTACGACCAGGTGTACATCCTGATCCGCACCGCCGGGGCGAACGAGGATGCGACGCAGACGCTGCTGTACACCGCGACCAACGCGATCTTCTCGGAGAACAACCTCGGTCGCGCGTCCGCGATCTCCGTGGTGCTGTTCCTCATCATCGTGCTCATCACCATCGTGCAGCGTCGCCTGCTTCGCCAGAGGAGCGAGTCATGACCTCCACCCCCCGTTCACGTCGTACCGCCACGAACATCCGCGACTACGCCCTCATGACCGTCGCCGCGATCCTCATGTTCGCTCCGATCTTCTACCTCCTCGTGGGCAGCCTGAAGCCCTCCGCCGAGGTCCTGGACGGCTTCGCCGGGTTCCTCCCGACCAACCTCTCCTTCGACAACTACGCGGCGGTCTTCCAGGCGCTGAGCTCCGATGCCTCCGGATACTTCTGGCAGTTCATGTTCAACTCCGTCGCCATCTCGGTCGTGGTCGTCGTCGGCGGCCTCGTCGTCAACTCCCTCGCCGGATATGCGTTCTCGCGGCTCGAATGGGTGGGACGAGACAAAGTCTTCATCCTCATCATCCTGCTCGTGATCGTGCCGTTCGAATCCGTCGCGATCCCGCTCATGGCCCTCCTTCAGGGCGAGCGAGACACGCTGCTGGTGCAGATGATCCCGTTCATCGCGAACGCGTTCAGCGTGTTCCTCTTCTACACGTTCTTCCTCAACCTCCCCAAGAGCGTCGAAGAGGCGGCGCGGTTGGACGGGCTCGGCGCGTGGGGAACGTTCTTCCGCATCGTCGTGCCCAACTCCCGGCCCGTCTTCGCCACCGTCGCGATCCTGACCTTCCTGAGCTCCTGGGGGCAGTACCTCTGGCCATCGCTGGTGACCAGCGACCCGAGCGTTCGCCCCCTGCCCCTGCAGATGAGCGTCTTCTCCGCCCGCGTCCCCGTCGACTGGGGCCAGACGTTCGCGTTCGGCACGCTGCTCGTGCTCCCCGTGCTGATCGTGTTCCTCATCTTCCAGCGCTACTTCGTCCAGTCGGTCGCCGGCTCCGCCGTCAAGGGGTGACCGACAGCCACCGACCGACGCACCGCTCGACCCCGCTCACCCGACTCGCCTCCGAAGGAGACCACCCGTGACGACGAAGCCCCTCACCCGGATCTCGCTCCGCGCGGCCGGAGTGTCCCTGATCCTCGATCTCGACGGCGGGGCTCTTCCCACCGTTCTGCACTGGGGGGCCGATCCCGGGCTCGTCACGGCGGCCGACCTCGACGCCCTCGCCCGCGCCTCCCTCACGCCGATCGCCGCGAACGAGCCCGACGAGCCCGTGCGCGTCGGCATCGTGCCCGAGCACTGGCGCGGGTGGATGGGCCGCCCCGGCCTCAGCGGGTCCCGGGCCGGCCGGGCCTGGTCGCCGAGGTTCCAGACCGTCGACGTCCGCGCACGAACGGTCGACGGCGCCCCGGTGGTCACCACCACCCCGACGGTCGATCTCGCCGACGGCGGGCGGGTCGGCATCCGCGCCCAGGATCGAGAGTCCGCCCTCGAGCTCCTCCTCGAGGTGGAGATGGATCCCCGCGGGCTCGTCAGGATGCGCGCCGCTGTGACGAACCTCGGCGAGGACGACTACCAGGTCGACGAGATGCAGCTGAGCCTCCCCGTGCCCGCGCGCGCTTCCGAGACCCTCGACTTCGGCGGACGGTGGGGTAACGAGCGCGCCCCGCAACGTCATCCGATCGTGGTCGGCGCACATCGGCGCGAAGCTCGACGCGGCCGCACGGGCGCGGACTCCGCCTACGTCCTGCACGCCGGAACTCCCGGGTTCGGGTTCTCGTCGGGAGAGATCTGGGCGATGCACGTGGCCTGGTCCGGCAACCACGTCCACGAGGTGCAGCGACACAACAGTGGGGAGCAGTTCCTGTCCGGCGGCGAGCTCCTGCTCCCCGGCGAGATCCAGTTGTCCGCCGGCGACACGTACCGATCGCCCTGGGTCTACGCCAGCTACGGCGAGGGCCTCGACCGGATCGCGCGCCGCTTCCACGACCACCTCCGCGCCCGGCCCGACCACCCCCGGAGCGCTCGCCCCGTGACCCTCAACGTGTGGGAAGCGGTGTACTTCGACCACGACCTCCCCACGCTGACGGAGCTCGCAGACCGCGCCGCCGAGCTGGGAGTGGAGAGATTCGTCCTGGACGACGGCTGGTTCGGCAGTCGGCGGGATGACACGTCGGGGCTCGGCGACTGGGTCGTCTCCCCCGAGGTCTGGCCCGATGGCCTCCACCCCCTCGTCGATCACGTCCGCGGTCGCGGCATGCAGTTCGGGCTGTGGTTCGAGCCCGAGATGATCAATCCGGACTCCGACCTCGCTCGCGCACACCCCGAGTGGATGATGACCGCCGGGAGCCGGCATCCGGTCGAGTTCCGCCACCAGCAGGTGCTCAACCTCGGCATCCCGGAGTGCTACGCCCACATCCGCGACGCCCTGTTCGCCCTGCTCGACGAATATCGGATCGACTACATCAAGTGGGACCACAACCGCGACCTCATCGACGCCGGGACGGCATCCGACGGGCGGCCCGCCGTGCACGCACAGACGCTCGCGTTCTACGCACTCGTCGACGACCTGCGCGAGCGGTATCCCGAGCTGGAGATCGAATCGTGCTCGTCCGGCGGCGGTCGGGTCGACCTGGGCGTGCTGGAACGCACCGACCGCGTGTGGGTCTCGGACAACATCGATCCGCTCGACCGGCAACGCATGAATCGGTGGACCGCCCAGCTCGTCCCTCCCGAGATGATGGGCACCCACATCGCCTCCGGCGCATCCCATGTCACCGGACGAACTCACGACCTCTCCTTCCGAGCCGCGACCGCCGTGTTCGGGCATCTCGGCATCGAGTGGGACCTGCGCAAAGCCAGCGTGAGCGAGATCGCGCAGCTGCGCGACTGGGTGACGCTTCACCGGCGATTCCGCGGGCTGCTCCACAGCGGGGACGTCGTGCGCGTGGACCACCCCGACGACGCCGTCGTGGCGACCGGGGTCGTCTCCAGCGATCGCACAGAGGCGCTGTACTCCTATGCCGTCGTCGGCACCAGCGACGTGGTCGCGCCCGGCCGTGTGCGCTTCCCCGGCCTCGACCCGCAGCTCTCCTATCGCGTCGAGCCGCTCCTCGTCGAGCATCTGCCGCCGTCGACACGTCCACCGGCGTGGTGGCACGGTGACCGACCCGGGATCACCCTGCGCGGAAGCCTCCTGCGCGAGGTCGGACTCGCGATGCCGCTGCTCCCGCCCGAGCACGCCGTCCTCCTCGCTCTCCGGGCCGGAACGGACGGCTGAGAGAAGACGACCGGAATCTCCCTCCCGTCGATCCAGCCCGGCTGACCCCCGGCACGATGACGCCGGAGCAGGCAGCGCCCTCGGCGTTCACCCGATCCTGACGCGGGCGGGGCGAACTTTGTCACGAGGGTCACGCGGGAGAAATACAGCGGAAACGCAGGGTTCCTAGCATCGGAGCATCGCCGGATGTTGGTCACACCAACACTGGCGCAGCCGCCCCCGGCGGCTCACCCCAACGTCGTGGTGCCCGTCTCGCCGCTCGTCACAACGACTCTCCGGAGGCCCTCGTGTCCGCCGCTCCACCCGCCTCGATCGCCGCCCTTCGCGGCGTGCGCCTCGCCTCCGGCGCGGTCGTCGACATCGCCCTCGACGGCGACGAGGTGCTGGCGGTCGTTCCGGCGGGCACCCCCCTCCCTGACACCGACGGCATCACCCTCGACCTCTCCGGGTACCTCGTCACCGCCGCCGGCGCAGAACCTCACGCGCACCTCGACAAGTCGCAGTCCTGGGATGCCATCCAACCCCCGTTCGGAGATCTGGAGCGCGCGATCGAGAGCTGGCACGCCTACGCGGTGGCCCTCGACGAAGAAGACACGCTCCGTCGGGCCCGCTCGACGGCGCTGCGGATGCTGGCATCCGGGATCACCGCGGTGCGTACGCACGTCGACCTGCTGCGAGGGAATGACGTCCTGACCGGCGTGCGAGCGATGGTGCGCCTCCGCGACGAGCTCGCCGGCCTCATGGACGTCGAACTCGTCGCCCTCGGCGGACCCACCATCGCCGACGACGTGTTCGAGGCCGCCCTCGACGCCGGCGTCGACCTCGTCGGGGGTGCCCCGCACCTCGCCGACGACCCGATCGCCGACCTCGAACGTCTCATCGCCCTCGCCCGTCGCCGCGACGTGGGACTCGACCTGCACACCGACGAGAGCCTCGCAGGCTTCGACACCCTCGCCGCCTACGCCGCCGCCGTCACGGGCTGGCACCGTCCCCGGACCGCCGGCCACTGCGTGCGCCTGAGCATGATGGCCGAAGCCGAGCTCGACACGCTCGCCGACGGCATCCGCACCGCCGACATCGGCATCGTGGCGCTTCCCATCACCAACCTCTACCTGCAGGGGTGGGGCCTCGACCGGGCGGTGCCCCGCGGAATCGCGCCGATCGGCCGCCTCAAAGTCGCCGGGGTGCGCGTCGCCGCGGGAGCGGACAACGTGCGCGACCCCTTCAACCCCGTGGGGCGCTGCGACCACCTCGAGACCGCCTCGCTCCTCGTCAGCGCCGGGCACCTCGCCCCCGGTGACGCGATGGATGCCGTGACCGTCGGCGCCCGCGACGTGATGGGCCTGCCCCTCGCCGGCCCGGTCGCCGGAGCCCGCGCCGACCTCGTCGCCGTGAAAGCCGCCTCCCTCGGCGACGCCGTCGCCTTCGCCAGTGCCGACCGCGTCGTGATCCACCGCGGGCGGCTCGTCAGCCGCACCACCGTCTCGACCGAGATCGCGGCATCCGTCTCCACCCGCTCCGCCGCACCCGCGACGGCGCCGTAACCCGCCCCCAACGGAAAGTGAGCGCCCCCGTGACCTTGGCCTCTCCCGCCCCGGTATCCGTCGCGGATCCCACCGCGCCGATCCTGGACTTCCGCAACGTCGCCCTGACGTTCCCCAACGGCACCACCGCCCTCTCCGGCGTCGACCTCACCGTCAACCGCGGCGAGTTCGTCAGCGTCGTCGGCCCCTCCGGATGCGGCAAGTCGACCCTGCTGCGCATCGCCTCGGGACTCGAGACCGCGAGCGAGGGCGTCGCCACCGTGAACACCGACCGCATCGGGTACGTGTTCCAGGACGCGACGCTCCTGCCCTGGCGCGACGTGCAGTCCAACGTCGAGCTCCTCGCCGAACTCAACTGGCAGCCCAAGCGCGTTCGCACCCCGAAAGCGAAATGGGCCATCGACCTCGTCGGCCTGAACGGGTTCGAGAAGCACCTGCCCAAGCAGATGTCGGGCGGCATGAAGATGCGCGCCTCGCTCGCCCGTTCGCTCACGCTCGACCCCGAACTCTTCCTGTTCGACGAGCCGTTCGGTGCCCTCGACGAGATCACCCGCGAGCGCCTGAACGACGAGCTCATCAAGATCTTCGTCGCGCAGAAGTTCGGCGGCCTCTTCATCACCCACTCGGTCTCCGAGGCCATCTACCTCTCCACCAAGGTCGTCGTGATGTCGGGGCGTCCCGGCCACCTCGTCGACACCTTCGAGATCCCCTTCGACATGCCCCGCGACCCCGAGATCCGCTACACCGCGGAGTACGCGAAGCTCGTCGGCGAGGTCTCCCACGCCCTTCGGGAAGGACACTCATGAGCACCACATCTGCAGAGCCGGTCGCCATCGAGTCGACCGCGCCCACCGGCTCCACTCCCCCGCCCGCACCGCCGACGCCGCGCACGGCCACCGCCCGTCGCGGGTTCGCCGCGCGCGTCGGCCTCATCGCACCGCCGCTGGCCGTGCTCGTCGTGCTGCTCGGCGTCTGGTACGCCATCTCCATCGGGCTCAGCGCCTCGGGCAAGGGCTTCCTCATGCCCATGCCGCACGAGATGTTCACCCTCGGGTTCTTCGACCCGCAGGTGGGCTCCGACATCTGGATCGCGCTGTTCCGCACGACCGGCGTCGCCCTCACCGGCCTGTTCGTGGCGATGGTGCTCGGCATCGGCTGGGCGATCGCGATGTCGCTCGCGCGCTGGGTCGAGCGCTCCACCTACGCCTACGCCGTGATGCTCCAGTGCATCCCGATCCTCGCGCTGGTGCCGCTGGTCGGCTTCTGGTTCGGCTACGAGTTCCTCGCCCGCGTGATCGTCTGCGTGTTGATCGCCCTGTTCCCGATGGTGTCGAACACGCTGTTCGGTCTGCAGTCGGTCGACAAGTCCCAGCGCGAACTCTTCCGCCTGCAGAAGGCCAACAAGTGGACGGTGCTCACCAAGCTCACCCTCCCCGCAGCCCTCCCCTCGATCTTCGTCGGCATGCGCACCTCGGCGGGCCTGTCGGTCATCGGCGCGATCGTCGGCGACTACTTCTTCCGCCGCGGCGAGCCGGGCATCGGCTCGCTGATCGCCAACTACCAGTCGCGCCTGCAGAGCGCCGAGCTGTTCGCGGCCATCCTCGCCGCGTGCCTTCTCGGAGTGGCGATCTTCGCCTTCTTCGGCTGGCTGTCGAAGGTGGCCGTCGGCCGCTGGTACGACAGCACCCTCTGACCCGCACCCCTCCCCCACCGGATGCCGCGCTCGCGCACGACGCACGGCGGCATCCGGCGTACCCGAAAACACCCGCACCCGAAATCACCCGCACCGCACCCGAGAAGCCCCACCCGTCACAGAAAGCGAACCAGCATGCAGCGCTCCACCCTCGTCCGCGGCACCGCCGTCACCGGCGCCGTCGCGATCGCCCTCACCCTGACCTCCTGCGCCGGCAGCGCCGCGGAGACCGCCCCCACCGCCGACATGGAGATCGGCGCGGTCGACCTGTCGGCCGACTGCCCCTCGACCGTCGTCATCCAGACGGACTGGAACCCCGAAGCCGAGCACGGTCACCTCTACGAGATGATCAAGGACGACTACACGATCGACGCGAACACCAAGGCGGTCACCGGTCCCCTGATGGCCGGCGGCGAGTACACCGGCGTGAACCTCGAGATCCGCGCCGGAGGACCCGCCATCGGTTTCCAGACCGTCTCGGCGCAGATGTACCAGGATGACGCCATCACCCTCGGGTACATCAGCACCGACGAGGCGATCCAGCTGTCGGGCACCACGCCCACCAAGGCCGTCTTCGCGCCTCTGGACATCAGCCCGACCATGGTCATGTGGGACCCCGAGACCTACCCGGACGTCAAGACGGTGGATGACGTCAAGTCCGCCCTCTCCGCCAACGGCGGTGTCTGGCGCTACTTCGACGGCTCGGCGTACATCGAGTACCTCAAGAGCGCCGGCCTCGCCGACGCCTCGATCCTCGACGGCTCGTACGACGGCACGCCCTCGAACTTCGTCGCCGCCGGCGGTAAGGACATGCAGCAGGGCTTCGCCTCGGCCGAGCCCTACGTGTACCAGAACGAGGTCTCGGCGTGGGGCAAGCCCGTCGACTTCGCCCTGATCCACGACGCCGGATGGCAGACGTACCAGTCGTCTGTGTCGGTGAAGTCGGCCGACTTCGACGAGCTGTCGCCGTGCCTGACCAAGCTCGTTCCCGTGCTGCAGCAGGCCGGCGTCGACTACTACAAGGACCCCGCGGCGGCCAACACGCTCATCCTCGACCTGGTCGACCAGTACGCCACCGGCTGGACCTACACGCAGGGCGTCGCCGACTACTCGGTCAAGACGCAGGTCGACCTGGGCCTCGTCGGCAATGGCACGGACTCGACCTACGGCAACTTCGACGACGACCGCTTCGCGGACTTCTTCGACAAGGCCGGCAAGGTCTACACCGACCTCGGCACCCCGCCGGCGGACGGCTACACGCCGGCCGACCTGTACACCAACGAGTTCGTCGACACCTCGATCTCGTTCTAACGCGAACGGCCGGGTCGGCTGACTCCGACCCGGCCGTTCTCTCCCCGCGAGGGCTCGCACGCGCGCCGCGGTCCGGCCCGCTTCGTGCGGGCCGGGCCGTCCGGTCCCTCCCTCGCCGGTGACCGAGCGGACACAACGCAGGAATTACGACGCCGAGCACCCCCCCGCCCAGCGGAAGTCAGCCGGATCGGCCGGAAAACTCCTGCGTCGTGTCCCACGGGGCCCTCGCGAAGCGGAGCGACGACCCACCGAGCCCGAGCCCGGATCCCTCAGCTCGTCGACGAGACCCCCTACCCCCCGACCCCCGGCATCCATCCCCACCCGTTCCACCCGGAGACACACCCCATGAGCGACACCGCCACCCGCGTCCTCTCCCTTGAGGACGAACTCCTCGACCTGCTCGGTCCCGCCGCCGTCAGTGCCGAACCGCGCGTGCGCGAGCGCGCCAGCGTCGACGGCTCCCCCATGTCCCCGATCATCGCGGCGCAACTGCCGCTCGGTCTCGCCGACCTCGTCGTCTTCGCCGCCAACGCCGAGCAGATCGCCACGGCCGTCGCCGCGGCATCCCGTCACGGAGTCCCGATCACCGTGCGTGGCAAGGGCACCGGCAACTACGGCCAGGGCATCCCGATGCAGGGCGGACTGGTGATTGACACCACGCGCGCCAAGGCCATCGTCGAGGTGGGCGACGGCTTCATCACGGCCGAGGCCGGCACACCGATGGTGCTGCTCGAGCAGGCCGCGTGGGCCGCCGGTCAGGCGCTGTGGATGTACCCCTCGACCGCGCAGTCGACCATCGGCGGCTTCCTCGCCGGCGGCTCCGGCGGCACCGGCTCGATCGAGCACGGATCGAACGACCGCGGCTTCGTCGCCGCCCTCGACGTCGTGCACGCCGACGGAAGCGACGCGATCCACCATTTCGAGGGCGACGAGGCCCAGAAGTACGTGCACAACTACGGGACGGCGGGCGTGATCGTGCGCGCGACCGTGCGCCTGGAACCCCTGCGCGAGTGGCGCGGGCTGTGGGCGAGCTTCCCCGACTTCGCCGGGACGCTGTCGGTCGTGCAGCGCGTCGGCACCCTCGACCCCTCCCCGCGCCTGGTGTCGGGCGACGGGCCCGAGATCTCGGCATCCCTTCCCACCGACGAGGCCATCCCCGATGGGCGGTCGAGCCTGCGCGTGATCCTGGACGCCGGCCAGATCGACACCGTCACCGCGATCATCGAGGGCGCGGGAGGCCGTGTCGAAGCGGTCCGCGAGGGGCCGCAGGCCAGCATCCGCCTCTCGATGCTGAGCTACAACCACCCGATCGAGTGGTACCAGAAGAGCCAGCCGCACGAGGTCTTCCACCTCGAGGTCGCCGGCGCCCCGTTGGCCGACGACATCGAGGCCGTCGAGGCGGTGTTCCCGGGCTCGCACCTGCACATCGAGTCGACGAAGGCCTTCCCGATCGGCATGCTCGCCGCGCCCTACGTGAGCGAAGAGGACGTCTACCGCGGCATCGCCGAGCTGAACGCGATCGGGGTGAGCGTGCACAACCCCCACCAGTGGAACGTCGACTTCAACGTCGAGCAGACCGCCGAGACCGCGTCCCTGACCGACCCGAACGGCCTGCTGAACCCCGGCAAGCTCAACCCCGACTACACCGGCGCGCGCAAGGGAGCGATCATCTCATGACCCGTCTTCTCGCCGAGCTCAGCGGCCCCGCCGCAGCCGAAGCCCTGACCGAGGACTCGATCCTCGTGCTCCCCACGGGCGCGATCGAGCACCACGGCCCGCATCTGCCCCTGGCGACGGATGCCATCGTGGCCGAGGCGTCTGCGACGGCCGCCGTCGCGCGGGCCGCCGCACAGGGCCTGGACGTCTGGCAGCTGCCGACCCTGTCGATCACGAAGTCGGACGAACACTCGTGGGCACCGGGAACCCTCTGGCTCACGCCCGAGACCATGCTGCAGACGGTCGTCGACATCGGCCGCTCGATCCTCACCACGCGTGCGCGGACGCTCGTGTTCCTCAACGGCCACGGCGGCAACGTGGCGCTGCTGAACGTCGCCAACCGCGAGCTGCGGCGCCGCTTCGGCCTGCGCACCTTCTTCATGCCCGCGGCTCGCGTGCCGTCCTTCGACGGCACCGACGGCACCCCCGACGAGCACGGCACCGGCATACACGCCGGCTACGGCGAGACGAGCATGATCATGCACCTGCGTCCCGAGCTGGTCGATCCGGCGCAGTTCGCCCCGACCGTGCCGGCGCACATCGGCGAGTTCCGGCACATCGGCTTCAACTCGAAGCCCGTGACGTTCGGGTGGCTGTCGAACGACTTCGGCCCCACCGGCGTGCTGGGCGACCCGACCGGCTCGAACGCCGCGGCAGGAGCCGCGCTGTTCGAGGACAGCGTGTCGTTCGTCGTGGAGGCGCTCGAGGAGATCAGCCGATTCGACTACACGGCGTGATGCGGGCCGCGCGCGCACACCTCCTGCCGCAGCGAGTCGTTGCGATCCCGTGCGCGGGTGAGGCGCCGGTGCGCAGGAGTTGTGCGCCTCGCGGTGCACGATCGGGCGGGCGAGGCGGGGCGGCTGTGCGGAGCGCTGCGGCTGGGTCCGGCGCGGCGGGTGGGTCCGGCGCCGCGGGTGCACGGGGCGCCGCGGCCGCGCGGGCGGCGGGCAACGCCGGGCGGGCGGACACAACGCAGGAGATCCGCCACCCGAACCACACCCCAACCCGACACCGACGGCCCGCCGGCACCAGAACTCCTGCGTTGTGCACGACGGGCGGGTCACCCCACGCGACCGCGCCGCGCCCGGGCGGCGCCCGACCGGCCGACACAACGCAGGAGATCCACCACCCGAACCACACCCCAACCCGACACCGACGGCCCGCCGGCACCAGAACTCCTGCGTTGTGTACGACGGGCGGGTCACCGGCTCTTCTCCCACGGACGGCGACGGGGATAGCGGCGTGAGCGTCGCCGCCGAACCGGCGCAGGGCGTCCGCGCGTACGGGCAGGTGCTGCGACTCCCCGGGGCGCGGACGTTCGTCGCGGCCGGGATCCTCGCCCGCTTCCCTCGCGCGACGCTGTCGCTCGGGATCATCCTGCTCGTGTCGGCGGCGACCGGCAGCTTCGCCTCGGCCGGGCTCGTCGTGGCACCGCTGGTCGGCGGCATGGCGATCGCGGCTCCCCTGTGGTCGTCGCGCATGGATCGGCACGGCCAGGCCCGCGTCATCCTGGTCTCCCTCGGATGCCTCGTGCTCGCGGCATCCGGTCTGCTCGCCCTCGTGCTGACGGGGGCGCCGTTCTGGACGTGGCTCGTCGCGGCATTCGTGACGGGAGCCGGGACCCCCGACCTGACCTCGGCCGTGCGCGCACGCTGGACCGTGCTCGCCCCGGAGCGCCAGCGAACGGCCGCCCTGGCCCTTGAGACCATCGCTGATCAGATGGTGTTCATCGCCGGACCTCCGGCGATCACCGCGGTCGCCGCGGCTCTGGACCCGGCGGTGGCGATGCTCGGCTCGCTCGGGCTGGGGCTCGTCGGCGGTGTCTGGCTCGCCTCGCAGCGCGCGACGGAACCCGCACCGGACCCGCGACCGACCCGACGCGGAATCGTCCTGCCGCCCGCCGGTGTCGTACCGATCGCCCTGGCGTGCGTGGCGCTGGGCGGGGTCTTCGGCGCGTTCGACGTGAGCCTCGTCGGCTGGGCCGAGCTCGGCGAGCGGCCCTGGCTCGCCGGCCCCGCTTTCAGCGCCCTCGCCGTGGCGATCGCGATCGGCTCGGTCATCACGGGGGCACGGGCCTGGAAGCTGTCCCCCGCCGCGCGCTTCATCGCCTTCGCGACGCTGGCCGCGGTCGTCGCGGTCGGTCTGCCGTTCGCGCAGGGCTCGGTGCCGGCACTCTTCGTCGTGATCCTGCTGCTCGGGCTGGCGGTGTCGCCGGTGATGGTCAGCGGCATCCTGGTCGCCTCGGCCCGCGCTCCCGAGGGCCGGGTCACCGAGACCCTCGCCTACCCCACCGCCGCGATGTCGCTGGGCGTGCCGATCGGCGGGGTGATCGCCGGAGCGGCCCTGGATGCCACGGGTCCGGCCGCAGCCCTCGCCGCGATCGCGGTATCGCTTGCTCTCGCCGCGGTGATCGCCGCGGTGGGTGAGGCGGTGCTGCGGGTGGGGCGTCGAGCTCGCGCCTGACCGTGGTGCGCAGCTGCCGACGACAGCGCGATGTCGACGCGTAGCCTGAGGGCGTGGGCGACGCGGAGCGGGACGACGAGCGACGCTCGCGCCTGGCCTTCTGGAGCTGGCAGGATCGCCAGCTGCGATCGACCGATCCGCCGCGACTCGAGAACGGTCGGCGCCTCATCCGCGTGCGCCCGGAGTGGGCGATCGGTCTTCCGTTATGGGAGAGCTTCACCGAGGTTCACCAGGTCGCGCGCGAGGCCCTGCCGATCTCACCGGAGCTCCAGGACGCCCTCGTGGCGTGGAACGAGAGCTGGCAGGACAGGGCGCACGACGCGGACCTTCGCACCCCGCAGCGGTGGATCGCCGAGGGCCACGAATTGGTCGATCGGTTGCGGGAGGAGTTGCGGGACATTGCCGAGATCCGCGCCGAGTTCGACCTCTGACCGTCGCTCCCGGCCCGTGCGGGCGTCCGGCACCCCGACCTGCGGCGGCGCTCAGCGTCGGAGCGCGTCGAGCGCTGCGTCGAGGCGCCGGAGCACCGAGACGTGACCGTCGTCGGGGTGCAGGTCGAGCGTCGCATCGGGTAGCGCCGCGGCCAGCATCCTCGCGTGAGCCGGAGGGATGACGCGGTCCCGCTCCCCGTGCACGAGGAGGACGGATGCCGACACCCGGGCCAGGTCGAAACCCCATGGCCGCGTGAACGCGAGGTCATCGTCGATCAGTCCGTCGGGGCCAAGAGCCTCCGCCGCGCTGGCGTCGGCTCCGAGCGCGACCCACTCGCCCCGGAGCGCCGCGTAGTCGGCATCCACGAAAGAAGCCGCGTCGAACTCGTCGGTCTGGGCGAAGCGTCGGCGCGCTTGTTCGCCTTCGGCCGCAGCACGCAGACCACCGGGTGCCTGCATGCCGGCGAACCACGCGTCCTCGCCGGTGAACGGCGCGGGCGAGGCGAACGTGATCACCGCGCGGACGAGTCCCGGCATCGCGGCCGCGCAGGCGAGCGCGTGCGGACCGCCCCCGGACGCGCCGACCGAGATCAGGGATGCCACGCCGAGGGCGCCGAGGACCGGCCGCAGCCCCGCCGCGACGTCGGCGACGGTGCGCCCCGCCTGGCGCGGCGAGCCGGCGTAGGCGGGCCGCGCCACCGACACCACCGCGAGGCCATGTGCGTCGGCCGCGGCCCGCACGGGCGGGAGGATCGCGCCGGTCTGCGGTGAGCCGTGGTGCCAGAGGAGCACCTCGAGGCCGGCGAGATCGTCGCGGGAGGTGTGGACGTCGAGTCCGGCGATGGTGCGGCGCATGCCTTCACGCTGGCACGCGCGGCGCGCGGGCGCGAGGGCCGCGCGGTGTGTTCGAGGCGGCGGGGTGGGGCGAGGGCCGTGTGTCGGCGTTTAGGGCGGCGGGGTGGGGCGGGCGTCGGTGTTCGAGTGTCCAGAACACCCGGACGTATGCCGAGCACGTCCGGGTGTCGTGGACTCTGAACTCGACCGTGGGCCGGGGGCGCGGCGTCTACGCGGCGCGGGGCCACGGGGGCGCGGCTCGGGCCGGAGTTCTGCGGGGCCACGGGGCCACGGGGGCGCGGCTGGGCCGGAGTTCTGCGGGGCCACGGGCTACAGGATGACGCCGAACTCCTCGGCCAGGGCCGGCAGCTCCTCGTGCAGCACGCGGGAGGCCTCCGCGGCGAGAGGGTTCGTCGAGACGCCGCGGTCGTTGACGAGCTTGCCGCCGACGTAGACCTGCTGGAGGTTGCGCAGGCCGCAGGCGAGGACGTAGCTGCGCACGGGGTTCCAGAGCGGGCCGATGTCGGGGGTGCGCGGGTCGACCACGACGAAGTCGGCGAACTTGCCGACCTCGAGGCTGCCGACGCGGTCGTCGACGCCCATGATCTCCGCGCCCCCGAGGGTGTGCAGGCGCAGCACCCGCTCGGGCATCATCGACAGGGGGTCGTGGGTGCGGGCGCGCTGCATGAACATGCCCATGCGCATGTTCTGCCAGGGGTCGGCGACATCGGTGCAGGCCTGGTCGTCGAGGCCCATTCCGACCTTCATGCCCTGCTCGAGCATCTCGGGCACGTGGGCGATCCCCGATGCGAGACGCCCATTGGATGCCGGCTGCCACGACATCGACGCGCCGCCCGCAGCGGCATCCGCGATGATCTCGGGGGTCGTCTGGATGAAGTGGCCGAACATCATGCCGGGGCGCAGGGCTCCGGCGTTCTTGTACAGCTGGAACTTCGTCTGCTGGTGCTCGATCGCCTCGTACGTCTCGAGGAAGTGCGCCTGGTTGGTGACGCCGAAGCGGTCCATGACGGCGACCTCGATCTCGGCGGCGTCGGGCCGCGTCGACCACTGCACCTGGCCCATGATCGATGCGCCGAGGGCGAGGTCGGGGTCCATCGAGAGCACGTGATCGAGCGACGCCTCGAAGCGGGCGAAGATCTCCTCGTCGGTGCCGACGGTGGCATCGAGCGCGATGGAGTCGACGAAGCGGAGCCCCGCGTCGTGGCATCCATCGGCCTGGCGGGTGTGCCAGGCGTGGTCGCGAAGCTGCCCGCCGCCGTCGGCGCGCTTGCCCTCGACCATCGGCTCCCACGGCAGGAGGGGGTCGGTGAAGTTGTAGGCCGTGGTCACACCGTTGGCAAGGAAGTCGAGCGAGCCGTGCAGGGTCGCCCAGTAGATCTGGTCGGGTGAGGCGTTGTTCAGCACGCTGAACATCGAGGTGCACCAGCCGTACAGCGTCTGGTCGACGCCGAGACCGCGCGAACCGCTCGTGAAGAGGTGGCTGTGCGATGACACGAAGCCGGGAGCGACGAACTTGCCGTCGACGTCGAGGATCTCGTCGGCGGTGACGCCCGGATCGGGGTCTCCGGCGCCGATCGCGGCGATGCGGCCACCTTGCACGAGCAGGTATCCGCGCTCGATGTAGCCGGTGTCGTCGGTACCGGCGGGGACGGTGATCAGGCGGGCGTTCGTGACCAGAAGCGACATGTTGATGACGGTAACAATGGCGTGTTTCCGCGGTGTTCCGGACGGGTGGCGGGCTGTTTGCGGGGCGGGTTCGAGGCAGATCCCGGCGTCGAGTGTCCACGAAACCCGGACGGATTCTCGAGGCGTCCGGGTGTTTTGGACACTCGACGGGCGACGGGCAGCGGACGGGCAGCCGGCCGCGGGTGAGCGCGGCAGGCGTGAACCCGCGCTACGCGAAAGCGCGGCGCACGGCCGGAGCGATCTGCGCCAGCACCTCATCGCGCGCGGGCGTCGAGGGGAACACCAGGAAGAGGTGCGGCACGCCCTCGCGGCGCACGAACGTGGTCGGAACACCGGATGCCGTGAGGCGGCCGGCGTACTCCTCGGCTTCGTCCGAGAGCGGGTCGACGGACGCCGCGACGATCACCGCCGGAGCGGATCCGGCGAGGTCCGTCGCGCGCAGCGGCGCGGCTTCGACCGGCGCGGAGCCCACGGCATCCTGCACGTACAACCCCCAATACCACTGCATCCCCCTGGAGGTCAGCGGCAGGTTCTCGGTGTGGGCGCGGTAACTCGGGCGCGACGGGTCGGGCGCATCGAGCACCGGGCACAGCAGCACCTGGCACCGGATGCCGGGAGCCCGGCCCTCGCGCGAGCGCAACGCGAGCGCGGCCGCGAGGTTGCCGCCGGCGCTGTGCCCGGCGACGCCCAGCAACGTCGGATCGACCAACCCGCCCGCTCCGTCGGCGGCGAAACGCAGGGCGCGGTCCAGGTCGTCGAGACCTGCGGGGAAGGGATGCTCGGGCGCGAGGCGATAGTCGACGCTGAGCACCTGCGTGCCCGTCGCGGCGGCGAGAGCGCGGCAGAGGGCGTCGTTGTTGTCGAGGTCGCCGGCGACCCAACCCCCGCCGTGGGCGAAGACGAGCGTTCCCCGGTGACCGCCGCGCGGACGGTAGAGGCGCAGTGCCAGTCCGTCGGCATCCGCGTCGATCGACTCCACGACCTCGTCGTCGGGAAGACGGATCCACGATGGGTTCGCCCGCAACTCGGCCACGCGCGCGGCGTCGTCGCCGGTGACATCCGTGGCTCCCGAAGGGATCGTGCCCGCCTGCGCGGCGAGACGTTCGAGGTGCGCGCGCACGTGGGGGTCGGTGATCGCGGGGTGCGCGGTGGGGGTCACGGGGGTCTTTCCCTTCGGGTCGCCCGACGCCTCGGCACCCGCTCGGTCGCGGCCTGTCTGCGGGCACGACGGTCGGGCCGGAATGGGCGCGGTCGACCCGAGCGTACGACCCCGGATGCCGACGACCGGGCCCTCGACGGAGAAGCGTTACGCCCCGGAAACACCGGCGTCGCGGACGCCGCGCACCATAGCGTGATGACCACCCCGGTGCAGCGCGCGGCCGCCATCCTCGCGGGACAGCGTTTCGTCGTCATCGGAACGGCCGACGCCGACGGGCCGTGGACGGCCGCCGCGCAGTACCGTCTGCTCCCCGGCGGTCTGTACGTCGAGTCCGACCGCGAGTCGCGGCACGCGCGGGCGATCGCGGCGTCGGGCCGGGCCTCCGGGGTCGTCTACGACACGGCCGCGACGGTCTCCGACGCCGACGGTGTGCAGCTCTCCTTCGCGGCGCGGGAGGTGGATGCCACGGGCGCGCGGGACGTCCTCGCCGCGCGGCTGCTCCGAGACGCGGTGAGCGACTCCGAGCGGGAGGCGGAGGTCGCGGCCCTCGCCGGTGTGCCGCAGAATCGGCTGTACGTGCTCGACGTGGTGCGCGCCTACGTTTTCGACCGCGACGCGTGGCGCTCCCGGGGCACCGACGCGCGTCTCGAGGTGGACGCCGTGCGTGTCTGGGAGCTGCTGGCCGAGGTGCCGGCGCGGTAGCGGAGGGGCGCCCGGCAACCCGTGCTCCGCGCCGCGCGGCGCGGCCCGCAGCGCGTCCGCCCGCACCCACGCACCGCCCCGGCGCCGCACCGGCCCGCGAAGCCGTTACGTCGCCGAAACAGCGCCGTCGTCCGGGCGTCCACCGCCGGGCGTACGGTGCGGCCGGGGCGTACCCGACGTCCCGGGAAAGGGATGCCATGTCTCAGCGCGTCATCGTCACGGGCGGATCCGGCGGCATCGGCGCCGCCATCGTCGAGCGGTTCCTCGCCGACGACGCCCGGGTCGTGGTGCTCGATCGTCGCGCTCCAGCCGAGGGCACGGCATCCGTGTTCGTCGCGGTCGACCTTCGCGATCCCCACGACACCCGCCGCGCGATCGACGAGGCCGTCGCTCAGCTGGGCGGTGTGGACGTGCTCGTGAACTGCGCGGGCATCTTCCAGCACGTTCCGCTGCTCGACATCACCGTCGACGACTGGGACCGCGTGCTCGACATCAACGCGCGAGCGACCCTGCTGACCATGCAGTCCGTGGCTCCGGTCATGCTCGAGGCGCGCGGGGGCTCGATCGTCAACATCGCCAGCATGGCCGCGAAGCTCGGCGGGGGCGGCGAGGCCCACTACGCCGCGTCCAAGGCCGCCGTCGTCGCCCTCACGCGGGCCGGGGCCCAGGAATGGGGATGCCACGGCGTCACCGTCAACGCCGTCTGCCCGGGGTACGTGCTCACCGACATGGGCGCCGACACCCGGTCGGCGGCCGATGTCGCCGCGTGGAGCGCGAAGTCGCCGCTGGGCCGGCTCGGCATTCCGGAGGACGTGGCCGGGGTGACGCATTTCCTCGCTTCGACGGCCGGGAGCTACCTCACGGGCCAGGCGATCAATGTCACCGGCGGGATGGTCATGCACTGAGGCACGACAGGTCGCGACGCCTCCCGGCACCTGCCCCGCCGCTCCCGGGCGGCTGCGCGACACCCGGCATCCGGCATCCGCTCACCCCCGGAAATGCACTCCGTGACGCGGCCCACGGCGTGCCGAATACGTCACGCGCTGGTCGCTTTAATTTCTTCCCAGGCCGAAACTGTTTTATGCCACTATCAAGCTAGGTGTCCGGGGGGACACCCGCCGGTGACAAGGGTGCTCCTTGTCGCGGGCACTGACCTGCCCTCTTCGAAAGGCGCAATCATCGTCACTTCTGGAATTCGCGGCACATTCTTCGATTTCGTGGACGACCCGTGGAAGCACGTCGGTCGGGAAGAGGAATCGGCGCGATTCCTCCGGGACGGACTCCTCGTCATCGAGGACGGGGTCATCGTCGCCTTCGGGCCTTTCGACGAGGTCTCCCCCCTTCACCCCGATCTCGACGTCACCGAGATCCGCGAACGCATCATCACTCCCGGCTTCATCGACGGCCACGTGCACGTTCCGCAGACGCGGGCCCTGGGTGCTTTCGGGCAGCAGCTTCTGCCGTGGCTCATCGACACCGTGTTCCCCGAAGAGGCCCGCTACAGCGACCGTGAATACGCGCGTGAGGGGTCGGAGCGCTTCCTCGAGAACATGCTGGCCGGTGGAACCACGACCGTGCAGGCGTTCACGACGACCTCCACCGTCGCGGTCGAGGAGTTCTTCGAGGCCGCCGCGCGGCGCGACATGCTGGTGATCAGCGGGGTGACCGGCATCGATCAGTTCGCGCCGGAAGGCTCGACGAGCACGCCCGAGCAGTTCTACGACGACAGCAAGGCGATGATCGCCAAGTATCACGGAGTGGGTCGAAACCGTTATGCGATCACCCCGCGATTCGCCCTCGGCGCGAGCAAGGACCTGCTGAAGGCCTGCCAACGGCTGAAGCAGGAGCACCCGGATCTCTGGGTGAACACCCACATCTCGGAGAACCCGTTGGAGATCTCCAATCTCCTCCTGGCGCACCCGGACTGCACGGACTACCTCGGCGTGTACGAGAAATACGATCTGGTCGGCCCGAAATTCTCGGGCGGACATGCGGTCTGGCTTTCCGACAATGAGTTCGGACGCCTTTCCGACAGCGGAGGCGCGGTGGTGTTCTGCCCGTGCTCGAACCTCTTCCTGGGCAGCGGAATCTTCCGGCTGGGGAAGGCGACCGACCCCGACCGGCGCGTCAAGATGTCGTTCGGCACCGACATGGGCGGCGGCAACCGGTTCAGCATGATCCACGTCCTCGACGAGGCCTACAAGGTCGGGATGCTGGGCAACACCCTGCTCGACGGCACGACGAACCGCGTCACGCAAGACCTCGCGGCGTCCGAGCGCAGCAAGCTCTCGCCGTACCGAGCGTTCTGGTCGGTCACCCTGGGCGGCGCGGAGGGGTTGTACATCGACGACCAGGTCGGCAACTTCGAGGTCGGCAAGTCCGCGGACTTCGTCGCGCTGGACTGGAACGCGGGTCCGTCGGCGATGCCGTGGCACCAGTCGTTGTTCTTCGACGAGGCGGGCCCGACCACGATGGAAGAGGCCGCACACGCGCTGTTCGCGGTCATGATGGTCGGCGATGACCGCAACGTCGACGAGACCTGGGTCTCCGGCGTGCGCCTGTACAAGAAGGGCTAGGCGTGGAGCGCCTCGCCGTCGCGGACGACGGCCCGACCCCCGCGGAGGTGTCGGGCTCCGACGACACGGCGGTCACCCTCATCACGCACCGGAAGGTCGCGGCCCGCGACGTCGACGCCTTCGAGGGCTGGCTCGATCGGTCGGGCCGCGCCCTCACGGGCACGCCGGGGTATCTCGGCAGCACCGTCATCTCGCCGAGCGACTCGAGGAACGATTGGACCCTCGTGCAGCGCTTCAGCGACGCCGCCGCCGCGCGGGCCTGGCTCGACGGCCCCGCGCGACGGGCGCTGTACGAGCAGATCGCCGACGTCGAGGTGCTCGACGAGGAGGTGACCCTGTTCCGCGAGAGCCCGTCGCACGGCGACGAGGTCTCCGTCCTGATCTCCTCCACCGTCCCCGCGGCACTGGAGGACGACTACCTCGCATGGCAGAAGCGCATCTCCGACGCGGAGGCGCGGTTCCGCGGCTTCCGGGGCCACCGGATCCAGCGTCCGGTGCCGGGCGTCCAGGACGAGTGGGTCGTCATCCTCACCTTCGACACGGCCGAGAACCTCGCGGTCTGGATCGACTCACCGGAGCGCAAGCGCCTGCTCGAGGAGGGCGAGCGTTTCAACGCCGACCTGTCCGTCACCACGTCGAGCTTCGGCTTCGACTTCTGGGCGCCGGGTGAGACCGCTCGCGAATCGGTGATGAAGAACAACCTCCTGGTGCTCGCGGCGTTGTACCCGATCGTGTTCGGGTGGAGCTACTTCGTCAGCACCCCGCTGTTCGACGGACCGCACGCCATCCCGTTCTGGCTGTCGCTGTTCGTCGGCAACTTCGTCAGCACCCAGTTGCTCGGCTGGTTCGTGATGCCCCGGGTGTTCGCGATGTTCGCGTGGTGGCTGAAACCGAAACCGGGGTGGCGCGCGCAGCTCCTCGGCTTCGGCATCCTCGTCGTCGTCTACGGGGCGTCGATGGCCCTCTACGCGTGGTTGTTGTCGTTGGCCGCCTGACGCCCCGTCGCGTTCCGGCGCGCGGCGGGGGCGGCACGGTCAGCGCAATCTGCGCGCCACCTCCGCCAGCGCCTCGGCGAACGACTCCTCCGCGCCCTCCCGGCCACCCGAGAGGTTGACCCCCACCACGCCGGGGAGGGCCAGCATCTCTTCGGCGAGCGCCACGGCCAGGGCGATCCCCTCCGCGCGCGTGTCGCGGGCCCCACGGATGCGACCGACGAAGCCGTCGGGCAGCACCAGCGTGGTGAACGACTCGAGCAGATCGGCCGAGGCGTGGTCGACGACGACGGGGACACACGGGATGAACCGGGTGCCGTCGCCCACCTCGTCGATGAACCGGCGTACGGGGGCCGCCCCGCCGGCGTGGTTGACGAAGCAGACGTCGGCGCCGGCCCGCTGCTTCTCGCGCAGGCGCGCCGCCCGCCGATCGAGTGGGGGCGCCGCGGGGGACGCGGCGACCGAGACGACATGGCCGGCGGCCCGCGCCAGAGCCGTGGCCTCGGTGGAGTCGAGGTCGAACACGGGAGCGGCGTCGGGCCGGTGCCCCGTGCGGGTGTGATCGCCGGTCACGCAATGCACGCCGGCGACCCCCTCGACGACGAGGGCGGCGAGCTCGCCCTCGATCGCCACGCGATTGCGGTCGCGCATGTTGAGCCCGGTCCACACGCGCAGCCCTCGACGGTGCAGCAGGTGCGCCCGGTAGGCGGGTGGGAACTGCACGCGCGCACTTCCGGCGTCACCGGCGAGGACGGCATCCACTTCCCCGGTGAGCACCGAGGCGCACGCGTCGATGGATGCCACACTCAGCGCCCTCGCGGGCAGGTCGGCCACGATCCACGGGCGCGTGCCGAGGGAGGCGAGGGTCTCTGCGGCGGCGGCGGTCCGGGGCCCCGGATGGACGGGGGTCGCCCGATCGAGCCCCGTCCACGGCACGGTCCGCCGCGGAAGGAACGTGCAGAGATGCGTGGCGTCGATCTCGCACGAGCCGTCGAAGCCGACCCCTCCGCAGGGGCCGTACTCCATGCGTTTGGGACACGCGTCGATCAGGGGCAACAGGGTCATGTCGGGAGTGTAGGAAGCGCGTGTTTCGACGAATGTTCATAGCGGCAACATGAAGGAAACGCGCGCTCCCTACGCTCGGCGGTACCCGCGGCCTCCAGGAGGTACCCATGATCACGGCCGGCACCACCTTCGGTTCCGACGTCGACGACATCGACGTGCTCGTCGACGATCCGCTCGCGCAGCTGGTGCGCTGGCTCCCCGCCGACGACGGCGAGCTGCGTCCGCTCGCCGCGCTCTCGACCATCGGTCGCGACGGCATCCCCTCGCTCCGTCATGTGCTCGTGAGCGACCGGGATGCCACCGGCCTGTTCTTCCACACCGATTCGGCCAGCGAGAAGGTCGCGGAGATCGCCGCGAACCCCGTCGCCGCCCTCTCGGTGGCGTGGCCCGAGGCGGGTCGGCAACTCGTCGCCCGCGGGATCGTCGAGCGCGTGAGCACTGCCTCCGCGGCCGAGGCCTACCGGCGCCGGTCACGCTACCTGCAGATCCTGGCGTGGCTGAACACCGCCGACAACGCCCGTCTGCCGGCCGACGACCGTCGACACCTGTGGGCCGAGTTCGACAAGACGCACCCCACACTCGATCCGCCGGAGCGATGGGCCGGATTCCTGCTGCGGCCCCTCACGTTGACGTTCTGGCGCGGCGACCCGCTCGGTCAGAGCGTGCGCCAGCACTACACGCTCACCGACGGTCGCTGGTCCGGCCGGATCCTCGCGGGCTGACGCATGGACATCACCACCGTCACCTCGTACCGCTCCGCCCGTACCCGCGGCGACCTCGCCCTCGCCCCGGGCGAAGTCGTGATCGCCGGGGGCACCTGGCTCATGAGCGAGCCGCAGCCGGGGACGACCGGGTTCGTCGACCTCACGACCCTCGACTGGCCCGACATCGAAGTCACCGACACGGGCCTGCGCATCGGCGCCACCTGCACGATCGCCCGCCTGCTCGCGTGGGCGGAGCACGAGGCGCCCGCCGCCTGGACCTCGCTCGCGCTGGCGCGTCCCGCCGCTGACGCCCTGCTGGCGTCGTTCAAGATCTGGAACACCGCCACCGTCGGCGGGAACGTCTGCCAGGCCTTCGCGGCGGGGGCGATGATCGCGATGCTCTCGACCCTGGATGCCACGGCCCTGGTGTGGACGCCCGACGGTGGAGAACGCCGGATCGGGGTGGCCGATCTCGTGATCGACAACGCCGCCACCTCCCTCGCCCCCGGTGAGGTCGTCCGCGCGCTCGACGTGCCCGCCCACGCGCTCAGCGCGCGCGTCGGACTGCGCAAGATCGCCCTGGCCGAGCTCGGCCGCTCGGGCGCCGTCGTCACGGCCCGGGTCGACGCCGACGGTTCCGCCGTGTTCGTGGTGACCGCCGCGGTGCGCCGGCCCCGCGTGCTGCGATTCGCGCGCGTGCCCGGAGCGGGTGAATTGCGGGATGCCGTCGCCAGCGCCACCGACTTCTACACCGACCCCCTGGGCAGCGCCGACTGGCGTCGTGGCGTGAGCGTCGTGCTCGCAGAACGGCTGCGTCAGAGCTTCGCGCGCGAGCTGCAGGAGGGCGCCGCATGAGGAGGAGCCTGCCGCACCGCCGCGACACGGCATCCCGCAACGACCGCCCGGAGGACGTGACGTGAGGTTCGAAGTCAACGGCATCCCCATCGACGCGGAGCCGAAGCCCGGCCAGAGCGCGCGCACTCTGCTTCGCGAAACGGGCCACGTCGAGGTGAAGAAGGGCTGCGACGCGGGTGACTGCGGCGCGTGCTCAGTGCTGCTCGACGGGACGCCGACCCACTCGTGCATCGTCCCGGCGATGCGCCTCGACGGCCACGCGATCACGACCGCCGCGGGCCTCGCCCCCGGCGACGAGCTCCACCCGGTGCAGGAAGCCCTCGCCGAGGGCTTCGGCTTCCAGTGCGGCTTCTGCACGCCCGGCATGAGCGTGACGGCATCGACGCTGACGCCCGACGACCTCGACGACCTCGACCGGCGGATGAAGGGGAATCTCTGCCGGTGCACGGGCTATCGCCCGATCCGGGAGGCCATCCGCTCGTCGGTCCTCGGGCCGGTGCGCGAGACCGGGGTGGGGTGCGCGACGGATGCCGCCGACCCGGCCGATACCCGCAGCGCCGACTCGACCGGCACCCGCACCGCCGGACCGGCCGTGGTGGGCGGCGCCGGAGGCTGCGGCGGCAGCTGCGCCGGGCATGACCGGGCGGAGCTCTCGGGGACTCCTCGCACACCTCCTGCAGATCGGCACGAGTCCACCCCTCCGGCCCCGGAAGGTGCGGATCTGCAGGAGTCGTGCGCGCCCGAAGCGGCAGCCACCGGCCGCGTCGGCACCTCGGCCGTCCCCGAGGCCGCGCGCCGCATCGTGCAGGGCCGCGAGCCGTTCACGTTCGACGACCCCGTGCCCGGCGGCCCGCCGCTCGTGCTGCGGGTCGTCGCCTCGCCCCATGCCCACGCGCGCGTCGTCTCGATCGACACTTCGGCCGCCCTCGCGGTCCCCGGCGTGGTCGCGGTCTTCACCCACGCCGACGTGCCCGACGTGCGCTACTCGACGGGTCGCCACGAGCACCGCACCGACGACCCCGACGACACACGGATGCTCGACGACGTCGTGCGCCACGTCGGCCAGCGCGTGGTCGCGGTGGTCGGCGAGACGGCGGAGGCGGCGGATGCCGGATGCCGGGCCGTCGTGATCGAGTGGGACGTGCTGCCGGCCGTCTTCGACCCCGACGAGGCCCGCCGCCCGGGCGCCCCGCTGCTGCACCCCGACCGCACCCCCGATGAGCGCGTGCAGGCGGCCGGGCGAAACGTCGTCGCCGGTTTCCACACGGGATACGGGGGCGACATCGGTGCGGCGCTCGACGCCAGCGTGGTGACCGTCACCGGCGAATGGCGCTCGTCACGCGTGACCCACGCGGCCCTCGAGACGCACGGCTCCCTCGGGTGGCTCGACGAAGACGGGCGTCTCGTCATCCGCTCCTCCACCCAGGTGCCCTTCCTGGCGCGCGACGAGCTCGCCCACATCTTCGGTCTGGAGCGGGAGCGCGTCCGCGTTTACGCGACGCGCGTGGGCGGCGGTTTCGGCGGCAAACAGGAACTCTTCACCGAAGACCTCACGGCCCTCGCCGTGCTGAAGCTCGGTCGTCCGGTCGCGTACGAGTTCTCACGCACCGATCAGTTCGTGCGGGCGTCGCTGCGGCATCCGATGCGCGTGCGGGTCACCCTCGGATCGGATGCCGGCGGCACCCTCACCGCGATGAAGATCGACGTGCTGAGCGACACCGGCGCCTACGGCAACCACGCCATCGGCGTGCTGTTCCACTCGTGCGCCGAATCGACGACGCTGTACCGGGTGCCGGTGAAGTGGATCGATGCCGAAGCGGTCTACACGAACAACCCGCCGTCGGGGGCGTTCCGCGGGTACGGGCTCGGGCAGGTGGTGTTCGCCGTCGAGTCGGCGCTCGACGCGCTGGCCGTGGAGCTGGACATCGACCCGTTCGACCTCCGCCGCATCAATGCCGTGCGCGAGGGGGACGCACTGCACCCCGACGACGGGGAGAAGTACGAGGAAGACCTGATCTGGGGCAGTTACGGCCTCGACCAGTGCCTCGACCTCGCCCAGGACGCCCTGCGCCGCGGCAATGCCACCGACGCCCCCGCCGGCTGGCTCGTGGGCGAGGGCATGGCCGCGTCCATGATCGCGACCATGGCCCCGCGCGGGCACATCGCGCACACCACCGCGAGCCTGCGCCCCGACGGCACCTATCTGCTGCGCGTAGGGACGGCCGAATTCGGCAACGGCACCGCGACCGTGCACCGGCAGATCGCGGCGACCGTGCTCGACGCGCCGCTCGAGCGCCTCGAGTTGTGGGCCGCCGACACCGACGCCGTGCGACACGACACCGGCGCCTTCGCCTCGGCCGGCACCGTCGTCGCCGGTAAGGCGCTGTTCGGCGCCTGCACGGCCCTTCGACGCCGCATGGTCGAGATCGCCACCGAGCTGGCGGGAGGGGATGCCGCGGCGCCCGAGGGCGATGCCGAGTCCGTGTGGGCGTCGGTCGATGCCGGCCCCGGTGCGACGGCATCCGACTCCGCCGCGACGGACGCGCTGGACGTGGAGTTCGTGGCATCCGGGGTCCGCGTGGGGTCCGAAACGGTGACGTGGGAACGGATCGTCGCCGCCGCGCCCGCCGGCTACCTGACCGCCGACGGCTTGACCGCCGACGGCGCGGAGTTCGGCGACTTCCGTTCGCTGGCCTTCAACGTGCACGCGGCGCGGGTCGCGGTCGACCCCGAGACGGGCACGGTTAAGGTGCTGCAGTCGATCCAGTCCGCCGACGCCGGCGTCGTCATCAACCCGGCGCAGTGCCGCGGGCAGGTCGAGGGCGGCGCGGCGCAGGGACTGGGCGGGGCGCTGTACGAAGAGGTCTACATCGAGGACGGCGTCGTGCAGAACCCGGTGTTCCGCACGTACCGCGTGCCGCAGTTCGCCGACGTGCCCGACACCGAGGTGTACTTCGCCGACACCGACGACAGCCTGGGTCCGTTCGGCGCGAAGTCGATGAGCGAGTCGCCCTATAACCCGGTGGGGGCGGCGATCGGCAACGCCGTCTCGCGGGCGCTGGGACGTCGCGGGTACGAGCTGCCCTTCTCTCGCGACCGGGTGTGGAGGCTCGCGAGCGGGGAGTGAGCGGGTCCCGCCCGAGCCGCCCCGCCTTCGGGTAGCCCCCGGCTGACCCGTCAGCGCCCGCCGTCGGCCCGCACGATGTCGCGATCGTCGAGCAGATGCTCGCGTCGTAACCACTCGCCCAGCCCGGGGAGGGCGAGGTAGGCCTCCGGGTCGCGGCGCAGGACCTCGTCGTGCTCGCCGTACGCCGAGAAGATGGCGAGCTTGCGGGCAACGGCCTCGGCGTCGAGATTCGTCGACCACGTGTGGAGCGGGTATCCGACGGCGTAGCGGACGATCGCCGCATCGATGAGTCCCGCGTCGACCGCCGCTGCCACGAGCCGGCCCGCGCCACCGTGGTCGGGATGGTCGCCCTCGCTGCCCGCGGCGTGATCGGGCATGTTCGCGAGCACCGCCGTCGCCCCGCACCCGGCGACGAACGCGGCGATCGTGGCGATGAGGCTGGTCACGGTGAGTTCCTGACCGGTGTCGAGCGTCGTCAGCGACGAGACCTGCCCGCGGAGGAGCTTGGGGATCGTCCGGTATCCGGTCCCGTACCACCCGCCGCCGGTGAGCCCGCCGTCGGGCAGCCGCAGGAAAGCCAGGGCGACGCGGGGGTCGTCGTCCGGAGCGGTCGTCGTGACGGTGACGCCGTTCGACAGCACCGTCGTGCGGTCCGACCAGGGCGACGACGATTCGCGCATGACGTCGTAGGCGGCACGGATACCCGTCTCACGACCTGCGGCGTACGGCGACAGGCCGGTGCCGGCATCCGAGGCCGTCAGGAAGAGGTTCCGGACGCTCTGGCCGCCGCGGATGGCCCGGTCGATCGTCGGGGTGGCGAAGAGCAGGTCGTCGTCGTAGTGAGCCCAGATCCCCGCGATCACCGGTGCCGGTGCGCTCACCGGCGGACGAAGAAGTCGTAGCGGTGGGCGTAGTGGGTCGGGGTCGTCAGGTGGTCCGCACGAGCGGCGGGGAGCGTCGCCCGGTCGAAGCGGGCGGCGGCGAGGGCATCGAGGTCCGGGATGCGTCGACCCTCCATGTCGTTCCACCCCACCACGAGCCATCCGCCCGGGCGCAGCACGTCCGCACACGCCTCGAGACCACGTGCCACCTCATCGGCGGTGTCCAGCCCCCAGCCGAACACGCCGTTGCACACGACCAGATCGAAGGTGTCGGGCGGGTACACCGTGGCGAGATCGGTCATCGAGAGGGTGTGGTGGTGTCGCCCCGCGATCCGCTGCATCTCGGGATCGACGTCGATCGTGTGGTACTCGATGCCCCGGTAGAGCCGCGGGTAGGTGCGGGTGTACCAGGCCACTCCGACGTCGAGCATCCGCCGGATGTCGTCGCGGCCGAGGAACTCGGGCACGATCACGTCTTCGAGCATCACTCGATCGGGTGTGGCCAGACGCCACCGCCCGTTCTTGAGCCGCAGCCGCGTGCGCAAGCGCAGGCTGCGGGGGACGAGTCGTCTCCAAAGGGGGGACATTCGTTCTCCAGCGGTCGGCGCGATCGGGGGACAGACGTCTGCCCATGATCGCATGCACTCGCGCGTGTCGCCGGGATCTGCGGCGGTCTCCCCGGTTCGGGCGCCGTTGCTTCCTCGGACGCGCGACGGCGGACCGGGAATGCGACCGGGGCGACGCGGACGGGTCACATCGGCGTGGCGCCGCCCCGCACATGGATGCCGCCGGCTGTCGGAACCTCGACCGCCAGGACGCTCGGTCGGCCGACGTGACGCCCCTGCCGGACGATGAAGGCGAACGGCGCGGGTACGCCGATTCTGTCCCGGAGGTACGCCCCCAACGAGGCGGCGGCGGAGCCCGTCGCCGGGTCTTCGGTGATGTCGCCGACCGGGAACAGGTTGCGCGCCTCCGCGACCAGACCGTCGGCGATGACGCCGCCGATGTGCGTCACGATGACGGTCCCCCTCCACCCGCGCTCGTCCATGAGAGCTCGCATCGCGGCAGGATCGAAGGTGAAGGTGTCGAACGTCTCGCGCGCGGCGACGGCGACCACCGGATGCAGGTTGCCGGCGAACGCCTGCGCCAGCGGCATCCGTTCGTCGAGGTCGTCGTGGGTCAGGCCGAGGAGTGCCAGGAGGCGACCGGCCACCTCGGCCTCGAGGTCGGCGACGGCGGGCTCGACGCTCGTGAACCCGGCGGTGACGCGACCCTCCGCGTCCCGGTCGGTGCTGATCTCGACCGGCCCGGCTGCCGTGTCGAACGTGAAGGCGCCGATGCCCTCGGCCTCGGCGAGCGCGACGGCGGTGGCGATCGTCGCGTGCCCGCAGAACGGCACCCCGGCGCCGGGCGAGAAGTAGCGCACGCGCAGCCGTCGCCCGTCGCGCGCGGTCACGAACGCCGTTTCGGGATGCCCCAGCTCGGTCGCGATCCGCTGCATGTGCGTGTCGTCGAGGGTCGCGGCGTCGAGGACGACGCCCGCGGGGTTTCCACCCCCGGGTTCGGCGGCGAAGGCGAGCAGCTGAAGGATGCCGGGGGTCGCGGTCATGGAACGATTCTCGCGCGTGCCGCCCGAACAGCGGAAAGGCCGATCGGTGACCCCTGGCCGGGGTGGTCGACCCGGGCCTCCTGAGACGGGCGACGTCGGGTGGAGCGGCGGGTGCGGGCCGTCACGACTGCGCGCGGCGATGGGCCAGCGTCGCTGCGATGCCCTGATTCGTCGGCGTCGCCGTCATTCCGAACGCCGTCTCTAACGCGCGGGAGTCGAAGAGATACGGCCGGGTGTTCTGATAGGCCATCTCGAGGGATTCGCGCGCGGCTGAGGCGAAGAGCGCCCCCATCCGCATCGTGGCGCTTCCCATCACCGCCGTGCGGACACCGGGACCGGCCGCGATCTCGATGTACTCGCGCCCCGTCAACGCCGGGGCCGTCGGCAGGTGCCACGTGCCGCCCCGGGCGGCCGGATTCGTGCCGAGGAGCGCGAGGGCACGGCCGATGTCGGGCGTGTAGGTGAGCGAGTGCGGTTGGTCGGCGTCGAACAGCCACGTGGGGCGCGCTCCGACGGCGATCTTGTCGAGGGCGAACGTGTTGAACACGCTCGTGTTCGCACTGGGGCCGTAGAAGTCGGCGCTCCGGCCGATCGTCACCGACAGTCCGTCCGCCCGGGCGTCATCGATGCAGCGAACCGCGGCCGCGCGCACCTCCCCCTTCTTGCTGCGCGGGGCCAGGGGGGTGTGTTCCGTCATCGCGCCGTCGACGAGGCCGTAGGCGTAGACGTTGTCGAGATAGACGAGGTGCACGCCGTGCTCTTTCGCGGCCGCGATCGTGTTGTCGAGAACGACGGGCCACCGCTCCGCCCACACGCGACTCGAGTACGGCAGTCCGGCGGTGAGATAGGCGACCTCGGCGCCGCGCAGCGCCCGCGAGACCTCGGCCGCGTTCAGGAGGTCGGCGGTCACGGAGTGGGTTCCGTCCACGGCGGAAGGTCGCCTGCCCACGGATGACGGTCGCTCTCCGGCTGCGATCAGAGCGCTCAGCGTCTCACGGCCGATGACGCCGTTGCCGCCGAGGACGACGTGCGCGGTGGGGGTGCTCATGGGGGTTCCCTTCAGGTCGGGTTCGGGGCGCCGAGCTGGCCGGCATCCCCTCTGACGGGATCACCCTACTCGATAGTGCCACTATCGGATAGCGTAACTATCTATTTAGCTCGATTGCCCGCCGCCGCTTCTTACGACGGGGCCCGACGCCGACGGTTCCTCAGCGCGGCTCGGCCCCCAGGTGCAGCACCGCCTCGGCGAGGGCGCGGACGCCGGTCGCGACATCGGCGGTGGTGACGGCCTCGTCGGGGTGGTGGCTGATGCCGTCGGGGTTGCGCAGGAACAGCATCCCCACCCCGGTGATCGCGCCGATCGCCATCGCGTCGTGACCGGCCCGGCTGAAGAGGGTGGGGGCCTCGCCGCCGATTCCCGCGCGGACGACGTCCTGCAGCAACGGTTCGCAGAAGACGGCGGGCGCGCTGTGCACCTCGCGGGCGCGCCAGCGCAGACCGCGGCGGCCCATGATGGCATCCAGCTCGTTCGAGATCTCGTCCCATGTGTGGTCGCGGGTCGCGTCGAACTCGCCGCGCAGGTCGAGCGAGAAGTGCGCCTCGCCGGGCACGACGTTCATCGCCCCGGGGAACGCCTCGAGCTGGCCGACCGTCCCGATGATGTGGTGCTCGGCGCGGCAGATGCGCTCCACCGCGAGGGCCGCTTCGCTCGCCCCGAGCAGGGCGTCGCGACGCATGTCGTACGGCGTTCCGCCGGCGTGACGCGCTTCTCCTTCGACGACGAGCTGGAAGCGCCGGGCCGACGCGATCGACGACACGGCGGCGAGCGCCAGGCCGCTGCGGTGCAGCTCGGGACCCTGCTCGATGTGCGCCTCGAGGTAGCCGATGAGCTCCTGGGGGCGCCGGGCGGCCTCGCCGACGCGGCCGGGGTCGAGACCGAACTCGCGGAACGCCTGCCGCAGCGTGTAGCCGTCGGCATCCGTCAGATCCCACCACGCCTCGTCCCATTGTCCCGCGACGGCCGATGATCCGAGCAGGGCTTTGCCGAAGCGCGTGCCCTCCTCGTCGCTGAACGCGATGACCTCGAGCGCGAACGGGAAGGGACTGGATGCCACGCCCTCGTCGTCCACGTGACGGATGAGCCGCACGACCTCGAGGGCCATCAACACCCCGACGATTCCGTCGAAGCGGCCGGCATCCGGGACCGTATCGAGGTGCGAGCCCATGAGCAGCGCGGGGGCGTCGGGGAGGCCCGCGGGCGCGAGTCGGCCGACCTGATTGCCCGCCGCGTCCTGGCGCGTGGTCATGCCGAGCTCGCGCATCCACTCGGCGGCGAGACGGTTCACGCGCGCGTGCTCGGGAGAGAGGTAGACGCGGGTGATGCCGCCCGGGGTCGCGGTGACGCGGGCGAGCTCCTCGCATCGGCCCATCACGCGGCGGGCGGCCGAGGCAATGCGCTCGGGGGCGACCTGCAGGCGGGTGGCGGTGGTCACGGTCGGCCTCCGCTCGAGCCGGCGCGGCGCGGTGACGTGGGCACTGCCGCGGCGGCGGGCGCCGTCACAGCCACCCCGGTCCGGGATGCGAGCGGCGTCACGAGCGTGCCGCCGCGTAAACTCCCTGCGCCGCCTCGACGCCGCCGCCGGCCGCCACCGCGGCGCCGTGTCGGCGCAGCACCGCCTCGAGCGCGGCGAGCGTGGTGAGCACCGCGTCGGTGCGGGCGTTGTAGCCCATCGTGCCGATGCGCCAGACCCGGCCGTGCAGCGGCCCGAACGACGTGCCGATCTCGATCCCGAAGTCGCTCAGCAGCTCCGCGCGCACGGCGTCGCCGGTCACGCCCTCGGGAATCTCGACGGCGACGACGTTGGTCATCTTGTGCGCGACGTCGCCGAAGACCGTGAGCCCGAGTCCCTCGACACCCGCGAGCATGGCGTCGCCGTGCAGGCGGTGCCGCTCGATCACGGCATCCCGCCCTTCGGCCAGCAGCACCCGCGCACACTCCCGCGCGCCGTAGAGCATGGTCGTCGCCTCGGTGTGGTGGTTGAGGCGGCGCGGTCCCCAATAGTCGAGGATCATCGCGAGGTCGAAGTAGTTGGACCGGATGAAGTCGGGTGCCACGGCATCCCCGTCTTCGCGGATCCCGGCCTCGACGCGGGCCCGCGAACGCACCACCTCGACGGCGCGCTCCGACAGGCTGATCGGCGCCGACCCCGACGGGCCGCCGAGGCATTTCTGCAGGCCCGCGGTCGCGGCATCCAGGCCCCAGGCATCCATCTCGAAGGCGTTGCCGCCGAGCGAGGCCGTCGCGTCGGTGTAGAAGAGGGCACCGTGGGCGCGGCAGATCTCGCCGATCTCGTCGAGCGGCTGGAGCATCGTGGTGGAAGTGTCGCCCTGCACGCACGCGACGAGGTGCGGCTTGACGCGCTCGACCGCCGCGCGGACGGCCGACACCGGGAACACCTCACCCCACGGCACCTCGATCGTGTGCACCTCGGCGAGGGCGCGCTCGGCGATCTCGGCCAGCAGATGTCCGAAGCGCCCGAAGATGGGGACCAGCACCCGGTCGCCGGGGCGCACGAGGGAGATCATGGCGGCCTCGATGCCGGCGCGGCTGGTGCCATCGACGAGCAGTGTCGCATCGTTCCCCGTCGCCCAGACCTGCCGGTAGAGCTCCTGGGTCTCGGTCATGGTGGCCGTCATGAACGGGTCGTACTGGCCGACGAGCGGCGCCCCCATCGCGCGCAGCACGCTCGGGTAGGCGGAGATCGGGCCGGGGCCCATCAGCAGACGGGCGGGCGGGTCGATGGGGCCGGGGAGGTGGCTGGTCACGAGATCTCCATAGTGCGGGGGCGGAACGGGTGCGGCGGCGTGAGCCGGCGGCGAGCGGTCGGCGGGGCCGTCGGCGGAGCAGGCGGCGGGGCGGGCGGCGGGGCCGTCGGCGGAGCGGCGGCGGTGCGCGACACAACGCAGGAGAACCCCTCGCGGATCGCGGTACGACGGCCGATCTCGCGGGCGCCGGCGGAGGCCCGGGACCGGAACTCCTGCGTTGTGTCGCGGGGTGGTCGCGTCATCGGCTCACGCCTTCCGCCCCGGGTGCGGCGAGGGCGGCGAGGCGACGGGCGAGACGCACGAGGGCGATGTCGGTGCCCGCGCGCGACACCAGGCAGACGCCGACGGGGGCTCCGCTCACCGTCAGCAAGGGCACCGAGATCGCCGGCAGCCCCGCGATGGCGGCGGGCGCGGTCATGCGCAGGGTGGCGGCCCGGACACCGTCGATGTCGGCGGTGCGCTGCGGGGCGGGACCCGGGACGGTGGGGAAGATCAGCACGGAACCGTCGACGAGTTCGGCCAGGTGCGCCGCGATCGGATCGAGTTCGTCTCGCGCCGCGCGTTCGTCGGCAGCGGTGATCTGTGCGGCGAGACGGAAGCGCTCGGCGACCGCCGGGCCCACGGCCCCGGGGTGCGCGCGCATCCACTCGCCGTCGTTGCGCCAGGCCTCCGCGCCCTGGACCGTGCGGAACGCCGTGAAGGCGGCATCCAGATCTCCGGTGTGCACGGCACGGAACGAGGGCGGATCGTCGGATGCCGCGAGCGCGGCCAGGAGCCTCGAAAACGCCTCGCGGGTGGGGGCGGCGGCGCAGTCGAGGATCTCCTCGGGCACGACGAACCGCCACGGCAGGTCGTCGCCGGAGGCGCCGTAGACGTTCTCGGTCGACGCGGAGCCGTCGTAGCTGAGGCACCAGTCGGCGACACGCTGAAGGGTGTCACCGTCGCGGGTGAGCCAACCGATCGTGTCGAAGGACTGCGCCAGCGGGAGCATGCCCTGACGCGGGACGAGGTCGTGGGTCGTCCGCAGGCCCCACAGCCCCTGGTAGGAGGCGGGAACGCGGATGGAACCCGCGGTGTCGGTGGCGAGCCCGATGTCGGCGTGACCGAGGGCGACGGCGGACGCCGGTCCGCTGGAGGAGCCTCCCGGGAGCGCACCGACGACGGCGCCGTTGGGCGGGGTGCCGTAGTGGGCGTTGTCGCCGGCGATCGAGTAGGCGAACTCGTCGGTGCGGGCGATGCCGCGCAGCGACGCACCGCCGCGAAGCAGGTCGGCGACGGCCGGAGCCGTGGCCTTCTCGGGCCGGGCCTCTTCGAGGAACGTCGGGTTTCCCGCGCCGATGCGGAAACCCGCGATGGCGAAGAGGTCTTTCACCGCGACCGTGAGCCCTTCGAGCGGTCCCTCCCACGCGCCCTGGAGGAACGGGTCGCCGACGCTGCGCCAGATCGTGCGATCGAGCGCGGGGGTGCGCGGGGTCACGTGCGCGGCGGCGATGAGCCACCGCCCGTCGATCCGCTGCCAGACCTGCGTCTGGAGGCCACGGCCACCACCGCGGAACTGCGACACCGACATCAGCAGGGCGACGTCGCCGTCGGTGCTGTCACCGTCGGTCGCCGACGCGAGCGGGCGGTAGTGGACCTCGGCGATCTCGCGCGGGGGGACACCGCCCCGCAGGGACCGGAACCCGCTGATCGCCTCGTGACCGACGAGCAGCCCCGCGGTGTCGCCGCGCAGCGTGTCGGGTCCGGGAGCGAAGAACGCGTCGAGCGCGTCGAGGTCGTTGGCGACGATGGCGCGCTCGTACGCGTCGAAGGCGTCGCGCAGGTCGGTGGGGATGTCGGTCATGCGGCACCGTCCTCGGATGCGGGGCGGGGGGCGGCATCCCCCCGCGTCGAGTGTCCAGGAAACCCGGACGCTCCCGGAATCCCTCCGGGTGTCGTTGACACCGGACCCGCGGAGGGGGCCAGTGCTTCGGGCTCCACCGACGGTACCGCCGCGAAGTCGGCCTCGCGGATGCGCGCGTGCACGCCCGAGACGATGTCGACGACCTGCGAGATGTCGAAGTCGGTCGCCGCGGACAGGTAGGCATAGCCGAGGTGCTCGTCCATGCCCCATCGGCCGTGCAGGAGCGCGAGCGACGAGCGCACGCAGGCGCGCATCGCGGCGTCGAGGTCGGGGTCCATCCCGGTCGGGACGAGGTAGTCGGGGGTGCGCACCAGCGGACCCGTCACCTCGCCGAACGCGGCGCGGGCGGCATCCCCGGGGATCACCTCGAAGCGCAGCGTCGCGCGCAGCGACGCCTCCAGCGCGGTGAGCGCCACCTCGCCGTCGCCCTGCGCGAAGTGGGGATCGCCGACGTACGCGAGCGCTCCCTCGACCTGGACGGGGAGGAACAGGGTCGTGCCCTCGACGAGGAGGTTGATGTCGATGTTCCCGCCATGCGCCCCCGGCGGCACGGAGTGCGGGCGCTCGGAACCTGCCACCGCGACCCCCATCGTCCCCAGGAACGGCGCGAGGGGGAAGGTCACGACCGGCTCGCCGCCCTCGACGACGGGGAGGGTGCCGTGCAGGATGCCGTCTCGCTCGGCGACCGCGGCGAACACGCTGACGTTGTGCTCTCCGCGCGGCAGTTCGCCCACCAGCGCGCCCTTGCCGTGCCGGTTGGAGATGACGCCGTACGGCACGCGCGGAACGAGCGTCTCGACCGTGACTTTGAGCAGGTCACCCGGGTGGGCGCCGACGACGTGCACCGGTCCGACGACCACGTGCGGCCCGTCGGCGAAGGGGTCTCGAACAACGGATGCCGCGATCTCGATCGCATCGTCGAGCACCTCGGCGCGCGGTACCCCCTGTGCGGCGAAGTAGGCCTCGGGGTCTTTGCCCTGGTCGTCGAGGATGCCCTCGTGGCTGACGGTGTCGAAGGTGACGCTGTCGCCCGAGGAGATCGCGAGCACGGCGGCGTCGGTGGCGCAGGGCAGGCGCCCCCACAGCACGGTGTCGGGGGTGGCGGGGAGGTAGTGGTCGCCGGGGATCGGCCCGCGGCCGGGCTGGAGGATCGGAACGGGCCCGTGGGGTCCGGTCCCTTCGACAGGCTCAGGGACCTCGGGCGCGACCGACACGCGGTGGCTGAGCTCGTCGAAGCCTCCCCCCGACCCCTGGGGTCCGGTCCCTGCGACGGGCTCAGGGACCTCGGGCGCGGCCGACACGCGGTGGCTGAGCTCGTCGAAGCCTCCCCCCGGGTTCCGCGTTCCCGTCCCCGCGGCGCTCACGCCTCCACCACCGCGGGGGTGCGGAGGATCTCGCGACCCTCGCGCTCGGTCACGGGCGCCCCCCGCCGGTAGGCCGAGGCACCGCGCAGCCACGTCTCGCGGACGACACCGGTGAGGGTCTTGCCGTGCCACGGCGTCACGGGGTTGCGGTACTCCAGCGTCGCGGCATCCACCACGAACGTTTCGTCGGGGGCGAAGGCGACGAGGTGGGCCGGTGCGCCCGGCTCGATGACGCCGAGCCCCTCGAGGCCCGCGATGCGGGCGGGGCCGGTGGTGAACAGCGGGAGCAGGCTCTCGAAGGCGAGGCCCCGCTCCCGTGCTGTCGTGTGGACGGCCGAGAGTCCCGTCTGCAGGCCGGCGATCCCGCCCCACGCGAGGCCGAAGTCGGGGTTGTTCTTCAACTCGGCGGTGGCCGGCGAGTGATCGCTGACGATCGCGTCGATCGTGCCGTCGATGACGCCCGCCCACAGGAGATCGCGGTTATCGCCACCGCGGATCGGCGGGCAGCACTTGAACGCCCCCGCACCGTCGGGCACGTCGGCGGCGTCGAGGGTCAGGTAGTGCGGGCACGTCTCGACCGTGATGCGCACGCCTTCGGCCTTGGCCGCGCGCACGTCGTCGAGGGCCCCGCCGTCGGACACGTGCACGATATGGGCACGGGCGCCCGTGCGCCGAGCGGCGTCGATCACCCGGCGGATGGCGGCGCGCTCGCTCAGCGGCGGGCGGCTCGCCTCGAAGTCGCGATAGCGCGGGCCGAGCGCGCCGTCGGCGTGCAGATGCCCCGGGTCTTCGGCGTGCACGATGAGCAGGCCGTCGAAGGCGGCCAACTCGGTGAGGCACCGTTCGAGCTGGGCGGCGTCGAGATGTCCGAACTCGTCGATGCCGCTCGGCGAGAGGAAGCACTTGAAGCCCACGACCCCGGCGTCGGAGAGGGTCCGCAGCGATCCGAGGTTCTCGGGGACCGCTCCTCCCCAGTAGGCCACGTCGACGGCGAGCTTGCCCGCGGCCGCCGCGCGCTTGGCATCCAGTGCCTCGGGGGTCGTGGTGGCGGGCGAGCTGTTCAGCGGCATGTCGACGACCGTCGTGATGCCGCCCGCGGCGGCTGCGGCGGTGCCGGTGGCGAAGCCCTCCCACTCGGTGCGGCCGGGTTCGTCGAGGTGCACGTGCGAGTCGACGAGTCCGGGCAGCAGCACGGCGTCGCCGGGCAGCACCGTGCCGGCCGTCGCATCGAAGGGGTCGACGGCGGTGATGACGCCTTCGTCGATCACGACCGTGGCGGGGGTGAAGGCACCGTCGAGGTAGACCCGTCGGGCGGCGATCCGTGTGCTCATGCCGTTCACGCTAAGCGCCTCGCGTTTCGCCAATGTAACCGTCATCAACATTCATGCGAACACCGCGAGATCGCCCGCCTGGGGAGGAGCCGGCGACTCGCGGTCCGGCGCCGAGCTCGCAGCCGACGACTCGCGGTCCGGCGCCGAGCTCGCAGCCGACGACTCGCGGTCCGGGGCGGATTCCGCGCCTCGGGGCGGGAACGGCCCGCCCCGAACGTCGGATCGCGCCCCGAACCCCGACGCTCCCCCCGCGGGAACAGCCGAGACACGCCCCGCCGAAGCGCCCGCGACCAGCGCCCGCGGCGGGGGCGCGTACTCGTCGCGCTTGCTCGTCCCGAGGCCCATGCGCACCATCCCGGATGCCACGCCCACCGCCGCCGCGACGCCGTCGACGACCGGCACCCCGACGCGTGCCGTCAGCTCGGTGCACAGGTCTGCCATGCCGGCGCAGCCGAGCACGATCACGTCGGCGCCGCTCGCGGCGGCCTCGGCACTGACGCGCGCGATCGTCTCCACGGCGGGAGAACCCGTGTCCTCGAGGTCGAGCACCGGGATGCCGGTCGCCGCGAGCGACACGCACGCGCGCTCCATGCCGTACCGCGACACCAGGTCGTGGGCGCGACCCAACGTGCGGCTGAGCGTCGTCACGACGCCGAAGTGCCGGCCCGACACGGCGGCCAGGTGCATCGCCGCCTCGGCGATGCCGACCACCGGGGCTTCGACTAACTCCCGCGCCGCGTCGAGACCCGGATCGCCGAAGCAGGCGATCACGTAGGCGTCGGCGGGGTCGGCGCCGGCGCGGTCGGCGGTGATCAGCTCGACCACGGCGGCGGCCGCGGCGATCTCATCGGTGTGGCTCTCGATCGCGTCGGCGCCGTCGGCGGGGCACACGGCCTCGATGAGGACGTCGGGTCCCGCCACCTCCCGAGCGGCCTCGGCGATCTTCTCCGTCATCGCCCGGGAGGTGTTGGGGTTGATCAGCAGGACCCTCACGCGAGCGCCTCGCGGGCGGTTCCGGTGCTCGGCGCGGGCCGTGCGCTCGGGGCCGATGACGTGGCATCCGGAGTCGTCTGCGCGAGCACCGAGCCCGACACGTGCGCCGCGTCCGTGGCATCCGGAGCGGACTGCGCGAGCACCGGGACGACACGCTCCTCGGGTGCTCCGACCGTCTCGACGGTGCCGTCGGAGATCCCCTCCGTCTCGCCCTCGAACGTCGGGATGCGGGGGTCCAGCCGCTCGAAGAGCAGGAACAGCACGTAGCCGAGCCCGCAGCCGATGAACCAGCTGTAGTCGCTGATCGCGGCGACGTCGAACAGACCCAGATCGGCGAACAGCTTCGGGAAGATCGCGATCGCGACCGTCGGAACACCCGCGGCGATGACGGCCTTGACCGCGTTCGGGTTGAAGCCGTTGCGGTACCAATACGGACCCTCGGCATCCATCGTGAACATCGCGTCGACCTTCACGCGCTGGCGGGCGGCGATGTAGTACCCGGCGATCAGGATGCCGAACAGCGGGCCGATCAGCGCGCCCAGCACGCCGAGCGAGTAATGGATGGCGTCGGCGTTCGAGTACCAGTTCCACGGCATGAGGAAGGTCGAACCGACGGCGGCGATCATGCCGCCCGCGCGCCACGAGATCTTCTTCGGGGCGACGTTGGAGAAGTCGAACGCGGGAGAGATGAAGTTGGCGACGATGTTGATGCCCACCGTGGCGGTGACGAAGGTCAGGCCGCCGAGGAGGATCGCGAAGGGGGTGTCGATGCGCTCGACCGTCGCAATGGGGTCGGTGATGAGCGAGCCGAACACCGGCACGGTCGCCGACGCGGTGATGACGGTCAACAGCGAGAAGAAGAGGAAGTTGATCGGCAGACCCCAGAAGTTGCCCTTCTTCACCGCGGTAAAGCTCTTGCCGTAGCGCGCGAAGTCACCGAAGTTCAGCATCGGGCCGGAGAAGTAGGAGACCACCAGGGCGATGCCGCGAACATCACGGGGATCGAGGCCCAGAAGTCGAGCGGCGTCGTCGAGAGGGTGAACGAGATGTTCTGGATGCCGGCCTGCGACACGAGGTAGATCGCGAGCACGATCATCACGAGGTAGACCGCCGGTCCCGCCCAGTCGATGAAGCGGCGGATCACCTCCATGCCGTTCCAGAACAGCAGGAACTGCGCCGTCCACAGGATCGCGTACGAGATCCAGCCGAGAGCCGACAGCCCCGCGAACGAGACGTCGAGCAGGGCCGCGGAACCGGGGATGAACTTCAGGAACACGATGTTCAGCGACTCGGCCGCGAGGAAGGTCTGCACGCCGTACCAGGCGATGGCGATCAGGCCGCGGATGATCGCAGGGATGTTCGCGCCCCGGATGCCGAACACCACGCGGTTGATCACGGGGTAGGGCACGCCCGTCTTCTGGCTCGGCTTTGCGACCATGTTGGCGAAGAGCTGCACGATGCAGATGCCGACGATCAGCGCCACCAGCACCTGCCACGACTGCAGTCCGAGGGCGAAGAGCGAACCCGCGGTGACGTAGCCGCCGACCGAGTGCACATCGCTCATCCAGAACGCGAAGATGTTGTAGCTGGACCACTTCTGCTTCCGCAGCGGGGCGAGATCCTCGTTGGCGAGGCGGTCGTCGTAGTGGGGCTTCATATTGCCGCCCCCGTGGGGGTGGCCGGCGGCCTCCACCAGGTCGTGGGGGCCGGTCAGGGGGGTGGAAGTCACGTCATTCCTCTCAGGACGATGGATGCCACGACGTGGAGTCCGCGGCCGGAGTGGAGCTCTGATGTGAAGTTATGGGTTCACATAGCGCGGTTGGTTTCGCTCATGTAACAGGCGTGTGAAGTCAGTCCTTCACACGCGGCACGTCCCTAGACTCGGGGCATGCCGCAGCCGCCCGCCGCCGAAACCGTCGCCGTCGACTCGGACACGAGGGCGAACGCCGCCAGGGCTACAGAGGCCGCGGCCGAGGCGGACGCCGGCGCCACGTCCGACGCGCCGGCCTCCGTCGGCACGCGTATCCGCGACCTGCGCCAGGCGCGCGGCATCTCCGCACGGGCGCTCGCGAAGACGCTCGGCATCTCGCCCAGCGCCGTCTCGCAGATCGAGCGGGGCGTCATGCAGCCGAGCGTCTCGCGGCTCATCGCCATCACCGACGCCCTCGGCGTGCCCCTCGTCGCGGCCTTCGACCCGGCATCCGATCGCCCCGCCGAACCCGTCGGGCCGTCAGGATTCACCCTGCAGCGGGCCGGGCAGTCGCCCGACATCGTGCTCGACAGCGGGGTGTCGTTCCGCCGCCTCACCCCGGGCAGCTCCCCCGGCGTCGACTACTTCGAGTCGATCTACCCGCCCGGTGCCTCGGCGCACGGCGCCGACGGGCTGTTCCACCACGAGGGGTACGAGGTCGGCACGGTCGTGGCGGGCGAGCTCACCATCGACTTCGAGGCGGAGCGCGTGATCCTCCGCGCCGGGGATGCCATCAGCTACCCCTGCTCGGTCCCCCACCGGCTGCACAACACCGGCGACGCGGATGCCGTGGCGCACTGGCTGATCGTGCACGCCTGACGCTCGCGCTTTCGCAGCGTCCGGCCGGTCCGGTTCGGGGCGGGATTGGCCGGTCGGGCGGATCCCGCTGTCCGGGGCCCGGATGCGGCGGGGCAGCTCATCCGGGGCCTGAAATGTGCACCGCCCGGGCGTGGCGGGCGGCGCGGACGTGCCGTGCGACCTCGTCCGGGGCGCGAAATGTGCACCGGGGCGGCCGCCGCACGCCCCACCGCACACACCACGCCCCGAACCCGCAGCGGCAAGCCGCAATGGCAGACACCCCGGCGCACGTGCACGCGGCGGCGCGGACGTGCCGCGCGACCTCGTCCGGGGCGCGAAATGTGCACCGGGGCGGCCGCAGCACGCCCCACTGCACACACCACGCCCCAAACCCCGCGGCGGCAAGACCCGGGGGACGAGCCGCGGGACGCGCGACCACGACGGAGCCCCCGCCGACCCGGAAGTCGACGGGGGCTCCGCGTGCGCTACTTGGCGACGAGCGTGAGCGTCAGCGTCGAGCGATAGACGCCGACGGGCGCGTCCTTCGGCGCGGTGAAGTCCAGCCCGGCGTCGAAGCGCGCGCCGCCGATCCCGGTGGACACCCCGGCCGCGCTGGAGGCGATCGTGCCTCCGTCGGACCCCACGGTCAGGCCCGCGATCGGCTCGTATCCCTCGAACGCGGCGGGTCGGATCGCCAGCACGCTCGGCGGCACCGTGTTCACGCCGTCGCTGAACGCCGAGGTCGACGCCGTCAGCGTCCACCCGGTGAGCGCGCTGCGATCGTCGACGACGGTGACCCGACCCAGCCGGGCCGTGGCGGTCGTCCCGCGGGGAACCGCACCGAAGTCGACCGACGACTTCTGCGCGTCGAGCGACCACAGGTCACTCGCGGTCACGGTGGTCGACAGCTCCGCGGTGTCCGTCACCGAAACCGGGTGCACCGGGACGGTGAAGCTCCCCCACGCGATGACGCCCGGATCCCCGGGAAGCGTCAGCGCCACCGTGTGGTCCCCCGGCGGAAGCGCGGAGATGTCGACGGAGGCCAGACCGGTGGGATCCGTCGTCACGCGCCCGAGGTCGGTGGGCGTGGACCACGCCCACACCTGCAGCACCTGACTCGCGTGGCCCGACCCCGCGGGGAGGGTCACGACGCCCTCCCCGTTCACGGGGTCCGCGATGTCCACGCGGCCGCCGTCACCCGGTCCCGGCTCTCGCGGTGTCGCGTCCACCACGGTGAGGGTCGCCGCGCGGGACACAGCGTCAGGACCGACGCCGTTGGAGGCAACGGCCCGGTACGCGAGACCGTCGAGTGCGAGCGTGGCATCCGCGATGGTCAACGTCGACGAGGTGGCGCCGGCGATCGGTGTCCACGTCGATCCGTCGGACGAGGACTGCCAGGTGACCGTCGGGGCGGGTGAGCCCCCCACCGTGACGGCGAGCGCCGCGGTCGTCCCGACCAGCACACGCTGGTCGGACGGGTCGGTGACGGTGGCGGCGGCGGCCGTGATGGTCACCGTGGCCGCGATCGGCGTGCCCTCCCGGCTGCCGATGGACTGCACGAAGCTCACCGCGTGCGCTCCGGCCCCGGCGACGGGGGTGTCGAGCACGACATGCCAGCGTCCCGCGTCGTCGACCCGGGTCTGACCGAGGGTCCGCCCGTTCTCGATGACCCGCACGGCGGCGCCGACGACGCCCGTCCCCTCGAACGACGACACGGCGACCTGGGTGGGTCCCACGGCGTCGACGTCGGTGGTCAGGGCGAAGCCCGCCCCCTCGGCGTCGATGCTCCGACGCTGGTAAAGGAACTGTTGGGGCGCGAGCGCGTGGTCGACGAGGCGGGTCTCACCGACGCATCCGAACCAGCCGTGGTCGGGCTCGGTGTTCCAGGTGGAGGTGCCGATGACCCAGGGCATGAAGTCGGCGGCCATCATGCCGCCCACCTGCGAGGCGTTGCGCAGCACCGGCACGCCGTCGACGTACATGATGACCGTGCTGGCGGCGGGGTCGTTCACGATGGCGACGTGGTGCCACGAGCCCGGCATGATCTCCCCCGACCACAGCGTGTACGAGTTCTTCGTGCGCGTGTCCGCCGCCGAGAACTGGTACTCCCGCAGATTGGAGATGCCGAGCCACGCCGCTCCCGCACCGGCGTCGGACGGGTCGTTGATCCCCATCCACTGCCGCGCACCGCCGCGTGTGATCGCCGCTCCCCACCGGTTCGCGGCCTCGGTCCAGGCGCTGTCCATCTGCAGGAACGTCTCGAGGGTGTAGCCCGTGGAGGCATCCAGGTGCGCGACGGTGGCCGGTGCTCCGTACTCCGTCGTGAGGTAGGCGAGGTTGTCGCGAGCCGACGGGTTGCGGTGGACGTCGCTGAAGCACACCGCGCCCTTGTCCGCCGAGTAGACCGGGACGTTGGTGTGAGTGATGGTGACGTCGTCGCCGGTGTCGGGCTCGTCGGTGTCGTCGACCGGATTGCGGTACATCGGACTCGCCCCCGCGATGTCGGGGATCTCGGTCGAAGCCGTCACCTCGCCCTCGGCGACGCCGCCGAAACGCCAGTGCGCGAGAGTGCCGTCCACGCGCACGTAGTCGGTGGCGTCGCCGGCAGGCGCGAGGTGCTGCTGCGCCCCCTGACCGGTCCACCCCTGCGACACGATCTGCGTGGCCCGGGCCGAGAGGTCGCCGTTGTCCGCGTGTGCGGCATCCGGAGCCGCCCACCCGAAGCGCGCACCGAAATCGAGGGGCAGCGTGAACTTCTGCCAGGTGCCGTCGAGCACCGGAGTGTCGGTGGACGTGATGGCATCCGGATGCTTCTTGGGCACCCACGGCGAGATGGTTTCGACGTCGATGCGATTGTTCGTCAGGTCGAACTCGAAGAGCGACATGATGCCGTTCCCGCCGTCCGCCGACATCTGGTAGTCGCTGAGGACCTGGTAGACCGGGTGACCGAAGTCGTTGGTCAGCGTGCGCTGGGTCGCGCCGTGGAAGTGGCCGTTGAGGGTGAGCACGATCTGGTCGTTGCGGCGGATCAGCTTCTCCCACAGCAGGTCTCCGTACCACCACCCGGCGGGCGAGACCTGATCCTGATCGATGCCGATGATCGCGTGCGACGACAGGATCACGGGCACACCGGGGTGCGCGTCGAGGATGCCCTGGGCCCACGCGAAGGTGTCGTCGGAGGCGTTCCAGCCCAGGGCGAGCACGATCCAGTCGTGCCCCTCCGCCGAGAACCGGTACGCCGACGAGAACCCGTTCTGGAACGTTCCGAGCAGGGTCTGACCCGCCTCGCGCTGGAGCGTCGAGGCGCCGAAGTTGGCCAGATAGCTCGCCGAGTTCGCCTCCGACGAGCGCACCCCCTGGTCCTTCACGTCGTGGTTGCCGGGCAGGATCGAGTAGGGCACGCCGCCGTCTTCGAGGATGCGCATCGACTTGGTCGCCGCGGTCCACTGGTCGTTCACCCACTGCTGGTCGACGACGTCGCCGAGCTGCATCGCGAACGGGATGTTCAGTTCCTTCTCGTGGTCGACGATCCACTGCGTCTGCACCTCGAAGGGATTCGTGCCGTACTGCGGGTAGAACTGCGAGGCGCTGTAGCGGGAGTAGAACTGGGTGTCGGGGATCACCGGGAGCAGGAAGCTGGACCTGTCGGCGGCCGGGGTAGGTTCGGCGGATGCGGCGGCGGCGGGCGCCGAGGCAGGTGCGGGGTCGCCGACGGCGACGGCCGCCGAGGCGTTGCCGAGGACGAGGGCCGACAGGGCCAGCGTCGTCACCGCGGCGAGCAGGGGGCGTGCGCGTCGGGCGCGCGGGGAGTGGAGGGACATCTCTCTTCTCATCAGCGTTCGTGAGGGCGGACGGGTCAGGATGCCGGTGTGCGGGGCCCGTAGGCCTCGATCTCCGACAGCGACATCCAGGTGTTGGACGACTTGTTCTTGATGATCACGCGCACGCCGGTGGCCAGCACCGGGGTCGAAGACGCCTCGAGCGAGAGGTTCGCCGACGTGTTGGTCACGGGCCAGCCGGAGCTCGTCGGCAGGTTCTTCCAGCCGCCCAGAAGCGTGCGGTACTGCACCGTGACGCTGCCGATGTTCTGCTTGCCCCCGATGTCGTACACGTTCACGCCGGAGATCTGTCGCGGCTGATCGAAGGCGAACGAGACCCGGTTCGGATTGACGCGGTTGGTGGCGCCGCCGCTGCGCCAGTCCGCGAACCCGGTGGCGTTGCGGTTGCCGTCCGTGAGCGCGAAAGCGGTGGCGTCCTTGAAGGTGTAATCGGGGTGCACGCCGCTCTGGCGCAGGTGGTTGACGCGCTCGGGAGCGACGACGGTGATGACCAGGCGCGCCTCGAAGCCGGTCCCCGGCGCCGCCGGCAGCGTGATCGTTCCGGCCTGGGCGAAGCTGGCATCCGTGATGCCCGAGAAGTCCCACGTCACCGGCGTGGTCACCGTGGCGCCGGAACCACCGACCGTGCGCACCACCGTTCGCGGCGCGAGCATCCGGACCTCCTTCGCCGTGACACCCGCGTACGACGTGAACGCGGCGTCGTCCACCAGGGCGGACGACCCGACGAAGAAGTGCGCCGTCACCGCGACGGTCTCACCGAAGAACCCCTTCGCCGAACCGGGCACGTCGACGTCTCCGACGGCATTCCACACCGAGCGATCGGGCGTGCGCCAGGAGACCGAGGTGAGCGGGAACGACGTGCCCCAGCCGTAGCGGGCGACGAGCTTCGCCGGCATCGGCGGCTCCTGGCCCACGGGAACGGCGGCAGCGGGCACCGCCACCGTCGGGGTGAGCGGGTGCATCCGCCACTTCTGCACGGCCGCGGCCGCGCTGAGGGTGTACGTCTGCACCTCGGAGCCGTCCGCGGTCTTCCAGTTGTACAGATCGAGGGCCGCCTCCTGTTGGGAGGGGTCACGCTGCACGTTCACGAGGTTGACGCTGCCGTTTCCGGCGTCGCGGGCCTCCCACTGCGCGTACGGGTCCGTCACGACGTCAGCGACGTCGGCGAGCCGCAGGTAACGGAAGCTCGATTGGTCGTTGCGTGAGCGGACCAGGGCGTGGCCCTGCTGGTCGGTGATGACGAAGGTGTTCTCCGCGCCCGTGACGGGGTAGAAGCGCAGCGCTTGCGCGGCGAGCAGCGTGGCATCCCCCGTCTTCATCGCTTCGATGGCGGCGGCGGCGCGCTCGGTCGCGCCCGGTGCCGATGACACCTGAGCGTTCGTGTCGGCGACCTGGAGGGCCTTCCCGGGCGCGTTCACGCTCTCGACGAACATGAGGCTGGGAGCGCCGACGCCGTCGAAGAGGGCGTCGACCGCGGCGGGGCGCTCCGCTGCCTGCGCGGACGACCCCAGCGCGACGGCGAGGAGGGCGGCGGTGACGGCGGCGAGGACGCCGACCGCCCGTCGGGGGACAACAGCAGACATGGGGGGAGGAGTCCTCTCGAGGCAACGCCTCTCGGGCGAGGCGGCGGCCGTCCGGGTGAGGGCCACGGGGAAGCTATCCATCCGATGCGCCGCGCAGACGCTCGGGACGTTCTCTAGACATGAACACCGCGTTGTCTGCGTATGACGGCGCTCGCCGCGGGATCGGCGACGGCCTCCCGAAATGTTCCCCACAGCAACATCGCCGACACATCCCGCCACAGCCCCGTAACGCGGCACGCTTAGCCTGACCGCATGCACCTGCAGGAGTTCCACGCCCTCGACGACGCGGATGCCGCAGCGGTGGTCCGTGTCTGGGCCGACGTCCCCGGATGGGTCGACGCCGTCGTGGCGGGTCGGCCCTACCCGAACGTCGGCGCTCTCGCCTCGTATGCGGGCACCCTCGCCTCGACGTGGTCGCCGCAGGACCTCGAGGCCGCCCTCCACGCCCACCCCCGCATCGGGGGGAAGGTCGCGGGCGACGGCGCCGAGGCCGCGGCATCCCGTGTCGAGCAGGGCTCGATGGCATCCGCCGACGACGATGACATCGCCGCGATCGCCGCCGGCAATGCCGCGTACGAGGAGCGATTCGGTCGGGTGTTCCTCATCCGCGCCGCCGGACGCGCGCCGAGCGAGATGCGCGCCGAGCTCAAGCGACGCCTCGGCAACGACCCCGCCGCGGAGACCATCGAGGCCACCCGCCAGCTTGCCGAGATCGCTCTTCTGCGCCTCGGCGCCGCCTTCGCCGACGATGCCCCCGCCGAACCGGAGGCCGCGGAATGAGCCCCCGCACCACCGACGCCCCGGAGGGCACCGAATGACGCACCTCACCACTCACATCCTGGATGCCACGACGGGCACGCCCGCGGTCGGCGTCGCCGTGGCGCTGACCCATCTCGACGGCGCGGAGATCGACGCCGCCACCACCGACGCCGACGGTCGCCTCAGCCTCGGTCCCGACCGCCTCGACGACGGCGACTACGCCCTGACCTTCGCCACCGGCGCCTACTTCCGCGCGAACGACGTGATCTCGTTCCACCCCGTCGTGACCGTCGCCTTCACCGTCGACGGTGAGGCGCACCTGCACGTGCCGCTGCTGCTGAGCCCGTTCGCCTACTCGACCTACCGCGGCAGCTGAGGAGCGTCATGAAGGTCATCGTCATCGGAGCCGGCGTCGGCGGAACCTCGGCCGCCCTCGCCCTGCAGAAACTCGGACACGAGGTGGTCGTGTACGACCGCATGCGCGAGAACCGACCGGTCGGGGCCGCCCTGTCGCTGTGGTCGAACGGCGTCAAGGTCCTGAACTGGCTCGGCCTCGGCCCGCAGGTTGCCGCCCTCGGGGGCCGCATGGACGACATGGCCTATTACGACGGCCACACCGGTGACGAGCTCTGCCGCTTCAGCCTCGCCCCCGTCACCGAACAGACCGGCCAGAGGCCCTACCCCGTCGCCCGCGCGGACCTGCAGCAGCTGATGATGGATGCCGTGGGCCCGGCGAACATCCGCCTCGGGATGCAGCTCGTCGCCGTCTCCGACGACGGAACGACGGTCACCGCCACGTTCGCCGACGGCTCCACCGACACCGCCGACCTGCTCATCGGCGCCGACGGGGCACGATCGCTCGTGCGCGACTACGTCACCGAGCCCACCGGCATCCGTCCCGAGCGCACCTACTCGGGCTACGTCAACTACAACGGCCTCGTCGCCGCCGACGAGCGCATCGGACCGCTGGACCAGTGGACCACCTACGTCGGCGACGGCAAGCGGTGCGCCGTGATGCCCGTCGCGGGCGACCGCTTCTACTTCTTCGTCGACGTGCCGGGCCCCTCGGGCGTGGTGGAGGACCGCATGACGGCGCTCGAGCACGCCTTCGGATCGTGGGGCGCTCCGGGCGTGCGGGCGCTGCTGGACGGCGTCGATCCCGACGCCTCACTCAACCGCGTGGAGATCTGGGACATCGACCCCTTCGACACCTGGGCGCGCGGGCGCGTGGCGATCCTCGGCGACGCCGCGCACAACACCGCCCCCGACATCGGCCAGGGCGCCTGCTCGGCCCTGGAGGACAGCTTCGCCCTCGGCATCGTCTTCGCCACCTCGACCCTCGGCGTCGAGGACTCCCTCCGGCGCTACGAACGCATCCGGACGGAGCGGGCGGGCGATCTGGTGCTGCGCGCCCGCAAGCGCGCGCACGAGACGCACGCCTTCGACCTCGCGGCGACCCAGGCCTGGTACGACGGTCTGCGCCGCGAAGACGGCACCGGGGTGATCCGGGGCATCGTCGGCAACATCGAGGGAAGTCCGGTCGAGCTCGGGGCGAGCGTCCTGAGCTGACGCGCGGTGTGAGCTGCGCCCCCTCGGCCGGCTGAGGGGTGCGTGGGCCGCCAGAGGGGGGACATGGTCCGCGAAGAGCGGGACATGGGTCGCCCCGGACGTCACGCCGGATGACGCATCGGATGCCGCGCGGACGGGCGCGGAACGTGTGACCCCGCGTGACGCGCGCACGGCGTCGGCCAACCCGACCCGTGGCACCGTGGGAGCCCACCCTCAGACCCCGCGACGCCTTCGGGAGGCACCATGTCCGACTACTTCGACCGCACCGCCGACAAGACCTACACGAAGGTCTACAAGGCCGAGACGCCCGACATCCTCGCCGCATTCGCCGCGTTCGACCAGGCCGTGTTCGCTCCCGAGGGGCGGGCGATCCCGCTGAAGTACCGCGAGCTCATCGCTCTGGCCGTCGGGATCACCACGCAGTGCGTGTACTGCATCGACGGTCACTCGCAGAACGCCGTCAAAGCGGGCGCGACCGAGGCCGAGCTCGCCGAGGCCGCGTGGGTCGCGACCGCCATCCGCGCGGGTGGCGGCTACGCGCACGGACGCCTCGCCTTCAAGCTCGCCGACGACGCCCGCCCGCACGAGCACTGATTCCGTGACCGACGTCACGCCGCTCGCGACCGACGCCGGGGCCCCCGACCCAGGCCCGCTCGAGGTCGAGGCGCTGGAGCACATCCGCGCCCTGATCCGCATCGACAGCGTCAATACGGGCGAGGCGGCGACCATCGGCGACGGCGAGACGCGCGCCGCGCGATACGTGCAGGAGCACCTCCACGAGGTCGGCTACGACACCGTCCTGGTCGAGCCCAGGCCGGGACGCGCGAGTGTGATCGCGCGTCTGGCCGGGTCGGATCCGGATGCCGGAGCCCTCGTCGCCCACGCCCACCTCGACGTCGTGCCGGTCACCGCCGAGGACTGGACGTACCCGCCCTTCGGCGCGGATATCCACGACGGCATCCTGTACGGCCGCGGCGCGGTGGATATGAAGGACTTCGCCGGCATGCTGCTCGCGATCGCCCGCACTTTCCGACGCGACGGCGTCGTGCCCCGTCGCGACCTGATCTTCGCCTTCTTCGCCGACGAGGAGGCCGGAGGTGTCTGGGGCGCACGGTGGCTCGTCGAGCACCGCCCGGAACTCTTCGCCGGGGCGACGGAGGCCATCAGCGAAGTCGGCGGGTTCTCGATCCCCCTGCCCGGGGACCGCCGCGCCTACCTCGTCGCCACCGCCGAGAAGGGCGTGACCACCGCCACCCTCACGGCGCGCGGTCGCGCGGCGCACGGCTCACGCCCCACCGCCGACAACGCCGTCGTCCGTCTCGCCCGGGCCGTTGCGGCCGTGGGCGAGCACCGCTTCCCGGTCGCGCGCACCGCCACGCTCCAGCGCTTCGTCGACGTGTACGCGCGGGCGGGCGGCGATGTCGACGACCTGGGGTTCGCGGCATCCCTCATCAACGCGGGCAGCCGCAACACCGCCTCGCCCACGGTGCTGGCCGCCGGGGGCAAGGCCAACGTCATCCCGGCTTCGGCGAGCGCGACGCTCGACGTGCGCGTCGTGCCGGGGCAGGCCGAGGCGGTGCGGGAGCAGCTGGCCGCCGTCGTCGGCGACGACATCGAGATCACCTGGGCGCGCGACATTCCCGCCATCGAGGCCCCCGCCGACGGACGGCTCGTGGGAGTGCTCCAGGATGCCGTGAGTGCCGAGGACCCCGACGGCACGGTCGTGCCGTACCTGCTGCCGGCCAGCACCGACAACAAGCACCTGGCGCGCCTCGGCATCCGGGGCTACGGGTTCGTGCCGCTGCGCGTTCCGGCGGACTTCGACGTGTTCGGGCAGTTCCACGCGGCCGACGAGTGCGTGCCCGTCGAGGCACTGCATTTCGGCACGCGGGTGACGGAGCGGGTGCTGCGAGAGGCCTGAGGGCTGGTCCCGGCACTGTCGACGGGCACGAAAACTTCCCTGGTCCCGGCCCCGTGACGCGCCCGAGGACCTCCCTGGCCCCGGTCCCTTCGACGGGCTCAGGGACCTCCCGTGCAGGCGATCCCGTCGACGGGCTGCGGCATTCCCCGATCACAGACCCGTCGACAGGCTCAACAACCTCCTGTGCAGGCGGGCCCGCCGCGGTGGGCTCGGCCCCTGCCGGACACAACGCAGGAACTCCGCACCGGGACCCCCGTCCTGACCCCGCACGAGGCCTCGCCGGTGGCAGATCTCCTGCGTTGTGTCGCGCCCGCAGACGCGCGTAGCGCGAAACCGCCGCGGCGGCCAGGATGTGACGCCGCATGGCGGCCGATTGCGGTGCATGGCGGGGCGTTGCGACGTGTGAAACGGGGAATCGCGGGCGGCGGAACCCCGACATAGCGTTTCGTCACCCGCCGGCGTCCGCCGCCGATCCGCCGCTCGAGGAGCACGCCATGACCACCACCGCGCCGGCCCCCGCCGACCGCCCGACCGCCGGGACCACCGCCGCACAGGCCTCCCCGCACGCCGGCCCGCCGTCCGACCGCGCCGCCGGCAAGGTCGATCTCAGCACGGTCGCCGTCGTCCCCACCCGCCACTGGTGGCGCTGGATCTTCAGCGCCCTGCTGCTGTTCGTCGTCGCCCAGTTCGCGTGGAGCCTCGTCACGAACGACCGCTACATGTGGGACACCTTCGCGCAGTACTTCTTCTCGGAACCCGTGCTCATCGGCATCGGCTACACGCTCTCGCTCACCGCCATCTCGACGGTCGTCGGCTTCACCCTCGGTACGGTCCTCGCGCTCGGCCGCCTGTCGGCGTCGCCGCTGCTCAACGCCGCGGCGTGGGGGTACATCTGGTTCTTCCGGTCGGTGCCCCTCGTCGTGCAGATCATCGTCTGGTACAACCTCGGATACCTCTACCCGACCCTGGGCCTCGGGACGCCGTTCACGACCGACTTCTGGATCGTGGAGTTCCCCACCGTCCAGCTGGTCAGCGCCTTCGCCGCGGCGATCCTGGGTCTCGGCCTGCACCAGGCGGCGTACTCGGCCGAGATCATCCGCGGCGGTCTCGTCTCGGTCGACCCCGGTCAGCATGAGGCGGCGGCGGCGCTGGGCATCCCGGCATCCCGTCGTCTGTTCCGCATCATCCTCCCCCAGGCCATGCGGTCGATCGTGCCCAACGCCACGAACGAGGTGATCGGCCTGGTGAAGGGCGCATCGGTGGTCTTCGTGATCGCGATCCCCGAGCTGTTCTACGCGGTGCAGGTCGTCTACAACCGCAACAGCCGCGTCATCCCGCTGCTGCTGGTGGCGGTCGTCTGGTACACCCTCATTACGACGATCCTGAGCGTCGCGCAGTACTACATCGAGCGGTATTACGCCCGGGGTGCCGCGCGGGCACTGCCCCCGACGCCGGTGCAGCGGGCGCGACGGTGGGTGAGCGTGCAGTGGGCGCGCCTGGATGACACTCCGGCACCGCCGGGAGGGACGGATGCCACAGGCCCGGCGCCCTCGCCGACCGACGGGGCGAGCACAGCCGATGCCGTCGAGCACGACCTGACGTCGAAGGGCGGCCGAGCATGACCGCCCCCACCGCGACGCGCGGACTCGTCGAGATCCACAACGTGCACAAGGCGTTCCACGGCGTCGAGGTGCTGAAGGGCATCGACCTGACCGTCGAGCCCGGCGAGGTCGTGGCCCTGCTCGGGCCGAGCGGTTCCGGCAAGTCGACGCTCCTGCGCACCATCAACCACCTCGAGCGCGTGGATGCCGGCTCGGTCACGGTCGACGGCGAGTTCATCGGCTACGAGTTGCGCCACGGCAAGCTGCACGAGCTGCACGAGCGCGAGATCCTGCGGCGGCGGACACGGGTGGGGATCGTGTTTCAGAACTTCCACCTCTTCCCCCACCTCACCGCGCTCGAGAACATCACCGAGGCGCCCCTGGCTCTGAAGCGGCTGGGCAAGGACGACGCCCGAGAGCTCGCCCTCGGGCTGCTGGATCGCGTGGGGCTGAGCGAGAAGGCCGACGCGTACCCCCGGCAACTCTCGGGGGGTCAGCAACAGCGGGTCGCGATCGCCCGGGCGTTGGCGTTGAAGCCTCAGGTGCTCCTCTTCGACGAGCCGACCAGCGCGCTCGACCCCGAGCTCGTCGGCGAGGTGCTCGACGTCATCCGGGATTTGGCGAAGCTCGGCACGACCCTCGTGATCGTCACGCACGAGATCGGCTTCGCCCGCGAGGTCGCCGACTGCGTGGTGTTCCTCGACCAGGGTCGCGTCGTCGAGCAGGGCACGCCCGACGAGGTACTCGGCCGTCCGCAGCACCCGCGCACGCGGGAGTTCCTCGCGAAGGTGCTCGGCTGAGGCGATCGCCGCTGCCCGAGGTTCCTGAGCCCGTCGAAGGGGCCGGCCCGTGCGCGCCCGCGGTGGCTTCGACAGGCTCAGCCACCGCTCCCCCGAACCACCCGTATACCCGCACACCCGCACACCCGCACACCCGCACACCCGCACACCCGCAAGGAGACACAGCATGGCCCTCAGCAAGAAACAAGGAGTCGCGATCGGCGTCATCGCCGCCGCGATCGTCGCCGTCGCCGGTATCGGCACCGCGATCGGCCTCAACCGTCCGGCCGAGGCGGTCGCAGCCCCCGAACCCGCGGCATCCGCCTCCGCGGGCGCGATCGACTGGGTCCACACCGACGCCGTCCCCGAGGCCGTCCAGGCGTTGAAGGACAGCGGCTTCACCCCCATCGAGCCCGGCAAGCTGACCGTCGCGGTGGGCGCCTTCGTGCCGCCGCTCAGCTATGTGCCGGACGGTGAGACCCTGCCCGCGGGCACCGAGCCCAACTTCGGTTCGCTCATCGCGGAGGGCCTCGGCCTCGAGTACAACCCGGTCGTGGTCGCGTGGGCGGACTGGCCCCTCGGCATCCAGTCGGGCAAGTACGACCTGATCACCTCGAACGTCACCGTCACCGAGGAGCGCAAGGAGCTGTACGACTTCGCCAGTTACCGGCAGGACCTGCTGGGCTTCTCCGTGCGCTCCGACAGCGCGATCTCCACGATCGAGAAGGCGGACGACATCTCGGGTCTCAAGGTGGTCGTGGGCTCCGGCACCAACCAGGAGAAGGTGCTGCTGAGCTGGAACGACGAGCTCGCCGCCGCGGGCAAGGCCCCGGCCGAGCTGCAGTACTACGACGACAACGCCGCGGCGACCCTCGCGCTGCAGTCGGGCCGCGTCGACGCGACCTTCGGCCCCAACGCCACCGCGGCGTGGGCGGCGAAGGAGACCGGAGAGACCAAGCTCGTGGGGATCATCCCCGGTGGATGGCCGCTGCAGGCCGACATCGCGGCGGCCACGAAGAAGGGCAACGGTCTCATCGAGCCGGTCGGCATCGTGCTGAACGCTCTGATCGAGGACGGCAAATACGCCGAGGTGCTGAAGGTGTGGAACCTCACCTCCGAGGGCGTCGACACCTCGCGCATCAACCCGCCGGGACTCCCGAAGTCCTGACCCTCTCGCGTGGCCCGGTCTTTCGAGGCCGGGCCACTCTCCCGTTACGCAGAATGGATGCCATGACCACTGCCGTCACCCCCTCGCTGACCATCCGCCTCATCGCGCCGGAGGAGTACGCCGTGGTGGGACGCGCGACGGCCGACGCCTATCGGCACAGCTACGAAGGACTGAGCGATGCCTACCTCGCGTCCTTGGCCGACGTGGCGAGCCGCGTCGCCCAGGGTGAGGTGTGGGTCGCTGTCGAGGCCGACGGAGACATCGTGGGATCCGTGTGGGTGCCCCGACCCGGCGAAAGGCTGTCGGAACTCGCGCGGGAGGGCGAGGTGGACTTCCGTCAGCTCGCCGTCTCCCCCGCCGCCCGGGGTCGCGGCGTCGGTGAGGCCCTGACCCGTCACGTCGTCGCCGTCGCGCGCGGCCGCGGCGCGCACCGCGTGGTGATGAACAGCGGGCCCGAGATGCTCGGCGCCCACGCGCTGTACCTCAAGCTCGGCTTCCGGCGGCTGACCGAGCGGGAGCACTCCGTCGAGGTGGAGCCGGGTCGGTTCCTCGACCTGCGGGCGTTCGGACTCGACCTCTGAGGCTGTTCCGCCCCTCGGCGGAGCCGGCCCGGGCGGGAGCCGCGTGGAAGGCCCGGCGGGAGCCGCGCGGAGGGTCCACGCCGCGAGCCATCCTGCGCGGTCCGGGGCGAGCCATCGTGCGCGGTCCGGGGCGAGCCATCGTGCGCGGTTCGGGGCGAGCCGTCCTGCGCGGTTCGGGGCGAGCCATCGTGCGCGGTCCGGGGCGAGCCATCGTGCGCGGTTCGGGGCGAGCCATCGTGCGCGGTTCGGGGCGAGCCATCGTGCGCGGTTCGGGGCGAGCCATCGTGCGCGGTTCGGGG
>NZ_JALGRP010000001.1:0-33614 GCF_022815605.1 Microbacterium sp. VKM Ac-2923 | reverse complement strand
CGAGAAATGTGCAGTGGGGCGGTCGCCACCCGCCCCATTGCACATTCCGCGCCCCGAACCTTCGGCGACTTCCGGTGCCTCGACCTCCGCGACTCGAGCGCTGCGACTTCTCGCGCCCCGAACCCCGCGTCTTCTCGCGGCTCGAACCCCGCGTCGAGGAGTTCTCAGCGCGACGCCAGGGCCGCGAGCATCCGCCCCACCACCGGCGTGAACTTGAAGCCGTGGCCGGAGAAGCCCGCGCCCACGACGACCGGTCCGACTCGATCGAGCACGAAGCGGGCGTCGACGGTCGAGGTGTAGGTGCAGGTGATCTCGCTGAAGGTCGTGGCATCCACCCCGGGAAGCCACTCGTGGGCGTAGCGGACGAGGGCCGAGGTCAGCGCGGGGTCGGGGACGAAGCTGCGGTGGTCGGGGTCGACCTCGGGTCCGGCCGCGTGCCACCCGGCTTTGACCCCTTGGCCGGGGGTGAGCATCCCGTAGACCGGCGCGCGGAACCACGCCGTCGCCGGGTCGGTGGAGTCGGGATGGTGGTTGAAGCCGGGCCAGACGCTCGCGGGGTCGCGTGGGCGGAAGTGCGCCGGCTGTTCCTGCGTCACCCGCAGCGCGGGGAGGCGTACGCCGCGAACCGTCGCGAGCGTCTTCGCCGTCCAGGCCCCCGCCGTGCACACGAGCCGACGGGCACGAACGCGACGGGGCCCCTCGGCATCCGTCACGGTGAACCGCACGTCGTCGTCGCCGTTCACCTCGACCTCCGACACCGCGGTGCGCCAATGGACACGCGCACCGGATGCCGCGGCGCCGGCCAGGAACGCGGCGACCGAGGCGTCGGCATCCAGGCGTCCGGCCCCGGGGGTGTGCAGCACGGGACCGGCGAAGCGCAGGCCGGGCCACCGCGCCGAGGCAGCGGACGCATCGAGAAGCTCGGCGTCGAACCCGCCCGCGGCGATCGCCTCGGTCGCGGCGGCGAGGTCGCGCCCGGCGCCGTGCGTGACGATGCCGGTGGTCTCGAGGAGCGCGACGCCGGCCTCGGACTCGAGCTCGTGCCAGAGAACGCGCGCATCGCGCAGCCAGGCGAGGTACTCGGGCTCGGTGTACGCGACGTTGAAGTTGCGCGAGGCGCCGTGCGAGGCCCCTCGCACGTGCCCGGGCTCGAACTGCTCGAGGACGGTCACGGAACGGCCTGCGCGGGCGAGATGCCACGCCGTGGCCGCCCCCATCGCGCCGGCGCCGACGACGGCGACGTCGAGGATCTCGTCGGTCATACGGGGGCCGGGGCGGACGGCGTCGCGGCGGACGGCTCGGCGGGCTGCAGCTCCGCGGCGGACGGCTCGGCGGGCATCGGCGCGGCCAGCGCCGGCTCCGCAGGCAACGGCTCGGCCAGCGCCGGCACCGCAGGCAACGGCTCGGCCAGCGCCGGCTCCGCGGCGGTCGGCGACGCGACCGACGAGGTCGCGATCGACGACGTCACGACCAGCGGCTTCGCGAAGCACCGCGAGGCGGGGAACCGGACGTAGGGCGCGAACGTGTCGATGCGGTGATACCCGATGCGCTCGTACAGCGCGATGGCCTCGGGCTGACGGTCGCCCGTCTGCAGGATCAGGCGGGTTGCGCCGCGGTCCGCGCCGACGCGCTCGAGCTCGGCCATGAGAGCCCGGCTCGCGCCCTGTCCGCGGGCTCGGCGCTTGACGAACACCCGCTTCACCTCGAGTTCGTCGCCAAGCGCCCGCAGGGCCGCGTGGCCGACCGGGTCACCCGACGCGTCGTGCACCAGGATCACGTCGACGATCGTGGCGGGATCGACCGCGAAGTCCTCGGCGAGAACGGCCCTCGTCTCGCCGTCGAACGCGGCGAACGCGTCGGCGTAGCGCGGACCGATGTCCTCGTCCATCGCGGCGCGCAGAACCACGGCCCGCTCATCGTGCCAGTCGACCCGTTCGATCGTCCACGCGTTGTCCACCGCCGTCATCCGGCCAGTATCCCGCCGACCCTCGAGCTCGCCCGCGGAGCCGGAAACCGCGGGTAACACGGCGGGGTATGGCCCGGTGCTCGTCGCGGCCGTGGGCCTCACGCGGTGCGCGGTGCGACGATGCCGGCGGCGGTGATCTCGCCCGCCACGCGCGCGTGCGGGATCTTCTCCCCCGCCTCGACCGCGAACGGCAGGCGGTTCTCGGCCGGGGGCAGCGGGCAGGTGGCGAAATCGGTGTACGCGCAGGGCAGGTTCGTCGCGCGAGTGAAGTCGAGGGTCGTGCGGCCCTCGGCATCCGGTGCGGCCACCGTGATCGACCGGTTCGCGGCGTACGTCGTAACTCCGCTGGTGGCGTCGGTGAACAGCACGAGCAGGTCGTCCGGGCCGTGACCGGGGAACGCGACGAGGCGGTGCGTGTCGCCGTCGAACGAGAACTCCAGGTATCCCGGCGCGTCGTAGACGTGCACGAGCCCGTCGACGGCAGCGCCGACCTCGTGCGGTCGGGGGGTGGCGAAGGCGACGAAGCGCGCCTCGACCCGCCACCGCGCGTCAGCGGGATACGTCGGCGTCCCGGTGTACTGCGCGAGGAACGGCGCATCGGACCGACGGGGGCGCACGATGTCGCGGCCCCCACGCCGTGCCACCTCGATCACGCCCCCGTCGAAGCCCACGGTCTCGCCCCCGCGTTCGGCCAGCGGGCCGAAGGCGTGACGGCCCGACACCGCCACACCCGCGACCTCGAGCGACTCGCCGTCGGCGAGCTCCACGACCGGTCCGTCGCCACCCGTCGACCATCTCCCCGGCAGGCCCGGGATGCCGGCGGCCCGCTCCCCGAGCCAGTACAGACCCGTGACGGCGAGGAACCCGTGCGGATCAGCACGGCGCTGCTCGTGCCGGAGGTGCCACTGGTCCCAGTCGTGGGTGAAGGTGTCGTGCGCGGTCATCGTTTCCTCGTTTCGCGGGTGAAGTGGGGGACGGCGCCGGGGCGCGGCATCCGTCGGTCGGGGGTGTGCTCAGACGAGGGATGCCGTGAGCGCGGCATCCGGGGTCGGAACGGGAAGGCCGAGGTTCTCGCGGAGCGTGGTGCCCTCGTACTCGGTGCGCAGCGAGCCGCGCTCCTGCAGCAACGGAACCACGCGGTCGACGAACTCGTCGAGACCGGAGGGCACGATGTGCGAGCCGAGCACGACGCCGTCGGCTCCGTCCTCCTGCACGAACGCGTCGAGCTGATCGGCGACCTGCGTGGGGGTTCCGATGTACTGCGGACCGCGGGCCACGGTACGGGCGAGTCCGCGCAGGGTGAGCCCCCGCTCTTCGGCGAGGTCGCGCCAGCCGCGCACCGTCTGGAAGCGATCCTGGAAGATGAACGCACGCCCCTGGATGAACGTCGGCGCCTCGGGGTCGGGATCGATGTCGGGCAGTGGCCCGTCGAGATCGTAGGCCGACAGGTCGCGGTTCCACACCTGCTCGAACGTCACCTGGATGGTGCGGTCGCTCAGCTGCTGCTCGAGGATGCGACGCGCCTTGTCCTCGGCCTCGGCGCGGGTGTCGCCGAGGACGAAGCCCGCCGACGGCAGGATCTTCACGTGATCGGGATTGCGCCCGAAGCGCGCCGCCCGCTCCTTGATGTCGGCGAAGAACGCCTTGCCCTCGGCGAGGCTCGAGTAGGGCGAGAAGATCGCGTCGGCGGTGGATGCCGCGAAGTCCCGCCCCTGCGGCGACACTCCCGCCTGCATGATGACCGGCCGGCCCTGCGGACTGCGCGACACGGTGAAGCGTCCCTCGATGTCGAACTGCGCGCCGTGGTGCGTGAACGCCCCCGCGTCGGCATCCCGGAGGAAGACCCCGGCCTCCTTGTCGGCCGCGATCGCGTCGGTCGCCCACGAGTCCCACAGTTCGCGGATCGTGGCGACCGTCTCCTCGGCACGAACGTACCGGTCGGCGTGCGGGAGGAACCCGCCCCGACGGAAGTTCGCGCCCGTATACGCGTCGAACGAGGTGACGACGTTCCATCCCGCCCGCCCGCCCGAGAGGTGGTCGAGGCTGGCGATCTGCCGCGCCAGCTCGTACGGCTCGTTGAAGGTGGCGTTGAGGGTGCCGACCAGGCCCAGGTGTTCGGTGACGGCGGCGAGAGCTGCGAGCACCGACAGCGTGTCGGGACGTCCGGCGATGTCGTGGTCGAAGATCCGCCCGTCGCGGGCGCGCAGGGCGAGTCCCTCGGCCAGGAAGAAGTAGTCGAAACGTCCGCGTTCGGCGGTCTGCGCGACATGGCGGAAGGTCGAGAACGCGATCTGGCTCCCGGCATCCGGGTGCTCCCAGGCGGTGTGTTCGTTGACGCCGCCCACGTAGGCGGCGAGGATGATCTGCTTGCGCGTGGTCATGGTGTCTGGTCCTTTCAGGCGACCGGGGCGGCGTAGCGACTGGGGAGCCCCTCGGTGAGGCCCAGGCGGCCCCGAAGAGTGGCGCGCGTCGTGGGTTCGGCGAGGCCCCGGCGACGAAGTTCCGGAACGAGGTCGTCAGCGATGCGGGGCAGGTCGTCGGTGGCGACGCCCGGACGCAGGCGCACCCCGTCGACGCCGGCGGCGGCGAGGTCGGCGATCACGTCGGCGACGGTGGATGCCGAGCCCGCGACGATCCGCGCATCGGAGACGAGCGGTCGGCCGAGGGCGTCGAGGCGGGCGAGCCGTGACTCGGCCGTCTCGTCCGGCGCGTCGAGCAGCACCACGAGGTCGGCGATGACGCGCAGGGGTTCACCCTCGCGGCCCACCGCCCTCTCGGCATCGTGCACCTCGGCGAGGATCGCGTGCGCGTGAGGGACGTCGGTCGGCGTGACGAAGACGAGGTCTGCGGCACGTGCGGCCAGGCGATACGGCACCTCGGCGTGCGCGAGGGCCGCGACGACGGGCTGCCCCTGCGGCGGACGCGGGGTGATCGAGGGACCGCGCACCGAGAAGAAGCGGCCCTCGAAGTCGATGCGGTGCACCTTGTCGGCATCCAGGAATCGGTCGGTGGCGGCGTCGCGGATCTCGGCGTCGTCCTCCCAGCTGTCCCAGAGCCGGCGCACGACCTCGACCGCGTCGGCGGCCTCGTCGAACGCGTCGTCGACGAACGACCGGAAGGCGGGATCGTCCACGGCGACGTCGCCCGGATGGGCGCGCCGCCCCACGTGGGCTGCCTCGTCGGCGCGGGCCGAGACCTTGGCCTGGAACCCGGCGCGCCCCTCGCTCACGTAGTCGAGCGTGGCGACCGCCGTCGAGACGTGGAACGGCTCGGTGTGGGTCAGCGTTGCCACCGGGATCAGTCCGATGCGCTCGGTGAGGGGCGCGACGCGCGAGGCGATCAGCACGGCGTCGAGCCGGCCGCGCACCTCATCGGTGCGCTCATCGCCGGCGAGGAACCGCTCGGACTGCAGCGCGAGGGAATCCTCGATCGTGACGAAGTCCAGGCCCGCTCGCTCGGCGGTGCGCACGAGGTCGACCCAGTAGTCGGCGGTGAACAGGTCGGCCGGCCGCGACGAGGGCTCGCGCCACGCGGCGGGATGCCATCCGGCACCGTCGAGGGCGACGCCGAGGTGGAGGGGGTGCGGTGCGGTCATGGGATGCTCCTTCGGGTCGTCCGGATCGTGCACCGAGAATGCGACCGTCGCACCTCCCGCCGCGAGTCCGGCGACACGCGGTGACGTCAGCCGTCATCAACCGTCGTGGTGCTTCACACGCCGTCATCGAATGGCGGGTGCGGCCGCCCGACGTTGCGCGCGAGCAAGGACCGGCGCAGAGTGTCCCGGTGACCTCCGCCCCGACCCTCGACATCCCCCACGCCGACGCCACCGTCCTCGACAACGCCGCCTGGCATTCCTTGGCAGGCCCGCACGCGTCGTTCGCGATCGGCGGCGATCTCGTGCGCCGCTATCCCGCTGACGTCGCCCCCTTCGTCGCGGTGCGCACGTGGGACGAGCCCGGAGTGTGGGACGCCCTGCGCGACCTCGTCGGACCGGGCGCCGACGTCGGCCTGTCGGGTTATGAGGGCGGGATCCCCGAGGGCTGGGAGTTCCTCGGCGGCGGCGAGGGCGTGCAGCTCGTCGAGACCGACGCGCTGCAGACGCGTCCCGACGAGGAGGCGATCGAACTGGATGCCGACGACGCGGCCGACATGATCGCGATCGTCGACCGCAATCAGCCCGGGCCCTTCCGGCCCCGCACCTACGAGCTCGGCCGGTACATCGGCATCCGTCGCGAGGGGCGTCTGGTGTCCATGGCCGGCGAGCGCCTGCACCCCACTGGATGGACCGAGATCAGCGCCGTCGCGGTGGATGCCGACCACCGACGCCAGGGCCTCGCCTCACGTCTCGTGCTCGATGTGGCCTTCCACATCCAGCAGCGCGGCGACCGCGCCCTGCTGCACGCGGCGGCGACGAACGTCGGCGCGATCGCGGCGTACGAGCGGCTCGGGTTCGCGTTGCGGCGGCGGAATCAGTTCGCCGCGGTGCGGACGCCGGCCTGAGCAGGAACGTCTCGACTTCCGAACACGTTCCGAATAGACTGCGAGTGTGCCCCTCACCGCAGCGCTCCCTCCTCACACCCGACGCTCTTCCGACCTGAGTAAGCACTCGGCCGAAGTCTTCGCCGAAGCCGAGACTCATCCCGTGACCGTCACTCGACGTGATGGCGAGTCACTGGTGCTCATGACCCAACGCGAGGCGCACGGGCGGGCACAGTTGCTGAATTTCGCGGCCCAGCTCATCACGGTGACCCTCGACGACGAGGGGTCATTGCCCGACCGCATGGCGAAGTCGTTCCCGTGGATGCTCGCACTGACAGCAACCGACCGCGAGCAGTGCGCCAACGATCTCGTGGACGCCGCGAGGGCTTCGTTCGCGACCGATCAACCGCACCTCGCGCTCGCCGAGTTGACCTCGTGGAGAGAGACCGCGGTGGCCGTGGCCGCGGGGCTCGGTGACGCCCGGGTCGAGTGGCTCGACGACGGCGAGACGGTCGAGCGCCCCTGAGCATGGCGGCATCCAGGAAGGGCGAAAACGTTCCCCGCCCACCGAAGAAGACAGAGTTCGAGGTGCGCTTCGCCACGACGGATGCCCGTCGCGGTTGGCTGGACCTCGTCGCCACGATCAGGAACGCCATGGCCGACACCTGGGACTTCCTCACCCGCACTCCGCTTACGACGACGCCGACGAATTATCAGCTGAGGGGCGAGCTGGGAACCATCGTCCGCGGGAACGTGACGCATGAGCGCTGGCAGCACAAGCCCACCCTCAAGGGCGGCGCTCGCGTCTGGTTCTACGTCGAAGAACGCACTGTGTGGCTCGAGCAGGTTCATACGAGCCATCCGAACGAGACGAAGTGACACAACACACGTTGCTGTGACGGCGAGTGACGACAGGCGACAGTCGATCCCGGCATCCGGTTAGCGTGACCGGTGTGACCCGGCCTCTCCGCTCCCTCGGCTTCCTGACCATCGGCCTCTTCGACCGCGAGAACCCGCGCGCCGGGCACGAGACGACCCTGTCGATCATCCAGCGCGGCGAGCGTCTCGGCTTCGACAGCGCGTGGCTGCGCGACCGGCACCTGCAGTACGGCATCTCCTCCCCCGTCGCGGTGCTGGCCGCGGCATCCCAGCGCACGAGCCGTATCCGCCTCGGGACCGCCGTCATCCCGCTCGGGTGGGAGAACCCGCTGCGCCTCGCGGAAGACCTCGCGACAGTCGATGTGCTCAGCGGCGGGCGGCTGGAGCCGGGCTTCTCGGTCGGTCCGCCCCGGCGCCTCGACGAGATCGCGCCGGCGCTCTACCCCGACACGGCCGAGCACGAGGAGTTCGGGTACGAGCGTCTCGGGCGCCTGCGCCGTTTCCTCGCCGGCGACCAGGTCAGCCCCTTCGCGGGCACCGAGGGCATCGAGGAGTACTCCGAGCGCGTCGAACCGCACGCGGCGGGTCTTTCCGACCGGCTCTGGTACGGCGCCGGGAGTCCGGCATCCACGACCTGGGCGGCCGAGAACGGCTTCCACCTGCTCACCAGCAGTGTCATCCAGTCGACGACGACGACCGACTTCGACACCGAGCAGGACGCGCAGATCCGGCTGTACCGCGAGACGCACCCCGACGGCGAGAACGCCCGGGTGTCGCAGGGCCTCGTCGTGGTGCCGACCGACACCGCCACACCCGACCAGCGTCGGCGGTACGCGGCCTATGCCGAGTCGCGGCGCGGGCGCGTCGGCATCCCCCAGGGTCCGCGCGGGATGCTGTTCGCCGCCGACCTCGTCGGTACGTCCGATCAGATCGCCGAGCAGCTGCACGCGACTCGCGCGTTCGGCCAGGTCGACGAGGTGGCCTTCGCCCTGCCGTTCGCCCTCGAGCCCGACGACTACGCGCAGATCCTCGAGGACATCGCGGGGCGGTTGGGACCGCTGCTGGGGTGGACGCCGGGAGGCTGATCGGCCGCACGGCGATGTGGGGCGGTCATCGGTGGCGACCGCGCGGCGGCGCGGCGCGGCGGGGTCGGGGTGGCGGCGGGCGCAACCTCAGCGATTCGCACAACCTCAGCCCGAAACCCGCGAAACTCACTGACCTCACGCAAATCCCTGACCTTACGCGCAGCGCCACCGGCGGGCACGGGCGCCGCCGGCGGGCGCCGGCGCGACCCCCAGGCGTGCACAACCTCAGCGATTCGCACAACCTCAGCCGGCATCCGCGAATCTGGACTGTCCCCACGCGAATCCCTGACCTCACGCACAGCGCTGCCGGCGGGCACGCACGGGCGCCAGCGGCGGGCGCAGGCCCCGCCGGCGGGCGCGGGCGCGACCGCCTCGCGGGCACAACCTCAGCGATTCGCCCAACCTCAGCCCGCATCCGCGAATCTGGGCTGACAATGCGCACATCCCTGACCTCGCGCGCACCACCCGGCGACCCCGACCGCGACCGCCGGCGACCCCGACCGCCGCGTCGAACCCGCGGGCATCACCGCGCGGAAGGGACACGCCTCACCCCTGCCGCGCCACCGCCCGGCCCAGCCGCGCCGCCGCCTCCCGCAGCTGCGCCTCGCCCGTGTCGCCGTAGGCGAGGCGCAGGCGAGGCGCAGGCGGCGCGCGGCATCCGTCCCCGGGCCCGACGTGAAGAACGACCCTCGCTGATACTCGACGCCCTCGGCGCTGGCGTCGGCAGCGAGTCGGTCGGCGTCGATGGCGTCGTCGTTCAGACGCGGCGGCTCGCACCTCCCGCCTCGCGCGTCAGGCCTCGCGACTTGTTGAGTGTCCACAACACCCGGACGAAAATTCGCGGCGTCCGGGTGTCGTGGACACTCAAGTGGGGGATGCGGCCGACCCGCTGCGCGCCCGCGGCACGCGCGCCCGCGGCACCACGTGCCTCCGCGCCCAGAGCGCACTCGGCGGCACGCCGTAACAATGACGCCTCGCGGCACTGTATGACGGCCGCGATTGTGCCCGCACGACCGCGGCGGCACAGTGGGCCTCTCGGCGGGACCGGCCCGCCGCGAAGGGATGTCTCCGATGCCCGATCGCATCCACCTCGCCGTCGCATTCGACGGCGCCGGCTGGCATCCGGCCGCCTGGCGCGAGTCCACCGCCCGCCCGACCGAACTGACCTCGGCTTCGTACTGGCGCGACCTCGCCCGCACGGCCGACGGCGCGGGCCTGCTGCTCGCAACGATCGAAGACGCGCTGAGCCTCGGTGGTCGCACCCTCGAAACGGATGCCGAAACCCGGCGCGACCGCGTCCGCGGACGCCTCGACGCCATGCTGCTGGCGTCGTTCCTGGCCCCGGTCACGCGCCGCATCGGCCTCGTGCCGACGGCGACCACCGCGCACCCGGAGCCCTTCCACCTCGCCACGGGACTGCAGACCCTCGACCACGCCAGCCGCGGACGCGCGGGCGTGCGGCTCGTCGCGGGCTCGACGCCGCAGGAACGCGCGAACTTCGGACGCCGCACCGACGGGCCCACAGGATTCCCGGCATCCGGCCGCGTCGAAGACGACCCCGCGCTGCTCGCCGCCTTCCGCGAGGCCGGCGAGGTCGCCGACGTCATCCGTCGACTCGCCGACTCGTGGGAGGACGACGCGATCGTGCGCGATCTCGAATCGGGAAAGTTCCTCGACCGGGAGCGCGTGCACAACGTCGCCTTCGAGGGCGAGTTCTTCTCGATCACCGGCGCCTCGATCGTGCCGCGCTCCCCTCAGGGTCAGCCCCTCGTCACCGCCCTCGCGCATCAGACGATCCCCTACCGTTTCGCCGCGGAGCACGCCGACCTCGTGTTCATCACGCCTCGCGACGCGGCCGCGGTCGGCGGCATCCTGAGCGAACTCGCCGACGGGACGCGCGACGAACCCATGCGCGTGTTCGCTGACCTGCTCGTGCTCGTCGAAGAGACGCGGGCCGAGGCCTACGCGGTGTGGAACCGCCTGCAGGATCGCGCGCCGCTCACCACCGACGCCCGGGTGGTCGTGGGTACCGCCGACGATGTCGTCGACGAGATCCGCGCCCTCGCCGAAGCCGGCGTCGACGGCGTGCGCCTGCGACCCGCCCGCCTTCCGGCCGACCTCGACGCCATCGCCGACCGGGTCGTGCCGCGCGCCGCGAGTGCCGGCATCCTGCTCCCCGACGACGGCGCTCCCACCCTCCGCGAACGCGTCGGTCTCCCGCGCCTCGCCAGCCGTTACGCCCGTCAGGAGGTCGGCGCATGACCCGCCGCCAGATCCATCTCGCCGCCCACTTCCCCGGGGTGAACAACACGACCGTCTGGACCGACCCGGCCGCGGGCAGCCAGATCGACTTCTCGTCGTTCGAGCACTTCGCCCGCACCGCCGAGCGTGGCTTCTTCGACTACCTGTTCCTCGCCGAGGGGCTGCGGCTGCGCGAGCACCGCGGACAGTTGCACGACCTCGACGTGGCGGGACGCCCGAACACCCTCGCGATCCTCACCGCCCTGGCCGCCGTCACCGAGCACATCGGCCTGGTCGGCACGCTGAACACGACGTTCAACGAGCCGTACGAGCTCGCGCGCCAGCTGGGCACCCTCGACCTGCTCTCGGGCGGCCGCGCGGGGTGGAACGCCGTGACCAGTTCCGACGCGTTCCACGGCGCGAACTTCCGCCGCGGCGGCTACCTCGACCACGCCGGCCGGTACGTGCGGGCCTCCGAGTTCGCCGAGCTCTCGAAAGCGCTGTGGTCGTCGTGGCGCGACGACGCGATCGTGGCGGATGCCGAGACCGGAGCGTTCCTGCGCGACGACGCCATCGCGCGGGTACGGCACGAGACGCGGTTGTTCGACGTCGACGCGGTGTTCGACGTCCCCCGCTCCCCGCAGGGCCGGCCCGTGATCGTGCAGGCCGGCGACTCCCCCGACGGCCGCGACTTCGCCGGCGCGCACGCCGACGTGATCTTCTCGATGCACACCGAGTTCTCCGACGCGCAGCAGTTCTACCGCGACGTGAAGGGGCGTCTCGCCGCGCACGGCCGCGACGAGGACTCGCTGAAGATCCTGCCCGCGGCGACCTTCGTGCTCGGCGACACCGCAGCCGAAGCCCGCGAGCACTCGCGCGAGATCGCCCTCGCCCAGGTGCGCCCGCAGACCGCGATCACCTACCTGGAGCAGATCTGGAACCGCGACCTCAGCGGCTACGACGCCGACGGTCCACTGCCCGACATCGAACCCGACACGGGCGTCGAGACCGCGCAGGGCTTCGCCGGCCGGCACGCGGCGATCCGCTCCCGCGTCGGGCAGCTGCGCGCGCAGGCGACCGCCGAGAATCTCAGCATCCGCGAGCTCGTCGTCCGCCTGACCGCGACGCACACCTTCGTCGGGACGCCGGAGCACGTGGCATCCGAGATCGACCGCTACGTCCAGGAGCGCGCGACCGACGGCTTCACCGTCGTCGGACACGTCACCCCGCACGGCCTCGACGCCTTCACCGAGAAGGTCGTGCCGCTGCTGCAGGAGCGCGGGTCGTACCGCCGTTCTTACGACGACGGTGCGACGCTGCACGACCTGCTCGGGTTGCCGTCGGTGGTCGCGGACGCTCCTTCCGGCCCCGGGTCGCTCCCCGCGCTCGACACCGCGACGGCCTCCGCGCGATGAGCGACCGGGCGACGCGGCTCGTCATCGTCGGCGCGGGGCCGCGCGCCGTGATGCTCGTCGAGCGCCTGCTCGCCCGCCGCACCAGGGCTGCGGCTCCAAAGCTGCACGTCACCCTCGTCGACCCGCACCCACCCGGCGCCGGACGCATCTGGCGGCGCGAGCAGTCTCCGCTGCTCAAGCTCAACTCGATGGCGCGCGACGTCACCGTCTTCACCGACGAGACCTGCACGATCGCCGGCCCCGTGCGTTCGGGCCCCTCGCTCATCGAGTGGGCCGAGCGCGTCCGCGAGGGAACCCTGCCCGACGTCGACATCGCCGACCCCGACCTGGATGCCGAGCTGCGGGCGCTGCGCGGGGACAGCTTCCCCACGCGCAGGCTGCAGAGCGTGTACCTCGACTGGTTCTGGCGGCGCACGGTCGCGATCGCGCCCCCGGGCGTCGAGGTGCAGTGGCACCGCGGCGCCGTGCAGTGGGTCGACGACACGGTCGACGGGTACGAGGTGGCGCTGGCCGACGGCATCCGCCTGCCCGCCGACGTCGTCGTCTACGCCCTGGGCCACAACGGGCGCGAGCCCGACGGCGAGACCCGCCGGCTGCTCGCCGCGTCGGCCCACGCCGGCCTGACGTACGTGCCCCCGTCGTTCACGTCCGATGCCGATCTGTCGGTTCTCGGCCCGGGCGACGATGTGATCGTGCGCGGAATGGGCCTGGCCGCCGTGGATGCCGTCGTGCTCCTGGCCGAAGGACGCGGCGGCCGCTTCACCCGCTCGGCGGAGGGCGCGCTGCGGTACGAGCCCTCGGGACGGGAACCGCGGCTGCACCTGGGCTCGCGCCGCGGAGTGCCGTACCGCTCCAAGGTGTCGTCGGAGGTGCAGGGCGACCCGCCGATCCGTGAGGTGCTGACCCCGGCTGCCATCGCGAAGCTTCTCGCGCGGCCGGGCACCCTCGACTTCCTCGACGACGTCTGGCCGCTGGTCGCGCGCGAGCTCGTCTGGGGGCACTATCGCGAGCTGTTCACCGGTCACCCCGACCGGGTCACGACGACGTGGGAGGACTTCCGCGCGACCCTGCGCGAGGTCGACGGCGACACCGCCGCCCTCCGTCGCGCGGTCGCCGCCGTCGTGCCCGACCCCCTCGACCGCTTCGACGTGCCCGCCCTCGACGTGCCGCTCGGCACCGAGACGTTCGCCGATGCGGCCGAAGTGCACCAGCGCGTCCGCCGGCACGTCCTCGACGACCTGCACCTGCGCACGACCCAGGAACGCAGCACCGCGCAGGCGCTGTTCATCACGATCCTGCTGTCGTTCCTGGCGCTGTCCGACATCCCCACCGAGCGCTGGAGCGCGCGGTCGCGGGCCACCGACCTCCCCGTGACCTGGCACACGTTCTTCAGCTACGTCGCCTCGGGTCCCCCCGCGCACCGCCTCGAGGAGATCGTCGCCCTCGCCGACGCGGGCGTCCTGCGCTTCCTCGGGCCCGACGTCACCGTGCGGATCGTAGAGGGCCGCTTCGTGGCATCCTCTGCTCGGGTTCCGGGCGAGGTGGTCACCACGTCCCTCGTCGACGCCTGGCTCCCGGGCAGCGGCGCTGCCGCAAGCGAGAACCCCGCGCTGCGCGAACTCGCGACGCGGCACGGCCGCGAGGTGCACGTCGCCGACGACACCTTCACCGGTTCGCTCGGCCGGATCGATGTCGACCCCGACGGCCGCGTCATCGCTCGCGACGGCATCCCGCGCGCGGCGCTGTTCGCGCTCGGCCCCTTCACCTCGGGCATGGAAGCCGGAGCGTTCACCCGCCCCCGCTCGAACGCCCTCTCCCTGCGGCAGACCGACCGGGTCGCGGGAGCGGTGGCGGAGGCCGTGGCGTCGGTGCGCGTGGCGCGGCGCGCGGGGGTGGGTGCGGGCCGCTGAGGCTGGTCGGGTGTCCGGAACACCCGGACGAGAAGTCGCTTCGTCCGGGTTTCGTGGACACTCGACTCGTCTCGCGAGAGCCGCGATGCGGCGTCTGCGGTACCGGGCCTTGCGCGGTGTGCGGGGCCTCGGGCTACGGCGCAGGTGTTCGGGGCCTCGGGCCACAGCGCAGGTGTGCGGGGCCACGGGCTACAGCGCAGCTGTGCGGGGCCTCGGGCTACGGCGCAGGTGTGCGGGGCCGCGCCGAATCTGGCGCGGGGTGCGGCCGCGGGGACACCGCGCGAGCGGGCGCCGCGGAGCGCGTCACCCCCCGACAGGACCGAAGCTCAGACGTGAAAGACCGCGTGCACGTCGCCGCCGAGCACATAGCGGCCGCCGAGGCCATCGATCTCGAGCAGCGTCGCGATGCCGACGACCTCACTGCCCACCGTCTGCAGCAGCTCGCGGCCGGCGGCGAGGGTTCCACCCGTCGCGAGCACATCGTCGAGCAGCAGCACGCGGGCGCCGGCGGCGTGGTCGTCGTGCATCTCGATGCTCGCGGAGCCGTACTCGAGGTCGTACTCGACGCGAGCGGCCGGTCGGGGCAGCTTCCCGGCCTTGCGGATCGGCATGAGCCCCACATTCGCGACCATGGCGGCGGCTCCCGCGAGCAGGAACCCGCGCGCCTCCACGCCCGCGACGGCGTCGAACCGACCGGCGAAGGGCTCGACGAGCGCCTCGACGACGGTGCGCAGCGCCGCGGCATCCATCAGAAGAGGCGTGATGTCCCGGAACACGATCCCGGGCTTCGGGTAGTCCGGGATGCTGGCGATGAGCGATTCGGCGCGGGTGAGGGCAGAGGCGTCGGGCACCCGCTCAGCCTAATCGCAGCGGCATTCGCGGGTTCCCCGCCGACCTTGTCCCACATCGCGCAGACCGTGTCCCGATCTGTGCGGCCTGGAGCGCCGCCGACCACTGAGATGTGGGACATGGTTCGGCCGCGCCCCGCCACCTCGCCCGCGCCGCGCCTCACACCACGCCCCGCCACCTCGCCCGCGCCGCACACCACGCCCCGCCGCGTCGCCCGCGCCGCACCGCGCAGACCGCGGACCGCACACCGCACACCCGCAGACCGCAGACCTCGCCCGTGCACCACCGCTGCAAGCGCTTGCAGTAACGTTGTCCGCATGACTTTCACGCAGGAAGACGCGCGCGCCGATCTCGCCTCGGCCCCCGGCTCGGAGTGGTGGCGCACCGCCGTCATCTACCAGATCTACCCCCGCTCGTTCGCCGACGCGTCGGGCGACGGCCTCGGCGACCTGCCCGGCGTCACCGCGCACCTCGATGACCTTCAGAAGCTGGGCGTCGATGCCATCTGGCTCAGCCCCTTCCAGACCTCGCCGCAGAAGGACGCCGGCTACGACGTCGCCGACTACCGCGACGTCGACCCGATCTTCGGCACCCTGGCCGACTTCGACGACATGCTGGCGGGCGCGCACGAGCGCGGCATCCGGGTGATCGTCGACCTCGTCCCCAATCACTCCAGCGATCAGCACGTCTGGTTCCAGGAGGCACTGAAGGCCGCTCCGGGGAGCGCCGAGCGCGCGCGCTACATCTTCCGCGAGGGCAAGGGCGAGAACGGCGAGCTGCCCCCCAACAACTGGGAGAGCGTCTTCGGCGGCGGCATGTGGAAGCGCGTGACCGAGGCCGACGGCACCCCCGGGCAGTGGTACCTGCACATCTTCGACGAGACCCAGCCCGACTTCGACTGGACCAATGACGAGGTGCGCGCCGAGTTCCGCGACATCCTGCGGTTCTGGCTCGACCGCGGGGTCGACGGGTTCCGCGTCGACGTCGCGCACGGCCTCATCAAGGCCGACGGCCTGCCCGACTTCACGCCCGACCCCGACGGCGGCTCGATGGGCGGCGACACCGCCGAGGTGCCGTACTGGGGTCAGCCCGGTGTGCACGACGTGTGGCGCGAGTGGCACGAGGTGCTCGCCGCGTACGACGGCGATCGCGCGCTCTGCGCCGAGGCCTGGCTCCCCACCGTCGAGCAGACCGCGCTGTGGGTGCGGCCCGACGAGATGCACCAGGCGTTCAACTTCCATTACCTTGAAACGGCATGGGATGCCGCGGCCCTGCGCGCCGTGATCACCGAGTCGCTCGAGGAGTACGGTGCCGTCGGCGCCCCGAGCACCTGGGTGCTGTCGAACCACGACGTCGTGCGCCACGCCTCGCGTCTCGCGCTGACGGCCGAGAACCCGCAGGGCGCCGGTATCGGCCCGACCTCCCCCGGCCAGCCCGACCCGGTGAAGGGGCTGCACCGCGCCCGAGCGGCGACCTCCCTGATGCTCGCCCTCCCGGGGTCGTCGTACCTCTATCAGGGCGAGGAGCTGGGCCTGCCCGAGGTGATCGACCTGCCCGACGACGCCCGTCAGGACCCCACCTGGTTCCGCACGAACGGCGAGCGCTACGGCCGCGACGGCTGCCGCGTGCCCATCCCGTGGACCGCGGACGCCCCCGCCTACGGCTTCAACGCGACGGGCGAGTCGTGGCTGCCCCAGCCCGCCGAGTGGGCCGAGCTCGCGCACGACGTGCAGGTCGACGACCCCGCCTCGACGCTGGCGCTGTACCGCTCGCTGCTCGCCGAACGCCGCAGCCGCAACCTCGGCGCCGGCCACATCGACTGGCTCGACGATCTCGGCGACGACGTGGTGGCGTTCCGCAACGGCTCTCTCCTGGTCGTCGCCAACCTCGGCGCCGACGCGGTGGAGCTTCCCGCGGGCGAGGTGCTGGTCGCGAGCGGCCCGCTGGACGGCGACCGACTGCCCACCGACACGACGGTCTGGATCGCCGCGGCCTGAGCCGCGGCATCCATCCCGTCCCCGGAGGACACGAGACCGTGGCCGGAATCGACGACGTCGCGCGCGCGGCGGGAGTGTCGACGGCCACGGTCTCGCGGGCATTGAGCGGGCGCGGTCCGGTGTCGACCGCGGCCCGGGACCGCGTCCTCGCCGCCGCCGCGCGACTGGGTTACGTCGTGTCCTCCGCCGCGTCGAGCCTGGCCACCGGCCGTACGCGCGCGATCGGGGTGGTCGTGCCGTTCCTCGACCGATGGTTCTTCAGCACCGTGCTCGCGGGCATCTCCGACGCACTCGTGCGGCGGGGCTACGACATCACGCTCTACAGCGTGAGCGCCGACCCGGCCGAGCGCCGTCGCGTCTTCGACGATCACCTGCGCCGCCGCGGCATCGACGCGGTCATCACCATCGCCCTCGAGCTGGATGCCGAGGAGTCGGCGTCGCTGCGCGGACTCGGCATCCCGATCGTCGCGATCGCCGGGCCCAACCCACTGCTGACCACCCTGACCGTCGACGACCTCGCCGTCGGACGCGCGGCCACCGCCCACCTGCTCGGACTCGGGCACCGACGCGTGGCCCACATCGGGGCGGATGCCGTGACGGATGCGGCGTCATCGGTGCCGGCACTGCGACGCCGCGGCTTCGAGGAGACGCTGGCGGAGGCGGGCATCGCGGTGCGAGACGTCGAACCGGCCGACTTCACCATCGAGGGCGGGTCGACGGCCGCAGCCCGGGTGCTCTCGCGCGTCGACCCGCCCACGGCGGTGTTCGCGGCATCCGATGAGATGGCGATCGGGGCGATCCTGGCCGCGCGCGAGCGCGGTCTGCGCGTGCCCGACGACGTCTCGATCATCGGCGTCGACGGCCACGAGCTCGGCCGGTGGTTCGGCCTGACCACCGTCGACCAGTTCGCGCGCGGTCAGGGGGAACGCGCAGCCGACGCGGTGCTCAGCGAACTCGACGGCGCGCGCCCCGCCCCCGGCCGCGGCACCCTGCCGTTCGAACTCGTCGATCGCGGCTCGACGGCGCCGCCGAGGCGGTAGACCAGGCGTCCTCGCGCGCGCCGAACCTCAGAGGCCGGAGCCCGTCAGAGAACCGACCGTCTGCTCGGCCTGCGGGTCGAACAGCAGGCAGAAGATCTCGCGGTCGCCGACCTCCCAGGTCTGCTGCGTCGGGCCCACGTAGTAGTAGTCGAGGCGCGAGTCCTGGTACGGCACGCCCACGTAGCCGCCGTACGCCGCCTCGCAGCCCGCGAGCGCCTCCGTCTCGATGGCCGCATCCCCCGGGTAGGCGCCGTCGGGCACGTCGAAGCCTCCGAACGCCTCGTACGAGTGCGGCTGCGCGCAGTCCACGACGTTGTCGGCGGCGACGAACCCGCCGGGCAGGTCGTCGAGGCACGCACCGACGACGAGAGTGGAGGGATCGAAGGGCGCCTGCTCGTCGGGGGCGACGGTGACGCCGCCCTCATCCGTGGGCGCGTACGGGTCGGCAGACCCGCCGCCGGCGGCCACGAACGCCGAGAACACCAGGGTGCCGATGACGAGGGTCGCGATGAAGAGGGTCAGCACGCCTCCGGCCACGATGCCGCCGAGCGCGAGTCCACGCCCCTTCTCGCCGGTGCGCTTGATCTGCGACAGCGCCACCGCACCCGTCACGATGCCGGCCACGGGGACCACGAAGCCCAACACGAGGGCGACGATCGCGACCGCGTTCGTGCGCTTCTCCCCGAGCGCGCCGGGGGCGACCGCCGCGTCGCCGGACGGGACGCCGGGATACCCCGCGAGAGACGGAGCCGTCGGCCCCGATGACAGCGGCGCGGCCGGGATCGGCGCGAGTGCGTCGGCGGCGGGCGCGGCGACGGCGAGCAGACCCCGCTGGGCCAGGCGCGCCCCGACCAGGCGCGCGGCCTCGCCGGCCACCGCGTCACCGATCGGCGCCGCGACCTCGGTCGCATCGATCGGTGCCGCGAAGACGGCCAGCGTGCCCTCGGGCACCTCCGACAGACGTACGTCGAACCGATCGGGATCGGCCACTTCGTCGTCCGGAGAGCTCCTCGACACGGAGAGGACGTCCGGTGAGGCGGCGACCTCGAAACCCTGTTCGACGAGGACCTCGGCGACGACGTCGCGCGCCGGCTCTTCGGAGAGGGAGAGACGCAGTTCGGCGGCCGCCATGGGTGCTCCTGAGGTCACTCGCCGCGGGCTCGCAGCGTCGGTCCAGGTTAGCCCGCGTGTCGCGCGGGGATCGAAGGACTCAGCGGATGCGGCCCACCAGGTCGTCGCGGGTGAGGGTGTCGGCCTCGGCGAGCACTGCACGAGCGGCATCCCGGGCGTCCTCCACGTTCCACAGCAGGACGCCGGTGACGCGATCGTCCGCGAGGTAGTAGACGACCCCGCGCTCCGCGTCGATCCAGTCCTCGACGGTCGCAAGCGAGGAGTCGAGCGTGCCCACCGCCTCGTAGCGGATGCCGAAGACCGCCGAGTAGTAGTACGGCGTGTGCGTGTAGGCCTCGGCGGCGCCCGCGAGGTTGCGGCCGGCTGTCCTGCCCTGCTCGTTGGCGTTGTCGACGTGCTCGACACGGCGGCGCCCGAGCAGACGGTCCGGGTAGCTGGCCACGTCGCCCGCGGCGTAGACGTCGTCGACGGAGGACCGCAGTTGCGCATCGACGTGGACACCGTCCTCCACGCGGAGTCCGGCCTGCTCGGCGAGATCGGTGGCCGCCTCGATACCCAGACCGCTCACCACGGCATCCGCGCGTACGTCGTCGCCGTTGTCGAGCTCGAGGCGCGCGCCGGTGGTATCCGCCTCTCCGCCCGTGACCCGGGAACCGGCGACGATCTGCACACCCGCGTCGCGGAAGAGCTTCTCGAAACGCTCCGCCAGCGCGGCCGGGAACACCGCGTCGCCCAGCACGGCCCCGGTGTGGACGAGAACGGTGTCGACACCGTTCTGGACGAGGGCCGCGGCGAGTTCGGAACCGATGTACCCCCCGCCCACGACGGCGATGCGGTCCACTTCCTCGGCGAGCGCGCGCAGCCGCCGGTAGTCCTCGGCGGTGCGGAAGGTCAGCGACCGCTCGCCGTTCGAGCGGTCCTCGACGGGAAGGGGCACGGGCGTGCCACCGGTGGCGATGAGGAGCTTGGCGTACGAGAACGTCTCGCCGGCGGCATCCACTTCGTGCGCCTCGGGACGGATCTTCGTCGCGCGCGTGCGCAGACGGATGTCGGCCCCCGTGTCGTCAGCCGTGCCCAGCGGCACCTTCTCCCACGTGAACTCGTCGTCGGTCCACAGCTTCTTGCTGAGGGCGGGGCGGGTGTACGGCTCTTCGACGTCGTCGCTCAGGATGCCGATCGTGCCCTCCGCATCGATCTCGCGGATGCCGCGGGCCGCGGTGTCGGCGACCATCCCGCCGCCGACGATGAGGTAATCGAAGTGTGTCGTGACCATGCGGCCAGCCTCGCCGTCCTGCCCGGGTGGATCGGATGGCTTGCGAGGGTCGACGGCATCCGGTAGCGGGTGGGGTGGTACCGCCGGCGGGTGGGTGGCGGCCGGCGCGCGCACAGCTCCGGAGTGCGTGCGACGGTGGGTGCGCGTCACCCTGAGTGTCCACGACACCCGGGACGACTTCGCGAGGCGTCCGGGTGTCGTGGACACTCAGGCGGCGAGGAGGCAAGGCCCGACGGGACCCGGGCGCGCACGGGCGGGGCGAACTAGGCTCGATCCATGAGCGTCGACCTCGAGAGCCTGTACACCGACCTGCACGCCCACCCCGAGCTGTCCTTCCAGGAGACGCGCACGGCCGGCGTCATCGCGCGGCACCTGGGCGAGCTGGGTCTCGAGGTCGAAGAGCGCGTGGGCCGCACGGGCGTGGTCACTCGCATCGACAACGGCGACGGACCCGTCGTGTGGCTGCGCGCCGACATGGACGGCCTCCCCGTCGAGGAGCAGACGGGCCTCGCCTACGCCAGCACCGCGCGCGGGACCGATCCCGCCGGCAACGCCGTACCGGTCATGCACGCGTGCGGACACGACATGCACGTCACCGCCCTCATCGGCGCCCTCGAGCGGCTCGTCGCGACCCGCGCGGAGTGGTCGGGCACGATCGTGGCGGTGTTCCAGCCCGCAGAGGAGTACGGCGCCGGCTCGCAGGCGATGATCGCCGACGGCGTGCTCGAGCGTTACCCGACCCCCGACATCGTGCTCGGCCAGCACGTCACCCCCCTGCCCGCCGGCGTCATCGGCGTCCGCCCGGGCACCCAGATGGCGGCATCCGACGGGCTCACCGTCGTGCTGCACGGCCGCGGCGGTCACGGCTCACGCCCGCATTCGACGATCGACCCGGTGGTCATGGCGGCGGCGACCGTCATGCGCCTGCAGACGGTCGTGTCGCGCGAAGTCGACCCGCGCGACGTCGCCGTGGTCACCGTCGGTTCGATCCACGCGGGGCTGAAGAACAACATCATCCCCGCCGAGGCGAAGCTCGAGCTCAGCCTGCGCTATCCCGACGACGCCGCCCGCGCGCGCGTGATGAGCAAGGTCGAGCGCATCGTGCGCGCCGAGGCGCAGGCCTCGGGCTCCGAGCAGGAGCCGACCATCACCATCGATCACACCCTGCCGCCGACGATCAACGACCGGGATGCCACGGCCCGCCTGACCGCCGCGTTCCAGCGCTCGTTCGGCGAGGCGTCCGTGGTCGACCCCGGCATGTTCACCGGTAGCGAGGACGTGTCGTGGTTCGCGCGAGAGTCGGGAGCTCCGCTGGTGTTCTGGTTCTGGGGCGGTGTCGACCCCCAGAGGTTCGCTGACGCCCTGGCCGGCGGCACCATGGACCGCGACATCCCGACGAACCACTCGCCGTTCTTCGCGCCCGTCATGCAGCCCACCATCGACCGCGGGGTCGAGAACCTCGTCGTGGCAGCGCGGGAGTTCCTGGGGTGATCGCGGGGCAGCGCGACCGCCGGGAGCATCGCGAGCGACTCGGCGCCACTGGCGGCAGCTGGGCACTCACGCCGTTCTCGAGCTCCTCGCCCGACTACCCGCGGCGCCGAGACGACGTCGGCTCGAACCACGAACCCCTTGCACGCCTCTCGATAGCCGGATAACGACGAATCCCTCCCCCTGGATGCGGCGACGAATGACGCCCGACCGTTGCGTGGGCCGCGGCGACGCCCTTCACTGGTGTTGACGTCAACACGCTGCCGACCATCCACGATCGACCACCATGAGGCGAAAACATGCTGGCCATCCGCTTTTGTTAGCACTAACATGATGATGGTCGGCAACGAACGGGCGACCCCCGACGAACGCCTCTTCGTCAGCGTCCGACAGTCCTGAGATCGCACCACCGCAACTTCTGCAAAGCCGCAGAGAGGAACCTCGATGTCCCGAATCCGAAAGACGGTGGCGCTCAGCGCGACCGTGATGATGATCGCCAGTGGATTGGCGGTGATCGCCCCCACCGCAGCCACGGCAGCAACCACCTTCGACTCCAGCAAGGTCCTCGACCTCGGCTTCGACGACGCGTTGACCGACGCCGGTCCGAACAAGATCGCCACCTCGATGCTCCGCGGTCAGGCGACGTACGTCGACGGCATCCACAATCGTGCACTGAGCCTGCGCGGCACCGACGCCGTCAGCCTCGGAACCAGCGCCGCTCTCCAGCCCGAGAACCTGACCCTCTCGTTCTGGTTCAAGCCCGACGGCTCCATGGGCACCGGTGAGCAGGTGTTCACCTGGAACAAGAGCGTGTACAACTCGGCGGGCTGGTATCTCACCGCCGAGAACGCCAACACCCCTCTCGCTCTGTCGATCGGCCCGGGTGGCGGCCAGCCCTACAAGGTGGCGGTCAGCGGCTCGCGCGACACCTTCTTCCCCGCCGGTCAGTGGACGCACGTCGCGGTCACCTACGACCAGATCACCAAGGCGGTCACCTTCTACCGCAACGGCGAGCAGCAGGTCTCGTCGGTCGTGTTCGCGACGGGCGGCGCCGCCACCGGCGCGCTGACCTCCGACACCACCACGACCAAGTCGATCGGCTTCAACGGGCCCACGTACAACGGCGCGTACGTCCGCGGCGCGCTCGACGACTACGCCCTGTTCAACAGCGTCGCTTCGGCGTCGGACGTCGTCGCCCTGACGAAGGCGAACAACCCGGGCTTCGACCCGGCAGACGTCGCCGGGCGCTCGCTCGATCAGCTGTCGGTACCCGGGAGCGCGTCGGCCAGCTTCGGGCTGACGACCTCGGCCTCCAACGGCACCGCCTTCACGTGGACCTCGTCGACCCCGAGCGTGATCGCCGTCAACGGCGGCCAGGCGACCGTGACACGGCCGAAGAACGCCGCAGCCTCCGTCACCCTCACCGCGACGGCGACCTACGCCGGCAGCACCCCGCGCACCAAGACCTTCACCGTCGAGGTCGCGCCGGAGGGCGTGTCGACCTCGATCTACGTCGACGACACCGACCTCAACGAGGTGCTCGTCACCGACCCGTACCTGCAGAACAGCAACGCCAAGATGGTCGACTGGCTGCTGACGCTCGACCCGAAGCGCTTCCTGTACTCGTTCGACCAGCAGGCGGGCATCCCGACCACCGTGCAGCCGTACGGCGGATGGGAGCGGACCTCCGGTCTGCGCTTCCAGGGCCACTTCTTCGGCCACTTCATGTCAGCGCTGTCGCAGGCGTACTCGACCGAGACCGACGCAGGTCGCAAGGCTCAGCTGCTGGCCAAGCTCACCACCGCGGTCGACGGCCTCGCCGCAGCTCAGGCCGCCTACGGCCAGAAGGACCCGTCCAACGCCGGCTACGTCGCACCCTTCCCGGTGTCGTATCTGCCCCACGGCGCCGACGGTCTCATCGTGCCGTTCTACAACCTGCACAAAGTGCTCGCCGGACTGATCGACGCGCACGAGTACGCACCGAAAGAGGTGGCAGACAAGGCTCTCTCGGTCGCGAGCGGCTTCGGTTCGTGGCTCAACGTCTGGGGTTCGCGCCAGGCCAACCCGAGCTCGCTGCTCAGCACCGAGTACGGCGGCATGAACGAGGCGTTGTACGAGCTGTACAGCATCACGGAGAACGACCAGCACAAGAAGGCCGCCGAGCTCTTCGACGAGGTCTCCCTGTTCCGTCAGCTCGCCAACAACCAGGACGTCCTGGCCGGCAAGCACGCGAACACGACGATCCCCAAGCTCGTGGGCGCCCTGAAGCGCTACACGGTGTTCACCGACAACCCCACCCTGTATGCGCGTCTGACCGCGACGGAGAAGTCGGACCTCGACATGTACCGTCGTGCGGCCGAGAACTTCTGGCAGATGGTCGTCAACGACCACTCCTACATCGGCGGCGGCAACAGCTACTCGGAGCACTTCCAGCAGCCCGGCACCCTGCACGAGTTCGCCACCAACGGCATCACCACCGGCTACGGCGAGCAGTCCACGGTCGAAGGATGCAACGAGTACAACATGCTCAAGCTCACGCACGGGCTGTTCCGCGTGAACCCCGACGTGAAGTACGCCGATTGGTACGAGAACACCTACATCAACACGATCCTGGCGTCGCAGAACCCCGAGACCGGAATGATGACGTACTTCCAGCCGCAGACGGCCGGATACGCCAAGGTGTTCGGCCGCAAGGAAGACGAGTTCTGGTGCGACCACGGCACGGCCACCGAGAGCTTCACCAAGCTCGGTGACTCGATCTACTTCCGCAAGGGATCGTCGGTCTACGTCAACATGTTCCGCTCGACCGAGTTCACCTCGAAGCCGCAGAACCTGAAGCTCACACAGACCGCCGACGTGCCCAACACCGACACCGTCACCTTCGCGGTCGACGCGGCCGATGGCGGCGCGCTCGCGGAAGGCACCACCCTGCGCCTGCGTGTACCGTCGTGGTCGCCGAACCCCACCTTGACGGTGAACGGTCAGACGCGCGACGTCGCGGCCGCCACCGATAAGGGGTACGTCGTCGTCCCGGTCTCGGCCGGTGACAAGATCTCGTACAAGCTCCCCGCCAAGGTGCAGGTCGAGGCCGGCACCGAAGACCCCAACTGGGTCGCGTTCCGCTACGGCCCGGTCGTGCTCTCGGCCGAGCTCAACCGCGACAACGTCGAGGCGACCTCGCCCGCCGGCGTCCTGGTCCGCACCAGCGTCGCTGACAAGTCGGTGACCGACAGCGTTCGGGTCGCCGACGTCGCCACCTTCAAGGCGGACATCGAGAAAAACCTCGTCCGCCGCGAGAACGGCAAGGACAACAACGGCCGCACGGTCATGAAGTTCGGACTGCAGAACGTGGATGCCGCCTCGGCAGCGCTCACCTTCGAGCCCTACTACAGCATGTACAACGCCCGGTACGCGCTGTACATGAACCTCATCCAGCCCGACTCCGCCCAGGCGCAGGCACTCATCAAGAGCGACAAGGAGAAGCTCCGCATCGACGAGATGACCACGGACTCGCTCACGTCGTTCGACAACAACAACAGCGAGGCCGGGAAGAACTACAAGTTCAACCGCTCCTCGGTGGGAGCGCACCTCGGGCAGCAGTACCGCGACGGTGAACGGTCGGCCGAGGCGTTCTTCCAGTACGACATGGCCGTCGACCCGTCCGCGCCGAAGAACTACCTCGGCGTGCGGTACTTCGGCGGCGACAACGGTCGCACGTTCGACGTCTACATCAACGACGTCAAGCTGAAGACCGAGCGCGTCACCAACGCCAACGGGGCGAACTCTTTCTACATCCAGTACGACGAGATCCCCGCCTCGGCGCTGGCGGACATTGCCGCCAAAGACCGCTACAAGCGCGATCAGGCGGGCGCCTACGTGCTCGATGAGAAGGGGAACAAGATCCCCATCATCACCGTGCGCTTCCAGGGCAACGGCACCAGCTACGTCGGCGGTGTGTTCGGGGTCTACACGACCACGACGACCACCTACGCGACCGACGCCGACCTGAACGCGCTGACCTTCGACGGCGGCACTCTCAGCCCGAAGCTGGCGGACGGGACATACGACTACACCGTGACGGTCCCGCGGGATGCCACGACGGCGACCTTCGACGCCGACCCGGCCACCGCCAGTGGTCTGGTCTACGTGGGTGACATCCTCATCGACGACACGGTGAAGCGCACGGTGCCCCTCTCCACGGACGGATCGCCGACCACGCTGACGCTCCGTTCGCTGGCGCAGGACCACACGACGGCCAAGACGTACCGCGTCCAGATCGTCCGGGCCGCCGCGGCCCCCGCGATCACGACCGAGCTCTCGGCCGCGACGCGGTGCATCGCGGGCAAGGTGACCCTCACCGCCACGATGAAGAACACCAGCGCCGTGCCGGTGTCGATCGAGCTGACCACAGCGTTCGGTAAGAAGAGCATCGCGAGCCTCGCACCGGGTAAGAGTGTCAGCCAGGTGTTCACCACCCGTCAGGCGCAGCTCGCCGCGGGCGAGGTGTCGATCACCGCGACCGGTCAGGTCGGCGGCACGACGGCGACCGCGACGCAGAAGGCCGGGTACGACGCCCGCAGCTGCGGCTGAACCGCCACCGGGCGGCTGACGCGTGATGCTCAGCCGCCCGGGGCATCCACCGGGAACGCCCCGGGTGACCGTCACAGGTCACCCGGGGCGTTTCGTCGTGAGGGGCCGACCCCGTGCTCAAGGAGGGTCGACGCACCCGACATCCGGCACCCGGCACCCAGCACCCGGCACCCGGCACCCGGCATCCGGTGCCACGCGAACACGCCGGCGCCGCGAGCCCGCTCCCGGTTCGGCCGCCGCGCGGAAGTACTCGCCTCAGGCGCACCAGTCCGGGCGCGTCCCCGGCACCTCGGCGATCACGTCACCCGAGGCCACATCGACGACCGTCGAGGTGCGGCCCAGCCACTCGGCACGGGTGGGGTAATCATCGATCTCGGCGTCGGCGCGCACGACGCCGACCGCGGCATACCGTCCGCTCGGCGACACGCACACCTCCTCGATGCGCCCACCGACGCCGGCGCGGAACACCGCGGCATCCGGTTGCGAGGCGACCCGGCGCACGACGTCGGTGGCCGTCCATTGCACGGATGAGGAGTCGGAGAGGAAGACGGTGCCCGTCGACACCTCGTCGACGACTGCCCCGACGATGTCGGTCAGAGACCCGTTCGTCAGGTCCAGCACGGCCGGCCCGGTCGTCCCGTCGACCACGAGCGAGGTGGAGGCGGGGAGCACCTCGCGGAGGGATCCCACCTCGCCGAGCAGGCGCGGGGGCGCCGCGCCGGTGGCATCCAGAAGGACCAGGGTCCCGGTGGGGGTCTGCGCGACGAGGTAGGAGCTGCCGGGGATGAAGAACCACGAGTCGGCCTGCAGGGGCAGACCGTCGATGCCGAGCACGGCGTGCGGTCCGGCGCCGGGATCGGCGGAGTCGACGAGGAAGAGCGTGCTGATGTACTGCTGGTCCCCGCCTCCCGTGCTCGTGAAGACGAAGCCCGTGCGACCGGCATCGGCCGACGCCCGCACCAACCCGACGGCGCCCTCGCCAGGGAGGGGCAGAGGCACCGGATCCGCCCCGTCGGCGGCCCGCGTCAGGGTGGTGCGCCCGTCCTCGTCGAGCACGGCGGCGACCACCCCGTTGCCGTCGTCGGCGTACTCCTGGATGCGCGGCGCCGAGAAGATCACCTCATCGGCGCCGGAGGACAGGTCGTGGCGCACGATTCGATCGTCGGCGCCGCCCACGCGGTCGAAGCCGCCACCGCGCTCGAGGGTGGTCACCGTCAACGGCGGAGTGACGAAGTCGAATTCGGCCGGCGCGGTCGCCCCGGTCGCCCGTCCGCGCAGAGCCGGGATGCTCACCCGGTACTCGTGGGCGTGGTCGACGGTATCGGTGAAGCGCAGACGCAGCGTCGACCCGGTCACCTCGACCTGGAAGGGTGCGGCGGGCTCGACCGCCACCCCCTCACCCGAGCGGGGGTCGAGGGGCTGATCGGCGCGGAACACCAGGGTCACCCCCGACTGCACCACCGTGAGAGAGGGGTCTCCGTCGACGGCGCGAACGCGCGGGCCACGCTCAAGCGCCCCCGCGGCGAGAACCGTGCTCACCGCGGCGAGGCCGGTGACGACGGCGACACCGGCCACGACCCAGCGCCGCGAGGACCGGGGGCGGACGGCATCCGTCTCACGAGAGGTACGGATCATCGGGCTCCTCCACGGCGTCGACGCTCTCGGGACTCAGCCGGGTCGTACCCGCGTCGTCGGTGAAGGTCCCGGTCAGGTGCACCCAGTCGCCCGAGCGGAGCTCGCTCGGGAGGTCGGCGGCGATCACGGGTACGGCGAACAGCTGCGCGTCGACCGTGCAGCATGTGACGGCGTAGCGTCCGACGCGGACGGCGCCGGTGTCGTCGATCAGCAGGAACCCGGTCACGTCGGCCTGCTGCCCGACGAGATCGGCGGCGGAAGCCCCGCTGCCGAGGATGCTCGCCCAATCGCGCACCGAGAAGCGGGTCGGGTCGCTGCCGAGGAGCGACGGACGGGCCACGTCGCCGCCGCCGTCGGCGGCGCTCACGGTCGACAGCGCGCGCTCGGCGCTCAGGGTCGTCGGGGGCACGACCAGCAGCGCGACCGCGGCGACGATGACGAGAGCGCCCGTCACCGCCGCCGACAGCACCCGGCGCGGGCGCCGCGACGGGGGGTTGTCGTGGTCGTGGTCGTGGCGATGGTCGTGGTCGTGGTCCGCGCCGCGACCGGTGGCGGTCACCCAGACCGCCGCCGCGAACAGCCCCGCCCCCACGACGCTGAGCAGCACGGTGAAGACGACGTAGCGGGGGTGGATGTACAGCGTGAGGTCGCCGGCGGCCGCGAGGGCGAGAGTCGCGACCAGGCCGATGCCGCACAGGGCCAGGCCCGCCCAGCGCGACACGATGTCAGACAAGGAGGTTCACCACCAGACCGAGGGTCAGGGCGCCGAGCGCCACGACGAGGGTGATCCCCGCGAGCGTGCGCAGACGGAACGTCGTCGAGAGCATCACGAGCATCTTCACATCGATCATCGGCCCCAGCACGAGGAACGCCACGAGCGCGCCCGGCGAGAACGCGGATGCCAGCGACAGGGCGAAGAACGCGTCGACGTTCGAGCAGATCGCAATCACGAAGGCCAGTACCATCAGGGCCAGGATGCCGAGTACGGGGTGCCCACCGATCCCCGTCAGCGTGTCGCGGGAGATCGCCACCTGGATGACGCCGGCGACGGCCGCGCCCAGGAACAGCGCCGGGAGCATGGCGGAGACCTCGTCGCGGAACATCACCGCCGCGCGACGAAGGGTCGCCGGTTCCCGTGTCGACGTCGCCGCGGTGGCGCACGCCGCGGCCCACTGCGGGGTGAGGAGGCGCTCGGGCGCCGGGTGCAGACTGACGAGCCAGCCCACGAGGTTGGCGAGCACGAAACCGCCCACCAGCCGCGACACCAGGATGCCGTCGTTCCAGCCGAACGCCTGGTAGGTCGTGATGAGGGTCACCGGGTTGAGGATGGGGGCGGCCAGCAGGAAGGTCACCGAATCGGCGACGGAGAACCCCCGCATCATCAGCCCTCGGGCCAGGGGCACGTTGCCGCACTCGCACACCGGCAGGACGACCCCGAGCAGTGACAAGACGGCGCGTCGGAGGAAGCCGGCGCGCGGGATGACGGCATCCAGGACGCGCGAGGGAACCCACAGCTGCACCGCGATCGAGATCGAGATGCCGAGGAAGACGAACGGCAGCGACTCGATGACCACGGACGCTGCGAGCGTGATGCCGTCGGAAAGGGCGCTGGGGACGGAGCCGTCGCCGTCGATGGTCAGCCACCGGACGACGATCGCGGCGGCGATGAAGGCCGCGGCGACGATCAGCACCTGGCGCGCGCCGGAGCCGAGCGCCGGGGGTGCGGGCTCCGGTCGGGCGCGCGCGGGTGCGGCGGAAGAGCTGCGCGGGGTGGGCATGGGGGGTCCTATCGGGGGGTGCTCGCGGCTTTCGCGCCGGGATCGGCCTCGATGACCTCGCCCGCGGATCGGTGACGCGGCCGCAGGCGACCGCGAACCGTCAGGAGCACCGGTGCGCCTCGATGGGCACCGTCAGCTCCCGCGACTGCCCGGCGCCGTCCACGCGGAGCGACATCGACCCGGCCAAGATCGCCGCCGCACGCGTCGAGAACGCGGCGGTCGCGGTGCTGCCGACCCCGAGCGCCGGAATGGTCTTCGTCCCGTAGGCGCTGGCCGCCACCACCGACACGGGAACCGAACCCGCGTTGGTCACCTTGAGCATCACGGTCACCTTGCCGGCGATGCATCGAGACGAGACGAAAGCGTCGACGCGCGGTGCCGCCGCACTGCCTATGCGCACGTCGACCGGTGCGGACGCCGAGCCTGAAAGGACATCGAGCCCCTGGTACGCGGCGGAGAGCCGCACATCGCCCGACACGTTGGGGACGACGGCCTCGGCGACGAACGCCCCGTCGCGCGAGATCACTCGCGCATCGACCGCGGTGTCGCCGAAGGCGAACCGCACCGTGCCGGCCACGGCGCCGCCGTCGTCGGCGGTGACGCGCGCCGTCACTCGCGCACCCGGCTCGAGAACGGCGCCACTGGCGACGTCGTCGATCGAGGTCGTGGTCGCTGTCCGCGTTGCGGCCGAGCCCTTCGCGAACTCCCACTGGTTGAGAGTGACGGGCATGACGCTGCCATGACGGGACTTCGGCAGCGCACCGGCCACGGCGCGCCAGGCGGGCGCCGCCAGCGACTCGGTGAACAGCGGCAGGTACCCCTGCCCCGCGAAATCGTCCACGAAGAGATAGAAGCCCTCCGCCACACCCGCCGGAAGCGAAGTGTCGCCCGCGTTCGCGCGGAAGATCGTCGGCCCCTCTGTGGTACTGCCGGTCGCGCGGGCTGTCTTGGAGACGCACGTCGCGTCGGTCGCCCACCCGTAGTTCCCGGGAACCGACGGGGCGTAGAGCGACGACGCCGACTCCTGCACGATGTCTTCGCAGCCGGTGACTTCCTTGGTGAACCGGTAGAAGGTGCCGTCGTCCTCGATCATGGTGGAGTCGATCCGGTCGCCGACGTCCTGCCAGATCTTGGCATCCGAGAACGTCACGAAGTCCCTCGTGGTGGCGTACATGACCTTCGAGTACGTGTAGTCCGGGGTGCCGGCCTTGTCGTAGGGACGAGTGGCGTCCAAGAACACGCGCGACGACCAGTACACGACGTACTCGCCGGCGTTCGCGTCATAGTAAGCCTCGGGCGCCCACGTCATCGAGGCGAACGGCCCCGAGACGGGCACATGCCGCTGCGCCGACCAGTTCTTCAGGTCGGTGGATTCCCAGATCTCCAGGTGCCGACTGCCGTCGTCCAACGACGACTCCCACGTCGTGCCCCCGCCGATCGACAGGTCGGTGGCGATGAGGAAGAAGCGGTCGCCCTCGGCGGAGCGGATGACGAACGGGTCTCGGAGCCCGCGCGTGCCCTGTGTCGATGAGAGGATCGGGGTGCCGTTGTTCAAGACGTCCCACGTCATCGCGCTGTTGCCCTGCGACGCGGCGAGCGAGATCTTCTCTCCGTCGATGGTGTTGGCAGTGAAGTAGGCGAACATGTAGCGGTTGTCGACGGCGGGGCGCTGAGCCGGTTCGACGGTGACGGCGAAGCTGCGCGTGACGGCAGCGGCCCCTGCGCCAACGGTCGCGGTGAGGGTGACAGGCGTAGGCGTCGCGCCCCACGCGGGCCGCGTCACTACGCCGGCGGAGGCCGCGCCGACCGCGCGGTCGGAGATCACGGTCGGAGCCGACGATGTCCACGCCACGGGCGCTCCCTTGTCACCCCGCGAGGCCAGCGTCACGTTGCCGCGGACGACGGCGGGCACTCGGAGTCCGTCGCGGTCGGCCGCGACGTCGGCGGCGGTCAGTGCCGGCACGACGACCCTGAACGTCCGCGGTGCCGTCGCCCCGACTCCCCGCGCTTCCGTCGTCGCGCTCAGCGTCACCGTGGCGGCCGGCTCCCCCACTGTCGGGCGGGTCACCACGCCGTCTGCGGAGACGACGGCGTTGTCCGACGAAGACCAGGAGATCTCGCGGATGCCGAATAACCCGAGGTCGAGATCGCCGGTCACCGCCGAGGTGTCGCCGAGATCGATGGCGGCCGCCTTGGCGTCTGCAACCGCGCGCAGTGCGTCCTGATGGACGGTGGCGTCGCTCTCGGATAGCGAGACGACCTCACCGCTCGACAACGCACGGTCGTAGACGTGGAACGCTCCGACCGTCCCCTTGAAGAGGGCGTCGGGCCACGGCGCGCGCCCGATCGTGTTGAGGGTCTGCGGGATGTCGGCGGGGGTGAGCGTCGTCTTCGCGATCCCCGACAGCTGACCGTCGGTGTAGAAGGTGAGGGTGTCGGCGTCTGCGTCGATGACGGCGGTGAGGCTGTGCCATCGATTCGCCTTCACCGGGTAGGCGGTGGCGTTCTTCTCGCCGCCGGCGGAGCCCGTCGTGATGCCGGAGCGCGGCGCGCGGACGTTGGCGAACCAATACTGCTGGGTCGTGTCGTTGCCGATGTTCCAGAGGAAGTGGTTCGAGGTGAGCATCGCGGCATCCGCCTTGACGTCGATCGACACCGTCGCCGAGGTGGCGGACTTCAACAGGTCGTCGGGCAATTCGACCCAGTTGCCGGTCGAGGTCTTGGCTCCGCCGGTGAACTGCAGCGTCCCCGCCTCCGCTCGCTGCGATGCGGTGTAGTTGCGCACCGTCGCATCGAAAGGGTCACCCGCGGCATCCGACCCGTCGGCCGTGTTGCGGGCCACGTCGCCGGACGTCTCGTCGAAGGTGTACCGCGCGACGAGACCATCGTCGCGCGCGTCGGAGGGGGCCGCGGTCGCCGCCCCGGCACCGAGGATCCCCCCGACGACGACCGCCGCCGACACCGCCACGGCGAGCGCTCGTCGCGTCCCGGAGGCGACGCGGTCGGCGCGGCTCTCACCGGCCCATCGACGGAGAACGTGGCGGGGAGGCGTGTGGGAGAGCATGGTGTCCTGACCGTCGGTCGACGTCGATGGGGCGGGGCCGGGCGGGCCCGGGGGTCAGCGGCAGGTGGTCGCCGCGAACGGCGCCGTCACCGTCGAGGTGGTGCCACCGGCGCTCGCAACGACCGTGACCTCACCCGCTACCAGCGGGTTCGTGCGTGCCGTGAAGATCACGCTCGTGCTCTTGCCCGCCGCGAGGGAGGCGATCGTCTTCGACCCGTGCACCGAGTCCACCTTCAGCGCGACGGGCACCGTGCCGCCGTTGGCGATGCGTGTGGCGACGACGGGCTTGCCTGCGACGCACCGCGTCTCCGCCGTGGCCGTGACGGCCAGGGCGGAGGCCGTCACGGCCATGTCCGCGGTGACCGTGAGCGCGGTCGAGCTGAACAGGCGCCGGTCGGCGGCGTCGTAGGCGGTCGAGCCATTGGTTCCGGCCCACTGGTTCAGGTTCGCTCCGACCGTTCGCACCGTACCGGTGACCGGGTAGGACCCGGGCTTCGACGTGTCGACGCCGCTGAGGTTCCAGGTCACGGGCTGCGCGGCGGTTCCGCGGCCGTACGCCAGGGTCACCTGCGCCTCGCGGGGCAGAGCGGCCGTGATGGATGCCGCGCTCGCACCCTGCGTCACGCTCGCGTCGCCGAGGTCCGAGGTGACGACCGCTGCGGCGTCCGCGTTGCGGATCCCGTCGTACTGACCGGAGGTCAGCGGGACGATTCCTCCGTGCTTGGTGCTCGGCGCCATCGAGAAGGTGTCGGACACGAGCGGCGTCCATCCGGCATCGAGGTTCGTCGTCTCCA